>NZ_AUBA01000004.1 GCF_000429005.1 Novosphingobium acidiphilum DSM 19966 | reverse complement strand
TGGATGATGCCGAACCTGACGTACTGGCCTACATGACGTTCCCCAAGGAACATCGGGCCAAGTTGCACAGCACGAATCCCATCGAACGCCTGAATGGCGAGATCAAACGCCGCACCGAAGTGGTCGGGATCTTCCCCAACGAAGGCGCGATCACCCGCCTGATCGGCGCCATCCTCATGGAGCAATCCGACGAATGGGCCGTCCAGCGCGCACGCTACATGACGCTTGAAACAATGGCGCCACTCAGCGACAATCCCATCGTCATGCTATCGGCTGTGCCCGGCGCATGATCGGCTCAAACTGACGCCGAAATCGGTGGTGGCCCCAATAAGCTACACCACGCCGTGGGACACGATCACAGTGCAGACTAATACCACTGCTGTCCGCAAAAACGACATAATCGAGCGAAATGCCCGGAGCGATCAGGCATTGTTCGCCTGACTCCGAACCGAACATCAGCAGCTTGCCCGGCGTGATATGTCTGTGAAGGGTCGCGGCAGGTCGAGCAGCTAGCTTCTCCCACCACCTGCTCTGCAAGTTCCTCCTTAGCTGGGCTTCCTCTGCCGATTCAGGCGGGATGATGACATCATCAAGGCTCATGGCGGGTGGCTCCTACGGTTGCAGCAACGGGCGCAGTCTCGAGTTGGCCGAATAGCGTACACTCCGGTGGCCGCCATTGGAAGCTGGGCATGCGTGGATACCTACAACGCAGCGCTATCACGCTGCACAACCCTGCAAACGCAAATTTGAACCCAACGATGATCAGTCGTGTGACACGACCGTTCCGCAACCCGTGAAGCACCGTCGCACACCGTGCTCGCACGGCCCAAAACCGTGCGAGAAACCGTGTGAATGGTTTTGAGTCCCCAAATGAGGGCCAACCAAATGTGATAATTGGGAAAATTGGTAGCGGAGGAGGGACTCGAACCCCCGACACGCGGATTATGATTCCTGGTGGATCGTTGATTTTCAACGGTTTTCGTGTAAACCGCTATCCTCACCCGTCCTTACTTATCAATAGCTTACCGAAGGGCTGTAAACCGCTCGGGAGCCGAAAACGGCACCGTTTTGAGCGAATTCCGAGCCGACCGAATACCCGCATCTTGGGTGCGGAAGTCGCGTGGCGCAAGGCTGAATTTTGCCTTGCGCGGGGTGGTCGAGGTTTTGTTGGCGGAGCACGCTGATGAGCGTCGAAACCATGGGATGGGCCAAGCTGCAGGTCTGCGGTTGCCCATACGCCAAAGCCGTGCTGATCGAACTCGCCAACTGGGCCCGCGCCGACGGCATCTGTGAATTTCGCAGGGTCAATGACATCGCCACGGTCGTCGAGATATCGGAGCGTTCTGTACAGCGCGCTTTGCGGCTGCTGGAGACGCCGAAGGCCGATGGTGGCAGGGGCTTGATCCGGCGCGTCGCACGATCGCGGCGTGATGGGGGCCAGCAAGCCAATTGCTTCGAACTGGTCGGCTACATCTACCCGGGTGACCAACAGTCACCCCCCTCCCGAAATGCCGAGTCAAACCGCGGCAGACCGTCACCCCCCGGTGACAGACCGTCACCCCCGGGGTGTCCAATGGACGGGGGAGGGGGTGACCACCTTGTCACCCCTTATAGAGAGCTAGAATCAAACCTTATAGACTCCCCCCAAAGCCCCCCGAGGTCTGACGTGCCACGCAAGCCGATTGCAGACGACTGGTTGGCGCCCACGATCGACCAACTGCCGTCAACGGCCTGGGAGCTTGCCGAGCAGTGGCCACACGGTGCCTACGAGGCCGAAGCGGAAGCCTTCCATCAGCATTGGCTGGGCAGGGGGGATCGGCGGGCCAACTGGGACGCGCTTTGGTCGGCGCGTATCCCTTTGCTACATTCCTCGGTGATGCGGGCAGGGAAAGCTGGTGTGCTCTTCTGTGCGAACCTGCCAACTGCCGGGCAGGAATCCCGAGCATTGCAGGATCACTCACCGGTCAAGGCCCTGTCGCTGGAAACCGGTCGATCATTGCAGCTTCGCCAAACCTTGCAGGCAGCAGTCTCCGAGGGGGACTGGACCAACTACCTCAGCCTGGCTGCTTACCAGTTCGGCGGGCCGAGGCTGCGGGTGATTGTCCGCTCGGACTTCATGCGCAACTGGGTCGAGGCCAATTTCGGCAAAGACATCCTGACCGTAGCTCAGCGCCTCGACCCGGCTGTCAGTTGTGTCTGCGTCGAGGCCGAAGCTTCCTGGCCCCAAAAACGGGACGGTGGTGCCAGGCGGGCGGCCAGCTCCCAACCAGTGAGCATTCCGCCGCATCAGGCCAGTGCACACTGACCCACCCGTGCGCATGACCACACGTGAACATGTGAAGGATTGAACATGTCAACAATTGCGATTGTGAGCCAGAAGGGCGGCTCAGGAAAAACCACGCTGGCGGTGAACCTCGCCGCTGCTGCCGAGGCAGTTGGTCAGATTACCCTCATTATCGATACCGATGCGCAGGCGACCGCTAGCCAATGGGGTTCCTGGCGAAACGACCGAGCGCCGGAAGTGATCGACAGTGCGCCGCCTCGCATTCAGCACAAGGTCGAACAGGCCATAGCACAGGGCGCGACTTTCATCGTCGTCGATACGCCACCCCATGCGGACAGCGCGGCGAGCCGTGCTGTCGAAGTGGCTGACCTGGTGCTCATCCCGTGTCGCCCGAGCGCGTTTGACCTTGCGGCGATCCGGACGACGGTCAAGCTGATCCGGCTATTCGACAAGCCGGCGTTCGTGGTGTTCACCGCTGGCCCGCCGAACGCGCCCAAGATCTATCAGGACGCGATCGATCTGGTGCGTGGGTTCGGAATTGAGGCCTGTCCGCACCTACTGCCCGACCGTGCCGCCTACCGCCATGCAAGTGCCGCGGGAGCGTCCGTTTTGGAATTCGAGCCAGATGGCAAAGCGACGGCAGAAATCGTCGCCCTTCACATGTGGGCATGCGCACATGTGAACATGTCCATCAGCCAACATGTTGAGGTGTGAACAAATGAGCCGATTTGCAAATCTCGCCGACAAGCCAACGGCCGCCGTGCGATCAGGTCTGCCAGAGAACTCTGTTCCGCCAAGACCCATCCATCACGAGCCGGACCGAACAATTCCATCACGCCCTCCGCCAAGCCGTATTGGCCGCAAGGCCATCTCAGCCTACTTCTCACCCGAGATGTCGCTCGCCATGCACCTTTGTGCGCGCAAGCAAGGCATCAGTCTGCAGACCCTCATGGCCGAAGCGTTCGACGATGTCCTGCGTAAGTACGGCGAGAGCCCCGTTGGTGGATAACCTGCCTGGAAACCAGTGGCGGCTCACGCACATTTTTTTGGCTCAGCGCATCGGAAGCTCCACCACACCCGTGTTCAGGGCGTTTGATTGTACAGCAACAATCCTGACGATTAGATCGCGCCCGGTCTGGTGTGGCATGTCTGCGGTAAACTGGCTTGGCTGCCCAGCATAGTGCAGGCGCACGTGATTTACGACAGCGCCGTGATCAAGAACATCGGCTTCGATGCGGTAATTGGCTTCGTCCCACAGGCCTCCCGGGCTGATTGGGCAACCGCACATCATCGTAACTTTTGCATCGAGTCTTGCGATGCCATCAGCGGCGCGGGTTAGGTTTGGGGTAATCAGCAGCCCTGCAAATTTCAGCACCCATCCATCACCAATCACGGCTTGGCCTGGTATTACCCACATAGCCGAACGAACTGTGATTGCCGCAGTCGGTTGTCCCATCGGGCCGTGCGCCTCGACTTCCACCAGCGTGGGCCGGGCAATGTCGATCACGGCGTCAAACCCGGCGGTCTGGGCATCAGACAGCGTGGCGCCGCGCGCTTTGGGCGATTTCATGATGCGATCGGTGTCCCCGGTCCCGCCTTGGATTATGCCCTTGCTCAACACCTGATGGGTCGTTGCGTCACGCACGGTGACTTCGACGCCGCCAGAATGATCGCCAATGAATTTGGCGTCCTCGCTCAAGGCGCGGATCATCAGATGCGTCGGTTCGGCAGATGCGGGCATGGCGATGAACGCCAGGCTGGTTGCGAGCAAAATGCGTTGGAGGACGTGTGACATGATGCGCATTCCTGTTTGAGTGAATCTACTGGATAGCACGTCAGCACGCGCCATGTTGGCATTGATAAATCAGCGTCCAAATGGTGCTTTGCCTTGGTATATCCCAAGTAAATGATATCATTCGTATAAGTGTAGCATCGCAGGTCCTGATCAGAGCCGATCCAGATTTTGCCAGTCCGAATATGCTTCCCGATGGACAGACACGTTGTGCTCTTAGCGATTGCCGCGCTAACTGGCTTCCTTGGATATTTTAGAAGGGAATATCGTGGTCGGGTCATTTTATGAACGGCATATCCTGCCGCATGTAATTGGTTGCGCCTGCGGGTCTCGGCCGATTAGACGACAGCGGGCAAAGATTGTGCCCCAGGCGACGGGTCGCGTGCTTGAACTCGGCATTGGGGGTGGCCTGAACCTTGCCTTTTATGATCCTGCCAAGGTCGAGAGCGTCACCGGCGTCGATCCCTCGGCAGAACTGCGCAAGCTCGCGCATGGTGCGCCGCGCCCGGATGGGCTGAACGTCACTATTCTGGCAGGCGAAGCAGAGAGCTTGCCGTTCGATGATGCGACCTTTGACACGATCACGTGCACCTTTACGCTTTGCTCTGTCCGATCGCCACAGGCCGCGCTCGGTGAAGCGCGCCGGGTTCTCAAGCCCGGCGGGACTTTGCTGTTTTCCGAGCACGGGCTTTCGCCGGATGTTCGGACTCAACGTTGGCAGATGCGACTGGAGCCGCTGTGGCTGCCTCTTGCGGGGGGCTGCCACTTAACGAGGCCAGTTTCCGCATCGATCGAAGCTGCCGGCTTCGTCATTAATCATCTCGAGACCATGTACCTGCCCAAAACGCCCAGCGTGCTCGGTTGGTGCGAATGGGGCGCTGCCCAGCCCACCAGGCGATAACGCCTTCGATCGGCACGAACAGGGTTGGCCACTGGCGAACTGTGCCACGCAACATACGCCCGGGTTATCCAGACGGGTGTGCGGATTTTATCACTATCAATTTGTCATAATCACTATTTGGTAATATGATGACGCGATGTTTTGCCTTCTAAAGGACACCTGATCGATGCAATCCGGCAGCGCAGCGTCAACCATCGGGTCAACGCCTGACGTACCCTTGCGCATTGGCGATGCCGTGCCCGATTTCACAGCGCGCACCACGCAAGGCATGGTGCGCTTGTCGGAATTTCGCGGACGCTGGCTCGTATTTTTCTCGCATCCGGCCGATTTCACGCCCGTATGCACCAGCGAATTCATGGCCATCGCAGCGGCTGCGGACCGGTTTGAAGCGCTAGGATGCAGCCTGCTGGGTCATTCGATCGACAGCCTTTTCTCGCATCTGGCCTGGATCCGCGCAATTCACGACGAACTGGGTGTCCGCGTACCGTTTCCGGTTGTCGAAGACCCCACGCTCGAGATCGCCCGCGCGTTTGGTATGGTGCCTGCGGACGTGCACCATGCCGCGTCCGTCCGCGCCGTCTATTTCATCAATCCAGACGGCGTGCTGATGGCCAGCATGTTCTATCCGGTAAGCGTTGGACGGTCAGTTGAGGAAATGCTGCGGACCCTGGCCGCGCTTCAACAAACCCAGTCAGGGGCCGTGATGTCGCCCGCAGAATGGCAGCCAGGCGATGCACTGCTATCACCACCGGAATTTACAGCAGAGGCGGTTTTGGCGGCCAACGGGCCGACGGGCTGGTTTTACCGGAAGGCGCCAACGCCATGAAACGGGCTGGTCAAACTCCGGTGGATATCGCGCGACTGGTCGAGGAATTGCGTCTCATCGGGCACCCGATGCGGCTTCAATTGCTGGCGATTCTCGCGCGCGGCGAACGAGGCGTTGGCGAGCTTGTGGCCGATACCGGACAGGGGCCCGTGTTGATCAGCCAGCAACTGGCATTATTGCGCAAAGCCGGTCTGGTGCAGACACGCCGCGAGGCCAAACAGGTCTTTTACAGATTGGCAGATGGCAGATTGGGTCACGTCATAGCCAGCCTGTCGGAGATAATTGGCCCCGCTCATTCTGTCGCCAGCCGTTCGCCTGTGGTGACGCCAATCAGCCGGGGGGTCAGCGCAGCCATGTTCGCTCGGGTTGAACCGCGGGCCTAGATCGGCACGATCTGGTCGGCAAGAGCGGCCATCGCCGGACGATGGCTGACCAGCAGCAAGCCCGTTCCGGTCTTGCGCAGCCATTCGTCCAGTTGATTGATCAACGCGCGTTCCGTCGCAGCGTCCAGCCCTTCGCTTGGTTCGTCCAGCACCAGCCAGGGGCGCCCGGCCAGCAGCGCGCGGGCAATGGCAAGGCGCCGCCGCTGACCGCCTGACAGACGTGCACCATCGCTCCCCAGCCACTGATTAAGGCCATCGGGCAGCGCGCGGACCATGTCGGCGGCGCACGCAACCGTCAGTGCCTCCCACATAGCTTCGGTGGTCAGACCCGGCCGGGCCAGTCCCAGATTGTCGGCCACACTTCCGGCAATCATCGGCGAATCCTGAGCGCACAGCGCGAAGATTTCGCGCAGACCGGTCAAGCCCCATGTTGCAGGTGATTGCCCCGCCACCAGCAGCGCCTGTGGCGCATCGCCTCTCAGCCCCAGAAGCGTTTCGACAAGCCTTGTTTTGCCTGAACCCGAAGGACCGGCAATCAGCACCCGGCTGCCAGGTAAGCACGCCACACCGCATACATTGAGCTCGGGCGAAGCAGGCATTGTCGCACTGGCGTCGACTTTGGCTGTGGCAGGCTCAAGCGTGCTGAGGCGCTCCACGGCCTGATCGATCTCGTGCGCGCGCATATCCGACGCCGCCAGTCCCGCCCAGCCTTCGAAAGCGGCGAGACCTGCCAGCAGGCCAAATGCGAAACTTGGCGCAGGGCCACGTGCTACCCATGCCATCGCGGCAATCGCAACCGTGGCGAGGATAGTCTGAACGGCCTGGATAGCTCCCTCGGCACGAACCAGCCCCAAACGCGCTTTGGCATGGGCGGTCGCTGGCGCGTTGAGTGCCTTCGCCAGCGGCGGAGCCAGACCATAGATCATGATGTCTGCAGACGGCCCGGCCATATCGGCATAGTCGGACTGAAGCGCGGTGTAGGCGGTTGCCAGTTCGGCTTGCAGCGCAGGCAAGCGGCGCAACGCCATGGTTTTTGCCGTCAGGCGCATGACTGGCAATGCCACCAGATAGATGGCTGTGGCGGTCCAGCCCATCGCCAGCGCACCGATAAGACCGGCAACGCCGAATGCCCAGGCACCGGGACGCGACATCCGCCGAATGACCGAATCTTCAAGCGCATCGACATCTTTGCCCAGCCGTGACGCCAATTCCCCGGGACGTCCGGGGATCCACCCGGCAAGCGCGCTTGCCACCACGGCGCGGAACAGGCCGGTGCGCACTTCGGCCAGCGCAAACAGCGCGGCGCGGTGACCGAACATGCGCTCGCCATAGCGTGTGCCGGTGCGCGTGATCGCAGCGGCCCGGATCGCGGCGCTGGGCAACAGATAGTTGAACGCCTGCACCGCCGCGATGCCCGAAACCCCGGCGATGGTAGCGCCTGCCAGAAACTGGCCCGAGACCGCCAGCAGGCCCACTGCCGACAGCGCGGCCAGCACCGCGCAGGTGATGCCTGCCCACATGATCCGCCATTGGCCGGCCAAGGCCTGTTGCACGAGTGCCAACATCACGCGATCCTCAGCACTGTCTCGGCCATGGCCACCAGTTCGGCGTCATGCGTGGCGACGATCACCAGATGGTCGGTCGCCAATCGGCCAAGAACGCTGCGGATCGTCGCGGCCGTCGCCTCGTCCAGATCGGCTGTCGGCTCGTCCAGCAGCAGGATCGGCCGACCCGACAGCATGGCGCGCGCAAGCCCGATCCGCCGACGCTCGCCGCCCGACAGGCCGGAACCGCGATGATCGAGCGTCGTGCCAAGCCCGCCGCGCTGGACGAGCATGGGGCCAAGACCCAGACTGTGCAGGCAGTCTGCCATCGCCGCATCGTCGGCCTGGCCCATCGACAGATTGGTGCGCAGGCTGCCAGGCAGCAACGCCACCTGCTGCCCGGCCCAACCGATCGCCGCATTGAGCGCAGCCGGTGCAAACACAGCCCCGTCGACTACGATCTTGCCCGCCACAAGCGGTACCTGGCCGATCAGGCCAAGCAGGAGCGTGCTCTTTCCGGTTCCGGTCGGGCCGGCGATCGCGTGCAGCCCCGGACTTGACCAACGCCAATCGAGCGGACCTATCGTCTCGCCCCCGACGTGGGCAAACGCGACACCCTTGCCCGCTATTTGCAAAGGAACTGCAATCGGTTCGACGGCGACCGGTATCTTGGCCATTTCAGCGTTGAGCGCTGCCATCGCCGCTTCGCCCTGCTGTTTGTCGTGATAGGCTGCGGCCAGGCGGCGCATCGCCAAGTAAAACTCCGGCGCCATCGCCAATGTGAAAAAGGCACGCAGCCCGGTCAAATGCTCCGGGGCCGGAAATGGCAGCAATCCGAGCAGGGAAAACCCGCAATAGACCGCGACCAGCGCGACCGAAAGCGCGGCAAAGAATTCCAGAATGGCACTGGAAGCAAAGGCTATGCCCAGAACATCCATCGTTCGCCTGGCAACTTGTCGGGCCGCCTCGCCAAGATGGCGGGCGACCCGGTCTTCAGCCGCAAAGCCGAGAATTGCCGGCAAGTTGCGCAGGCGATCGACAAACAACCCGGCCAACCGGTTCAATGCGACATGCTGACTTTCGGCGCGGCGCGCGGCAGCGCTGCCGGCGAGCACCAGCGCAAGAACAAAGGGCACCAGAGTCGCCACCATGATCAGACTGGCGATCCAGCTGGCCGCTGCGACGGCGAGGGCAATCAGCAATGGCGACAAGCCGCTGGCTGCACGCAAGGGCAAAAAGCGTGCAACCTGACCTTCGGTCGCAATGATCGAGTCCACGGCGAGGTGCATGTCCTCTCCGACGAGACTGCCGCGCAGCATCCGGGTGGGCAGAAGAGCCGGATGCACCAGTGCCCGCAGGCGGGTCGTTGCTGCGATGGCCGCGCTTTGCCCGACGATATTCGCCCGGAAAACAGCCATTGCGCGCAAGCAACCGCCAACCATGAAGAGCAGGCTCGCCCAAAGCATACCTGTTCGTGCACCCGTCCGGGCATCGACAGCCAGCGCAATCGCTGCGGCGATCGGGATCGCGCCAAGACTGTCGGTCAACCACCAGATGACTGCTGAAGGGTTTGGCCGGATACGGGCGATTGCTTGGGGAGCTGGCTTGACCATATTATGAAAGTATCATATTTAATGAAAGTGCGATTGGCAAGTGAGTCTCCTGTGGCCCCACCGCCGATTGACCGGTCCGCGCCCGTTTGGCGTGCGCACCCATAGGAGCATGTCCGATGGATATGGCGGTAGTTGAACTTTCCCGGCTGCAGTTTGCGCTGACGGCCATGTACCACTTTCTGTTCGTGCCTCTCACTCTTGGCCTGTCATTCATGCTGGTCATTATGGAGAGCATCTATGTGATCACCAAGCGGCCGATCTGGCGCGTGATCACCCGCTTTTGGGGCAAGCTGTTCGGGATCAACTTTGTCCTCGGCGTCGCCACCGGCCTTACCATGGAATTCGAATTCGGCACCAACTGGGCCTATTACGCCCACTATGTCGGCGATATTTTCGGCGCGCCACTGGCGATCGAAGGGCTGATGGCGTTCTTTCTGGAAGCCACATTTGTCGGTCTGATGTTCTTTGGTTGGGACCGGCTCAGCCGGGTCCAGCACCTGTTCGTCACATTCCTGGTCGCGCTGGGGTCCAACCTGTCGGCATTGTGGATCCTGATCGCCAATGGCTGGATGCAAAATCCTGTCGGCGCCACGTTCAATCCGCAGACCATGCGCATGGAAGTGACTGACTTTTATGCCGTGCTGTTCAACCCCGTGGCGCAGGCCAAATTCGTGCACACCGTCAGCGCCGGCTACGTCTGCGCGGCAACGTTCGTCATGGGCGTTTCGGCGATCTATCTGTTGCAGGGCAAATGGACCAATGTGGCGCGCCGTTCGATGATGGTGGCCGCCGCGTTCGGCCTGGCCTCCGCGCTGTCGGTGGTCGTGCTCGGCGATGAAAGCGGCTATACCATTTCCGACAACCAGAAGATGAAAATGGCCGCGATCGAGGCGATGTGGAAGACAGAGCCCGCGCCGGCCGGTCTGACTCTGGTCGGACTGCCCGATCTTGCCACGCAGCAGACGCTCTATGCGATCAAGGTGCCCTATGTCCTGGGCGTGATCGGCACGCACAGCCTGACCGGTCAGGTGACCGGGATCAATGACCTGCTGTTGCAGGCCGATCAGCGTATTCACAGCGGCATCATCGGGTATGACGCGATCCAGAAGCTGAAAGTGAACCAGAACGATGTGGCCGCGCGCGCTGTCTTCGAAGCGCACAAGCGCGACGTTGGCTTTGCCTTGCTGACCAAGCGCTATGTGTCCGATCCGCGTCAGGCCAGTGATACGCAGATCCTTCAGGCCGCGCGCGATACGATACCCAACGTGCCGGTGATGTTCTGGCTGTTTCGCGGCATGGCCGGGCTGGGCTTTGGATTCATCGCCTATTTCGGCATGGCCTTCTGGTGCGCCTCGTCCTGCCAGTTTTCCAAGCCGTGGTTCCTCAGGCTGGCGGTGCTGATGATCCCGCTGCCATGGCTGGCGATCGAAGGTGGCTGGGTGCTGGCGGAAATCGGGCGGCAACCATGGTCGGTGGATGGCGTGCTGCCCACGTTCCTCGGCGCGTCCTCGCTGACGATCCCGCAGATCTGGACGACGATCATTGGCTTTACCGCGCTTTATGGCACGCTGGCGGTGATCGAGATCCGCCTGATGATCGCGTCGATCCGCAAAGGGCCGATCGAGCCGCATTATCCGGTTGCGCCGGCCGGGTCCTTCACCGGGTTCGTCCCGATGCCTGCCGAATAAGGGAGCAGACACATGCATATCCCGCTCGACTATGAAACCTTGCGCCTGATCTGGTGGCTTCTGCTGGGCGTGCTGCTGATCGGCTTCGCGCTGACCGATGGCTATGATCTGGGGGTAGCCACTCTATTGCCGTTCGTCGCCCGCAATGACGAGGAACGCCGCCTGACCATCAACGCGGTCGCGCCGCACTGGGAAGGCCACCAGGTGTGGTTCATCCTGGGCGGCGGGGCGATCTTTGCCGCTTGGCCGTTCGTCTATGCGGTCAGCTTTTCGGGATTTTACCTCGCCATGTTTCTGGTGCTGGCCGCGCTGATCCTGCGACCGGTGGGATACAAATACCGGTCAAAGGATGCCAATCCGGCCTGGCGCGCGCGGTGGGATTGGGCGATTTTCGTCAGCGGACTGGTGCCGGCGCTGGTGTTCGGCGTGGCAGTGGGCAATGCGCTGGCGGGCGCGCCGTTCCGCTTCGACAGTGATTTGCGCATGACTTACGAAGGGTCGCTGCTGGGTCTGTTCACACCCTTTACCCTGCTGACCGGCGTTTTGTCGGTGGCCATGCTCGCGTTGCATGGCGCGGGCTGGCTGGCGGTGAAAATCGAGGAAGGCCCCGTGCTCGCGCGCACCCGGCGGATTGCTCTTGGCGCCGGGATTGTCTCGATTGTCCTGTTCGCGCTTGGCGGACTGATGGTGGCAAAAGGCGGCATGGGCATGCACCTGGTGGGTGCGGTGGATGCTTCGGGGCCATCCAATCCCTTGATGTCGGGCTCTGCGCCTTTGTCTGGCGGGTGGCTCGGCAATTATGCGTTGCATCCCTGGATGCTGATCGCGCCAGCGCTCGGGCTGATCGGACCGATCGTGGCATTGGTCGGGATCAGCCTGCGCAAGGGGCTGCTGAACTTTGCCGGCTCGGCATTGGCAATCGTCGGCACGATCGCAACCGTGGGTCTGTCGATGTTCCCGTTCATCCTGCCAAGTTCGATCGATCCGCGGTCCAGCCTGACGGTGTGGAATGCTTCGTCGAGCCATCTGACGCTGTTCATCATGCTGATCGTGACGGTCGTGTTTCTGCCGATAGTGCTGCTGTACACCGCCTGGGTGATGAAAGTGCTCGCGGGCCGGATCACGCTCGCCGACGTGCGCACCAGCCTCGACTTCTATTGATAAGGATACACACCGATGTGGTATTTTTCCTGGATCCTCGGGCTTGGTCTGGCCGTGGCATTTGGCGTGATCAACGGATTGTGGCACGAATTCAATTCGCCGATCGACGACGATCCGGCGGTTTGATCGAACCATCACCACGTGGCATGCGTCAGTCGCAAAGCCCCCGCCGGTCCGGCCGGGACCTGCGAGGGTTTGTGCTGTCCAAGGGATCCTCTGGCGAAAGGTCGTTATCGATGATGGTCAATCAGTTCCGCAGGCTGCGTGCCATGGCTTACCTGTCGATGGCCGGGGTGCTTGTGATGCTTGCCGGGCCCTGCCTTGCTGAGGCGCCAACCAGTGCGGCCCCATCAGCGCCGTATTACGTGTTCCAGCGGGTCGTTTATCAGAACGACGGCGGCTTGCCGGACAATCACGCCTATTTCGGGCGTATATTGCATAACATCGCTGCACACATCGCGGCAACGGATGGCAAAGTGGAAATCCGCGTGGTAAACTTTGCTGCTGGCGTGACCATGTTTCAGCTCGCCAAGACAGACACCGATCTGCGCGCGCAGATCGATGCATTGCGCGCCAAGGGGGTCAAATTCCTGATCTGTCGCAACACCTTGAATGGCATGGGCCTCAAAATCGAGGATCTGTACGAGGTCAAGCCAGAGGATGTCGTTCCAAGCGGCGTTGCCGAAATCGCCCGCCTTCAGGGCCAGGGATTTGTCTATATTCACCCATGACGGTGCGCGTCACGATGCCGCCCCGGCTTGCGCGGCGAACTGGTCATAGGCTTCGACTGCTTGGGCCGCATACATCAGGCTGGGGCCGGCGCCCATGTATAGCGCCATACCCATGGTTTCCATCAACTCGTCGCGTGTGGCACCCTGTTCGAGTGCTGCTTTGGCGTGGAATGCCACGCAACCATCGCAGCGAATGGCCACCGCGATGGCAAGCGCGATCAGTTCCTTGGTCTTTGTATCGAGCGCTCCTGGACCAGTGGCAGCAGCGGCCATCGTGGAAAAGGCCTTCATCACCTCCGGCGCGCCGAGGCGGACCTGCTTGATCGCGCCGGTCAGTTCTTTTGCCATTTCGGGCCAGTCTTTGTTCATCGCGATGGGTCCTTTCAGCGACCAGGCTAAGCGGACAACGCCACCCAGCTACGGTAAAGCATATAGATCGCCACCAGCACGATACCGCCGGCGAACAGCGTGTTGAGTTGGCCTTTGTGTGCGGACAGCCGGCGTGAAGCCGCAGTTCCCAGCACCGTTCCGCCCAAGCCACCCAGGATGAATGTCCCCGCCAATGACCAGTCAACCAGCCTCGACGCGGCATAATTTGCCGCCGTGGTCAGGCCAAAGGCGCTGACTGCGACCAAGGATGTTCCGATAGCCTGATAGATCGGCATCGAGGTGGCCGCGATGAGCGCCGGAACGATGAGAAATCCGCCACCAATGCCGAAAAACCCCGAAAGACATCCGGTTGCAAAGCCAAAACCGGTGACGCGCGGCAGGTTTTCGCGATGGCAGGAGACGCCTTCGACGCCGTCGTCGCGGCGCGAGCGGAACATGACTGCGGCGACCACGACCATCAGCAGGGCAAACAGAAACAGCAACCGCTGACCATCGATCGCTTTGCCCAGACTTGATCCCGCAAGTGCACCGATGACCCCAGCAAGGGCAAAGGCAATGCCGCAACGCCACACGACATTGCGTGCACGCGCATGGCTGGCGAGGCCAGCCATGGCGTTGACCGCGACCGCAAAGGCGCTCGTGCCGATGGCCAGATGCGGGTCTTTGACGCCGACGACATAGACCATCAGTGGCACCGCCATGACCGAGCCACCGCCGCCCACCAGACCCAGCGTAAAGCCGACAAGTCCTCCGCTTCCCAGCGACAGCAGGGCGTGGAGCAGCGTCAGAGCAGATTTACCGGCAGCTTTAGGTAACTGACACCGTTTGCTTCGGCATCGGGCAGGTGCCCGGCGCGCATGTTGACCTGCACCGATGGCAGCATCAGCCGTGGCATGGTCAGCGTCGCGTCGCGGGTCTGGCGCATGGCCACAAACTCCGCTTCCTCGATCCGGTCGTGAACGTGGATGTTGTGCAACCGCTCATCCCCTATGCTGGTTTCCCAGGCAAAGGCGGCGCGGTCGGACGCGCCGTAGTCGTGACAAAGGAACACCCGCGTTGCAGCAGGCAGTTGCAACAGCCGCCGGATCGACCGGTACAGCGTGGCAGCATCTCCACCGGGAAAGTCGGTTCGCGCCGTGCCATAGTCGGGCATGAACAAGGTATCACCGACAAACAATGCATCGCCAAAGACATAGGCCATGCAGGCAGGGGTATGGCCCGGCACATGCAACGCGGTTCCCTTGATTGTGCCCAGCACCAGATCGTCACCATCATCCAGCAGGAGGTCGAACTGCGAACCATCCCGCGCAAAGCTGGCGGGCTCGTTGAACAGGTCGCCGAAGGTTTTCTGCACCGTGACGATATCGCGGCCGATCACGATCCTGCCGCCTAGCCGCGCTTGCAGCCAGGGCGCCGCTGACAAGTGATCGGCGTGGGCATGCGTTTCCATCAGCATGGCAACGCCAAGATCGCGTTCTTCGATATAGTTGGCTACGACTTCTGCCGAAGCAGTCCGCGTGCGGCCCGAGGCAGGGTCGAAATCGAGCACCGGGTCGATGATCGCGGCCTGGCGGCTGACCGGATCGTGCACGACATGCGTGGCGGTGAAAGTAGCTTCGTCGAAAAAGCTCTGCACGATCGGCTTTGCACCCGATGTGATGACAGCTTGCGCACGGACCAGGGCATCGTCGGTCATTTCGATAAGGCCCCGGTCAGCGCATTGAGTTGCCATGCGGCAATCATGCGTTGGCCTTCCGCTTCGATCATCGCGGCTTGCGCCGCCAGCGCCTCGCGCTCGGCATCGAGCACTGCCAGCGTGGGCTTGGCGCCCACTTTCGCTTCCAACCGTGTCGAGCGCAAGGCTTCGTCAGCGGCGGTGACCCGCGCGGCACTGGCGGTCACCATGCGCCCGGTTGTTACCAGACCCGACCATGCGGTGATCACCGCACTGTCGACCTGGTCGCGCGCATCGCGCTCCCGCGCTTCACTGCCATCAAGCGCGGCGTCGGCCTCGTGGATCTTGGCTTGCGTGCGCCCGCCCGCCCAAATCGTCCAGCGACCTCGAATGCCGACCGCAAATGCATCCGCCTGATATCCGGGAAAGAACTGGTCGCGGGTGCGGGTCGCTTCGGCATAGGCACCGATGGTCGGCATGCTTTCGGCCTTGGCCGCTCGCACGCCGGCGCGGGCGATATCGATGCCCTTTTCAGCTTGTGCCAGCGCCGGATTCGCCTGACGCGCACTGTCAACGGCTTCATCAAGTGTCGGCGGGGTTGTCGGCAAAGCCGGCAGCGGCGCAAGCGCCCCGGCATCGTGCCCGGTCAGACGGCGAAATTGTGCTTCGGCGCTGATCCGGCGGCCTTCGGCACCCGCCAGGCCTCCATCAGCTTCGGCCCGGCGCGCAGTGGCGGTCGCCAGTTCGGAAGCAGGAATTTCGCCGACCTTGAAGCGTAAGCCCGTCTGGCGTTCGACTTCGGTCAGTTCGGTGACCAACTGGTGAAACCGGTCTTCGATCCGGCGCGCCGTCAGCACTTCGGCATAGGCGGCAACCGCCGAAACCACGGTCCGCGCGCGCGCATCGGCAAGTCCCAGTCTGGCCATGTCCACCCCGCCGTGCGCCTGGTCGATTGCGGCGGCCACCCGGCCCCCGGCATAGAGCGGCATCTCTGCCCCTGCCTGCACCGCCAGCGGCGTGACATTTTGCGCGGTAAAGCCAAAGAAACCGCCATTGTTGATGCGGCCTGCGCCGACCTGGCCTTGCACCGATACCAGCGGATGCCCTTCGGCCCGCGCGGCATCGAGTTTGGCACCGGCCATCGCCTCGTCCGCGTTTGCCTCGACGATGGCAGGCGCATGAGCCAGCGCGTCGGCGATGGCAGAGGCCAGATCCTGCGCACTGGCGGCAGGTGCCAACAACAAGATCGGCAGCAATACGAAGGACCGGCGCGCAAGCGTCCAAAGTCCGGCACGGCACCTGCGGCGCATCACGGGTATCCTTACCTGAAGGTGTTGCCGGGCCTGATGCCCATCATCTTGAAGACAATGGCTGCCGGGCAAAAGCGGGTGAAGCTGGCCTGGAACATGTTGGCGCCGGCAAACAGCGTCAGCCAGATCCAGGCGGGGTTGATGAAGTGGGCGGCCAGCGCGCTGGCCAAAACCACGACCCCGGCAAAACGCATCACAGCGGCATCAAGTGTCATCACGCGGCTCCCTTGGTGGTCTGTTTCAATTTGTTGATGCCCAGCACTTGCAGCGCCAGCTTTTCATAGAGCGGTTCGCTGGTGCCCGACCGCACTTTGTGGATGAAGTATTTTTCAAAGCCGACTTTGGCGAGATGGACCCATTTGCCCTGGCTCGCCCAGTTGACGTTGCGCGGTGGGATCTGCGGCTGTGCCACAAAGGCCACGCCGCCATCGCCGAAATCGGCAAGGCACACGGCATTCCAGCTAGGGATTTCGCACGGGTCTTTGCCATCCAGTTCCGAGGCGAGGTTGTGCGCAACCGCGGTGACCATCGATTCGATCATGAAGCCCGTCTTGGGAACGCCGACCGGCACAGGCGTCGGCCCGATCGGCGGGATCGCGACGCAAACGCCCAGCGAATAGATATTTTTGAAATTGGGATTGCGCTGGTGCTTGTCGGCCAGAATGAACCCGCGCGGGTTGGTCAGGCCCTCGATGCCGAAGACCGCCTTTACGCCACGAAACGCCGGCAGGATCATCGAATAGCCGAACGGCAGGTCGTGCGCCTTTTTGACAGTGCCATCTTCGGCCACTTCCTCGACATGCATCATGCCATCATCGACGCCAGTGATACGCGCGTTGGTCACCCATTTGATGTGGCGATTGCGCATTTCGCTTTCGAGAAGGCCCTTGGTATCGCCCACACCATCAAGCCCGAGGTGGCCGATGTAGGGTTCGGACGTCACAAAAGTCATCGGCACCTGATCGCGGATTTTCCGCTTGCGCAGTTCGGTGTCGAGTATCAGCGCAAATTCATAAGCCGGGCCAAAACACGATGCGCCCTGCGCCGCGCCAACCACGATCGGGCCGGGATTGGCGCAGAAGGCATCGAAATCATCGGCGGCGTGACTGGCGTGATCGGTGCGGCAAACCGAAACGGTATGACCGTCTGGCCCAAGCCCCTTGACCTCGTCAAAGGCTAGCTCGGGGCCGGTGGCGATGACCAGATAATCATACATCATCATGCTGCCATCACCCAGGTCGAGGCGATTTTCTGTCGGGTGAACCCGTGTGCAGCCCACATTGATAAAGCCGATGCCGCGTTTTTTCATGACCGGGGGCAGATGGACGCGGATCGCATCGGGTTCGCGCCAGCGCACGGCCACCCAGGGGTTTGAGGGAACAAACCAGTAATCGTCGGTATCCGACACCACCATGACCTCGGCGCGGCCCTTGGTGGCTTCGCGGATTTCATAGGCGGCGATCGTTCCGCCAAGGCCGGCGCCTAGGACGATGATCCGGGGCAATGACATCGAATACTCTCCCTCAATTTTTCCTTCGGCGCGGTCACGATAGATCGGCGCGGCGTTCCTGAATCGCACTTGACGAATATAATTCATAACGCATATAAGCAAGTGATAATTTTGAGTGTCGGCAGACTCTGCCCACAAGAGGAGACGAGCGATGGTCTTTGGATTTTTGAGATCGGTGAAGCACCGAGAAATCGATGCAGCGGCGCTGAACATGATGATCAAGGCCAACCAGGCACTGGTGGTCGATGTGCGCGAAAGCGATGAGTTTGCCGCCGGGCACATCCCGGGTGCGATCAACATGCCGCTGTCGACATTTCAGGCCGACAAGTTGCCCGTTGCCAAGGGCAAGACCGTTATTCTCAATTGCCTTGGCGGCAAACGGTCAGGTCAGGCGCTCGACTCATGCCGTGCCGCGAAATCTGCGGTCAACACGCATCTGGCGGGCGGGTTTGGCGCATGGAAATCGGCCGGCCTGCCGATCGAACGCTAAAATCAAGACAACTGGCGGCAGGAGAGACGTGATGCGCAAGGGCTTGGTTCTGGCAATGCTGCTGGCGGGGGGAGTCTCTGCGGGGCTGTCCGCGTGCGGCGGCGCAAAGGCGCCCGAGGCCCCGGCCAAAGCAGCAGCAGGCCCGCGCCTGACCGTGGTGCTGCGCGATGCGCCCGACTGGCAATCTGTTCCTGCCGAAGTTTCGACTCGGGATCAGGCGCAAGTGATTGCCCGCATACCTGGCCTTCTTGCCAGTCTGTCGGTACGCGCGGGCGACAGCGTCCGCCAGGGCCAGACGATCGGGCGGATCACCGACAGCCAGTTGGGCTATCAGGCGGGCGCCTATGGCGCGCAGGCCGCTGCCGCAGGGGCACAAGCCGGGGCGGCGCAGGCAGAACTGAAGCGGGTGCGCTTTCTTTACGAGAACGGCGTCTATGCCAAAGCGCGGCTCGACCAGGTCGAGGCTGCTGCGAATGCTGCCGGTGCGCAAGTGCAGGCCGCGCGCGCGCAGCAGGCCTCGGTCAACGCGATGGCCGGGCAAGGCGCCGTTGTGGCCCCGTCTGCAGGGCGGGTGCTGCGCGCCGATGTGCCCGCCGGTTCGCCGGTCATGCCGGGAACGGTGATCGCGGTGGTGACTTCGGGCCCGGTCGTGCTGCGGCTCGAACTGCCCGAAGGGCTCGCCGCAAAAGTGCTGCCCGGTGCCAAAGTACAAGTTGACGGGATGGCCGATCAGGGCACGGTGACGCGGGTCTATCCGGCCGTGCAGGCAGGACAGGTTTCGGCCGATGTTGCCATTTCGGGGCTGGATTCGCGGCTGATCGGGCGGCGTCTGTCCGCGCGCGTGGCGGCAGGGTCCCGCCATGTCATGGTCGTGCCGAAAGCATTTGTGAGCACGCAGTTCGGCCTCGACAGCGTGGCCGTGGTTGCGCGTGACGGCAGCGCAATGCGCGTGCCGGTGCAGACCGCGCCGGCCGATGGCGGCAATGTCGAAATCCTGTCCGGCGTGAATGTCGGCGATGTGCTGGCAGGTGGCGGGCAATGAAACTCGCAATGAATTTGGGCATTTCCGGCCGCCTGACCCGCGCCACCATAGCGTCTCCGCTGACACCGCTGTTTTTGCTGGCGGCGATCATGGTCGGGCTGATCGCCACGATCACCATCCCGCGCGAGGAAGAGCCGCAGATCAGCGTGCCGATGGTCGATATCCGCGTGGCCACACCCGGCCTGTCGGCGCCCGATGCCATCGAACTGGCCGCGAAGCCGCTCGAGACGATCGTCAAATCGGTCGATGGCGTCGAGCATGTCTATACCCAGGCGCAAGACAATGGCGTGCTGGTGACCGCGCGGTTTGTCGTCGGGTCCAATCCCGAAGCTGCTGCCACCCGCATCGACGAGAAGATCAGGGCCAACGCTGACAAGATTCCTGTCGGCATCGCCCCGCCACAGATCACCACCCGCGGCATATCCGATGTGCCGATTGTGGTCCTGACACTGACACCCAAGCCGGGCGCGGTCGGGCAATGGGATGACCGCACGCTTTACGATCTGGCGACCAAGCTGCGCAGTGAAGTCGCCAAAGTCGATGATGTCGGCATAACCTTCATCACCGGCGGCCAGCAGGACGCCATCCGCGTGATCCCCGATCCTGCTCGCCTTGCGGCGCAGCGCGTACCGCTGTCCGCGATCATGGACGCGATTGGCCAGGCAGGGCGGAGCTTTCCGGGCGGTACGGTGCGCGAAGGTGGCGCCGCCATGGCGGTTACGGCCGGGCGCTCGCTGGCCAGCGCCGACGAAGTGCGCGCGCTGACCGTGCGGTCCGCCAGCGGCGCGCCAGTGCAATTGGGCGATGTCGCGCAAGTGGTGCAGGGCGCAACGCAGGATCAGGCGCGAAGCTGGCGCTGGGCAAAGGATGCGCAAGCCGGCTGGACCTCGGCGCCTGCGGTGTCGATCGCCGTGGCCAAGCGCAATGGCGCCAACGCGGTCAATGTCAGCCAGGCGGTCATCGCGCGGGTCGAGGCGCTGAAGGGATCGCTGGTCCCGGCGGGCGTGGCCGTTACCGTAACCCGCGATTATGGTCAGTCGGCCGATGACAAAGCCAACGAGCTGATCTTTCACCTGGCGCTCGCCACGGTGTCGATTGTCATCCTGATCGGTTTTGCGATCGGCTGGCGCGAAGCGGCGGTGACCGCGATCGTTATTCCAACGACGATCATGCTGACGATGTTTGCCTCGCGCAGCATGGGGTTCTCGATCAACCGGGTCAGCCTGTTCGCGCTGATTTTCTCGATCGGCATCCTCGTCGATGATGCGATCGTAATGATCGAGAACATTGCCCGCCACTGGGCGATGAAGGATGGCCGCAGCCGCCAGCAGGCCGCGATCGAGGCCGTGGCCGAAGTCGGCAACCCCACGATCATTGCCACGCTGACAGTGGTCGCCGCGCTGTTGCCGATGCTGTTCGTGTCGGGGCTCATGGGCCCCTATATGGCGCCCATCCCGATCAATGCGTCGGCCGCAATGGTGTTCAGCTTTTTTGTCGCGGTGATCATCGCGCCCTGGCTGATGGTCCGCTTTGCCCGCAAAACACTGACCGGGCACGACCATGACGTGGCTGGTGGCGGACGATTGGGGGCGATCTATGTCCGCTATGCGTCACGCGTGATCGCCACACGCGCCAGCGCACGGGGCTTTCTGATCGGCGTGGGCATTGCGACACTGGTCGCGTGCAGCATGTTCTATTTCAAAGCGGTCGTGGTCAAACTGCTGCCGTTCGACAACAAGAGCGAAGTGCAACTGGTCGTCGACATGCCGGTCGGCACCAGTCTGGAGGGCACTTCGCGCGTGCTCGAAGCGGCCTCGGCAGTGGCGCGGCAGATGCCCGAAGTCACCGCGATGGAAGCGTACGCCGGGACGGCCGCGCCATTCAATTTCAACGGGCTTGTGCGTCACTATTTCCTGCGTGCCGCGCCCAATCTGGGCGATGCCATGGTCAGCCTGAAACCCATGGGCGACCGTAGCCGGTCGAGCCATGCGATCGCGGTGGATTTGCGCGAGCGGCTCAAAGCGATCGTCTTGCCTGCGGGTGGTGTGATCAAGGTGGTGGAAACCCCGCCGGGGCCGCCAGTTCTGGCAACGCTACTGGCCGAAATCTATGGCCCCGATGAGGCGACGCGGCAAAAAACCGCGCTCGCGGTGGAACAGATTTTCAAATCGGTCCCGTTCATTGTCGATACCGACAATTCGTTCGGCCATGCCTTGCCCACGCTGCGATTGGTGCCCGACCGTAGCAAGCTTGACCAATATGGCGTGAGCGAGCGTCAAGTGCTGGACAGCATCGGCGCGCTGATGGGCACGCAGACGCTGGGCTACGCACCGCGCGGCGCGGATCGCGACCCCTTGCCGATCGTCATGGGCCTGGACCAGAACCAACGGCAGTGGAGCGGCGAGCTCGCCGCAACGCCGGTGGCGATGGCGCCCGGTGGGCAGTTGCTGAACCTGGGGGCGCTGGTCGATGTGCATCGCGAACAGGGTGGTCAGGCGATGTTCCGGCGCGATGGCCGCGGCGCGACAATGGTCATGGCTGACCTCGCCGGGCGCTATGAGGCACCGATCTACGGAATGCTGGCCGTCGATCAGGCTGTCGATGCCTATGACTGGGCCGGCCACGGCCTCACCAAACCGGTGATCCTGCTGCACGGACAGCCCGATGATGAAAGCCATGCCAGCCTGTTGTGGGATGGCGAATGGGAAATCACCTGGGTCACGTTCCGCGACATGGGCGGGGCGTTCATGGTCGCATTGCTGGCGATCTATGTGCTGGTGGTCGGGCAGTTCGGATCATTCAAGTTGCCGCTGGTGATCCTGACGCCGGTTCCGCTCACGCTGATCGGCATTGTGATCGGCCACATGCTGTTCGGCGCGCCGTTTACCGCCACCAGCATGATCGGGTTTATCGCGCTGGCCGGGATCATCGTGCGCAATTCGATCCTGCTGGTCGATTTCATCCGCCATGCCAGCACCCCGGGCAAGCCCTTGCGCGCAGTGCTGATCGAAGCCGGCCGCATCCGCGTCAAGCCGATCGCGCTGACCGCCGCCGCCGCCATGATCGGCGCCAGCGTGATCCTGACCGATCCGATCTTTCAGGGTTTGGCGATTTCGCTGCTGTTTGGCCTTGCTTCGTCAACCCTGCTGACTTTGCTCGTAATCCCGGCAATTTATGTGGTCTTGCGCGATGACGGCGTATCACTATCTGTGGAGGAATCATGAAACCCACCGATCTGACCGAACTCAAAGCCAATGCAGGCTATATGGCGCAACGGCTCAAAGTGATGAGCCATCCCGAACGGCTGTTGATGCTGTGCCGGATGGACGAGGGAGAGGTCAGCGTCAACGAACTGGTGGCACTGACCGGTCTGTCGCAATCGGGCGTGTCGCAGCATCTTGCGCTGCTGCGCGCCGAAGACGCGGTTCTGGTGCGGATCGAGGCCAATGTCCGCTGGTACAGCCTCAAGGACCGAGTCGTATCCGGCATCATCCACGCCTTGTGCGAACTGTGCGATGGTTCCGCGATCGTTGCGACCCCCGACGTCCAGAAGCTGTCTGCCTAGCTGTCCGCAAGTCATTGCGGACCGACGGAGAATGTCATGAGCGCAATCGTCGTCTGCCCGCATTGCCTGGCCGGCAACCGGGTGCCACCCGAACGACTGGCCGAGGCGCCCAATTGCGGCAAATGCCACACACCACTGTTCACGGGCCATCCGGCGCCAGTCAACAGCAGTGCATTTGCCGCCTATGTCGGCAAGGGCAGTCTGCCGGTGCTGGTCGATTTCTGGGCGCCTTGGTGTGGCCCGTGCAAGGCGATGGCTCCTGCCTTTGACCAGGCCGCACGCATATTGGAACCCCACATGCGCCTGCTCAAGGTGGATACCGAACAGGAACAGGCGTTGGCGGGTGCGCACGCCATCCGCTCGATCCCAACGCTGGCGCTGTTTGTCGGCGGTCACGAGGTAAAGCGCGTGTCAGGAGCAATGGATGTTCGCCGCATCGTCGATTGGGCCAGGACGTGAACATGGACGCGCAGGGATCGCCCTATGCTGCGCTCGGAGGCGAAAGCATGGTTCGGGCGCTGGTCGCCCGCTTCTATGTGCTGATGGATATCCTGTCAGAGGCTGCGGCCTGCCGGGCAGTGCATCCGCCATCATTGGTGCGCGCGGAGGAGAAATTGTTCGAGTATCTGACAGGCTGGCTGGGCGGACCACCGCTTTACACTGAAAAATATGGCCACCCACGGCTGCGAAGCCGGCATTTTATGGCACCTATCGGGGCCGCCGAAGTCGAAGGGTGGCTGTTGTGTTTTCACCAGGCGTGGAACGAAATCGTGCCACCATCGCCGCTCGCGAATGGCATTCTGGAAAAGATCGACCGGCTGGGTTGGCACATGGCCAACAGGCCCGCCGCTGCTGTACCCGCCTGAACCCGTTCAGGCGACCGCCGACACCAACCAGGCGCAATAGCCCATCATGACCCCTTCGCCCGGTCGGTAATGGCGGGTGTAAAGTTCGAGCAATTCGCTGGTCACCGCTTGCTGAACGCTCTCAGGATATTCCAGCAGGACCCGACCAGTCGATAAGGCGTTGCGGGCAAATGTCAGCGCACCCGCGGGCGTGTTGCCCTGTCCGCCGACCGGGACCTGCCCAGCGCTGCGCGCCCACTTCACCGAGTGAAAACCGGCTTCGGTCAGGATGCGGTTCAAATAGTCTGGATCATCGAAGGCGAACGGCCCCGGCGCGCCTGGAATCGATGCCGGGAGCTCGATATGTCGACGCGCCAGCGCCACCACGGCGCTCAACCAGGGATTGTCTTGCGGCGGCGCCCAGACCGCGAGATCAATTCGTCCGCCAGTTTTGAGCGCCTTGCGCAGGTTGGTGAACGCGCCAACCGGATCGACAAAGAACATGCTTCCAAAACGCGAACAGAGACGATCATAAGGTGCATCAGGCACAATCACATGGGCGGCATCTGCACAGACAAAGCGCGCGTTGGCCACACCTTCGGTCGCCGCCCGGCGAGTGGTGGCGGCGACCAGATCACGCGAAATGTCGATCCCCAGCACTTCGCCGCCCGGTGCCACGGCGCGCGCAATGGCCATACTGGATGCGCCGCCCCCAAAACCGATATCGAGCACGCGCTCACCCGGGCGATAGTCGGCGTGGGCCAGTAAGGCTTCGCCGACCGGGGCGATTGTACTTTCAAACGCTTTGAGATTGGCCAGCCACCTTTCACCCATCTCACCGGCCCAGTCTTCCATTGTGATGGCATCCGGCGAATGAGGCGACGTATCGGTCAAAGTCATTTTCCTTGTGGTTGTGCTGTTGCTGACATATTCGCATATTCTAATATTAAAAGCAGTGTTTGAGGCAAATCTGGGGAAAAGTGCGCGCTCAGTTCTCGTTGACCCATCGGGCCAATCTGGTGGATGCCTTCAAGCTCGACACGTGGGAGAATCGAGAATGCATGGCCTGAAGACTCTCCGATTGAGGTTGGGGCTCGGGCTTGTTGCGCTCGTCGCAGGTTGGGCGTTCGCCAATTTGTTCGGCATCCGCCATGCAGTGGCTGCGACACCGTTGGCGCCTCTGCAATTGTCCTCGGCTTGGTCAGTTCCCGATATCGCTGGCCTGCACGACGACGATTGGGGGCGCACTGTGCGAAAGGGTCACGATCTGATCGTAAAGACCGCAGCATTGATCGGTCCCCACGCGGCTGATCCGGGCCTTCGCTATGCAGGCAACAATCTTGATTGTCAGAGTTGCCATATTGATGGTGGAACCCGAAAATTCGGCTTGCCGCTGGTTGGCGCCTTCGCCGCCTATCCCAATTACCGGGCGCGTTCGGGTAAAGTCGGTACGATCGAGGAGCGCATCAACGGTTGTGTGGTGCGCAGTCTCAACGGCAAGCCGCTTCCTCAGGAAAGCGCAGAAATGACGGCGATAGTCGCCTACCTCAAATTCCTGTCGATGGGGCGATTGGTTGGTTCGCGAACCGATGGGCAAGGTCCGGGGCAAATGCCCGAACTGGCGCGCGCAGCTGATCCTGTGCGTGGGCGGCAGGTGTTCGCCGGGCAATGCGCGACCTGCCATGGCACGCGTGGCGAAGGACAGGGCGCGGGGAGTAATCCCGGTTATGCTGTGCCGCCGTTGTGGGGCCCCGACAGCTTCAACGACGGCGCAGGCATGGCCCGGCTGACCAACGCTGCCAATTTCATTCACAACAACATGCCCAATGGCACAACGTGGGCTGCACCCGCGCTTTCGGTAACGGATGCCTGGGACGTCGCCGCCTTTGTCGAGGCCCAACCTCGCCCGCACAAGGTCGACCTCGATCGTGATTTTCCGAACCGGATCGAGAAGCCGGTTGATACGGCCTACGGGCCCTATGCTGACAGCTTTTCATTCAGCCAGCATAAGTACGGCCCATTTCAGCCCATTCGAGAGGCTGTAGCGGCTCAGCGATCCAAGAACGAGAGCGCAGTAAAGCCCTGACCTGAGCCACGGAGGTCCTAACGGCGGATGCCGCAAGTGTTGATGCCCAGCAACTTGTAAGCCGGGCAAAAGCCGAAAATGCCTGTGAACAATGGCACGAGCCCGATCCAGCCAAATGGCGTCCTGGGGCCCACAAACACGAGAGCCAGGACAGCTAGCCCCACCACGACCCTAAGCAGCCGATCTACGTTTCCTTCGTTGCGCATGTTCGATCCCTTCCATTCTTGATCGGAAAGGCATGGGCCTCGTGCGAGGCAGAGTCTGTGACATGGTCACACACGCGCAAAATATTCGCGATCAGATTTCGCCTGCTATCGACTTCAACCCGGGTCGGGACACCAGATGGATGACGCCGCGGGTGCCTGAAATAAGGCCAGAGCGTGAAAAGGCGGCCAATTGCCGACTTATCACCTCACGTGCAGTGCCGATCTCGATCGCAAGCGCTTCATGCCGCAAATTTACCGCATCCGCGCGATCGGCCATCCGCAAAAGCGCTCGTGCCAGGCGTGCCGGAATGCCGGTCAGCGCGACATCCTCGACCAAGCGCTCGAGATCTGAAAACCTGTCGGCCACTGCCCCGAACAGGCGCGAACGAAAGTCCGCGTTGGTCAGCACCAGGTCCTGAAACGCATTTGGCGGGACGATCTCGATCACCAGATCGGTTTCTGCCAGACCTTCAGCGGTATAAGCTGTGCCGTGCACCAATGCGCTGAAGGTTTGCAGGCACACATCGCCTGGACGCACTCGATACAACACAATTTCCCGGCCGTTTTCCGCCGTGATCGAAACGCGGATCGTTCCTTCGTGGACGACGACATAGCCCGGGCATTCCTGGCCGGGCTGGAACAGGCGGGTGCCCTCGGCAATTGGCATGCGATGGGGAGCGGGTGTAACCATGGTGACGTTTGGCTCTCCGCCAAACCGCGGAAAACGGCAAGGAGGATTATCCGATGCCAGGGCGATGTGCGGCTGTTTGCCTGATTTGTGGCGCGACGGATCAGGCGAGCGCATCCTGATTTCCGCATGCCCGTTTCATCGCAACGCCACCAAAATCGGGCGAGAAATCAGGGTTTTGGCTTTAAGGCGGTCAAACCGTTCAGGGCGCGGCTGACTCCCATCCCCCGCCAAGGCTGTGTGCCAAAGCTACAGCCGCATTCAGCCGAAGGGTGTGCACTTCGATGGCGCGGCGTTGCGCAAGGAGCGCTGCGGTTTGCGAATTGACGAGGTCAAGGTAATTGGACGCCCCCTTTTCATAGCGAATAGTCGACAGGTCTGCGGCCTGTTGTGCTTCTTCAGCGGCACGGGCTTCGGCCTGATCTTCGTCGCCAAAATAGTGGAGTGCAGACAAACTGTCCTCGACTTCCTGAAACGCGGTCAGCGCGGTTGCACGATACGCACCGCTTGCCTCATCCCAACGCGCTTGCGCCATCTGCACCCCGGCCTTGCGACGTCCGCCATCGAAAAGACTTAAAGCCAGCGTCGGGCCGATGGCCCAGAACGCGTTGGACGCTGCGGCCAGTCCCGCCAGACTGGTGGCATTGGTCCCGCCTGTCGCTGTCAGGTCGATAGTCGGGAAAAAGGCGGCGCGTGCCACGCCAATTGCGCGATTGGCGGCAAACATGCGCCGTTCCGCCGCCGCGACATCGGGTCGCCGCTGTAATAACGTCGATGGCAGCCCGACCGGCATGACGAAGACATGCAACGTGTTTCCGGACGGAGGCAGCGCAAACGATGAAGAGGGTGTACCGACCAGGCTTGCGATCGCGTGTTCCAGTCGCGCGCGGGCGGCGCGAACATCAGCCAGCTGCGCCTTGGCATCAGCCAAAAGCGCGCCCGAACGTCCCGTATCGATCCCGGTCGCGATCCCCCCGTCAAAGCGCGCGCGCACAACTTGGTCCGCCTGCTTGTAGGCGGCAATGCTGGCATTGAGCAGATCGGTTTCGGCATCGAGCCCGCGCAACAAGACATAGCTGCGCGCAAGGTCGGATTCCAGGCTAAGCCGGATCGTGGCGACATCGTCGTTGCTGGCCAAGGCATTGGAGCGGCCTGCTGCAATCGAATCGCGCACCCGACCCCACAGGTCCAGTTCGTAGCTGGCCCCGATCCCGAGTATGGTGTTGCCATAATCCGCAGGCTGGCTGGCACTGCGCAAGGGGCGGTTGTCGGACTGCCGATCATAGCCGACGGACGACGCGCCACTGAATGTCGGAAGCGCATCGGCCTGCGCAATGCGCAGCGCTGCGCGGGCCTCTTGGCTGCGGGCAAATGCGGCGGCCAGCGTTGGATTGTCGCGGGCTATACGACTTTCCAAGGCATCGAGCTGCGGATCACCCAAGGCACGCCACCACTCGCCAGCCGGGGTCGAGGGCGTAGCAGCAGCCCAGGGACCGGTTTCGCGATAGGCCTCAGGCGACGGTACGGTGGCCGGGTGATAGGCTGGCGCATTCGAGCAGGCGGCGAGCAGCAAGGTTCCTGCGACCAACGCCCAATGCCATCGCAAGCAAAAGCGGCGGTTACTCATTCGCGGCTTCCACGCGCACAACTTCGTCTTCGCTGATCGAATCCGGCGGATTGTCGATAATCCGTGTGCCGCGCGTCAGGCCCGAGGCAATTTCTACCGAACCGCCCAGATCTCGCCCCGGCACGACATTCAGCAGGTGCACATGTCCATCGTGGCCCACCGTGGCCACATGTGTGCCCTGTCCTCGCAGAACCAGTGCACTGGCCGGCACGGTTACTAGCGAGGCCGAACCCGGTAGGTCGAAATGGATCTGCGCATAGCCACCGGCCTTCAGAATGCCACCGGGATTGTCGGTGATAAGCTGCACCTGGAAGGCGCCGCTCCTGCTGTCGACGGCGCCAGATGCTGCAGCAACATGCGCGGCAAAGGTTCGGCCCGGCGCCTCGGGAATGGAGAGACTGGCGGTCAAACCAGGATGCATCGCGGCCCCGTATTGCTGTGGCACATTGACATAAATTCGCATGCGCTGTTCATCGGCCATGGCAAACAGCGGCGTTTGTGCGGTGGCTCCGGGTCCAACAAGATCGCCAATATCGGCATTGCGCATCGTCACTTCGCCGGAAAAAGGCGCCCTCACAGTGGCATATGCTTTCATCGCCATCAACCGGCCGAGCGCTGCAGCGGCTTCGTCGACTGCGGCGGCATGGGTCTTGGCATTGGCGTTCTTCTCGTCGGTTTCCTGAACAGACACGGCCTTGCTGATCATCAGGTCATTCCACCGTGCGGCGGTCGAGCGCGCCAGCGCGGCCTCTGCCCGCACGCGGGCGAGCGTTGCGCGCGCCTGGATAATCTGCTGGTCGATCTCTGGAGTGTCGATGGAGCCCAGAGGCGTGCCTGCTGCAACTTTCGCGCCGATATCGCGGTACCAGGCGTGAACATAGCCGGGCACGCGCGCAAAAATCTTGGCTTCGTTCCATGCCTGTAATGTGCCAGGCAGCAACAGGCTTTGTGCGGCGCCCGCATCGGTCGGGGTGACCTACCAGGCCTTTGCCATCCGCCATCAGCGCGTCGCTGCCTGACGCATCCGAGGACTCCGCACACCCCGCGCGGCGTCCTCCTCCTTTTCTTCTGTTACTGATGGCACGCGGCATAGTGGAGGGACATGCCCGCCACATGCGGCGCGCCCGCTATGCGGTCTTTGTGATCGCGTCTTCGCACGGCTCCTGCCGCTAATTAAGGATGCTTAGATTCGAATGGGCCTTATTAAAAAGATCGGCCCGTTGCTTTGATAAGCGTATTTCGACGCCGATTGACAATGGTGCAATCGCGTTTCAGGATGTCTTCAACATCCTGAAACGCGGACAGCACTGTGCCGCGAGAGGCCACGTCAGCTTCTTTCCAGCGCGCGATTGCACTGTGCAACTTCGCGGCATGGCGTTCACAATCGAATGACCTCATCTCTGGGTCCAGGTGGAAAGAGTTTGAGGGGGTGCGGCGCTTTCGAAGTTGAACTGACTCGAAAGGAGCGCCCTTATGACTGCCCGCAGGTCCTGTGCTGTTGCACGCCAATTAATGTCGGCCGCTGGTTGCATGGTTTCGGTTATTTTGGAGGGCCGCCCAGTTCCGCGTCGCATGCTGAATACGGCTATGACCCAAGCCTTTCGCGCCGGGTCGGCGGAAGGCGCTTGGTCGCAGCGAGACAGTTTTCAGATGCTGGAAATTGCAACGCTCATGGCCATTTCGCAGATGGATATCCCTACAAACCCTGCCAATGCTTTGAGGTGCATGGCCGATTTGGAGGCTAGCCTGCCGACCCAGACGGTTCGCAGCGAAGATCAGATCAACCTCCAGCACTTCTCGACGCCGCTGCCATTATCGTGGCTTGTCGCGCGCATGGCCGCTATCGCTATCGATGACGTTGTACTCGAACCCAGCGCAGGCACCGGTATGCTCGCGGCGTGGGCAGGGGAGTGCAGCGCGCTCCATCTCAACGAGATCGATGAAACCCGCGCAGAAATCCTGCGACTGCTTTTCCCATCCGCTTCCGTAACCAGTGAAGATGCCGCCAGAGTAAGCCAGTTGGGTATTCAACCCAGCGTCATCGTGATGAACCCACCGTTCGCGCGCAACGCGGCCGGCGGTGAAGACAAGCTGGCCGCGGCACGCCACGTCGCTGCCGCCGTCACCGCACTGCGCCCTGGAGGACGGCTGGTCGCTATCATGCCCGACAGTTTCTCGTCCCAAGGCAGGGCAGGCGAAGTGTTCGCGTGCGCCTTGCAAGGTTGCCGGGTCGCGGCACACTTTCGCGTGGAAGGCGCATTCAAATCCCACGGCACGAGCATTGCCGTGCGGCTGCTGGTGGTCGACAAAGTTACAGGCCAGCTCAACACCACAGTCGTCCAGCGGGCTTCGCTCCTCGAGCTTCTGCCGTTCATCGAGCAGATGTCGGCACGTCTGCCCTTTGCCTCTGCGGGCACCGGGACGGCGCAATCGGATAGTTCCCGCACGAAAGACCGAGGACCATTGTTCAAAGGCTTGGTGATCCGCCCACGACCAGCGCCGATCAAACAACCATCTGTCGATGTCGGAGCAGCGCAGGCCTGGGCGGAGGCAGCCTACCGCGTTATTGAAGCGCCAGATGACGCGACCGATGGTCCTGGTGTCTATGCAGCGTGGCGACCGCAACGGATCGTCTTTGCGAGTGCCGCGGACCACCCGGCCGCGCTTGTGGAATCGGCTGCAATGGCTTCGGTCGTTCCGCCCGCGCCAAGTTACGTGCCGCGACTGCCGCGCGCTGTGATCGACATGCAGACTCTATCCGCCGCCCAACTTGAAACTGTAGTCCATGCCCTCGATGCACTCGAGCATGATTTACCCGGCCGCTATGTCATGCCTGAAAGGGGCCTCGACCCGGTGCCCAACGCCGATGGCCATATTTACCGGCAGGGCTTCTTCCTTGGCGACGGCACCGGGGCAGGGAAGGGGCGGCAGCTCGCCGGGCTCCTGATGGACCAGTGGTTGCGCGGCAACCGCCGGCACATCTGGGTTTCCGAGAACTCCGCGCTTCAGTGCGACGCTGTGAGAGATTGGGAAGCCCTGGGCGGGATGGGCATCGACATTCATTCGCTGTCGAAGTTCAAGCCCGAAGCCACGATCGGTTTGAGCGCAGGTATCTTGTTTGCCTCTTACGCCACGCTGCGAAGCGCCTCGGGCGGCAAGACCCGGCTCCAGCAAATCCTCGAATGGTGTGGTCCCGATTACGACGGGTGCATCTTGTTTGATGAAGCCCATGCCATGGGCGGTGTTGCCGGTGGCGAAGGGCGGTTCGGTTCCACCAAGGGTTCACAACAGGGTATCGCAGGGGTCGAGCTTCAGAACCGCCTGCCCCGGGCCCGGGTTGTCTACGCCTCGGCTACCGGTGCTACAGACGTGAATAATTTGGCATACGCGGTGCGGCTTGGGCTGTGGGGGGAGGGGACACAGTTTCCTGATCGCACCAGCTTTACTACGCGCATCCGCGAAGGCGGAATTGCCGCCATGGAACTGGTGGCGCGCGAATTGAAAGCGATGGGCGTCTATACCGCGCGCTCGCTGTCATACGCCTGCGTCGAATATGACGTCCTCGAACACAAACTGACGCCGGATCAGATTGCCGATTTTGACGCCTGGTCGGAGAACTGGTCGATCATCCATCGCAACCTCGAGACCGCATTGGTCGCTTCAAGGGTGATCGACCCGCTGGAGGGCAAAACGCTAAACGGGCAAGCCTTGTCAGCAGCGCGCAGCCGGTTCCAGAGTTCGGTCCAGCGGTTCTTCGGCCAGCTGTTGCTGTCCATGAAACTGCCGTCGTTGCTCCCGGCGATCAGTCGCGCACTCGACGACGGCATGAGTGCAGTCGTGCAGTTGGTCTCCACGTCCGAAGCTCTGCTCGACCGGAGGCTTGCCGATCTCGATCCCGATGATCGGGGGGAACTGGCGATCGATCTGTCCCCCAAGGAGCTTTGTCTCACTTATCTGCAGCATGCCTTTCCGACCCGGGCGATGGAGAGCTATTTCGACGATGACGGTAACGAACGGTCACGCCCCCGGATCGGTGATGACGGCAACCCCGTCCATTGCCCCAAGGCTATCCGCATCCGCGACGACACCATCGAACTGCTTGCCGCTTTGCCCCCGATCGCGTCAGCGCTCGATGCCATCATCACGCGTTTCGGTGTCGATGCCGTGGCCGAGGTCACCGGCAGAACCAAGCGGCTCCTGACCTTGCCGGATGGCTCGCAGAAATTGCAGTCGCGATCCGCCTCCTCCGGCATTGCCGATGCCAATCTGTTCATGGCGGGCAAGAAGCGCGTGCTGGTCTTTTCCGACGCCGGTGGGACCGGTCGGTCATATCACGCCAGCTTGGCTGCGGCGAACCAGCAGCGCCGCGTTCATTTTCTGCTTGAGCCGGGCTGGCGCGCCGACAAGGCCATCCAGGGGCTCGGGCGCACCAACCGCACGCACCAGGCCTCGGCGCCGATCTTCCGGCCTGTCACCACCGACTGCCGGGGCGAGCGGCGGTTTATTTCGACGATTGCGCGCCGGCTCGATGCGCTCGGCGCGCTTACGCGTGGGCAGCGCCAGACCGGGGGGCAGAATCTGTTCAACCCCGCCGACAATCTGGAGAGTGAATACGCTCGTGAGGGCCTGATCCAGTGGTATCGCCTGCTGCACGCTGGCAAGCTGACATCGACCAGCTTCGAGGCCTTCTGCGACCGGACAGGCCTCAAGCTCGAGTATGAAGGCTCGCTGGTCGAGAATCTGCCGCCGATCCAGCGCTGGCTCAATCGCATTCTGGCGCTGCCGATCGCGATGCAGAACGCCATCTTCGACGAATTTCTTGGCCTGGTCGAGGCGCGCATCGAGGCGGCCAAGAAGGCTGGAACATTCGATGCGGGCGTCGAGACGCTGATCGCCGACAAGCTGGCCATCGTTGAGGAGCGGGAAATGTTCCGCGACAAGGCCGGGAGCATCACACAACTGCTGACGATCGAGGCGCAATGGGCGGTCCGGATCACTTCGCTTGAAGACATTCTGGCGCGCGCCGCAAGGGCAGGCGGACTGGGGCGCTTCATGCGCAATCAGCGATCGGGCAAAGTCGCTTTGCTCATTCCCGACCGACCCTGGCTCGATGAGGATGGTCATCTCATGAAAGTCTGGAAGCTATACCGTCAGGGACGCAGTTCTCTGATCCCGCAAAGTGATCTCGAGGAGAGCCACTGGGTTGATATCGATGCAGCGACTTTCACGCCGCTTTGGCAAGCGGAAGCCGACAACGCAGCCCTTCATCCCCACGTCGAACGGTTCTTCCTTGCGACCGGACGCCTTCTGCCGATCTGGAACCTGCTGGGGGAGGATGCGCAGGTGCGCAGGCTCGTTACCCAGGACGGCCGCAGCCTGCTGGGCCGCATCGTGCCGGTCGATGCCGTCAACGCACTGCTCGACAAGCTTGGCCTTGGTTCAACAATCCAACTGACCGTATCCGAGATCGTCAGCGCGGCCTTGGCCGGGAAGGTGGTGCCCATCAACGCGGCGCGCGGCCTCAATCTCAAGCGTTCGCGCGTCAACGGCGAACAGCGGCTCGAGATTCTCGGCTTCGATGCCCGTGCGCTGCCGGCCTACAAGGCCAAGGGCTGTTTCACCGAAATCATCCAGTTTCAGTGCCGGTTGTTCGTCCCCGTCCAGACTGCCAGCGATATTCTCGAAAAGCTGGCGGCATGAGCTGTGATCGCTGCCAAATCTGTGCACGGCGAAAGTCTTTGCGCAAGAACGGCATGGTAACCCGCCATTACGTCGGCGGGGCACCCTGTCCGGGATCCGGCTTCCCACCAATCGAACAGGACGATGCCCGTCTCATGCGATGTGCAGCAGATGCCGAATCCGACTTCCAGCGCGCTTATGATGCCGTCGGCAGATTGGAAGATGCACGGACCAACTGGATCGATCCCGCGCTTTTCATCCGCCGCGCGGCGCTGGCAAGCCATGCGGTGAAGCTTGAGCGTCGACTCAAGCGACACCTGGATTGGCCCGCTCGCTATCGCCGCTCGATAGCACGTCAGATGGAGCGCCAAGGATATGCCTGGGCAGAGCCGCCTCCGCTCTATCTCGTTGAGCGGGAGACCGTCAGTTCGGAGCCATGATTGGAAACCAGGGAGTTAGCATTGTTGCTATTTTCAGCAAAATAGCCATAATGCTAATTCTAAGGAGAATGAGATGGCCGGCCCCACTGAACCCGTCGAGGTGAGCCTCACCGAGTTCCACCACCAACCAGGTGGCTTTATCGACACGAGCCGTCAACGGCCGGTCGCGCTTACCAAGCGCAAGCGGCCCTACGCCTATGTCGTCAGCCCGGACTATTTCGCGCTGGCCGAGCAGGCGATCAAGGTTCTGCACGGCAACAGGCGTGTCATCGCGGCCGAAGAGTTGAGCGAACAGGATGACAGCTTCCTGACCCGGTTCGGTCCGTCAGCAGACGAAGTGGCAACGGGCCAATGGCGGGAGTAAACCGCTTTCCGTTCCCAAAGCTCGGCGAAGTTCACAACTATGTCTACTTGTTCAAAGCTGACGCCGCTCAGGGATCGAGCGAAGGCAACAAGGCACGCCCTGTCCTGGTAATCGCAGCCGGTGAAGGCAGGGTAGTCGTGATGGCAGTGACCACCAAGGGTGAATTCTCGACCTCGGCAACGGTCAAGATCCCTGAAGATGTCGCCCGGGCCATGGGATTGCCAAGACCGAATGAAAGCTGGCTCCTCGCCGCCGAGGCCAATGATTTTACCTGGGTTGGTTATGACCTTCGACTCGTGCCCGGCAAGCAGACCAGCGTCTTTGGCCGCTCGCCTCCGGGATTTGTTGCTGCTGCGATCGAGCGATTTCGCAGCCTCAAGGGCGCCCGCGTCAATCGAGATTGATTTCGTTCCTCCGCGAAATCGGGATTTCCAGGCTGGCTGCGGGTCGGTCAGCGCCCCGCCTTTGGGCAGGGCGCTATAGCCGAATCATCCGTTCAACTTGTCTTTCACCGCCTTGGCGGGCGCGAAAGTCAGCTTCTTGGAAGCCGCAATCTGGATGGTCGCCCCGGTCGAGGGATTGCGGCCCTCACGTGCCGGCGTATCCTTGATCTTGAACTTGCCAAAGCCGTTCAAACTGATCTCATCGCCCTTGGCTGCCGCTGCAGCAATCTCGGCAAACACAACGTCGACCAGCTTGCGCGCATCGGCCTTGGTCAGCCCGTGTGCCGCAGCAATCGTATCGGCAAGGTCACTGTTGTTCATTGGTTTCAACTTCCGTCGTTCGTGGAAGTGAAACTGCTAGCGGCAAACCGTGCGAAAATCCACGCGAGGAAATCAGCAGCCACCCGACGGGGCTGAGGTCACAGGTGCCTCACCTGATCCATCCGCTGATGAAGAATGCGAATGACTGCGATCCCGTAGGCCGTCTGGCGAAAGTAGATGGCATGCTGTTCGACATTGCGTCGCCGATAGCCCTGCCTGATTGTCGCGCAGTTCTGTGATTGAGGCGGCGCTTGTGCCAGAGCGGCGCAGGCGGCTTCGATAGATTCGGAATATCGGATCGCCTGGGGCAGGCCCCATTGCGTCGCCGTGTAATCGAATATGCTCTCAAGGTCGCGCTGGGCTCGTGGGCTGAGCCGAAATTCAGCCATATTGCGCAGTTTTGCGCTGCCTGAACGCCGCGAAATCGAAAGATTCCGGCTCCCCGCTCTGCTCACCTTCGATCAGGGCCTGCCGGATCGTCTCGATTTCGAAACTGCGTTCCTGTTCGCGCCGGATAAGGTCGCGGATTGCTTCGCTGTCGTTGGTATAATGACCGGCGGCGATCTGCGCAGCGATCCAGGCATCCTGTTGTTCGGTCAGTGTGATGGTTTTGCGCACCGTAGCCATGTCGGCCTCCATGCCGATGATCATACTATTGGTGCGGTTTAGGCCAGTTGGGTGGTGTCTGCAAGGTGCGCATCGCATAGGTTAAGGGGGCGTCAGCCCGACCGCGCGTGGCTACCCGCTCGTCGACTTGTCCAACAAGTCCATGAAATTGCGCGCCGCATCGCGGTCCGCTGGATCCTTGAACGCGACATCGAGATCCGGCGCTTCACCCAGCATGAAGAGGATCGTCCACATCGCGAAACGCCGGTCTTTGTCCTTCTCCAGTCCGAACTCGACGCGCATATGCTCCACCCCGCCGGCAAGCGCAGCTGGTGTGAGGGTGCCGAGGTCGTCAGTCCCGAAAAAGCGGCGAAGTTGGTCATCGAAGTCCATGACCCGCAGCCTATCCCGCCAAGCCTGTGTGGGGTCAACCGGGTATGTTCGCTTCCCGCGCTTATGCCGGCGCAGCTTCTGGCGGGAGCGGGGATGCAGAGAGGAGAGTGGTGAAATGGGGGTCGAGGCCCCCTGGGAGACAAAAGTGTCTCGCATGATCCGGGCCTCGGAACTGGTCCGGGAGACCCTTCATGCAGACCACCACGATCCAACACGCCAAGCTGCGCCTGTCCGACAGCAATGTCCGCAAGCTCAATGCCGAATCTGGCCTTGAGGCGCTTGCTGCCAGCATTGCCGAACACGGCCTGCTGCAGCCGCTGATCGTCAGTCCGGCGAAAGGCCGCAAGACGCTTTTCGATGTCCATGCCGGCGGCCGGCGCTGGCGCGCGATCGGCCTGCTGATCGAACGCGGTGTCCTGCCGAAGGATCACGCCGTCGATGTGCGGCTGTGCGGTGACGAAGACGCCGCCGCCCGCGAAATCAGCCTGGCAGAAAACCTCATTCGCGAGGCGATGACGCCGGCAGACGAAGCCCGCGCCTACAGGACTGCTTTGGGCGCGATCTTCGCTGTGAAGAGCGTGAGACGGGGATGAGCGCGCGACGCCGCCTCGTGCCTTTGTCAGAGGTCCAACAAGCTTATGAATGGTGGACCAGTCTCGGCCATTCCGCTGCCGGCGTTGACATACGCGCGGATGGCGTGACTTTTTTACCCCCTGCGGGACAACAGGCAGGAACGGCATTCGATGCATGGAAAGCACAAAGCCAGAATCGTGACCGGTCTGCACCTCGTCAGTAAGCGGACGGCACAGGGGCGGATATGGTACGTGTATGCCTGGCGCGGCGGGCCGTGCATTCACCGCGTACCTGGAGAAAAACCAGTCATAGACATGGCCCTGATTTCCAAGGCTCAACACGCCCGTGCACCTTCGAGCAGCAAACTTGAAACGCTTGACGACATCCTTGACCGTTACCGCAACAGCCCGGAATTCAAAGGTCTCGCCGACAGTACCCAGCGCGATTATCGCCTCTGGCTGGACCGGGTCAGTTCCAAATTTGGCTCGGCACCGATCGACGCGTTCCAGGACCAGCGGATGCGCACTGAAATCATCGATTGGCGCAACACCTGGGCTGATCAACCACGCAGCGCCGACAAGGCAAGCGTGACGATGGCGACGGTGCTGGGTTGGGCGCAAGGGGAAGGGCTTGTCTCCGTCAATATCGCCGCAGGCATTCGCCAGCTCCACCATGTCAACAAGTCTGACCAGGTTTGGGAAACACGGCACTGGGAGGCCATGCAGGCAAGCAAGGACGCTGCCGGCCGTTCCCTTTATACAGATCATCTCGATCGCGCCTTGCGCCTCGCCAGCCTCACCGGACTTCGTCTGGGCGATTTGGTCCGGCTGACGTGGAACGACGTTGGCGATAAGGCGATCATCCTGACCACCCGCAAGCGCAAGGGGCGTGCGATCATCCCGATCTTGCCGGACCTGCGATCGCTGCTCGACAGCATCGGGCGCGGCGAGGGCGAAGTTTTGCGCAACAGTCGGGGTAAGCCATGGACCGAAAGTGGCCTTGGTTCGGTGTTCCAGAAGGCCAAGCCCGAAGGCTTTGATCGGACCATGCATGACTTGCGCGGCACTTACGCCACATGGCTCGCGATGCGCGGTTTGACCGATGATGAGATCGCTCGAACCATTGGCTGGACAGCCAAAAGGATCAGCGAAATTCGGGCCAGATATGTCGATGAAGCGCGCGTTGTCGTGTCCATGGTGGAACGGTTGAGCGCGTAGCGGTTTACAAAGTTTGTAAACCGGCCCCTTAAGGGAGTGACGAACATGCAGCTAAGTACTTGTTTTTATGGTAGCGGAGGAGGGACTCGAACCCCCGACACGCGGATTATGATGCTAATGCTGGTCAAAAGCTGCGTTCATTTTCAATGGGTTAAACCCACCATTTTTGAACCGTGTGATATGCCGTGCCACTTTACCGTTTAATTTCAGGCACTTGATCGTACAAACCGTGCGATAATGGTTTTGGGCCGGTTGGCCAGCGGGTTTACAGCGCCCTACAGCAGCCAAGCGCCAGGCCCGCTGCATGGCTGCGGAGACGCTGGCTTGAACGCTGTGCGGGCTGTTGCAGCGCGGATTTGACGCCATCGCCAAGGGTCGTGTCCCACGACTGATGGCGGACATGCCAATCAGGCAGCTTGCAACACATCGGCCACATGCTGTGGCTCGGCTTCGATGATGCGCAAATAGGCCCGCACTGCCACTGGTGGTAATGTGCGACCAATCTCATACTGACGAATGTTGGCCAGTGGGATCGAATACCGCTCAGCAAACTCGGCCTGCGAAAGCCCAAGGCTGTTGCGCAGTTTTCTAATGCGACGGCCCATCAGTGCCCGCTCAAGGCCAGCATCACTGACAGCCCGGTCTTCGGCATCATCGGGATCAGCCGGAACTGCTATCGTAGATTCTTTGCTCATTGAGATTGCTCCTTCGTACCGACAAAAACCGAACCGCGCTTCCCCGATAAACATGGATGGCAGTCCACAGCTTGCCATCGATCAGCCCAATCGCCTTGTAGCGATCCTCCCGATCCTCATCCCTGATCGTTGGCACAATCAGCACGTCGCCATCGTCAAAAACCTTAGCGCCGTGGGTGAGTGAGACGCCGTGCTTGGCCATATTGGCTGCATCTTTGTCGGTGTCGAACTCGATTTCCATGAGACATAAAGTATGTGATTTACATACCCTTGTCAACCAGCCTCAGCCAATGCAGCCTCAACCACCTCAGGCGATTTGGCGATCACTGTGAGCAGCACTCGGTGGGCCACGTCGATCTTGCGCCCTTGCTCCCATCCCTCGACAGTCCGTGCCGGGATGCCAAAGCGGCGTTCAAAATCTTTGGTGCTCTTGGCCAGCGAACGCCGGATTTCACGCACTCGCGCAGCAGGCATCGCCTCAACATTGCGGCTTTCAAGGGCGAGCTTAGCTCAACTCAGCGCCTCCACGCTGTAGCAGGCCCACAGAGCAAATTTGAGCCCCACCCCAAACAGTGGTGTAACTCGACCATTCCGCAACCTGCGAAGCACCGGCCCGACCGCGGCATCATGCCTTGAAAATCTTGGTGCGGTGATACTCCAAGAATGCGCACTGAGCGGCATTGAAGCCGCCAACGCCTTTGACCGCATCCAAGCCCCATGCAGACCAAACCTCAGGCGGCAGCAGGCTTGAATGCCGGATCGTTCCATCGTCATCGAAGCTGATCAGGCCTCCATCGAACAGGCGATCGACATGAGGGGAGAGCAGAAGACCATTGCAGCCATCGAGCTTTTCTTGGTCGTTGCTGACCCGCCAAGGTTTGATGTGGCTCGCGATGAGAAACTTCGGGTCTATGACGCCGGTGACACGGCACCGCTGCTCGTTCAATCGCACGTTGGCCTTGAACACGCCTTGCCCGCGACGTGCGAGGACCAATTGCTGCTTCTGGGTTGGGCCAATGTCAGTGCGGCCTTGCACCGCTTCCTGGGCAGCCTCGTCAGCGACCTCATTGACACTTTCATCGGGCTCTGCAGCGACAGGACCAACCGAAAAACCAACTTTGGCTAGGATGATCTCGGCAAACGTCGCCGAGACCTCAGCCAGATAGACCCCCTGGTTGCCATTTCCATTAGCCTGCAAGGGGGCGTGTTTGGCCGACATATGTGGGCGAAGATCATCGATGATGTCTTTCGGCCTAACTGGGCTTTCAACTTCGGTAAATTCAACCAGGACGAGCCATCCCTCATTGTCCCACTGATTGCCAACGTTACCAAATGCGGGTTTGGTCGCGGATTCGGCTGATCCTTGCGCAACGCCAACGGCTTTGATCTGTGTATCGCAAAAGGACAGCACCAGATCGCCCGCCCGCACCTCAATCATAGTGTCGTAGAAGGGATTGCGCCGATCCCCCTTGCTCCGCTTGGGCGACCAGAGAAATCCGCCTTGGACCTCATGTTTGAAGGTTTGGTTTTGATTGACCCACCAATAGCGCATGTTCACTCCGGGTTGGTTCCAGCGCGAAGCAACGTTGCGCAGAGATATTCTGCAATGGGAACGTCCGCTGGTGCAAGCTCGATCCCGAGCAACACATTGAGGCCAACCCATTCGACTTTGTCGTGGACCGACAATTGCCAGCTGTCGCCATCCATATCGAACTGCACAGCGATAAGGTTGATCGCACCACCCGGATAGTGATGAAGGTTCGTGGTAAGAACCGCGCCAGCATGACCGGTGATCGCCAGCTCCTCGTGCAGCTCGCGAACAATGCACGATTGCGCCGATTCACCTGGTTCAACTTTGCCTCCAGGAAACTCCCAAAGCCCAGCCATTTTTTGCCCAGTTGCCCGCCGTGCCACCAGAACTCGATTCTGGCGCAGAATGATGGCGGCGGCTACATCGGTGGCTGATTTCATAGTCGATGGAATTTTACAAACAGCAGGACGCGATAAGTGGCAGGCTTGCTGTTCCGCCGATCGCGAATGGTCGTGTCGCACAACCGTTTGGGAACCATCCTTGCACGAACTGAACCATAAGTTATCAAGAGAGGCGTCGGTCTTCAGGGGGTATGCACGAAGCCAGATGGTGGCATTGGTGCACGATCACCGCTTATGGCATATCACACTATTAAGCGTGCTTCCAATGGTGTCTGGGGCATCATCTTGCCAAATACTATTCACCTTCTGAGTGTAAGTGCGGCCGTCAGTGTAATGTTTGATGCTTTGAATGATTTTTGATGTCCCCGACCGGCAGTTTGTGTAGTATAATTCAACAGAATCGATGCCATCTTTGTCAACAAGCTTCATCCAATATTTCTTTATACCAGGAGATATTGTTCTAATAGACCCATTGTCATAATAGATAGATTCCTCGGCTGTGCTGCTTGTTACGTAAATCCACTCGGCTGCTATCGCCTGCGGTGGCACAGACATTGCCACCAATGCTAACGCTGCTGCAAATCTCCGCATGATCCGAGTCTGTCCCTAACCCAATTCGGTATGGGCTATTGTGGGGTGGTGCGTTTGGCAAGTGCCGTCCTCGCGGCTGCCATCGGTCGGTTAAACAGACTATTCGCGTCCAGCCCAAATCCAGCCAGTACAGCGCCCAGCACGCTCAACAGCGCGCAATCGCTCGACCCAGCGCTCCCACGCTGCACGACCCTGCAAGCGCAAATTTCAACCCAACGATGATCAGTCGTGTCACACGGCCGTTCAATACCGTGCCAAAGCCCGTTCCGCACCGTATCGCACAGTCCAAAACCGTGCGATAAACCGTGCAAATCAGATATAGCTTTCCCGGAGGAATAAGCATTTGTTTTCATGTGGAATTTGGTAGCGGAGGAGGGACTCGAACCCCCGACACGCGGATTATGATTCCGCTGCTCTAACCAGCTGAGCTACTCCGCCCCAAGGGGCTGCCGCGTGGGGCAGGTGGCGCACATAAGCGGGTGGGGCGGCGGGGTCAACCGGGTTTTTGCCGGTTGTCCGCCGCCCGTCAGGTCAGAACTTGTTCGAGAACTTCAGGCCGACAAAACGCGGCTTGCTGGGCAGGGTGCGGGTCGAATTGGCGCAGACTTCGATGGCGCAGAACGTGTTGCGCGACAGCTGGCCACGGGTGTCGGTGAAGTTTTCGATGAAGAACTCCAGGCTCCACTTGTCCTTGCTGACCCCGGTCGAGAAATCGCCGCTGGTAAAGCCCGGAACATCGCCCAGCAGCGCGTCCTTGGTCTGGTCGAGGTTGGAGGTCGACGAAGACTGGTGGTTGCCGGCAAGCTGGGTAAATGCGTCGAGCCCGGCAATCGTATAGGTATAGCGCGCCTGCATCTGCGCCTTGAACCGGGGCTGGCGGGGCAGGCGGGTGCCCTTGTAGGCGGCGGTTTCGTTGGGGTTGCCCGCGCAATTGGCAAATTGCACCGTGCTGCCAGGTGATGTCAGGCCGCAGAAATCGGTCGACAGCGCGGCATCGTTGTAGGCGCCCGATCCCGACAGCGCCAGGTTGCCGATGTGCCAGTCAAAATCGCTTTCCACGCCATAGACCCGCGCGTTTCCGGCGTTGAGCGTCAGCCCGTTGCCGTTGAACCCGATCGGCACGATGAAATACTGCACGCCCTTCCACTGTTCGTAATAAACCGCACCGTTGATGCGGAAATTGGGGCCCCAGCTGGTCTTTACGCCCAATTCGAAGTTCGACAGCGTGTCGGCCTTGTAGGGATTGTTCTTGGCGATGGTGTTGTTGCCGCCCGGGCGGAAGCCGGTTGAATAGGTGGCATAGATCATCTTGCTGGGCGCGGCCTGGTAGGTCAGCGTAACCTTGTGCGTTTCCCCGCTCTGGTCGTACGGGCTGGGCGGTGTCACATTGTCGCAGGCCTGCAGGCGCGGGGCCGTAAACGGCGTGGCACAGCCGTTGGGAAAGGCGCTGCCCGCTGCGGTGCCGTCAAACCCGCTGTCCGCATCCTTTGCCCGGAACAGACGGATCCCCGCGGTCAGCTTCAGCTGGGTGGTGATCGGATAGGTGCCTTCGGCAAACAGCGCGTAATCGGTGTAAACCTTGTTGTTTTCGGTCAGATAGAACGCATCGTCGCGCAGTGTCTGGCTTTGCAGCAGGCCGGTGTTTGGATTGATGATCGCATTGTCGACCGACTGGCCAAAGCCCGCGATCGAATACTCTTCGTTGATTTCCTTTTTCTGGTGCTGGTAAAAAGCACCCGCGGTCAACGAGAAGGGCCAGGATTTCGGCACCGAAATGCGCACTTCCTGGGTGAAGTTGGTGAAGGTGTTGTTGCCGTAATATTCCTGCGTCGGGTCAAGCTGGTTGCCGTTCCTGTCGTGGAAGAACACCGCAGATGTGTTGCCCGGCACGTCATAGGCAACGGTGTAATAGGTATAATCGTTCGAGTTCTTGATCCGGCGATGCATATAGCCGGTCGACGACACCAGATCGAAATCGCCGATCTTGCCGTTGATGGTCAGCGCCGCCTGGATCCAGGCATCGCGGTTTTCGGTCGGGCCAAAGTCGTGAACCTGAAGATCGCCCACTTTGGGGTCAAAGTTGAACGACCCCTTGGCATCAAGGTACTGATAGACCACCTGCGGCAGGAACGACCAGTCGCCGAACTGTGCCAGCAACGACAGGCGGCCGCCATATTCGTCAACCGGGTTGGCATTGCGCTTGGCCAGGTTCTTGACCGTCTGGGCCGGCAGCGAATTGCTGTTGCTGATGGTATAGGTGCTGGTCTGGTCATATCCGCCGTCTGCATTTGGCGAATAGAACGGGTAAGTGTGCGTGGCGGGCACATTGTCGATATAGCCGCCGGTATGGTCGTAATAGGCCATCATGCGGATCGCGACGTTCTTGGCCACGGGAATGTTGATGAAGCCTTCGTCGACCGTGCCGGTGTTGTTGCCGCCCTTGGTGAACTTGTTCACTTCGACATCATAGCCGCCTTCCAGCACGCCGAGCTTTGGCTTGTTGGTGATCAGGCGCAAGGTGCCCGACAGCGAGGATGAACCGAACAGCGTGCCCTGCGGACCCGACAGGGCCTCGACCCGCTGCATGTCGTAGACGTGCACTTCGGGCATGCGGCCGGCGGTGGTCATCGGGATTTCGTCGAGGTAGATGCCCGCAACCGAACGCTGCGAGGTATCGCCCGCACCTTCGGAATCGAACGAGATACCGCGGAAATACAGATCCGAACGGCCGGGCCCCAACGACGCATAGCTGACCGAGGGCAACAGCGCGGCATAGTCGGCAAAATTGACGACCTGGCGCTGTTCCAGCTTTTCCGGGGTCAGCGCCTGAAGGCTGATCGGAACCTTCTGCACGCTTTCCGACCGGCGGGTTGCGGTCACGACGATTTCACCCAGGCCGGCGGGCTTGGTATCGGCGGTGGCCGACTGGTCGGCAGGGGCGGCGCTTTGCGCATGGGCGCCGGCAGGGGCCAGCACGGTCAGGCTGGTTGCGGCGAGCAGCCATTTGCGCAGTGTCGTGGCGTTCTGACGGTCGGAATTACGGTGCATCAACGCTAGCCCCCCTTAGGCCGGTTTGACATCGATCCCAAAAGCGCCGGGTCTAACTGCCTTATTTCAAGGTTTTCCCGGCAGGGATCACAGATTTCTCATGCGCCGAATTCACTCCGCTTCACCCCGATTGTCAAATCTCTTCTAAGAACTTCTGGATCGGCTTGTCGGGTGTGTCGAAAAAGTCACGCACGCCATGCCAAAAATTGCGCACCCGCCCTGCGGCCCGCCACCGGTCAGCCCGCGCGCACGCGCGTCATCGCCTGTTCATAGGCCGACTGGATGGCCTGGCCCTGGTAATGCGAATATTCGCAATGGGCGAGCACCGCCGCAGGTGGAAAGATCACAGGATTGTTGCGGTATTCCGCCGGCATCAGTGCCAGTGCCGCCTTGTTGGGCGTGGGGTAACGGATCGTTTCGGAAATATGCGCGCCGTTGTGCGCATCGAGCACGAAATTGATGAACGCATGGGCCAGGTCAGGGTTAGGCGCGCCCTTGGGAATGCACAGGCTGTCGCTGGCCAGGATGCCGCCTTCGCGCGGCACGACAAAATCCAGATCCTTGTCTTCGCGCATTACTTGCGCGATGTCGCCGTTGTATTCGATCACCAGATCGATATCGCCTGCCAGCAACAGGTCCTGCCCGTTGTCATCGTGGAACACCGACACGTTCGGTTTCTGCTTCAGCAGCATTGCCTGGATCCGCGCAATTGTCGCCGCATCGGCGGTGTTTGCGGGCAGGCCCAGGTATTTGGCGCTGATTTCGAACAGTTCGCTGGCTTCGGCCAACAGGCCGATGCGGCCCTTGTACCGATCGGAATCGAGCACCCATTTCCAGCTGTCGGGCACACCGTCGACCTTTGACTTGCGATAGCCGATGCCGGTCACGATCCAGGTATAGGGCACCGATACCTTGCGCCCGGGATCGAACGGCGGAGTGAGGAACTTGTCATCGATATTGGCCAGATTGGGGATTTTGGCATGATCGAGATCGATCAGCGATCCCGCCTGGTGCAGCCGTTCGACAAAATCGTTCGACGGTACGATGATGTCATAGCCCTGGTTGCCGTCGCGCAGCTTGGCAAACAATTCATCGTTGTTGGCAAACAGGCTGATATTGACTTTGCTGCCCGTCGCCTTTTCGAAATCGGGCAGCGTGTGTTTGCCGATATAGGTGTCCCAGGTGTACAGATTGAGCGTCTGCGCAGCATTGTGGCGCGAACAGGCACTAAGCGCGCCGGCAAAGCTGATCCCGATCCCGGCAAGTCCGGCCTGGCTGAGAAAATTGCGCCGGGATTGCTTCATCGGGTCGGTGTTCCTTGATCGGGGCGCGGCAGAATCGCCGGGCACCCCGTAAAAGCACACCTGCGCCGCGTGGACAAATTCCGCAGCACCACGGCTTTTGGTCCGGCCCCTGCGGCGCTGCGGAATTCGTCGACGCCGCCTAGGCCTTGAGCAGCAAGTGGTCGCGTTCCCACGAGCTGATCACTTCATCATAGGCCGACAGTTCGTTCAGCTTGATCTCGTAAAACGCACGGATGAACCCTTCGCCCAAAAGTTCGGCCACGGGTTCGCACGCCATCATCTGCTTGAGCGCGCCATCGAGCGTGCGCGGCAAGGTGCGTTCTTCGAGATAGGCGTTGTGCGTCATCAATGGCATTGGCTCGATCCGGTCGCGCAGGCCCAGGAAACCTGCGGCCAGGCTGGCGGCGATGGCGATATAGGGATTGGCATCGGCACCGGGCAGTCGGTTTTCGATGCGGGTGTTCTGCGGCGCAGAGGTCGGAATGCGCAGTCCGCAGCTGCGGTTGTCGTGCCCCCATTGCACATTGATCGGCGCGCTGTGTGCGGGGCGCATGCGGCGGAACGAATTGACATTGGGCGCAAACAACGGTGCGATTTCGGGCAGATAACGTTGCAGGCCGCCCACAAAATGGCGGAATTCCTGGGTGATCCCGGCCTCTGTCCCGAACAGGTTGCGGCCATCGGCATCCTCTGCCGAAATGTGCAGGTGCATGGCACTGCCCGGCTGGGTTTCCATCGGCTTGGCCATGAAAGTGGCATAGACGCCATGTTTGAGCGCGACCTGGCGCACGATGCGTTTGAAGATCGTGACCTGATCGCACAGCGCGATCGGCTCGCCATGGTTGAAATTGATTTCCAGCTGCGCGGTGCCGCTTTCGTGGATCATGGTATCGAGTTGCAGCGAGGCGATTTCCGAATTGTCGTAGATTTCCTCGATGATGTCTTCAAACTCGGTCACCGATTCAAGGCCATAGGGCTGGGGCGAGCTTTCCGCCCGGCCCGATCGGCCGCGCGGCGGCACGATCGGCAGATCGGGGTCGGAATTGATTTCGGTCAGATAGAATTCAAGCTCTGGCGCGACCACGATCGTCCAGCCGATCGCGGCAAATTTGTCGAGCACGCGTTGCAGCACATAGCGCGGGGCAATCTCGAAGGGCGTGCCGTCGCGGTGCAATGCATCGGCCACGACAAATGCGGTCGGCGTGCGAAACCCCGGCGCCACGCAGATCGAGCGGATATCGGGCCGCAGCGAAACGTCGGGATCGCGAAACAGGAAATCGTCGGCATCGGTATCGGCATAGTTGCCGGTGATCGTCACCGAAAACACGCTTGAAGGCAGGCGCAGGCTCATCGATCCGACCGACGAGATGAACTTGTCGGCGGGGAACACTTTGCCACGCACCACCCCGTTGATATCGGGCACCAGGCATTCGACTTCGCTGATCCCTCGGCTGCGGATCCAGTCGGCAAAAACTTCGGTCATCTTGGGCTTGTCCATCAATCAGAAGCGGTCGCGCAATGCCATGAAGCGCATGGCCAGGGCCTGGGTCGGCCAACGCAGCCACACCCCCCCGGGAAAACGCGGCGCGGGCAGGCGCCGAACAAGGTCATACCCCGGATTGGCCTCGCCCGCCATGGCGCGACCCACCGCATCGCCCAGCCACGGCGCCAGCACCACACCGACGCCGGAAAACCCGTTGGCGGCATAGAGGCCAGGTTGCGGCTCGATCACGAAGGGCAGCCGGTTGGGCGATATGGCCAGCGTACCACCCCAGGCATGATCGATCGCAACGCCCGCCAATTGCGGAAAGATGCGTTGCAGGTGCGGCCGCACCACGCCGGCCAGATCGCGCGGCATGCGCGTGCCGTAGGTTTCTCCGCCGCCGAACAGCAGGCGATGATCGGGGGTCATGCGGAAATAATAGACCACAAACCGCGCGTCCGAAACCGCGGCGCCATTGGCGATCAACCCTTGTGCGATCGCGGGATCGAGCGGCGCGGTGGTGGCGATATAATTGTTGATCGGCAGGATCCGCGACTGGGTTTCGCCCACCAGCGCGCGCGCATAGGCGCCCGTGGCATCGAGCACGCGCCCGGCACGGATCACGCCGTGCGGGGTGGTCACGCACCAGCCGCCGGTTGTGCGGGTCAGCGCGGTGCAGGCGGTGTGGGCGTGGATCACCGCCCCTGCGGACTGCGCCGCGCGCGCCATCGTCATTGCCAGTTTGAGCGGGTGCAGATGACCACCCAGCATGTCGATGCTGCCGCCGTGATAGTCGGGGCTGCCCACTGCTGCGCGCAGGCCATCGCGATCGAGCGCGGTCAGGCTGCGATAGCCCCAGGTGTCGCGCATCATTGCCACATGCGCATGGGTCTGTGCGACTGCGCCCGGCCGGTGGTCGGCATGGATCAGGCCGGGGCGGTAATCGCAACGATCATCGCACAGGTCGAGCAGCGTATCGAGATGCGCGCGCGCGGCCAGCGCCGCCTGCCACATGGCGGATGTGGCGGCGTGGCCCAGCCGTCGCTCGAGCCACGGCAGATCCTGTTGCCAGCCGACATGAACCTGGCCGCCGTTGCGGCCCGACGCGCCCCAGCCGATGGGGCCCGCTTCGACCAGGCGGACGCTTTGGCCTGCGCGCGCCAGCGCCAGCGCGGCGCCAAGCCCGGTAAAGCCGCCACCGATCACGCAATGGTCGGTGATCGCATCGTGCTGCAACGCCGGAGCGTCGATCGTTTGGTCGATCGTCGCGGCATAGTACGAGCGTGGAAAGTGGCGGATATCACAGCCACCCGGACCTGCCCTCTCGATGGATCGAGACTTCAACATTGCCGTCTCGTCTACGCCCGGGGCCGGGGCCGGTCAATCGGACGCCACGGGTTTATCCGTAAAGCACCACCGGTGCATCGGGTGCCCAGTGCAGCCAGACCGCGGTGCCGACGGGCAGCGCCGGGCTGGTGCTGCGCGTGCCATTGGGGGCGGTCACCTTGATCAGCGTGCCGCTGCCGGTGCGGACGTCGTACTGGGTGGTTGCGCCAAGATAGGCGCTGGTCACGATCGTGCCGCGCGTCACATTGGCCGCGGGCCGCGCGGCAGGACCGGTGGGGCGCGGCGCGCTGGCGGGGGTCATGACGATCTTTTCGGGCCGGATGCCGATCCACGCCGGGCCTGCGGTTGCGCCCGGTTCGATCAGGACCGGCGTGTCGAGCGCCGCAGTGGCAAAGGTGTTGTCCGGCGCCAATGTGCCTTCGAACAGATTGATCGAGCCGATGAAGTCGGCCACGAAACGGTTGGCCGGGTGTTCGTAGAGATCGCCGGGGCTTGCCACCTGCTGCAATTTGCCCAGGTTCATCAGCGCGCAGCGGCTGGCCATGGCCAGCGCCTCGTCCTGGTCATGCGTGACCATCACGAATGTCACGCCGACCTCGCGCTGGATCGCGGCAAGTTCGCCGCGCATCGCATCGCGCAATTTGGCATCGAGCGCCGACAGCGGTTCGTCGAGCAGCAGCACTTTGGGCCGTTTGACCAGCGCACGGGCCAGGGCCACGCGCTGCCGCTGCCCGCCCGACAATTGATCGGGGCGGCGCTGCGCGAAATCACCCAGTTTGACCAGATCCAGCGCCTCGGCCACGCGCGTTTCGCGCTGCGCACGGGGCACTTTGTCGATCTTCAACCCATAGGCGACATTGTCGGCCACGGTCATATGCGGAAACACGGCATAAGACTGGAACACCATGTTGACCGGGCGACGGTTGGGGGGCGTGCCCGCCATATCGATGCCGTCGATCAGGATGCGCCCTTCGCTCAAGGGTTCCAGGCCTGCCAACATGCGCAGCAGCGTGGTCTTGCCGCAGCCCGACGGGCCGAGCAGCGCAAAGAATTCGCCCGCGGCAATGTCCAGGCTGACATTGTCGACCGCGGCAAAGCGGCCAAAGCGTTTGGTAACGTTTTCAAACCGGATCAGCATCAGGCGCCTTCTGTCTTGGCAATATCGGTGCCCTGAAGCGTCATCCCGATCAAGGTCAGGATGACAGTGATCGCCATCAGCACGGTCGAGGCGGCATTGACCTCGGGCGTGACCGAAAATCGCACCATCGAATAGATCTTGACCGGAAACGTGACGGTGTTGGGCCCTGCGGTGAAGAAGGTGATGACAAAATCGTCAAGGCTGAGCGTGAACGCCAGCAAGGCGCCCGAAATCAGCGCCGGGCGCATATGCGGCAAGACCACGTCCCACAGGGCGCGCAATTCGCTGGCGCCCAGATCGCGCGCGGCCTCTTCCATCTCGCGGTTGAACGAGGCGAGCCGCGCGCGCACGACCACGGTGACAAAGGGAAAACTGAAGGTGATATGCGCAATCGCGATGGCGCCCAGATCGAACGGCCAGGCCAGATCGCGCGGCCACGGCGCGATGGTGCCGAAAAACACCAGCATCGCGACGCCCATGCAGATTTCGGGCACCACGATCGGCAGCGTGATCACCCCGTCGAACGCGCTGCGGCCGGGAAAGCGGAACCGCCACAGCGCAACCGCCGCCATCGCGCCCAGCACCACGCTGACCACGGTCGACATCGCCGCTATGGTCAGCGAATTGGCAAAGGCTGCGATCAGCGCATCATCGCTGGCCAGGCGACCGTACCAGCCAAACGTGAACCCTTGCCAGCGGATGGTGCGTCTGGAATCGTTGAAGCTGAACGCGATCAGGCTGGCCAGCGGCAGGTAGAGGAACAGCATGACGCCCGCGACCCACAGCCGCAGCGGCCAGCGTCGGGCATAGTCGAGCGGGCCCGGTGCGCGACGCCTGCCCATCAGCGCGCCTTGCGCAGCACGGCGCGGCGTTCAGCCAGCGCGCGCCAGGCCATCGCGGCCAGCGTCAGGTACATCAGCATGAACGACAGGGCCGCGCCGAACGGCCAGTCGTTGGCGCGCTTGAACTGGCGCTCGATCACGCTGGCGATCATCTGGCTGTCAGTCCCGCCCAGCAGATCAGGCGTCAGGTATGATCCCAGCGCGGGAATGAAGCACAACAGCAAGGCCGACAGGATACCGGGCCACACAATCGGGATCACCACCTGGAAAATGGTGCGCAAGTGGCCCGCGCCCAGATCAAGGCTGGCCTCGATCAGCGAACGATCGAGCCGGTCCAAAGTGGAAAACAGCGGCAGGACGATAAACGGCAGGTGGACATAGACCAGCCCCGTGATGACCGCGAAATTGGTGTGCAGCATTTCGAACGGCCCCAGGCCGACCGCGCCCAAGCCATCGTTGATCCACCCCTCGGTGCGCATTACCGCCATCAGCGCATAGGTGCGCACCAGCAGGTTGGTCCAGAACGGCAGCATGATCGCCAGCAGCAGGCCGATCTTGGCGCGGTTCGACGCAAAGGTCATGACCAGTGCATAAGGAAATCCGATCACCAGGCAGATCGCGGTCGTGGCACCGGCAAAGACCAGCGACTTGGCAAAGATCCACAGGTAAACCGGATCGAACACGCGCGCATAATTGGCCAGCGTGCCGGTCACGTCCACCTGGGTCAGCCCCAGCGTGCGGCCAAAGCTGTAGGCCCAGATCACCGACAGCGGCACCACGAAAAACGCGGTCATCCACACCGCCGGTGCGGCGAACAGCGCCCAGAACGCGGCGCGGCTGCCCCCGGTAATGCGCGTCATGACGCGCCCATGGCACGGCCCAAAGCATCAAAGAACCAGCGCGATTGCGGGTTGTGCCCGGCGTCCCATTCGGGGTGCCATTGCACGCCCAGCACTTGCGCGGGGCCGACTTGCGCAGAAAACGCCTCGACCAGTCCGTCGGGGGCGTGGGCTTGCGCCACAAGGCCAGTCCCCAGCGTGTCGATCGCCTGAAAATGCACCGAATTGACCGTGATCGGTGCCGTGCCGAGTGCCTGGGCCAGCATGCCGCCCGGCACCGGGGTGACGGTGTGGCCATGCGCGAACATGGCCGGGATCGAAACGCCCGCCGGTGCGTGGTGCAGCGCCTGCCGGGCCGGTGGCAGGTGCTGCAGCGTGCCGCCGAACAGCACGTTCAATTCCTGGAACCCGCGGCAGATGCCGAACACCGGTTTGCCGGCATCGAGCATGGCCTGCGCCAGCATCAGGCTGGTGGCATCGCGCGCGGGATCGAAGGGGCCGTGGTCGCCCGCGCCGCCATAGCGCCAGCTTTCGAGGTTGGATGTGCTGCCGGTCAGCAGCAGGCCGTCGATCCGCGCGGCCAGATTGCGGCTGTCGGCAAGCGCACCCAGCGCCGGGATCAGCACGACATCGACGGCCATGGTTTGCGCCGGCGCACGCAGATACCGGTCAATCACGCGGTGAATGGTCTCGTCCTCATGATTGCGCGTGCACGCAACAATGCCGAGCAGGGGACGGCCCATCTGCGCAAAAACTCCGATTTACGAACTGTGATCAAAGCGGAAAACCTGTCATACCGGCGGCCGACGCCAGTGCAACCGCATTCCTGCGTGCCCGTGCCCCTGCAGGGTGCTTGACATGGGCGGTGGGCTGCGGCCTTCTGCTGGTCAAAAGGTCCACCCTGGGGAAGATCATGGCTGTTACTTTGACGATCAACGGTAAGCGGCGCGACTTTGACGCCTCGCCCGAAATGCCGCTGTTGTGGCTGCTGCGCGATATCGCGCATCTGCCCGGCACCAAATTTGGCTGTGCGGCAGGCCTGTGCGGGGCATGCAGTGTGCTGGTCGACGGCGTGCGCGTGTTCGGGTGCCAGACGCCCGCGGGCGATGCGGTGGGCAAGACCATCACCACCATCGAGGGCCTGACCGAACAGCCATTGGGCAAGGCGCTGGTCGCCGCCTGGAACGAAGGCGATGTGGTGCAATGCGGCTATTGCCAGCCGGGCCAGATTGTCGCGGCGGCGTCGTTGCTGCGCGACAATCCGCGGCCCGACGATGCCGCGATCGATGCAGGGATGAGCGGCAACATCTGTCGTTGTGGAACCTATCCGCGGATCCGTTCGGCGATCAAGCGCGCCGCTGAAATCCATGCGGGAGACAAAGCATGAGCCGCGCCACACGCCGTGATGTCCTGTTGGCCACAGGGGTTGTGACCGGCGCGCTGGTCGTGCCCGTTGCGATGGGCAACGGGCGCAGCCGCGCCGCCACCACGCCGTCGCTGGCTGCCAACGCCTGGCTGGCGGTCGATGCCGCGGGGCAGGTGACGCTGGCGCTGCCCAAGACCGAAATGGGCCAGGGCATCCTGACCACGATCACGATGATCGCCGCCGAAGAACTGGCGGTAAAACCCGAAGCCATCAAGGTCACGCTGCCCGATGGCGATGCGGCGCGCTTTGCGCCGATCGACCAGGGCACCGGCGGATCGACATCGGTGCGCGAGGTCTGGCAACCGCTGCGCGAAGCCGGGGCCAAGGCGCGCGCCGCGCTGGTCAATGCAGCGGCAAGGCAGTGGGGCGTGGCGGCAGGCGAATGCGATGCGCAAAACGGTGCGGTCGTGCACAAGCCCAGCGGCAAAGTGTTGCCTTATGCAGCGCTTGTCGCGGCCGCAGCAGCGGCGCCGCTGCCGACCGAGGCACCCGTGCGTCCGGCCACGGCCTATCGCGTGATCGGCAAATCGCAGCGCCGGCTGGATGGCGATGCCAAGGCGCGCGGCACGGCAGAATACGGCATCGATGTCGTGCTGCCGGGTATGAGATATGCGGCGATCGCGGTGTCGCCGGTGTTCGGTGGCAAACTGGCAGGCGTGGATGAAGCCGCCGCGCGCGCGGTGCCCGGGGTGTCGGGCGTGATCCGCGGTGCGGATGTGGTGTATATCGTGGCCGACAACACCTGGTCGGCACGGCAGGGCATGACCGCGGCCAAGCCGCAGTGGACGGCCGATGCGGCGTTGAACGGCACCCAGACCGCCGCGATCGTCGGTGCGGTGGCCGCTGCACTCGACAAGCCGGGCGTTGTTGCCGCAACCTCGGGCGATCTGGATGCGGCACGCAAAGGCGCCGCGCATCGGTTTGTCGCGACCTATACCCAGCCGTTTCTGGCCCATGCCACAATGGAACCGGCCAATTGCGTGGCGCATGTCCATGACGGGCAATGCGAAATCTGGACCGGCACACAAGTCCCGTCCGACGCGCGCAAGGCGGCGGCGGCACGGCTGGGCCTGACGCTGGACAAAGTCACGGTGCACAACCGGTTGATGGGGGGCGGCTTTGGCCGGCGCCTGGAAACCGACATGATCGAACGGTGCATCGATCTGGCCAGGCAGGTGCCGTTTCCGGTCAAGCTGATCTGGTCGCGCGAGGAAGACACGGCGCACGACTGGTATCGCCCCGCCTATGCCGATCGCATCGATATCGCGTTGGGCGCCGATGGCAAGATTGCGGCCTGGGAACACAAGATTGCCGGATCGTCGATCTATGCGCGGCTGATGGGCGCCGCGTTCAAGGGTGTCGATGACGATGCCGTCGAAGGCGCGATCACGCCGATCTATCCCGCCACCGCGCGCAAGGTAACGTTCCAGCAGCAGGAAAGCATGGTGCCGACCAGCTGGTGGCGCGGCGTGGGGCCGTTGCGCAGCGCATTCGTGATGGAATCGGCGATCGACGAGCTGGCGCACCAGGTCGGCCAGGATCCGATCGCGTTCCGTCTGGCGCATATCGAGGACCCGCGCGCGCGCCACGTTCTGGAAATCGCGCATGCGTTGTCGGGATGGGATGACAAGCCCGCGCCCGGCATCGGTCGCGGCGTGGCGGTGATCCACTTGTGGGAAACCTATATGGCGGCGGTGGCCGAAGTCACGGTCGACAAGGACAACCAGATCGTGGTCAAAAAGGTTACCGTGGCGGTCGATTGCGGGCAGGTGATCAACCATTCGGGGGTTGCAGCGCAAATCGACAGCGGGGTGATCTTTGGCACTTCGGCTGCGCTATACGGCGAAGTGACGATTGCCAATGGCCGTGTCGAACAGTCGAATTTCCACGACTATCGCGTGTTGCGCATGAACGAGGCGCCGAAGATCGAGACGTCGATCGTGGAAAACCACGAAAAGCCCGGCGGCATGGGCGAACCGCCCAACGCGGTCATCTTCCCCGCGCTGGCCAATGCGGTGTTTGCCGCCACGGGCAAGCGGGTGCGTTCGCTGCCACTGCAAAAGGCGTTGCACACCGCCTGAACCCGAACCCCTCCCCGCGGGGGGGAGGGGGCAAGGTTCATCACCGCAGGCAGATGCTTATTTCGTCTTGCGTGCGTGCTTGTTGCAATAGGCCAGGTCGTCGGCCGAAAGCGGCTTTCCTTCGACCGTAAACCCGGTGATCGTGCCGGTCTTCTGCGCCAGTGTCGCGCAGACGCGCTTGGGAATGTCGCCCGAGACCGAGGCGTCATAGGCTGTGCCGTTGGCGGTCCAGACCACGTCGCTCGATACGACATGGCTGCCGGGCGCGGCCGGCTTTTCCATCACGGCATGATAATAACCGTCGGCCGATTGCGCCATGGCAGGGCCGGCAATCATCAGGGCAAACGGCAGGGCAAGTTTCAGCGCGGCAAGGGTACGGGCCATCGGTCTTATCCTTTGGTCGAAAGGGGGGAGCATTCGGGTTCCGGCCAAGCCGGTTTGCGCCAGAGTGGAGGCGAACGGACATCGACGTGCGACTGGTAATGGCGTGATATTCATGGCACAGGTCCATTCTGGAACGATTGTTACGGTAATGAACGTTCCGGAACTGGTCAACCCGTTTTCCGATCATTGATAGGTTTTTTTTACGAACCTAGGAGCAGGCAAGGCATGGCGCGCCCGCGCAGTTTCGATATCGATGCGTTTCTGGATCGTTCGCTGGATGTGTTCTGGCGGCGCGGCTTTGCCGCCACTTCGATGTCCGACATCTACGAGGCCACCGGACTTGGCGCGAGCAGTATCTATGCCTTTGTAAAGGACAAGAACGACCTCTTTCGCCGCGTGTTTCAACGCTATGGCGAAGGGTTTCGCAGCACGATTCCGACCGGGGTCGAAGGTGCCGCGGCGATCGACGGGTGGCTGCGGGGTTTTGTCGGCGCACTGGCCGACGATCCCGATCGCAAGGGTTGCCTGATCTGCAACACCATCATGGAGCGCTTTGCGCACAGCTCAGAAACACTCGAACTGGCGCAGATGCTGGTCGACGAGGTGCGCGGCTGGTTCCAGTTGCAGATCGAAAACGCACAACGCGCCGGCGACTATCGGCGCGACCAGGACCCGGCCACAGCGGCCAATGCGCTGGTCGTCATGGTGTTGGGCCTGATGGCGATGGCGCGCGCGCAGGCCAGCCGCGAAACCCTGCTGCAGGTCGCAGGCGGCGCCACCGTGGCGCTGGCCCGCGGCCCGCGCGATTAGTCGAGCGCCGCAAGCGCCCCGGCACTGGCGTCGAGCGCGGCGGCGATCGTGTCGACAATCTGATCGATTTCGGCGTGCGTGATCACCAATGGCGGGCTCATCACGATCGAATCGCGGATTGCCCGGACCATCAGGCCCCGCGCAATGCATGCATCGCGCACGATCGGTCCGGCCTGGCCGCCACCGCCGTGGCGGCGGTTGGTGCCCTTTTCCGCCACGATCTCGACCGCGCCGATCAGGCCCAGCGAACGCGCTTCGCCCACCAGCGGATGATCCGCCAGCCGTTGCGCCAGCGCGCGCGCCAGATAAGGGCCGGTGTCTTCGCGCGTGCGCCGCACCAGGTCCTCATCCTCGATGATCTGGATGTTGCGCAGCGCCACAGCGGCCGCGACCGGATGGCCCGAATAGGTATAGCCATGCACGAAATCCTCGCCCGAGGCGCGCAGCACTGCAACGATTTCGCGTGACACGCCGGTGGCGGAAATCGGCAGGTATCCCGACGACAGGCCCTTGGCCATCGACACGATGTCGGGGGTGATGCCGTAATGCTGAAACCCGAACCATTGGCCCAGCCGCCCAAAGCCGCAGATCACCTCGTCGCTGACCAGCAGGATGCCGTATTTGCGGCAGATCGCTTCGACTTTGCGCCAATAACCGCGCGGCGGGATGATCACCCCGCCGGCGCCCTGGACCGGTTCACCGATGAAGGCGGCAACGTTTTCGGGTCCGACCGCCAGGATGCGATCTTCGATGGCCTGCGCCGCGCGGGTGGCAAACACATCCGGGTCTTCGCCGAACCCGTCGGCAAAGGCATAAGGCTGCATCACGTGTTCGACGCCGGGGATCGGCAGCCCGCCCTGGACGTGCATATAGTCCATGCCGCCCAGGCTGGCCGAGGCAACCGTTGATCCGTGATAGGCGTTGTGCCGGCTGATGAACACGCTGCGCTGCGGCTGCCCCTTCATCGCCCAATACGTGCGCACCAGGCGGAACACCGTGTCGTTCGATTCCGACCCGCTGTTGTTGAAGAACACGTGCTGCAGTTCGCCCCCCAGAAGCCCGGCAAGGCGCGCTGCGAGTTCGATCGGCGGTACGGTCGCGGTGCGGAAAAAGGTGTTGTAGAACGGCAGTTCGTGCATCTGGCGCGCTGCCACTTCGACCAGTTCGGGCCGCCCATAGCCGACATTGACGCACCACAATCCGGCCATCCCGTCCAGAATGGCATGGCCATCGCCGTCATAGACGGTCGATCCTTGCGCGTGCGTGATGATCCGGCTTCCGCCCAGTTCCACCTGCAGGCCATAGCTCGATTGCGCGGGCAGATGGTGCGCAACATCCAGCTGGCGCAGCGCGGGAATGTCGTAATTGCGAACCGTGACCATGGAATTCTTTCGCAAGAGGACCTGTCGTTGCGGCCGGGCCGTCAACTAAGATCACAGATAGCTTTAAGGCGGCAGAGCGTCAATGCGATGTCGGGCCGGCAACGTGGCCGTTGAGGCACCATCGCGGCCCGGGCGTCTGCATTGCGATGGCAAGAGATTGCGCCCGGGCGCCGATTTCGCCAAGGTGTGTCGGACCGCAACGCCCAAAAGGTGATCGTACCGATGAAAGCAGTCGTCAGCGCCGATCCGATCCAGGATTTTGACGATGACCTGGCAGTGGGCGATGGTCCGACTTCGCTGCGCGAACAGGTTTACAACGATCTGCGCACCCGGCTGATCACCGGGCGGATTGCGCCGGGCGTGGGCATTTCGACGCGCGGTCTGGCGCAGGAAATTGGGGTCAGCCAGATGCCGGTGCGCGATGCGCTCAGCAGGATTGCGGCCGAAGGCGCGGTCGAAATCCGGTCAAAGCGCGCGGTCATGGTGCCGCGCATGACCTCGGCCCGGTTTGACGAGATCATGCGGTTGCGCCGTCTGCTCGAACCGATGGTGGCCAGCGCCGCGCTGCCGCATATCGATACCGACCTGCTGCACCGCATCAGAGCCGCCGACGAGGCGACCGACGCCGCCTTGGCCGGTGGGGATGTGCTGGCCTATATGCAATCAAACCACCGGTTCCATTCGCTGATCTATGGCGCGGCGCCGTTGCCGCTGGCGCTGCGCATGATCGATAGCCTGTGGATGCAGTTCGGGCCGTTCATGCGGGTTGTCTATGGCCGCTATGGCACCGCCAAGATGATCGATCAGCACCGCGTCGCGCTTGCCGCGATCGCTGCGGGTGATGCGGACGCACTGGGCGCTGCGATCGCCGCCGATATCGGCGATTGCGGCGATCTGATGCAGGATTGGGAGCGGCTGAACGCGTGGTAGCCAAGCATCCCGATCCCGGACACCGCACACGGTCCGACCGCCAATCGCCGGCGGCGCGCCGGAGCGCATTTGCCTATGTTGCACACCGATCTCTTTTGACGAAGGACGACACCTTGATGCGTATGGTTATCGCAATTGCGGTTGGCTCGCTGGTTCTGGCCACCCCGGCCATGGCCCAGACGGACAACCAGGCCCTGGAACAGGCGCTGTCGACGTGCCTCGTCAAAAAATCGACCGGCGCCGATCGCGAGGCGCTGGTGCGCTGGATCCTGGGCAGTCTTGCCTCGTCCTCGCTGGCCCAGACCATGGTTCAGGTTGACCCCGCAGGCAAGGAAGCGGCCGATCGTGCGCTGGCTGCGACGTATACCCGGCTGATGACGGTTGATTGCCTGAACGAGATCCTGGCGTTGAAAAAGGCCGGCGATGCCAAGGGCGTCGAACAGGGGTTCAGCACGCTTGGTGCCATCGCAATGCGCGATGCGATGACCGATCCGTCGGTGGGCGCGGCGATGTCGGCGTTTGCCAAATACATGCCGCCCGAAGCGTTGAAGCGCCTGGGGCAGTAATCGCGCGCTCAGGCGCGCGCAATCACCGGGAATTCGTCCAGCGGCAGCGGGTCGCCCGCTTTCAACTGCCCGGCCAGGTGCGGATAGGGCGGTGACGTCGCGCCGCCCCGGTCGGCATAGACCGCATCTTCGCCGAACCAGCGCGTGGAAAAGGCGCGGCGGCCGCCTGCGGTGCGATTGCCGGGCGCGCCATGCACGGTGCGAAAATCGAACGCGATGCAATCGCCCGGCTGCAGATCCCACGACAGGATGCGATACTCATCGCGATGCGCCGAAATGTCGGGCATCTCGACCAGATCGTCGGTGGTGTGGTCATAGGCGGTGCCGTCAAACCGGCGCGGGCGGAACAGCTTGCCCCAGGCATGGCTGCCAGCCACCGATTCAAGGCAGATTTCGCGCGGGACCGGATCGAGCGGCAGCCACAGGCTGACGCTTTGCTGGCCCGACACGCAATAATACGGGCTGTCGTGGTGCCATGGGGTGGGGATGTCGGCCCCGGCCTCTTTCACCAGCAGATGTTCGTGAAAGATCCGCGCCACGCGCGAGCCCATCAACTGGCGCGCAATTTCGCCCGCAGGGCTGTCGTGTACGAAGCTGCGAAATTCGGGGATTGCCGTCCAATTGCAATAATCGCCGAAAAAACGCGCACCATCGCGGGTGTAATTGCGGTGCAGCGGGCTTGGCCGGTCAAGATTGGTGCGCGCCCCTTCGCGCAAGCGGTCGATCCATTCGGCAAACAGTCCGCGCAGCACGACCACGCCATCGGCGCGAAACGCATCGTGGGTTTCAGGTGACAGCAGCGGCAGCGTGGTCATGCGCGAATATCCTAAAAAAACCGGGGTAGGACGGCGATCAGACAAGCACCGCGCGCAGGCCACGCCAAGTACAATTTTTCTAATCGTCACCGCCTTGCCGGGCGCCGCCGTGCGCGTCATGCTGCGCCGGCTGGCATGGAGGGCATCACGATGAGGGCGGTAAAACTGACGCTTGCGGGGCTGTTGCTGGGTGCAGGGCCAACGGCCATGGCCAAGGAGCCGGTCGATCTGATCATCCACGATGGGCAAGTGCTGACCGTCGATGCTGCATTTTCAGTGCGATCGGCGATTGCCGTGCGCAACGGCCGGGTGGTGGCGACCGGCGCCGAGGACCTGCTGGACCGGTATAGCGCTGCGCGGGTGATCGACTTGCATGGTCGTACGCTGATGCCGGGGTTTATCGACACGCACCTCCACCCGATCCCGATCGGGCCAAGCGATGTCAATCCGCTGATCGCGCATTCGATCGTCGAAATTCAGGACATGGTGCGCAAAAAGGCCGCCGAACTGGGGCCGGGCAAATGGATCACCGGCTATGGCTGGCAGGAAGCGGCACTGGCCGAAAAGCGCAATCTGACCCGTGCCGATCTGGACGCAGCCGCGCCGAACAATCCGGTCCTGCTGGTGCGCGCGGGCGCGCATTCGGCCGCCGGCAATTCCCTGGCGCTGAAACTGGCGGGCGTTACGCGCGATACGCCCGATCCCAAAGGCGGGCTGATCGAACACGATGCCGCGGGCGAGCCTTCGGGTATCATCCGCGAGCGGCAGGATATTGTCGAACGGTTTATCCCGCCGCCGACCTGGGCCGAAATGAAGGCGCCGATGATCCGCACCTTGCAAGGGTTCCTGGCGCTGGGCATCACCAGCTTTCACGATGCCAGCGGCAAGATCGATGACGAACCCGTGGGGCAGGGCGGTATCGCGCCAGCCAGCCCCGGCGAAGAAGTGGCCAGCGGCGAAATGACCTTTCATCGTGCGCAGGCGCTCTATGCCGAAATGGGCGATCAATTGCCGCGGGTGACGTTGTATATTTCGTATCCCGGGCCGCAACGGCTGAAGGCGTTTCCCCACCACACCGGATTTGGCGACGACCGCGTGCGGATCGGCGCGATCGGCGAAAATCTGGTCGATGGCGGGTTTACCGGTCCGACCGCCTGGCTGCTGGTCGATTACAAGGGACAACCGGGCTTTCGCGGCAAGGGCCGTTATACCGATGCCGAATTGCAGGACATGGTCGATACCGCCAACCGGCTGGGCTGGCAGCTTGGGTTGCACTGCATCGGCGATGCCGCGATCGTGCAGACGATCAATGCCTATGCGCATTCGCTCGAGACCATCCCCGACCCGGCGCATGCGGCCGATGACCGGCGCTGGTTTACCGACCATTTCACGATCATGCCGCCCGATGCGACCATGGCGACAATGGCGCGCGACCACATCTGGATCGCGCAGCAGCCCAATTTTCTCTACAATCTGGAAAACCGCTATGCCGCCACGCTCGATGACTGGCGGCTGGAGCACAACAATCCGATTGCCACGCCGGCGCACAAGTTCGGCATCTTCATGGCATTCGGCAGCGACAATCTGCCGGTCGGGCCGCTGGTCGGGCTTTATGCCGCCATCACGCGCAAGGGGCCAAGCGGTGCGGTGCATGGTGCGGACGAGGCGGTGGGTGTGGCCGAAGCGATCCGCATGTACACCGCCAACGGCGCATACCTGTCGCGCGAAGAAGCGATCAAGGGCACGCTGGAGCCTGGGAAGCTGGCCGACATGATCGTGCTGCCGTTCGATCCGCTGACCGCACAGCCGCAGGCGTTCCTCAACGGGCATGTCGACATGACATTTGTCGGTGGCAAGCTGGTCTATACCCATCCCTGAACCGAAAGATCATCCTGATGCGCCTGTTGCTTGCTGCGGCTTTGCTGGCCTGCCCCGGTCTGGCGATGGCCGACCCCACCGAAACCTTGCTGCGCGATCTGAGCAACGCGCCGGGGCCGTCCGGCTTTGAAGAGGCGGTGCGCGCGATCATGGTGCCGCGGATGAAGGCCGCATCCGAAGATCTGCGCTATGACGGGCTTGGTTCGGTCATCGCGCGCCAGGGCAGCAGTGGCCCGCGCGTGATGCTGGATGCGCATATGGACGAACTGGGCGGGGTGTTGCGGCGGGTCACGCCCGACGGATTTCTGTCGATGCAGATGTTGGGCGGCTGGCTGGACCAGGCGCTGGCCGGGCAACGCTGGGTGATCATCGGCAGCAAGGGGCCGGTCCACGCGGTCAGTTCGATCCGCGATATCCATCTGGCCGCGGCCGAAGAACGCGGCAGCCTGATCAAACGCGATGCGGTGTTTCTGGATGTGGGTGCAGGATCGGCCGCCGAAGTGGCGGCGCTTGGCATTGCACCCGGCGACCCGGTTGTGCCCGACAGCGGGTTTGAAGTGCTGAACGGCACGGCCAATTATGCGGGCAAGGCCTGGGATGACCGGGTTGGCTGCGCGGTGCTGCTGATGGCGATGGAACGGTTGAAGGTGACCGGCCACCCCAACCAGATCTTTTTTGTCGCCACCGTGCAGGAGGAAATCGGCTTGCGCGGCGCGCGTACGGCAACCGCGATCGTCAAGCCCGACATCGGCATTGCGATCGAAGGCGGGGTAACCGGCGATGCGGGCGGCGCGCATCCGGAAGAATCGCAAGTGAAACTGGGCCACGGGCCGGGCCTGTTTCTGTATGATTCAAGCGCCTTGCCCAATCGCAAGCTGGTATCGCTGATCCGCAAGGTGGCGGGCGAGGCGGGCGTGCCGCTGCAATTTGACCTGGTGCAGGGATATGGCGACGACAGCGCCGAAATGCAGACAGTTGCAGGTGGTGCGCCGACGGTGAACCTGGTTGTGCCGGCGCGCTATACCCATGTGCACACCGGCGTGATCAATCGGCATGATTTTGACCAGACGGTCGATCTGGTGGTGGCATTGTTGCGTCGGCTGGATGCCAAAACGGTGGCCGATCTGCGCGATTTCACGCCCTGACCGGGTTCTGACCAAAACATCACTGTTCATACTGTGTATGTATGATATATACACAGTATGAACAGTGATTCGCCAGACCTGCAGTTCGGGCCGATTTCGAGCGCGGCGGAAGGGCCGTTGTACGAACAGATCGCCAGCGCCGTCGCGCGCGAGATTGCCGCACGGCGTCTGTCGCCCGGCGACATGCTGCCTTCGGTGCGCAAGCTGGCGGCCGATCTGCTGGTCAGCGTGATCACGATCAAGCGCGCCTACGAAGAACTGGAACGCGCCGGGTTGATCTACAGCCGGCAGGGCATTGGCGCGTTCGTGGCCGAGAATGCGGCGGCGCACGCAGGCGCCGATGCGCTGGCCGAGGTCAAGCTGGCGCTGGGCGCAGCCATTGTGGCGGCACGCCGTGCGCGCCTGACCGAAGCGCAAATGTTCCAGCTGTTGCGCGCAATGCTCAAGGAAGGGGACCAAGCATGACCGACGATCCATCCGTGTTGTCCGTGCGCGGGCTTGCCCATCGGGTGGGCCGGTTCGATCTGGGGCCGATCGATCTCGATCTGCCTGAAGGATCGATCACCGCATTGATCGGGCCGAACGGGGCGGGCAAGACCACGCTGATCGATCTGGTTTATGGCCTGGGCCAGGCCAAGGCCGGCCGGATCGTGATGGGCGGGCTGAGCCTGCCGCGCGATCTGGTCGCATTGCGGCAGCGGGTCGGGTATGTTTCGCCCGAACTGGCGTTTGCCGGCTTCGGGCGGGTTGGCGCGGCGCTGGATTATGTGTCGGGGTTTTATCCCGCATGGCAGGCCGACGAATGCAACCGGCTGCTCGATCTGTTTGCGCTGTCGCGGCGCGACAAGATCGGCGGACTGTCGTTCGGCGCGCGCACAAGGCTGTCATTGATCATGGCGCTGGCGCGCGAGACCGATGTGCTGTTGCTGGATGAACCGACCACCGGCCTCGATGTTGCCGGGCGGCATCACCTGTTTACCGAACTGTTGCGCTATATCGACCAGCCCGCCAGCTCTGGCCAGCGCCGCGCCATCCTGATCTCGTCGCACCAGCTGAACGAACTGGAACGCATCGCCGATCGCGTTGCGGTGATGCGCGAAGGGCGCATCGTCGCCTGCGGCAGCACCGGCGATCTGGTCGAACGCTATCAACAATGGGACATCGCGCTGCCCGGTGTTGAGCCGGTTCTGCCCGCCACCGCGCGCGTGCTGGGCCGACAGCCGAACCGGTTGCGGCTGATGGTCGATCTGGCCGATGTGCAGGTGCTGTCCGACCTCGATGTGGTGGCGCAAGTGCCGATGAACCTGGAAGAGGTCTATCTCGGCCTGACCGGAGAGGCAGCATGACGCGCGCGATCGGGGCCGCACCGGTCGCATGGCCGCGCGCGTTTCGTCTGGCGCAGGCGCTGGGGCGCATCGGCGGGATAGGCAATCCGGCCATCCTTGTGCTGATGGTGGTGTGGCTGGCGCTGGTCGGGTTTATCGGCCTGACGTCCCAGGCCAAACTCGGGCATGCCAACGGTCTTGGCGTGATCTGGTTTGTGCTGACCGCCTATTACCTGCATTTCGCGACGGGCTTGTGCAACAGGGGCTGGCGCATGCTGGCCGCGACAGCGCACGAGCGGCGCGCGGCGGCGTGGATGCTGGTATCGTTATTGCCGCTGTTGGTGGCGCTGGCATCGACGCTGCTCGATATCGGGCTGGCGGCCTTTGTGGGCGAGTCCGATGTGGCCCGGCGCGGGTTGATCCAGTTCGCACTGCGCGGATTGGCGATGCAAGGCTATGCGGCGATGGCGATCTGTTTCGGCAACTGGCCCGACACGGCGGTGGCGCAATGGCAGGTGGATCGCCGCCAGCCGCGCGACTGGCTGATGTATGGCGTGATGGGTCTGATCACTGTCGGAATGATCGTATACGGCGACCGGTTTGCTGCGCTGCCCGGCGCGGGACCCACCGGCGCGATCCTTGCGGTTGGCCTGTGCGCGGTGCTGTTGCCGGTGGCGTTGCGCGTGGCCCGGCTGGACCAGCAGCAATCGTCCGGCGGAACGCTGGATGGGCTGAGCGATGCTGCACAAAGTGTGTTTGGCATGCGCCTGTCGGGCTGGTCGGGGCATTTTGTGCGCGAGGCACGGCGCACGGCGCTGCTGTGGGCGTGGTTCGCGGTGATCACGCTGGGTATGTCGCGGCTGGTGCCTGGCCCCGGCGGACTTGATCCGCACGACGCGGCCTTTCGCGAAGGGATGCGGCAGGGCATGACCTTTGGCATGGCGTCGCTGGTCTGGGCCACCCCGGCGATGGCCGCGGCGCTGCTGGCGAACCTGACCCAGCAATACCTGTTTCGCGCGCGCCTGCTGCTGCTGTCGCTGCCGCACGGGGATCGCCTGATCCTGCTGACCCCGCTGTTCAACGCCGCGCTGGTGTTTGTGGCAACATTTGCGCTGATCCGGCCGCAAATCATGGCCGAACCGATCTGGGCGGTGAAGGTGGCGGCCAGCGTTCTTTATGGCCTGGCCATGATCTATACAGGTTTTGCCTGCAACCTGGGGGCCACGACATATGCGCGGGTGCTGACCAATTCGCTGGTCATCAGCCTGCCCTTGATCGGGATCGGCGCATTTGGCGCCATGTCGAAGTTGGACCCGGCACTGGCGCGATCCGCGCTGGTTCCGATCAGCGGGGTATCGTTGATCGTGCTGGTCATGGCGCTTGTCTGGTGCCGCTGGCAATTGCGGAGCACCCGTGCGCCCTATCGCCCATGGCCGGGGGCTGCCGGAGGGTGGCGTACGGCCTGAAAGTTTGATGTCTGTGTGTGTCTTGCGAAACAAGGGATCTGAACCATGAAACTGTGTCTTTCGGTCAGCCTGCTGGCGCTTGCCTGTTCTGCCAATCCCGCCCTGGCCGATGATGCACCGGTCAAACAGCCCGGCCATTGGGCGCAGGACTATCTGCATCGCCCGGCCGACCCTGCGGTACGCTTTGGCACGCTGCCCAATGGTTTGCGCTATGCGATCATGCACAACGAAACCCCGGCCGACGGCGTGGCCATGCGCCTGCGCATCGGATCGGGATCGTTGAAAGAGCGGACCGAGGAACAGGGCCTGGCGCATTACCTGGAACACATGGCATTCCGCGGCAGCACGCATATCGCCGATGGCGAAGTGGTGCGCATGCTGGAACGCCAGGGCTTGCGCTTTGGCCCCGATACCAACGCGTTCACCGCGCAAGACGAAACCGTGTACATGTTCACCTTTCCCAAGGCCGATGCCAGCGCGCTCGACACGGGGCTGACGCTGTTTCGCGAAATCGGCGAAGGCCTGACATTGGCGCCGGCCGCGGTCGAGGCAGAGCGTGGCGTGATCCTGTCGGAAGAACGGCTGCGCGACAGCCCCGGCTATCAGGCGATCAAGGCCAATCTGAACAATGCGCTGGCCGGCACGCCTTTGCCCGATCGCTGGCCGATCGGCACCATCGACACGATCAAGGGCGCGACATCCGAACGCCTGCGCCGGTTCTACAACGCCAATTATCGCCCCGACAATGCCACGATCGTCATCGTCGGCAATATCGACGTCGCCAAGGTCGAGGCCGAGATCAAGGCACGCTTTGCCGATTGGAAACCGGCAGGCCCGGCTGACACGCTGAACCCCGGCGTGCCGCATCCTGTGCGCCCTGTGGGCGAATTCATTGCCGCCGGCGCGCCCGACACCCTAAGCCTGTCGTGGCAGCGCCCTGCCGACCCACGCGCCGAAACCGAACGCTATGACCGCGAAAAGCTGGCCGAACTGGTTGCCGCAACGGTGCTCAACAATCGCCTGGCCGATCGTGCCGCGCGCCCGGGCAGCCCCTATGTGCAGGCGCAAGTCCAGGCGATGCCATCGCTGTATGGCGTGGCGTCGCTGACATTTCTGCAGATCGCCGCGGCGCCCGACAAATGGCAACCGGCGTTGGCAGCCGTGGTCGAGGAACAGCGCCGGGTGGTGGACGGCGGGCTTGGCAACGAAGACGTAAAGCGCGCGGTCACCCAGATTTCGACCGCGCTGGAAGCGGCGGCTGCCAACGCGGCCACGCGCAAGGATGGCGATATTGCCGATGCGCTGGTGACCACGGTCAACGATGACCAGATCTTCACCAGCCCCGCGCAGGACCTGGCCATCGCCAGGCCGATCCTTGCCGGCCTGACCACGGCGGACTTGTCCGCTGCATTGGGGCGGATGTTTTCGGGATCGGGCCCGGTGCTGTTCCGCGCGGCGCAGGCCGGGCCGGTCGGCGCCCCCGCGTTGGAGGCGGCGCTGGCGGCCGATACCCAGGCCAAACTTGCCGTGCGCGCGGCGGACAGCGCGGTGGTGTGGCCTTATACCAGCTTTGGCCTGCCTGGCGTCGTGCAATCGCGGCGCGACGACGCGGCGCTTGGCACAACCACGGTCACATTTGCCAACGGCAGCCGGCTGGTGGTGAAGCCGACAGCCTTTGAAAAGGACCATATCACGGTCAAGGTCGCGCTGGGCAATGGTCGCGCCGGCGCCGATGCCGGGCTGGTCCATGCGCTGTGGGCCACCCAGTTGCTGTCGGTGGGTGGCACGGGCAAGTTGCCGGCGGGCGATATCGAACGCTGGGCGCAAAGCGGCGGCCGCACGCTGGCGGCCGAGATGCAGCCCGATACGCGCGCGTTCATGCTGGGCGGCAAGACCCGCCCCGCCGATTTTGCCAGCGAAATGCAATTGCTGGCCGCAGTCGCGCGCGATCCCGGGTTCCGGCCCGAGCTTGCCGACAAGCTGGGTGCGGTCGGGCCGATGGTGGCAGGCCAGGTCGAGGCGAACGCCGGCGCGGTGTTCGTGCGCGCGTCGAAAAGCCTGCTGACCAGCGGCGACACGCGGTATTCCGACATTCCCTCGGCCGCCGATATTGCCGCGACCAGGCCGGGGGACGTGCCCGCACTGCTCAAAAGCGCGTTGTCAGGCCCCGCCGATGTGGCGTTGGTGGGCGATATCACCGTCGACGATGCAATCCGCGCGATGCAGGCAACCTTTGCCGCGGGCCCCGTTCTGCCCGCGCGCCCCGCGCTGACCGCGCACGCCCGATTGCCTGCGCCATCGGCAGAACCCCACGTGGCGCTGCACGGCGGCCGCGCCGACCAGGCCTATTATGGCGAATATTTCCTGCTGCCCGATTATTTCACCGATCCCCGGACCAGTTACACCGCGCGGGTCGCGGCCGGTGTGTTGCAGGCCCGGCTGATCGACACGGTGCGGGAAAAGCTGGGGATCACGTATTCGCCGATGACCGAGGCGGTGGCTTCGGTGCAGCTGGATGGCCTGGGCTATCTGGGGGCGGTGCTCGAAACGCCGCAAGCCAATTTCGCGACATTCCGCACGCTGCTCGATGCACAGATCAAGGATCTGGCGGCCAGGGCGGTGACTGCGGACGAGCTTGATCGTGCGCGCCGCCCGCTGGTCGAAGGCCGGGTGAAGGACATGGAGAGCAACGCGTTCTGGGCGACCTGGTTGCCGCTGGTGCTGCGCGATCCGCGTGTGCGCGGGCAGGTGCTGGATACCGGCGCGGGGCTGGCCGCGGTCAAGGCCGAGGACGTGCAGGCGCTGTTTGCGCGGCTTGCCGCCGATAAAACCCCTGTCACGATCGTGGCGCGGGCAAAGTAGGCAGCATTGCCAATCGTGGCAGAGCGTTTAACAACCCGGTCAAACGCTCTGCCACAAGGATGCCTGATGTCCCGCCCGAATTTTTCGCTCGATGGCCGCATCGCCCTGATCACCGGGGCCAGTTCGGGTATCGGCGCGCATCTGGCGCGGCTGTTTGTGCAGGCCGGGGCCAAAGTGGTGCTGGGCGCGCGGCGCGTGGACCGGATCGCCGCGCTGTCCCACGAAATCGGCGAAAACGCGCTGGCCGTGGCCATGGACGTGACCGACGAGGCATCGATCGTGGCCGCGTTCGATGCTGCGCAGGCCCGTTTTGGCACCCCCGACACTGTGCTGGCCAACGCCGGGATGGCCGATGCGGGGCGCGCAATCGACCTTGCGGTCGATCAGGTGCGCCGCGTGATCGATACCAATTTTACCGCCGTCTATCTGACCGCGCGTGAAGCGGCGCGGCGCATGATCGCCGCGGGGTCAAAACAATCGGGTCGGGGCCGGATCGTGCTGACCGGATCGATCACCGCCGAAATGACCGGGCAGGGCGACAGCGCCTATGCCGCAAGCAAGGCTGCCGTGGTGCATCTGGGTCGCCAGCTGGCGCGCGAATGGGCGCGGCAGGGGATCAACGTAAACACCGTTCAGCCCGGCTATATCCTGACCGAGATCGATGCCGACTGGTTTGCGACCGAAGGCGGCCGCGCGCAAGTTCAGACCTGGCCGCGCAAGCGCCTGACCCCGATCGAGGCGTTGAACGATCCGATGCTGTTCTTTGCCTCTGACGCGTCGGCCCACGTTACCGGCGCGCATATCACGGTTGACGACGGCCAGTCGTTGTAAGCGCTGCAAGCGATGACGGGGTCATCACCTGCGGCAGTTTCTGCGCGTCGCCATCGGCCGGATACCACAGATACAGCGGCACTCCGGCGGCACCGGCGCCAGTCAAAAAGCGTGTGATCGCAGGATCGCGGCGGGTCCAGTCGCCCACCAGCACGACCACCCCGGCTTTGCGGAACGCGTCGGCGGTCTGTTGCGTTTCGATTGCGACATGTTCGTTGACCTTGCACGACAGGCACCAGTCGGCGGTAAAATAGGCAAACACCGGCTTGTGCGCGGCGCGCGCGGCATCGAGCGCGGCCTCGGTAAACGGCCTGGCCCCGATCAGACTGGCATCGTCGTGGCGTTCGGCGCTGGCCAGGCGCGGCGCACCTGCCCCCGCCAGCACAGCCAGCACGATCAGACCCGGCACCACCCAGCGCCCGACCGCGCGCCCGGCATGCTGGCCGCGTCCGGCAAAGGCCAGCAGCACGAGCACGCCTGCGCCCAAGGCCACAGCCGCTGCGGCATAATGCGTGCCGCCCAGCCGCCACGCCAGCCAGCCCAGCGCCAGCACGGTCAGCCCCATCGGCACCGCCATGGCATGGCGAAACCACACCATCCAGGCGCCCGGGCGCGGCAGCAGACGACGCAGCGGCGGGATAAAGCCGATCGCCAGGAACGGCAGCGCCAGACCAAAGCCCAGCGCGCCAAACACCGCGAGTGCCGCAATCGTGGGCAGCACCAGCGCGGCCCCCATCGCGGCGGCCATGAATGGCCCGGTGCAGGGCGTGGCGACAAATGCGGCCAGCAAGCCCGTGCCGAATGCGCCCCACAGGCCGCCCTTGCCGGGCGCGCCGCCCGACATCGACAGGCCGGGCAGTTCATACAGGCCCGCAAAATTGGCAGTGATCGCCATGGCCAGCAGGAACAGCACCGCGACCACGCCAGGGTCCTGCAACTGGAACGCCCAGCCCACTTCGCCGCCAGCCGCGCGCAAGGCCAGCATGACCGCGCCCAACGCCAGGCACGCAATCATGACACCTGCGGTATAAGCCAGCGCTTCGAGATGGGCGTGGTGGCTGTTGCCGCGCGCCAGTGCCAGCGCCTTGAGGCTGAGGATCGGAAAGACGCAAGGCATCACATTGAGCACCAGCCCGCCGGCCATCGCGCCCAGGATAGCAAGACCCAGCAGCGCCCACGAAAACGGCGCCGGCTTTGCGGTTCCGGCCAGCGGCGCTCCGCCTGCAGGCACAGCGCCGGGTTGCGCGCCAAAGCTGATGCCGCCCAGATCGCGGCCCGCTGCGTCATGGCCCAGCGACAGCACGCCGGTCAGCGCGGCAGGCGTGGCGCCAAGCGGGGTCTTTGACTTGGCCAGTTCGATGATCAGCGTATCGCCGCTGCGGCTGAACGCTTGCGGCGCGGCATAGTCGATGACGCCATCGGTGCCCAGGAACACATGCGGATCGGTGATCGCGGTGCCGGCGGGGAAAGGGATGGCCAGCCGATAGCCGGTCTGCGTCGCGGCAAAATGGGCCGGCTGGTCAAGCGGCGCGGGCAGAGCCGCGCGCCAGTCGGCAAAACGCGCGTCGGGCTTCGTTGCCGCGCCCACGTTGACCGTGGTGGTCAGCACCGCGTCCTCTGGCACGCAGATCGTGGATGTGCAGGCCAGCCACTGCGCCTTGGCCTTGATCGGCAGCACCGCGCCGGGCTTTGCGTCGCGCGGCAGGGTGAACGGGATCAGGATCGCGAAATCATGCGCATAGACATGGTTCATCAGCCCCGCCACGAGCAAGGTCTGCGGCACCGGAAACTGCATCGCCCCGGCGCTGGCGCCCTTGGGCAGGGTCCAGTCGAGCGTGGGGGCAAGCCCCGCATCGCCGGGGTTCGACCAATACCCATGCCAGTCCCGGGCGGGTTGCATGGTCAGCGCCAGCGTGATCGTTTCGCCCGGTTGGCCCGCGCGTTCGGGCACGAGTGCTGCATGAATATGCGTTGGCGCATCGGGTGCCAGGCTTTCGGCCAGGGCATTTTCGGTGCCGGCCAGCGCCAGAAACGGAACCAGCCACAGGGCAACGCGGCGAAACAGGGGGAATGCCATGGCCATGATGGGCGGGAGATCTCTTGCGGCTGTGACAATGGTGCAGCCCCCCTTGCACCGCGCGCCGGGGAAGGCCATCAGCGGCACAGATAGGTAACGCGGGCCTGCGAGTCCAGCGCTTGCCCCGCAAAGGAGCACCGACAAACATGACCTTCGCCCGAAAGGCCATGCTGCTTGCAGCCTGTATGACACTGCCGTTTGCAACGCCTGCGCTGGCACGCCGGCCGGTGGCACCAGGGCCGGTGCCCGCTGCCGACGCGCCCAGGCTGGTGGTGGCGATTTCGATCGACCAGTTTTCAGCCGATCTGTTTGCCCAATATCGTTCGCACGTCACCGGTGGCTTTGCCCGGCTGCTGAACGGCGCGGTGTTTCCGGCCGGATACCAGTCACACGCCGCCACCGAAACCTGTCCTGGCCATTCGACCATCCTGACCGGCATGCGCCCGGCGCATACCGGGATCATCGCCAACAACTGGTTCGACCAGTCGGTCGCGCGCGCGGCCAAATCGGTCTATTGCGCCGAGGACGAGACAAAAACGGCAGGCCCCGGCGATTATGTCGCTTCGGTCGGGCACCTGATGGTGCCGACGCTGGGCGAACGCATCAAGGCGGTCTGGCCGACCAGCCGCAACGTGGCCGTGTCGGGCAAGGACCGGGCCGCGCTGATGATGGGCGGACATCGCATCGACGAAGTCTACTGGTGGAAGGGCAAGGGCTTTGTCACGCAGGAGGGCGCGACTCCCGGCCGCGTGGCGCTGGAACAGAATGCCGCCGTCGCAACCGTGCTGAGCGCCGGTGCGCCGGGGTTTGACCTGCCGGCCGATTGCGCGGTGCACGATCGCGCCATCACCGCCGGCACGGTCACCGTGGGCACCGGGCGTTTCGCGCTGGCTGCGGGTGATGCCACCGCGTTTCGCGCGTCGCCCAGGCTCGACCGCGCGGTGATCGAACTGGCCACGCGCGTGGTCGATGCCGATCGGCTGGGGCGCGGCCCCACCCCCGATGTGCTGGCGATCAGCCTGTCGGCAACCGACTACATCGGCCACGGCACCGGCACGCAAGGCGCCGAAATGTGCATCCAGGTGCATCAGCTCGATGCCGTGCTGGGCGATTTCTTCGCCGCGCTCGATGCGCGCGGGATCGATTATGCGGTGGTGCTGACCGCCGATCATGGCGGCTTTGACATGCCAGAACGGCTGCGCGAACAGGCGCTGCCCCAGGCCGCGCGCGCCGATGCGGCGCTGTTGCCAAAGGCGGTTGGCGAACGCGTCGGTGCAAAGCTGGGCCTTGATCCCAAAGGCCTGTTGCTGGCCGAAGGGCCCTCGGGCGATGTCTGGGTGCGCAGCGATCTGACGCCTGAGCAAAAGAGCGCGGTGGTGGCCGCCGCGCGCGCGGATCTGCTGGCGCAGCCGCAGGTGGCCGCGGTGTTCACCCATGCAGAGCTTGCCGAGACGCCCATGCCGACCGGATCGCCCGAGACCTGGAGCCTGATCCAGCGTGCGCGTGCATCGTTCTATGCGCCGCGTTCGGGCGATTATGTGGTCCTGCTGAAACGCGGCGTGATGGCCATGCCGGTGCCCGGTCCCGGTTACGTTGCCACGCATGGCAGCCCGTGGGATTATGACCGGCGCGTGCCGATCCTGTTCTGGCGCAAGGGGATGACCGGGTTTGAACAGCCCAGTCCGGTCGAAACGGTCGATATTGCGCCCACGCTGGCCGCGTGGATCGGGTTGAAACTGCCCGAGGGCACGTTTGACGGGCGCTGCCTCGATCTTGATGCCGGCCCCGGCACAACCTGCGGAGCCGCACAATGAGCGAAACCCTGTCTGCCGACGTGGTCATTCTGGGCGGAGGCCATGTCGGCATGACGCTGGCGATCGGTCTGGCGCGCGAAGGCGTTGCCAGCATCGTGGTCGACAGTTCCGACCCGGCAACGCAGACCGCGCAGGGGTTTGACGGGCGCGCCTCGGCGATTTCCACCGCCAGCTGGAACCTTTATACGCATCTGGGCATGGCCGGCGAACTGGCCGAAAAGGGTTGCCCGATTGCCTCGATCGCGGTGACCGACGCGATGAAGCCGGGGCGGATCGACTTTACCCCCGATCCCGGAGACGGATCGCTGGGACGGATGTTTGCCAACCGCGATCTGCGGCTGGTGATGTATGGCGTGGCCGCGCGCGAGGACCTGATCACGTTTCTGCCCAATGCCCATGTCGCCACGCGCGAACGTGGCGATCACGGCGTTTCGGTTACGCTGACCGATGGCCGTCGTCTGACCGGGCGTCTGCTGGTCGGGGCCGAAGGACGCCAGTCGCCGACGCGCGACGAGGCCGGGTTTACGCCCGCGCGATGGAGCTATCACCACCGCGCGATCATCGCCGGGCTGACCCACGAACGTCCGCATGACAATGTGGCGTGGGAAATCTTCTATCCGGCAGGGCCGTTTGCACTGTTGCCGCTGCTTGACGATGCCGAGGGGCGCCACCGCAGCGCGCTGGTGTGGACGGTGGCCGAACACGATGCGGCCGGTGTGCTTGCGCTGCCCGACGCGGCATTCACCGCCGAAGTGGCGCGGCGCATGGGGGATATCTTTGGGCCGATCGCGCTTGCCACGGCGCGATCTTCCTATGTGCTGAATTTTCACCACACCGCCAAAGTCGTACAGCAACGCCTGGTGCTGGTGGGTGATGCCGCCCACGGCATGCATCCGATTGCCGGCCAGGGGTTGAATCTGGGCCTGCGCGATGTGGCGGCCCTGATCGAAGTGCTGACCGACGGGATGCGCCTCGGCCTCGATCCGGGTGATGCGCAAGTGCTGAACCGCTATGAACGCTGGCGCGCGCTCGACGGGTTCATGGTGTCGGGTGCGACCGATGTCTTGACCCGCCTGTTCGGCGTTCCGGGGCGCCTGCCTTCGGCGGTACGCCGGCTGGGCATGGCCGGCGTCCAGCGCAGCCCTACGCTCAAGCGGTTTTTCATGAACGAAGCGCGCGGGATGAGCGGCAAGCTGCCCGCATTGTTGCAGGCCTGATCGCGCGTCAGCGCGCCGGTGTCGGCTTTGCCGCTGGCGGCGCAGGGGGCGGTGCAACCGGTACGGGGGCGACTGCAGGCACTGCCAGTGCCGCGCTTTCGATCTGATCGAGCGCATTCTGGGTCGTGACCCATTGGCGGGCATGGGCCAACCAGTCGGCGGCGTTGTCCTTGCCCGGCATGCGTTCAACTTCGGCAATCGCCAGGTCGACGCGTTGGCCATTCAATGCGGCCCGGGCGCGGGCCATGCGGCTTTCGGGGGCGGGCGACGGCGTGTCGTCGTGGCGGATGATGAACATGCTGCCCGCCTTGCGCGTCAGCCAGTCCCAGGTGCGTTCGTTGGTCGGGCCGGTCACCAGCCTGGGTTCGATCCGGGCGAATTCTTCGGTCAATCCACCGATCGTAACCGGCTTGCGCGCGGCGGCGACGACCGTATCGACCGCATTGGTCTGGCTGTCGCCAAATCGCACGCGCAGCGCGGCTTCAAGATAGCCGAGCGGCTGACCGCGTTCGACCGCGCGGCGCGCGGCAAATGCCACCAGCAGCGATTCGGCGCGCGTCGCCTGGCCCGAGGCGGCCACGGCCTGCTGGTTAAGGTCGGCCAGGCGCTGTTGCAGGACGGTTAGACGGGCGGCGGCATCGGCCAGTGCGGCATTGGTGGCAACAAGGTTGCCCTGCGCCACGATCGCGACGGTGGTGGCGCTGGGGCTGGCCAGGGGTGTTGCAACCGGGTCGTTCGTGACCGGGGCAAGGGCCGTGCGCAGCCAGCCGGTGTGCCAGCCATACCAGGCCCCGCCACCCAGACCTGCCAGCACCAGGGCCGCCAGCACCACGCCCAGCCCTCGTCCTCGGCCCCGCCGCGACGGGCGCGAATCCACCGCTGAACTTAAACTCAGTTCCGCCATCCGTGATTTTTCGCTTTGTCCGTGTCCCCGAAGTCACACCGTCTGACACATTTGCCGCGTCATGGAAAGCATTGCGTCATCGCCGGGAAACGCCGCAACCCCGATCGCCTGCCAGCCCGACCCGGCCGCGGCGGCCACGCGCGGCGCCAGGCAGGCGACCATGATACGGTCGCGTGCCAGGCCATGGCGCACGCAGTGTTCGTAAAAATGCCGCGCCGCCTCGGCCGAATGGAGCAGTGCGAGCACGGGTTCCCGGGCAAGGCGTGCGACCACAGCGGGGGCCAGCGGCTGCGGCACGGCGGCGTAGACGATGACATCGTCAATGTGCACGTCGGCAGGCGGATCAAGCGCGACATGCGCTGCGCCCGCCAGCCGCAGATAGCGGCCCGGGGGCAGGCTGGCGACGATCGGTTGCAGTCCGCCGCTGCCAATGCGGACAACGCCAAACCCCGCCGTTTGCGCGGCGCGCGCCGTGGCAGCGCCCACGGCATGGACGGGGATGCTGCGCAGCGTGTGCAATCCCGCACCGCCATGGGCAAACACGGCAGCACTGCCGATCAGCAGCCCGTCCCATGCGCGACAAGGCGGCACATGCCATGCGCGCGCCGCATAAACGAACAGGGGTGCGGGCACCGGTTCCAGCCCCAGCGCGCGCGCAGCCGTGCAAGTGGCCGCATTGCCCGGTTCGGGACGCAGCACCAGCACCGGCCGCATTCAGCCGGCACTCTGCAGACCGGGGCCCTGGAAATGCGCACGAATGGCGGGCGATGCCGCGGCGAGCAGGTCATGCGCCAGCGCACGCGCATCTTCGGGATGGTCGAGCGGTACATCGCGTTCGCCATCGACCCGTTCGGACCCGTCGGGGCTGAACAGCGTGGCGCTGAGATGCAGCGACAGGTTGTCGTGCCGGGTCAGCACCGCGATCGGGCTGTGACAGGTGCCGCCCAGTCCGGCCAGCAAAGCGCGCTCGGCGCGGATCGCGGCATGGCTGGGGGCATGGTCGATCGCCGCCATCAGCGCCAGCACATCGTGGCGCGCGGCCAGGCATTCGATGCCGATGGCGCCTTGTGCGGGCGCCGGCAGCCAGGTGGCCGGATCGAGCGGCGCGCCAAGGTCGGCATGACCCAGCCGTTCCAGACCGGCCGCAGCAAGCAGCGTGACATCGGCCTCACCCCGGTCAAGCCGGCCGAGTCGCGTGGCGACATTGCCGCGAAACGACACGATTTTCACATCGGGGCGGGTGTGCAGCATCTGCGCGGCGCGGCGCGGCGCGCTGGTGCCGACCACGGCGCCGGCCGGAATGGCCGCCAGGCTGTCCGCGCCGATCAGCACATCGCGCACATCGGCGCGCGGCAGCACCGCTGCGATCGTCAGATTGGCCGGCCGCAGCGTTTCCACATCTTTCATCGAATGGACCGCAGCATCGATCGTGCCGTCGGCCAGCCACAGGTCGAGTTCCTTTGTCCACAACGCCTTGCCGCCGATTTCGGCAAGCGGCCGGTCGATGATGCGATCGCCGCTGGCCACCACCGGCACCAGTTCGATCGAACTGACCGGCCAGCCGTGAGCGGCGCACAATCGCGCCCGGGTTTCCTCGGCCTGGGCCATGGCCAGCGGCGATTGCCGGGTGCCCAGCCGCAAGGGGCGGGCTGGCAAGGGTGTTGCCCGAAGGGCATCGTGCGGCGAGGGCGTCTGAGTCTCGGTCATGCACCGCTTGCCGTAACGGGGATTATCTCTAAGGGAAAGCTCCCCATGGCACTGATCCTCGGCATCGAATCCTCGTGCGACGAAACCGCGGTGGCGGTTATCGATGATCGCGGCGCAACGCTGGAGGCGCGCGTGGTGGCCCAGCGCATCGCATCGCAGGATGCGGCGCACCGCCCCTATGGCGGGGTTGTGCCCGAAATCGCCGCGCGCGCGCATGTCGAAGTGCTGGCGCCGATGGTGGCAGACACGTTGCACGATGCCGGAATTTCGCTTGATGCGATCGATGCGATCGCCGCCACTGCCGGGCCCGGCCTGATCGGGGGCGTGATGGTCGGGCTGGTCACCGGCAAGGCGCTGGCGATGGCTTCGGGCAAGCCGCTGATCGCGGTCAATCATCTTGAAGGCCACGCCCTGTCGCCGCGACTGGCGGATCCGGCGCTGGCCTATCCCTATCTGCTGTTGCTGGTATCGGGCGGGCATTGCCAGATCCTTGAGGTGCGCGGGTTGGGTGATTATCGCCGCCTGGCCACGACCATCGACGATGCACTGGGTGAAGCGTTCGACAAGACTGCCAAGATCCTTGGTCTGGGCTATCCCGGCGGGCCCGCAGTGGAGCGACTGGCGCGCGAGGGCGATCCGCGCGGCGTGCCGTTGCCACGCCCGCTGCTGGGCAGTGGCGAGCCGCATTTTTCGTTCGCCGGGCTGAAAAGCGCGGTGCTGCGTGCGCACGAATCGGGTCGGTACGATGCGGCCGATATTGCCGCATCGTTCCAGCAGGCGGCAATCGACTGTCTGATCGATCGCACGCGCCTGGCGCTTGCCGCCAGCGCGCCGGTAACGGCAGTGGTGATTGCGGGTGGGGTTGCAGCCAATTGGGCGCTGCGCGGTGCGTTGCAGGACATGGCCGCCAGCGCCGGATTGCCGCTGGTTGCACCGCCGCCGCGGCTGTGCACCGACAATGCCGCGATGATCGGCTGGGCCGGGGCCGAACGGTTTGCGCAGGGGCTGACCGATCGGTTGGATTTTGCGGCGCGACCACGCTGGCCCCTCGATGCCGACGCGGCGCCGGTGCGCGGGGCCGGGGTCAAGGCATGAACGCGACCATCGGCGTGATCGGAGCGGGTGCCTGGGGCACGGCGCTGGCGCAGATGCTGTCAGGCGACGGGCATCAGGTCAGGCTGTGGGCGCGCGATGCGGCGCTGGCCGACACGATCAACCGGACCCGGGCCAATCCGGCCTATCTGCCGGGTATTGCCTTGTCGGATGCCATTCGCGCCACCGCCGATCCCGCCGATCTGGCCGGCCTCGGGGTGGTGTTGGCGGTCACTCCCGCCCAGGCCCTGGGCGCGGTTCTGGCGCAAATGCCCGCGTTTGCCGGTGATCTGGTGCTGTGTGCCAAAGGCATCGAGGCCGGCACCGGCCGATTGATGGCCGATGTCGCGCGCGCGGCCCAGCCGCACGCACAGATCGCCGTGCTGTCGGGTCCGACGTTCGCGCACGAAGTGGCCGCGGGTCTGCCCACCGCGGTCACACTGGCCTGCGATCAGGGCCTGGCGCAATGGCGCCGGCTGGCGCCGGCAATCGCACGGCCCGGCTTTCGCCCCTATTATTCGGTCGATCTGGTCGGCGCGGAAATTGGCGGCGCGGTCAAGAACGTGCTGGCGGTGGCCTGTGGTGTGGTCGAAGGACTGCGGCTGGGACAGAATGCACGTGCCGCGCTGATCAGCCGGGGCCATGCGGAAATGGTGCGCTTTGGCCTGGCGTTTGGTGCAGCGGCCGACACGTTGAGCGGGCTGTCGGGGCTTGGCGATCTGGTGCTGACATGCAATTCGCTGTCGAGCCGCAATTTTGTGCTGGGCAAGGCGCTGGGTGAAGGCGCGTCTGCGGCCGATCTTCTGGCCGACCGGCGGACCGTGGCCGAAGGTGCGTTTACCGCGCCGGTGGTGTCGGAACTGGCGCGCACGCGGGGCATTGCGATGCCGATTGCCGATGCCGTTGCGGCATTGGTATCGGGCCGGATTCCGGTGCGGGCAATGGTCGATGGCCTGCTGGCGCGGCCGCTGCGGTCCGAACTGGACGCAACGATGTGGGGGGATTGAAGGCTTGGCCAAGGCAATAGCCAGCCCTGAGGATGCAAACGTGCCGGTACCGGCAGGGCAACCCGCGTTTGTGCCGGGCGATGACGGCGATATTGCCGCGCTGGCCAAAGGCGGACGTACCAATATCCTGGGTTTTCTGGTCCGTCTGATCGCTCGCGTGCCGTTTCTGTTCATTGCCAGCCGGCTGTATGGTGCCAGCGCGATGGGACGGCTGGCCTCTGCGCTGGTGATGGTCGAATTCGCCAGCTTGTTGGCCACGCTGGGGCAGACGCGGGGCCTGGCGCAACGTCTGGATGAAACCGGCTGGTCCGATCGCAGCCAGCGCCAGGGCCTGGTTTATGATCCCGATGCGGCCACGCATGCCGTGGCCGACGCCTTGCTGGTAACGACCGTGCTGGCGGGTGCGATGTCGCTGTTGATCTGGTGGTTTCCCCAGTCGATGTATCCGCACGGCCATTTCAGTTGGGCCGAGCGCCTGCTGGTGCTGGCGGTGTGGACCATGGCGGTGGGCGACATTTCGCTGGCGGCACTGGCGTTCCGGTTCGACGTGGGGACCACGGTGCGCGCGCGCGCGGTGGTCGAACCGTGGACCTTGTCGATTACTGCGGGCCTTGCCTATTTTATCTATCCCGAAGGCGGGCTGGCGCTGGCATACCTGGCCTCGGTCGGCGCAGCCACAGCGGTGGCACTGGTTGCGCTGGTGCGCGCATATGGCCTGCCGCGCAATTGGCGGCCGCGTCCGCTGGCACTGCTGCGGCTGGCGATGCGCAACATGCCGCTGGCAGGCGCCGATGCGGTGGAATGGGGCACGCGCAAGATCGATGTGTTCATCCTGCGCTTCTTCCTGATCGATGCAAATCTGGGGATCTATTTCTTTGCGCAGCAGTTTGCGTCGTTGCCGCAAAAGTTGAAGACCAGTTTCGAGCCGGTGCTGGGCCCGGTGATCACGCGCAATGTGCGCAACGGCAACATGGCCGCCATCGCCGCGCAAGTGTGCCAGGTCGGATTCTGGATCACCGCGGCGCAGGCGGGCATTGCGCTGGCGCTGGCGATACCCGGCGCGGGGCTGATGGGGCTGGGTGGGCCGGCCTTTGTCCAGGGCACATGGGCGCTGGTGTTTCTGCTGGTGGCCGAAGTCGTCGCCGCAACAGGCGTGGTGAGCGAGGCCGCGCTGATCTATGTCGCGCGGCTGCGCAATCTGTGGATCAGCCTGGGCACGATCGTATTGCAGGGCGTGCTGACCCTGGCCTTCATCCTGGCCGGGCAAACCTGTGGCTTGTCGGCCATTTGGCAGGCCGCGCTGGCCGCGCTGGCGATGGCGATCGCGCTGGGGACAAGTTCGCTGGTCAAATCACACCTGTTGGCGCGGATCGTGCGCGAACCGATCAACAACTGGCGCTGGGGGCTGGTGTGGGCGGCGCTGCCGGCGGGGCTGATCGGCGCGGCATCGCATCTTTTGCCCGAATGGGCCGAACTGCTGTTCGGGATACCGGCGATCCTTGGGGTCTATAGCCTGATGATCTGGCGGTTCGGTTTCGGGCCCGAGGATCGCGTGTTGTTCGGAAAGCATCCTGCATGAAGAGGGTCGGATGATGGTTGCGTGGATCGAAGCCAACATGGTGCTGGCCGCAGGGGTCGGCCTGGTGCTGATCGGATTGGTATGGCTGGTGCTGTCGCGCCGACGCAGGCCCGTGCAAAGGCGCGAATATCGTGATGTCCTGTCCGAAGGTGCGGGCCCGGCGCAACGCAATACCGCGCTGATCGACACGCCCCCTGCTGCGGCAATCGCGGTGCCCGGGGCGGGCGAAGGCACGGTTGCGAACGAGGGCGAAGACCTGACCCGGATCAAGGGGCTGGGGCCCAAGCTCAGCCGTGTGCTGGCGGACCTTGGCGTGACCCGGCTGGACCAGATTGCCGCCTGGACCGAGGCGGACATTGCCGCGATCGATGCCCGGCTGGGCGCGTTTGCCGGGCGTCCGGTGCGCGATGCCTGGGTCGAACAGGCGCAGCTGCTGATCGCCGGCGATGCGGCCGCCTACGAGGCGAAATTCGGCAAGCTGTGACGTGCCGCTTGTCCTGCGGCGCTGTCAGTGTTTCTGGCAGCGGTGCACGATGGTGCGAGCCGGATCGCCGCCGCTGACCTTGATCAGGCCGCCGCCGGGCAGTGTGCCGGTAAACGGGCTTTCGAAGACGTCGGTGCTGGTGTCGGTGCCGTCCATGCTGCCCTGCCAGACATAGCCGCGATGGCCGGGAACGGCGGTGGCATCCACCGGGATGCGCACGATGCGTTTGGGGCCTTCGATGGCAAACAGCGCGCCTGCGCCCACTTCGGCGGCGATCGGGCGGGTGATCACCAGGTGTCCGTCATGGCACGCCAGTGTCAGCAGCGGATCGGCACCTGACACGCCGAACCGGGCAGTATCGCCCGCCATCGACCATTCCGCCTTGCCATCGGCATTGGCAGGTGCCGGATCGGCATCGGGCAGGGCAACGCGGCGCGCATCGATCGGGCCCGCGTCGCCCGTCGATTGCGGCTGCGGTGCGGGGCGCGAACAGGCGCCGATCAGGAACAGGGTGACAAGGCAGGCCCGAAGTTTGGTTTTCACAGGCGCTGCTATAGGCAGGGTTCGCCGGCGCGATCAAGTGCGGGTCAACCGCCCCATTTCTTTTGTGATTTTCCGTAACGGGTCTTGCGCGTGCCGGGCTTGCCCTCGTTGCTGCGGCCAACAATCGGTGCCTTGCGCTCGCCTTCGGGCAGGCCGAGTTCGGTTGCTTCCAGCCGCCGGATTTCGTCGCGCAGCCGGCCGGCCTCTTCAAATTCCAGATCGGCGGCGGCGGCACGCATGCGCTTTTCAAGGTCTTCGATATAGCCGCGCAGATTGTGGCCGACCAGATTGTTGCGGCTGTCATCCTCGATATCGATAATCACCCCGTCGCGGCTGGCGGTGTCGGCGATGATGTCGGCAATACCGCGCTTGATCGAGGTCGGGGTGATGCCATGGGCTTCGTTATAAGCCTGCTGTTTGCTGCGGCGGCGATCGGTTTCGGCAATCGCGCGCTCCATCGATCCGGTCATGCGGTCGGCATAAAGGATAACCCGGCCATCGACATTGCGCGCGGCGCGACCGATCGTCTGGATCAGGCTGGTTTCGCTGCGCAGGAACCCCTCCTTGTCGGCATCGAGGATGCACACCAGCCCGCATTCGGGAATATCGAGCCCTTCGCGCAGCAGGTTGATCCCGACCAGCACGTCATAAACGCCCAGCCGCAGATCGCGGATCAGTTCGATGCGTTCCAGCGTTTCAACGTCCGAATGCATGTAGCGCACGCGCAAGCCTGCTTCGTGCATGAATTCGGTCAGGTCTTCGGCCATGCGCTTGGTCAGCGTGGTGACGAGCGTGCGATAGCCGACGGCGGCGACCTCGCGGCATTCGTTGATACAGTCCTGCACCTGATCCTCGACCGGGCGGATCAGCACCGGCGGATCGATCAGGCCGGTCGGGCGGATCACCTGTTCGGCAAACACGCCGCCCGCCTGCTCCATTTCCCAGGTGCTGGGCGTGGCCGATACCGCCACGGTCTGCGGGCGCATCGCGTCCCATTCGTTGAAGCGCAGCGGGCGGTTGTCGATGCAACTGGGCAGGCGAAAGCCGTATTCGGCCAGGGTCAGCTTGCGACGGTGGTCGCCGCGCGCCATTCCGCCGACTTGCGGCACGGTCTGGTGGCTTTCGTCCAGAAACAGCAACGAATTTTCGGGCAGGTATTCGAACAGCGTGGGCGGCGGTTCGCCCGGCATGCGCCCGGTCAGGAACCGGCTGTAGTTTTCGATGCCCGCGCATGACCCGGTGGCGGCGATCATTTCCAGATCGAAATTGGTGCGCTGTTCAAGCCGCTGCGCCTCGAGCAATTTGCCTTCGGCCTCAAGCTCTTTCAACCGTTCGGTCAGTTCGAAGCGGATCGCGTCGGCCGCCTGCTTCATCGTCGGGCCCGGCGTGACATAGTGCGAATTGGCATAGACCCGCACTTTTTCCAGCCGCGCCCCGGCTTTGCCGGTCAGCGGGTCGAATTCGGCAATTTCTTCGACATCGTCGCCGAAAAAGCTGACGCGCCAGGCGGTGTCTTCGTAGTGCGAGGGGAAAATCTCGATCGAATCGCCACGCACGCGGAACGTGCCGCGGGCAAAGGCGGTGTCGTTGCGTTTGTATTGCAGCGCCACCAGCTTGCGGATGATCTCGCGGCTGTCGACCGTATCGCCCTTTTTCAGGTCGAAGATCATCGCCGAATAGGTTTCGACCGAACCGATGCCATAGATGCACGAAACCGAGGCGACGATGATCACATCGTCGCGTTCGAGCAGCGACCGCGTCGCCGAATGGCGCATGCGGTCGATCGCCTCGTTCACCGAGCTTTCTTTTTCGATATAGGTGTCGGACCGGGGCACATAGGCCTCGGGCTGATAATAGTCGTAGTACGACACGAAATATTCGACCGCATTGTCGGGAAAAAAGCTTTTGAATTCGCCGTAGAGCTGCGCCGCCAGGATCTTGTTGGGCGCCAGGATCAGCGCGGGGCGTTGCAGTTCCTCGATCACTTTGGCCATGGTAAAGGTCTTGCCCGACCCGGTCACGCCCAGCAGCACTTGGGTGCGTTCGCCGTCGCGCGCGGCGGCCACCAGATCGGCGATCGCGGTGGGCTGATCGCCGGCCGGCTGATATTCCGACACCACCTTGAACGGGCGGCCGCCCTCGGCCTTGGCCGGACGCTGCGGTTTGTGCGGCACGAATGTGCCCGAGGTGTCAGGCTCTTCAAGCCCCCTGCGGATAACGAGTTCGGCCATGGTGGGTCTGGGGTTCCGGATGCGCAAATGGGATCAGGTGCAAATATGGGCGTTCCTGTCCCGTTCCGCAACCGGGCGCAGCGGGCTGTTGCGGCACCGGTGGCGGGCGCGATGCGCAGCGCGTGGAAAAATTTACCGTCATCGCCGCCGATTTTGACATCAATTTGAAACAAAGCGAATTGGCTGGTGTTCATCGCAGGTTGATCGCACTCTGCGCAACGTATGGCGATGACACAGAAAATTCCCGTGACTTTTCCCCGAGTCGCCGTGCGCGACGAACATCGCGTGGGCGTTGCCCTGCGCAGCGCAGGCGCGCGCCTTGTGCTGTGGCAGCGTGCGATTGCGCGGCGCGGCGCGTTGGCGTTTCAGGCGCGTCCCAGCGAAGTGCGCGGGCCCACGCTGGCGCGGCTGCTCAGTGAATTGAAGACGCCGTATGAATTGTGGAGCGCGGGTCGGCGCGCGCTGCCCGCCGCAGCCGACCGCGGGGCGTCGCACCCGGTGATGCTGTTGCCCGGGTTCGGCACGCATCCGGCGCGCATGAAACGGTTGCGCAGCGCGTTGGGCGCAGCAGGGCACCGCGTGGCCGATTGGGGGCTGGGGTTCAATTTCGGGCCGAGCGAAGACCGGTTTGACCGGTTGTGCGAACGCGTGTTGACCATGGCGCGGCGCGAAGGTCAGCCGCTGGTCTTGGTCGGGTGGAGCCTGGGCGGACTGTTCGCGCGCGAAATTGCGCATCGCCATCCCGAGGCGGTGGCGATGGTGATCACCATGGGTTCGCCTTTTTCGGGCGACCGGCGCGCCAACAATGCGTGGCGCGCCTACCAGGCGATCACCGGCCATGCCGTGGATGCGCCGCCGGTGGGCGAACGCTGCTTTGGCGCAAAGCCGCCGGTGCCGACGATCGCGCTGTGGAGCCCGCGTGACGGAATCGTATCGCCGCGCAGTTCGTGCGGCCGGCCGGGCGAACGCGATCGCGCGGTGGCGCTGCGCTGCACGCACCTGGGCTTTGCCGGACATCCCGATGTGGCGCGCACGCTGGTATCGCTGATCGGCGCGCTGGAACAGGACAACACCTGACGGTTTGAAGGAGAATCCGCGCAAAAGTGCGAATTCGACGTTGGCCCCGGCTTGGCATTTGCAGGCCGATGGCGCCATAATCCCCTTCGAACAGGTGGGGGTGCCATGAACGAGACACAAACGATCGATGGGGCGCGCGTGTTGGCACGCGCGGGGTGGCGGATCATTCCGCTGTTGGGGCTGGCCTATCTGGTTGCATTCATGGACCGGTCCAACATCAGCTTTGCGGCCAGGACGATGAACGCCGATCTGGGGTTTTCGGCCACGATCTACGGGATCGGCGGCGGGGTGTTTTTTCTGTCCTATGCGCTGTTCGAAATTCCGTCGAACATCCTGCTCGAACGCGTGGGCGCGCGGCGCTGGATTGCGCGGATCATGATCAGCTGGGGCGTGATCGCCGCCGCGATGATGTGGGTCCACACGCCGTGGCAGTTCTACACCTTGCGGTTCCTGCTGGGCATGGCCGAAGCCGGGTTCTTTCCCGGCGTGATCTTTTATCTGTCGTTGTGGTTTCCCAGGGCGGCGCGGGGGCGCGCGATCAGCCGGTTCTATATCTCGGGCCCGCTGGCCCGGGTGGTGATGGGGCTGCTGTCGCCCGCCTTGCTGGCGATGAACGGCATGGGCGGGCTGAAAGGCTGGCAATGGCTGTTTGTGGTCGAAGGCCTGCCCGCGGTGCTGGTCGGGTGCCTCGTGCTGTGGTTGCTGCCCGAACGGCCTGAAACGGTAAGCTGGCTAAATCCTGCCGAAAAGGCGTGGCTGTCGGGAACATTGGCCCAGGAGGGGGCGGTGGTGCGGCATGGCAACCCGTTGGCAGCACTGCGGCTGCCCGCAGTGCTGCTGCTGGGCATGGTCGGGTTGCTGACCACATGCGCCTATTACACCTTTACCCTGTCGGAACCGCAGATCCTGGCCCAGGCGACCGGATGGTCGGGGGTGCAGGTGGGCTATCTGGTCAGTCTGGGCGGTCTGGTGGGTGCGGGCGGCATGCTGTTTACCGGCTGGCTGTCGGACCGCAGCGGCACGCGCATGCCGTTCATGGTGGGCAGCACGGCAATGGTGCTGATGGCCTATGGCCTGTTTGCAGTCGATGGCGGGCGGACGACCGGGCTGATCGCTTATGCCTGCTATGTCGCATGCTGGGGTTCGGTCACGCTGTCGGTGTGGATGTTGTGCACCGATCTGGTCGGGCCCGGCGAGATGGCGGTTGCCACCGCCATGGTCAACACGATGAGCCAGACCGGTGCCTTTGTCGGCCCGATCCTGTGGGGCATGGCCCGGGATGCGACCGGCACATTTCACCGGGGGTTTATCGGGCTGGTTTGCGCACAAGTGCTGGCGCTGATGTTTGTTGCAGGCGTGGCGCAATACCGGCGGCAGCGCGCTTAAAAGGGCGTTGCGGTCACTGGATCGGGCTGAAAAAGACACACTGGTGATATCGATCTGTGCAAAAGGGCCATGTGCCGAAAGTCTGTTGGGTGCTGCAATCCGGCTTGTTCGCGGTGGGGACCTGTGCAAGCAATGCGGGCCAGACGGGATAAGCCTATGACCGAGACCGCCTATGATGAAATGCTGGCGCCCGATGGCACAGTGCGGCCGGCCTATGACGGATATCGCCAGTGGCTTGATGCCCAGCCGCCGGGGCTGCTGAAACGCAAGGGAATCGAGGCCGAGGCGTTTTTTCGTCGCACCGGGATCACGTTCAACGTCTATGGCGCAGCCGACGCCGAAGAACGGCTGATCCCGTTCGACCCGGTGCCACGGATCATCACCGCCAGCCAGTGGCGCAAGCTGTCGCGCGGGATCGAACAGCGGGTGCGCGCGTTGAACGCGTTTCTGCACGATCTGTACCACCGGCAGGAAATCGTGCGCGCAGGGCGTCTGCCGGCGCGGCTGTTGCAGGGCAATCTGGCCTATCTGCCGCAGATGGCCGGTTTTACCCCGCCGGGCGGGGTCTATACCCATATCGTCGGGATCGACCTGGTGCGCACCGGCGAAGACGATTTCATGGTGCTGGAAGACAACGCGCGCACCCCGTCGGGGGTCTCCTACATGCTGGAGAACCGCGAAACGATGATGGCGATGTTTCCCGAACTGTTCACCCGCGTGCGGGTGCGCGAAGTTTCGGACTATCCCCGCCGTCTGGCGCGCAGCCTGGCCGCATGTGCACCTGCGGCTTTTACCGGGGACAAGCCGACGGTGGCGGTGCTGACCCCGGGGATCTACAATTCGGCCTATTTCGAGCATGCCTTTCTGGCCGACCAGATGGGCGCCGAACTGGTCGAGGGCAGCGATCTGAAAGTCCAGGGTGGACGGGTGGCGATGCGCACCACGCAAGGGTGGCAACCGGTCGACGTGATCTATCGCCGGGTCGATGACGATTATCTCGACCCGCTGTCGTTCAACGCCGACAGCGTGCTGGGGGTGGCGGGCATCATGGATGTCTATCGCGCGGGCGGGATCACCATCGCCAACGCCCCGGGCACCGGGATTTCCGACGACAAGGCGATCTACAGCTTCATGCCCGAAATCGTCGAGTTCTACACCGGCGAAAAGCCGATCCTGCCCAATGTGCCGACCTGGCGCTGTTCCGAAGCGGATGCGCTGGCCTATGTGCTCGACAATCTGGCCGATCTGGTGGTCAAGGAGGTGCACGGTTCGGGTGGCTATGGCATGCTGATCGGGCCGACCTCGTCGAAAAAGGAAATCGCAGCGTTTTCGGCCAAATTGCGCGCGGACCCGGCCAATTACATTGCCCAGCCGACGTTGTCGCTGTCGACCGTGCCGATCTTTACCCGCGCGGGCCTGGCCCCGCGGCATGTCGATCTGCGTCCGTTCGTGCTGGTCAGCCCGCAGGGCATCGATATCACGCCGGGCGGACTGACCCGCGTGGCGCTGAAAAAAGGGTCGCTGGTGGTCAATTCATCGCAAGGCGGCGGGACCAAGGACAGCTGGGTGCTGGATGATTGACGGGGTGCGGACTATCGGGATGAGCGCATGCTAGGCAGATCGGCAAATGGCACGTTCTGGCTGTTCCGTTATCTCGAGCGGGCAGAGAACACCGCGCGGCTGATCGAGGCAGGGTTCCGCATGGCGCTGACCCGCGACAGCGGCGCCGCCAGCGAGGAATGGCGCAGCGTGCTGATCACGCTGGGGCTGCACCATGCCTATGCCGCGCGCCACGGCGAAGACGTGACCGGTGCGCAAGTGTTCAACTTTGTGCTGCGCGATCGCGACAATCCGGCCAGCGTGCTGGCGATGATCGAAACCGCGCGCACCAACGCGCGCGCCGTGCGCACCGGGATCACCCGCGAAGTGTGGGAAGCGGTCAACGAAAGCTGGATGAAATTGCGCGAGATTCTGGCGCGGCCGGTGGCGGAAACGCGGCTGCGCGACGTGCTCGATGCGGTGCGGCGCCAGGCGATCCAGGTGCGCGGCGCGATGGAAGGCACGATGTTGCGCAACGAAAACTATTACTTTGCCAACATCGGCACTTTCGCCGAACGCGCCGACAACACCGCGCGCATCCTCGATGTCAAATACTATGTTTTGCTGCCCAGCCTGGCGGCGGTCGGGACCAGCCTCGACAATGTGCAATGGGAAAACGTGCTGCGTTCGGTGGCGGGCGAACGCGCCTATCGCTGGCTCAACGCCGGGCAGATGGACCCGCGCGGGATTGCCTCGTTCCTGATCCTTGATGAACGGTTTCCACGCAGCCTGGCGTTTTGTTATGCGCAGCTTTTGTCAAATCTGTCGTTGCTGGCGCGCGAATACGGCTTTGAAACCGAGGCCCATGCCATTCAGCGCGCGGGCCACGAACGGCTGGCCGGGCTGACCATCGAGGCGATCTTTGAACAGGGTCTGCACCAGTTCATCGGCGATTTCCTGGCCTGCAACCACCAGCTCGCGCAGCAGATCCAGCGCGATTACCGGTTTGTGGAATAACCTATGCGTCTGGCGATCGAACATGCCACCACCTATCGCTTTTCCGGCCCGATCCGGCAGGGGCAACAGCGGCTGCGGCTGACGCCGGTATCGTCCGCCGGGCAAAGCGTGATCGCCTGGGATATCGCGTGCGAAGGCGCGCAAATCGAAGTGGGCTATGACGATGAATATACCAACCGCGTCACCCTGGTCGGGCTGACCCCGGGCACGCCTGCGGTAACGATCCGCGCGCATGGCGTGGTTGAAACGCGCGATGAATCCGGTGTGACCGGGCGTCATGCCGGGTATCTGCCACTGTGGCATTTCAGCCGCGACACCGCGTTGACCGCGCGCGGGACCAAAGTCGCGGCGCTGGTGGGCGGATTGGAAAACGGCGCCGCGCGCGACCCGCTGGCCACGTTGCACACACTGACCGAGCGGGTGCGCGCTGCCGTCGTCTATGCCCAGGGGCACACCGATGTCGCCACCACGGCCGAAGCGGCGCTGACCGCGGGACGCGGGGTGTGCCAGGATCAGGCCCATGTGTTCATCGCCGGTGCCCGCGCGTTGGGAATTCCGGCGCGCTATGTCAGCGGCTATATGCTGATCGACGGGCGCGAACAGCAGGATGCCGGGCATGGCTGGGCCGAAGGTTTTGTCGATGGGCTGGGCTGGATCGGGTTTGACGTGGCCAATGCGATCTGTCCTGATGATCGCTATGTTCGGGTGGCCTGCGGACGCGATTATCGCGATGCGGCACCGGTCAAAAGCATGACGTATGTGCTGCCGGCGCCCACCGGCAGCGCCCCGGTCGGCGACACCCTTGTGACAACGCTGGTGGTGCAAAGGTTAACGCCGGCGTGACGGCAAGGGCGATGCCGGTTTTGCGAATCGCAGCACTGGTCTAGGGGCGCGTTTTACAGGCTCTGGCTGAGGCATTCGTGATGACGTATTGCGTGGGCATGATGCTCGATGCCGGGCTGGTGCTGATGAGCGACACCCGGACCAATTCGGGCGTCGACAACATTTCGACCTTTCGCAAGATGTTCAGCTGGAGCGTACCGGGCGAACGGATCATCACGCTGATGACGTCGGGCAACCTGGCCACGACCCAGGCCGTGATCAGCCAGCTGGAAGAGCGCAACAAGGTTCCGGGCGATCGCCACCCTTCGATCCTCGAGGCGCCGACCATGTTCCAGATCGCCACCGAGGTGGGGCGGCGGCTGCGCGGGGTGATCGAAGGGCCGGGCGAATTGCCCGAACCGGGCGAGGGGCCCCAGGCCGAAGGGGCAAAGTTCACCGCCTCGATCGTGCTGGCCGGGCAGATCAAGGGGATGGAGCCGCGCCTGTTCCTGATCTATCCCGAAGGCAATTTCATCGAGGCCAGCTTTGACACGCCGTTTTTCCAGATTGGCGAGACCAAGTACGGTCGCCCGATCCTGCTGCGCGGCTACGACCGGGCGATGCGGTTCGAAGACGCGGTCAAGCTGTTGATGGTGTCGTTCGATTCGACGCTGGCGGCCAATCTGTCGGTCGGCCTGCCGCTTGATCTGATGGTGATCGAACGCGACCGGTTCACCCCGCTGCACCAGCGGCGGGTGGGGGCAGAAGATCCCTATTTCCGTTCGATCTCGCGCGGGTGGAGCGATGCCTTGCGGCGCGCGTTTCAGTCGTTGCCGTCGTACGATCTGGCCAGCGGGGATGGCAATCCTGGCTAGGCGCGGCATCGCAGTCTGCCGCGATAAGGTTATAACCTAAGGCCATTTACTTAGCCGTTTTGGTTAGTGAATTCAGCGTGTTTGCAAACTTTCGTGTCACCGTTCGTCATGCATAGGGGCGTACGAACCCGACCCGATCGGCCATTGCCACGTGCCAACCGCGCAGACGCCTCCGTTACGGAGGTGAATTTCCCTTAGGAAGGTGCCACTGGTTGTCCGCTGCGGTCGGCGGGTTGGGTTCGTAATGAAACTAACCCCATTGGCGTTGTGCCATCAATCAATGGTTCATGTCTGCATGATCGACCGTGTCACCCTGCATATCCTCGATGGCGATTCAACGCGCCGTGCCCAGCTTGCCCGCCTGGCGTTCGCCGCCGGGCACCATGCCGAAATCTACGCCAACACCGACGAACTGCTGGCGCATGCGCCATCGGGCGGACTGGTGCTGGCCCATGATGATCCGCCCGGCTATGCCATCGCCCTGCTGATTGCAGCGATGATGCGCGCAGGCCAGTGGTTGCCGGTGATCGGCATCGCAGAAGAACCTGAAACCGATTGCGTGGTGCGCGCGATCAAGGCGGGCGCGCTCGACTATCTTGCGGTGCCGCAGCAGATCGCACCGCTGAACGAGGCGATTGCCTGTGCCGCGCGCGAGGCCGAGGCCTATCGCGCCCAGCGCGCGCGCGCCGCCGAGGCACGGCAGCGGATTGCCCGCCTGTCGCTGCGCGAGCGCGAAGTGCTCGATCGTCTGGCCGAAGGTTGCAGCAACAAGGCGATCGCGCGCGATCTCGACATCAGCCCGCGCACCGTGGAAATTCACCGCATGAAGATGATGGGCAAACTCGGCGCGCGCCACGCTGCCGAAGCGGTACGCCTGCGGATCGAGGCAACCGGGCTCGATGCCGCCTGAACCAGCGTGTCAGTGGCACACCGGATGCAATGCGCCAACCTCCAGATGGAAATGGTCGTGGTGCGCGGTGTTGTAGTCGGGGCTTAGCACCACGCCAAACCTGCGGCAGGCGCTGGTGCGGATCTGGCGCAGGAACAAGCGTGTGGCGGCATTGCTGCTCGACCAGTCGCCCTTGACGCTGATCCGGCGACCGTCAGCCAGCACAAATGCGGCAATATCAACCGCGTTGGCAGTGGCATGTGCGCTGCGGTGATCGGAGCCTGCGATGTTGCGGCAGTTGTAGCTGCCAAATGTATCGATCCGCGCCAGCTGGCTGCCCAGCGTCAGTCGCGCGGCGTGATCAACGCCGTAACGCGCCCAGCCTTCCAGCGCGGTGGCCAGCGAGCAGGTGACCGGGCCAAGGTTGGCCAGTTGCAAATGGGCATCGTCGCTGCGCAACCACGCCAGCCGCACGGTGCCGATCGTTGAGCAGCCGGTGCCGAAATATCTGTCGGGCAACGGGGTGAAATTGGCCTGTGCCTGGCCCAGATTGGTCAGGCACTGCCGTTCCAACCCAGCCAATGCCACAGGCGGGGTCGCGCGGGTGTATGGCGTCGCATGGTGTTCGGTGCTGCCGACGCAACCCGACAGGCCGAGCCAGGCCGGACCTAGCGTTGCCAGCATCGCCGGCAGCAGGCGTGCGATGGCGTGCCGACGGGTGCTGTGGCGTTGAGTCGGAACTTTACTGACCATGGCGTATCCTTGCCGTAACTATGGTCAATAAACCCTTTCCAGGCATCAGGAATTGTACGCAACGGGGTAAAAATCGCGCGACCCGTTGACGCGATCATGGGGCGGGCTTTGCGTGGGTGCCGATCGTGTCGGGCGCGGGCCACCACGACAGGGTGTGATGGTCATGTGCCGTGGTCCACACGCCTTTGGGCGTATAGCGCAAGGCACCGCTGCCGACGGCTTTGCCCACGCGCGCAAGGATCGCCAGCGCATGCGGATCGATCACAGCGAATTCCTGATCATCGGTGGTGCGCAACCATATTTTGCCGCCGCCGGCATCGATGTCGCCCCATTTCAGACTGTCGCCCACTTTCACCCGGCCGGTCACTTCACCCGTATCGGGATCGATCCGCGCCACGGTGCCGTCGCCCTGTTCCTGGACCCACACGGCGCCTTCGCCCGCGGTCAGAAATCCCGGCTCCTTGCCCAGCAGGGTGGTCGTGACCACGCTGTTGCTGGCGGCGTCGATGCGTTGCAGCGATTGCTGTCTGGCGCTGACCGCCCAGACCGATCCGAAGCCGAAGGCCAGGTAGACGCTTGCCGGATTGACCGGGATTGTTGCCACCACCGCGTTGGTGGCGGGGTCGATGCGGGCGATCGTGCCCTTGGCATCGCTTGCCACCCATACCGATCCGGCGCCGGCCACCACATTCATTTCGCCATCGGGGCTGGCAATGCCGGTGGCGATCGTGGCAATGATCTTCGCGGTGCGCGTGTCGATGCGGTTGAGCGTGCCAGCCTTGCAATCGGCAACCCACAGGCTGCGATCGAGAATGGCCATGCCCCCGCACGGGTGCGCCATCGCCACCGAGGCCTTTTTCGCATGCCGCGACCATTGTTCGACGCGGCCCTTGTTGGTTGCCCACACCGTCCGGCCGTCAATCGCCAGAAAATCTGCAAAGCCTGGGACAGTGATCACCTTGGCGTGCTGCGCATGGACCGGCGCGGTCACGCCCGCGGCCAGCGCCAGGGCCACGATCCGGTGTGCAAGCGTTGTCTTTGGCATTCAGGTCCCTCGTGGATTGGGGCGGCAGGGCGTGTGGCCCGGATTGCCGGGCATATCGACAATGTCGGCGTTTGTGGCATCATCCGCCTGCTTGTCAGGCACCGGATCGCTGCAGGGCATACGGCAGTTGACGTATCTGTGCAGAACCCGATTGCGGCTAGATGCGGGCGTCGTTTTGTGACCAGAGTTGGGGGCAGTGGGTGGCCGAGGCGGCGTTGAGCGTAAAAGACAAGGTTTTCAACCTTATCCCGCCGGTGCTGCTGGCGGTGGTGGTGCTGTTCTGGGGCCTTGGCCCGGCCCGCTTGACCGCCAATCCGACCACGCTCCTGGTGGCGGTGTGTGTCACCATGGGGATCATCCAGGCACTTGAATTTGTGCACGAACGCCATGCCGGCTGGCGCTGGAACGGTCGCGAACTGTTTACCGATGTGTTCTACGTGGTGCTGGGCTTCAACGCGATCGACTTTCTGTCGACCCATCTGGCCGAAGATCCGTTGAAGGCGCTCAAGACTGCGCTGCACATCGGCACACCCTGGACATTGCAGCTGCCATTTGTGGTGCAAGTCGCGCTGATCGTGTTTCTGATCGAATTTGGCCAGTACTGGATGCATCGGCTGATGCACAACAATCCGTTGTTCTGGCTGACCCATGCGCCGCATCACCACATCACCCAGCTCAATGCGCTGAAAGGGGCGGTGGGCAATCCGATCGAGCTGTTCCTGATCAGCCTGAGCGTGGTGGCGCTGTTCGATTTTTCGCTGCAGGCGTTGTTCTGTGCGGCCAATGTCGGCACGCTCGTGTCATCGTTTGCGCATGCCAACGTGCGCAGCGATCCGCCGCCGTTCTATGCGTTTTTCTTCACCACCATCCGCAATCACAGCCTCCACCATTCGGTGCCCTATGAAGACACGCGCTGCAATTATGCCAATTCGCTGATCCTGATCGATCGCATGTTCGGCACATTCCGCGATGGCGAAGCCGACACCGTGGGGCAGGATGACCGCAAGCGGCTGACCATTCCCGAACAATTCGTGTTTCCGTTCGTGCCGCTGATCACCGCGATCCAGGCGCGGCGGAATGTGTCTGCGCCGCCTGGTCCCCGATGAACGCGACCAGCCGGTCGTGCCACACGCGATAGCCGTCGCGGCTGGGGTGCAGACTGTCGTTGAACAGGTTCCGGCGCTGGGCGCCGGTGGCGTCGACAAAGGCGGGATAGAGGTCGAGAAACCGCAAACCTGGCGTCGCCTGGACAAACGCGCGCAGCCGGGCATTGACCGGCTGGACCAGATCGCGGTTCTTGGCATCGTCGTCGGTGGGCAGCAGCGATTGCACCACGATCTGCGCATCGGGTTTGTGTTCGTGGATGCGTGCGATCACCGTCTGAACCCCCAGGGCGATGCTGTCGACCGCGGGTGTTTCAGCGTCGAACGAATTGTTGATGCCCAGCATCACGAACACGCGCGCGGGGCGCAGATCGCTCCGGTCAAGCCAGCCTTCGCCGCCTTGCGCGGCGGGCAGGATGCGGTGCAGCACGTGTTCGATCCGGTCGCCCGACACGCCCAGGTTCAATGCCGCGGCCGCGGGCAGACCGGTGCCAAAGCCCTGGTCCCACACACTGCGGCCGCAGAATTTGCCCGGTGCCCAGGGGTTGGCATCCAGGTGCCAGAAATCGGTGATCGAATCCCCGACGAACACCATGCGGATACCTGACAGATCGGGGCTTTGCGTCAGGTAGGTGCTGATGTCGGCCGCGCGTTTCTGCCAGTAGTCAACCCGCGCCACCGGGGTCTGCGCGACAAACGTGGTGGCCTGTGCCGCAGCGCAGGCGGGGGCACCAACCCCCGCGGCAAGTGCCAGCGCCAATGCCCAATGTCGTGCTGTGTGTCGCATGATCCGCCCCCCGGTTGTGCCTGTTGTGTGCCGGGCTATCACGTGTCCGGCGTGCCGTGTTGGCGGTATACGTATGTCATATCGCTGAATGCGCCTGTGCCGCCTATGCTGCGCCCCGATGGGAGAATTGGGATGACGCGGCTGAAACGCGCCTTGGGTTTGGTGTGGGCGATTGTCGCGCTGCTGGGCACACCGGCGCAGGCGCAAGTGACCGATCACGGGCGGCTGGTCGAATATGACCACGTGGCCGCAGCCGGTCTGCCCGAACAGCGCCTGACGATCTGGCTGCCGCCGGGCTATGATGGCGACACGCGGCGATATCCCGTTGTTTACATGCACGATGCGCAAAACCTGTTCGATCCGGCAAAGTCGGGTTTCAACAAAGTCTGGGCGGCAGACAAGGCAATGCTTGCCGCGATGGCCACGGGCAAAGTGGCCCCGCACATCATCGTCGGAATATGGGCACCGGGCGCGGCGCGGTATCGGCAGTTTCTGCCGCAGGATGTCTATCGGGCGGCACCCGCTGCGGTGCGTGCGCAGATGGATGCGATGGCGGGTGGTCCGGTGGTGTCGCAGGCCTATCTCGACTGGATCGCGGGCCCGTTGAAGCACTGGGTCGATACGACATGGCGCACCCGACCCGGCCGCGATGACACCGCGATTGTCGGATCGAGCATGGGCGGATTGATGAGCTGCTATGCCTTTCTCGATCGGCCGGCGGTGTTCGGACGCGCAGGCTGCATCAGTTCGCACTGGCCCGCGGTTGATCCGCGCGCAGTGGCGGCGGAAAACACCGCGCTGGCGGCAGTATGGGACCGCTGGTTTGCCGATCATCTGGGCGCACCCGACGGCCGGCGGGTGTGGTTTGACCACGGTACCGAAACGCTTGATGCGTTCTATGCACCGTATCAGCAGGTGATCGATGCGCGGATGGCGGCGAGCGGCTGGCGCAAGGGTGTGGACTGGGAAAGCAAGGTCTATCCGGGTGCCGCGCACGAGGAAAATTCGTGGGCGGCGCGGCTGCCCGAAGTGTTTGGCTGGTTGCTGCAGGATCGATAATATTTTCTGACGATTGTGCTTGTCTGGTAACGGCGTTGCGGCATGATCCTCCGGTCACGGGGGCAGACCGGGTCGCGCAGATGTCACAACCGATCATCGATTATCGCCAGCCGCGCGCTGCGCTGGCCGATCATGTCTCGTTCTTCTATCACTTTCGCCACGATGGTGACGGGTTCAGCGCGGTCAATCGCGCCGAATTCGCACAATTGCGGTTTATCCTGTCGGGCGAAGACGGACTGTGCCGGTTTGTCGATGGCACGGTGCAGGCGATACCGGCGATCTGCGTGCAGGGGCCGACCACCGGCAATACCCAGATCAGCGGATCGGGCAGGATCGATGTCATCGGCATGGGATTGATGCCCGAAGGCTGGGCCGCGCTGGTGCCGATGGATGCGTCGGCGGCTGCCAACAGGCTGTTCGATGCCGTCGACCTGCTGGGGCCCAAGGTGCTGGCAGCGCGCGATGCGTTGATCGCGGCGCGCGACCTGGATGCCCGCGCAGCCATTCTGGACACCATGCTGGCACAGTTGATGGCGCAGACGGCGGGCGATTTTCATGGCTTTGTGCATCAGGTCAACGCATGGCTGGCCGATGGGGTGGCGCCCCAGATCGATGATCTGCTGATGCGTACGGGTCTGACGCTGGGCCAGGTAGAGCGGCGGTGCAAACGCTATTTCGGATCGCCGCCCAAGCTGTTGGCGCGCAAATACCGCGCGCTGCGCACCGCCATTGCGATCACGCACAAGGATGCCGAACTGGACGATATTCTGGCCGAAGGCTATTTCGATCAATCGCACCTGATCCGCGAGATGAAGCATTTTACCGGCATGACCCCGGCCGCCTTTGCCGCGCAGCCAACAGTGTTCAACACGCTGATTGCAAAGCGGATCGAACTCGAACGCAGCCACCCCTTGTCGCGCAAATCGCTGATCACGTGATCATGCGCCGATCCTGGCGGAGGACCGGCGCATGGACCCGAGCGGTCAGGGCTGGGGCGGTCAGGGCTGGGGCGGTCAGGGCTGGGGCGGCATCAACACGGTGTCGATTACGTGGATCACGCCATTGGTTGCAACGATATCGGTCATGACGACTTTGGCATTGTCGATCATGACGGTGCCGTTGTTGACGGTAATCCGTACCATTGCGCCGTTCACTGTTTTTGCTTCGGACATTTTTACCACGTCGGCGGCCATCACCGTGCCGGGCACGACGTGATAGGTCAGGATAGCGGTCAGCGCGGCCTTGTTCTCGGGCTTGAGCAGCGTCGTCACCGTGCCCTCGGGCAATTTGGCAAAGGCGGCGTCGGTCGGTGCAAACACCGTGAACGGACCGGGCCCTTTCAGCGTGGCAACCAGCCCCGCAGCGTCAAGCGCGGCAGTCAGTGTCTTGAACTGGCCAGCGGCGACGGCGGTGTCGACGATATCCTTTTCGGCGGCGTGTGCAGCGACACTGCCAAGGCCAAGCGAAGCCGTGGCCACGGCCAAAGTGATGATGTTACCCAAACGAGCGATCATGATAAAGCTCCTGATATGATCCCTGTGTCACAAGATCGACACAAATACTGCTGCCATCAAAATGGACGGCATTTCGCGGATCGGATTTGAACGTATGTTCACATGTTGAATGGATACAGATGCACTATGGTTCCATGCCCCAAAGGGCTGGAATTATTGGGTGTCGGTACACCGCGGATCGGCAAAGGTTTGCTTTTTTAGTCGAGCCATTAACCTGTGCCGGGCCAGCAACCCGGTACCGCGGGTTGACACCCGGTGATCCGCCAGTAGAAGCGATCCCGGGCCACGCGGTCCCAACGCCGCGCGTGCTCTCTGCAAGGAGAGACTACATTGACTGATACACGTCCCGCCGGGAAACCGGCGCGTCCATACTTTTCGTCCGGCCCCTGCGCAAAGCCGCCCGGATACTCCCCCGAAAAACTGGCCACGGCATCGCTTGGTCGCTCGCACCGGGCCAAGATCGGCAAACAGCGCCTGGCGCTGGCGATCGACCTGATGCGCGAACTGCTCGAACTGCCCGATACCCACCGCATCGGGATCGTGCCGGGGTCGGACACCGGCGCTTTTGAAATGGCGATGTGGACGATGCTGGGCGCGCGCCCGGTGACCACGCTGGCCTGGGAAAGCTTTGGCGAAGGCTGGGTGACCGATGCGGTCAAGCAATTGCGCCTGGAACCCACGGTGATGCGCGCCGATTACGGCCGCTTGCCCGATCTTGCCACCGTCGACTGGTCCAACGACGTGCTGTTTACCTGGAACGGCACCACGTCGGGCGTGCGCGTGCCCGATGGCGAATGGATTCCCGACGATCGTCAGGGCCTGTCGTTTGCCGATGCCACCAGCGCGGTGTTTGCCTATGACATCCCGTGGCACAAGATCGATGTCGCCACGTTTTCCTGGCAGAAAGTGCTGGGCGGCGAAGGCGGCCACGGCGTGATTATATTGGGCCCGCGCGCGGTCGAACGGCTGGAAAGCCATACCCCCGCCTGGCCGCTGCCCAAAGTGTTCCGGCTGGTGTCAAAGGGCAAGCTGGCCGAGGGCGTGTTCAAGGGCGAAACGATCAACACGCCATCGATGCTGGCGGTCGAAGATGCGATCTTTGCGCTGGAATGGGCAAAGTCGGTTGGCGGGCTGTCGGGGCTGCAGGCGCGGTGCGCTGCCAATGCCCATGCGCTCGATACGATCGTGGCAGCGCGCGAGTGGCTGGGCCACCTGGCGATCGACAGCGGCACGCGGTCGCGCACCTCGGTCTGCCTGACGGTGAAGGACGCCGATGCAGACTTCATCAAGGCCTTTGCCGGGTTGCTGGAAAAAGAAGGCGCGGCGTTTGACATCGCCGGATACCGCGACGCCCCGCCGGGTCTGCGTATCTGGTGCGGCGCCACGGTGGACACCGCCGATATCGCAGCGCTTGGCCCATGGCTCGACTGGGCCTGGTCGCAACTGACCGCCGCCTGACACCCTCCCGATCCTTCCCGCAACGGGGAAGGGGACGATGCGCCGCAGGGTGGAGGGGCGGACCGGCCGGGAGCGACATCGTGCCCGCGCCTTTGCCCACCACCACGCTGTCGCTGGCCCCTGCCCAGGGGTGGTGCGGATCCCATTTCAGACATTGAAGGTATTTCCCATGACCAAGCCCAAAGTGCTTATTTCCGACAAGATGGACCCCAATGCCGAGCGTATTTTTCGCGACATGGGCTGTGATGTCGATGTCATCACCGGCAAGACGCCCGATGAACTGATCGCAATCGTCGGCCAATATGACGGCCTGGCGATCCGTTCCACGACCAAAGTTACCAGGGCGATCCTTGATGCGGCGACCAACCTCAAAGTGATCGGACGCGCCGGCATCGGCGTCGACAATGTCGATATTCCTTATGCCTCGGCCAAGGGTGTGGTGGTGATGAACACACCGTTCGGCAATTCGATCACCACGGCCGAACATGCGATCGCGCTGATCTTTGCACTGGCCCGCCAGTTGCCCGAAGCCGATGCCTCGACCCAGGCCGGCAAGTGGGAAAAGAACCGCTTCATGGGTGTCGAAGTGACCGGCAAGACGCTGGGTCTGATCGGGGCGGGCAATATCGGCGCGATCGTCGCCAGCCGCGCGATCGGCCTGCGCATGAAAGTGGTCGCCTATGACCCGTTTCTGACGCCCGAACGCGCGCTGGAGATCGGCGTCGAAAAGGCCGATCTCGACACGCTGCTGGCCAAGGCCGATTTCATCACGCTGCACACGCCGCTGACCGGCGAGACGCGCAATATTCTCAGCCGTGAAAATCTGGCCAAGACGCGCAAGGGCGTGCGGATTGTCAATTGCGCGCGCGGCGGATTGATCGACGAAGCGGCGCTGAAGGACCTGCTCGATGCGGGCCATATTGCCGGCGCAGCGCTCGACGTATTCGAAACCGAACCGGCCAAGGACAGCCCGCTGTTCGGCACCCCCAACTTCATCTGCACCCCGCACCTGGGCGCATCGACCACCGAGGCGCAAGTCAATGTCGCGCTTCAGGTAGCCGAACAGATGGCCGAATATCTGACCACCGGGGGCGTGACCAACGCGCTGAACGTGCCGTCGCTGTCGGCCGAAGAGGCGCCCAAGCTGCGGCCGTATATGGCGCTGGCCGAAAAGCTGGGCTCATTGGTCGGGCAGTTGGTGGGCGATGAAGTGCGCAAGATCGCGATCGAGGTCGAAGGTGCTGCTGCACAGCTGAACCAGAAACCGGTGACCGCCGCCGTGCTCGCAGGCCTGATGCGCGAATATTCGCAGACCGTGAACATGGTCAATGCGCCGTTCCTGGCCAAAGAGCGCGGGCTTGATGTGCGCGAAGTGCGCCATGACCGCGAAGGCGAATACCGCACCCTGGTGCGCGTGACGGTCGATACCGATGCGGGCCAGCGGTCGGTGGCAGGCACGCTGTTCGGCAATGGCCAGCCGCGCCTTGTCGAAATCTTCGGCATCGCGGTCGAGGCCGATCTGGATGGCGACATGCTGTATATCGTCAATTCCGACGCACCGGGCTTCATCGGTTCGATCGGCACCTTGCTGGGAACAGAAGCGATCAACATCGGCACGTTCCACCTTGGCCGCCGTGAAGCCGGCGGTGAAGCGGTGCTGCTGCTGTCGGTCGACAGCCCGGTCAGCGACGAAGTGCTGGCCAAGGCGCGCAAGCTGAATGGCGTGCGGCAGGTCAAGGGACTGAAATTCGCCTGACCGCCATGTAAACGACCATGCCCACGCGACGGGTGCTGTGGTATCCGTCGCGTTTTCGTAGCACGCGCTTGCGCAAACCGGTTCGGCTTGTGCCTTGTCACGGTCACCGACCCGTGCAAACACTGTATGGCATCGCTGGATGCTGCGAACGGGGGTGGGATTTGCGCAAACTGTTGGCCAGTCTTGTGGTGTTGTCTTCGATCGGCACGGCGCATGCTTCGGGGCATTTTGTCTATATTCCGGTCTATACCGGGGGTTATGCGGTCAATCCCGAACATGCGGTCGGCAATGCCGAGGCAAGCAAGGACGCCGATACGCCCGAATTCAAGGCCTTTCTGGGCTGCGACGGGTTCGGGCGGGTCACCGGCGATTCAGATGAGGTCAACCGGCTGTATGTCAGCACCTGGCTGACCAAGGGATCGCATTTCAACCTGCGGTACCAGACCCAGCCCAAGCTTGGGGCCGAGGGGGTGGCGGCCTGCACGCGCGCGCTGGCCGATCCGGCGCTTGACGAAAGGTTCGCGACGCGCCGGGTGCAATTGCTGCTCTATCGCGCGCTGCACCAGATCAATGTCGGCGATATCGACGCGGCGCAGGCCGATGTCGATGCGGCCAACGCGCTGTTGAAGCCGCTGGCCGGCGATACCGTGGTGCAACGCGCGCTGGGCGTCGATGCCAGGATCGTCGGCGCCTATGCCGCCTTTGCCAACGACGACAAGGCGGCATCGGCCGAGCTGGTCAGGCAAGTGCTGGCCGCGCGACCGTTTGCGATCCAGGCGATCTATCTCGCGCCTGCGTTGCAGGGCTGGATGGCCAAGGATGGCGATGGTCTGACCTGGCAGAAACGGCTTGCCCGGCAGGTGCCGCAGGTCCGCCAATCGATGGCCTTCGAGGCGCTGGTGATGGGACGGTTTGCGGACTTCAACGCGCTGTTGCCGTTGCTGTCGGACGATTATCTGACCAATCGTGATATCAAGACGCTGGCGGAGAATGACGGGATCCGGGCCTATACCTGGGCCGCGGTGGGGCGGCAGGCCGAGGCCGATGCGCTGATTGCGCAGGCGCGTGCCTATATCGCCGCGCATACGCCCGAACTGATGCCGTCAGCCGCCGACGGCGTGAAAGAGGGTCGCAAGCAGGCCGATGAACGCGCGCGGATCCTGGAACAGCGCATTGCCGGGCAGGCGGCTGCCATCGGCCTGAACAAATGGGCCGATCGCATCGCGCTGCGCGGCCGGATTGCCAGGGCAGGGCTGGACGAATTCGGGACATTGAATGCGCAAGCCATGACCGAAACCCAGATCTGGGTCCGGTTTGATTATCAGCGGCTGTTGGCAACGCGTTTGCCAAAGGCGGCCCCGCCAACACCCGTCCCGCCAACGCCCGTTGCACCCCCGCCGATCCAAATCCCCGCGGCAGGCACCACCGATCTGCAGGATACCAATGTCCTGCACACCATGCTCCACGCCGAAAGCTGGGGTCTGATTCCGCAGGGGCGTACCAGCGGACCCGATGCCACCGGTTTCCCATGGGGCGGCTTCAAATGGATCAACGGGGGATCGTGCAACCATTCGGATATCGGGCCGACCACGCGCATGTACACCTGCACCAACGACAGCAACGCGCCCGACGTGATCGGCGAGACGGTGCTGATCAACGCCGCGCTCGATGCGCGCAAAGCGGGCAAGACCGGTCTTGTCATCCGCAACCAGCGCACGACCCGGCACGTCTATCAGGGCCTGAACAACGGTTATGACGTGACCATGCATATCGACTTTGTCGATCGCGCCGCGCTGCCCGAGGCGTTCAAACCGATCGACTGGGCGGTGATCGGCGTGGACGAAGTGCTGACCGCGCTGATGCCGTTCTATGCGCGGCCCGAAACGCGGTCATGATCGCGGTCTGGCGTTACAGGTACAATTCCGCTGCGGCATCGATGATCGCGTCGGCATCCAGGCGATAGGTGCGATAGAGGTCGGGCAGGTCGCCGGTCTGGCCAAAGCGATCGGTGCCCAGCGGCACGACCCGCTGCCCGCGCACCCCGCCCAGCCATGACAGCGCGGCGGGTGATCCGTCGAGCACGGTGATCAGCCCGGCGTGCGGCGCCAGATCGCCCAGCAGGCGTTCGATATGGCTGGGGGTGCTGGCGCCTCCGGTCCAGCGCGCGGCGCGTCGCGCCGACCAGCCGCGATGCAGCAGATCGGGCGAAGTGACGTTCAGCAGGCCGATCCCCGGGATATCGTCGGCCAGCGCGGTCCATGCCTCAAGCGCCTCGGGCGCGACGACGCCCGAAAACACGATTGCCGCGTTCGCCCCCGGCGCAGGCGCGCGCAGCCAGTAGGCACCGGCCACCGCATCGGCCTGCCAGGCCGTGTCGCTGCGCACTTGTTGCGCGATCGCGCGGGTCGACAGCCGCAAATAGACCGATGACCCTTCGTCGCGTTGCATCCAGTCGAACGCATGGCCCATCAACAGCGCGACTTCGTCGGCGAAGGCCGGTTCGAAGCTGGCCAGACCGGGCTGGCCCATGCCGATCAGCGGGGTGTTGATCGACTGGTGCGCGCCGCCTTCGGCCGCCAGCGTGATGCCCGAGGGCGTGCCGACCAGCAGAAAACGCGCATCCGAATAACACCCGTAGTTCAGCGCATCGAGCCCGCGCGCGATAAACGGATCATAGACCGTGCCGACCGGCAGCAGCCGCGTGCCGAAATGCGCGCCGGCCAGCCCGAGCGAGGTGAGCAGCAGGAAAAAGTTGTTTTCGGCAATGCCCAGTTCGATGTGCTGGCCCGCGGCGTGCTGAAGCCATTTCTGCGCCGACGGGATACGCGCGCGCAAAAAGGCATCGTCGCATTCCTGGCGCCGGAACAGACCGCGCTGGTTGACGAACGCGCCCAGATTGGTGGTCTGGGTCACATCGGGTGCAGTGGTGACCAGCCGGTCTGCCAGTTCGCTGCCCGATTTGGCCAGATCGAGCATGACCCGCCCGAACGCGGCCTGGGTCGATTGATCGCTGTCATCGGGCTGCGGCATCGGTGGCACCGGTATGGCGGGTGCGGCGGCCATGGCCTGCTGGCGGGCGATCGGGCTTTGCGCGACAAAGCCTTGCAAGGCGCGCGCCTGGTTGTCGCCAAGCCCGGCCCACTTGTCCCATTCCTGTCCGGGGGTGATCCCCTGGCGCGCGCGGAACTGGTCCATCTGCGACGGGTTCATCATGCCCGAATGGTTGTCCTTGTGACCCGCCAGCGGCAGGCCGTGGCCTTTGACGGTATAGGCGATGAACAGTGTCGGGCGGTCATCCTGGCAGGCATCGAACGCATCGATCAGCGATTCGATGCAGTGCCCGCCCAGATTGGTCATCACGCGGGCCAGCGTATCGTCATCCATGCTGTCAATCAGGCCGCGCACCCCGCGCTTGCTGCCGATGTCGGCGATCAGGCGTTCGCGCCAGGCGGCACCCCCCTGATAGGTCAGCACCGCAAAATCGGCATTCGAACAGGTGTCGATCCATTGTTCGACGGCGCGTCCGCCGGGGCGGGTGAACATGTCGCGCTGCAGCCGCCCGTGCTTGAGCGTGACCACGCGCCACCCGCAGGTTTCGAAGATGTCATCGAACCGGCGGAACATGCGATCGGCGGTGGTCGCGTCAAGCGACTGGCGGTTGTAATCGACCACCCACCAGCAATTGCGCAGATCGTGCTTGTAGCCCTCGATCAGGCATTCGTAGATATTGCCTTCATCGAGTTCGGCATCGCCCATCAGCGATATCATGCGGCCCGCGGCATTGGCGGGCATGCCGCCATGCGCGATCAGATAATCCTGCACCAGCGAACTGAATGCGGTGATCGCCACGCCCAGCCCGACCGAGCCGGTGGAAAAATCGACCGGGATCGCATCCTTGGTGCGGCTGGGATAGCTTTGTGCGCCATGCAGGCCGCGATAGGCCTGCAATTTGTCGAGTGACTGGTTGCCCAGCAGATAATGGATGGCGTGCAACACCGGCCCCGCGTGGGGTTTGACCGAAACTTTGTCGTTGGGCCCCAGCGCATGAAAATAGAGCGCCGCCATGATCGCGGTCATCGAGGCGCAGCTGGCCTGGTGCCCGCCCACTTTCAGTCCGTCGCGTTTTTCGCGGATATGATTGGCATTGTGGATGGTCCACGACGACAGCCACAGCAGGCGCTGATTGATCTGGTCGAGCGTGGCAATCAGATCCTGGCGGTCGTGCGTCATCGTGGCAGTCATCGGATGGTTCCAGCAGGCGCGGCCCCGGGGCGGGTCGATCGCAAGCGGCCATGGTACTGCATGGGGGGCAGTCTTGTCCTTGCAAATTCAGCCCCTGACACTTGCTGAATTGGCAGGATCTGCCATCATCGGCGCAATATATGAATGTTCATGCCGCTATTTGGATAAGTCATGCCATATTCCGATCTTGATCCGCTCGATCGCCGTATCCTGATCGCACTGCAGGAGGACGGGCGCATGACCAACCAGACCCTGTCGGAACGGGTCGGACTGTCGCCTTCGCCGTGTCTGCGCCGGTTGCGCCAGCTTGAGGCGGGCGGGGTGATTGCGCGCTATGTTGCGCTGGTTGATCCGGTCAAGGCGGGGTTGCCGGTAACCGCGTTCATCCGGGTGCGTCTGCACCGGCAGGACGACCGTCATCTGTCGCTGTTCGAAGCTGCTGTGGCGGGGTTTGCCGAGGTGATGGAATGTTATCTGATGTCGGGCGATGCCGATTATCAGTTGCGCGTGTTGGTCGAATCACTGGGCGCGTTCGAGGATTTTCTGCGGCAAAAGCTGACGCGGATCGAAGGCGTAGCCGAAGTCACCACCAGCTTTGCGCTGCGACCGATCGTCTGCAAGACTGCACTGCCGATCTGAGCACAGGTTGCTTGCGCAACGGTCCTGGGGCGGTAGAGTTATCGTAGGGGGGCACATCGGGGCCATGACAGCACGAGGACAAAGATGACGCTTAATCCGCAAGTGTCGGCGCTGCTCGATGTCCTTGCGCAACAGCCGCAAATCGATCTGACGACGATTACGGCCGAGGCCTGGCGCGAACGCAACAATCGGCCGATGCCGCTTGGCCCGCCTCCCGCCGTGGCGCATGTGCGCGATATCGTCATCGATCTTGTCGGGCGCAGCATACCGGGCCGCCTTTATCTGCCGGCAGGCGCAGGCGGCAAAGTGCCGCTGGTACTCTATTGCCACGGGGGTGGCTGGGTGCTGGGCACGATCGAGACGCATGATCCGGTTTGCCGTGCGCTGGCCAATGCCAGCGGGGCCGCAGTCTTGTCAGTGGGCTATCGCCTGGCACCTGAAACCCGTTTTCCGGAGCCGCTGGACGATTGCCATGACGCGCTGATCTGGGCCCACGCCAATGCCGCAGAACTGGGCATCGATCACACCCGGCTGGCGATTGCCGGCGATAGCGCCGGAGGCAATCTGGCGGCTGCTGTCGCCATTCGGCTGCGCGACCGGGGTGGCCCGGTTTTGCGTCACCAGTTGCTGATTTATCCCGTTGCCGATACCGATTTTGACCTGCCGTCGTATGCCCAGAACGGTGGGGGTGACCTGTTCTTGTCGACCGCGATGATGGTATGGTTCTGGGAACAGTATCTCGGCGCCATGCCGGACGCCCATGTCGAAGGCGCCACGGTGCTGCGCACCGCCGATTTGTCCAACCTGCCACCGGCGACCGTGATCATGGCGCAATACGATCCGCTGCGCGATGAAGGCGTTGCCTATGCCAAAGCGCTGGCGGCGGCGGGCAATGCGGTGCACATGGACGTGGCGCCGGGCATGATCCACGGGTTCTTTTCCATGTTCCAGGTCGTCACCGATGCCATGCCTTACATCGATGCTGCCGGGATGCGGTTGAACGCGGCCCTTGCCTGACCGGATTTTTCGCGATCATGCATTACGGGATCTTCGATACACCGTCGAACTTTTGCTGTTTTCAACGATCAACAATCTGGATGTATGCCTATGACTGAAATCGTAGAGCTGGGATCGACCGAGCAGTCGTTCAATAAAACTCCTGATCACAGATCGGTTCAAAAACATTCAAACTATTTTGAAATATACGATCAATATTTGCGGAAATTTAAAAATACCCGGCCAGTAATTGTCGAAATCGGTGTGCAGCACGGCGGATCACTTCTGATCTGGAATGATTTTTTCGGTGGGAATGCCGATATTGTCGGGCTGGACATTCTTGAAGGTTGCCGGAAATTTGCATCGGACAATGTCCGCATTTTTATCGGCGACCAGTCCGACGAAAAATTTCTGGACGAGGTTGTCGCAGCCGTGGGCCAGGCGGACATCATCATCGATGACGGCAGCCATATTCCGCGCCACCAGATCAAGACGTTTGAAGTGCTGTTTTACAAGCTGCTCAAAGCTGGCGGTGTTTATATCTGTGAAGATTGCCACACCTCGTACTGGCCGCGTTATGGTGGTGGCCTGCGCAAGAGCGGGACTTTCATCGAATTTGCCAAGCGCCTGTGCGATCAACAGAATGCCTGGAATTCTGAAAGCCGCAGCCTGGTGGTCGATCAGGCAACCCGTTCGATCCGATCGGTCAGTTTCTACACCAGTGTGGTGGTGTTTGAAAAAGCAATCATGACCGAGCCGCGGCTGGTTGAGGCGGGCGGTACCAAGATCGATCTGGAAAGCGGCTTCAGGGCCAATGGTCTGGCACGGTTCATCCTGCCGTTGAAGCGCAGCGCGCTGATCCAGCGGATGGTGCGGACCAATCCATTCCTGTGGCGCCTGATGCGACGGTTCCTTGGTGCCCGACAAGGTTGAACGGGTAAAAAACCGGTTCCTGTTTGCAGGCGCGATGCTCTAAAGGCGCAAGCCATGACGATCACCGACCGCGACCTGCTGCCCGAAGGGTTGGAAGACCGATTGCCGCGTGAAGCGGCGACCACGACACGCGTCATGCGCGCGATCCACGATGTGCTGCATGGTCACGGCTATGATCGTGTGCTGCCGCCGATGATCGAATTTGACGAAACGCTGGGCGCGCGCATGGCGGGCATCCGATCGCGGCGGACGTTCCGGTTTGTGGATCCGCAAAGCCTGCGCATGCTGATCCTGCGTGGCGACCATACGCCACAGATTGGCCGCATCGCGGCATCACGGCTGGCAACGGCACCGCGCCCGCTGCGCCTGTGTTACACCGGGCAGGTTCTCCTGATCCGCGGTGACGGGCTCGACCCTGCGCGCGAAAAGCTGCAATGCGGCGCCGAACTGATCGGTGCGGACAATGTGGCAGCGGCCAGCGAGATCGTGGCAACCGCGATCGAGGCGCTGCACGCGGCGGGTGCAACCGGGATCAGCGTTGATTTCACCTTGCCCGACCTGGTGGATGTGCTGGCGGCCAGGGCTCTGCCTTTGGCCGCAGATGCGATCGAAGGGGTACGGCGCGAACTGGACACCAAGGATGCCGGCGGCCTGGTCGATGCAGGCGGTGGTGACTATGTGCCGTTGCTTTATGCCACGGGTGATTTCGACAACGCGATCGAGCGGCTGGCCGCAATCGATACCGGTGGGGCGCTGGACGGGCGAATTGCCGCCTTGCGCGATATCGCCGCGCGCTTGGGCGGGGCGGCGCGGCTGACGCTCGACCCCAGCGAGCGGCACGGCTTCGAATACCAGTCCTGGTTTGGCTTTACGCTGTATGCCCAAGGGGTGCGCGGTGCGCTGGGGCGCGGCGGGACCTACCGCATCGCGGGCCCCGGCGGCGGTGAGGTTGCAACCGGATTTTCCTTGTTTCCCGATGGGTTGATCGATGTTCTGGCCGGTGCCGAACCGGCCGAGGATCGGGTTTTTCTGCCACTGGGCCATGATCGGGATGCGGCCGCACGGCTGCGTGCGATCGGCATGCGGACTGTTGCGGCATTGTCCGAAGCCGACAGTGCCGCACGCCTGGGGTGCAGCCATGTGTTGGGCAAGGATGGCGTCGGCATGGTCTGAGCCAAGCGGGCCCAGCCGGGCCTTGACTTGGCACTGCGACTGCCCGTAGGGCCCGGCCGCGTATTCAACGGCCGCAGCCTTGCGACCGTCCTGATCCATCCGCTGCGCCGAGTCCTGTCGAAGGGCGTTTTGCGGATCACCCGGCAGGGGACAAAGTGTATCCATGGCAAATGTTACCGTGATCGGCGCCCAGTGGGGCGATGAGGGCAAAGGCAAGATCGTCGACTGGCTGGCCAGCCGTGCCGATGCGGTGGTGCGCTTTCAGGGTGGCCACAACGCCGGGCATACGCTGGTGGTGGGTGACCAGGTCTACAAGCTCAGCCTGCTGCCATCGGGGATCGTGACCGGCACGTTGTCGATCATCGGCAATGGCGTGGTGCTCGACCCCTGGGCACTGAAGGCCGAGGTTGAAAAGCTGACCGCGCAGGGCGTGGAAATCAATCCAGACAACTTTGCGCTTGCCGACAATTGTCCGCTGATCCTGCCATTGCACCGTGATCTTGACGGATTGCGCGAGGCGGCTGCCGGTACCGGCAAGATCGGCACCACCGGACGCGGGATCGGACCCGCCTATGAAGACAAAGTCGGCCGCAGGGCCATCCGGGTGTGTGATCTGGCCCATCTGGATACGCTGGGTTCGCAACTCGACCGGCTGTGCGCGCATCATGATGCCTTGCGTGCCGGATTTGGTCAGCCGCCGGTCGATCGCGACGCGCTTGTGGCAGAACTGCGCGAAATTGCGCCGTTTGTGCTGCAATTTGCGCAAGTGGTCTGGAAACGGCTTCAGACCGTGCGCAAGGCCGGGGCTCGCGTGCTGTTCGAAGGCGCGCAGGGGGTGCTGCTCGACGTCGATCACGGCACATATCCGTTCGTCACGTCATCGAACACGGTGTCGGGGACAGCGTCGGCGGGATCCGGCCTTGGCCCTGCGGCCACCGGCTTTGTCCTGGGGATCGTCAAGGCTTATACGACCCGTGTCGGATCCGGTCCTTTCCCGACCGAACTGACCGATGCGACCGGTCAGAAACTCGGCGAACGCGGGCATGAATTCGGCACGGTGACCGGCCGCAAACGTCGCTGCGGTTGGTTTGACGCGGTGCTGGTCCGCCAATCCTGCGCCATATCGGGCGTGACAGGCATTGCGCTGACCAAGCTTGATGTGTTGGATGGCTTTGAAAAGGTGCGTATCTGCACCGGCTATCGCCTGCGCGGCAAAGTGCTCGACTATTTTCCGAGCTATGCCGGGGACCAGGCCGAAGTCGAACCGATCTACGAAGAAATGGACGGCTGGCATGGTACAACCGCGGGCGCGCGCTCGTGGGCCGATCTTCCGGCGCAGGCGATCAAATATATCCAGCGCGTCCAGGAATTGATTGAAACGCCGGTGGCGCTGGTATCGACTTCGCCCGAGCGCGACGACACCATCCTTGTGCGCGATCCGTTTCTCGACTGAGGACGTTGGCGTGCTTGGCACTCGGAAAATGGCGCAAATAGGGCCTTTTCCGGGTGCTGGATGCCCGCCTCAACGCGCGCCTTGATCCAGTTTCGAGCTATCCGTAGTTGACCTTATTGCCGTTTGTTCCACTCTTGTTCGCATCCGGGTGCGAAAGGATATGACGGGACATGGGACAAGCGGCACAGCAATTCGAATATGGTGGCGATGCGTCTGCGGCCGGTTCCGGCAGCAGCGCTGTGCAGGGCTTCTGCTCGGGCGGACGCGCTGGCATCGCTGTTTCGATCTATGCCGACCGTGGCTACCTGCGTGCCGAAATGGCGGAGGACGCGGCGGCCGCGGGTCTGCGGGTTGCGCAGACGACCGATCTGGCCCGCTTGCTGGAACCTGGCGAATCGCCCGCCTTGCCTGAGTTGGTGCTCGTCGATTGTCCGGTAATCGACGGTGCGGAATTGGCAGCGTTATCACGGTTGGACCAGCGTGCATCCGAACAGGGCGCCCATCTGGTTGTGTCGACATCAATGGGATCGCTCGACGAAGTCTTTGGATGCCTGGATCAGGCAGACGCGCAAATTCTGGTAACACCCAGCCGCGCTGATCGGGTGATCGCGCTCGGCAGGGTGCTGTCGCGAACGGGCAACCGCGTGCGCGAATTGTCGGAAGAAGATCGTCTCAGCCTGCTACGCCTTACCGACCAGGTCAGTCAGATCGCACAAAAGCTTGAACTGTTGTCGTCGCATGGGGCTGACGATGCATCGGGTGCATTCCGTTTTGAGACTCCGGCGGGTTTTGGCGGGAAGACCGATGCAAAACTTGATCCCCAATTCGATGTCGGCAGCGACCGATTGGTCAGGGCATCACGCCCCCCGCTCCCCGACCCGCGGCTGGTGCGCAAGATCATCCGCCAACGGCAATTGCGCGCGCGCTTTTTTGAAGGCGACCTGTTTGCTGATCCCGCGTGGGATATGTTGCTCGATCTGACAGCGGCGCGGGTCGAACATGTGCGCGTGTCGGTGACATCGCTGTGTATCGCCTCGGGCGTGCCGCCCACGACGGCTTTGCGGTGGATTGGTCAAATGACCGATGCCGGCCTGTTGCAGCGGGTTGATGACGAAACCGACCGTCGTCGGGCGTTTATCACCCTTACCGACAAGGCTGCAGACGCCATGGCGCGGTATTTCGCGGAATTGGGCACGAGTGCCACCAGCCTCGTGTGAACCATCCAAGCAAAGGCCAACGCGAGCCGACCCCTTATAAAGTGATGGTAAATGTCCGTCTTTACCGTTCGCCAACAGGTCGGGCGGCGTTGGCTTCGGGTTGATGCAACAAAGGTTTTTCGCGGATCAAGGTCGTGAGATCGTGCCAGCCGTTTGTGGCTGCACAATCATCAAGGCTGGCTTGCAAAGCGCGGTATCGGGCCAGGACTGTTTCGCCCAATTGGGTCAGGCATGCGCCGCCACTCGACCGTCCCGGGACAGTTTCAACCAGGCGCCCGCACCAGCAACGGTTCATCACATCGACAAGTTGCCAGGCCCGGCGGTAGCTCATGCCCATATCCCGCGCTGCGCCTGCAATCGATCCGGTATGTCTGATCCGGTCCAGCAACTCCGCCTTGCCGGGACCCATGGCAATGGCATCGCCACACAGCACTTGCAGCGTCAACTTGATCGAGGGCATGCCGCTGCCTCCGCGCAGTATCCTGTCATATGACGATCTTTGGCCAACGCATGACACCAGATCAAGCTTAACCGCGCTACGAGCCGGGATGGCGGGGCCTATTCAGCCGCGATCGATGGTGCCGAAACCATACGTTCGGCAAGTTGCCTTCCCGAGAGCCACGCGCATTCTATGCGGGGCCCAATCAGCCAGTCCCCGCACGCGCCGATCTGCATGCTTGCATTCCACAGGCTGCCCAGGCCTGTTCCCGCCGACAGGGCATAACGCCAGCGGTGGATCGATTGGGCGATCGGCACGGGAATCGGCGATCCGATTGCTGTAGCCAGGGCGTCCAAAAGAAGCGGTCCCACGGTTTCGGGCGCAAGCTCGAGATGATTGGCCGACCATTGCGGTGTCGCCTGCACGACCCAGCTTTCCGGGCCCGATCGGCCGGGCTTTGCGTTGTTGCGCGATGCCCAGGCGACATCGCCAGTGTCTCGCAAAATGCCGTCTGCGTGTTGCAGCGTTTCGTCGAACACGAACATGCCCGTCCAGCAGGGTTGCGATCGTGCAAACAGTGCGGCTTTGGCCAGTTCGAAATCATGCAGCGTCAGGATCGGGGCAGTCTGTTCCGCCGGCAAAGCCAGCACGACGCCATCGTACAGTTCCTGTTCGTGACCATCACAAACCAGCCGCCATTGGCGACCATGCCGGGTTACGCCTTTTACCAATGTGGAAAACGCCACATTGTGTCCGTGGGCCAAATCGCGAAGAACTTCGTTCATGGCTGGCACACCGACATAGGCGTCGTGACGCGCCAGGGGCCAAGGCTTTACGATTCCATTGGCTTCCCAATGGCGAACTTGCTCGGCAAAGGCAGTATCGCGGACCGTGAAATACTGCGCGCCAAAGTCAAAGACCGTGGTGCCCAAAGGTGTTTCCATCCTTCGGCTGGCCATCCGGCCACCGGGGCCGCGGCCCTTGTCGAATACGCTGACCTGAATTCCGGCGTGCAGCAGGGTTTCGGCGCAGGATAATCCAGCCATCCCCGCTCCGACGATTGCAATTTTTTGCACTCTGAGCTGCCCCTACCCGCGACCCATCAGAGAAAGCACTTCCTTGCGACTGCTCGCGTTATCAAGAAAGCACCCCAGCATCCGGCTGGTGATCATTCCCACGCCTGGCGTAAGCACCCCCCGGCCGGTCATGCAGCCGTGTTGCGCTTCGATCACGACGGCGACTCCGTGGGGCTGAAGATTGTCCCAGATGCACTGGGCAACTTCACTGGTCAGCCGTTCCTGTATCTGCAGACGGCGCGCGTACCCCTGAAGAACCCGCGCAAGCTTCGAAATTCCCACCACTCGGTTGCGCGGAAGATAAGCGATGGACGCCATCCCGATGATCGGCGCCAGGTGGTGTTCGCAGTGGGACTGGAACGGAATGTTTTTCAGCAGGACAACCTCGTCGTATCCGGCCACTTCGCTGAATGTGCGGCTCAAATGAACCCCCGGATCTTCGGCGTAGCCTGCGCAATATTCGCGCCAGGCGCGCCCGACGCGTGCAGGTGTATCCAACAATCCCTCTCGATCGGGGTTGTCGCCAGCCCAGCGAAGCAATGTGCGAATGGCATCCTGCACATGTGCGGGCACGGGCGCCTTTCCATGTGTTTCCGACATCGGCGAAGAGGGTTCGCCGCCATCGAACGCACAGCAATCGGTGTCGATATCCTCGACATCCAGCGCCACATAGTTCATCGCAATGCTTCCCTTCTCAGCCGGCCTGACAACGCCGGATTGCGCGCGCGTCGGCAGCGCGGTAGCCATAGCTTCAAGTCTGATCCGACGTTGTGCTAAGGATCGGCTGAGGCTGTCGCTGCGGCAACATGATCCTAAGGGCAGTTGGCAGGCGGACTGCAATAGCGTTGAGAGGTAGCATGGCAATCGGTACGATGATCGAAAATAGCCTTGTGGCGGCTGTGGTAAGCAATCCGCGACTGGCAGATAATCCCATAATCGCTTGCAATCAGGCGTTCATGGACTTGACTGGGTATGGCCCGGACGAGATCATTGGTCGCAACTGCAGGTTTTTGCGGGGGCCCGGCACCGAAGCGGATTTAAGCGAACAATTGCGCACAGGGATTGCTGCGCGCGTCCCGGTCATGGTCGAAATCCTCAACTATAAAAAAGATGGCACTCCGTTCCGCAACGCGGTGATGGTGGCGCCGATCTTCGATGCAGAAGGCGAAATTGAATATTTTCTCGGCTCTCAGGTCGAAATTTCGGCCGGAGCAGACGAGACCCGCAAAAATCGGGCGGTTGTTGCGCGGGACAAGGTCGAGGCTTTGCCCAAGCGACAGCGCGAGATTCTTGAATGCATCGCTGCCGGCAAGCTCAACAAGCAGATCGCATGGGAATTGCAGTTGAGCGAGCGCACGGTCAAGCTCCACCGCGCCGCGGTTCTGAAAGCATTGGGTGTGCGCACCAGCGCTGACGCCATTCGCATGGCAATTGAAGCCGGACTGTGATCGATCGGACACCAAGATTTCGCTCGGACGGGCACTTGGCCTGACAACCGCGCTTATGTATAGCGCCAACGGTGTGCGGGCGTGGCGGAACAGGTAGACGCAGCGGACTTGGGAAAAACAGATACTTGAGTGCGCGCGGGGAAACCGGCGCTGCATAACTGCTCAAATTCGGGGAAACCTTTCACATGGCAATCCCGAGCCAAGCCTCCATCGTTGTATCGATGGGGGAAGGTGTAGAGACTAGACGGGCAGCACCTAAACTCTCGATCGGAGCATGGTGAAGGGATAGTCCAGACCACGAACGATAACTGCGCTTGCTAGCGGTTACCGGCGGTGAAAGCCGAAGTGGTAAGAAAATCCGTTGGGCATTGCCCGTGCCGGTTCAAGTCCGGCCGCCCGCACCACATTTGCGCCTCTCGCGTCACCGACTTATTGATTTTGCCCAATCATGCGCCTTCAATGCGTAGTCTGCGGCACTGGTGCAGGCGCGCACGTCGTCGGGGGATACCATGACGGCAGCGGTGGACACGTTTGCAGGAACTGCGGGACTGCCACCCTGGGCGCTGGCAACGGCTGTGCTGGCAGCACCTTGAGCGGTTGCGGGCTGCACGCTGTGAGAAGCGATATAGCGATCAGCGGCAGACTGAGCCGCCGCAAGCTGTGTCTGATATGCACTGTCTGCCTCCGTGGCTTTCTGCTGATAGACGGCCTGTTCATGCGCCAAAGCCTGTTGCGCGATCACCGTGGCTGCGGCCTGTGCGTCCTTGAACTGTTGGGCCTGCACCCGCACCGCCTCGGCATTGGCCACAGCGCGGCTGTCGAAGTGCCACGCCAGAAGCGACACCCCGACCAGCGCGGCATAAGGTGCGGCTTTCAACGCCAGACCGACAGGCGACGGCACCAGCGTTGATAACAGGCCGGTCACACGTAATGGCCCAGGATCGCCGCAAGGATCACCACAGGCGTCCAATACGGCCACGACGCGGCATATTTGGCCAGCAGGCTTGCTTCGGCAGTCTTGGCCTCGGTTGCGATGTCGGTATCAATGCTCATGGTGTTTTCCCTTCAATTGTGTCCGTAACAAGCTTGCAAAGCCGTGCTGCTGCCGGGCTGATAAATCGACAGCGTAGGGTTTTTGCTGACCTGAATGCCGGTCGCGCCGCTGATCCCGGAATTGTAAGTGACAGAGGTGCCCGAGACACTGGCGACTGTGTGTGCGCCTGCCAGATAGTCGGTGCCGCCCGACAGCTTGTAGCCGGCGATATAGAACGATTGCCCGACCGATACCCACGGTGCAGCGTAGGACAGCGTGAGCGTGACCACGCCGGTGGACGGGTTGTAGGCCACGCCGTTCTCGGCTTGTCCGTCGCTGTTGGCCCCGGACGAATAGGGCACGATGCCGATGCTATCGATCTGATTGATGTAGGGGTCGGACGGGTTGAGCAGGTTGACGTTGCCGCTCATGCTCAAGCCGGTCGAAGGATCGTCGGTAAGCGTTTGCCAGCACGAATAGCCGCCAGTGGGGTCGAGATAGTTCTTGGTGAACGCCAATGTCTGAAACCGCACATAGCTGGTCGAAACCGCCGTGACCGAGGTGGGCCGGTGGTTGCCGGTGGGGCTTAGGTTCTGGACAAACACGTTGTGATCGATTGACCCGGTAAAGGTCTGCAACGGCACGCCGAAATTCTGCGCGCCGGCCAGATACACAACCGTCTGGCCGCCATAGCCGAACGTCGATGCGGGCTGGAGATAGGTGTTGTATTGATAATCGAATTCGGTCGTGCCGCCCTGCGCGCCGATCGTGTAATACGGGCTGTTCATCAAGGTCGGGCCGACCGGGTTGGTCAGCGATTGGTTGAGCGTCCAAGTCGATCCGCTGCCCGACACGATGTAGGTGGGCGACGGGATCGTGTAGGACAGGTTGATTGTTTCCGATCCTGCCGTGGCAGGCTGCGACAGCGTCCAGGTCGATCCGCTGCCCGACACAATCATGGTGCCGGTGGGAATGCCGGTGCCCGCGACGATCTGGCCGATCGCCACGGTTCCCGATGTCACGCTGTTCACGGTCAGGGTTGTGCCCGAAACCGATCCGTTGATGACGGCGTCGACCACGCTGTTGGCGGTGACATACTGCCCCGCCGCAAGAGTACCGCTGGTGAGGCTGTTCACGGTCAGAGTGTTGCCGCTGATCGTGCCGTTGAACACCGCGCCGCCGATGTTTGCGCCCATATACTGCACTTCGCCGTGGCCATAGTTGGAATAGGCCAAGCCATAGGCACCGCTCGACCAGGTCCAATCGCCGGGGTTGGTGCTGGATTGCAGCGTCAGGTGCGTGGTGTCGGTGGCCGTCACGGTGTAGGTGCCGTTCCACGCCAGGCCGCTTGCGCCGTTGCTCGACAGAATGAGCGTGAACATTGACCCGACAGGGATGCCGTGCGGCGCGGTCGCGGTAACGGTCTCAAGCGCCAGCGCGCTGGTCGAAGGCGACGAACAATTGGCCGAACATACGATCGACGAAAAATAGACGTAGGGCTGCGGCTGATAGATCATGCCCTCGATATAATTGTGATCGAACTTATGGACGGTGTTGCCGACATTGGTGTTGTTGTAATCGATCACGCGACCGGTCAGGTGCAGGAACGCGTTGTTCTCGATCCAGCTATTGCCCGACGCTTGGGCATCGCTGATAAGGTGCGTGTTGAACGGCGCGACCCCTGCGGCATAGCCGGTGACTGTGACCGACCCCGCCGTATAGGTGCCGCCCGGCCAATTGGCGCTGCACAGCGCGGTTTCCAGCGCGCCGGCATTGGCGTCTCCGCCGCAGCCCAGCACGGTGTTGTTGTAGAAGGCAAAGGTGTTCGCCGTGATCGTCGATACCAATTGAACGATGTAGCTTTGCCCTTGCGGTCCAGACGACGCGGTGCCCGTACCCGCAGCGATGCTGCCAACTATATTGCAATTCGGTCCGTTCACGAATAGCGAATTGCGCACCACGATTGCGGCGGTGTCGCGACTGGTATGCGCCGCGGCCGTGCCCCACGTCCGCCCGGCAATGTCGATTGGCACGCAGCCAAAGCCGGTGACGCTGTTCCAGCCAAAGTTGTAGCCGTCGAAAATCAGGGGATTGGTCGATCCCGATACGTTCGAGCAATAGATGCCCGGACCGCTCCAGGTGAAGGGTGTTGGCGTGGCGATGCTGCCCGCCGCCACGCCGCCCGATACCGCGCTGTTCGAGGTGTAGAATTTGCAATTCGCGCCGTCGAGGTTCGGATTGACCAGCGGGTCGGTTGCGATCTGCGCCGGGTCTTTCAGATAGGCCGGGTGCAAGTTCGCGGTGGTTGGCATCTGCCAGCGCGGCATGCCCACAGCGAAATCGACGCCCGCCACATTCCAGGGCGGTCGAGTGACATAGACGCGGTTGACGGGTTGCTTGCTGGCGGATGCGCTGAACCCGCTGCCCCACAGGGTGGCGGTGCTGGAAGGGTAAGATTGCCCGGCACTTTGCGCAGCATAGCCCTTGAAAAACGTCGGCACCTGCACCGATCCGCCGTTGTAGCAGCCATCGACATCGGTGCCGTCGTAAGTGCATGGCGTGCCACCCCAAACCACAGGATGCGCGTGGGCACCATGACCCAACGACAGGGCTGCAATCAGCGCAAGCCACCAGGCGATAGGCGAAATTGATACTTTGTGGTGCATCATTGGCCGACCCCCAAAAATGTGCGCATCGGCCGCGCCGTCGCTGTTGCGCCCGCGTTGACGAAGCTGAACGTCTGACTGAGAAATGCGCGCGTCGCCGCGCTGGTCGGTGTGAATCCCACTTGCGCGGTCCCAGTGGCGATCGTCTGTTTCGCAATCCATAAACCAGGACGGTTCGATGAGCCGGGAAACGCGCTGACGGCGGTATATCCGCCGGTGTAGCTGCCAACCGTATCCGCGCTGCTGGACAGCGGGACGTTCAGGACCGAAATGATGTCTTCGCTCGACCACGCCACAGCGCCGGAATTGGCGCCGGCCACTGCGCTGCCGCTGGTCCATTGGCCGGTCGCTTTTGATCCTTGCTTGTCGAAAAACGTTGCCTGTGCGTTGCCGGTCACCGCATAGGCGGCCAGCATTGTCGGTGCAGCCGTGCCGGCATAGGTGATCGCAAATGCACATTGGCTTGTTCCGCCAGCACCACACGTTGCCCCCGAGGTGATCGTGCCTGCCGTCACGGTGCAAAAGGCGATGACGGTGGTTGCTGTCGCACCGCTCGTGATATTGGCAGTCTGGACCGTATAGGCGCCGCCACAATTGGCCGTTTTTGCATTGTCCGACACGATAATGGCGGTTGGTGCCGACTGACCGATCACTGCAATCACCATAACCGTGCCGCCCACAGCGACGCTGCCGGACGCGGTGGTAGAGCAGGTATTTGCGGCGGTATCGCACGACGCCTTGCCAATTGGCGTCAGGGTCATTGCCGTGGCGCAGGGAATGCACAGCAACAGCGCCAGAAACGCCGCCACTGCCATGCCCGCCTTGGCCCATTGGTTCGGCTTTGCCTTAGAACTGCGCATAGGACACCCGGCCTGCAGCCTGCGTTGCTGCCCCGGTTACAACGCAAAGTGCATTGCCGGCCGGCAGCTTGAACAGCACACCAAGCCCCGATCCAGCAGCCAGACCGCCATTTGCAGCCAGGTTATAGGTGCCTGTCAGCGCGGTTGTGCCGGTGCCGCAATTGCTTCCTGTGCCGTATTCCAGCGTGATGGTATTGGCACCGGCCACGACGATGTCCCAGCTCGTGACATAAATTGATTTGGCCGCAACCAGCGCCACCACTTGCGTCGTCGCGGCAGCCGATACGTTGATCGGAGCACTGTTGTCGGATTGAACGACAGGCGCCGCACCACCGCTGTTGGCGGCGGGCAGAACGACGGGTGTTCCGCTGATCCCGATCGTCCCGGACACCGGTTGGGTTGCCTGCCAGAATGTTCCGGATACGGGAACCGGCACACCGCTGGTGTTGCCCTGCACGGTCACCGGATAGCCGCCCGAAGTGCCCGCGACCGTCAGACCCTCGATACCGCCGACATTCACCCCGTGCGTCGTTTGCGCAGGGATCGGTGCATAGATCGAATTGACCAGGGTCGAGGTGTTCGGATCGTAGATGGCGACGGGGTTGGTCGTTGTGCCAAGCGGCACTCCGGTCTTGTCCAGAATGACCGTGGCGTCGGCGGCAGTGACCTGGCTGCCTTTGAGATACGTCGGTGCTGCGGTTTGTGCGATCGCGGGCGACGCGATCGCCAGCGCCAAGGCCGCAGCCGAGGCACGAATTGCCTTATTCATGATCTTGACCCTCTTTCTGACCCGATGTTGGCTCGGTGGAATTGGTCCCGTAAATCAGGCCGCCAATGGCCAGCGTGATTGCGGGAATGTAGATCGTGAGTGATCCGAACAGCTGGCTCCACGCGCCGACATCGACCAGTTTGCGGATGATCGATCCTGCCGCGACCACCGGCAGGCCAATCAGCAGCACGATCGCGATCGCCATACCTACCAGTCGCCCGATTGCGACTGTCCGGTTGTCTGCGCCGGTCAGCGCCTGCCTCAGCCAATCCATGACAGTGCCTCGGCCTCGATCCGTTCGATGCGCGCCAGCCAGCCTTTGCCAAACACCGGAAACGTGGGCAGTTCCTGGTACGCATCGGCGCGCGCGGCGCACAACCGCATGATCAATTTTGCCAGTCCGATGCCGCTGATATAGGCCTGGATCGAACGCAGTGTTGCTGGCCCGACCTGACCGTCCTTGTGCGCGCCGACAATGCCTTGCAGCGCTGTCATGGCTCGCGCCGGTCCGGCGTTTACGGCAAAATCGAACAAGGCCAGGCCAAGCGCTGCCGGCAGATTGTCGCCGCCAACCTTGTCCCAGAACCAGGCCTTGTACAGCGGTGCGACTTTTGTGCCGGTCAGCGTGCGCATCGTATCGGGCGACGCCGGCTGCCCGCTCCACGAATGCCACGTCCGTGCCGTCACGCCCAGATTGGTCGCCCCGCCCGGATCGCGGCTGTCGTCGACAAAGCCGCCTTCTTCTTTCAGGACGACGCTCAACGCGTCGGTAAAGGTATGGCTGCTCATTTCCAGAAATGTCCGATGATGATCGCTGCAATTCCACCGATGACGGCGCCACAGCCGGCCAGGACCCACCAAGCACCACGCAGCTGGCTTTCGCGTGCCTCGATCCGCGCAAGGCGTTGATCGATGCGGTCCAGAGTCTGCTCGACACGGTCGAACCGGTCTTCCATTGCGGCAAACCGTCCTTCCATCCGGCCGATGTCCCTGTGCAGGTCGGCATGGGTCAAATCGCCCACCACGCGCTTACTGCGCCATGCGCACGGACACCGCCCCGGCGGTCAGCGTGATCGCCAGGTAATAGGTGGCCGATGCATCCGTTTCAGTCTGGACCGGCTCGTTGACGATGGCGCCGGTCATGGAATTGAAGGTAAACGTTCCGATCGCCACGCCTTGGCGGGTGATGGCCAGCCGGGTCGTACCGCCATCGGTGGATCGCAAAAGTTGTGCAGTACCGCTTGCCTGAACCGTGGCATTCAAGGTCACCCAGATTTGCCGGTTCAGCTGCGGCGTCAGCGGGCCCAACAGATGGGCCACGGTGTCGCCGATCGTGGCCGTCAACGCCACCGATGTGGCAGCGGTGAAAGGCGCGGTCAAAGTCGAAAGCGCCGCATTGCCCAGCGCCTGGTTGGCTGCGGTTGCCGCCCCGTTGAGTGACCCCAGATTGACTGTGCCCACCGCATTTGCGCTGGCGGCAAGCGTGGTGACGGTCATTTCGGCAAACGTGCCGTCTCCCATGTCGACAAGCCGCTTCTTGACGATGTTGCCGCTTAATCCAGGCAGGAGATCAGGGGTGGTGATATCAACCATGCGTCACTCCTTGCGCCCGAACCGGCGATGGATCGGGAGGGTGGTTTTTCGGTAAGATTGTGGCTTGCCCCGCGTTGGCGGCAGAGATCTGATGGTCGGGGTCTACGGCTGATCGCGCTGGCTTTGGATCGCATCGGCGACCGCTGCGCCAATTGCCTGACGATCTGTGGGCTCTGTCTGATTCAGCCGCAGCAGCGTCGTTGCCTGATCGCTGATCACCGGCAGAATGGTGTCGGGCAGATGTTCGCCCGTGATGAACTCGTGCCTTGCCATGGCATCAAGCACCGCCGATCGATGATCCGCTGGATCATCCGATCCTTGGCCTGAAACGATCGCCGCCTGGTTTTGCGCCAGGCGGACCAGATCACCGGGATGTACAGCGCCGACCATCGGAGCCAGATTGACCTGCGCAAATTGACCGGGTGACCGGCGTTGCAACAGTTCCAGGCGAAGGCTGGTCGGGTTGTCCGTTGCCGGCCCGAACGGCGTCTGGGCCGCGCCGCGCAGCGCGGTATCGACGTTTGCCAGGGTTGTCGGTGTCAGGTTTGCAGCAAGGTCGACCGGCAGGTCTTCTGCGCGGCCAAATTGTCCGGGCGCAGCCGAAGCCATGGTCGCAAGCGTGCGCCCGGCAGCCAGGTCGTTTTCTGCCAACCGGGTCTGGTCAAGCGCCATGCGGCGCTGACCAAGGTTTGCAGCCAATGCCCGATCCTGCTCCGACAAGTCCTGCCTTGCTGCGATCCGGTCGATCAGTGTCGGCGGGTCCCAGATGCGCGGCGCATCGCTTGTCCCGATCATGGCCGCAGGGCCGCCCGCACTTTGCAGCGTTGCGGCGGCATTGTCAGGCGCGCCGGTCGGTGTGGCGATCTGCAGCGTGACCGCAGGCCCGGCGCTGCCGATCACGTGGCGCGGCGTGACCATATTGCCCGGTGCAACCGCGGCAAGTCCGATACCGCCATATGTCGCATCGCTGCCATCGGGATGCGTGATCCGGATCGAGGCATTGTCGGGCGCGCCATCGATGGCGGTCACCGTTCCGCCGGCAATCGGATAAACCGCCGCGCCAACGGGTGCGGGGATCGCGACAGCATTGTCCGGTGGCACATTCGTCGTCGGATTGTCGGGCGGATTGCCACCCGCAGCTTGGGAAAACACGGCGGCCATGCGCTGATTTTGCCTTGCCTGGCTGACGCGTGCGACCGCCAGTTGATAGGCTGCAGGCGACAGGGACCCACCCCAACCGCCGATGATATGCGCGGCAAATTCGGGCTCGCCAGCAGTCAGCGCCTGGCCCAGCGCTTGCGCCACGGTACCGCCGACGGCACCGCGCACCGCGGCTGTGCGGTCCGTATCGCTGGCTGCCGGCCCGGCATGCGTGGCAGCCAAACTCTGCACCGTGCCCAACCCTTGCACAAAGCGACCTGGGTCACGCCAATCCGCCGCGGCACTGTTCTGGGCATCGCGCAGCGTAAGTTCGGCCAGCGCCTGACGCTCCACCAAGGCCTGGTTCAAAGCATGGCTTGTGATGCGGCCGCTCGCGTCGTCGAATGCCGGGCGAATCTGGGCATCATAGGCGGCTGCCATGTCGGGCGTGGCAAGATCGGCCTGGCCGTCAGCCCTGATCCTAGCCAATTCACCCAGCATCGACGGTTGCGCGGCAACCGCGGCGCCCCCCTGCAAACCGGCATGATTTGCCACCAGATCAAGCATGGCCGCCCGGTCTTGCACGGCGCGCGCACGGCCGGCAGTATCGTCGGTCACTGCCTGGATCGCCGCGCGCGTCGCATCAAGATGCAGCAGATCCGCTTTGCCGGCGATCAGCGCATTGCCGACCGTATTGCCCGGTGTCGGGCCGACCGGCGCTGTGAAACGGGCGTGATAGGCTTCGACCGGGGTAAAGGTCGGGGCATAGACCGGCGCGCGCATCACAGGCCCATTCCTGTCTTGAATGACGCATATTGGCTCGCGCCACCCAGCGCAGTCGCGCTCGGAGCGGAACCGGCCCCGAACAGCCCGACGCCGCTGCCGGCCAGACCGCTGCCCAGGTTGAACAGACCGCCGACCAATGCAGCATTGGCGCGATTGCTGGCAACGGCCGCCTGCCCCAGGTCGTTGGCAACCGAAACGTCGGATCCCATCAGGTTCTGGTCGCCCTGGGCATAGATCCGGGCAAGATTTTCCTGCCCCAGAATCCGGGTGTCATCCTGGGCGTTGGCGGATGTGCCATAGCCGACCGCATCGCCGCTGGCGGCGGCCAGCATGCGTTGCTGTCCGGTAACCGCTGCGATCTGGCGGTACTGCTGCAGGGCCGCATCGCGCATGTTCTGCTGGCCGATCTGGGCGGCATTGCTTTCAGCCTGGGCATTGGCATCGGCTGCTGCGGCCTGTGCCCGTGCCTGGCCGATCGATGATGCCATGCTGATGCCGGATCCGATAGCGCCAAGTCCGGCGGCAATAAGGGGGACGACAGGCGCGCACATCACTTGATCTCCCGGATGAAACGTCGAAACGCGACCTTGCGCATCTCGACATGGTCCTGTTCCACGGTAAAACCCCAATGTTCGAGCAGGCGGATCGCCTGCAGGTTTTCCGAGGACACGAAATTGCACAGGCGGCGGCCATGACGATGCATCGCTGCCACGATCGTAGGGCCCTGGGTGATCAACGTGCGGGCGTGGCGCGAAACGTGATCGCTGCCCAGAAACCAAGGAATGGCATCACTGTCCGCCGCTGAGCCCGCCACGACGCCAAACATTGCCGTTGGCCGGTCGCCTTCCAGCGCGGTCCAGACTTGCGCGCTGACCAGCAGGCCATGGCGCAGCGCCTGCCCTGCGCTGTGCCCCATAGCGGCGCATTCGATCCGATCGACCGGCCGCAGGCGAGGTGCCAGATCGATCACGTGGGCAGCATCGGCAGGCACCAGCCGGATGGCCGTATCGCGCCGCGCCATCATCCCCCGATCACCGGGTCGATGGCCACGCCCAACAGCGTAAACGGCAGGGGCAAATCCTGGTTGATCCACACGGTGCACTCGGTGCGCACGGCATTGTCCATCGAAACCAGGTACGTGCCATCGAACAAGGCGTTGGCCGCATCGGTCTGTCGTGGAACGACCGGAAACAGGTCGGCGCTGCCGATACCCGCGTTGATCAGACCGGTTTCGCTCAAGGTCAGGGCTGCCATCGACGGATTCTGCACTTTGCCGATATTTGAGCCACTGCCCGGTGCATTGATGCGCAAGGGCAGTGTTTCGACATCGACCGAATAGGGAAGCCCGAACGACACCACCGATCCTGTGCCGATCGAAGCAGGCAGCATGATCGTGCCGTTGGTCACCGTCAGGCCGGACACAGGCACGCCATCGATCAGCCCCGCGATATTGGTCTGGCCCTCAAGATGCCAAAGACCGGTAAAACTGGCCTGTGGCGCGGCAAAGCTGGCCGACACCGCACAATCGAGAAAGCAGCACTCTGCAAGCGCGTTCCACCGGTGCGAAGCCATGCGCTCGACGAAACAGCGTGACTGGCCACCGATGGTTCGTTGCACGATCAGATAGACCCGGTCTTCGCCGTCCTCGGTGATGGCACAGACCGACAGCACGCGCCCGTCGGTTTCGCACAGGGTCCAGCCCCAGATGTTTTGTTCCTGCTCCCACGTGAAGCACAACAGCGCGCCATCATCGCGCACGGCCCAGATCAGCGATCGCGGTTCCTGACTGTAGCACCACGACACGATGGTATGACCCGTAAAAAAGTGCGGCGAAAAGATCGTGATGTCGTTTGCCCGCAACCCGTTGATGGCAAAGTCATATCCCAGACTGCGCACCGACGTGCCGATGGAAGGCACGTAGAACACCACGTTGTCGACCACCAACGGTGGCAGACGCGATGATCCTCGCCCGACCTGGCGCTGGATCAGCGGTGGCGCAGTGCCGTCAAGCGGCCCGCCATTGCCGCTTCCCAGAATATCGAACACGCTGTCGCTGGTCAGTGCCAACAGCGACGTGGTCGATGTCAGCTGGTTCACCGAGTTGACCCGCCCCGCCATGATTGCAAAGCTCATGCTGTCATCGCCGCGCAACGGCGTGGAATAATCCATATTTTCGATCAGGGCCGATTTCGACGTCCATATTCCGTGCGGCACGTTCTGCGATCGCGCCCAGATTGCGCGCTGCTGGAACAGCGTCACACTCGATGGGTAATTGCCGGCACTGGCAAACGGATTGTTGGCCATAGGTGGTGCCTGATCATAGGCGGGGCCAATGTTGTCATCGACAAAATTCGTCGCTGTGGTGGTGCCGATATAACCGAAAAACTGCGTATTGCCGGCCTTGTACACGTTGTAGCGGGTCGCTCCGGTCACCCCGCTCCAGGCCAGCGCATTGGTATTTCGCTTCAGCGTCAGGTCGTTGAAGACGCTTACGGTCGGCGAAGCACGGCTTTCCTCGCCGGTATGGTCGTTTATGGCCGTCACGCAATATCGGGCGGTCTCGGGAAAATAGTTCAGCCCGTTGTTCGCCGAATCAGTATCGGCAACGGTCGCGTTGATCGTGCAGGTCGCGGGCGCGGCCAGGGTCGGCCCGAACTGCACCGGCTGAAATGCCCAGCTGGTGTTGCCCGACCGGACCAGCTTGGTTGGCGGATGGTTGAGGTGCGCCAGATACAACGTATCGGCAGTCTGCTCGAAATCGATGTCGGCAAGTTCTACGCCATTGTACGGCGAACCGGCCTGATACACACGCGATGCCCCCATCCGATCAATCCTTCAGGCGAAAAGAGCCAAGCCCGCCGCCGTAGGAAACGGTCGGCGCGGTTGCGCTCGGAGCGGGTGGCGGAACGATCGGCGCTGTGACCACGGCAGGGGGGGAAAGATTGGCTGTGCCCCCGGTGCAGCCCGAAAATGCCGCGCAACCGGTCGTATCGGCATTGATCGTGATCGTGTTCGGATCGATGACCGACACCACCTGCCAGGTCCTGAAATTCAGGACCGCGCCCATGCCGCCGGCCACGCCGTCGATATAGACAAGGTCACCCGCGGCATAGCCGTGGAAGGCAATCGACACTTGCGCATTTACGGCATTCGAGACGGCGGTGATCGGTTGTTCGGTCTCCAGCACCCGCCCGCCAAGCACGCATGGCGCCATATAGCCCTGGCCCATTTCCAGCACGTAGGTCTGGGTCATGGAAAACTGGAACGGGATCAGCCGGGTCGGTGTCGCCGGGTTGATTACCTCTGCGACCAGGCGCGTGCCCGGCCGCTTGGTCACACCGCCATACTTCATCACGATCACATTGCGCGCCTGGCGCAGGCCGGCCTGCCAGGCATCGACGTCGAACCGGCCGTAGAGTTCAGGCGCCAGTTCACCCTTGCTGAAATTGACCTGGGGAATGCGCGTGGTCACAGGTCGCTCCCGATACCGGAGCGGGCAAAGGCCGCATCGCTGACATAGGTTGCCGGGCGCCTGACCCGCTGGTTGTAATCGTCGGCAATCGCGCGGGCGCGCGCCAATTCTGCGGCTGCGCCAAGTTCGCGTGCAAGGGCCGTGTCCTTGCGGATCGGCACTGCCACCCGTGCCGCAAGTTCGAGCGCAAAAGCGCGGCGAGCCAGCGGGGGCAGCACGGTGATGTCGGTCATCGTGGCGACAAACACCAATGTGGCCGACCACACATTGCAATAGATCAGCCCGCCTTCGACCAGAAAGGCAAGCGGGATCGCATCCTGGACCGGAAACGGGAACGGACCGGCGTGTGGCAGATGGCAGGCGGTGTCCTGTTCCGCGCGGATCGCCAATGCTCGGGCACAATTGCCCGGCATGACATAGGCATGGGTCCATTCCGCAGACCGGTCATTGGTCGTTTCGGTCAGCACTGTGCGTGTGACGGCCCAGCTCCAGTCCGACCACTGCGCAAATTCGGACAGCAACGGCGCGGCAAAGCGGCTGACTTCGCGCGCCTCGATCGAATTGTCCGCGACGCTGGTAATCGGGCCGGCGGCAATTTCTGCCAGGGCCATGTTGCAGATGTCGTCAAGCGTTGCCATGCCGGTAAGTCCTGTCAAAGCGGCCTTGCAGATCGTCGTCCTGCATCGTCGCGGTGCGATAGCCCCGCGTGCGGGGCGCCGGCGTGGCCGGCGGCCCGCATCGTTTTCAGGACCGGGTCATCTGCCCGACCCGGCCGGCTTGCGCGGCGGCGCAACAACCGCGGCGGCTGGCGGGTCGATCAGTATCCACGCCAGACCGGGCGGTTCGTCGCTGGTGAACACCTCGTCAGTGTCGACCATCCGCCCCAGACTGTTGAGATAGATCGGTTCACGCGCGCGATAGCTTGGCATCAGGCTCCGCCGCAGCTGGCGTTGCTCTGGCGGTTGGCGACAATCGCCGCATTGATGGTGCCTGCGGTTGCGGTGCCGACCACGGTGTAAAACAGCTGCAGATAGCGGCAGTTGGCTTCCTGAATAACCTTGGGCACATGGAACTGGAAACCGGCCACCAGCTGCGCAGCCGGAACCGGCGCGCCGGTGTCGACCGAGGTCCACGTCACGCCATCGGACGAGGTCTGCACCGAAACCTGCAACGAGGTCAGCCCGGTAAAAGTCGCAGCCACCGAAACCGACAGATCGATCGGCTCGCCATGGCCGACGTTGCGCACCAAGGGCACCGTCGCACCAAACGGTATGCCGGTTGCGCCAAGGTCGAGCGCATTGGTCGACGGAGCCGAAGTGGTTACCGCCTGCAGGTTGCTGAAAACAAGCGAAGTGTCGATGATCATGAAGGAATATCCTTGTTCACCAGCCGCCGGGGCAAACACGATTGCCCTTGCCCCGGACAGTCCTGGCTGAAAATTGAACCAAGCCGAATGGCGCCCTTGGCTTACGAAACCAGCGTTTCGGTGCTGAGCAGGGCGTCGGTTTCGCGGATCGGCATGCCGCGCCAGGTCATCACTTCTTCGCCCTGGATTTCCATCGGGGTCAGACGAACGAAGTTGTCCACGCCGCTGCGACCGTTGGTGCCTTCCGCGTCCAATGCTTCGAGCAGGGTGCGGTTCATGTAGATCACGGTGCGGCCGGGGCTGATCTGGCCATCGGCCTCCATGCGGTACGCGCGCCGACCGTGCAGGCGGTAATAGGCATGACGCATCAGGGGGTTGAGCGCGACCGACCCGCTGATCACGCCGGGCACGTCGATATTGGCAATCCGCGCGTTGTACCGCCAGTCCTTGACGCACAGGCCTACATGCTGGGTAAATTTTTCTTCCTTTACGTAGAACGGGTTGCCATTGGGATCGAGCACCCGTTGCCGGCCCATATCCTCGCGCTGCACACCGCCTGGAATGGTGTCCGGCACGATCACCGACGTCTGCATGTCGCCATGGGTGACGAACCAGATCGAGGTGTTGTTCGATCCGGCGGCGCCGGCGTTGATCACATTGGGGTTCTGTTGCGAATTGAACCGGGGCCCAAGACCATGGAACTGTTTGCCGTTTACCTTGACGTCAGAATACCAGATTGCGCTTTCGATCGTCTGCGCGATTGCTTCCAGAAAGCCCTGACCTTCGACCAGCCGCAGCTTTGCCGCCTCGGCCGGTTTCAGATTGAGCAGGCGTTCATCGACGCTCGACAGGCCTTCCACAAAGCCGGTGGTGTCCTTCACTTCGGTGTAGTTGCCCTTTGACTGGGCAATCCCCTGGTACAGCGCGCCCCACGATACCGACGGCAGCCCTGTGCGGATCGATGAACGGTGCTCGGTCCCGCTGTTGCAGTTGACGACATTGGCGTCCTTCATGAACGGCGTCAGCTGGGTCAGCGCTTCGACCACATCGCCGATGCCGTCGCTGCCGGCTTTCAGAACGTCGATCAGGTTCCAGTATGAACTGCCAAGAATGGCCATAAGCTTGGTCTCCTATGGGGAAATCCCGCAAGAACGGCGGGCAGGGGGGATGCCGGCGGGAAAACTGCGGGCGCGATGCGGCCGGCATCATGCGCTCATTGTGGCATCGGCGGCATTTGGGCCGTCGATGAACCGGTCAGCGTGTTTCGTCGGGGTACAGCCGTTCCCACACCGGTCGATTGCGGCTGGCCGCGGTCAGCGGGCGGACAAAACTGCCGTCTTCGCCCAGCAGTTCGCCCAGGCGGCGAAACGCGCGAAGCAGGTCGGGATGGTTGCCAAACCCGCTGTCGTTCAGCGCCTGGCGAAACGGATGACCTTGCAAATAGCCCAGCGCATCCAGCGCCTTGGCGGCAAAATGCTCGGTTTCGCCACGGTGTGCGCCGCCGATTTCCGGATCGGCGACAAATGCATCGTGCCAGGTCTTTTTCTGCGCGGCCGCGGCATCTTCGATTTGCCGCACAAGGCTTTCCTGCGTGCGCGCCATGATGTCGCGCGCCACGGGCAGCAGCTTGTTCGCGGCAGCGTTGGTCAGGCCGATATCGCGCAACACGGGATCGGCATTCTGCACCAGCGAGGGGTCGATGGTGAACCCGTCCAGCGCCAGGTCGTAGCGTTCCGGTGCAACCACCGGGGGCGGCACATTGCCCGGCACAGCCAGCTCGGGTGCCGCTACGGCCTCGCCCGGCGCGGATGGCTCAGCCTCCACGGGGGAGCTCGTCATAGCGGGCGTTGTCGTGCAAACGGCTTCGCTCACGGGTGATGTCCTTGTTGTTAAGCGCCTCGCTCAGGCTGAGGCTCAGGGTGGTAAGGCCGTCGGGATCGGCGCCGCGGACAGCTTCGCTTTGGCCTGCATGGATCATTCTCAGCAGGTCGAACCCCAGTGCCCGGCGGCCTTCCAGATGGCCCAGGTCGCGGCCCGGTGCCGTGCTGGCCGAAACGCTGTGCCCCAGGATTCCCGCGTTTTGGATCGCGGCAAACAGAAACCGACGAAATTCGGCACGCGACAGCAGAAATTCGGCATCTTTCGCGTCAAACGCCATGCACAACGCCTTTTCAGATGATGGCGGATCAGCCCGGCGGCAGCATCCGTGCGAGCAGGCTGTCACCATTGCCGACATCGGTGGCGGCCAACAGGCGCGCGGCGTCGGCCGCGGCCTTCATTGCGGGCATGGCCGCCAGCGTCTGGGCGGTTTGTGCCTGCGCCGTACGCGCCTTGCGCAATGCGGCAACTTCGCGCGCCGGGCGGATCAGCCGGGCAGGGGCCCCGGCGCGATAGCCGTATTCATCGACCGCCTCGTCAAAGTCGATCTTGTCGAGCGCGTCGGGATGGACCGCGGCCAGATTGCCCACAAAGCCCACCACGCGTTCGATCTGACCCAGCCCCACCATGCGCTGCATCTGTTGCAGGATCGACACGAATTCGACGTTCAACGGCTTTTCCGACAAAGCCGCGGGGACTGGCGGGAGCATGCCGCCGCGTTGCAGAATGCCAAACGCGCGTTCGATCGCGACTTGCAGCTTTTCGTTGGCCACGCGCTCGATCACCGGGCCAAGCTGGGTCAGCTTTTCCTCGTTGCGCGCGGCGATCTCCTCCACCGTGCGCGGCTGTATGCCTGCCATGTTCGTTATCGCGTTGAACAGGTCGGCAAAGGCCAGTGAATCGATCTGCCGGCGGCACTTGTCCATTTCCTCGCCGATCGCTTCCACCGCCTGGTACGGCATCTGATAGGGAATAAAGATCTGGTCGCGGTCCACGCCCGCGGCCGCAACCACGCGGCCCGGTTCGCCGGTCAGGCGCACATTGGGCGGCGCGATCTTTTCGGGTTTGACCATCTGGTCGATCGCTTCGTTGCGCCGCTTGGCCTGCATCTGCAACTCGCGCAGGGCGGGCAGCGCCTCCATCCCGGGCGAAACGCCATACGTGTCGCCACCGACCACATCCCAGCGCGGCGCCCAGAACGGTTGTTCCTGATAACCAGCGACGCGCAGCAGCGTGTCCGAACGGTCGGCGCAGTCCCAGTAAACCGACCGCCATGGCTTGGCGCCGAATTGCGTGGGGCTGTAATCGGGATCAGGCTCGATCGCATGATAGATTTCGACCGGCGCGTCATACTGGCTGCGGTCATAGAGCGATCGGATCACCGGCGCACAGGCATCGCCAAAGGTGTCGATCGCCTGCTTTACGCTCATCGGGCACACCCGGTACAACGTGTCGGGCATCAGGGCATCGGACAGCCCGATCCAGTATTCGCCAAACGTCAGCGCGTGGCACACCGCGCCTGCCACGCGATGTTCGACCATCACGCAGCCTTCCGTGCCGAACAGCCCCATCTCGCCATAGCCCGATTTCGCCGCCGAATAGAAATTGGTCGACGCAAAAAAGGCGTAAAGCCGGCGTTCCACATCCGACAGCCAGGCGCGCACGCCATTGGCCTCCATCAGTGCGGCATCGGCCAGATTGAGCGTGAACCAGGGCCGCGACGCGCTGGACAATCCGCTGGTCATGCCATTGGTCAGCGTGCGGAAAGCTTCGATGCCGTGCGGATCGAACAGCGTGCGGTTCCACATGCGGCGGCGGCCGCCATTGTGGTCTTTTGCCCCGCGGACAAAGCGCGATCGCGCGGGTTGGGCAAAACGGGCGATCTGTTCGGCTTCGGCTTCGTAATCGGTTCGCACCGATTTCATCAGCGCCAGACGCGTTTCGAAATGGGTGCGAAGGGTGTCATTGCCATGCATCGGGTGCATCGCTCCTTCAGCCCAGTGTGGGCTTGGAAACGGACGGGGTGCCCAGCACGCCCTGCGGCCCGGTGACCATTCCGGCCAGCACGGTGCGTTGCCACGCCTGCGGATCAGACACAGTGACCGGCGCGCCGTGATCGGGCAATTGCATGGGTTGGCGAACCGGGACAGTCGGGATCGTCGGGGTGCTGCACATGCTGGCCTCCTGTGGTTGACGAAATCGGCTTACGCGGGTGGTTTGCGACATTGGATCGCGGTTGCCGCGATTTCGTGCTCAGTCCAGCTCGGTATAGCGGCTGCGTTCGCGCTGCACGGCGACGCGATCCGGGTCCATCCAGTTGGGCAGACGGCGCGGCAACACCGCTTCGGCAAACGTGCAGGCCAGCGCATCGGCCCAGTCGGGGCTGGGCAGGCCGCGCCGCTTCATATCGGCCTTTCGCTCCAACCGGATGCGCGTGTCATCGGCGGCAAAGCCATAAGTCGGTCCGCCCAGGTCATCGCGCAGGCGCGGAGCATCCGGGATTGCCCCACGCCGAAGCCAAGCGCGCATCCGCGTCCAGATCTCGGCGCGCTTGTTTGCGGTGTGCACGGCAACGCCAGGCTCCAGGTCGGCATCGCGGCCTTCTCCGCCGAACCACACTTCGATCACCGGCAGATCGCCCACCAGCTGGCGCAGGCGGTCGACGATCGCTGCGCCGATATTGCCGGCATCGACCATGATCGCATCGGGCTGCCATTTCATGGTGGCCAGCGCGATATCGCCCGCCAGGCTCATGGCATCGGCCCCGCGCCACGATTGCCACGGCCGTGATCGTGCATCATTGCCGCAGCGTATCGCCAGCACGCTTTCATCATCGCCATAGCGTGCACAATCGACGCCGAAGATTACCGGCTCGCCCCCGGCCAATATCGGAATATCGCGGGCCTGCGCCGCGGCGATTTCGTGCTGACCGATGAATTGCATGGCGTTGGCCGAGGGGAACTGACCCAGCACGCGCACCCGGGCAATGTCGGAATCGGCACCAAAGGTGCGCACCAGTTCGTCGAGATAGGCCTTGTTGGTGCCCTCTACTTCGCGTGCATCGATCTGCGCTGTGCGCCACAGCGCACGATGCCGGCCAAAACATTCGCGAAATGCGCCGGTGGCATGGGTCGGGTTGCCGAATGCCAGCCAGATGATTTCGGTATCGGCATCGGTCAGCGCGCCCAGCGCAACCTCCCAGACTTTGTCGGCAATGCCCGAAGCTTCGTCGAACACCAGCACGATGCGTTTGCCCATATTGTGCAGCCCGGCAAAGGCCTCGGTGTTGGCCTCGCTCCAGGTCACCAGATCGCAACGCCACGATTTTTCGCGCCCTTCCATGGTCGACATCATCGCCGTGGCACTGCTCCGGAACCAGGACGAGGTCAGCGCCATGCGGCTCCATTTGGCCAACTCCGGCGCGGTTTTGGTGCGCAGCTGCGCCTCGGTGTTGGCGGTGACGATCACGCGGGTGTCGGGGCAGGTGTCCAGCGCCCATTTGACCAGCATGCCGATCAGCGCCGATTTGCCAATGCCGTGGCCCGATGCGCGCGCAATGCGCAATGGCTGGAACCGGGCGGCCGGGTTGGACAGATGATCGCGTATCTCGGTCATCACCGCGCACTGCCAAACGCGCGGCCCGGCCATCCCGGCCAGATCTCCTTCGCCCCAGGCAAACGCATACAGCGCATAGCCCAGCGGATCGGTGGTGAAGGCACCGATATCGCCAGCCAACGCCAGCGCCGGATCGACGTCACTCAGGGCCGTGCCCGATCGATGCATCGCATGTCCCCGCATTTGCCCCGGTATCGCAGGCACGCTTGGCGTGGCCATGCACGCGCTGACGGGCGCGTTGGATCGCGGCAACCGGATCAAGTGTCCCGGACAGTTCGAAATCCTGCCGGGGTTTGCCCCAGGCACGATCCAGCACGGCATTGGCCGCGCTGACCCGCGCGGTGGCCGGCGCATCGGCATTGCCCATGATTGTCACCAGCGTGGCTAACGCCTCGGCAGTATGGGTGCGGGCCATTGCCGCGTCTGTTCGCCCCGACGCGGTCAACCCGGGCTTTGCCGGCTCAGCGCGCGGCATAAGGTTTGCGATCGCTTGGCAGTCCCAGCCCGGTTGCCGTACGCGCCCCGCGGCGGACCAGTGGACGATCAGCGTGCATCGACGGGTGGCGCGCGGTGTGTTTTCCCGTGGCAACGATTTCAACCAGGCGAAACCGCTGAAACCTGCTGACCCGGATCAGGCCGCGGCGTTCCAGATTGCGTACCAGTTTGGGCCCCATAGAGGTGGAGTTGAACCCCGTCGCCACTTCCAGGTCGATGTTGACCGGGCAGGGCTGGTCATGCTCGGCAGCGTGGTTGATCAACCGATAGGCAATCCGTTCGGCCGGGGCCAGATCGGCCGCACGGACATGCGGTGGCATCGGCAGGGGCACGCGGTCGGACGGCGTGTTGTCATCCCAAAACGCATCGAGACAGTCGCGGATGGCTTTCATCGGTTGGTCAAACTCCGCAGTGCAGACTAGGGCGATACAAAGGGCGGTGGGGGCGCCAGATCGACGCACCCACCGCCCAGGCTGCGCCTGCGCCGTCAGGGGAACGGTCGCGCGCAATGCAGGCCGGGGCGTTGGCCGTGCCACGGGCAGGGCCATGCCACTGCGTTATCGACACCGTCGCCAGAGGGGAGGAAGCGGGGCGACTCGGTGGATTGGCCTGCATCGCGCCGCTCTATCGAAAAATCAGATAATCAGATAGGAAAACCACCCCGAAAATGGATATAATTTACTTTTCGGATGTGACTTAATCTGATATTACGTTGCCACACCCATTCATAAAGGACGCGCCATGCGTGCTTTCGATGCCATGCTCGTGCGCCGGACAATGAAGGCGCACCACATCAGCCAGGCCCGCCTGGCGGCCGCGCTGGGGTTTCCCGGCCAATCGGCCATATCCGCGCTGTTGTCGGGGAAACGGCGCGTCACCGTCGATGAGGCTGCTGCAATCTATGCGCTGCTGGGACTGGACACGGCGGCACGACCCGTTGCGGCGCCGGAAAAAACGTCGGCACGCCTGCGCGATGGCGCGACAGCGGGCTCGATGCCGGACTATGGCGTTGTTCCGGTGATCGGCATCGCCGGAGCAGGGCGCTGGCGCGAAGCAGTCGAAGTGCCGCTTGGCCATATACCTGTGCCGGCGCGCCTGGCGGGTGGCAGCGTATTCGGTATCGAGGTCGACGGTGATTCGATGGATCTGTTGATCGACGATGGCGGACTGATCCTGGTCGATCCAGGTCTCAAGGAACTGGCGCCAGGCGGAGTCTACCTGATCGCCAACAGCCGTGGAGAGGCAACGGTCAAGCGATACCGGCGCGACCCGGCCCGGTTTGAGCCCTGTTCGAGCAACCCGCTCCACCAGCCCTTTCTGATATGTGACGATGACTTTTCAGTGCTCGGCAAAGTCGTCTGGAAAAGCGCGCCGGTAGCCTGAGGTCCGGCACTGCCGAAAAACGGGTTGTGTGCGATTGAAATAATCCGATTTTCGGATAATTTGTCAGTCTCGCTGTTCTGGCAAGGACACACCTGCACCATGTCTGCCACGCGTCCATCATGGCCATGCAGGCTGTGGCACCATGCCGCTGCAGCGCAGCGGTTGCTTGCCGATCTTGGCCCGGCCGATGTGCGGCTGACCTTGCGGCGCGGCTGCCCTGGCGATGATCGGCTGGAATGGCATCCCGACAGCGACCACGGTGCTGCGGTTTTTGCAGCACTTGAGCAACTGCGCGGGCGGGCCGTGGGGCCGGCGTTTGCTATGGCGCGCGACGATTGCGCGCGCGTCGCGGCGCTTGACCGGGCTCAGCGGGCCCCGACGGTCGGCGCAGTTGTTGCCACCCGTTTCCCCGATCCGGCGCGCTGGCTTGGCTTCGACGCTGTCGAGGCAACCCGGCGGTTCCGCGCGCATTGGTCCTGAGGCTTGTACGCGGCTGCTCGCCTGTCACCATCCGAAGCGGCTCAGGCGCGTCGCAGTTCGCGTATCCGCGCGTCTTCCTGTGCCTGCGTAATGGCCGCCAGCGAGGCCGGCCGTCCGGTCAGATAGCCCTGGAATTCATGACAGCCGGCGGCGATCAGCAGCGCCTTTTGCGCCTCGGTCTCGACACCTTCGGCGATCACCCCCAGGTGAAAGCTGCGTGCCAGTTTGACGATCGCCCCGACCAGGGTCTCGGCCTCGTTGCTCTGCCCCAGGTCTGCGACAAAACTGCGATCGATCTTGATCTTGTCCACGCGAAACCGGTGCAACAGCCGAAGCGAGGAATACCCTGTGCCAAAGTCGTCAAGCACGATGGCAAAGCCAAGACGCTTCAGGGCGGAAAAGTTCTCCGACGTTGTCAGCGAATCGGTCAGCAGCGCAGTTTCGGTCAGTTCGATGTCGTAACGGGCCGGATCGATCCCCGCCGCCGCCGCAATCTGGATCAAGCGTGCCGCAAATCCGGGGGCACGCATCTGGATCGCGGATACGTTGATGGCCACCCGCACGCCGCGCCAGTCACGCGACTGGGCAAAGACCCTGCGCAGCACAAATTCGCCAATGCCCAATATCAAACCGCATTCCTCGGCCAGCGGAATGAATGTCGCGGGGGAAATCGCGCCCATTTCGGGGTCATCCCACCGCAGCAGCGCCTCGTAGGCGCAGATCGTGCCCGCCGCATCGACTTGCGGCTGATATACCAGGTGAAACGCGCCAAGATCCAAAGCGGTGCGCAATTTGGCCTCAAGCACGCGCCGGGTCTGAAACGCGGCTTCCATTTCCTGTTCGTAAAACGTGATGCACCCGCGCCCGCGGGCTTTTGCCCGGTACAGCGCAAGGTCGGCCTGACGCAACGCCAACGACGGCTCGCGCACGGTGCTGTCGACAACGGTCACGCCGATCGAGCATCCGACGTCCAATCGGCCGAATTCGCTGTCAACGGGCGTCAGCAGCACGCCCAGGCAACGCTGCGCAAGCCCGGCGACCGCTGCATGATCCCGCGCCTGGGCAACCAGCACGAATTCATCGCCGCCCAGCCGCGCGGTAAAGGCACCGGGTTCCGCCCGCGCCAGCATTCTCAGGCGGTCGGCCATCACCTTAAGCAGTTCATCGCCGGCCTGGTGGCCCAGCGTGTCGTTGACCTCCTTGAACCGGTCGAGGTCAATGCACAACATGCCCACCAGCGGATGGTGCAACGACGGCGCGGCCAACAATGCGCGCAACCGCTCGAACAACAACGCGCGGTTGGGCAACAGCGTCAGCGTATCGTGATAGGCCAGATGCCGCGCGCGCATTTCGCTGGCAAGCAATTCGTCAACCACCACCCCGCTGCGGCGCACGATGGTCCACCCCACCAATGCAAGCATGGCGATCGCGGCGATCAACGGCATGACCATGCGATGCAACAAAACGCTGCCCGGCTGTCGCGGGATCCAGCTCAGTGCCGCCACCACGGTCCCGTCGGGCGCGCGCAGGGCGATCGACGTCCGGTCGGTAATCGGGTCAGGCGATGGCAACAGCTTCAGATCATCAAGCAGATAGCGGGCGGCAAAGGCATCCAGCATGGTCCGGTCGACGGGAATGGCGTTGACCGAAACCGTGGCCCGCGGCCCCTTGGGCTGCACCAGACCCAGATCGGGCTGTATCAGACTGGCCATAACGACATAGACCTGGCCATCGACCCTGGCAAAACCATTGGCCTGGATCGGCTTGGTGATCGGGCCTTTGCCTTGTGCATGTGGCTTGATCGGACCGCGGCGCGCCTCGGCTGTGCGAATCGGCACAAGCAATTGCTTTACGATTCTCCGAAAGGGGGCAAAGCTCTCTGCCGGAGCATGCCTGCCCTTGATATAGGCATACGTGACGCGCCCATCGCCATCGACAAAGAAACTGTGGGTGAATCCGTCAAATGTGTACAACTGGTTGCCGAAATCCAGGTCGGCAAAATCCAGGTCCAATGTCCGATCGACTTTGGCTACGGCCTTGTCCCAATCGACTTGCGGTACGACCAGTTCGTTCAACTGGTGCATTTGCTGGTCAAAGCCGCTTTCGACCATGCTCTGTTCGCGGGCTATGGCCGTTTCATCGAACCGGTCGACCAGAAAGACCACCAAAATCACCAGAAGCGCAAGTGCACCCAGTGTCATCGCGGCAATCGGCACCAGCAGTTGCCGTTTGCGCGATTTTTCGATGATGATGGTCTTAAAGTCGAAAATGCGCCCGGTTCCTCTTGAAATCGTCCCTCAATGCAAAATCGCATCTGACCATAGCCTGCTCCGCCTAAGGCTTTGCTAACATTGCACTCACCCCGCAGACCTCGTGTCGTGCGTGGTGAAAAACTGGCAATTGCGATCCGATTGGCCTAATCGCACATCGCCATGGCCAACCGTCCCGATCCGATAGAGTCTCCAGGAACGTTTACGCGCAACGCGGACGACCCCTGGTCGCCGCCCCAGCGCCGGGCCGGCCTGCTGGCGCTGGCTGTCATTGCCGCGCTTGGCCTGTGGACCATGCGGGTGTTCCTGCCCGCAATTGGCTGGGCCATCATTCTGGCGATTTCGTTGTGGCCCTGGCGGCAACGCGCGGTGGCGTTGTGGCCCCGCGGCGCCGATTTTACCTGGCCAGCCTTGTTTACGCTGACGGTGGCGCTGTTTTTCGTGTTGCCATTGGTGATGGTGGCGCATGCGATTTCAATCGATGGCCGCTTTGTGCTGCAATGGGTGGCCGATGTGCGTGCCCATGGTCTGGCGATGCCCGCCTTCGTTCCAGCTCTGCCCGGCGGCGGCGCCATCGCGGGATGGTGGCAGACCAATCTGGCCACGCCCAATGCCTTGGGCAATTGGCATCTGACAGGCGAGTTGGGGCACAATCCGTTCGGTAATGGCCCGCATCTGCTGGGCCTTGTGCTGCACCGGTTTCTGGTGGCGGTATTTCTGCTGCTGATCCTGTTTTTCCTGCTGCGCGATGGTGACCGGGTGGCAAACAGTCTGCGTGTCGGCTGTGAACGTGCATTTGGCGCAGCCGGGGTCAATGTCGCGATGCAGGCCCTGCATGCGGTGCGCGGTTCGGTGAACGGTCTGGTCGTGGTCGGGTTTGGCGAAGGGCTGCTGCTGGGGGTTGTCTATGCCGTGTGCGGCGCGTCGCATCCCGCCCTGCTTGGCGTTTTGACGGGGCTGTTGTCCGCGGTCCCGTTTGGCGCCGTGCTGGCCGCCGCGGCGGCCGCCATATCGCTTGCCGCGGCCGGTCATATGATTGCAGCAGCGGTTGTTGCGGTGTTTTCTGCCGTGGTCATTTTCGTCGCAGACCATTTCGTCCGCCCGGTCATGATCGGAGATGCGACACGTCTGCCCTTTCTGCTGGTGCTGCTCGGCATTCTGGGCGGGATCGAGGCCTGGGGCCTGATCGGACTTGTGGTTGGCCCCGCGCTGGTCGCCGTGCTTATGTTGCTGTGGCGCGAATGGGTCGGGTCGCAAAAAGGTCCGCTCAACCCGCCGTCGGCCTGACTATGGCGCCTGGCGATCCATCAGGAACACAGACAATGCGATTTTCAAGCCTGACCGGTCGTATCCGCAGCAAGGCATCGCAGGCATGGGACCTGCATTTTGAGGCCGTGCGGCAGATGGATGCGGGCGAAGTGGCGCCCGATGCCTATTTGCTGTTGTCGGTCGGCGATCCCGATTTTGATACCCCGCGCGCGATCACCGATGCTGCAATTGCCAGCCTGAATGCAGGCGACACCCACTACACCGGGATGTCGGGCACCACTGAACTGCGCACGATCCTTGCCGAAGACTACGCGGCCCGGATCGGTGCGGCGGTGCTGCCCGATCAGGTTACGGTGGTCGCGGGCGCCCAGAATGCGCTGTTTGCCACGTGTCTTGCCCTGCTCGATCCAGCCGACGAAGTGATCGTTTTCGACCCGATGTATGTCACCTATCGCGACACGCTTGGCGCCTGCGGCGCGCGTCCGGTGGTTGTGCCAACCTGGTCGGAAGACGATTTTCTGCCCCGAACCGAACAGATCGAAGCCGCCATCACGCCCGCCACCCGTGCGATTCTGGTCAACGATCCCAACAACCCCACCGGCGCCGTCATGCCCGAGGCGATCTGGCGTGACATTGCGCGGATCGCGATTGCCAACGACCTGTGGGTGATTGTCGACGAGGTTTACCGTGCGTTGCATTTTCCGGGCATGGCACGGCCATTTACGCTGGCGGCGCTGCCCGGCATGGCCGAACGCACCGTCGTCCTCAACAGCCTGTCCAAATCGCACGCGATGACCGGATGGCGGCTGGGCTGGACCATCGGTCCACCGGCATTTGGCGATCACGCGGCCAAGCTGAACATTGTCATGCTGTACGGCGGGCCAGAATTCATCCAGCGTGCCGCCTGCGTGGCATTGCGCGAAGGTGCTGCGGCCTCGCACGCAATGGCGCAGGCCTATGCGATGCGGGCGCAGATCGTGATCGATACGCTGGGCCAGGCCGCAGGCTTGCGACCGATCGCGCCCCAGGCAGGCATGTTCGTGATGGTCGACGTGCGCCCTTGCGGAGTGTCGGCGCCGGATTTTGCCGACATGCTGTTCAAACAGGCAGGCGTCGTGGTCCTGGCCGGCGATGCCTTCGGCGAACGTGCCGCCGGCCACATCCGCATCGGGCTGGTCCACGAACCGGCCATTTTGCGTGCGGCCTGTGCAACGATCTGCACGCTTGCAGACCAGTTGACGCAACGGGCAACCTGCCCGGCCTGACACTTATTCCGGCGTGGCAGCGCACGAGCGGTTGACCGCCGCAGCAAAGCCTGTAGATGCGCGGTTTCCGGCGTGCCGGGCGGTTAGCTCAGTTGGTAGAGCATCTCGTTTACACCGAGAGGGTCGGCGGTTCGAGCCCGTCACCGCCCACCATTTGATTTTAAAGCGTTTTTTGGCATTTTCGGCTGCTTATTTTTGTCTCGAAATCTCGACCTAGCAATCACATAGCAATCACTGGATGCAATTTGGTGGGCGCATTGCGATGCGTCGACTTCCGATCGTTCCTCCTTGCCTGACCTATATTTCAAACGAATCAGGCAGCACCGCAATCAGCCTTGCCATCAATGTTGATGGTGCAATGCCGATGGCATTGGCGAATGCGATAAATTCGAGAATGTCCATGCGGCGCTCAATCAACTCGATCTTGTTGACGAACGACGGGGGTTTTCCCAACCGCTGCGCCAATTGCCGCTGCGAGACATCTGCCTCAAGCCGCGCCGACCTTAGGGTGTCTATGACGGCCCGATAGTAGGGCGAAGCAACCCATTTGCGATGCATCGCAAATTTCCCAATTCCCATAATCGGGACAGTCCGTATATGCGTGGGGTCGTGTCCCCATTTTGGGGACGCTGGTGGGGCACTCGACGCTTATGCGAGAGAGTGCGCCCGCCTGCCGGTGAGGGGTAGTGAGATGAAATTCAGGTACGCTATCGTTGCGGGGGCAGCGGCGCTTCTCTCCGCTTGTGCGATTGGTTCCATCGAAAATGGGACTGTCATCAGCCAAAGCGACGCTTCAAAGATTGTAATCGGCAAAACCACGAAGCAGGAAATTTTCCTCAACTTTGGCGAACCGACCCGCACCGAACCGGGCGGAAAAGTTGTTTTTTATTCTTGGACAAAAGGCAGTAAGTTCCGTGTTATGGGAATTGGTTCGACCGATGCAAAAGGTAACACTCTCGTGGTCATCTTTGACGATGGCGATGTGGTTAAGGACTACCGTATCACCCGTGGCGCTGCTCAAGCGGTGATGGGTCAATAACTTTTCATTTGAGGGCCCTGTCCTTGGATGGGGCCCAAAGAGGCGGTGAGTGAGTTATGCACAAAGCCCTGCCATACGCGACACCGCTGCTCCTATTGACCGCGTGCGTTACCGAAAACAACGTTAAACCGGAAGATTCGAGAGTTGTCGCGAATTATACCTGCGATGATCTGCAAAAAAAATTAGTGGCGTTTGGCGTCATGCGGGATAAATCATCAAAGGATGAAAATCGGAATAGCGGTCAAGAGGTTGCAGGTCGCTTCATTCCAATAGTCGGCGCACCCATGATTTTTATTAATCAAATGAATGCCAACGGGAACACGAAGAGAGTAAAGATAGCTCTCGACGTTTATTATCAGGCTTGGGACGATAGAAAATGTTCCCAGTGGCTCTATGAGCAAAATGCTGCTCAGAAATAATAATCCCAGCGCAGTGCAGATGGCAGTTCGCAGCCCTCCCTCTTCCGGAATGTCATTTTTACGGGGATTCCGTCCCTACCCGCGCCGCAACCTCGGTCGCTATTTCGGGATCACGCTCGATCAGTTCGACCAGCACGCGCGGCGCCCGCGATGGGCTCACCCGGCAATGTTCAATGTCTGGGGTCAAACTTGCGCAAAACCAAAGTGTTGGTCATCGCCGCAAAGCTGGCGGACGCTAACATATCCAACTCCAGATAGCGTGCCATATGAAGGTTAAAGGTTCGCTGCCACATGCCCTTAGGGCGGGTTGGCCAGTGAGCCAACCCTAGTGGGCAGTTCAGTTTCCTTTGCAGGCGGAATAGCGCCTCAAGCGGCCTCTCGCTGGGGGCGATGCGTTGGGATTGATAGCCAAGCCCCCACGCCTTGCGACACGCAAAGCGATCACCTCCAATGGGCAGATACAGATTGCCTACGCGGCAATGCAAGTAAGGACAGATTATCCACCAGCGCTTCCCGCCATAGCGCGGGACGGTGTAGCATAGCGGAATGGTCTGTTCCACCAGTTCACGGTTAGCGGACCAGTCTGCCAATGCGGCAAAACGGCGGCCCAAAGCCTTGCCATCGCCAATTTGAAAGGGTCTTTGACGATATACCCAGCCACGCAGCGGCGTCGTGTTCGGTTATTCAAAGCAGCAGTTCAATTCGTTGGTGTTCTTTGGCCCTGGCGGCACGCCACCCGGTGTGCTGTACACCGCGATCGGCAAGTCGAAGATCTATGGCTGGGAAAATGAATTCAGCTATCAGGTTGCACCGACAACCAGCGTCAGTGGCAATTTTACCGTCGGCCATTCGAAAGTCGACGATTTGCTGACCGGTCGTCTCAGCACAGCGCAATTTCAATATGCGGGCCAACCGATCGATCGCAGCCCCGAATTCACCGCGACCGGCGTGATCAATCACGCCATTGAACTTGGCAACGGGGCCAAAATCAAATTGCGCGGACTGATCAAATACAGTTCCAGCTATCTGATCAGCGATTTGTCGAACGTGGTGCAGTTCAAACAAAACGCCTACACCCGCAGCGACGCCAGCATCACTTATGCGACCGCCGGGGATCGCTTTACCGTTCAGGCTTTTGTCGAAAACATCGAAAACAAGCTGCAAAAGACCAGCGGGCCCAACAATTATGCCGGCGCTTATGGCGGCACCAACGGCAATTTTGTTCCGAGCGCTGAAACCATCCCCAATTCGGTTTCCTTTGGTGTCAACACGCCGCGCTTCTTCGGTGTGCGGCTTGGCGCCAAGTTCTGAGGCGGCCAATTTCCGTTTCCTCCCTGAATGGTCCGTCGCGCCTGGGTGCGGCGGACCATCGTTTTGATGGCAGAGCAATGGATATCCAGCGGCAGTTGCCGGACGAGGCCTACCATCCACGCGGCATCGCCGTGATGGCGCTATGTTTTGTCCTCAACATGTTCGACGGCGTGAACATTTTTACGCTGACCTATGTTGCGCCCATGCTTCAGCAGCATTTCGGCACCGATGCTGCGCATTTTTCGGTCGTGTTCAGCGCAGGCCTTGTCGGCATGGGCCTGGGCGGCCTGTTTCTGGCGCCACTGGCCGATCGGATAGGACGCCGTCCGGTCATCCTGTTTGCGCTTGTGCTGATGGCTGGCGCGATGGTTGCCAGCGCCCATGCGCCCGACATCTGGAGCCTTGCAGCCATCCGGCTGGTGGTCGGGCTGGGCATTGGCACCGTTCTGGCCAGCATCACCGCACTGTCGGCCGGTTTTGCACCCGAACGCTGGCGCCATGTCGCGGCGGGCGTGCCGCAGGCCGGCTATCCGATTGGCGCAACGATTGCCGGCTTTGCCACGGCCTGGGCGTTGCCCGGGCACGGCTGGGCAGCCGTGTTCAGCGCTGCCGGCTATCTGACGTTGCTGCTGGTGCCGCTGTGCTGGTTCCTGCTGCCCGAAGCGCCGGAAACCGCACAGCCCACGCACCATTCGATCGCCCAGACCCTCGGGGCGGGGCGGCGGCGCAATTCGCTGCTGTTGTGGGTGGCGACGGTTGGCGGGTTCATGGCGCTGTATTTCATTGCGAGCTGGATCACCAAGCTGGCGATCGCAGCGGGCCTGCCCCAGGACCAGGCGATCATTGCCAGTTCGATCTATTCCATCGGATCGTGTGTCGGCACGATCCTGATCAGCTTTGCCGCGATGCGCGTGGACTTGCGCAAGCTGGTGTTTGGCAATCTGGCGATCGCAAGCGTGTTGTTTTTGGTGTTCGGGGGCGTGCACATGACGCTGACGCCGCTGTTGTGGGTCAGTTTCCTGATCGGCGTGACGCTGCAAGGTGGCGTCAACGGCAATTATCCGCTGGCCGCCGCGATCTATCCGGCGGACATGCGCGCCACCGGCCTCGGCTGGGCGATGGGCATCGGGCGTGTGGGTGCGTTGCTCGGGCCGTTGATCGGTAGTGCCGCGATCAGCGCCGGGCTGCCGCTGGTGGTGGTGTTCGGCATCTTCTGCGTGCCGATGTTGGCGACAGGATTTGCGGCCATGGCCGTGCGTCTGGACGAAGGGGGCTGAGATGGGCAAGTTTCTTCTGCGCAGGGTTTTGCCGGTGTTGCTGGTCGCCGCTCTGGGGGTTGGCATCTGGGTCTACACCGGTCAGGCGCGCGATGCGGATTACACCGATGTGGCGTATGGCCGCACCTCGCCAAGCCAGCATCTGGATATCTATGTTCCGCAAGGGCGCGGGCCGTTTCCCGCCGTGGTGTTTGCCCATGGCGGCGCGTTCATGTTCGGCGACAAACGCATGTTCGGGCGCGGTTTTCGCGATGACGTGAATGCGCTGAACGCAGCCGGGTTTGCGCTGGTCAGCATCAATTACCGAATGAGCGGCGAAGCCAAATTTCCGGCGGCGGTGCAGGACATGAAATCGGCGCTGCGCTTCATCCGTGCCAATGCGGCCAGCTATCGCATTGACCCGGCCAGGATTGCGCTGTGGGGCCAATCGGCGGGTGCAAATATCGCGCTTGATACCGGGATGAGCCGCGGCGTCGCGCTGTTCAACGACCCTGCCGCACTGGCACCAGCCGCAGATGACCATGTCAGTGCGGTGGTGTCGATGTACGGCCCGACCGATTTCATCGCCATGGACCAGCAACTGGCCACCGCCGGATGCAGCGCAGGCGCGCAGAATCACAGCGCGGTGGACAGTCCCGAATCAAGATACCTCGGCGCACAGATCACCCGCGTTCCCGCCATGGTCGCGCAGGCCAATCCGCTGACATATGCCAACCCCGCCACACCGCCGTTGCTGTTGCAGCACGGTACCGGCGATTGCACCGTCCCCCCTTTGCAAAGCCGCATCCTGGCGGACCGCGTGAATGCGGTTGCCGGACCGGGGCGCGCACTGCTGCAATATCGCCAAAGTGCCACACATGCCGACAGCGCGTTCGACACGCCTGCCAACATGGCCAGCGTCATAGCGTTTTTTCGGCAGGCTTTTGCCGCAGATCATTTCGCCGCCAAACCTTGATCGACCAACGTGAACCAGGATTGATCGGACCATGATGAAACATGTGCTGAATGTGTTGCTTGGCGTGTTGGTTGCGACATTCGCGCAACCGGCGCTTGCCCAGGCCTCGCTCGCGCCAATGACCGCCGCGCAAGTGGCAACGGTGCGCGCCATCTATGGCGGAGCGCGCAGCGCCACGGGCAAACGGCTTGAAGTCGGGCCGGTGCAACCGGGCAGCGAAAGCGAATGGGTCGGCGTGTTCGTGCCCCGCGCAACGACCGGCAAGATCGGCAGCGAGGGGATGGCGCTCGATACGATCAACAATCTGCTCTATACGCCAAACCGCACGTATACGATCGCCAGCTTTCCTTTCACCGAAGCGATGCTGGCCGGCGAAGAAGATGCGCGCGTCCTCTACAACGCCGACAATCCCGACCTGGGGGCGTTTGCCAGCCACGGCGGCAAGCTGATCCTCTACCACGGGTGGTCCGACCCGCACATCAGCCCGCTCAATACGATCGACTATTACGAGCGGATCGGCGTCAGAATGGGTGCGGGCACCCGCGACGGTTTCGTGCGCATGTTCCTGCTGCCGGCCATGGGCCATTGCGGCGGTGGCGAAGGTCCGAGCGCATTTCCGCTGCTGGCCGGGCTGATGGCCTGGGTCGAAAACGGCCATGCGCCGGACATGCTGGTTGCGCATCGCAAGCCGCCGATGCCGATGGGGCCACCGCCTGGTGCCGGCCCGGATGGTGCGCCCAAGGATGGTGGAAACAAAGATGGTCACGATGGCCCGCCGCCCGAAATGATCCGCGAAATGATGGCTCGCGAGGCGGAACTCGCCCAGCTGGGTCCACGCGCCCGCCCGATCTATGCCTATCCGCAAATCGCACAGTACAACGGTGCGGGCTCGGTGAACAACGCCGCCAGCTTCCACGCGGTCACACCCGCAGCGGTGAACGGTATCAGCGACTGGGCCGGTGCCCGCCCGTGATCGCCGGATCGACCGTCCGCGCCGGTGTTGCCGGCGGTCTGCTGGGCGGGGCCTGTATCTGGGCCTATGAAGCCGCGGTATGGGCGGGCGTGCAGCATGTGCTGCCGCTGGCCGCAATCCCTGCCAATGCCACCGGCCTGATGTTGGGCAAAGCAGCCCAGCAGGGACTGGGGTTCTGGGCAAGCGTGCTTGGCACCACGATCCATTTCGCGTTTGCCGCGGCTTGGGGCGTGGTGTTCGCGGCAATCTGGCCGTGGTTTCAGCGCCGCAATTGCGAGGCAACCGCGCTGGCATTGCCTTTTGCCGTGGTGCTGTGGGTGGTGATGCATGCCGCAATTGCACTCACCGGACATCAGCACCCCGATTATCGCAATCCCGATGTGGTGATCGGCGGCGTGATGTCGCACCTGTTTTTCGCAGTACCGTTGGCGTGGGTCGTACGCAGATCCAATTCGAACAAGGACAACGCTTGATGCGCAAATGGCATCGCTGGCTGGTCGTCTTCACCGGCGTGTTTCTGGTCTGGATCGCTGCGACCGGACTGGTCGGCCAAGTCGTCTCGCTGGCAGGCGGCGAACACCATGAAGGACCACCCCCCGGGGCAAACGCCGGCAGGCCGAAACTGCCAACCGCCGCTGCGGATGATGGTGATCGCAATGGCCCCCCCGGTGAACACGGCGGTTCGCCCGACCTGTACCATGTCATCATCGATCTGCACTCGGGGGCCTATTTCGGACCTGTCGGCAAAGGTGTTTCCGCGTTGCTGGGTGCGGCGATGCTGTTCTTTTCCATCTCCGGCGTGTGGATGTACATCGACATGTTTCGCAAACGCAGGCGCAACGGACGGCCAGGTTTGTTCTGGAAATAAAACGTGCCAAGGGATCGCGCGGCGCGGTCTTCGGCAGTGCGTACAAGGTCTGTCTGCATGGGCCAGGTGCCATGCGCGCGCAGATTTGCCGCGCGCTGATCGGGCGGCTCGAGCCCGTCACCGGGCCGGGCCAGATGCCATGTCTGCGGCCCCATCGCCCAGAATAGCCGAATACCCTTTGGTGTCATCGGATGGCGCCAAACCTGTGCATCTGCAGCATGTACGTCAAACACCGCATGGTCACCCCTGTCTGATCCGGCGAGACCATGCCGGCAGATCCATGATTTCGGCCAATTTCCCGTAATCGCAGACGCCAACGGGCGGTGTGCAGGCGGGACTTGTCCGCACATGACATGAGGGGACTTCATGACACATCGCGTTGCCATCCGCCGGGGCTTGCTGTCTGCGACGGTTCTGTTTGGTCTTGGGCCGGTGGGTGCCCGTGCGGCAGAGGCTGATGCTGCGCCTGCGCCATCGGCAGACGCTGCCAGCACCAACGAACAGACCATCGTGGTCACCGCAACGCGCCGGTCGACTTCGCTGCAGGATGTGCCGATCAACATCAGCGCGGTTTCAGCGCAGGCGCTGCAGGATCAGCATATCGACGATGTGCGCGATCTTGGCGCGGTCACGCCCGGCCTGACGATCAAGGACGCCGGACCCTCGGCCAACGGCACCATCATCATGCGCGGGCTTTCGGCCGACGATACCGCCTCGTCGGGCAACAATTATGACAATGCTCTGGCGATCTACCTTGGCGAAACGCCGATCTATGCCGATTTCAAATTCATGGACATCGCGCGTGTCGAAACGCTGCTGGGTCCGCAGGGCACTTTGTATGGCGAAGGCACGCTGGCCGGCGCGATCCGCTATTTGCCCAATCGCCCCAATCCCGACAAATGGGAGGGATCTGCGGACATGCGGATGTTTGGCGAAAGCCACGCCCATTCGCCAGGCGCAACCGTTGATGGCACGGTCAATATCCCGCTTGTCGCGGGCAGGCTCGCACTGCGTTCATCGGTCGGTTATTGGGACAACCCCGGGTTCATCGACTATGTCGGCCTTGTCAACCAGCCGGGGATTTCCAATCCGCAGCCCGGTGGCCCGATCGGTGATTACACGACGCAGGCTTCGTCGCTGCACGCTCCCTACAGTTCCAGCGTGATCGGCGTGGATCCTTTGACCGGCGCCGCGCCCGCAGGGTGGGGCACCAACAATGCGACCCCGGCGCAGCTGGCGGCCAATGTGCACAATGCCCAAGGCGTGAACTATGAAAATACCTTCTCGATGCGCAATACGCTGGGCTTTTTCCCGGCCGAGGGGGTGCGTGCCTATCTGACCTGGGCGCATCAGGTTACCGATACCGGTGGTGACCAGATCAACAGCGGCGGCGTGCTCGGAACCGGCCGATACGAGGCGTCGAAACGGTACCTTGAACCCACCCACCGCACGGCTGACCTCTATGCGATCGAGGTAGAGGCCGATATCGGGCATCTGGCCCAATTGGTGTCCGATACCGCGTGGACCAAGCAGAAATATGCGCACCAGGGTGACAACACCGACCTGCTGCTCGATCTCAACTACGGCTACGAACAGTTCCCCAATTTCACCAGCTACAACGAACAGCAGTCCAGCCGCACCCAGTTCAACCAGGAATTGCGGCTGGTTTCCAAACATGGTGGACCGCTCAATTGGACGTTGGGCGGTTTTTACAACAAGATGAATTATGCCAGCAATTATCATGAAGTCGTGCCGGGTTATCCGGCATTTGCGGGGATCGACCGCCCCGACGAGTGGGAATATGCCTCTTTCGTGCGCAGTTCGAACGAGGAAAAGGCCGTTTTCGGCGAAGCAACGATGAATTTTACGCCGGCGTTCCAGGTTACCGGCGGGGCACGCTATTTCTCGTACAAGGCCATCGTCGCCGGCGGTCAGGATTTGCCGCTGTTCGCCCCCTATCCAACCGTGCCGTACAAGGGGGCCACGGGCGACACGGGAAAATCAGGCGCGGTCTGGAAAATCAACACCTCGTACAAATTCAGCAGCGATCTGCTTGCCTACTTTACGTTTTCGAAGGGCTATCGCCTTGGGGGCGTCAACAACGTGGCGCCGTGCCCGCCCGTGCTTGATCCCACCAAGCAGAACCTCTGTGCATTGCCCAATGAACAGTCGTTCCAGCCGGATACCACCTACAACAAGGAAATCGGTATCCGCTATGCGCTGTTCGGCGGCAAGCTGCGCGGCTCAATCGCCGCCTATACGATCAACTGGGATGGCATCCAGCTTGCCGGCGTGACCCAAAACGGCGCAATCGGGATCACCGTAAACGGCGGAAAGGCGGTATCGAAAGGAATAGAACTGACCTTCGTCGCCAAACCGGCAAAGGGGCTGACACTCAGCGGCAACTATTCCTACAACGATGCACATCTGACCCAGGATGTGACGAACCTGATCCATTACGGCAATGGCGGCTATTTCCAGACCGATGCACTGGCGGGTGACCGCCTGCCGGGATCGGCCAAGAATTCGGGCACTCTGGGTCTTGATTACAGCGTGCCGACAGGGGCCAACAGCCTGGATTTCAACATGTCCGCCACCTACAACGGCAACGTGTTGACCCGGCCCGGCGATCGGGGCTTTGGCCAGACGCTTCCGGCCTATGTGACCAGCCGCGGCTCGATCGGGTACGACTTTGTCGATCAGGGATTTGTCGTCAAACTCTATGCCGACAATCTGTTCAACACATACGCGATTATCGGGGTCAGCAACAATCTCAGCAGCCGCATCATCGACAATGGCTTTGCGTCGCGCTTCTACACCCAAAGCGTGTTGACGCCGCGGCGGGCCGGTATCGAACTGTCCAAGAAATTCTGATCCCGCGTGGCAGAAGGGCCGCACCGGCCGGTGCGGCCCCGTTTCAGAGGTCCAACAGACCGCTTTGGTGCAGGAACTGCGTGATCGGGGCGAGCGGGGCGGCATAGCCCTGCCACCGTCCGACCGAATCGCGATTGAGCGGGCGGCGCACCTGTTGTGCGCTGGGCGTGGCGACAGCGCCGCTGCGCGTATGAAAATCAAGACAGGCCTGATCCCACGGCAGGCCGCAATGCGCCAGCAGGCGGCGGGTCTGCCCCTCCTGATCGTCGAGCAGGCGTTCGTATTCCAGTTCCATCACCTGGTGCGGAAATGCGTTGCGCCAAAACGCGATCAGTCCGGCAAACCCGGCAAAGTACTGCGCCGTGTCGAGCAGGTCGTAGCTGTATCCGTAGTAAGGCGAATTCAGTGCAAACAGGTGCTTGTAATTGCTCCACACGCTGTCGAGCGGATGGCGTCGCAGGCACACGATGCGCGCCTGTGGAAAGGCGCGGGCGATATATCCGACATAAAGAAAATTGAGCGGAAACTTGTCGAGCAGACGCAGGCCGGCTGCGGCATCGGCAGGCGCACCGGCCTGGGCTTGCGCCTGCGCCAGATAGGCCGTGGCAACATCGCGTGGACGTAGCTTTGCGGCACCGGCAATGGTCTGCGCGTCAAGGATCAGGCGTGAAGGGCTTTGCGACAATCGCTTGATCGCCAGCGGCATCGCCTGAAGTTCGCCCAGCGATCGTACCAGCGGATGCGCGTCGAGAATGCGATCGACCAGCGTTGTTCCGGTGCGTGGCAATCCGACAACAAAGATCGGTGCCGCGTCGGGCAGGCCGGTGTCGGCGAAATAGCCGGGTCTGGCAAAGGCGGTACGCACGCCGTCGATCAGTGCGGCATCGGTCTCGGCGCGATATCCGATACGGGTCTTGTGTGCCCGGTTGGCCGTATCGAGATGCGCAAATGCCGCCGTGTATGCCCCCAGATCCTCGTGCTGTTTGGCGGCGGCATAATGCAACCGCACGCGTTCGGCGTGATCGCGCGCGGCGGGAATGGCCGCTTCGATCCGGGCAATGTGGTTGCCGGCTGGCGTGGCCTTGCGCAATCCGGCCAGGCCATGGTGCGCTGCGCCATTGGCAGGATCGCGCGCGATCATCGCTTCGTACTGGTCTGCCGCCTCGGCCGTCTTGCCGAAAAATCCCAGGCTGCTGGCATAGTTGAACCGGAACGACAGCACATCGGGCTGCGCCTGCACTGCGCGTTCAAACAGCGGCAGCGCTGCGCCATGGTCCCCCAGTCGCGCCATCGCGCACCCGATCGTGTCGAGCACCAACGCGTCGTCGGTGGGCAGCGTGGCGGCATGGGCGACCACGTCGCGCGCTTGCGCATCGCGTTGCAACTGGATCAGCAGGCGGGCCAGTTGGGCGGTATATTCGGCGTTGCCTGGCATCAGATCGACCGCCCGCTGCACTTGCCCCAGCGCGTGGCCGATATGCCCGGTTTCGGCCAGCGCCATGCCCAGCACAAACCATGCCTCTGCCGTTTGCGGATCGGCGCGGCCGACCCGTTCGGCAATCTGTGCCGCCTGGGCAAAATCACCCTGCAACAATGCATTGCGGGCCTGTGCCAGCATGGTCGTGGCACCATCCCCAGCCATTGTTGTTCCCTTCAGACCTGCAAACCCCTGACAGCAGCCTGTCAAAGCTTGAGCTTCAGGTCCAGCTTTGCATGAAACTGCGCGCGGGCGGCTGTGTTCAGCGGGTTCAGTCCGAAATCATAACCCATGTCCGATGCCAGCGACAGGTTGCTGTCGAACAGGTTGAGATGCAGCAGGGGCCCCGCGATTTCGTTGCCAGCCAGGGTCGGTGCGGTCAGTGTGCCCAGTGTTCCACGCGCGGCCACACCCATTTGCAGGGTCGGCCCGAATTTCACCAGGGCCCGCCCGTCATATTGCACCACCATCGGTTCGGCGGTGACAAGGCTTTGCTGCGTGTTCAGATTGAACCCCGCGTCAAGCAACGCACTGCTGTGGCTGAACCGGATGTCGGTGTTCAATGCGCCCGACTGGACCAGCCGCGGGTTGACACTGACGGCCATGCCGTCGCGATTGCCGAACGTGGGATGCGCCAATGCTGTCAGTGTCGGCGCGGCGGTCACACTTGCAGGGGCCTTGAGATTGAAGGCATCAAGGGCACCCGCCGGGTGGGGCTTGATCGGGGCAAGCGCCAACCTGGTCACATCACCTGCCGATTTCAGGATATTTTCGACCATCGCGGCGTTGAAGGCCAGGTCAAACCCTTCGATGCGGTCGGGCAGATCGGTGCCCAGGTCGGCCAATTCGGGCAGCGCCAGATCGGGCTCTTCCGGTCCGTCGCACAGTTCCGGATCAAGCTGGGGCAAGGGCGATACGGCCTGCGACGCGGCTGGCCAAGCCGCGATCAGCGCGATCAGCACACCGGCAAGCCGGCGGCGGTTGGGGCGGGCTGGGGGGACCATGGCCGTACCTTTGTCGTTTGACAGGGAACGGCATTATCCCAAAGTTGTTCAAAAATCAGCCCCGCATGCAGTCGTATTCGCGTATCCTTCGCGCCGTGTCAGCCCACACCGATCATGCGAAACACCACCACGATCACCATTGCGGTGTCATCATGCACCGCCGGCGGTGTCAGCAGCGCAAAGCCCGCGGGATCGGGGCAATGCCACAGGTGGGGGGTCAACGGCGTGATACCATCGAACTGTGGATCAACCCGATGCGCGCGCGCATCGCTGTCGTGGCGGCCACCCAGATATTCGGTGGCCGGCATGGCCGTGATCGAATGGACTTCGACATGGGTGGCAAGCGCGCCGAAAGGGACGGCTGCCACAAAGCGGCCCGCGCCCACCGGGATGCACAGCGCGCAATACCCGTCGTGCGTGGGGCGGATCGGTAATTCGATCCGCGTGGCATCGCGCGCATCGCTCAGGATAACGCCGATCTGGCCGGTATCGCCGCCGAAATCTGTCGCCATCAGCGGCATGTGAAACCGTGCCGTGGCCAAATGGGTCAGCCGCGTGGCCAGGCCCTGTTCGGCCAGTTCGGCAGGCAGGTACATGCGCCGTGCGCCCTTTTGATAAAACAGCCCCTGTTGCAGCAGGCCTTTGCGCGCGATGTCCGGGTCATACAGCGCCAACGTTTCAGCCGTGCCCAGATTGACATCGTGTTCGAACGCGCTGACCACGGCAAGTTCTTCGCGCATCGGCAAATACATCAGCCGCAGCAGCGTGGCCGCATTTGCCCTGCGCCACAACGCGATTGCGTCTGGCGCTGTGGCGCGATGCACGTGGGCCTGCGCCGCGCCGGCAAACGCCAGGCATCCGCGTTGTACGGCATCGCGCGCCGCGCTTTGGCGGTGCGCGATGCCGTTTGCGCCGCGCACCGGCTGGCCATCGTTGCCGTAATCGATCACCGACCCGGTCGTGGTGGTTGCCAGTTGCTCGATCAGCGCGACATTGGCGGTCATGGCATTCAACAGCACCGGATCGTGGTGCTCGGCATCCAGATAGCCCCGCTTGTCCAGGCCGGACACCTGCACCTCGCGCAGGATCAGATAGCGGCCGGCGACATGCACGTGCATCGATCGCGCCAGCAGGCCGTCGACCAGGGATTGCACCGATCCGTTATAGCCCAGATCCACCAGCATCAGCGTATCGCCGGGCGCGGGCTGGACGGTCCGGCGAACATGCGTGACCAGCCGGTCGGCAAATGCCTGCGCATCTTTCACGATCGGTCGGCGGTTGGCCGGGTTGCGGCACCATTGCGCCAGCGCGTGCCAGCCTTCGTCATGGCTACGGTTCCCGCACAAGCGCTCGGCGGTCTCGGGTGACAGCCGCAACTGGCCGGCAAGGATCGCCGGATCGATCCCCCGGTTTTCCTCCAGATGGCGCATGATCGCGCTATCTTGCGCAAATGCTGCATATGTTGCGGTCAGTCGGCTGATTTCGACCGCATGGCACGACGCGGTCGCGCTGACCGCCCGGTGCATGGCCATGGGCAGATGGCCGTCGCGCATCAGGAACAACCAGTGCACGGTGCCGCGCGTTGCGGCCTGCAATGCGGCGGCCTCGTGCCGCAGCCACTGGTCAAATCCGAACATGACCGGGCCCAGCGTGGCAAACCCGAACAGTTGCGCCGGATCGGTCAGTCGCGGCGTGTCGACGGCCAGTGCGGCGCGGTGCGGCTGTGGCGCCTGCAATCGCCGGGCTCCGTGGCCTTCGATCAGCGCGCCGACGGTGCTTTCCAGGCGCAATTGCTGCGCCGTGCGCGGGGTGAACTGCCGCAGATGCAGCGTCTGCACGCCAAACGGGGCCACCCCGTCAACATCGGCCGCGGCATTGTCGCCGATGTGCAGGATTTCGCCCGGTCTGGCCTTCAGTTTGTCGAGCACCTCGCGATACAGCCCACCCGCCTTGGGTTTGCCATAGGTCGAAGAACAGAACACCCGGTCGATCAGCGCGGCCACATCCGCCCCGGCGGCGCGCGCTACCAGATCGTGCAATTGCCGCGGGCCGAGATACGTGTCCGACACCAGGATGATGTGCAGGCCGCGCTGTCGCGCCGCGTGCATCAACGCGATGGTCGGCCCAAACCCATAGCAATGGCGCGCTTCACAATCGAGTTCGGCGGCAATCGCGCGGGCGCGGTCGGCGTCGCGTGCGCGGGGCATGATCGCGCGATAGATTGCGTCGATCGCCACATCGTTCTGGCCGCGGCTGGCGCGCGCAATCTGGCGCGCGCGCTGTTCGCCATGGGCGCGCTGGAATGCATTGCAATCGGGCAGCGCTGCAAACAGGTCGGTCGGCGCGTGGCAATCACGCCACAGCAGCGTGTCGAAACAGTCAAGGCTCAGCACTTTCAGCCCGGCAAAGCGGTCGAGTACCCCGGGCAATTCATCGGGGGTGCACCAGCCCGGCAATGACGCAGCGGATGGCACATGCGCCGCCAGGGCCGCGCCATTGCGCAAGGGCGGACGGGGCGCAAAAGGGGCGTTCATGGTCAGGCTTTCGGCTGTGTTGGCTCGCCATCAGCCTAGGGCCGGTTGGTAAATGCGCTTCGATCGGGGCGCTAGGGGAAATGCCCTAAGCAGCTTTGGGCGCGCGTCTCGGGCGCTTGGCCGTGCCGGTTGCACGGTCAATCGCCATGGCCAGCGCGGCATGCGCGTCGGCCTGCATCGCCACGGGCAGATCGGCAATCGCTGCGGGCCCGGCAATGGCATCGGCGCCATAACAGGTGTTCAGATCGATCCACAGATCATCGATCCGCTGGCCCGTGGCGGGGGCAAAGATCACCGCCACCATCGGGCGATCAAGCGCGTCGCGGTTCTGATCGATGACCACGGCCAGCCTTGCGCTGCGCAGCATGACCAGCGAACCGGTGGGCCACACGCCCACCGCCGTTTCGAACACGCACAGCAGATCCGGGTCATAGGCGCCGGTGTCTGCCCGCATCGCGCACAAGGCTGCCGCGGGATCCGCCCCTGCTGATCCGTCGGCCGGACTGATCAGCAGGTCATAGGCATCGCAGATCGCCGCCATACGTCCCAACAGGCTAAGGCCCATGGCGCCGGTGCCGTTGGGCCATCCGCCGCCGTCATGGCGTTCGTGGTGTTCCAGGCACGCGCGTGCGACAGGCTCGGACAGGCGGCTGCGCAAGATGAAATCATGGCCAAGGCGCACATGGTCGCGCCACTGCTCTGCGGGCAGGTCGCGCGGGTCTGCCGATCGACCGTCGTCGGCGGTGGGCAACAGGCTGATGCCCGAATCGAGCAGCAGCCCGGCAAGACCGGCGGCATGCAGCTCGATCGGCGCCAGATGCAGATTGCGCCCCAGCGCGATCATCAGTGCACTGGTCGCCAGCGCATGGCGATAGACCATCTCGCTGTCGCGGCGAAACCGCATCAAGCCATTGAACGCAAATGGATTGCTTTGCATCGATGTCATGATCGCAGTGATCACCGGGCCGACAGTCGCCGGCGTGATTGCCTTGCCCAACCGCATTTCCAGAAACACGTTGGCAACCACTTTCAGCCCGCGATCCGCCACGGTGCTGGCCCGCCCAAATGCCTGCACGGTCTGTGCCGGCGGTGCCGACAGAAACCGGCCTGTCGCAGCTGTCGCTGCGACAGGCGGTGCGGCGCGCGGGGGCAGCGGCAATCGCCGCGCGAGGGGCCGCGACAGGCCGGCGTTTGGCGTCGGACCCGTTGAAGGCGCATCGGCTGACGGCCGCGGGGCCAGCCCGCGGTCGGTATCGATGATCACCGCCGGAACGCGGCTGGCATGCAGCCGGGCCAACTGTGCCGGATCGGTCAACAAAAAGCGCGCGCGCCAGAACGGGTGGAGAAACCAGTTCCCCTCCAGCTTGTGGATGAACATGCCAAGCGTGACATCGACAGGATCGATCCGTTCGAACATGGGTCCTTCCGGGCGGGGGCAACGCCCAACGCACAGCGGCGCGCTGCGAACGGGCACAATGGCAGCGTGCGGTGAATCCCGCCCCGCAGTCCGATACGTAAAACGCCTTATTAATCGGAGCGGCGCGCGGCCCGTCTGTGCCCCGCCCGCTTTTTGCGCCCGGCGCACGTGCCAGCGGCTTTTTGCGTTGCCCGCTATGCGCCGTGGTCTATGGCTTGGTGCCGTCATTGTTGTCCGAAGGGATCGATCATCGCCATGCTGCCACTCGTTTCCGCAGGGCTCGCGCTTGGATCGGCTTTGGCGATCGACACCTCGGTACCTGACGAATTGGTCCAAAACCCGCTGGCGCCGGCGCAGTCGGGCATGGTTCAGTGCTATGACCCCAGCACCGCCGACCACAGCTGTACGGCCATTGCCACCTATCACCGTGGCCGTGACGGTGCCTGGACCGATACGGCGACGATCCTGGCCGATCCGGCGCTGCCTTTGACTGTCGATATCGACATCCCGGTCACCGTGCGCGGCGGCGCCGTGTGCGGGACTATGTCGCGCGAACAGGTGCTGGCCGGCAAACTCCGTTTGCTCGACCGGCAGGTGCCAGCGCAAAGCGCGCTGCCGGTTCTGGTCCACCTGGCCGATACGATGGCCAGCACGATCGGGCATGAGCTGTGCACCCGCTTTGTACCCGCTGCAGGTGGCCTTGAGGCGCAGTATGCGATTACGGGTGTGGCCGCGGCACTTGATCCCCAGCGGGTGATCTGGGTGCGCGCGGATGCCGGATTTCATGTGCAGCCGCGCCGCGCCAACGCGGCCGGGGGTTAACCCCAAGGCGCAGGCGGCCATGCAATTTGCTAATCGCTGCGTTACGGGATTTCGTCCGGCGCACGGGCTGGCGTAAGCTCGGGGCAAATCCGACAGGACAGGTGCATATGGCCATTTCGATTGAACCGCTGACCCCTGCCATTGGCGCCGTGATTGCCGGCGTTGATCTGGCGCAGCCGGTGGATGACGATACGTTCCACGCGGTCGAGGCAGCGATGCTGACCCACCAGGTGGTGTTTTTGCGCGATCAGGCCGTGACCGAGCAGCAGCAGCGCGATTTTGCCGCGCGTTTCGGCCCGTTGCACATCCACCCGATCTATCCACGATCCGACAGCGTGCCCGAAATCATGCTGCTCGATACCGCGCTCAACGATCTGCGCGACAACGCCTTGTGGCACAGCGATGTCAGCTTTCTGGAAACGCCTTCGCTCGGCGCCGTGCTGCTGGCGCGCAAGCTGCCCCCGCTGGGCGGCGATACCCTTTGGGCCAGCGCCACTGCGGCCTATGACGCCTTGCCCGACACGCTCAAAGCCTATCTCGGCACCTTGTCGGCGATCCACGATCTGGCCAAGTCGTTTCCTGCCGAACGCTTTGAATCGGACGCATTGGCCGCGGCCAAGCGCAACAATCCGCCAGTGGTCCACCCGGTTATCCGCACGCATCCGGTCACCGGCAAAAAAGCGATCTTTGTCAGCGAAGGCTTTACCACCGGCATTGTCGGAATGGACCCGACGCTGGCCGGCCCCTTGCTCGCCATGCTTTACACCCATGTTACCCGACCCGAATTCACCGTGCGCTGGAAATGGCGCGTGGGCGATGTGGCGATCTGGGACAACCGCGTCACGCAGCACTATGCCACGTATGACTACGGCAATGCGCACCGCGTGATGAACCGCGCCACGATGATGGGCGACAAGCCGTTCTGACACCGGGTCGGGGGCACTATCGGCCCCCGTTCGCTCAGATCGGATAGTGTCCTGGCTGGGTTTCGACCGTGATCCAGCGCAGTTCGGTAAAGGCATCGATCCCGGCCTTGCCACCGAACCGGCCATAGCCCGACGCACCCACACCGCCGAACGGCATCTGCGCCTCGTCGTGCACGGTGGGCCCGTTCACATGGCAGATTCCCGACCGGATCTGGCGCGCCAGCGTCAGGCCGCGTGCCGTGTCGCGCGTGAAGATCGCCGCCGAAAGACCATATTCGCTGTCATTGGCAAGCTCGATCGCGTGCGCTGCATCGCGGGCATGGATCACGCCCACCACCGGCCCGAAGCTTTCGTCGCGAAACAGCTTCATCGCCGGGGTCACGCCATCCACCACGTGCGCCGGCATCAGCACCGCGTCGGTGGTTTTGCCGCCGATCAGCAGGGTTGCGCCATGGGCCAGCGCGTCGTCGATCAGGCTGTGGCAATGCGCCACGGTCCTGGCATCGACCACTGCGCCAAGCGCGGTCTTGCCTTCGCGCGGATCGCCCACCGCCAGCGTTGCCACTTTGGCGCGGAACTTTTCGGCAAAGGCTGCGGCGACGGCTTCGACCACGATAATCCGCTCGGTCGACATGCAGATCTGCCCCTGGTTCATGAACGCGCCGAATGCCGCGGCCTTGACCGCTTCATCCAGGTCCGCGTCCTCGAGCACGATCAGCGGTGCCTTGCCGCCCAGTTCCAGCAGGCAGGGTTTCAGATGCTGTGCCGCGCGCATCGCGATGATCCGGCCAACCGCAGTCGATCCGGTAAAGTTGATGCGTCTGACCTGCGGCGCGTCGATCAGCGCGCCGACCACCGCGGCGGCATCGGCCGGCGCATTGGTCACCACTTGCACCACGTCATCGGGAAAGCCCGCCTCGGCAAAGGCCTCGATGATCAGCGCGTGGGTGCGCGGGCACTGTTCGCTGGCCTTCAGGATTACCGCATTGCCACAGGCCAGCGGCACCGCGATCGCGCGGACCCCCAGGATGATCGGGGCGTTCCACGGCGCAATGCCCAGGATCACGCCCACCGGTTCGCGCATTGCCATGGCCAGGCACCCCGGCTTGTCCGAAGGGATCACCTCGCCTGCGATCTGCGTGGTCAGCGCGGCCGCTTCGCGCACCATCGATGCGGCAAGGCCAAGGTTGAACATGGCCCACCCGGCGGTGGCGCCGATTTCACCCATCATTGCCGCCACAAAATCATCCTTGCGCGCCTCAAGCGCCGATGCCGCCTTCATCAGCACGGCACGTCGCGCATTGGGCCCCAAGGCGCCCCAGGCCGGTTGCGCGGCTGCGGCACGCGCCGCGATCGCGGGGATTGCTGCGGCCTGCATGGCCGGCGCGGATGAGGCAATGGCCCCGGTGAGGGGGTTCAAACGGGCGAATTCCATGGCCAAAGCTCTCCCGGCTGGATGCGATTATTGATATGAATTATAGCATAAGCGGGCGATGCGCAATCGGTCCCCCGCAATTTGGCGGCGGGCTGCCGCAGATGAACATTCGCTGCATCCCCGCTTCCACCAGCGTTCAGGTTCCAGACGGTAAACAGGCTTTAACACCAACGAATCGCTGTCGGGATCAAGTTTCACCCCCTGACAACGCCGACAAGGAGGCAGACCATGAAGACCATCTTCAAAAAAGCGGTGCTCGGCTCCGTGCTTGCCGCAACCGCGGCAGCCGGCGTTCTTGCAGGTGCAGCGCCGGCAGAGGCACGGCCTTGGGGCGGCGAATACCATCACGGCGGCGGCGGCGTTGCGGTTGCCGCTGGCTTGATCGGACTTGCCGCCGGGGTTGCGATTGCGTCGGATCATGGCCCTTATGTGGCGCCGGTTCCGGTCGGCTATTACGCTCCGCCGGTCGCCTATGCGCCGCCGCCCTGCTATTCCGCCTATCCCGGTTATGACGGCTATTGCTATCCGGCCTCGTATTACGTGAACCTCGGCTGGGGCTGGCATGACGGCGGTTGGTGGTATGGCGGTGCGCGCTATGCCCATCCGTTCGTGGTTGGCGGCTATCGCGGCGGCTATGCCTACGGCGGCTATCGCGGCGGTTATGCCAATGGCGGATACCGCGGTGGCTATGTCAACGGCGGCTATCACGGCGGTTATGCCAACGGCGGATACCATGGCGGATACGCGAACGGCGGCTATCATGGCGGCTATGCCGCCGGTGGGCACGCAGCCTATGCGGGCGGCGGCCATGCCTATGGCGGTGGCGGACACGCCTATGCCGGTGGCGGACACGCCTATGCCGGTGGTGGTCATGGTGGTTACGGCGGCGGCCATGGCGGTCACCGTTAAACCTTCGGATGATCGGCTGATCAGGTTTGCAACCCGGTCAGCCAATCGCGAAATCGTACAAGGGCCGGCGACACCGGCCCTTTTGCGTGCACCAGCCAATAGGCCGAACGGCTTTTCAGCCGGTGCGCAAAGGGTTCGACCAACGTGCCCGCAGCCAGTTCCGGCTCGATCAGAAACCGCGGGATCAGCGCCAGGCCCGAGCCGGCGGCGGCGGCCTGAGCAAGAATCATGAACTGATCAAACCGCGCCCCGGTCAACCGCGGTGCCGCAATGCCTTGTGCTGCCAGCCAGTCGTTCCAGGCGGTCGGGCGCAGGCTTTGAAACAGCAAAGGCGCATTGATCACATGTTCGGGTCGGTACACGTCGTGCGCGTCGGCCCAACCCGGCGCCGCAACCGCGGCCTGGTCCTCTTCGAACAGGAAATGATGCTCTGCGTCGGGCCAGTCGGGTGCGCCGAAATGGATGGCCGCATCGAACCCTTCCCGGGTCAGGTCGAACGGATCGATCCGCACGGTCAGATTGACGATCAGGTCGGGGTGCCGTGCGCTCAATTGCGGCAGGCGCGGCGCCAGCCAGCGCATGCCAAAACCGGGCAGGGTGGCCACGGTCAATTCGCTTTCGCGCGCCCGCACCGCGCGCATTGCGCCGGCAATCTGGTCAAGTGCGGGAACCAGCGCGGCATGCACCTGCCGCCCGGCAGCATTCAGCACCACGCGCCGGCCGCGCCGTTCGAACAACGGCGTGCCCGCCATGGCTTCGATCACCGCAATCTGCCGGCTGATCGCGCTTTGGCTCAGCCCCAGCCGCGCACCTGCGGTCGAGAAATTCTCGGTTGCGGCGGATTCGACAAAGGCATGTATCGCCCCCATCGGCGGCAGCAGCGAACGGTTGGTCATTGCAGCCCTGCTTGATGCGTCTGGCGCATCAAAGGATGCGCATTCCTTGTTTTGGAATGCCCCGACCATGCGATATTTGCAACAGGTAACCAGTTTTCGCGAAAGGCCGCACGATGACCGATGCATTGATGGGCGTGTACAATCGAGCCCCGGTCGAGGTCGACCGCGGCGAAGGCGTGTGGCTGCACGCGCGCGACGGGCAGACCTATCTCGATTGCGTCAGCGGGATCGCCACCAATGCCCTGGGCCATTGCCACCCCAAACTGGTCGCCGCGATCCAGCAGCAGGCCGCACGGCTGTGGCATGTATCGAATATCTTTCGCATCCCTGGGCAGGAAGAACTGGCCGAAAAGCTGACCGGGGCCTCGTTCGCCGACGTGGTGTTCTTTGCCAATTCGGGGACTGAGGCGATCGAATGCGCGATCAAGACCGCACGCCGGTATCATGCGGCGCGGGGCAATCCCGAACGCATCGACGTGATCGGCTTTGCCGGATCGTTCCATGGCCGGACTTATGCGGCGGTCAATGCCTCGGGCAACCCGTCCTATCTCGAAGGGTTCGGCCCGCGTCTGCCCGGTTATGTGCACGTGTCGGTCGATGATGCAGCGGGCCTTGCCGCCGCGATCGCGGCACCGACCACCGCGGCCGTGCTGGTCGAGCCGGTCCAGGGCGAAGGCGGGGCCCGCGCGCTGTCGGTTGAATGGCTGCAGGCGTTGAAAGCGATGGCGCACGCCGCCGGCGTGCTGGTCATCCATGACGAAGTGCAATGCGGCATGGGCCGCACCGGTCGTCTGTTCGCGCACCAGTGGGCGCCGGGTGCCGAACCCGACATCATGGCGATTGCCAAGGCGATGGGCGGCGGGTTCCCGATGGCCGCGTGTCTGGCCACCCGCGATGCGGCGCAGGGCATGGTGGTTGGCACGCACGGCACCACATTCGGCGGCAATCCGCTGGCCATGGCGGTGGGCAATGCCGCGTTCGACCTGCTTGCCGATCCGGCCCTGCTCGACCATGCCCGTGCGATGGGCGACCGTTTTGCCGCAGGCCTCGGCACGCTGGTTGCGGCCTATCGCGATGTGGCGGTCGATGTGCGGGGCAAAGGCCTGCTGATCGGGGTCAGGCTGGTGGTCAACAACCGCGAAATGATGGCAACCGCACGCGAACACGGGCTGCTGGTCGCAGGCGGTGGTGAAAACTGCATCCGGCTCTTGCCACCGCTGATCATCACTGCGCACGAAGTCGATGCCGCGCTGGATCGCCTGGCCATGGCATTTGCCACGACCCGCCGCCGCATGGCACAAGCGGCCTGAAGGAATGTCGGGATGATCGAAATGCTGCAATCTTTGAACCCGGCCACCGGCGAAGTGGTGTGGCAGGGCCCGGTGACCGATGCGGCCGGTGCGGCCGACGCGGTGGCGCGTGCCCGCGCTGCCGGCCCGGGCTGGGCGCGGCTGCCTGTGGAACACCGAATCGCGATGGCGCGTGCCTATGCCGGCGTGCTTGAGGCGCGGCGCGAAGACCTGGCGCTGCTGATCGCGCGCGAAACCGGCAAATTGCTGTGGGAAGCGCGCACCGAAGTGGCCGCGATGATCGGCAAAGTCGATATTTCGATCCGCGCGCAGGCCGAACGCACCGGCGTCAGCGCCGGCGCGCAGCCCTTTGGCCGCGCGGTATTGCGCCACCATCCCCACGGCGTCATGGCGGTGCTGGGGCCCTACAATTTTCCCGGTCACCTGCCCAACGGGCATATCGTGCCGGCTTTGCTGGCGGGCAATACGGTGGTGTTCAAGCCATCCGAACTGACGCCCGGCGTGGGCGCGGCAATGGTCGATGCCTGGCACGCAGCGGGCCTGCCGGGCGATGTGTTGCAGGTGCTGCAGGGCGGACGCGACACCGGGGCGGCGCTGATCGAACAGGATATCGATGGCCTGCTGTTCACCGGATCGGCCACCGCGGGGCGCCATTTCCGCCGCGCCTTTGTGGATCGGCCGGGGGTGATCCTGGCACTTGAACTGGGCGGCAACAATCCGCTGGTGGTGTGGGATGACGCCACCGATTCGGCGGTGCTGGCCAATCTGGTGGTGCATTCGGCCTTTGTCACCACCGGGCAACGCTGTTCGTGCGCGCGCCGCCTGATCGTGCCGCAGGGACCTGCCGGCGATGCGCTGGTGGCCGCGCTGGTCGATCTGTCGGCACGCCTGCCGATCGGTTCGGGCGATGACACCGCGTTCATGGGCCCGCTGATTTCGGTGCAGGCAGCGCTAGGCGCACGCGCGGCGCTGGCCGGGCTGGTCGCGTCGGGCTGTCGGGTGCTGCTTGATTGCAATGTCGTCGACGGGCGGGGCCAGGCGTTCTTTGGCCCGGTGCTGCTCGATGCCACGGGCATTGCCACACCCGATGCGGAAATCTTTGCCCCGGTGCTCAAGATCGTGCGCGTGGCCGATTTTGCCGCAGCCATCGCCGCCGCCAACGACACCGCGTTCGGCCTCAGCGCCGGTCTGCTGGCCGCCGATCCCGCGCTGTGGGATCGGTTTGTCACCGAAATCCGCGCAGGCGTGGTCAACTGGAACCGGCCGACAACCGGTGCCGCCTCGGCCGCGCCGTTCGGAGGCCTGGGCGAATCGGGCAATCATCGCCCCAGCGCCTATTACGCGGCCGACTATTGCGCTTATCCGGTGGCCAGCTTCGAAGCGTCGGATCTGACCCCGGTGCCGATCACCGGGCTGACCTGATCGCGCTGGCGCGCCAACTTTTTGCGCTGACCTTTGTCCGGACCTGCTGTAACCAAACCGCTGCGTACCACGAATACGCAGGGGTAGATGCGCATGCGGCAGGATGATGATCGCCTGCGGGCTTTGATGCTGGCAGGGCTGGCGGGCGATGGCGCTGCGCATGCAGCGCTGTTGCGCGCGCTGTTGATGCCATTGCGCGGGTTTTTCCGTCGCCGGCTTGGCGGGCGGGATGATGATGTCGAGGACCTTGTGCAGGAAACGCTGATCGCCGTGCACCAACGCCGTGCCACTTATGACCCTGACCGCCCGCTGGGGGCCTGGGTCTATGCGATCGCGCGGTACAAACTGATCGATCGCTATCGCCGGTCGGGCCGCACCACGCCGATCGACGATCTGCCTGAACTGGCCGATGACTTTGCCTTTGCCGAAGCCAGCGACGCGCGGTCCGATCTTGATCGCCTGCTGGCAACGATCCCCGAAAAACAGGCCGCAGTGTTGCGCGCCACGCGCATCGATGGGTTGAACACGGCTGAAGCGGCAGAGCGCCTGGGCATCGGCGAATCCGACGTGAAGGTATCGGCGCATCGCGGGCTCAAGGCGCTGGCGGCGCGGGTCAGGGACAGCTGGCTGTGAATAGCGATGATCTGATTGCCAGCCTGGCGCAGGATCTTCGGCCCGTGCCGCGCCATGCTTTGGGCCTGCGACTGGCGCTGGGCCTTGTCGGCGGTGCTCTGGTCACGCTGGCGGCGGTGATCGGCTGGCTTGGCTTGCGTCCCGATCTGGCGCTGGCCATGCACGGGTCCACGTTCTGGCTGAAATGGGCCTATACGATCAGTCTTGCGGTCTGTGCCACTGTCGCGGCGTCGCGGCTGGCGCGGCCCGATGGCCGGGTCGGTGCGTCACTATGGCTGATGGCGGTTCCGGTGCTGGGGCTGGCAGTGATCGCCGCGTTCGAATTGGCCGCAGCACCTGGTGCGCCATGGCTGGCGATGTGGCTCGGGGCCAGTTGGACGATCTGTTCGCGCAATGTGTTCCTGCTTGCCCTGCCGATCTTTGCCGGGCTTGCCTGGTCATTCCGCCGGCTTGCCCCGACGCGGCTGGCGCTGGCCGGCACCAGCGCGGGCATGGCCGCAGGGGCGTGGGGCGCGACATTGTATTGCCTGCACTGCCCGGAAACCTCGGCCCTGTTCGTGCTGACCTGGTATTCGCTGGGGATGCTGGGGGCCGCGCTGGTCGGGCGTCTGGCGGGGCCGCGCCTGCTGCGCTGGTAAGGACGATCAGTCGAATCCGGCGATCATGGATTCGCCCAGCCACCGACCCAGCGCCGTTCCGGCACGGGTGACCACCTGTTCGGGATCACCTTCGTCGGCCAGATCTTCGCAGATCGTGGCAAAGGCGGTGCCGTCAAGCGATCGGCGCAGGATACGGCATTCGAGTGGGTCGCCACGGCGCATCACCGGCTCGAACCCCTGACGCCAGACCAGCACTGTGCCGGGCAAGGCACAGGGTTGCGGCACCGCGGTCTCAGCCACCAACGCCAGCCAGATGGCATCGGCGTTAGTTTCGACCGGGATCAGCGCCAGTGACGGCACAGGACGGATGGCTGCCCGTTCCCAGTCGACCGCGGCCAGCGCCGTGGCCTCGGCCGGCATTGCATCGGCGGCGACAAACGCATCGCCGATGGCGCGATCGATCGTGGCCAGATCGACCGCAACCGGGTCGGTCGCGCGCAGCCCCTCGGGAAAACCGGTGCCATAGGCGTCGATCGTCCAGCGTGTCGGGGGGTGTGCATCGATATGGCGCGCCGCCGCGGCCGCAAACGCAGCTTCGCCCAGCCATGCCGCCGCGCGCAGATGCGTTTCGCGCAAGGCATCGATCAGCGCGACACGGTAATTGTTCTGATAGACGACCAGGCCCGGCCCCACATGCAGCGCTTGCGCCAGCTCGGCCGCGCGGTCTTCATCGGGTTCGGTCAACCAGGCGCAGAACCGGTGCTGCACCGTGGCCAGTGGCGCGATGTCGCTCATGCCACCGGCTCTGCCACAACCGCGCGCGCTGTCGCCAGTTCGGCCAGCAATTCGCCAAGATCGGGAATGTTGCCGTCGCGTTCAATCATTGTCGGCACGGGGCCGGTGCGGCCGATCACCTTGGCATACAGCGCCCACACCGCCGGATCGACCGGCGCATCATGCGTATCGATCAGCCCGTGCGCGCCCTGGCTGTGCCCGGCCAGGTGGATCTGCCCGACCGCATGCAGCGGCAGGCCATCGAGCCAGGCGAAGGGGTCGATTGCGTGGTTCATTGCGCTGACAAACACATTGTTCACGTCGAGCAGCAGGCCGCAGCCGGTGCGGCGGACCATTTCGCCCAGAAAATCCCATTCGGTGATCGTGCCCGGAAACGCGATGTAGCTCGACGGGTTTTCGAACAGCATGCGTCGGCCCAGATGGCTTTGCGCCCGGTCGATCGTACGGCACACGGTGTCGAGCGCCTCGTCCGTCAGCGGCACTGGCAGCAGGTCGTGCGAATTGAACCCGCCCACGCCGGTCCAGCACAGATGGTCGGACACCACCGCCGGATCGATCCGTTCAACCAGCGTTTTCAGCCGGTCGAGATAATCGATCGAGGGGCCATCGGCCGATCCGACCGACAAGGACACCCCGTGCAGCGCAACGGGGTAATGTTCGCGCACCCGCAGCAGCGTATCGAGCGGCCGGCCGCCTTCGACCATGAAATTTTCCGAAATCACTTCGACAAAATCAACCGGAGCATCGCCCGCCAGATAGCTGGCATAATGCGGCCGGCGCATGCCAAGGCCAAATCCGGACAGGGGCGTGGGCATGGTCGTGGCGTGTCCGCTTGCAAAAGGGGCGATGGCCGCCCGTTATGGGCGGCCATCGAACAGGGGGGATTACTTGGGTTCGGTCAGGCTGCCGCCGTCGGCCATGCACTGGTCCTTGCTCTCGGCCTTGAAGCCTTGGCCTTTGCAGCTGTTCTGGCCCTTGCAGCTGTTCTTGGCGGTGGCACAGTCGGACGTGCCTTTGCAGCTGTTGATGCCATAGCAATGCACTGCCTTGGCGGCCGGAGTTTGGTCGGCCATGGCAGGTGCGGGCAGTGCGGCCAGCGCCGCGGCAACCAGGGCCGCCTGGCTGGCAAGCATCAGGGCATTGGGCGCATAACGCGAAACGGGCTTGGTCATGGAACGATCCTCCTCAGGTGTGCCAGTGTGGCATGACCCCCTTCGCGCCATGTTCGCACATGGTTACACCCGATCCACCGTTTTGCGGCAAACTGTGCGCAAGGGCAGTCGATGCACGGGCCGTTTTGGGGCACAACGACACCGAACGGAACAGTCCGGCAGGAGAACACCGCATGAAACTTGCCCCCGCCGCCTTTGCCGCCAGCGTGGCGCTGGGTCTTGCCGCCGGGGCCGCGCAGGCCGCAGATGGCAAGCCGGCGATGGAAAAATGTTACGGCGTCGCGCGCGCCGGACAGAACGATTGCGCCGCGGGTGGCGTGACATCGTGCGCGGGCACGCAAAAGGCCGATTATCAGGGCAATCTGTGGAAAATGGTCAAGGCCGGCACCTGCACCACGATCAGCACGCCCAAAGGCAAGGGATCGCTGACCCCCCGCACCAGCTGATCGCAACGGGGGGCCGAAGCGCCGTTGTCTGCGGTCGTTACGGTCAGTCCCGCGGCGCGGTGATGACAGTGCCGCCCTTCATCACCATGACCACGTGGCGCACTGCGGCTGCGTCGCGCGTAGGGTCGCCCGCCACTGCAATCAGATCTGCCAACAGACCCGGCTTCACACTGCCCAGCTTGTCACGCAGACCGAAGAACCGGGCATTGCCCGATGTCGCCGCGATCAGCACCTGGGCCGGGGGCAGGCCGGCCGCCTGCATCTGTTCCATTTCGCGCGCATTGGTGCCGTGGGCAAACACGCCGACATCGCCACCCATGCACAAGGGCGTTCCCGCGGTCATGGCCAGGTGGAACGCGTGCACCGCCTCTGTCACCGCCGCAGGCGGTGTGCCTTGGCCATTCCACCCGCGATACCGGGCAATCGCATCACTGGCGGCCAGCGTTGCGCAATAGGCAATGCCTTTGTCATGCATCGCACGAAACAGCTCGGGCGTGCCTTCATCGCCATGTTCGATCGTATCGACGCCCGCCGCAATTGCGCGGCGCATGCCTTCGGCCGTGACTGCATGAACTGCAACGGGCCGCCCGGCATCGTGCGCGGCGGCAACCGCGGCGGTCATCTCCGCCAGCGTCAGCGTCGGGCGGCTGGGTTCACCGCGCTGGTAATGGTAATCGGCATAGAGTTTGACCACATCGGCCCCGGCGGCAATCTGACCGCGCACCGCGCGCACGATTTCGTCGATGCCCGATACTTCTTCGGCGCCCTGGGGTATCGGCACGCCCGGTTCGAACCCTTTGGGGCCATAGGCACCGCGCGCCACGATCGCGCGTGTCGCAACCAGCATGCGCGGCCCGGGCACGATCGCCTGGGCTATGGCATCGCGCAAACCGACATCGGCAAAGCCGGCGCCTTCGGTGCCCAGGTCGCGTTCGGTGGTAAACCCGGCCAGCAGTGTCGCGCGCGCCTGCGCCACGGCGCGCGCCGTGCGCAGCGCCAGTGGCTCGTGCAGCACCTGATCGTCCCATGGCGTTTCGTTATAGGGGTGCAGGAACAGATGACCGTGCCCCTCGATCATCCCCGGCATCAGCGTCGCGCCCGGCAGATCGATCACTTTGGCGCCTGCCGGAACCGGCAGATTTGTCCCGACTGCAACGATCCTGTCGCCGTCGACCAGCACCTGCCATCCCGGATGCGCGGTGGCGTCGACCCCGTCGAACACCTGGGCCGGGCGCAGCAGGGTCGGCGCAGCCATGGCGGGCAGCGGCATACAGGCGGCAAACGCGACGATCGCACGGCAAAACAGGGTTTTCATGCGCTGTATGCTAGGCGGCATGGACACATTCCGCAACGCCACGGCTGCCCAGTAAAAGCCTGTGGCACGATACCGGGCAACGTCGGCGCGGATCTCTTTGCGAATGGCGTGCTTCGCATTAAGGCGGTGCGGGGCAATTCAAATGACAGAGGGTCTGCAGGTGGCATCAAAAACGGTTCGTGCGCTGGGTCGGCTGCCGGTGCAGGTGATGATTGCGATCGTTGCGGGGGTCGCAGTGGGTGCGTTTGCACCACACTTTGGCGAGGCGCTGCGCCCGCTGGGCGACTTTTTTGTCAAGCTGGTGCGGATGGTGATTGCGCCGGTGATTTTCGTGTCGATCGTTACAGGCATCGCGGGCATGCGCGATCTGGGCGCACTGGGCCGGGTGGCGGCGCGTGCGCTCGGTTATTTCGCGGTCATGTCGGGCTTTGCCCTCGTGCTGGGCATGGTGGTCGCCAATGTGGTGCGCCCCGGGGCAGGTTTCGCGATCGCACCCGGCGCGCTCGATGTGACCAAAGTGGCCGACTATGTCGCAAAGGCGCATGATACCACGCTGATCGGATTTTTCCTGGGCCTGGTCCCCGACACGCTGCTTTCGTCGCAGACCGAAGGCAATATTCTTCAGGTGCTGGTGGTGGCGGTGCTGTTCGGTGTGGCGCTGGCCACTGTGCCGGGCGCGGGCGAACGTCTGCTGGGCGTGTTCGAAGATCTGGGCGCGGTCATGTTCCGGCTCGTGGCGATCCTGATGCGCGCGGCGCCGGTCGGTGCATTCGGTGCCATGGCCTTTACCGTGGGCAAGTTCGGGGTGGCGGCGCTGGCCAAGCTGGCCATGCTGGTGGCGACGTTTTACGTCACCTCGTTCGTGTTCGTGTTCGGCATTCTTGGTGTGGTCGGCTGGCTGTGCGGGTTCTCGGTGTTCCGGCTGGCGCGCTATCTGGGGCAGGAACTGTTGCTGGTGCTGGGCACGTCCTCGTCGGAATCCGCACTGCCTGGCTTGATGCAGAAGATGGAAGATGCAGGCGTGCCGCGCGCGATTGTCGGCGTGGTCGTGCCCACCGGCTACAGCTTCAATCTTGACGGAACCAATATCTACATGACGCTGGCCGCGCTGTTCATCGCCCAGGCGTGCAAAGTGGAATTGACGCTGGGTCAGCAATTGCTGCTGCTGGGCGTGGCGATGCTGTCGTCAAAGGGCGCCGCCGGCGTTACCGGTGCGGGCTTTATCACGCTTGCGGCAACGCTGGCGATCGTGCCATCGATTCCGATTGCCGGGATGACACTGATTCTGGGGATCGACCGCTTCATGTCCGAATGCCGCAGCCTGACCAATTTCATGGGCAACGCTGTCGCGACGCTGGTCGTTGCGCGCTGGGAAGGCACGCTCGATCGCGAACGGCTGGCCACGGCGCTGGGCGGAACACGCGCATGAACCCCTTAGGGCAAACCGCGATGGACAACGATCCCGCGAAACCGGTCTGCGTGGTGATCGGCGCCGGCGAGGGCGTGGGGCAGGCGGTTGCCCGCGCCTTCGCGGCCGACGGACACCCGGTCTGCGTAACCCGCCGCGCGCGCAATCTGGCCCAGCTCGATGCACTGATCGACGGCATCCGCGGCGCCGGCGGGCAGGCGCATGCCTTTGGCGTCGATGCTCGTTCGGAACAGGAAACCGTGGCGCTGTTTGACCGGATCGAACGCGAGATCGGGCCGATCGGCGTTGTGGTGTTCAACATCGGTGCCAATGTGCAGTTCGGCATTCGCGAAACCACCGCACGCGTTTTCACCAAGGTCTGGGAAATGGCCTGTTTTGCCGGGTTTCTTGCCGGGCGCGAAGCGGCGCGGGTGATGGTGCCGCGCGGGGCCGGCACGATCCTGTTTACCGGCGCCACCGCCAGCGTGCGCGGGCGCGAAGGCTTTGCGGCCTTTGCCGCCGCCAAACATGGCTTGCGCGCACTGGCCCAATCGATGGCGCGCGAACTCGGTCCGCAGGGCGTGCACGTGGCGCACGTGATCTGCGACGGATCGATCGACGGCGTGTTCATCCGCGAACGCGTGGGCGACACCACCGACCTGCTGCGCGACGATGCGATCCTGAAACCCGACGACATTGCCCAGGCCTATTTGTGGTTGCACCGCCAGCCGCGATCAGCGTGGAGCCACGAAATCGACTTGCGCCCCTGGCGCGAACAATGGTGACCTGCATGACCCGTCCACTGATTGAATTGCTGTTCGATTTCGGCAGCCCCAATGCCTATCTCGTGTGGCAGGTCCTGCCCGAGATGGCACGGCGCCACGATGCCGAACTGCGATTGGTCCCCTGCCTGCTGGGCGGGTTGTTCAAGCTGACCGGCAACCAGGCACCGATGGTGGCGTTCGGGTCGATCAAGGGCAAAATGGCGTACGAACATCTGGAAATGCAGCGTTTCATCGCGCGCCACGGCCTGACCGGGTTTGCGATGAACCCGCATTTCCCGGTGAATACGCTGTTGCTGATGCGCGGACTGGTCGCTGCCCGCCACCGCGGCGAGCAGGCGGCCTACGTCGAAGCCGGCCTTGCCGCGATGTGGGAACAAGGGTGCGCGATGGACGATCCCGACGTCTATGTCGCGGTGATGAATGCCGCAGGCCTCGACGGCGCGGCGCTGCTTGCCGCAACGCAGGACGCCGCGATCAAGGCCGAACTTGCCGCCAGCACCGAGGCTGCGGCTGCGCGCGGCGCCTTTGGCATTCCCACGATGTGGGTCGATGGCGCGATCTATTTCGGCAAGGAACGGCTGCCCCAGATCGAGGCACAGCTGACGGCTTAACCGATCGCGCGTTCGATCACGTCCTGATCGACCGGAATCTGGCCATCGAGCATCAGCATCGCCAGACCATGGACCTGCGACCAGGCCCTGATCGCGCGCAGGCCGGCTTCGCCGCCTTCGTGCGCAGCCTGTCGCATGGCGTTGGTCTGCAACATGTCACCTGCCAATCGGGCATTGCCCAGATCGGCCGCACGCAACGCGGGTGAGGCAAAGATCAGGCGGAACAGCGCCGGATTGTCGAGCGCAAACCGCACATAGGCACGGCCCGTTGCGGCAAATCCGGCAGGGCCGCCACCGGCCAGTTCGCTGGCGGCGGCCTGCGCCAGCCCGAGTTGTTTCAGCCCATCCACCGCCAGTGCGGTCATCAGCGCATCCTTGTCGGGAAAATGGCGATAGACCGATGTCGGGCTGACGCCGATGTTGCGCGCCACTTCGCGCAAGGACAGCGATTGCGCATCCTGATCGGCCAGCAGGCGCAGCCCCTCGGCGATCAGCGCGGCACGCAGGTCACCGTGATGATAGCTGCGACGAACCATGTTGACAGTGTTAGCATTTGCGGTCATGGTAACACTGTAAACATAGGAGCCGGCAATGGGAAGCGCAATCGAGACACTGATTCGCGGCACAGTCACACGCGGGATCGAGGCGCTGGCCAGCTTCAATCGCAGCCGGCTGGCGCCCCCTGCCGGCGGCAGCCCATTCCTGACCGGCATTCATACGCCGATGACCGATCAGCTGACCCTGACCGCGCTCGACGTTACCGGCACAATCCCGCACGGTTTGAATGGCCGCTATCTGCGCATCGGCCCGAACCCGGTGGCGGCCAATGCCGGCGCCTATCACTGGTTCATCGGCGACGGCATGGTGCACGGCCTGGCCATCGCCGACGGACAGGCGTTGTGGTATCGCAACCGCTGGATCCGCTCGAACGCTGTGGCAGATGCCCTGGGGGTCGAGCCCGCACCGGGACCGCGTCATATCTTCGACACGGTCAACACCAATGTGCTCGATATTGCCGGGCGCACGTTCGCGCTGGTCGAGGCCGGCAGTTATCCGGTCGAACTGGATGAAACGCTCGACGGACAGGCCTTCAATCCGTTTGATGGCACGCTCCACGGCAGTTTTTCGGCCCATCCGCATCACGATCCGTTGACCGGCGAACACCATGCAATCGCTTATGCCGCCGGCGATCTGACCACGATCCGTCACGTCGTGGTCGATGCGCAGGCCCGTGTGATCCGCGAAGAACCGATCGCGGTGCGCCACGGGCCGATGATCCACGATTGCGCGATCACCGGGCGTTATGTGGTCATTCTCGATCTGCCGGTCACGTTTTCGATGAAGACCCATATTGCCGGGCACGGATTTCCCTATCGCTGGAATCCGGCGCATCCTGGCCGCATCGGCCTGATGCCGCGCCATGGCACGCAGGACGATATCATCTGGTGTCAGGGTGCCACGGGTTTCGCATTCCACGTTGCCAATGCCTATGACGCTGCCGACGGCACGGTGGTGCTTGATCTTTGTACCTATGACACGATGTTCGGCGATGGAGCGCAAGGCCCCGATGCGCGGGCGCGGGGGCTTGAACGCTGGACGATCGACCCGCAATCGCAGACCGTCACGATGACGACACTCGATCCGGCGCCGCAGGAATTTCCGCGTTGCGATGAACGCTTTTTCGGGCAGCCCTATCGCCATGCCTGGACGATGGCGACGCCAACCGAGCCCGACGACCGGTTTATCGGATCGACCCGGCTTTATGCGCATGATCTGGTCGCCGGCACGCGGCAGGTCCATGATTTCGGGCCTGACCGCTATCCCGGCGAATTCGTGTTCGTACCGCACACGGCCGATGCGCCCGAAGGATATGGCTGGCTGGTCGGGCTGGTGGTCGATATGGCGCACAGCACCACCGATCTGGTCATTCTCGATGCCCGCCAGTTCGACGCGCCGCCGGTGGCAATGATCCATCTGCCGCACCGTGTTCCGCCGGGCTTTCACGGCAACTGGATTGCAACAGGCACTGCCAAGTGAGCCGCGACACGGCCCTGGCCTGGCTGCGCCGGAACGGCCCGGTGGTGATCGTCGAAGGCGCCATTAACATTGCCGCCCCGGCGCTGATCTATGCCATTCTGCAGGACCGTTGGGGCGAAGTTCCGGCGCTGCTGGCATCGTGCGCGCCGCCGCTCGTGTGGACGCTGGTCGGGCTTGCCCGCCATCGCCGGATCGATGCCCTGTCGATCATGGTGCTGGTGGGGATCGCGTTGTCGTTGATCGCGATGGCTGGCGGCGGCTCGGCGCGGTTTCTGCAATTGCGCGAAAAGCTGGTGACGGCGTCGATCGCCATGGCGTTCCTGGGATCGGCAGCGATCGGCCGGCCGCTGATCGGGCCGCTGGCGCGCGCGACCGTGGCGCGCGAATCCGCCGAATCACTGGCGGCCTTCGATGCGCGACGCAACGATCCGTTTTTGCGCCGCACGATCATGGTGATGACACTGGCCTGGGGCTTTGGCCTGCTGCTTGATTTTGCGGTTTCGGTCCTGCTGATCTATACCACCAGCGTGGCGCAATATCTGATTGTGGGGCCCGTTGTCGGCTATGTCACGATCGGCGGATTGACCGGCTGGACCGTGCTTTATCGCCGCCGCAGGACACGTCTGGCGCAGGCCCATGCGCGCGATTGAGCCCCTTCATGCGAACATCGCCGGAACAGACATTGCACTTTGGTGCGATGTCGCCTATATGAGGGTGGCTAACGTCGCCTGAGACTGGACTTTCGGCTCCTTCGCCTTCCGATCCTTATCACGACTCTTCGCTCTGCCGGCACCTTTGTCGGCAGACCATTCTACCTGTGTAAGGAACCGGATCATGCCAGTAGGCACCGTGAAATTTTTCAATACCGACAAGGGCTATGGCTTTATCGCACCCGATGATGGCACGCCCGACAACTTTGTCCACATCAGTGCGGTCGAACGCGCCGGTCTTCGCACGCTGCTCAAGGATCAGCGCCTGAAGTACGAGCTCGAAACCGACCGTCGGGGCAAGACTGCGGCTGTCAACATCGAAGCGGTCTGATCGTATGGCCAAAGAGGAGCTTTTGACCCTCGAAGGCCAGATCGACGAAATCCTGCCCGATGGTCGTTTTGGCGTCATGCTTGAAAACGACCATCGGATCATCGCCTATACGGCTGGCAAGATGCGCAAATTCCGCATCCGGTCAGTCGTTGGCGACAGGGTTCGCGTTGAAATGACCCCTTATGACCTGCAAAAGGGTCGCATCGTTTTCCGGGACAAGGGTCCTGGTGGCGGACCCGGCGGACCCCCGCGCAAGCGGCGCTGAACCAACCAATACAATCAGGCGCCACAAGAGCGTCAAGGATCTCAATGTTTACGTCAAATTCTGTCTTCAGTACTTATCAACTGCACATTTCGCCAAAACCCGTCGTTGCCGCGCCAAGCGGCCCAATCGTTTCGCGCCGCCCTCCGCCTGTGCTGTCACGCCAGGAATTGCAGCGCCTGATCCTCGATATGGTGGATTAATCCTTCCGGCGTGCCGAAGTGCGTATCTGCCGTTGTAATGGCAGAGCCGAAAGGGGCCGACATGTCTGCATCTTGCCAGTTCTACCTCGATCAGGCCGCACTCTGCGCCAAATCGGCAGAGCGCGCCACGTTGGCCAACCAGCGTGAAACCTACACGCGGGCCGGGGCTGCGTGGCAGGCATTGGCCGACCGGGAAATCGAAATCACCGCTGCGCGTGAAAAACGCGATGCGGAAAAGGTGGCACGCCAGGTCGAAACCGATCTGACGGCTACCGGCTTCGACACCCGGCCCGATCCTGCCATGTTGTTCGGGGCTGCATCCGGCCACGAAACCGTATAAGGCGCGGATCACTCGATTGTGCGCCGGGGTCTGACCCCGGCGTTTCCCGTTTCTGCCTGCAGGTGCCAAACCGCAATGTGTCGCGCCTGAGCCAAAAGCCCAAAGTCATAAACATTATGCCCTTTTCTTCACTTCCTCCGTTGATCGCCACCGCGCTTGCCGAACAAGGCTATGCCGAACCGACCCCGGTTCAGGCCGCCGTTCTGGCAGCAGAGGCGCAAAATCGCGATTTGCTCGTTTCGGCCCAGACCGGATCGGGCAAGACCGTGGCCTTTGGCATCGCCATGGCCGAACGCATCCTGGCCGGCGAAGGCGAAGCCTATGGCCGCAGCCCGCTGGCGTTGGTGATTGCGCCTACGCGCGAACTGGCGCTGCAGGTCAGCCGCGAATTGATGTGGCTGTTTGCCAAGACGGGCTTGCGCATCACCACCTGCGTTGGCGGGATGGATGCGGTCAAGGAGCGCCGCGCGCTGAACCACGGCACGCAGATCGTGGTCGGCACGCCCGGACGCCTGCGCGATCACCTTGAACGCGGCGCGCTCGACCTGTCGGCACTGCGGTATGTCGTGCTCGATGAAGCCGACGAAATGCTCGACATGGGCTTTCGCGACGATCTTGAGGAAATCCTCGAGGCAACTCCGAACGAGCGGCGTACGTTGCTGTTTTCGGCAACGATGCCGCGCCCGATCGTGGCGCTGGCCAAGCGCTATCAGCGCGACGCGCTGCGCATCTCGACCGTCGGCGAAAGCTCGGGGCATGGCGATATCGATTACCAGGCGGTCGCGGTGTCGCCCGCCGACATCGAAAACGCGGTGATCAATCTGGTCCGGTTTCACGAGGCGGAAACCGCGATCCTGTTTTGTGCCACGCGCGACAATGTGCGTCATCTCCACGCATCGCTGATCGAACGCGGTTTTGCCGCGGTGGCGTTGTCGGGCGAACACAGCCAGAACGAGCGCAACAACGCGCTTCAGGCGCTGCGTGACGGCCGTGCACGGATCTGCGTCGCCACCGACGTGGCCGCGCGCGGGATCGATATCCCCTCGCTCAGCCTGGTTGTCCATGTCGAAGTGCCGCGCGATGCCGAAGTGCTGCAACACCGGTCCGGCCGTACCGGCCGCGCGGGGCGCAAAGGCACGGCCGTGCTGGTGGTGCCCTATCCGCGCCGCCGCCGCGTCGAAGGCATGCTGCGCGATGCGCGCGTTACCGCCACCTGGGTGCCGGTGCCGTCGTCCGAAGCGATCCGCGATCGCGATCGGGAACGCCTGCTGCAGGACCTGGCCCAACCGGTCGAAGCCAGCGACGGCGATCGCGCGATGGCGCAACGCATCATCGAAACGATGGAACCGCTTGATGTGGCGCTGGCGCTGGTCGTCGCGCGCAAGAAGGGCGTGCCCGAACCCGAAGACCTGATCGAGGCATCGGCGCCTGAGCCTGGCGCACGGCCCGAACGGCGCGCCGGGTTTGAAGACGTGGCCTGGTTCCGCATGGATATCGGCCGTCGCCAGAACGCCGATCCACGCTGGATCCTGCCGCTGCTGTGCCGGCGCGGGCATATCACCCGCAACGAAATCGGGGCGATCCGCATCGGAGCCAACGACACCTATTTCCAGGTGCCGCGCAATGTCGAGGCGAAATTCCGCGCCGCGCTGAAGCGCACGTCGATCCCCGGTGCCGAAGATGAAAGCGGCATCACCATCGAATTTTCGCCCGAACCGCCCAAGGACAACAAGCCCACCCATTCGCGCGACAACGCCGGGCAGGCACCACGCGGTCCGCGCGGACCGGTGCGCAAGGGTCCGCCCCGGCGCCGGGACTGATCAGGATGTGGGCGGCGCAGGCAAGACCTGCGCCGCCTGCCGATCAGCAATACCCGCCGCCGGTCCAGTAGACATAGGTCTGCAACCGACGGCTCCACCGCCAATGGCGGTGTTCGCGGCAATACCAGGGGTAACCGGCATAATAGCCGAAGCCGCGGCCCCATCCGGCGCGCGACCCGCGATAGCCACCGCCATATCCGTGGCCGCCGCCGTAACCATGCATCTGGCCACCGCCGCCATATCCGTGGCCGCCGCCGCCGTGCATCCGTCCGCCGCCACCATGACCGCCTCCGCCACCGCCGTGCATCTGGCCGCCCCCTCCGCCATGGGCCTCGCTTTGGTGCTGGGCGACGGCCGGGGCCACAGGCAGAACCCCCGCGGCAAGCCCCAGCGCGGACAACGTGACAAACATTTTACGGACATCCATGGGCAATTTTCCTGGCTAAGACAGTGGCCCGCATCCCGGCAGACCAGGCGCGCACCATAAAATGCGCGTGTCCGGTCGGCAGGACCGGAATCTACGCAGAACCGCCGCCGCGCGATCACGGGCATTGCCGTGTGCCAACTGGGTACATTCCGACGCTGGGCAGGGTGGCCGGGCGGCCGTACCTGCCGGCACGTTGTTCGCAGCCGCATAGTCTCCATCCACGTTGCCATGCGGCTTTGATGGTCGGTATCATCAGCGGCGGAACACTCGCATAGACCACGTTTCAAGGGTTGGCGGTGTGCGACCGTCGCTTTGTGTGTCGCCTTTTGCAGGACTTGGCCGCGTCTGCCTGGCCAAGCCTTTCGGGCCGGCCAGCCGGCTGCCCCCTGCGCGCACTTCACCCGGCACGCTCGAAGATTTCACGCGAAAGAATGGACAATTTGATGAACAAGCTTTTTGTTGCTGCGGCGCTGGCGTCGTGCGCGATGGCCGGACCGGCCTTTGCCGACGATACCGGCCCCTACATCACGGTCGAAGGGGGCGGGGTCAAACAGGAACGTGCCAACGTCTATGCGCCCGGCAGCCTGGATTATACCGACCGTTTCAGCACCGGATGGGAGGCTGGCTCTGCCGTCGGGTATGACTTCGGCCATTTCCGGCTCGAAGCCGAAGGCTTTTTCAACCGCTCCACACTGCATGAACAGGATCGCTATTTCGGGGGCGACGCGGGCACCGTGGTCACCACCAATGGCAATGGCCTGGCCGGTCGCACCCAGACCTATGCTGCGATGGGCAATGCGTTGCTCGGCCTGGGGCATTGGGGCGGGCTGAAATTGTATGTCGGTGGTGGTGCCGGTTATGCCCGGACCAGGCTTGAAGAACATTCGCAATATGGCGATCAGATCTATGCTCGCGCCGACGGCTTTGCCTGGCAGGGCTTGGCGGGCCTGACCGTACCGCTTGGCCGCCATATCGATCTGGGCGTACGCTACCGGTACTTCAATCCGACCGGCGCCAACCATTTCGTGTCCGAAGAGGGGGCCGACCGCACGGCCAAGCTGCGCTCGCACTCGGTGCTGGCCACCTTGACCTACAACTTTGGGCGCGTTGCCCCGCAACCGGCGGTCGAACCGGCCGCAGCCCCGCCGCCGCCGCCGCCGCCTGCGCCGCTGCCGCCGCCACCACCCCCGGCGCCGCCGATCGTCATCGCGCAAGTGTGCAACAAGGGGCCGTACATCGTGTTCTTTGACTGGGACAAATCGGACATTTCGGCAGAAGCCGCCCAGATTCTCGACAGCGCGGTTACCGCCTATGGCAATTGCGGCACCGTGCCGATCACGCTGGCCGGCTATACCGACAGTTCGGGCACGCCGGTCTACAATATGGGCCTTGCCGGTCGTCGCGATACCTCGGTGCAGGCCTATCTGACCAGCCACGGCGTCGCTGCCGGGGCAATTTCGTCCCATGCGTATGGTGAAGCCAACCAGCGCGTGCCCACCGCCAACGGCGTGCGCGAATTGCAGAACCGTCGCGTGGAAATCAATTATGGACCTGGCGCAGGCAACTGATCCTGCGCCCGATCCGATCGAAGAAAAGGGGCGGGGGGGCCGGAGCGATCCGGCCCCCCGCCTGTCTTCGCATCAGCAATCAAGTGTGGTGGCGCGTTCCCAATCGGTCAGGTGCCGGGTATATTCGTTCCATTCGGCATGCTTGAGCTTCAGGTATGACGGCACCAGCGGCCCCAACGCTTCGCCCAGCACCGCGTTCGATTCCAGCGCGCGGATCGCATCGAGCAGATTGAGCGGCAGCTTGGGCACATTGCCGACCTTTTCGCCCTCGGTGTACATGTTGATGTCAAGCCGCGGCCCCGGATCGCGGGCATTGATGATCCCGTCGATTCCGGCAGCCAGTGCCACTGCGGGCAACAGATAGGGATTGACCGCACCGTCGGCCAGCCGCAGTTCCAGCCGGTTGGGCTCGGGCACGCGGATCATGTGGGTGCGGTTGTTGCCGGTCCAGGTTACCGAATTGGGCGACCAGGTTGCGCCCGAATTGGTGCGCGGCGCGTTGATCCGCTTGTAGCTGTTGACCGTCGGGTTGGTGATCGCAGCCATCGCCGGGGCGCTGTGCAACAGGCCGCCGATGAAATGCTTGGCCAGCGGGCTGATATCGTCGCCGGCCTCGAATGCGTTCACATCGCCCTGCCACATCGACAGGTGAATGTGGCAACCATTGCCCGTCAGGTTGACGAACGGCTTGGGCATGAAGGTCGCGCGATAGCCGTGCTTTTCGGCCACCGACTTGGTCAGGAACTTGAAGAACGCCATGCGGTCGGCGGTGACCAAGGCATCGTCATAATGCCAGTTCATCTCGAACTGGCCGTTCGCGTCCTCGTGGTCGTTCTGATAGGGTTTCCACCCCAGTTCGAGCATCGCGTCGCAGATTTCGGTGATCACGTCATAGCGCCGCATCAGCGCCTGTTCGTCATAGCACGGTTTGACTTGGGTATCGGCGCCATCCGAAATGGTGCTGCCGTCGGACGAAATCAGAAAGAATTCGCACTCCACCCCGGTCTTCAGCTGGTATCCCAGCTCTGCCGCGCGCGCGATCTGGGCCTTCAGTGCGTTGCGCGGGGATGCGGCCACGGGCTTGCCCGCCATCCACAGGTCCGCCGCCAGCCAGCCCAGTTCCTTTTTCCACGGCACCTGGATGAAGCTTTCAGGATCGGGCACCGCAAACAGATCGGGATCGGCGGGCGTCATGTCGAGCCATGTGGCAAATCCGGCAAAGCCCGCACCGTTTTTCTGCATCTCGGCGATGGCCGATGCTGGCACCAGTTTGGCGCGCTGGCTGCCGAACAGGTCGGTATAGGAAATCAGGAAATACTTGATGCCCTTGGCTTGGGCCACTTCTGCCAGATCGATGCTCATCATGGCGTCTTTCGCTAAGGGATCAGAATTGCTGTCCGGGGATCCAGCTGGTGCCCGCCAGCGGCACGCGCGCCATGGCGGCGGCTTCGATGGTCAGGGCCACCAGATCTTCAGGTTCCAGATTGTGCAGATGGCTTTTCCCGCACGCCCGCGCGATCGTCTGTGCCTCCAGCGTCAACACTGCCAGGTAATTGGCCAGACGGCGCCCGGCTGCCACCGGATCCAGTCGCGATGCCAGGTCGGGGTCCTGCGTGGTGATGCCGGCCGGGTCGCGCCCTTCGTGCCAGTCGTCGTAGGCGCCGGCCTCGGTGCCAAGCGCGGCATAGTCGGCGGCCCACCGCGGATCGTTGTCGCCCAGCGCGACCAGCGCGGCCGTGCCGATCGCCACCGCATCGGCGCCCAGCGCCAGCGCCTTGGCCACATCGGCGCCGTTGCGGATGCCGCCCGACACGATCAGCTGCACTTTGCGGTGCATGCCCAGATCCTGCAGCGCCTGCACCGCCGGGCGGATCGCGGCGAGGATCGGAATGCCGACATGTTCGATGAACACGTCCTGCGTCGCCGCGGTGCCGCCCTGCATGCCGTCAAGCACGACCACGTCGGCGCCCGATTTCACCGCCAGCGCCACATCGTAATACGGCCGTGTGGCACCCACTTTCACATAGATCGGCTTTTCCCAATCGGTGATCTCGCGCAGTTCCTCGATCTTGATCTCCAGGTCGTCGGGCCCGGTCCAGTCGGGATGGCGGCAGGCCGAACGCTGGTCGATCCCCTTGGGCAGGGTGCGCATCGCCGCCACGCGGTCGGAAATCTTCTGGCCCAGCAGCATTCCGCCGCCGCCCGGCTTTGCCCCCTGGCCGATCACCACTTCGATCGCATCGGCCTTGCGGATGTCGTCGGGGTTCATGCCATAACGGCTGGGCAGGTATTGATAGACCAGCGTCTGCGACTGTCCGCGCTCTTCGGGCGTCATCCCGCCGTCGCCGGTGGTGGTGCTGGTTCCCGCGATCGTTGCGCCGCGTCCCAGCGCCTCCTTGGCTTGCGCCGACAGCGCGCCAAAGCTCATCCCGGCAATCGTGACAGGGGTTTTCAGATGGATCGGCTTTTTGGCGAAGCGCGTGCCCAGCCACACATCGGTGGCACATTTTTCGCGATAGCCTTCCAGCGGATAACGCGACACCGATGCGCCCAGGAACAGCAGGTCGTCAAAATGGGGCAGTGCGCGTTTGGTGCCGCCGCCGCGAATGTCATAGATGCCGGTGGCCGCCGCGCGGCGGATCTCGGCCAGCGTGTGCGGATCGAACGTCGCCGAAAAACGCGGCAAAGTCCGGGGGGTCTGGGCATTGTCCATCTGGGCGATCCTCAGTAGGCCGAGGCGTTGTCGACGTGAAAATTGTACAGCCCGCGGGCAGAGCCATAACGGCGGAATTCGCGCGCGCTGACGCCTGCGACCCCGGCATCGGCCAACAACCGGTCCAGGATCGCGACATGTTCGGGCCGCATGTCTTTTTCGATGCAATCAGCGCCCAGGCTTTTGACCGCGCCACGCACGAACAGCCGTGCCTCGTACAGCGAATCCCCCAGCGCTTCGCCGGCGTCGCCCAGCACCACCAGGTTGCCCGCCTGCGCCATGAACGCCGACATTGGCCCGATCGAACCTTTTACGACGATATCGATGCCTTTCATCGAAATGCCGCACCGCGCCGATGCGTTGCCATCGATCACCAGCAGCCCGCCATGCGCGGTGGCGCCTGCGGCCTGGCTGGCATCGCCTTTGACATGGACCCGGCCCGACATCATGTTTTCCGCAACTCCGACCCCGGCATTGCCATGCACTATGACGGTTGCGCGCTGGTTCATCCCGGCACAGTAATATCCGGCGTGGCCTTCGATCTCGACCGTGATCGGGGCATCGACCCCGGCGGCAATGGCATGCGCGCCTTCGGGATTGGCAACGGTCCAATGGGTTTCATTGGTATCGGCAGGCAGCGCATGCAGCGCCGCATTAAGGTCGCGCTTGGTCATGACGGCAAGGTCGACAGCGGGCATCAGTGGCGCTCCCAGACATAGGCGTGGGCGGGTTCGGGTTCGAAAATGCGCGCGGTTTCAATGCCGGGCAGACCGACCAGTGCGCGATATTCCGACCCGAATGCGACATATCGATCGGTTTCGGCCATCACCGCCGGCTTGCACGAAATCGGATCGCGCATCACCGCAAAGCCGTTTTCGGTGCCGATGACGAAGGTGTAGAACCCGTCCAGATCCTCAAGCCCGGCTTCGAGTGCCGCAGTCAGGCTGTCGCCTTCGCGCAGGCGCCAGCTGATATAGCCCGCAGCCACTTCGCTGTCGTTGTCGGTGGCAAAGCTCAGCCCTTCGTGTTCCAGCTTGCGCCGCAGCGAACGGTGGTTCGACAGCGATCCGTTGTGCACCAGGCACTGGTCGCGCCCGGTGGAAAAGGGGTGTGCGCCATCGGTGGTCACGGCGGATTCGGTGGCCATGCGGGTGTGCCCGATGCCGTGGGTGCCGGCCATTGCGGGCAGGGCAAAGCGGTCTGCCACCTGGCGCGGCAGGCCAACCTCCTTGTACAGTTCGATGCGTTTGCCGGTGCCGGTTACCACCACATCGGGGCGATTGAGCGCCAGCCAGCCGCGCACCTGGTCTTCGCACCCGGCGGCGAACGACAGCACCATGTGCGTGTCCCGCCGGGTGGCGGTTGCCACGTCGGCGAGCGCGGAGGCCACGTCATCCAGCCGGGTGCCGCGCAGCGTGATTTTCAGATGGTTGGCACTGCCATCGCCAAACACCGCAAAGCCCGCGCTGTCGGGGCCACGGCTGGTCATGACCACCAGCATGTCGGCGAGCAACCGGCCCAGTTCGGGCTCGAGGTCCGGGTCTTTTAAAAACAGACCGACAATACCGCACATCTCGTGATTCTCCCGGAAACCCGCAATCTGGTGCCAGGCCTCCGGGATAGTCGGTTGACTGTCGGAATGTCAATCAAGAGGAAAAGAAATTTCCCATGAAGAATATTTGCCGGTCAGTCGCGGAATACCACCGTCTTGGTGCCGTGCAGCAGGCTGCGGCCTTCAAGGTGGAACTGCACGGCACGCGCCAGCACGCGGCGTTCGATATCGCGGCCCTTGCGCACCAGATCGTCGGCATGGTCTGCATGGGTGATGCGTTCGACATCCTGTTCGATGATCGGGCCCTCATCGAGATCGCCGGTCACGTAGTGTGCGGTTGCCCCGATCAGCTTGACCCCGCGTTCGTGCGCCTGGTGATAGGGCTTGGCGCCCTTGAAACCGGGCAGGAACGAATGGTGGATGTTGATGCACCGGCCGCTCAGCCAGGCCGCCATGTCGTCCGACAGGATCTGCATATAGCGCGCAAGCACCACCAGATCGGCACCGGTTTCGTTGACGATGGCCTTGATCTGGGCTTCCTGTGCGGCCTTGGTCTCGCGCGTGACCGGCAGGTGATGGAACGGGATTTCGCCCAGGTTGATGTCGCCCAGCGCGGAACGCGGGTGGTTTGACACCACGCCCACCACATCCATCGCGATTTCGCCCATTTTCAGGCGATACAGCAGATCGACCAGGCAATGGTCGAATTTGCTGACCATCAGCAGCACCTTTTGCAGGTGATCGCGGCGGCGCAAGCTCCACACAAAGGCGAACTTGTCGGCAATCCTGCCCAGTTCGTGCGCCACCGCGTCATCGCTGGCGGCATCGGCAGTGGAAAAGGCCAGCCGCATGAAAAAGCGGTTGGCTTCGGCATCGTCGAATTGCGATGCTTCGGTGATGTTGCCGCCGTGAATGAACACGGTCGTCGCGATTGCCGCCACGATGCCCGGCTGATTGGCGCACGAAAGGGTCAGCAGAAAGTCGGTCATGCTCGGATCCTGATCAAAGTGCCGCGACTGCGGCGTCAAGCCATTCGCGAAAGCTGGTTGAAAAACTGCGGAACACCGCAAGGTCGTAAGTACCGGGTGCGGCGTGGTGGACGATCACGCCGATATGCGCGATCACGCTGACCGCGACCGCGCCGGGCACAAAGACCTGTGGCGACAGATCGATCGGCAACCCCTTTTGCAGCAGCCGCCGTGCGTCCGATCCGCTGATGGACAACCCGGCATAAGCGCCTGACTGGTCGACGACCGCGGCCACGCCCGACAGCGTTTTTCCCAAGGCTTCGGCCCAGTCGGGCGCGGCAACGCTGGTATGGGCCAGCCACTGGTTCGGGCCTGTTCCCCATAGCGTAACGCCGTCGCCAGCGCTTTCCACCGGTGCTGAAACCACCTCGAAACCCAGTGCCGCTGACAGCGCTGCGGGCCCGACGCCGGCGTAGGGCAGAACACTGGCCAGACCAAAGTGGACGGCTTCGCCAATCGCTACATCAGCCACGCAGCCGTTCTCCTGCCGGATCAAAAAATACCGGATCACACACCAGCGCGCGCACATCGGCACCGCGCACGGGATCGTGCACCACCACGTCCTCGCCATGCCGGTCCGCGCCATGCGCCAGCAGCGCCAGCGCGATCGGGGTGCCCAGCGTCGGCGAATAACACGCCGATGAGACATAGCCCTCATCATGCGAAGGCGCCGGGGTGGCGCCGGGGCGCAGCAGGTGTGCGCCGGCGCGCACCGCCGATACACCGTCGACCGGCTTAAGCCCGACCAGCCGGGGGCGTGCCGGATCGACCAGCGCGGGCCGCCCGGCCATGATCCGACCGATGTAGTCCTTTGTTTTCGAAGCCATGCGGCCAAGCCCGAGATCGGCCGCAGTGGTCCATCCGTTCAGCTCGTTGCCTGCCGGATGCCCCTTTTCGATGCGCATCACCCCCAGCGCTTCGGTGCCATAAGGGGTCAGGCCGAACAGCGTGCCGACATCGCACAGATGGTGGACAAGTGCTGCGCCAAGATGGGCCGGAACGCTCAGCTCATAGGCAAGTTCGCCCGAAAACGACAGGCGAAACAACCGCGCCGCATACCCGCGCCAACGCATCGCCACGGCGCCCATGTACGGCAGCGCCACGTTTGAGACATCGCTATCGGGCAAAGCCGCGGCCAGCAATTCGCGCGCGCGCGGCCCGGCGATCGAATAGGTCGCCCATTGTTCGGTCACCGAAACGGCCTGCGCGTCCAGATCGGGCCACAGCACCTGACGCGCAAAATCGATATGCTGCATCACGCGCGCGGCATTGGCGGTGGTGGTGGTCATGAACCAGCGATCATCGGCAAAGCGCGTGACCGTGCCGTCATCCATGGCAAACCCGTCTTCGCGCAGCATCAGGCCATAGCGCGCCTTGCCCACCGGCAGCGCGGCAAAGCCGTTGATGTACAACCGGTCGAGCAGTGTGCCGACATCGGCGCCGATCAGTTCGATCTTGCCCAGCGTCGACACATCGCACAGGCCAACACCATTGCGCGTGGCATGGACTTCGCGGTCGACCGATTGGCGCCAAGTGGTTTCATGCGGCAACGCATACCATTGTGCACGCTTCCACTGGCCGGCATCGACGAACACCGCGCCACGCGCCGCGGCCCAATCGTGGCTGGCGGTGTGCCGCGTCGGGCGGAACTGCCGCCCGCGATGATGGCCGCCAAATGCGCCGATCGCCACGGGCACCACCGGCGGGCGCGCGCGGATCGTGCCGGTTTCGGCCAAGGCCTTGCCCGTTGCCGCGGCCAGCAGTCCATGCCCGTTGACCTGGCTGACCCGCCCCTGGTCGGTCGCCATGCCCAGTGTGGTATAGCGTTTCAGGTGCTCGACGCTGGTATAGCCTTCGCGCACCGCCAGCGTGACATCGCTGGCGGTGACATCGTGCTGAAAATCGACAAACGCCTTGGCCTTGCACGGCCCCGTCGCCCAGACCGCGCTGACGGCGTGGGCGGTGTCCTGTGCTGCGGGCAAGGCGGCAGGCGTCAGCGCCGTGCCCAGCGCTGCTGCCGCCTTCAGCACGGCCGCGCGCGCCGAGGCCATCGCCCCGGCCAGGCCATAGACCCCGTCGGCGGCCCCTGCCGCAGACACGTCGGCAGGCGCAGCGCCCAGCGCATAGGCGGCGATATCCTCGCGCCACACCGGCTTGTGACCCAGGTGCGCGGCCAGCGCCACCTGCGGATTCCAGCCGCCGGCTACGGCCAGCAGGTCGGCGGCATAGCTGTGCCGCCGTCCTTGGTTGTCTGCAGCAATCACCTGCGACAGCGGGCTGCCTTTGGCGGCAACCAGTTGCCCGCCGGTCAGCACCGGCACACCGGCAGCGCGGATCGGCGCGGTCAGGATTTCGGGTACACCGGCTCGGGTGTCGATCACGGCCAGCAGCGTCACACCGGCGGCGATCAGGTCTGCCGCAGTCTGCCAGCCGCTGTCGCTGGCGGTCAACACCACCGCGCGGCGTCCGGGGGCCACGCCATAGCGGTTGCAATATGTCGACACCGCGCCGGCCAGCATCACGCCGGGCCGGTCGTTGCCATCAAACACGATCGGGCGTTCGGTCGCGCCGGTTGCCAGGATGGTCTGGCGGGCAACGATTTTCCACAGGCGCTGGCGTGGCTGGCCAGGCAGCGGCACGGGCAGGTGGTCGGCCACCTGCTCGATCGCGCCGTGTTCGCCATCGTCAAACCGGCCAAACACCGTGGTGCGCCGCATGACGCGCACATGCGGCATGGCCGACAGCGCGGCGATCGCACCGGCCACCCAGGCTGGGCCGTCCTGGCCGTCAATCTGTACCCGCTCGGTCAACAATTGCCCGCCGGGCATCGCGCCCTCGTCGGCCAGAACAACCCGCAGGCCCGCGCGCCCGGCATCGAGCGCGGCGATCAGGCCCGCAGGTCCTGCACCCACCACCAGCACATCGCAAAAGGCGTGGTCATGTTCGTAGTGGTCGGGATCTTCCTGCCCCGACAAGGCGCCAAGCCCGGCGGCGCGGCGGATCAGCGGCTCGTACAGTTTTTCCCAGGCTTTGGCCGGCCACATGAACGTCTTGTAGTAGAACCCGGCGACAAACAGCGGTGCGGCCAGCTGGTTGACCGCCATCAGGTCGAAACCCAGGCTGGGCCAGCGGTTCTGGCTGGTGGCAACCAGGCCATCAAACAGTTCGATCGTGGTTGCCCGGGTGTTGGGTTCCGCCCGCGCACCCTCGCGCAAGGTCACCAGCGCGTTGGGTTCTTCGCTGCCCGCGGTCAGCACACCGCGCGGGCGATGGTATTTGAAACTGCGCCCGAACAAACGCACCCCATGCGCCAGCAGTGCCGAGGCAAGCGTATCGCCGGGATGCCCGGTGTAGCTCTTGCCATCAAAGGTGAACGTCAGTGTCCGGCTGCGGTCGATCAGGCCGCCATGGGCAAGGCGAAAGGGTTGCGCGCTCATGCCGCGGGCTCGGGCCGGGCGAGGCGGGCATCGGTTATCGCATGGGTCACGGTGTTGCGCGTGACGCGCAGCCAGTTGCGGCACCCCTGCGCGTGATACCACAATTCTTCGAACGCCCCCGCCGGGTTGTCGCGCAGATACAGGTAATCGAACATCGCACCGGCATCATCCCCACCGGGACGAACGGGTTGGGCATCGCCGCGAAACACGAATTCGCGCGAATCGCGTGCGCCGCAAAACGGACATGGAATGCGCATGCCGGTTGATCCTCAGTGCAGGTTGGGCTGGGCGCCGGCGCCCTTTTCATCGATCACGTGGCCGGTGCGGAACCGGTCGAGCCGATAGGCGGTGGCGGTATCGTGCGCGGTGTCGGTGGCCAGCAGGTGCGCAAAGCACCATCCCGATGCCGGCGTTGCCTTGAACCCGCCATAGCACCAGCCGGCATTGAGATAGAGGCCGGGGATGGGGGTGTGATCGATGATCGGCGATCCGTCCATGCTCATGTCCATGATCCCGCCCCAGCTGCGCAACATGCGCACGCGGCCGATCATCGGCATCAGCGCCATCGCGCCTTCGCACACGTCCTCGACCACCGGAAGGTTGCCGCGCTGCGCATAGGAATTGTAGCCGTCGATATCCCCCCCGAACACCAGCCCGCCCTTGTCCGACTGGCTGACGTAGAAGTGCCCTGCGCCATAGGTAATCACGCCCGGGATCAGTGGCTTCAACCCTTCGGACACAAACGCCTGCAGCACGTGGCTTTCGATCGGCAGCTTCAGGCCGGCCTTGGCCGCAACATGGCTGGTCATCCCCGCCACGGCCAGGCCCACTTTGCCCGCGCGGATCGTGCCGCGGCCGGTTTCGACGCCCGTCACCGCACCGCTGGCATCGCGCAAAAACCCGGTCACTTCGCAATTCTGGATGATATCCACCCCCAGCGCCGAGGCGGCGCGGGCATAGCCCCAGTTGACCGCGTCGTGCCGCGCAGTGCCGCCGCGTTCCTGCAGCAGCCCGCCGTCGATCGGAAAACGCGCGTTGTCGAAATCCAGGAACGGCGCCATCTTGCGCACCGCATCGGCGTCCAGCAGCGTGGCATCGACCCCGTGCATGCGCATGGCATTGCCCCGCCTGGCATAGGCATCGCGCTGCGGATCGGAATGATACAGGTTCAGCACGCCGCGCTGGCTGACCATCGCGTTATAGTTCAGGTCCTGCTCCAGCCCTTCCCACAGCTTCATCGACCATTCGTAGAACGGCTCGTTGCCGGGCAGGCCATAGTTCGACCGGATGATCGTGGTGTTGCGCCCGGCGTTGCCCCCGCCGATCCAGCCCCGTTCGACCAGCGCGACATTTGTGATTCCATGCACTTTGGCCAGATAATAGGCCGCTGCCAGCCCATGTCCGCCGCCGCCGACGATGACCACGTCATATCCGTCCTTGGGCGTGGCATCGCGCCATGCCGGGGCCCAGCCGCGATGCCGGCCCAGGGCCTGACGGGCCAGTTGCACGATCGAATAGCGCATGGGGATCTTTCGCACCGGCCAAAATTAATTCTCGCAAAGAAACATATGCCGGTTGTGCGCACGTGGCTTGTCCATTTATGATATCGCCATGTCCGAAAAAGACATGACCAGCGAATTATCGCCCCCGATCCGACTTGGCCTGCTGCTGATCCCGGGTTTTGCGCTGATGGGTTATGCCGCCTTGGTCGAGGCGTTTCGCGCCGCCAATACGCTGTCGGGTCGCGCGCTCTATGCCTGGAGCCACATTTCGCCCGATGGCGCCGCGGTCGAGGCCACCAATGGCGCACGCATCCTGGCCGATGCCCGGGTGGGTGATCGGCTCGATTGCGGCAGGGTGTTCGTATTTGCAGGCGGCGATCCCCGGCAGTTCGATGATCGGGCGACATATGCCTGGCTGCGCCTGCTGGCTCGGGGCGGGTGCGCGATTGCCGGGGTGTCGGGCGGGCCGTTCGTGCTGGCGCGCGCGGGGCTGCTTGCCGGACGACGCGCCACGATCCATTGGGAACACCGCGATCTGTTTGCGCAGGATTTTCCCGATGTCGCACTCGAACGCGGGCTTTACGTGATCGACGGCCCGGTCATCACCTGCGCCGGAGGGACGGCGGGGCTCGATCTGGCGCTGGCGTTGATCGCGCGCGATCATGGTGATGATCTGGCACGCAGGGTGGGCGAATGGTTCATCCGCACCGCACCGCGCGATGCCGCGGGGCCGCAACGGCCAAGCCCGGCAGAGCGCCACGGCACCACCAACCATGTCGTGTTGCAGGCGCTTGGTTTGATCGAGGCGGGGCTGGACCGGCCACTGCCGCGCGACGCCGTCGCCAGGGCGTGCGGACGGTCATTGCGCCAGATCGAACGCCTGTTTCACGTCCATCTGGGCCACAGCATGACCGAGGCCGCGCTTGCGATCCGGCTGGACCGCGCGGCGCACCGGCTGCGCACCACCGATGCGCCGGTCATGACCATCGCACTCGATTGCGGTTTTGCCAGCGCGGCGCATTTTTCGCGGCGTTTCCGCCACAGGTTCGGCATGCCGCCGTCGTGCGCACGCAGGCCTTAATGACCGGTGTGGAGCCCGGTCAGCAATGGGGCAACGTCGAACACCTTGAACAGCCAGACCACCACCGCAATCACGATCACCCAGTTCAGGATCGACCTGATCTTGCCATCCATCGGGATCAGCGTGTTCACCAGCCACAGGATCACCCCGACCGTGATCAGGGTGATCATGACATTGAGCAGGCTCATCGGGCCGGTCTGCGGCGCGCGGGCAAGGAATTTGCTGAACCCGTCCAATTACAGGCGCCCGGTCAACAACAGCACGACCACGATGATCAGCACCACGCCGATCACGCTGATCCCGCCATTGCCAAAACCATAGCCATATCCGCCGATCCGGCCGGAAAATCCGCCCAGCAGCGCGATGACGAGTACAATCGTCAGAAGAAGCCCGAGCGTCATGCAGTTTCCCCGAATTGGCGACGTGCCACCGACCGTCCCCCGCGTCATCGGCCCAAGGCCGCATTTTCGCACCTTACAGCGCGGCAAGCCGTGCAACAGGATCGGAATATACCCGGACGACCAAAGCGTACGAAGCATGCCCAAGCTGCCGCACGGGAACCTTCGGCGCAATCGGTCGGATCTGAACGGTTGGCTGGGGCGGCAGGATTCGAACCTGCGGATGCCGGTACCAAAAACCGGTGCCTTACCACTTGGCGACGCCCCAACGGGAGTTGCGCATATAGCGGCACCGGCGGGGATGAAAAGGGGTCTTGTCAGCCCAGTCGGGCAAGCGTGGGGACAAGTTCGTCGAAATGGTCGATCACTGCGTTGGCACCCAGTTCATGCGGCGGCTTGTCGCAAAAACCGAAGCTGACCGCCACCACCGGCAGGCCTGCGGCACGCGCGGCGCCGATATCATAGGTGGTATCGCCGACAAATGCCGCGCGGTTGGCGCCGGTGCGTTCGACCATTTCGATCAGCATGTCGGGCTTCGGCTTGGCGCGATCGAGCCCCAGCGTGTCGCCGCCGATGATTGTTGCCAGGCGCGGGGTCAGGCCGACTTCGTCCAGCAGCCGGCGCGCCAGCGCCTCGCGCTTGTTGGTGGCCACCGCAATCCTGACGCCGCGCGCTTCCAGATCGGCGATCATTGCCATGGCGCCGGGATAGAACACGGTATGGCGGGCGATATTGTCGGCGTAGAATGCACCCAGCCGTTCGGTCAGGTCGGGCAGGACCGCTTCATCGATGCCACCGGTACGCGCCAGGCCGTTGCGCAACATCTGGGCGGTGCCGCCACCGATCAGGCCGCGCACATCGGTCAGCGGGATCAGCGGGCGGCCGATCTGCGCCAGCGCATGATTCAGTGCATGGCCAAGGTCATCTGCCGTATCCAGAAGGGTTCCGTCGAGGTCGAACCCCACCAGGTCAAAGGGAAAATCAGCCATCGCCCGCAGGATTGCCCGAGCCTTCTGGAAACTGCAAGAAAATGCTGGCAAGGACAGCGACCATGAACACGCCGATCTCTGACGCCACCCGTCCGCTGGCCATCGTCATCCTTGCCGCCGGCAAGGGCACCCGCATGAAAAGCGATCTGCACAAAGTGCTGCACCCGATCGCCGGGCGGCCCATGCTGATGCACCTGATGGACAGCGCCGCGACCCTTTCGCCGCAGCACCAGGTGGTGGTCGTGGGCAGCGGGCGCGAACAGCTGGAACGCGCGGTCGGCACCACGGCCACGATCGCGGTCCAGGATCCGCAGCACGGCACCGCGCATGCCGTGCAACAGGCGCAAGCTGCGCTGGCCGGATTTTCGGGCGACGTGCTGGTGTTGTACGGCGATGTGCCGTTCGTGCGTGCCGCCACGATGCAGGCCATGCTCGACCGTCTGCACGCCGATGACACCCCGGCGGTGGTCGTGCTGGGTTTCGAACCCGACGATGCGCTGGCCTATGGCCGCGTGATCGCCGACCAGGGCCAGGTGCACAAGATGGTCGAATTCAAGGATGCCACGCCCGGCGAACGCGCCACGCGGCTGTGCAATTCGGGCCTGCTGGCGGCGCGCGCCGACGATCTGTTCGCGCTGCTGGCGCGCGTCGGCAACGACAATGCGCAAGGCGAATATTACCTGCCCGATATCGTCAATATTGCACTGGCCGATGGTCGCACCGCGGCGGTGGTGGTGACCGACGATGCCGATGAAGTGGCGGGGATCAACAGTCGCAGCGAACTAGCTCTTGCCGAAGGCCGCTGGCAGGCGCGCCGCCGTCTTGCCGCGATGGCCGACGGCGCGACGCTGGTCGCGCCCGAAACGGTGTGGTTTGCGTGGGATACGGCGGTTGGCCGCGATGTGCTGATCGAACAGAACGTGGTATTCGGTCCCGGCGCGGTGATCGATGATCATGCCGTGATCCATGCGTTCTGCCATATCGAAGGCGCGCATGTCGCCAGCGGCGCATCGGTCGGGCCATTCGCGCGGCTGCGCCCTGGCGCAGAGCTTGGCACCGGCAGCCGCGTCGGCAATTTTGTCGAGGTCAAGAATGCGCGGCTGGGCCAGGGGGCCAAGGCCAACCATCTGTCCTATCTTGGCGATGCCGATGTGGGCGCAGGCGCCAATATCGGCGCGGGCACGATCACCTGCAATTACGACGGCTATTTCAAATATCGCACCGTGATTGGCGAACGCGCATTCATCGGATCGAATTCCGCGCTGATCGCGCCGGTGCGGATCGGCGCCGATGCGATCGTGGCCGCCGGCAGCGCGGTCAGCCGCGATGTGTCCGACGGCGAATTGCGGCTGGTGCGCGGTGAACAGCTGGTCAAACCGGGCTGGGCCGACCGGTTCCACGACGCGATGAAAAAGAAAAAGGCCGAACGCAAACCCTGACAGGCAATCCGGCGTTCAGTTTGACTGCGCCATGCCATCGCTGGATCGGGCCGCGCCGGGGGGCTCGCCGATCATCTCATCACGCCCCTTATCTGTTGAAGGCAAATCACCATGTGCGGAATTATCGGGATCGTCGGCAAGGATCAGGTGGCAGACCGGCTGGTCGACGGCCTGCGCCGCATGGAATATCGTGGATACGACAGCGCGGGGGTCTGCACCGTCGAAGCGGGTGAACTGATCCGCCGTCGCGCCGAGGGCAAGCTTAACAATCTGGTGGTCGAACTGGCGCGCCATCCCGCGCCAGGCACCATCGGCATCGCGCACACCCGCTGGGCCACGCACGGCGCGCCCACCACCAACAACGCCCACCCCCACGCCACCGGCGAAGTCGCGCTGGTGCACAACGGGATCATCGAGAATTTCCGTTCGCTGCGCGAAGAACTGATCGCGCGCGGGCGCACCTTTGAAAGCGAAACCGATACCGAAGTCGTCGCACACCTGGTGTCCGAACAGGTCGAGGCCGGGCTTTCGCCGCAGGACGCGGTCAAGGCGGTGCTGCCACGACTGCGCGGGGCGTTTGCGCTGGCCATTGCGTTCCGCAGCCATCCCGACATCCTGATCGGGGCGCGGCTGGGATCGCCGCTGGTGGTCGGATACGGCGATGGCGAAACGTTCCTCGGCTCGGACGCGCTGGCGCTGGCCCCGCTGACCCAGCGCGTGACCTATCTCGAAGAAGGCGATTGGGTCGTGATTGATCGCGACGGCGCGCGGATCTTCGATGTGTCGAACCATCCCGTCACGCGCGCAATCGTTGCCTCGGGTGCAACGGCTGCGGCGATCGAAAAAGGCAATTTCCGCCATTTCATGCAGAAGGAAATCTACGAACAGCCGATCGTGGTCGCACAGACGCTGCGGTCTTATCTGCGCCGCTACGAACAGGTGGTGTCGCTGCCGCAGATCGATTTCGATCTGGCCAGCATCCGCCGCGTGACGATCGTGGCCTGTGGCACCAGCTATTATGCCGGGATGGTTGCCAAATACTGGTTCGAACGGTTTGCGCGCCTGCCGGTGGATATCGATGTGGCCAGCGAATTCCGCTATCGCGATCCCGTGCTCGAAGCGGGCGGCCTGGCAATCTTCATCTCGCAATCGGGCGAAACCGCCGACACGCTGGCCGCACTGCGCCATTGCAAAGCCGCCGGGCAAACGATTGCGGTGGTGGTCAACGTGCCGACCAGTACCATGGCGCGCGAGGCCGACCTGTTGCTGCCGACCCATGCCGGGCCCGAGATCGGGGTCGCGTCGACCAAGGCGTTTACCTGCCAGCTGGCGGTGCTCGCCGCGCTGTCGGTGCATCTGGCGGTCAAGCGCGGCCTGATCACGCACGACGAAGAAATGGAAATCGTCGGCCAGCTGGACGAAACGCCGGCCGCGCTCAATGCTGCGCTTGCGCATGATGACGATATTGCCGCGATTGCGCCGCTGATCGCACCGGCGCGCGACGTGTTGTATCTGGGGCGCGGACCGGACTATCCGCTGGCGCTCGAAGGCGCGCTCAAACTCAAGGAAATCAGCTATATCCACGCCGAAGGGTATGCCAGCGGCGAAATGAAGCACGGGCCGATCGCGCTGATCGATGACAAAGTGCCGGTGATCGTGCTGGCGCCGTCGGGGCCCTTGTTCGAAAAAACCGTGTCGAACATGCAGGAAGTGCGCGCCCGCGGCGGCAAGATCGTGCTGATTTCCGACGCCGAAGGCATTGCCGAGGCAGGCGAAGGCTGCCTGGCGACGATCGAAATGCCCAAAGTGCACCCGCTGATTGCCCCGCTGGTCTATGCCGTGCCGGTGCAATTGCTGGCGTATCACGTTGCGGTGGCCAAGGGCACCGATGTCGATCAGCCGCGCAATCTGGCCAAGTCGGTAACGGTCGAATAAACGTTTGCCGCAAACGCCTGCCCGCTTACCATTGGGCAAGCTTTGGCGGCTAGACTGGGGCGGTGAATCACTCGCCGCTCACCCAATCGTTCGCCCATCTGGCGGATCGCGCCAAACCGGCATTGCCGTCGCGTCTGTTGTGGACAGCCGTTCTGGGAATGACCGACCCGGCCGATGGTGACTGGGGACGGCTGCGCCGCCTGCAGTTTGGCGGACTGACCCGGCTGACTTTGGGCCGGATGCTGGCGCATGCGATTGCAGCGCTGTTGATGATGCGCGTCTTGCGGGCCAGTGTCGGCACGCTGCTCGGGCTGGGCTGGTTGTGCCTGCTGGTCGCCGCCGTGGTCGCCTCGGTCATGCTTGACCGGCGGCTTTGTCCGGCCAACCAGCGCCGGGTGGGGGTGCGCCAGATCCGGGTTCAGGCACTTGGGTCGGCCGGGTTGGCATGTATCTGGGCGCTGCCGATCGTGGCATTCGCGCCGTGGCTGGGCACGACCGATACCGGCGTGATCTGGTCGATCATGGCGATGCTGATGGCGGGGATGGGCTTTGCCTTTGCCGCGGTGCCGCTTGGCGCGCAGGTCTTTGTGTGGATCCTGGGGCTTGCCGGCATCGGGGCCTTCGTCATGCACGGCGAAGCGACTGCCGCGTCGGTGGCGGCGTGTTTCGTGCTGTTCGTGTCGATCGGTGCCTTTGAAACGGCGCGCAATTTCCTGGATGGCAAACTGGCCGAAGCGGGATTGCGCGACAAGGGCGAGGTTGTCTCGTTGCTGTTGCGCGAATTTGAAGAGGGCGAGGCTGACTGGCTGTGGCAGGTCGATTCGGCCCGCCGCGTGCGCAATGTGTCGCCCCGCTTTGCCTTTGCACTGGGGCAGGAACTCGACGATGTCGAAGGCAAGCCACTGATCCAGTTGATCGCCGGCGAAAGCTGGGACACCGGGTTTTTCCATTCGTCGCTGCATGACCTGGCCGAACGCATGAAACGGCGCGAAAGCTTTTCCAATCTGCTGGTGCGGGTCACGATCAAAAGCATCCATCGCTGGTGGGAATTGTCCGCATCGCCCCGGGTTGACGAAAACGGCGCCTTTGTGGGGTTTCGCGGGGTCGGTTCGGATGTGACCGAACGGCGCGAAAGCGAAGAACAGATCGCGTATCTGGCACGCTATGACACGTTGACCGGCCTGCCCAACCGCCTGCAACTGACCGAAGCGCTGGATGCCGCGATGCGCCGCGCCGATCAGTTCCGCAGCCGTTGCGCCTTTCTGATGATCGATCTCGACCGGTTCAAGGCGGTCAACGATACCCTGGGGCACCTGATCGGTGACAAATTGCTGGAACTGGTGGCCGAACGGCTGGGCACTTACGTGGGTGAGGCCGGGCTGTGCGGGCGGCTGGGCGGTGACGAATTTGCAGTGGTGCTGGGCAATGGCGCCGACAGCGAAACGATCTACACCGTAACGCAAAGGATCATCTCGGGCCTGTCACAGCCGTATCTCGTCGATCACCACACGCTTTATATTGGCGCCAGTGTCGGTTCTGCCATCGGGCCGCGCGACGGTGCGACGGTGGAAACGCTGATGCGCAATGCCGATCTGGCGCTTTATCGCGCCAAGGATGAAGGCGGAGGCACCCATTTCTGCTACGAACCATCGCTGCACACCAATGCCGAACAGCGCCGCCAGCTTGAAATGGCGCTGCGTCATGCGCTTGAACGAAAAGAATTTTCACTCGTTTATCAGCCGGTGGTCGATGCCAGCAGCGGCAAAGTGCTCAGCTTTGAAGCCCTGGCCCGCTGGACCAGCGCCGAACATGGTGCGGTGTCCCCGGCGCGGTTCATTCCTGTGGCCGAAGACGCACGGCTGATCGTGCCGATCGGCGAATGGGCGCTGCGCACGGCCTGCCAGGAGGCGGCTCGTTGGCCTGCTCCGATCAAGATCGCGGTGAACGTTTCGGGCGAACAGCTGCTGGAAACCGGGTTCTCCGAAACCGTCGTCAGTGCATTGGCCGCCAGCGGGCTGCCGCCGCACCGGCTGGAAATCGAAGTCACCGAAAGCGTGTTCTTGCGCGATGGGACCGTGGCGCTGGAAACGCTGAACCGGATCATCGCGCTGGGCTGCGGTGTCGCGCTCGACGATTTCGGCACCGGTTATTCCTCGCTCGGGTATTTGCGCAAGATCCGCTTTTCGACGATCAAGGTCGACCGCAGCTTTGTCCAGGGCGCGGCGCGGTCAAATCCCGAAAGCCTGGCGATCGTGCGCGCGGTGGTGGCCATGGCCGACAGCCTGGAAATGTCGACCACCGCCGAAGGCGTCGAAACCGAAGAAGAACTGGCGATGGTCCGGCAACTCGGCTGCCGCAAGATCCAGGGCTATCTGTTCGGGCGCCCCATGCCGCCGGAAGAGGCTTATGAGCTGGTCGCACCAAAGCCCAAGGCGCGCAGGACCATCGAGGATATGACCAAAAACGCGCGCGACGCTGCGGCCTAGCGTTGAACGTGGCTTTGGGTGCCGCGCGACAAAACGCGGTCATCGGCAACAATGGCATCGGCCGCGATGTCGTGCTGTGTGGCCAGCGCGTCATACAATGGTCCGAAATCGGTCCTGAGTGTCGCATCGAGCAGCGCTGCGAAGCTGTCGATCACGAAATAACTCTGCTGAAAATCATCGATTCGATAGCAGGTGCGCATGATCCGCCGCAGATCGAATGCGATGCGATTGGGCGAAGGATCGTCCAGCGCAAACAGTGTCTCGCTGTATGACGAGGCAATCCCCGCGCCATAGACGCGCAACCCTTGCGCGGTCTGCACCAGCCCGAATTCCACCGTATACCAATACAACCGCGCCAGATTGCGGATCGCGCCCAACCCGTTGGCGCGTTGCCCACCGATCCCGTAAGCCTGCATGTAATCGGCAAACACCGTGTTCGCCAACAGCGGTACATGGCCAAACACATCGTGGAACACGTCGGGTTCCTGCAGATAATCAAGCTGGTCGGGCCGCCGGATGAAATTGCCCGCCACAAACCGCCGATTGGCCAGATGGTCGAAAAACACGTCGTCGGGCACAAGCCCCGGCACCGCCAGAACCTGCCAGCCGGTGGCCTTCATCAGCCGTTCGGACAATTCGTCAAAGTCCGGAATGCCCGGTTTGGACAGCCGCAAGATGTCGAGCCCGGTGATAAATTCATCCGCCACGCGCCCCGGCAACAGCTTTGCCTGCCGCGCGAACAGTGTGTCCCAGGTGGCGTGTTGTGCGGGGGTATAGGCCGCCCAGTTCTGGGGAATGGTCCAGTCGGTTGCCTTGTCTGTCATCGCGCGGGCTCTACCCGGCCGATGCATGGGCCAAACCCGATCGCGCGATATCCGTCGCGGCGGGCGTGGCCGATCAGCGCCAGTTCGTCGCCATCTTCAAGAAACCTGCGGGTTTCGCCGTTGGGCAGAACGATCGGATGCCGGCCGCCCCGGCTCATTTCCATCAGGCTGCCTTCGCTGCCCTGTGCCGGACCCGACAGCGTGCCGGTACCCAGCAGATCGCCCGCGTGCAGATCGCACCCGCCAGAGGCGTGGTGGCACACGATCTGCGCCGGCGTCCAGTACATCGCGTTGCGGCTGTTGGTTTGCGCCAGCGGGTGCGGACCAAGACCCTGCGCGCGCATCGCGGGTGTCGACAGCATGATCGCCAGATCGATCGACAGCGCACCCTGCGCCTGGTCGTCGGCGTCGGTCAGATAGTCCAAAGGCGCCGGATCGCCTGCCGCGCGCGGTGGCTGTGGCAGCCAGAACGGCGCCAGCGCCTCGGCCGTCACCACCCAGGGCGACACCGTGGTCAGGAAATTCTTGGCCAGAAACGGTCCCAGCGGCTGATATTCCCAGGCCTGGATATCACGCGCCGACCAGTCGTTGAGCAGGCACAGCCCGCCGATGCGGTCGCGCGCCTGGGCAATCGGTATGGTCTGTCCCAGTGCATTGTCGCCCGCGATCCACAGGCCCAGCTCCAGCTCGCAATCAAGCCGCTGACATGCGCCATGAACCGGCGCGACCGCACCGGCGGGCATGATCTGGCCATGCGGGCGGTTCACCGGCGTGCCCGACACCCGCACCGACGAGGCGCGCCCGTGATAGCCGATCGGCACGTGCCTGTAATTGGGCAGCAGGGGTTGATCGGGGCGGAACAGCTTGCCGATCGCGGTGGCGTGATGGATGCCGACGTAAAAATCGGTGTAGTCGCCGATGCGGAACGGCAGGTGTGGCGTGCAATCGGCCATGTGATGCAGGTGCGGCGCGATCCGCTGTGCCATGGCGCTGTCGGTCAGCAGTGTAAAAACCGCGTGACGCAGCGCCCAACGGTCTGCTGCGGGCAGCGCAAACAGCGCGTTCAGCGTCGTGGCACCCAGCGCACCGCGGCAGGCCACGGGCAGGTGCAGGGCAATCCCGGTCAGATCCAGCACATGATCGCCAATCGCGGTACCAATCCGCGGGTGCCCCGATCCCGCTGAAAACACCCCCAGCGGCAGGTTCTGCACCGGGAAATCGGCGTGATCATCGGCGCCCGCAACCCAACTCGACGCGTGCGCATCGTGGGTATGGTCGATCACGCCTGCGGCTCTTTGTGCAGCCATTCGGCGTGGCGCGGCGCGCGCTTGGTCTGGCTCCACTCCTCCAGCATCACAGGGGCGAGCGCGCGCAATTGCGCGTACTGGTCGGCGGTGCCGATATTGCAGGCCAGTTCCAGCCGGTGCCCGTTGGGATCGAAGAAATAGATCGACCGGAACACGCCGTGATAGGTCGGCCCCAACACGTCGATGCCCTGCGCCTCGATATGCGCCTTGGCGGCGATCAGCGCCGCCTCGTCCGCCACTTCAAACGCGATATGCTGCACCCAGGCCGGGGTGGCCGGATCGCGCCCCATTTCGGGTTGTTGCGGCAATTCGAAAAACGCCAGCACATTGCCGCCGCCGGCATCGAGGAACACATGCATATAAGGATCGAAATCGCCGGTCGACGGCACATGATCCTCGGCAAAGGCGGTGGTATAAGTCATGCCCAGCACGCGGGCATACCATTCGACGGTCTGTTTGGCATCGCGGCAGCGGTATGCGACATGGTGGATGCGGTGCAGGACGGGCGCGCTCACTTGGCCATCTCCGCCACATTCAGCACGCCGCGGCGCACCTGATCGCGCTCCATGCTTTCGAACAGTGCCTTGAAATTGCCCTCGCCAAAGCCTTCGTCGCGCTTGCGCTGGATGAATTCGAAGAACACCGGGCCGATCTGCGTCTCGGAAAAGATCTGCAGCAGCAGCCGCGGATCACCCGCGGTGGTCGATCCGTCGAGCAGGATGCCGCGCCTCTGCAATTCTGCCACCGGTTCACCATGTCCGGGCAGGCGTTCATCCAGCATTTCGTAATAGGTCGCAGGCGGCGGGCTCATGAACGGATTGCCCAGCGCCTTGAGCGCGTCCCAGCCCGCGATCAGGTTTTCGCTGGCAAAGGCAATGTGCTGAATCCCCTCGCCATTGTACGCGCGCAGGAATTCGTCGATCTGGCCGCCACCCTGGCCGCCCTCTTCGTTCAGCGGGATGCGGATCTTGCCGTCGGGCGCAGTCATCGCCTTGCTGGTCAGGCCGGTGTATTCGCCCTTGATATCGAAATAGCGGATCTCGCGAAATCCGAACACGCGCTCGTAAAACGCCGCCCAATGCGCCATGCGCCCGCCATAGACGTTGTGCGTCAGGTGATCGATGGTGTGAAAACCCGCGCCCACCGGGTGCCGATCGACACCGGGCAAATAGACGAAGTCGATGTCGTAGATCGACAGGCCGCCTCGGCCATCGCCGTCATAGCGATCGATCAGATAGATGATCGACCCGCCGATGCCGCGAATGGCCGGAAGGCGCAGTTCCATCGGGCCGGTGCTGACGGCGACGGGCTCGGCCCCGCGCGCCAGCGCCTCGGCATAGGCAGCCGCCGCATCGCGCACACGCCAGCCCATGCCGCAGGCCGATGCGCCATGTTCGGCGGCAAACCAGGCCGCCGGGCTGCGCGGTTCGTAATTGGCGATCAGGTTGATCCCGCCCTGGCGCCACAGCTGCACCTGTTTGGACCGGTGATTGGCGATATGGGCAAAGCCCATCCGCGCAAAGACGGGTTCCAGCGCGCCGGCATCGGGCGCGCAGAATTCGATGAATTCGAACCCGTCGAGGCCAAGCGGGTTGTCAAACAGATCGGTGGCATGCGGCACAGCGTGCGTCGGCGCTTTCAAGGCGGATCTCCCGGATGCGATTATGCGCAACCATACACCTGATTGCCCTGCAATGTCAGCGCGAACAGTACGGTCAAAGCAGCCTATGGTGCATATTTGTTGCGACAAATTGACTTATGCTGCAATATTGACGCATGGATCACATTGACCGCAAGATTCTGATGCAATTGCAAGCCGACTCGTCGCGATCGCACGCCGACCTGGGTGATGCCGTGCATCTGTCGGCCAGCCAGGTATCGCGGCGCATCGCCCGGATGCAGCACGACGGCCTGATCCGCAAACAGGTGGCGATACTCGATGAACAGGCGCTGGGCCTGATGGTCGAGGCCTATGTGTCGATCACGCTCGGATCCTATGCGCGCGATGTGGTCGGCCGGTTTCAGGACCGGGTGAGCGCGCTTGATGAAGTCCTCGACTGTTGCGCCACCACGGGCGATTCGGACTATCTGCTGCGGATCGTCACGCGCGATCTGAAGGACCTGTCACGTCTGATCAACGAGGAACTTCTGGGCCACGGCGATGTCGACAATGTGCGGTCGAGCATCACGCTGAACGTGATCAAGCGCACCACTGCGCTGCCGTTGGCTTAGGCCGCAACGCCCACCGCGCGCAGCACGCTTTCGAACACCACGCGCCCGTCGCTGCCGCCGTGCGCCGCCTCGATCATGCGTTCGGGGTGGGGCATCATGCCCAGAACATTGCCGGCCGTGTTCAGCACGCCTGCAATCTGGCGCTGTGACCCGTTGACCGGTTCGGCATAGCGGAACGCCACGCGATCCTCGCCCTCCAGCCGGTCAAGCGTTGCTGCATCGGCGTAATAGTTGCCGTCATGGTGCGCCACGGGCACCGTGATCCGCTGATCCTTGAAATAGCCGCTGGTGAACAATGACTGGCTGGTCGCGACGGTCAGCACGACATCGCGGCAGACAAACCGCTGGCCTGCGTTGCGCAGCAGCGCGCCGGGCAGCAGCCCCGCTTCGGTCAGCACCTGGAACCCGTTGCATACGCCCAGCACCGCCACGCCGCGCGCGGCCTGTTCGATCACCGCCTGCATGATCGGCGAACGCGCCGCCATCGCGCCCGACCGCAGATAGTCGCCATACGAAAACCCGCCGGGCAGGGCGATGAAATCAAGACCGCCGGGCAGCGTCGCATCGCCATGCCACACCCGGTGGACCGTGCCGCCGGTGATCGTCTCGATCGCCACGGCCATGTCGCGATCGCAGTTCGATCCGGGAAAGGTGATGACTGCGGCGGTAAAGGACATCTCAGGCGACCTTTTCGATGCGATAGTTTTCGATCACCTGGTTGGCCAGCAGTTTGCGGCACATGTCGTCAAGCGCGGCGTCGGTCACATCGTCGGCGACATCGAGTTCGATCAGGCGGCCGGCCCGCACGTCGTTGATCCCGGCAAAGCCCATGCCTTCCAGCGCATGGTGGATGGCGCGGCCCTGCGGATCGAGCACGCCGTTCTTCAGGCTGACATGGACACGCACTTTCATCGTTCGCACTCTTTTCATGAGGGAGTCGCGCGCCCTATGCCTCCAGCGGCGGCGAAGGGCAAGGCCGGGGCCAGTTGCGCGCGGGCCCGCGCGCCGTTTCAAACCATTGCGCCACGCGCAAGACCCCCATATCGTCAAAGCGCCGGCCCGCGATCTGCAGTCCGATCGGCAGGCCATCGGCGGTCTGGCCGCAATCGATCGACGCTGCGGGCTGCTCGGTCATGTTGGCGGGCATCGTAAACGCGATGTGGTCGAAGGGCCGCGAAGGATCGTTGTTGGGCCCCGGCAATTCGGCAGCATAGGCCGGCATCGGCGCAACCGGCGACAGGACATAGTCGAACCGCTGGCTGAACCGCACGCCCACCTCGCGGATGGCCATCAACTGCTGATACCCTTCGTACAGCGCCAGTCCGCTGGCATTGGCGCCGCCTTCGACCCATTGCCGGATATAGGGCAGGATCATTGCATAGCGGTCGTGGGGCAAAGCGCGCGTCACCGCCCAGAACCGGGTGCGGAAAAAGGTGTCGAACCCTTCGAACATTGCCTCGGTCAACCAGGGCGCTGCCGGCTCGACAATCGCGCCGCCGGCTTCGAACAGAGCCGCCGCGGCCTCTATGCATGCACTGACCGCGGGTTCGACCGGGGTGCCGGCGCCGGCTTCGGTCAACAGTCCGATGCGCAGGCCGCGCACATCGCGTTGCAGATCCATCCACGGCAGGTCGGCGGCCGGCAGGCTCGTGTAATCGCGCGCGTCGGGGCGGGTGATCGCGGTCATCATCAATGCAGCATCGGCCACCGTGCGCGTCATCGGCCCCGCGACCCGGCCCATATAGGGCGGATCGATCGGCACCCGGCCATTCGATGGCTTCAGCCCGAAAATCCCGCACCACCCTGCCGGCAACCGGATCGATCCGCCGATATCGGTGCCCACGTGCAAAGGGCCATAGCCCGCCGCCGCTGCCGCGCCCGCGCCGCTGCTTGAACCTCCGGGATTGCGCGTCAGGTCCCAGGGATTGCGCGTCAGCGGGTGAAAACTCGACAGACCCGACGACAGCATGCCGAAATCGGGCGCCGTCGTCTTGGCAAAGATCACCGCGCCTGCCTCGCGCAGCCGCGCCGGGGTCGGTGCGTCGGCGGGTGCCGGGCTCGGATCGCCGGCCGCGGTGCCCATGGGCGTGGGCACACCCCGGGTCGCGATCATTTCCTTGATCGTGACCGGCACCCCGTCGAGCGGGCCCAGCGCGGTGCCGCTGCGCCAACGCGCCTCGGCCCTGCGCGCCTGATCGCGTGCCCCTTCGCGATCAAGCGCATAGGTGGCGCATATCGCCGGTTCGCACTGCGCCACCCGCGCCAGCACGGCGTCGATCACGTCGACCGGCGACAGCGCGCCGCTGGCAAAGGCGGGGGCCATGGCGGTTGCGGGCAGATCGGCAAGATCGGTCATGCCCCGTATCATGGCCCCCTGCGCGCGCCCCGCAAGCGCGCCGTGCAATCATCCCCCGGTTTTTTCCGTTTTCACATTGCCCTGCGGCATCACCAGCAGTTCGACCGCACGATCGGGTGACAGATACCGGGCGCCGGCGGCCTGAATATCGGCAGCGGAGATTGTGGCCAAGGTGGCCGTGGCCGCCAGGTAACGGTCGATCCGGTCGGGCCGGGTCTGTGCGCGCGCCACCAGCGCCAGCCAGCCGCCATTGCCCTTCAGTCGGTTGTCCAGGCGCTGCATCAGCGGTGCGCGCGCGCGGGCGATCAGGTCCGGATCGGCCGGTGCGGCGATCAGCGCCGCAATCGTCCGGCGGATCGCTGCGCGCGTGGCCGGCACATCGGCCGGGGTTACCGCCGCCTGAACCGAAAAGGTGCCCCAGCCGGGCCACAGGTCCGATTGCGCCGAACTGGCGCGCGGCGAATAGGTCTTGCCCATCGCCTCGCGCAAGGTGTCTTGCACCGCGATTGTCACCACTTCGCGCAACAGGTCCAGGGTCAGGTCTTCGCGCGGGTCGTGGTCATCGGTGGTCGGCCATTCCAGGCGCACGATCGCCTGATCCCCGGGCCCCTTGTGCCACACCACCATCGCTCCGCGTCGCTCGGTAAAGTGCCGTTGCAGTGCGGCGGGATCAGGTTGGAAATCACCGATGCGCGGCGGCAGCGCGCCCAGCGTGCGCGCCACCGCAGCAATCGCTGCGTTCTCGTCCAGATCGCCTGCCATGCCGATCTCGATCGCACCATGCGCCAGCCGTTCGCCAATATCGCGGCGCAGCCGGGCGAATGACAGCGCGCGATAGGCATCTTCGGTGCCAATCGAAAAACGCGGGTCGCTGTCGGTCAGTGCCGCGCCCAGCGCATAGGCCAGCGCGCTGCCTGGCGTGACATCGCGGCGTATAAGCCGTTCGGCCATGGCCTCGTGAAACCGGCTTTCCGCTTCGGGCCGCCAGCCCGGATCGCTGATCAGCGCGGCGAGATAGCGGCATTCGAGCGCCAGATCGCGCGGGGTGGTTGTCGCACCGGCCACAAAGGCATCGCCCGACGCGACCAATCCGCCCCCCACCGAATGCCCGGCGAGCAGCGTTTGCAGATCGTCGGCGCTGTGCCTGCCAAGCCCGCCCTGTTCCAGCCACGGCAGCATGACCACGGCCAGCGGATTGGCACGCGTCGCCACGGGCTCACCGCCCGCCAGCGCCAGCGTGATGCGGATGCGATCGTGATCGAGATCGGTGTGCCGCAGATTGAGCCGCACACCGTTGGCAAAGCGCACCATGCGAATGCCCAGGTGCTGCTCGCGCGTGTCCGACACCACCGCGCCGGCGGTGCCAAAGCCGGCATAGCCAAACACGCCCGCCACCGGCGTGAACGCTTGTGCCTTTGCACTTTGCCCCTCGGCCCAGGCCGCGCGCAACGCATCTGCGCCCCCTTGCGGGGCAAGCCGGCCCTGAAACCGGATCAGCGGCGTGGTCAGCGCGACCGCCTCGCCGCGCAAGGCGTCCAGCACGCGCGCCGGCGTGATCGTGGGCGCAAACGCGTTGAACCGCGCCAGCGCATCGGCGGGTGCGGTGGGCACCTCGTCGTCGTTGACCAACGCCAGAGCTGCGCCGACCAGCGCCGCGTTGCTGCGCGTCGCCTGCTCGGCGGCGGCGTTTTCAAACGCGGTGCGAAGGTCGGCCAGTTGTTCGTCCAGCTCTGCCCGGGTGAACCCCTCGGCCAGCGCCTGGCGCAGCACCGCGGCTGCGGTAACCAGGCCCCGCCGCCATTGCCCATCGCGCGTATCGATCACCAGATTGGTGGTGCGGCCGATGTGGAACACCTGCGATGTGCCAAACCCCGCGCCGCGAAACGGCGGATCGACGCGGCGCGCCAGGCTTTGAAACCGGCGGTCGATAATGCGCGTTGCGATCGTGCGCAGCAGCGCCCGGCGCCGGTTGGCAATGGTATCCCGCTCGTGCAGCCAGGCGCCGTGGCGCGACACGGTGATCCGCTCGCTCAGTGCCCGATCGATGTGGATGTCCACCCGATCGGCGCGCGCCGGATCGACCGTGCCTGCATCCATGCGCGGCGGAACCGGTGCCGGATCGCCGTGCCAATCGGCAAAATGCGCAGCCAGTGCGCGTTCCATCGCCTCTGGCGGAAAATCGCCAACCACCACCAGCGTCGTCCGTTCGGGGCGGTAATGCGCCTGCCAGAACGCGCGCAAGGCCGCCGGATCGGCGCGCCCGACGCTTTGCGCGGTGCCGATCGGCAGACGGTGCACATACGTTGCGCGCGGATAGAGAAACGCCGCCATGCCCTGCCAGTCGGACAGCGCGGCCCCGTGCCCTTCGTGCATTTCGGCCAGTACCACGCCGCGTTCGCGATCCACCGCCGCGGGATCAAACGCCAGGTCGCTTGCGGTTTCGCGCATCAACATCAGCGCGGTGTTCAGCAATGCCGGATCGGCGCGCGGCAGATCGAGCTGATACGTGGTGCGTTCGAACGAGGTCGACGCATTGGTATCGGCCCCGAATGCCAGCCCGTCGCGCTGCAACAGCTTGACCATTTCGCCGCTGCGCACATGCGTGCTGCCTTCGAACGCCATGTGTTCGACAAAATGCGCCAGGCCCCGCTGCGCAGCGGTTTCATCGAGCGAACCGGTCTGCACCACCATACGTACCATGGCGGTGCCTGCCGGCGTGGCGTTGTGCGCGACAATCGTGCGCAGGCCAGACGGCATCCGGGCAAAGCGGAATACCGGATCGGGCGGGACATCGCTGTTCGCAAAGGCCCAGTCGGGCGTTTGCGCAGCGTGCAGCGCGCGATGCGGGTCTGCCGTGGCGCATCCGCCCAGCACCAGGGCACAGGCCAGCAACAGGGCAAAGGTGTGGTGGATGCGCAGGGCTCAGTTCACCACGGGCAGATTGATATACGTGCCATCGGCGCCGCCCACGCTGATCTTTTGCGTGGCCCTGACAAAATCGCCCGGCTTGGCATCGATGATCGAGGGCACAAACGTCTGCGGATTGCGGTCATAAAGCGGGAACCAGCTTGACTGGATCTGCACCATGATGCGGTGGCCGGGCAGGAACACGTGGTTGGCGGGCGGCAGCGCAAAGTCATACGTCAGCGCCATATTGGGGGTGATCGGCCTCGCCTGCGACAGGCTTTCGCGATAACGGCCGCGAAAGATGTCCATGCCGACAGCCAGTTCATAGCCGCCCATCGCCTTGTCGCCCGGCACTTCATCGGGATAGACATCGATCAGTTTGACCACCCAGTCGCTGTCGGTGCCGCTGGTCGCGGCGACCAGGTGCACCGTCGGCTGGCCGGCAATCGTCACCGGCCTGTCAAGCACCGGGCCGGTAAAGGTCAGCACGTCGGGACGGCTTGATACCGTGCGCTGGTCGCTGGTCAGCCAGGTCGGCCAGGGGTTGTTGTCATAGCCGACCGCCTTGTTCGGACGCGGCATATAGGTCACCGGATTGGCCGGGTCGGACAGGTAATCCAGCTGCGCGGTCTTGTCGTGCGGGGCAAAGCCCAGCGATTGGTCGGCGCTCAGGTACAGCCTGGTTTCGGCCCTGGCGGTGGGCCAGCCGGGCAGGCGTTGCCACGCGTTGGCGCCCGACTGAAACGCGGTCACGGTCGCCACATCCATCGGCGCGTCATACAGGTAATGCGCCAGGAATGGTGCAAGCACGTGCATGCGCCACCATTTGCCGGTGTCGCTGTCCCACCGCACCGGGCCCAGCGCGTCGGCACGTTCGATTTCCTGTCCGTGAAACCAGGGCCCCATCGACAGGTACAGTTTGCCATCCTTGTCGAGCGGCTTCAACGCGTTCCACACCGCCGGCGCGCCATAGATATCTTCCTGATCCCACAACGAATGCACCAGCATCGTCGGCACGGTCACACCCTCTTTTGCCAGGATTGGTCCATCGCCTGTTCCTGCCAGAACGCGTCATAGGCAGGGTGCGCCTTGATCTTCTGCCAGAAACCGATCTGGTCCAGCCCGTGCGCGCTCGCCGCGGCACCCGCCGAGCCATAGCGCATGAAATGGGTGTACATGTCGGCTTCGGCATATTCATAGACCGCCGAACTGTCGCGCGCGGCCACCTGGTTGTACACGTAATCGTTGCCCAGCATGCGCATCGCGCCGTTGTGGAACCAGTCATCGCCGCGCCAGCCATCGACCATCGGATTCATCGGCACCGCAACTTTCAGCGCCGGATGCGGGTGGACCAGTGCTGCAAGCGCGGTGAACCCGTCATAGCTGATCCCCAGAATGCCGACCCGCCCGTTTGATTCGGGCACGTGCTTCACCAGCCAGTCGATCGTGTCATAGGTGTCGGTGGCATGGTCGACTTTGGTCGGGTTCAGCGATGAGCCCACGAACGGCCGGTTCATCACATAGGCCCCTTCAGAGCCGTATTTGCCGCGCACGTCCTGGATGACGCGGATGTAATGCCCTGCCGACACCACATCGGGCGCGCTGTCATAGCCATCGATCCGCGCGGCCATGTGCGGCGAATGGCCATAGCTGGTCTGTTCCTCGGCGTTGTAGGGCGTGCGGGTCAGCAGCATGGCCGACCCGTGCGCGCCTTTGGGAACCAGGATCACGGTGTGCAGCTTCACCCCGTCGCGCATCGGAATGTCGACCACGCGGCGGTCGAAATCGCGCACATCCCTGGGCTCTTCCAGCTTGGCCGGGCGCTCGTCATAGACCGGGGTCGGCGGCGCAGCCAGCGCCGCGCTGGCCGTGCCGACCAGCAAGGCGGCGCAAATCACAAATTTCGACGTCATCGTAATCCCTCGTCCCAGTTATGCGCCGACGCGTTCAAGCCGGTCGCCGATTATTCCGGTCAGGCGCGACAGTTGCGCCTTCAAAAGACGGTTTTCGGTTTCGATCCGTCCGGCATGCAGCGCGGCCAGCGCCAGCCCCACGTCATGCGCAGCCCGGCCCAGCAGTGCAACCTCGTCGGGCCGATACAGCGCGCCATTGCCCTTCAGGTCAAGCAGCACCAGCCCCGCCAGCACGCCGTGATCGAGCATCGGCAGTGCCAGCACGCCGGGCAGGTCGGTGGCGATGTCGGTCAGATCGAGCGGGGCGCGTTCGGCCCGCATCAGGGCAAACGCGGCATTGTCATCGCGGAAATGCCGGGGCGCCTTGTCCCAGGTGCCTGCCTCGCGGTCGAGCACGCCATCGGTGCGGCGGTAAAGCGCCACGCGCGCCTTTCCGCCAAAGCGCGACAGTTCATCGGCAAAGGCCCGCGCCAGCGCGCCGGTCTCCTCGAAATGCGCAGCCGAGGCGACAAACCGGCGCAAGGCGTCTTCGTTGGCCTGCCAGCGATGAAAGAACAGATGCTCGACGCGTTGTTCGACCGCATCGTGCACCCGGTGAAACGCCAGATAGACCAGCACCGCAGCCCCCGCATCGACCCAGGCGCTGGCCTTGACCAGCTCTTCGGGCAACAGGTGCTCCACGCCCCATTCGATCAGGCCGAAACTGCCGAGCAGGATCGCGCTGAAAGTGGCATAGACCACCGTGCGGTTGAGCGCGAAACCCAGATCGATCACCCTGTGGCGCAACACCGCATAGGCCAGCGCCAGCGGCACCGCGATCTGCAGCAGCAACAGGTTGGTCGCGCCAAGCAACTGCTGCGCGCGGGGGCTGAACTGATTGGTGCCTTCGGTTTCAACGACCCAGATCAGGGCCCCTGCCAGAAACAGGCCGCAGGCCAGCAGCAGGATGGAAAACCGGCTGCGTTCCGCGCCGTAGCTGTCGCACCGGCCGCGCCAGCTCCACCAGCAGGCCAGCACCACGGCAGACACCATGACCGCGGTTCCGGCAATGCGTAGCGGGGGCCAGACCGACCATGCAAACCATTGCTCGCTGCTCAGCAGCACGGCATTGAGGCTCGACAGACCGGTGACAATGACAATCGCAAACCACCACCCGCGCCGGAGTGCTGCGACATGCGTGTGATACAGCACAATCGGAAACAGCATCAGCCCGATCTGACACAAGTCGCAGATCATGATCACGGTCAGCCACACCGGTCTGGCGGGTGATGCCAGCATCCACCACGGCAAGGTGTCGCCGGTAATCCCGCCGATCAACCCGAGCCCGAGCGCAAGGGCGGGCAGACTGCCCCAACCCCGCCACAATACCAGCGCGCCCAGCAACAGCGCGAACACGTTGCCGCCGATGGCTGTCAACCACACCCGCAGCCAGAATTGCTGATCTGTCGGCATCAACGCCTCGACCTGCAACCGCAGCGACCGGACGTGCCCGGCATGGCGCAATGTCAAATCGACGCTGGTGCCCGGCGGGGGATTGCTGGACCTGATCAACGGATCGGCAAAGCGCATCGCATCGCCGACGCCGATGCCCGCGCGCTGCGCGCTGCCACCGCGATCGATGCGATCAATCACCACCCATCCGGGGCTTTGGTCTTCGATGTGATAGCCCACGCCGATGCGCCCGACCTGCGCTTCGCCCAGCAGGCCATAGCGCTCCGCCGAGGCAAAGATTTCTGCGGCACCCACCGCGACCATGGCCAGGCAGAACGCCGCCACAACCGCGCCGCGCCAGCCGTCAAACAGGGTCGATCGCGCTGCTTGTGTCTGCCCCATGCACAATACCCCTGCCGTTTGCACGGCAGGGGTATCAAGCGGGTCAATTCAGTCAATTCGGTAATGAAACCGGATCAAACGCCTACTTCTTGGTGCGCAGTTTCCGATGCGCGCCCAGGTCCAGCACTTCGGACGGGCCACCTTCGTTGTCGAGCAGGCCCAGGCGGCGCGCAACCTCCTGATAGGCTTCTTCTTCGCCACCCAGATCGCGACGAAACCGGTCCTTGTCGAGCTTTTCGCCCGTGGCGATATCCCACAGGCGGCAGCCGTCGGGGCTGATTTCATCGGCCAGGATCACGCGCGCAAAATCGCCGTCCCAGATGCGGCCGAATTCCAGTTTGAAATCGACCAGGCGGATGCCGATCGCCGCAAACATGCCACACATGAAATCGTTGACGCGGATCGCCATCGACGAAATGTCGTGCATTTCCTCGTTGTTGGCCCAGCCAAAGCAGGCGATGTGTTCTTCGGCCACCAACGGGTCGCCCAGCGCATCGTCCTTGTAGTAATATTCGATCAGTGTGTGGGGCAGGGGTTCGCCCTCGGGAATGCCCAGCCGCTTGGAAATCGATCCGGCGGCCACATTGCGCACCACGACCTCGATCGGAATGATCTCGACCTGGCGCACCAGCTGTTCGCGCATGTTGAGCCGGCGGATGAAGTGAGTCGGGATGCCGATATGCGCAAGCCGGGTGAACACATATTCGCTGATGCGATTGTTGATCACGCCCTTGCCGTTGATCGTACCGCGCTTTTGCGCGTTGAACGCGGTGGCATCATCCTTGAAATACTGGATCAGCGTGCCGGGCTCGGGACCTTCGTAAAGGATCTTGGCCTTGCCTTCGTAAATCTGGCGGCGACGGGACATGGGGCATTCTTCCTGTGGCAGCGGGCGTTCACGGTATCGCCTTTTTGAAAGCGACCGCAACGCAAGCCAGTTAAAAAACCCGGCAAAACCGGTGCGCCCGGGGCATGATCGGCACGCACGCACAGCCCGGCCGGGGCTTTCACGAGGCTGGCCCCTTAGGCGAAAACGCGACCTTGCGCAATCGGTCAGGCCCGGGCGCGACATTTACGCCGACTTTTCGAAAAAGCCGAACGGTTTGTGCGGGATTATACCGCTGCTGCGCGATCCCGGTGGGGGATAGATCGCAGGCCATCAAACAGCAAAGGGATCCCCCGCGATGAGCAAAGTTCTTGTCCTGTATTATTCGACGTACGGCCATGTTGAAACCCTGGCCCAGGCCATTGCCGAAGGCGCGCGCGCGACCGGCGCCCAGGTCGACGTGAAGCGTGTGCCCGAAACCGTTCCCGCCGAAATCGCTGCCGCTGCGCATTTCAAGCTGGACCAGCAGGCGCCTGTCGCCACGATTGCCGATCTGGAACATTATGACGCGATCGTGGTGGGCACCGGTACGCGCTTTGGCCGGATCAGCTCGCAGATGGCGGCGTTCCTTGACCAGGCTGGCGGGCTGTGGGCGCGCGGAGCGCTCAACGGCAAAGTGGGCGCGGCATTTACTGCCAGCGGCAGCCAGCACGGCGGCCAGGAAACCACGCTGTTTTCAATCCTGACCAATTTGCTGCATTTCGGTATGACGATCGTCGGTCTCGACTATGGCTTTGCCGGGCAGATGGGCCACGATGAAGTCAAGGGCGGGGCGCCTTATGGCGTGACCACGATTGCCGGCGGCGATGGCAGCCGTCAGCCAAGCGGCGTGGAACTGGACAGCGCGCGCTATCTGGGCAAGCGTGTGGCCGAAACCGCAACCAAGCTGTTCGGCTGAACGCGGTGTGGCGCGGGGGCGTTGCGCCGGGCGCGCCCGTATTCATTTTTCTGATCGCATCACTTTGCCATGGCGCGGGGGCCCCTCGCGCTTTTATGAGGCGGGTTCCAACCACTGCCGGGGACCCTGATCGATGCACCGTGCCGCCACCCTTGCCTTGCTCGAACGCTACTATGCCGCATTCAACGCGGGCGATTGGCAGGGCATGCTCGATTGCCTGGCAGACGACGTGGCGCACGACACCAACCAGGGCAGTCGTCAATCGGGCAAGGCCGCGTTCACCGCGTTTCTGGCGCATATGGAACGATGCTACAAGGAACGGCTTGAAGACGTCGTGCTGATGGCCAGCGACGACGGCACGCGTGCGGCGGCCGAATTCGTCGTTCATGGTGCCTATATCGCCACCGACGAAGGCCTGCCCGAGGCAACCGGCCAGACGTACGTCCTGCCTGCCGGTGCATTCATCGGCGTGGCCGACGGGCGTATCGTGCGCTTGACGATGTATTACAATCTGGCCGACTGGACGGCGCAAGTGGCATGAGCCTTGTCGTTCGTGCGCTGACCGGCGCCGAACTGGCGGCGGCATTGCCTGATCTGGCGGCCTTGCGCATCCGGGTCTTTGCCGAATGGCCTTATCTGTATGATGGCGATGCCGCCTACGAAGCGGACTATCTGAAGGAATTTGCCGCGGCGCCCGATGCGGTGCTGGTGGCGGCATTCGATGGCGCGCGCGTGGTCGGCGCGGCAACGGCGGCACCGATGGTGCACCAGAAGACCGGGTTCCGTGACCCGTTTGCGGCGCGCGGTATCGATGTTGCCCGGCTGTTCTATTTCGGCGAAAGCGTGCTGCTGCCCGACTATCGCGGCCGCGGCGTCGGCCATGCCTTTTTCGACCATCGCGAAGCACACGCCGTGGCATGCGGTGCCAAGGCCGCGTGTTTTGCCGCGGTGATCCGGCCCGACCATCACCCGGCGCGGCCCGCGGGCCATGTTGCGCATGATGCGTTCTGGGCCAAACGCGGCTATGCACCGGTGCAAGGGCTGATCACGCAGCTCGGCTGGAAGGATCACGGCGACGTGGGCGAAACCTTGAAACCCATGCAATACTGGCTGCGGCAATGGTGATTTCACGATGGTGATGTCCGCCTGGCGCGTGGCCGCCGCGCAATATCCGATCGAAGCCCTGGCCGACTGGGACGCCTATGTGGCCAAGCTGTCGCGATGGGTGGCCGATGCTGCGGCAGGCGGCGCGGTGCTGGCGGTGTTTCCCGAATACGCCGCGATGGAACTGGCCAGCCTGGACCCTGCGACAATGGGCGATCTGCAGGGTTCGATCGAAACGGTGTCGGCGCTGTTGCCGCGTGTCGATGCGCTGCACACCGATCTTGCTCGCCGGCACGGCATCTGGATCCTGGCGGGCAGTGCGCCGCGCAAACGGACCGACGGGCAGTTTGTCAACACCGCACGGCTGTTTTCACCCGACGGGCGCGCAGGGCGCCAGGACAAGCTGCTGATGACCCGGTTCGAACGCGAAGAATGGGGCATTGTCGGCGGGCAGGGGATCAACCTGTTTGTCACTCCGCTGGGGCGGCTGGCGGTGCTGATCTGCTATGACAGCGAATTTCCGCTGCTGGCGCGCGCCGCGGTCGAGGCCGGCGCCGAGGTGCTGCTGGTGCCAAGTTGCACCGAGACCATGCACGGATACTGGCGCGTGCGCATCGGCAGCCAGGCGCGCGCGCTCGAAGGGCAATGTTATGCCGTGCATTGCCCGACGGTGGGCGATGTCGACTGGTCGCCCGCGATGGATCACAACCGCGGCGCCGCCGGGATCTATGGCCCGCCCGACCGGCACGCGGGCCAGGGTTTTGCCATGCCCGAAGACGGCGTCCTGGCAATCGGAGACGAATCGGCGGCGCAATGGGTGTTTGCCGATCTGGACCTGAACCACGTTGCCACCTTGCGCGCCGACGGGGGGGTGCTGAACGCACGCGACTGGGTGGAACAGCCGGGTGCCGATCGCCTGCCGCATGTGACCATCGTCGATCTGACCTGAGGAGTTTGCTACCAATGCGCATGGCACGGCGGGACATTCTTGTCGCAGGGGGCGGCCTTGCCGCTGCGCTGCTGGCAGGCCTGAGCACCACGGCCCGGGCGGTGACGCGCCCGGTCAAGCCGGTGGTGCTGGGCCATCGCGGGTGCAGCGCGCTGCGCCCCGAACACACGCTGGGATCGTATGCCAAGGCGATTGCCGATGGCGCCGATTATATCGAACCCGATCTGGTGGTGACCAAGGACGGCGTGCTGGTGGCGCGGCATGAAAACAATATCGCCGAAACCACCGATGTTGCCGCGCACCCCGAATTTGCTGCGCGCAAGACCACCAAGCTGGTCGACGGGGTGTCGCAGACCGGCTGGTTCACCGAAGATTTCACGCTTGACGAATTGCGCACGTTGCGCGCCAGGGAACGGATGGTCGGCGATGGCCTGCGGGTTGAAAGCCATTCCTACGACGGCATGTTCCGCATCCTGACCCTGGCCGAAATCGGCGATTTTCTTGCCGCCGAATCCGCTGCGCGCGGGCGCACCGTGGGCCTTATTCCCGAAATCAAGCATTCGACCTATTTCGCCGGGATCGGCCTGACCATGGAGGACCGGTTCGTTCGCGAACTCAATGCATCGCGGTACCTGAGCAGCGCGCCTGTCATCCTGCAATCCTTCGAGATCGCCAATCTGAAATCGCTGCGCGGCATTCTGGGCGATATGCCCAACGTGCAGTTCATGCAATTGATCGATGACGACGGCTTGCGTCCGGCCGATGTCGCCAAAGCGGGTGGCACGCTGACCTATGGCCAGATGATGACGGCCGACGGGCTTGCCGCGATTGCCGCTTATGCCGACTGGGTCGCGCCGTGGACCCGCCAGTTGATTCCGTTGGGCGCAGGCGACCGGCTGGCCGAACCAAAGGCCGTGATCGCCGATGCGCATCGCTGCGGGCTGCTGGTCGGCTGCTATACATTCCGTCCCGAAAACCAGTACCTGGCTGCCGATTTCCGCAATGATGCAGGCGCCAATGCGCGCAATCCCGAGGGCAGCGTGGCCGAAATCCGTCGCTATGTGGGCGAAGGCCTGGATGGGTTCTTTACCGATGACCCGGCGCTTGGGCGGCGCGCGCTCGACACGGCGGCGGCAACCTGATCGGTTTCTGGCCGCGCTGCCAAAGCACTGGACTTTTCGCCAAATCCTAGGGACATTACGCAATTGGGAGAGGGTGCATATCTGACCGGGTTCGCGTGTCGCATCGGTTAAAGGATCTGCATCCCGCAATGAGCCAAAAAGCTGTTCTGTTCGTATGCCTGGGCAATATCTGCCGGTCCCCCATGGCCGAAGCCGCCCTGCGTGCCGAGGCAGTGGCGCAGGGCCTGGCGCTGACCATCGATTCTGCGGGCACCAGCGGACTTCACGCCGGTGAAGGCGCTGATCCGCGGGCGATTGCCGAGGCGCAGCGCCATGGCATCGATCTGTCGCGACATCGCGCACGGATGGTGACCGAGGACGATTTTATGCATTTCGGGCATATTTTCGCACTCGATCCGCAGAATTTGCGCGATCTGCATCGGCTGGCCCCGCGCCGGCCGCTGGCCAAACTGGGCCTTGTGCTTGATCGCGTGCCGGGGCGTGCCGGCCAGGCGGTGATCGATCCCTATTATGGCGATGCCGACGACTTTGCCGCAGCGTGGGACGATGTCGCCGAAGCGGCCAGGCACATTGTCACCTACCTGTTGCGCTGATCCCGCTCGATGCGCGCCCGCCGGCTTAGCGCGCGCGCGCCGGTGCGGTAGGTTTCGCGAAGGAACCGGCTGGCCGCACTCGCCTCGGCATAGCCCAGGCGGTGCGCCAGCTCGGCCAGGTTGGGTTTGCGCTGATAGGCAAAATAGTCGTCCGCGATGCGCCGCCGCACTGTCCCCAGCACATCCGAAAACGTGACGCCGCGGGTGGCCAGGGCCCGCTGCAATGTGCGGCCGCCGATCCCCAGCCCCGCACAGGCGCGTTCCAGCGTCATGCCGCCGCCCGCCAGGTGCGCGGTGATGAACCGGTCGAGCGGGCGCAGCACGTCATCGCGGCGGCTGGCCCGTGCGGCCTCGAGCTGGCGTTCGAGATAGGCGGTCAGGTGCGCGTTGCCGTTGGCGCTTTCGCGCGTCAGATCGTCCTGGTGCAGCACCAGCGCGGTGCGATCGGCCCCGAACACCAGCGGGCAACGAAACACGCTGCGGTGAAAGCCCAGTTGATCCGGCGCGGGATGGCTGAATTCGATCCGCACCGGGTGCCATTGCTGGCCCAGGATCAGGCGGATCGTCCGCAATTGCAGCGTCAAGGTCAATTCAAGATACTGACTGCCGCCCAACAGCGTCGGCACGGTGACAAACTGCTGCACCGCAATCTCGTCACCTTCAAAGCTGGCCGATGATCCGATCGCCTCGGTTTCGAGATGCAGATACCGCCCGCCCAGCCGCAGCAACTGATCGACCGACGTGCAATGATCCCACAACAGACTGAGCGGGCCATAGCCGTGCAGGTTGCACCACATGGCAAACCCCACCCCCAGGTCACCGCGCCGCGCGGCAATGCCCACGATCTGGAAAATATCGACAATGGCCTGGGCCGAGACCAGCTCGCTGACGCGGGCATCGGCCAGCACCGCCTTGTGTTCGTCGCTCAGGATGGCGTCCAGATCGATCCCGGCGATCCGCGCATAGCGTTCGAATTGCTGCAACGAGGCAGTGTGGGCAAGCGGCAACACCATGGGTTCAGGCGTGATTTGTCATGATACAGGCGCAATTTGTCAAGATTTAAACGATGAATTGACGCAGGACCACACCGCGTTCCTTCGCCCTGGCCGCCCATCCCGGCCATCAGAAGGACCCGTTCAAGCGCGCGAGACAGCGTGTCCAGAAGGAAGAGGAACTATCATGAAAGCCATTTGGCGGGCCGGTTCGGCCCTTGCTGTTGCCGCATCGGTCTATGCAACGCCGGCGCTGGCGGATGCAGCCCCTGCCGCCGATCAGGCGAGCACCGCCCCGCAGTCCGGCCTTCAGGAAATCGTCGTGACCGCGCAGCGCCGTTCGGAAAAGCTGCAGAACGTGCCGATTTCGATCACCGCGGCAAACGCCGATACTTTGGCGACGGCGCGCGTTGAAAATGTGTCGAACATCGGTGCGATCACGCCCAGCGTCACGTTCCGCGTCACCAACATCGCCTCGTCCAGCGCGGATCTGATCATTCGCGGCCTGGGCACTGCCGGGATCAGCCGTTCGTTCGAAGGCTCGGTCGGCGTGTTCATCGATGGGGTCTATCGCACGCGTGCGGCCGCCGCGTTGCAGGATTTCCTCGATATCGACAACTTGCAGGTGTTGCGCGGTGCCCAGGGCACGCTGTTCGGCAAGAACACCACCGCAGGCGCGCTGTTGCTGGCATCGACCAAGCCTTCGACCACCGAAATGGGCGGTTCGTTCGACGGCACCTATGGCAATTTTAACACCTATTCGCTCAAGGGCTCGGTCAATGTGCCGCTGGCCAGCAATCTGGCGGTGCGCGTGTCGGGGCTTGCTTCGGGCACCGACGGGTTCTTCACCGATGTGAACACCGGTCGGCCGGTCGACGGCAACAAGACCCTGGCTGGCAAGGCACAGCTGCTGTGGGAACCGTCGTCATCGGTTACCGTGCGCCTGATCGGTGACTATTCGGCCAGCCATGGCGCATGCTGCTATGCCACGGAACGCGTCGTCGCAGGGCCAACCGCGCCGCTGGTCGATGCGCTGACGCAGGCGATTGGCAACACGCTGCCGTCGACCGATCCGTCGAAGTTCCAGGTGTCGCTCAATTCGCTGGGTTATCAGTCGACCAAGGATGGCGGCGTGACTTTGCTGGTCGATGCCGCGGTGGGTGCGGGCATGCTGAAGTCGGTCACTGCCTATCGCCGGTTCGATGTCGTGCAACTGAACGAAGACGCCGATTTTTCGGGCGCCGACATCCTGCCTTATGACGAGGATTTCCACAGCGTTTTCGCCTCGCAGGAACTGACCTACAACACGCGCATTCCGTCGCTCAACGCCGACGTGGTCGTCGGCGGCTTTGTCTCGTCGGAAAAGCTGAAGTCGGGCCGTTCGCTGTTCAACGGAGTTGAAGCGCAGACCTATTGGGATCGCGTGCTCTACGGCGTGGCCGGGCTGCCCTTCGGTACGGCCGAGGCATCGCCTGGTCTGCTCGATCAGGAATCGATGCATGGTTCGACCGATTCCTATGCGGTGTTTGCGCATGGCGATTTCAAGGTGACCGACCAGTTCAGCGTGATCGGGGGCCTGCGCTATTCGATCGAGCACAAGACCGGGTCGTTCGCGTATGATCACTTCGATCCCAATCCCACGTCGTGGGCGACGCTGCTCAACCTGGGTCCGGCGCCGGCCTATGACCAAAGCCACACCGACAAGGCGGTTTCGGGCACCTTCGGACTGCAATACAAGCTTACCCCCAACGCCATGGGCTATGCCACCTACAACCGCGGCTTCAAGGCCGGCGGAATCAACATGGACGAAAACGCGGCTGGCGGCGTTTTGAACAACGCGGCCTATTTCGGTGCCTTGCCGCCGCAACTGCGATACCTGATTTCGGCGCTGGCCGGGGGGGCTGCACCCGCCGCGCCGCTCGATGCATCATACAAGCCCGAAACGATCAACGCGTTCGAAGTGGGTGCCAAGGTCCAGTATCTTGACCACCGTGCGCGCACCAATATTTCGGTGTTCTACTATGATCTGAAAAACCTGCAGATCGCCCAGTTCGTCGGCCTGCGGTTCACCGTGCTCAATGCCAAATCGGCGGTTGATTACGGCGCCGAAATCGAAAACACGTTCGCCCTGACCAAGGCGATCACGCTGAATGCCGATGCCACCTGGATCCCGCACGCGCAGTATGGCGTCGATCCCAACATCGATCAGCACCTGTCGGGTTCGCGGTTCCGCTTTGCGCCAAAGCTTAGCGCCAACGTCGGCGCCACGCTCGACACGCCGATGACCGACAACGTCGATCTGATCGGGCGGGTGCAGTACCAGTACACCAGCAGCCAGTACAACAACGTCGCGGGCAACAACATCCAGGGCTCGGTCGGTCTGATCAACGCCAATCTGGGCGTGAAAATCGCGCACCGCTACACGCTCGAAGGCTGGGTACAGAACCTGACCAACAAGATCTATCAGTCGCAGGTCTTTGAAACCCCGCTGCAAACAGGCACCCAGAACGCCTATATGGCGCCGCCGCGCACCTTTGGCGTACGTCTGCACGCCACGTTCTGAGCGCGATTTGAAATCAACGGGCCGGCGCGTCTTGCCACGCGCCGGCCCGTTGTCGTTTTGGCGTTCAGGCGGATTCGCGCACGATCAGTTTCGGCGCGAATTGCACCGACTGGGTTTCCACCCCGGCCATCCGGCGCCGCAGCAGATCGACCAGCATGCGCGCGCCGGCCTCGATATCCTGGCGCACGGTGGTCAGCGGCGGCCGGCTCAATCGGGCCAGCACGATATCGTCAAACCCGATCACGGCCATGTCCTCGGGCACGCGAATGCCGAATTCCGCGGCGGCTGCGATAACGCTGATTGCCCCGATGTCGCTGGCGGCGAACACTCCGTCGGGGCGGTGTCCCGCCTCGAAATACGCATGGGCCGACGCGCGACTGCCCTCGGGCGTGATGTGTACGGGGACAAGATCGCAGGCCTGGCGCAGATCGTCGGGCAGGCTGGACAGAAATCCGGCCTGGCGCGCGGCAAATTCCGGGGCCCTGGCATGGCCGAACCAGGCAAGGCGCCGGCATCCGCGCTGCAACAGATGTTTTGCCGCCATCGCCCCGCCGGCATGGTTGTCCGACCCGACCGTGGTGTACAGGTTTTCAGGCGCATAGGCGCCCCACACCACCATCGGCCGGTAATGCGCGGCGATGTGGTTCAGCACCGTTCCCTGATCCGACTGCCCGACCAGGATGATCCCGTCGGTGCGGCCAGACCGCACGAAATCGTCAAGCCACGCAGGGCCTTGCGGTAGCACGCGCGACACCAGCAGGTCATAGCCATGGTCGGTCAGCGCATTGGCAAGATGCGCAAACATTTCGGAAAAGAACGGATCGGACAGGGCTTGCGCGCGTTCATGGCCCAGCGGCAACAGCACGCCCACCGCCCCGGTCCGTCCCAGCCGCAGGTTTTGCGCCGCCACGTTCAGACGGAACCCGTGGTCATCGGCGATCGCGCGAATGCGATCGCGGGTTGACTGGTTCAGCGTGCCCTTGCCGGTCAATGCGCGCGATACGGTCGAAACCGAAACTCCGGCAATGCGCGCCAGGTCGGAAATGCTGCGCACCGGGGATATCACCGAAGTCATCGCGGCGTGCTCCTTTTGGGGACATGACCTTAGCGGGGCCGTTCCTGCACGCAGCGGTCCATCGGACAACGCCAGGCACGCCGTAACGTTACGACATTGTAATAGTCTGCGCAAAGCCGAAAGTTCGGCTTTTTTGCTGCATTACGTTATTGCGATGCCACAACGATCTTCAGGCGGATCACCTTGCCTTTGGTGCCGACATGCACGGCGTCATCGCTCAGCAGGCGGATTTTCAGATTGCGCGCCTGGTCGGGCACGATTTCCAGGCGATAATCCCCCGGTCGGACCTGTTCGATCAGCACGAAACCGTCGCCTTCGCTGCGCGCATGCGCCACCCGACGCCCGTGGGTGTCGATCAGTTGCAGGTTCAGGCCGGCCACGCCGCGCTTGTGACTGCCATCGGCATAGACCGCGGTGCCTTCGATATCGCTCAACTGCTGGATCGCGAAGTCCACCACCGGAATGCGGCCGGGCCGTGCGATCACTTCGACGCCGGCGCGCGTTGGCGCCATTGCGATGTCGGGCAGGCTGGCGGTGTCGATCCGTACCGCGGCACGCGTGCCATCGCCGGTGCCGGTCAACACCGCGTTGCCCTCGGCACCCGCCGTCACATGCTGTGATCCGGTAAAATAGCTGACATTGCCGATAACCGGTTCGCCCGGATCGTACAGGCCGTTGCCGTTTGTGTCGGAAAAGGCGCGCACCGCCACAGCGCCGCTGCTGGACAGGCCCGGCCGCGCCACAAACATCCGCCCGTTCAGCGGATTGCGGCCAAAGCTGAAACCAAGCCGCATGGTAAAGGCATACGCCCGCGACTGCGGCGTGTAGGTCGAATCGAATGACAGCGCAAACGGACCGAACTTGCGCGTGCCCGACAGCCCGGCGGTGGTCTGGCGGGTGGTGAAGGTCTGGTTCAGCGATGCACGCACGGTGGTGCGCGCATCGATGTCATGCGCGACTTCGCCGCCCAGCGACACCAGCACCGGGTGAGGACCCACGGTATAGCTCGCCTCGGCACGGTATTGGGTGTGGCTGCCGGCAAAGGTCGACAGGTCGAACACGCCATTGGTGGTGTGGGTGGTGGGGGCGCCCGGGGTGGCGGTGTCGATATAGTTGATCACGTTGGCGGCCATGACCCGACCGAACGTGACCGTCTGCCGGAACGCTGCCGTGTCGGTGACCTGGCCATTGGCAAAGGTCAGATGTTGCCAGCTGAATGCCAGGGGCACGGTCTTTGGCCCGAAATGCAGCGTTTTGGACAGGTCGAACTCGGTCATCGAGGTCAAGGGCAGATCGCTGGGTGATCGCACTTCGTCGATATAGCCATGGCCATATTCGGCATGGATGGCGACCACGCTGGTGTCGAACACTTTGCCCGCCACCCCTGCCTCGATCGCGGTGGCCCCGCCTGTGCCGACACTGGCATCAAGCTTGGCCGCCCAGCCGGCGATGCCGGTGCGCAGGCCGGCCGAGGTCAGCCAGCGCGCTGTGGTGCCAGGCGTGCCTGTGGTCTGATACAGCGCGCCGCTGCCGACCACGGTGATCGCGCTGGTCAGGCCATATTGCACGGCAAAACCTTCGCGCCAGTCGCCGTAATCGAGCGTGGGCTGAAACCCGGGCTCGGTCGCGTTGATGACGGCCTTGTCCTTTTGCACGGCGAACACGTTGTAGGTGAACGCGCCTTTGGCCAGGCGGCCATCACCCACGCTGATCCGGCGCACTTCCTCGCGGCGCTGCCCCTGGGGCCCGTAGAATACCAGCCTAAACACGTTCAGCCCGAAATCGACCGGGATATGCAGGAATTCGTAATCGCCGTTCACCGCGGTGCCGGTTGATCCCACCAGCGTATCGTTGCGATACAGTTCGACCTCAAAGCCCGAGGGCAGGGGCCCGCGAAAATCCATCGTCTCGAACACCGAGGCGTGTTCCAACGGTTCATTGGTCAGCATCAGACCGCGTCCGGCCACCCCGCGCAGACCGACCGGCATTGACTCGGTGGCAACATCGCCCAGTTCGAATTCGGTCGCCCGCAATGGCCCCAGCAGATGCGCTTCGGGATCGCGGCGGCCCAGTTCCATGCGCGCGGCGACAAGTCCGCTCGTTGATGACAGGCTGGCAAAGAACCGCCCGGTCATGAACAGCACATCGCCCGACGCGCGCAGATCGGTTTCCAGATGGGCCGCAATGCCCTGTGCGCCTGCGGCACGGAGTTCTACCTCGGCAATCGGGGTGTCGATCACATGATAGGGCGTTGGCTGGCGCGGATACGTCTGGGCCGGGGCGCGGCCCCCCAGACTGGTCAGCCGTTCACGCGCGGCGTCGCGCGCCAGGCGCTGTTCGAAGGGAAACGCCTCAAGCGTTTTCACCACCACCGTCTGCGCGCGCAAATCGGTGACGATGCGGATCGGCAGAATGTCCTGCAGCCGGTCGGCCCTGATCCACAATTCGCCGTCATGGGCGACAAAGTCGCCTTTGGGCAGCGGCGCCTCCTTGCCGCCCTGAACGATCGTGCCTGCGCGCAGGTTGATCGAGATCGTCCGGCCGGGCGACAGATACCAGCCATTGGCATAGTGACCGTCGTCGCTGATGCTGATCGGCAGGTCCAGGAACCGCGCCAGATCGCCCATCGGCAGATAGATTCCGCCACGCAGTCCGTGCGCGGTAATCGTGTCGGTCATTTCGCGGTGCTGGGTGCGGATTTCCAGGATCAGCTCGTTGTCGTCGGACAGCACCGGGGCACCGCTGGCAATCGGCTGGCCCGGGCGCGCAAGCTGACCGGGGGATGCCTGCTGCGGGGTGCTGGGCGGAGCGATCGTTTGCGGTGGGCCCGGTTCCGGCCCCGGCGTCGGGCCGGGTGCGGCCAATGCCACGCCCGGACCGGCCGCCATCGGCAGCGCCAGCAGCGCGGTCGCAGAACTGAATCCCGTGCTGCGTTGGCGCGCAGGCAAAGGGCAAGGTATCGGGGAGACGTATCCGTTTGCCCCCGATCGCGTCACGGAACGACGAATTCCTGCCGGACCAGGGTCTTGCCGGGGGCAAAATCATCATCGACATAGCTGACCGTCAGCCTGGTGCCGCGCGCGGTAAACCGCGCATCGACCGACGGATCGATCGGCAGGACAACGCCGCGTTCGTCAACTTCGGGATAGACGCCCACGCCGCGGATCATCGCCACCGGCTTGGGCGCCCCGGGCGCGGTGACGGTAATATCGCCAAATGCCGAGCGCGTGCCGCTGCGCGTGACGATCAGCCGGATCAGCCTTTGCCCGTCAGGCGCGGTCGCCACCGACAGGTCCTTCAGCCCCGCGGTCAGGGTCGTTTCGCCGACACGCACGATCATCGGAATCGAAATGCCGAAGCGCGGCGTGATCCGCACACCGATGCCATTGGTCGCCGGCTTGCCCTTGGTCACCTCGTCGATGGTCAGCCCGTCATCGCCCGGCGGCACCGCGATCACCGACACATGGGTGCGGTATTCACCCGGCGGCAGATCGGGCGAAACCCGCGCCATCAGCCGGACCATCTGCGATTCATTGCCCGGCAACGTGAACCGGTGCGGCGAAAAGCGCACCATTTCGACAGCGCCCTTCAGCCGTGCCAGCGTCGCATCGCCCTGTTTGACCGTGGCCGGTTCGACCAGGCGGCCGTCGGTGGTCATCATCATGTCGGCAATCGAAATCTCGTAGTCGCCGGTGTTGGCGGTCTTGTTGTAGACGCCCACGCTGGCAACCCGGTTGCGATCGTCGATCACCACGCGTTTGGGATAAAGATTGATATCACCCATCCCGCCCACTGCGCCCGACGGGGCCTGGGAATTGGTCGGGCCTTCGCTTTTGGGGGAGTCGGTGGCCGGTGAAGGCGTGCCGGCAGGTTGCGCGCCGCCGGTCGACAGGGTGGCCACTTGCGCGGCTGCAACCGATGGCAATGACACAATCAGCAGGGCGAAACAGGAAAAACCGAACAAGGATGCCGTCCGTGGCACGGTCATGGCAGGTCAACTCCGGTGGAGATGTCCGCAAATAGGCCGAACATCCCGGTTCAGTAATACGCGACGGTTATCGGAAACGTCCCCGTATACTTGCCGATGGCCTGACGCGGCGCAACCGTCAAGGTTGCACCGATGTTGAAAGTTGCTGTGCCGTTGGTTCCGATCTGTCCGCCGGAAAACGAACTGTTGATCGTGAACTGCCCCACCGTCATTGTTGCAGAGCCATTGCTGATCGTCACGGAACTGACTCCGCTGGCTGTAAACAGCGTCCCGGCAAGGCCGGTTACGTTGAAGGTGGCAGCCGACGGCGTGACGGCCTGGGCGATCGCGCGGGCCGTGCCCACATCGCCGGTGGTGGTGATTGTGCCTGACGGTGTCAGGACCAGCGTGCCGCCGGTCACCGGCTGGGCCATCGATCCGAATTGCAGTGGTGCGACAGCGGTCAGCTGGATCGGGGCTGTCACCACGGCGCTGGCGGTTCCGGGCACCACGGTGGTGTTGCCCGAAGCGGCCAGCGCCTGATGGTTTGCCATCATGGCGATACAGGCCAGGATTGCCCTGGATGCACGGAACAACCGGTGCATGGTCTGTTCCCTTTCCGGGGCAGCCTGGCCAGTATGCCTTACTGGTACGTCACCGTGGCGTTGTAGGTGCCGGTATAGCTGCCGGGCGTTTCGGTGCCCGTCACGGTCAAAGTGCCGCCAACGGTAAAGCTGTAGGTGCCGGTCGAGCTGGTGGTGCCCGTGGCCGACGATGCGGCGGTGGTGAAATTCATCGTCTTGGTGCCGTTGGTGATCGTGCCGCTGGTGGTGGTGATGCCGAAATTGCGGCTGTTGTCACCGGTCAGCGAAAACGCGTCGGCCGCGTTGGTCGAACCTGGTACAAAGCCGACATCGCCCGTAACCGACCCGCTGCCACCCGACGTAACCACGACGGTGCCGCCAGCGCCAACCGTGATCTTGCCAAAGTTGAGCGCCGAGCCCGAGGTGTGTGTCAGCACGATCGGTGCGACCACCGTGGCCGAGGCGGTACCGGCTGCTGTCGACGAATTGCCCGAAGCGGCTTTGGCGTCGACAACGCTTCCGAAAGTGGCAGCGATCGCGACGGCTGCCAGAATGCGCTTGGTGTGTGTCATGCGAAATCCCGTCTGTTGCGCGAAGGCCCCCTAGGTGCGTTCGCCAGTTACCCCTTGCCGCAGTGGGTGGAGCGATCCGGGTCTCGAGATGACCGGGCTCGTTGCCCACCGCCTGCCTGCAGTTCGGGTTGCTAAGCCAATATGGTTAACAACAGGTTAGGGTTAACGCGTAAGGGAATTTACAGCATGATTTCGCGCGCCCGATGACGCAGGACGGGGGGCCTGCGCCCCCCGCGCAGCCCGCCCGTGCCCGTGCCCGTGCCCGTGCCCGTGCCCGGATCAGTTGTAGGCCACCGTGGCCGAGTATGTACCCGAATAAAGGCCGCCGGATTCGCCCCCGGCCACCGTCAGTTTGCCACCGACGGTAAAGCTGAAAGTGCCGGTCGTGCTGGTTGAGCCGCTGGTGGACGATGGCGCCGTGGTAAAGGTCATCGTGTTCAACCCGTTGGTCACCGAACCATTGCCCGTGACAATCGTAAAGGTCTGCCGCTTGCCGCCGGTCAGCGTGAACTGATCGGCCGACGGCGCTGACAGGCCGGGCACGAAGGCAACCGTTCTGGTAACGCTGCCAACCCCGCTGGTGCTGACATCGACTCTGCCGCCGGACCCTGTGGTAAATGTGCCAAAACTGAGCGCGGCGCCTGCGGTATGCGACAGCACGATCGGTTTGATCACTTTGCCCGCTGCGGCGCCCGCCGCGTTCGCGGTTTCGCCCGATGCCGCCAGGGCCGGTCCCGCGGGAACCATCCCCGCCAGCAAAGCCAGGCCCGCGGCCGAAGAAAAGCGTGTTTGCATGGATCTGGTCGCCTTTTTGCTGGCGCGCCCGACCGGACTGCGCCGGACCGGAGGGGACGGAACGGGTTGGCCCCGTTCCGTCGGATATCATCCGTTCCCCCGGCGATCGGCGCACCGACCGGTCGTGCAATCAGTCGTAGGCGACAGTGGCGTTGTAGGTGCCCGTATAGGTGCCGGCGACTTCGGTGCCGACCACCGTCAGCGTGCCGCCAACAGTGAACGCTCCGCTGCCGGTCGAATCCAGCTTGCCCGCTGCTGCCGAGGGCACCGTGCTGAAGGCCATCGAGACCGCGCCGTTCGACACCGAGCCGCTGCCCGTGGTGATCGAGAAGTTGCGGTTCAGGTCGCCCTTCACGGTGAACTGGTCAGCGGTTTCCGACGAACCGGGAACCAGGCCCACATCGCCAAGCACGCTGCCCACGCCGGCCGCGGTGACCACCACCGAGCCGCCGCTTCCCACGGTAAAGCTGCCGAAATTCAACGCGGCCGATCCACCGTGCGTCAGCACGATCGGGGCAACCACGGTGGCATTTGCCGTACCGGTGGCCTGCGACGAATTGCCCGAAGCGGCATAGGCGGGCGCCGCGAACGACAGCGCAACAACGGCTGAAAGCAAAATCTTTTTCATGACCAATTCCCCAATCGACTGCCGGGCCGTCCCTTGTGCCTGGCATGGATATTCCCCAAAGGTCGTCGGATGGTCGTGCGTTACTTGCCAAACGATCCGGCGATGCACATTTACTAGTCGGGTGAATTGAAGGATGGCCTAGGATTTATACTTACCCCGGAAAAAATCTTGCTTAAGATATCGCTAAAAATGGCTGCTGCAGACGCGCAGTTTCACGGCCACAATTGCTGATGCGGTAATTTTTAATACATGTTTCGAATTTGTGATCTTGGTCGGTTCACTGTCGTGGAACCGCGACCGGCACTTTTGACATAGGGCCGGTGCCATCGTCCAAATGCGCCAGGTCACGAATTTTGGGTCAGACTTTCAGATGTACGTGACAATCACGGCAAAGCTGGCGCGATACCGTGCCGGGGGCAGATCGGCCGGCAGTGTGATCGTGCCGCCCACCTCGAACCCGTCATTGCCCGAGGCGTCGAGCCTGGGCATGCCGGTTCCGCCGCGGGTGCGCAGTGTCAGCGCGCTGATGGTCAGCGGCGGTGCTGTGCCGCCGATGCCGATGGTCGATCCGGTGGCGGTGACCGTGCCGGGCAACCGGATCGTATAATTGCGCTGCGGTTCGCCCGTCACGGCAAAGCGTGCGGCATGGGCCGATGCGCAATCCGATCCGCTGCACACTGCGCTGGCGCCGCCGGCAAAGCTGGCCCCGCCACTGCCCGGACTGACCGTCGCCGTTCCGCCGACGCCGGGCAGGTGGGTGATCGTGCCGAAATCCATGTCGGCAATGGCCGTGACACTCAGCGGCCGGATCACGGTGGCCATGGCGGTGCCCGATGCGCTTGCCGTGGCGGCCTGCGCATCGGGCACCGCCATGGCCAGCGCCAGCAGCAGCGCGATGCGCATCGGGGCGCGCGATGCGATCATCCCAGCACCGTCGTGACAGTGCTCAGCAGCGTCAACGGAAAGGTCAGGTTGCCGCCGCCGCTGCTGCGGGTGATCGTCAGGGTGCCGCCAATATGGAACGTGACCGAACAGGTGGCGGATACGCAGGCGGGCATGACATAGCTGACCGTCTGACCCGGCTGAAGCGTTGCAACACCAGGCAGGTCGGTGGTGAAGGACGACAGGTTCCCCTGGATTCCGGGGATATTGACCGTGGGGGGGGATGGCAGGCTGAACTGGAAGGTCACCAGCACGCTGAGAAAGGTGCCCGAAGGACGCGTATACGTCAGTGTGAACTCGGCCGGGGTGCTGGCGCTGTCGCCCAGCGGAAACACGCCGTTGCTGCTGGTCGACCCGTCGGGGCTGACAGTGCGCGACCCGCCGCTGGCGGTAACCAGCGTACCGAATGCCAGCGGTTGGATGGCAGTGGCAACGAACGACGCCGGTGTCGCGGCGCGCGCCGGGCCTGCGATCAGGAGCGGTGTTGCCAGCGCAAGCGCACAGATGGTCGAGGTCGGCCCCCGCCACTGTGGACACCGGTTGCGCAACCGGCGAAGCGCGCGCTGAACAAGCATGGTGAAAAATCTACAACGCCTCGTGCGGTGCGGCAAGCAATCGTCAACCCTGGCAGCGTCCGGTTGCGAGACAATGTCGGCGCTGATAGGTAAAATCCCAAGTCATAAAGTAGAGATTGTGTGCAGGGTCCTTGCGGTGGGGCCGTCTGCGCCGTTATGCAAGGTCATGATCATGACGATCGCCAACCGCCCTGTGCAGGAATGACCATGCTGGCCCAACTCGATGTACTTCATGCCGTCGCCGGATTGCTGGTCGGATTTCTGGTCGGGCTGACCGGCGTGGGGGGCGGTTCGCTGATGACGCCGCTGCTCGTGCTGTTGTTCGGGGTCAGTCCGGCAACAGCGGTGGGCACCGATCTGCTGTTTGCCTCGACCACCAAGATTGCCGGAACATTTGTGCATGGCGTCCGCGCCACAGTCGATTGGGTGATCGTGCGCCGGCTGGCCAGCGGCAGCGTGCCGGCGGCGGTCATCACGCTGGTGATCCTGGCACGGCTGGGCCATCCGCCTGCCAAAGCCAATCACACGATCCTGCTGGCGCTGGGCGCGATGCTGATCCTGACCGCGATTGCGACGCTGTTCCAGAAGCAGCTGGCGGCGCTGGCAAAGCGCGCCGATCATCTTGAACCCCGCAAGACCCTGCTGCCCACGGTTGTGCTGGGCGTGGTGCTGGGGGTGGCGGTCACGCTGTCGTCGGTTGGCGCGGGCGCAATCGGGGTTACGGCCTTGCTGCTGCTGTATCCGGCCTTGCGCGTGGCGGGCATTGTCGGCACCGATATTGCCCATGCCGTGCCGCTGACGATGATCGCCGGGCTCGGCCACTGGGTGATCGGCGATGTCAATCTGGCGCTGCTGGTCAATCTGCTGATCGGATCGATCCCCGGGGTGGTGGCAGGCAGCCTGCTGTCGACCCGGTCGCCCGATCATGTGCTGCGCCCGGCGCTGGCGGTCGTGCTGATGATTTCGGGCTACAAGCTGCTCGCCTGACCGGCTATCGCAGCCGGCATGACCGATACCACAGAGACGTTTCCCGGATTCGATGGCGCACCGCTGGCCCTGACCCGACTGGGCAAGGGCAGGCCGGTGGTCCTGCTGCACGGGCTGTTTTCGTCGGCCCACGTCAACTGGGTGCGCTATGGCACCGCGGCGCAGCTGGCGCGGGCGGGCTTTGCCTGTCTGATGCCCGATCTGCGCGCGCATGGCGCCAGTGCGGCGCCGCACGATCCGGCGGCCTATCCGGCCGATGTGCTGGCGCGCGATGCAGCGGCACTGGTGGCGCATCTTGGGCTCGATGACTTTGATCTGGTGGGCTTTTCGCTGGGGTCTCGCACCGCGGCGCGCAGCGTGATCCGCGGCATGGCGCCGCGTCGGCTGGTGCTGGCGGGGATGGGGCTCGAGGGCCTGGCCGGTTGGAACCGGCGGCAGGATTTCTTTCGCGATGTGATCGACCGGTTCGGTACCATCCGCCCCGGCGATCCCGCCTATATGGCGCAGCAATTCCTGAAGACGTCGAACACCGACCGGGTGGCCGTGCGCCTGTTGCTGGGCACGATGGAGGATACCGCGCCCGACGCGCTGGCCGCGATCACCATGCCGACGATGGTGCTGTGCGGCGACAAGGATGATGACAACGGGTCAGCAGACCGGCTGTCCCGGGCATTGCCCCGCGCCACGCGCGTCACCATCCCCGGCACCCATATGAGCAGCGTGACCATGCCGGACATGGGCAACGCCCTGGTGGAATTCCTTGCGCAGGACTGACCGCGCGACAATCGCGACAGGTCGCGATCAAGGGGGATAATCCCTGCTTGCCGCCTGATCGGCTTTATGAGACGTTTCGGGAAGATAAAAAATAACCCGAGGATGTCTTCATGAAGTCGGTGCTTGCCCCGATTGCCTGTCACCTGATTGCGCTGGCGCTTTGCGTCGGTCTGGCGACGCCTGCGCTTGCCGACCCGGCAGACGGGGTGGCCGCGGCCGAACCCGCCAGCGTTGCCGCCGCGCTGAAGGCGGCGGGACACGATGCGGTCGTTACCCGTGATGACAGCGGCGATCCTTTGATCAAGGCCAGCATCGGCGGCTGGGCAACGCAGATCGTGTTTTACGATTGCAACGAAATCACCCATGCCGCGTGCCAGTCGCTGCAATTCAGCGCCAGCTTCATGCCCGAAAAACCCTTCGACGCGACCGCCGCTGCTGCCTTTGTACGCGACAACCGGTTTGGCGCGGTTACCGTCGGTCCTGACCGCTCGGTCAATGTCACCTGGGACGTGATCACCGGGCGCGGCATCGACCCGTCGGTGTTTGCGCTGGTCGTCAAAAGCTATCGCCTGGCGCTCGACACGATCGGCAGCGAGGTGTTCAGCCCCGCCCACCGCCCGCACCTGGCCAGTGCAACCCGGTAATCGATCGAGCCCGACCGGGCTGACCTCAGTGTTTTTTGGGCTGGGCAGGGGGCTGGTTGTTAAAGGCAGCAGCTGACAGGCGTTCAAGCATCTGAAACACGCCATCGACGCTGAACCCGGCCAGGAAACACAGCGCCGATGTTGACAAATGATTGATGGCCGGAGCTGTGGCGACATCGTTGGGCGTAATGATCAGGCCGATGCAGCCGCCAATAATGCTGCCTAGCCCCACATAGACCCACGATAGCAGGCCGTCACGCGGGCTGAGCGTGTTGTCGCGCAACTTTGCCGAAAGCGAACGTCCCGCCGCCACGCCCGCGCCCAGAACGCCGTAAAAGATCGGGAGTATGATTCCGCCCATGACGTGCACCCAGGTTGCAGTCCATTGCGTATCGGTGTCAGCGATGTCGCACAGGCTGCCTTTTGGGCAAGGGGGTGCCGCGGTTGCTTGCGACTTGTCGCTGCCATGCCCGATCGGCAGAGGCGCCATGCCTAAATAACGCAACGCGACGGGCATGAACCAGCGGCTCTCGATCGCATTCCATTCGGCCAAATTGCTTTCGGCCATGGCCAGGCGTGCGTGCGCCCTGGCATAGGCGGCACACAGCGAGTGGCGTTGGATCTGCAGCCAGTCAGGGTCGGATGTTGGCGACCCGATGATCAGCGCAGGCGCAGGCGGTGTGCGACAATAAATATCGGCAGTGTAACCATACGTTACGGGTGGCGCATCGCCGCCAGAGCCAGCGATCGTCGAATTGGGCTTTGGTGCCCCAGGTTGTGACGGGCTGAGATTTGCGGGTGTGCTTTTTTGCGCGGTGTTCGGGTCTTTATACGATGCGATCGCACTGCTTTGTTCAGCTGTCAGCACGCTGGCGCTGGCGCTCGCAAATTCGGTCCGCGCCTGTAATTCGTTCGCTACGAGTTCGCTGCCAGTGGCCACGGTCCAGGACAGCGCAAATGTGATGATCGTGAACACGATCATGAAGAAGGCCAGCCACGTCGCGTAACTTAGAAACGACGCGGCTTCGCGCCGCAATTTGCCATAGGCGATCCGGCCCAGTGCTCCGTTGGAAATATCGCGCGCAAGGCTTTCCTGCGTGGTCGCGCCGGGGTCGCGGCCGTTTGGGCTGCGACGGTCATCCTGGACGGCTGGACCCCTGCGAAACATTCGCAGCAGCGCCGGGCGGCGTTGCTCGAACACCATCTGGGTGAACGCGATAGTCATACTGTTGGCTGGCGCGGCTGCATTGTTCAACAAATCTCGCGCAAAGATCAGTTGCGCTGCCATTTTTTGAGTGTCGACATCGACATGTGGTGGCCAGGGTATGTTTGTTATTGTCATAAGCCAGTTGTCATCGCCAAACGCATCTTCAAATGGCTTATTGTTTTCCGGTGCGCGGGGAATTTCCTTGTTCGGAAAATTCGATACGTTGTCGATCAACAAATAGACTTCGGCCAGTTGCCGCGTAAAGATTGCATCTTTCATGGTAAGCGGAACCTGCGGCCCGACCGGGATCGGTTCGTCGGCGTTCTCGCCAGCCATTTCCGTCGATAGACTGTTGCTCATGCGCAGGGCCCCACCTAGCCATCGCGGCGGACCTTAATAATGTCATAAAATTGGCATTATTCCAACCACGTTTTATTGGCGGGCAGGGCGGATTGTTTAACCGTTTAAGCGACTAAATTGCAACGTTAATTGTTTCGTTATTCGCGGATTAACGAAACGGCGGCTCGTTAAACGCGCGCAGTTTGCGTGAATGCAGGCGTGCGCCCTGCTGCCGCAGCAATTCGCACGTGGTCGTGCCAATGGCGAGGTGTGCGGCAATTGCTTCCTCGTAAAACCGGTTGGCCTGGCCCGGCAGCTTGATCTCGCCATGCAGCGGTTTGTCCGACACGCACAGCAACGTGCCGTAGGGCACGCGAAAGCGATAGCCCTGGGCTGCGATCGTGGCCGATTCCATATCGATCCCGACCGCGCGTGACAGGCTGAGCCGCCGGGCCGAATGCGCAAAGCGCAATTCCCAGTTGCGATCGTCGGTGGTGACCACGGTGCCGGTGCGCATGCGCCGCTTCAGATCGGTGCCGCCGATCCCGCTTACCTGCTCTGCGGCGGTCTGCAGGGCGACTTGCACTTCGGCAATCGCGGGGATCGGGATTTCGGGCGGCAACACCGGATCGAGCACATGGTCATCGCGCAGATAGGCATGCGCCAGCACGTAATCGCCGATCTGCTGGGTCGGGCGCAGGCCGCCGCAATGGCCGATCATCAACCATGCCTCGGGCCGCAGCACCGCCAGATGGTCGCAGATCGTCTTGGCATTCGACGGGCCCACGCCGATATTGACCAGCGTGATGCCGGTACCGTCGGGCGCGATCAGGTGATAGGCGGGCATCTGGTGCCGCCGCCAGGCGGTGTCCGACAGCCGTGCGCGCGCATCGTCGGTCCGCGTATCGATCGACAGCCCGCCCGCGCCGGTCAGCGCCACAAACCGCGTACCATCCAGTTGCCGCCCGGCCCAGTCGACGAATTCATCGACATACCGGTGGTAATTGGTGAACAGGATATAACGCTGGAAATCCTGCGTGCGCGTGCCGGTGTAATGCGCCAGCCGCGCCAGGCTGAAATCGGTGCGCAGGCCGTCGAACAGCGACAGCGGCATTGGCCCGTCACCGACAACATATTCGGCATCGGCGATTTCGTCGCCGATCGCGGCAAGCTCGGTCGTTGGAAAATGCCGCGCCAGATCCGATGGCCGCACCACGCCGATTTCCGCACCGAACGCGCCGTCCAGTACATAGGGAAACGGAATTTCCTGACGCGAGGCGTGGACCGTCAGCGTCACATCGTAATCTTCCAGGATCAGTTGCAACTGTTCGCGCAGATAGGCACCGAACAGCACCGGACGGGTCACCGTGGTGGTATAGGTGCCACGCTGGGTCAGCCGCCCGAACGCGCGCCCGGTCGATACATTGTCGGGGTCGCGGGCCATGTCGATGCGCAATTCGGGATAGGCATACGACCCGTCGTCGCGCCGGCCGGCAGGCGGGATCGTGCCATTGGCAGCAAACAGCGCGATATCGGCGCGCAAGGTGGCAACGGCGGTGTCGTACAGCCGGTTCAATTCGGCCAGTGCCGCGGCAATGATGCCTTCGTGATCGTTCATATCCATCCGCCTAGCCTGATTTGGTGACACGGCAAAGGCGTCAGCGCCGGACCAGCACGGTGCGCCCGACCACATGATCCGCCAGGTCTTCGGGCCAGAAATGCACCGCGCGCAGATCGCCTTTGGCATAGCGATCCACCTGATCGGCAAAGTGCGGCGATTTTGGATCGCTGCTTTCGCCGCCAATGCTGACCGCGCGCGCCGTGACCCGCGGGCCGAATTCAACCGTGGCGACAAAGCTGTTGCCGCTGGTGCCGTAGTAATTCCTGGTACCCGGATAACGCCGCGCGCCAAACGAAGCGAGCGATCCCCAGCGCGCGCTGGCAAAGGGGATCGGCTGAGATGGTCTGGCATCATCGAACACCTGGTCGATCGCGCCATCATTGCGCTGATAGCGGTTGATCGTCCCCCATGGTACGCGCCAGTCGCCAAAATCGGCGCGCAGCCGGGCGATCGCTTCGTCCAGCGCGGCCAGCCGCTGTGCCGGACTGGCGCGGCGTTCCATCCAGTCCCACACCGACGTGCTGTCATCATCGGGGTCGGGGTTGTCGCCGCGCCTGGCCCACAATGCTTCGCCCCAGTTCACCGCCAGCGTGGTCGCGGTGGACCCGGCGGCCCAGCGGTGATCCCATGCTTTCAGCAGCGCGATCGCCGCCTGCCGGTCGGTATTGCCCGGATCGGCGGTGGCGGCGGCAAACAGCGGCGGCAACAGATGGTCGAACGCGGGCATCCACGGGTCAAACGCCGCATCGATCAGCCCCTGCATGGTAAAGTCGCGCCGGTTGCCCAGCACGCGTGTGGCATGGGGCCCGCGCGGATTGTCGCCGGCCTGGTCCATATAGGCGGGGTATGCCGACTTGACCGGGCTGTCGGGCCCGGCGGCGTGCCACGGCGCATCATTGGTGTTGTAGACCCAACCGTTGGGCGGATTGAGCACGCTGGGCAGATCGGCCAGTGCATGCAGACCATGCCAGTCGGTCGCCGGGTCGCTGCCGTCGACCGGCCTGGTGTAATCAAACCGCGCATCGCGGATCGGCACGAATTGCGGATGGAGATAGGCGATCTCGCCGCGGTCATCGGCAAACAGCGTGTTGTTCGAACTGTTGGCGCGCAGCTGTGCCACTTTGAGAAAGCTGGCCAGATCGTGCGTCCTGGTGCGCAGGAAACTCTGTTCAAGCGCGGGCACCGGGCGGTTCATCAGCGCAAACGCGATCCATTTGCCATGGTCTTCGCGCACGATCGGCCCGTGATGGCTGGCCCAGGTGGCAAAACTGCGCGTGCCGAAGGTGCCATCGCCACGCGCATAGCGCAGCGTGATGGTCGATCGGGTCAACGGGCGGATCTGGTCGCCATAGCGATAGCCCTGGCCGCCATCGGCGGTCGGCGCCAGCGTCTCGGCAAATTCATCGACATTGTCGACCCCGCTCGACGTGTGCATCCACCCGGCGTGGGCATTGAACCCTTGATAAATAAAGAACTGCCCCCAGGTGACCGCGCCATAGGCGTTCAGCCCCTGATCGCTGGTCATCTGCAATTCCGACCGGAAAAAGAAACTGGTGTGCGGATTGATCAGCAGCAGCGCATGGCCATCCTTTGTCCGCGCCGGCGCGATCGCCATGCCGTTTGACCCGCCCGGTTCGCGCCAGATCAGCCCGCGTTCCATCGCGGTCATGGCCACCTGACGGTGTTCATAAAACGCGCGCAACTGCGACAGCGGCACGCGTTCGATATCGCCGCCGATGCTGCCCTCGGTAAAGGACAGCGCCATCCACGGTTCGAAATGGCGAATCACCTTGGGCCTGGTCGCGGGATGATCGGCCAGATAGGCGTTCAGCCCGTCGGCCCAGCCCTGCATCAGCGCGCGCAGCCATGCCGGGCTTTTGGCATAGTCGGCCTGCAGCACGGCCGGATCGATGAACAGCCGCTGGCGCAGATCCTGCCAGATCGCGCCTTCGCCCTCGGCCTCGGCCAGACGACCCAGATTGACCAGATAATTGCGCTCGATCCGGGGGAAATCGTCCTCGGCCTGTGCATAGATCATGCCATAGACCGCATCGGCATCGGTGTGCCCGTGCACATGCGCGGTGCCCCATTCGTCACGCACGATCGTCACCCGATCGGCCGGCTTGGCCATCGCCGAGGTGCCCATCAGGGCGGCAAGCATCACGGCGGCAAGGCGGCGGGGCAAAAGCATGGGCGTGGGTCCGGTGCAGGAGGTCGTGCGACCGTGCTAATCCATTGCACGGCCGATTGGATATCGCTTTTTTCGCGGGGGATTGCCTGTGGCGGCGATCCGTTTCAGGATCGACGCTGCGCCCGATCATCGGCGCGAAGGGGGCACAACGTGAACGAACCGGCGGCACTGCGCATCACCAGCTTGCGCAAATCGTTCGACAAGCCGGTGCTGCGCGATCTGTCGCTCACGATCCCGCCGGGCCAGCTCTATGCCTTGCTGGGCCCCAATGGCGCGGGCAAGACCACGACCTTGCGCATTGTCACGGGCCTGCTGGGTGCCGACGGCGGCAGCGTCGAGATCTTTGGCCACAACGCCGCACGCGAACCGCTGGTGGCCAAGGCGATGACCGCGTGGCTGCCCGATGAACCGATGATCTATGACAAGCTGACACCGGTGGAATACTTGGCGTTCGTGTCCGGGCTGTGGCGGATGGACCCGGCCGAAGCCCAGGCAGAGGCCGAACGCCTGTTGCGCTGGCTGGACCTGTGGGACGAACGCGACACGCGCTGCGAAGGTTTTTCACGCGGAATGAAGCAGAAAGTGGCGCTGGCCGGTGCCCTGATCCACAAGCCGCGTCTGCTGATCCTTGATGAACCGCTGACCGGGCTCGACGCGACGATGGCGCGTTCGGTCAAGGATGCGCTGCGCGCGCAAGTCGATGCCGGCGCCACGGTGATCATCACCACGCATATCCTTGACGTGGCCGAGCGCATGGCCGATCGCATCGGCATCATCGCGGGCGGCACTTTGCTGGCCGAAGGGACACTGAACGAATTGCGCGCCCTGGCAGGGCCAGGCGACGCCACTCTGGAAGATACGTTCATCCGTCTGACCAGCCCGGGCGGAGCGCCGCGATGATCCGGTTTGCGCCGGCGACCCTGCCCTGGATGGTCGCACACAACATGCAGATCGCCTGGCGGACGCGCGCGCGCGGCAGCGCGTGGCAGCGAATGGTGGTCTATGGCCTGCTGGGTGCCTATGTGATGGGCGGGGTGGCGGTGGCGTGGACCTTGCGCGATTGGCCGATCGAGCCCACGCCCACCGGTCTGACACTGATCACCTTGGTTGCCATCGTGCTGTTTACCTTTGGCCTGAGCCAGGCTTTGGCGCGCGCCGAAGCAACGCTGTATGGGCAGGGCGATCTTGATCTGCTGCTGGGCGCGCCGGTCGAACCGCGCGTGGTGTTGTGGGCCAAACTGCTGGGCATCGCCGCAACCGTGCTGGTATCCGAAGGGATGTTCCTGCTGCCGCCGCTGGTGCCGCTGATCGTGCTGGGGCATCCGGCGATGGGCGGGGCGATCGTGCTGTTGCTGGCACTGGTCATGGTTGCGACTTGCGCCGGGCTGACGGTGATGCTGATGATCGTGCGACTGGCTGGCACGCGTGCCGCGCGCAGCACGGCGCAAGTCCTGGTCGCGCTGTTTGGCGGGGCCATGGTGATCGCATCGCAGGCCATGCGTTTCGGCAGCGGATCGCATGGCGCGCGCAACGGCTTTGCGGTGGTGTTCGGCTGGGCGCGCGCGCATCATCTGGGCCAGACCGGCTGGGCCAGCGTGATCGGGCAGGCGGGTTTTGGCAATGTCCTGGCCGATGCCGGGGTGCTGATCGTGGCAATTGGCCTGTTCACAGGCACCGGGCTGGTGTTTGAACGTGTTTTCCTGACAGCATTCCAGCAATCGGCGCATCTGGGGCGGCCGGCGCGGCGCGCCGCACGCGCGGGCGCCCGATCGGGCATGCGCGCGCGGTTCAGCCCGTCGCTGGTGCGCACGATCATGGCCAAGGAACTGGCGCTGTTGCGGCGCGATCCCCAGATCCTGGCAACGATGCTGCTGCGGCTGGTCTATCTGGTGCCGTTGATGCTGGTCGTGCTGCGCGAACAGGGCGCATTGCTGCCAGCGCTCGCATTTATCGGCGTATTCGTGACCACGCAATTGACCGGCGATCTGGCCTGGCTGGTGATTTCGGGCGAAGACACCCCCGATCTGATGATGGTTGCGCCGATCGCCCGGGCGTTGATCAACCGCGCCAAGATGCTGGCGGCGGTGGCGATGGCCACGCCGCTGCTGGCGCTGGTCGCGGTGGTTTTGGCGGTGCGCGCGCCAGTGCTGGTGGCGGTGGTGGTGCCGATCGGCCTGGCCGGATCGGCAGCGGCGGCGCGCATCCAGCTTGCACTTGAACGGCCGATGCCCCGCAAACAGTTCGGCCGCCGCAACAAGGGCGCGTCGATCGCGGCCAATCTGCTGGTCATGCTCACCGCGCTGGTGCTGGCCGGTGTGTCATCGGGGCTGGCCTGGTGGCTGACGGCCGATTGAATGACCATGCTGACACGCGCCGATATCGTGGCGATGGCGGGCGATGGCCCTGCGCATCTGGTCGACGCCGATCTGTCCGGGGCGGACCTGTCCGGGCTGGATCTGGCCGGCTGGCATTTCGAACGGTGCGACATGCGCCGCACCAGCCTGGCCGGCACCCGGCTTGAGGCGACGCGCTGGCAATCGGTGCGCGCCGCCTTTGCCGGAATGGTCGGGGCCGATCTGACCGATGCGCAATGCACCGCCAGCGATTTCAACAACGCCGCCATGCGCAGCGCGCGCCTGACCGGGGCGGGGTTCGCCGGGTGCAAGCTGACCGGGGCGGATCTGACCGATGCGGCGCTGGTCGACACGCGCTTTGCCGAATGCCTGCTGATCAATGCCCGATTGCCCGGGCAGTCGTTTCGCCGCCAGACGTTGGACCGCGTTGATCTGGGGCAGGCGGATTTGCGCAAATGCGATTTTCGCGAGACGGTGTTTCGGACCTGCAGCCTGCGCGATGCGGTTCTGGACGGTGCGCGGTTCGACAAGGCGGACTTGCGCGGGTGCGATCTGGGCGGAATGCAATTGACCGATGCGCGTCTGTTCCGGGGCGCGACAATTTCGCACGACCAGGCGGCGCAATTGCTGGCGCAGCTTGGCCTGCGCCTGGGTTAGGGCCGATGGTGCATCCCTATCGCCTCGATGCGCCGGCGCAGGTGATCGGTGCAGCGCTCGGCGCCGATCCGGGCAGGGACGTGTGGCAACGCGGCAGCGTGATCCCCGGCAGTTTTGCCCCGGTGGTGATCCGTGGCAAAGACCGCGCGCGCTATCTGATCCCGCGGCTGTGGGGCGTGCCGCCACCGCCGCGCGGGACCCATGCCGTGACGCATGTGCGCAACCTGGAAAGCCCGTTCTGGATCGGCACGTTGCGGCATACCGAATTCCGCTGTCTGGTCCCGGCCACCTCGTTTTGCGCCACGCGCGGGACGCGCGCGCAATGGCTGGGCGTGCCGGGCCACCCGATTATCGCCTTTGCCGGGATCTGGCGCGACAGCGAAATTCCAAGCTTTGCCATCGTCACCACCGAAGGATCGCTGGGCGGCATCGTCAGCCTGCCGTTGATCCTGCCGCGCGAACACTGGCACGAATGGCTGTGCGGTGACTGGAAACGCGCGCAACGGCTGGTGACGCTGGGCCATTCGCCGCTCGATCTGGTGCCGTCATAGGCGAATGCAGCGCTACCGGTCCTGGTCCGGCTCGGGCCGCCCTGGAATGCGGTCGAACGGTTGCGCCACGTTGCCGAAATTCAGTTGTGCATTCATCATGCCCGCACGCGCGGCGCGTTCCTGATCGCCGCTGCTGCCAACCGAAACCATCACCGCCTGGCTGGTGATGAAATCCTTGAGCCGCTTGGCCAGGCCCGCAGCCTCGTCGGGTTTGCCCATCATCGACACGATGAAGCGTTGCCCGTCCTTGCCGAACGCCACCGAATGCACTTCGGCCATCCACAGGCGGAATGTCATGCCTTCCACCTGCACGACCTGGCTGCTGGAATGCAGGTTCGAGGTATAGCGATTGCCTTGGGCGACTTCAGCCGCGGCATAGGCGCCGTTCATGTCCATCCAGATCACGTTGGACCGGAAATCGAACCGCAGCGTCAGGAACCGCGCCACGTCAAAGGCCGCCTTGGCCAGCGCCCAGACAAACAGCGTGCAGGCCGCCAGCGACCCGATCCCCGCGCCGCCAGCGGTCAGTGCGCCCACCAGCATATAGCTGGCAATCGACGCCACCAGCGTCAGCGCCAGCGCATAGCCGTTGATCGCGGTGATGATTGCGGGATTGCCCGAAGAAAACGGTCGATCGCCGCCCGCGCCGTCGAGCGTGAAGGGCACGGGCTGTGTCTCTTCGACAATGCTGCCGTGAAACGTGCCCGAACGCTGTTGCAGGTTTACCGCCGGATCGATCCGGCAATAGCGCCGGTTGGGGATCTTTTCCCACCAGGCGTCCTGCATCGCGCGCATGAATTCGTCGGAAATCATCGACGGGTTGACCGAGATGTTCCACGTGTCCTGCACCATCGATACATTGGTCGAAGGCGCCTTCATCTGGTGGCGCATCACCGCGGCAAAAAACAGCGCGTGCAAGACGCCCGCCAGCACCAGCAGCAGCAGCAGCGTGGTCGTGCCGATGCCGAACGGTGACGGGGGCAGGGCATTGCCGACCAGCGCGATGGCCACCGGACCCAGCACCGAAAACGCGATCAGGCCCGCCATCATCGGCACTGACAGGGCGGAAATCCCCGGCTGGCCGCGCGCGCCGGCCCTGGGGTTAAGCAGGCTGGGCGCCGAAATCACGAACAGGATGATCGCCACCCAACCCGACACGCGGCCATCGCCGTTGCCGCTGCCCAGGACCGCCGAAACCAGCAGCCCGCCAAGCAGCGCCAGCGTCAGGATGCCCGCCTGGAACTGCCGTTCGGCAAAGGCACGCACCGGGCGCGGCGAATAGATCAGATCGGGCACCAGGTAATACAGCAGGCCCGACAGCGGATCGCCCGGTTCGGGATAGTCCAGCGCCTGCTGGCGCAGTGTTTCCTTGATATAGCTGTCGGCAACCGTGCTCGTGCCGGTCTGGTCGGGCTGCAATTGCGGGGCCAGCCCGTGCGGCCGCCCGCGCCCGAAGAAAAACCGCAGCTGGCTGAACACCTGAAACAGCAGAGTGCCGCCGACCGATATCAGCACGAACGCCACCAGTGCCACGGCCAGCGCCTGCAGGTGGGCACCGGTGTGCAGCGCGCTGCGCGCCTGAAACAGCAGGACAAAGCCGGTCAGCCCGGCCACCGCTGCTGCGGCGCCGACAAACAGATTGTGTTCGCGCAACGGGTTCGGGAACGTGAAGTTCTGACTGCTGCTGGAGTATTCGTAGCTCACGCCGACCTCATGACTTTTGCCCCGACCACTGGGTGGCCGGGGCGTTGTGGCAGTGCATCGGGGGCTGCGCAAGAGGCGCCGCCCGGCGGTCAGGTGCGGCTGGCGCCATCGAGCAGGGCAAGATCTTCAGGCGTCAGCGTCAGATCGATCGATCCCAGCAGATCTTCCACCTGGGCCACGCTGGTCGCGCTGGCAATCGGCGCGGCAATGCCGGGCTGCGCGGCCAGCCACGCCAGCGACACTTGCGCCGGCGTCGCCCGGTGCGCGTCGGCCACGGTGTCGAGAGCCGCCAGCACTTGGGGCCCGTGCCCTTCGACAAATTTGCCCACGCGATAGGCGCGGGGGCCTTTGACGTCGGCGGGCGTGCGGTATTTGCCGGTCAGGTAACCGCAGGCCAGCGCAAACCACGGGGTCATGCCGATGCCGTGCGCAATGCAGGTATCCTGCACTGCGCCTTCATACCCGGTGCGTTCCATCAGGTTGTATTCGTTCTGCAGCACCTGATAACGCGCGACACCGCGTGCGTCTTGCGCGCGGATCGCGCTGTCCAGCCGTTCTGCGCTGAAATTGGACGCGCCGATCACGCGCACTTTGCCGGCCTGAACCAGCGCGCCGAACGCTTCGGCCACCGCGTCCTGGCTTTGCGTGTCATCGTCCTGGTGCGCCAGATACAGGTCGATGTAATCGGTGCCCAGCCGCAGCAGCGATGCCTCGACCGCAGCGGTGATGTGCGCGGGTTGCAGGCCTTTGCCTTCGCCGATCGGCAGCATGCCGACCTTGGTGGTGATCACCACATCGTCGCGCCGCCCCCGCCCGCGCAGCCACGCACCGATCACGGTTTCGGATTCGCCGCCCTGGTTGCCCGCAATCCAGGCCGAATAGACATCGGCGGTGTCGATCACCGTACCGCCGCCCGCGACAAAGGCGTCGAGCACGGCAAAGCTCGCGGCTGCGTCGGCGGTCCACCCGAACACGTTGCCCCCCAGGATCAGCGGGACAGTGGTCAGATCCGATTGCCCGATGCGGCGCAGTTGCGTCATGTCATTCTCCCACGAAAGGCCGGTCCGCCTCGAAACCCCGTTCCGATAGCGGATAAGCACCCTCGGCCGCAAAGGCGTTTTGTATGCTTCGCCTACAAATTCATGACAGCTGCTACAGGCCTGTGGGCGGGACCGCTACCAGCCGCAGGATTGTGCCCTGGTCTGCTGTTTCAGCCAGGCCGACAGCGGCGCGAAATAGGCCAGCATCGCCTTGCCGCTCATCTGGCGCGACCCGGTGAACACTTCAAGCGCGTCGGGCCAGGGTTTCGACGCGCCCATCGCCAGCATCGTGTTCAGCTTTGCACCCACCGCCTTGTTGCCGTAAAAACTGCACCGGTGCAGCGGCCCGGTCCAGCCGGCGGTCTGGCAGGCCGCCTGATAGAACTGGAATTGCAGGATCCGCGCCAGGAAATAACGCGTATAAGGCACCACCGCGGGCACATGGTACTTGGCGCCGGGGTCAAAGGCATCGTCGGGCCGGGCGCCCGGGGGTACCACGCCCTGGTATTGCAGGCGCATGCGGTTCCACGCGGTTTCATAGTCGGCGGGCTTGATCTGGCCCGAAAACACCTGCCAACGCCACTTGTCGATCAACAGGCCGAACGGCAGGAACGCCACTTTGTCCATGGCCTGGCGCAGCAACAGCCCGATGTCCTTGTCGGGCCCGGGCACCGCTGCGCGATCGAGCAGGCCGATCTGCACCAGGTATTCGGGCGTGATCGACAGCGCCATGGTGTCGCCGATGGCTTCGTGAAACCCGTCGTTGGCGCCCTCCATATAGATACGCAGCGGCTGGGTGTTGTAGGCGCGCTGGTAATAGTTGTGCCCCAGCTCGTGGTGGATCGTCACAAAGTCGGTGTCGTTGACCTTGATGCACATTTTGACGCGCAGATCGTCCTTGTTGTCGATATCCCAGGCCGATGCATGGCACACCACTTCGCGGTCGCGCGGCTTGGTGATCTGCGACCGGGCCCAGAAAGTGGCGGGCAGGGGGGCAAATCCCAGCGACGAATAGAACCCTTCGCCCGCGCGCAGCATTTTCACCGGGTCATAGCCTTTGGCACGCAACAGCGCCCCGGTGTCATAACCGATGTCGCCTGAACCCTGCGGCGCGGCGATGTCATAGATGTTGCCCCATTCCTGCGCCCACATATTGCCCAGCAGATCGGCGCGGATCGGGCCGGTCTTGCCCTGCACCGCATCACCGTATCTGTCGTGCAGCTTCATCCGCACATAGCAGTGCAATTGCTGGTACAGCGGCTTGACCTCGGACCACAGCGTGTCGGTCATCGCGGCAAAGGCATCGGCATCCATGTCGTAATTGGCCCGCCACAGCGCGCCGGTGTCGGCAAAGCCCAGTTCGCGCGCGCCGGCGTTGGAAATGTCGACCATCTTCACGTAATCGGCTTTCATCGGCGCGCCGACGCTGTCGTGCCAGGTGGTCCACATTTCCTTCAGCTGGTCGGGGTTGCGGTTGGTGCCCATTGCCGCCTCGATATCGCTGCCGTTGATCGGCTGGCCGTCAAGCGTGCCATGGCCTTTGCCGTAAAGGCCCTGGATATGCGCCTGCAGGGTGGCGAATTCCTCGGCCGCTCCGGGGCTTGACGGTGCGGGCGACGTGATCGCGGTGCGCAGCATGGTCAGCTGGCGCAATGTTTCAGGCGACAGCCCGGGGACTTTGGCCAGCTGCGCCGCGCGACCCGCATTGGCCACCTGCATCCGGGTCATCGCCGCGCCCGCGCTGGCCGAGATCACTTCGGTGTCTTCGTTGATATAGGTCTCGTAAACCCATTCGGCGTGGCCCGAGGCCACGGTCTGCTCGGCCAGCGCCTTGTCGGTCGTCCTGATCCAGTCGGTCACGCCGGCGGGCGTTGACTGCGCCTGGGCGCAAGGTGCTGCAAGCGCGGCGCCAAGGGCCAGCAAAGAAACGAATGCACGCATGATCGGGACCTCTCCGGCGAAATTTGGCCAAATGCTGGCCCCGGTCGGGCCGTGGGTCAAGCGTCGCGTGTGCCTATCTGGCGAACAATTGCCCCAGATCCTCAAACGCCTTCATCTCGATCGCATTGCCCGAAGGATCGCGAAAGAACATCGTTGCCTGTTCGCCCGGCTGGCCTTTGAAACGCACATAAGGCGCAATGACAAAGCGGGTGCCAGCGGCCATCAGCCGGTCGGCCAGCGTCTGCCAGTCGGCCATGGTCAGCACGATCCCGAAATGCGGGACCGGCACGTCGTGCCCGTCCACCGCATTGGCGCCGCTGTCATGATCCGCGCGTTGCGGCATGCCGGGCACGCGATGCGCCACGATCTGGTGGCCAAAAAAATCGAAATCGATCCATTCGTCGCTGCTGCGCCCTTCGGGGCACCCCATCACCCCGCCCCAGAACGCGCGCGCGGCGTCCAGATCGTGCACCGGAAAGGCAAGGTGGAATGGACGCAGTGTCATCGGCAGGCTCCTTTGCGGCCCGCGCCATAACGCGCCGCGCCGGCCGGTGACAGAGGCGATCGGCACGAAAAAGGGCGCCTCCTTGCGGAAGCGCCCTTTTTGCAAACCGTAACCGAAGCGATCAGGCTTCGGCGGTGCCTGCTTCATCGAGCAGGTCCGCCGGGATTTCGCCCGGTTCGGCATTGGGGTCATAGGCTTCGGTAAAGCCGCCGACTTCGGTGTCGAACATGGCGTCGATCACATCGACGCCCTTCGACTGAAGTTCGGCTTCGTCGGCTGAGCGCGCGACGTTGGCCTTGACCGTAACGGCGACTTCGGGGTGCAGCGAAACGCGCACATCGAACACGCCGATGGTCTTGATCGGGCGTTCCAGCACGATCATGCCCTTGGTTACCTTGCAACCCTGGGCGATCAGGCCGTCGGCGATATCGCGCACCGAAACCGAACCATACAGCTGGCCGGCGTTCGATGCCGCGCGGATCAGCACGACTTCCTTGCCTTCAACGTTGCCGGCTTCGCCCTTGGCGTCTTCACGACGTGCGGCGTTTTCGGCTTCGATCCGGGCGCGGTTGGATTCAAAGATCTTGCGGTTGGCGTCGTTGGCGCGCAGCGCCTTCTTGTTGGGCAACAGGAAATTGCGCGCGTAGCCGTCCTTGACGGTGACTTCGTCGCCAATGGTGCCCAGCTTTTCGATGCGCTCGAGCAGGATGATCTGCATTGTGTGCGCTCCTTACTTGACGATGTACGGCAGCAGGCCGACGTGCCGGGCGCGCTTGATCGCCTGGCCCAGCTCGCGCTGCTTCTTTGCCGAAACCGCGGTGATGCGGCTGGGCACGATCTTGCCTCGTTCAGACATGAAGCCCTGCAACAGGCGCACGTCCTTGAAGTCGATCTTGGGAGCGTTCTTGCCCGAGAACGGGCAGCTCTTGCGGCGGCGGAAAAACGGACGGGCCATGGATTATTCCCCTTCGCGTTCGCGACGACGCGTGCGTTCGCGGTCGTTCTTGCGCATCATCACCGACGGGCCGGCTTCCAGTTCGTCCACGCGGACGGTCAGGAAACGGATCACGTCTTCGTTGATCGCGGTCTGGCGTTCCAGTTCCGCAACGACGCCCGCAGGGGCATCGATGTTCAGCAGCACAAAGTGCGCCTTGCGGTTCTTCTGGATCTTGTAGGCCAACGAACGCAGGCCCCAGGTTTCGACCTTGGTGATCTTGCCCTGGTTGGCTTCCACGATTTCGGTGGCGGTGGTGGCAAGCGCGTCGACCTGAGCCTGGCTCAGATCCTGACGCGCAAGGAAGACATGCTCGTAAAGCGGCATGTATCATGCGTCCTTATCACTATAACCGATCGCTGGCTGATCCGCGGGATTGCGGGGCCCCTCCGGCTTTCTTCGATTCCGTCAAGCCCCGATGGCCCGGCGAAGCGGTGGCCCTTAGCGACTACGGCAGTGAATGCAAGACAATTAGGCCGCCACAAGCGACTGGGGCAGGGGCGATGGCAAGGCGTGGGGTTGTTGCAGCCCGATCGCATAATCGCGGATGATCGCATCAAACGCATCGCCAGGCAAAGGATCGCCGAATTCCAGACCTGCCGCGCCACCACGGGTCCACATTACAAACGCCATCCGCGGCGGTTGATCGGGCAGCATCAGGCTGATGGCTTCGCCTTCGTGCGGTTTGTCCAGCCCTTCGACACGCGCGCCAAAACGGGTCATGTCCTTAAGCATGACCGTTGACCGAACCAGCCCCTGCTTGCAGCGCACCAGCAGCTCAAAGCCCACCCGCGGCGCGCGGCGCTTGGTCGCAAACTGATCGGTGGCATGTTCCATGGCAATCGACCCCCCTTGATTGGCAAGGCGGACGGCCGCCATTTACCACACCATGTAAGGACGACTAGGCGCGTCAGGGTTTCAGTCCGGCATGCACCGGATCAGGGTTATTGCGTGTGTTAACCCTTATCGCGCGGTCTGCTTTTCGACCAGGGCGATGGCCGCGGCAATGGCGACCTCGGGCGGCAGGGCCGATGTGTCGAGCAAGGCGGCGCCTTCGGCCTGGCGCAAGGGGGCGGCGCTGCGCGCGGTGTCGCGGGCGTCGCGCGCGGCCAGATCGGCCTCGATGCTTTCGCGGCTGACATCTTCGCCTGCTTTGCGCATTTCGATATAACGCCGCAGCGCGCGCGATGCGACACTGGCAGTGATGAACAGCTTGGCATCGGCGTGGGGTGCGATCACCGTGGCGATATCGCGCCCGTCGAGCACCGCGCCGCCCGGTTGTGCGGCAAAATCGCGCTGGCGCTGCATCAGCGCCGCGCGCACCTCGGGATGGATCGATACGCGGCTGGCCAGCGCGCCGGTGGCTTCGCTGCGCAGCGCGGGATCGGCCAGCAGACGATCGGGAAACGTGGTTGCCGCCAATGCGTCGGCGACCTGGTCGGGATCCCCGCCCGATGCGGCCACTTGCCAGCCCACGGCGCGGTACAACAAACCGGTATCAAGGTGCGGCAGGCCGAAATGGCGTGCCAGCGCGCGCGCGATCGTGCCCTTGCCCGAAGCTGTCGGGCCGTCGACCGCGATGATCATGCCGCGCCCGTTTCTGCCAGCAGGCGTTCAAACATCGGAAAGCTGGTGGCGATGGGCCGGGTGTCGTCCACTGTCACGCCGCGTTCGCTGGCCAGGCCCGCCACCGCCATCGCCATGGCAATGCGGTGGTCGAGATGCGTGGCGATGGTGTCGGCGCCGGTGCCGGGCAGCAGCGTTCCACCGGTGCCGTCGATGATCAGGCCATCGTCGGTTTCTGTCACCGTTGCGCCTGCCAGTTCCAGCGCGGCGCGCATGGCGGCAATCCGGTCCGATTCCTTGACGCGCAATTCATCAAGCCCGCTCGTCACTGTGCGTCCCCGGGCAAGCGCTGCGGCAACGAACAGCACCGGAAATTCATCGACCATCGCCGGCACGACTGCGGGATCGACCGTGATGCCATGCAGCGTGCTGGCGCGCACGTGCAGATCGGCCACGGGTTCGCCGCCAACTTCGCGCAGGTTCAAGGCGTCTATGTGTCCCCCCATCAGGCGCAGTACGTCGAACAATGCCGCGCGCGTCGGGTTCAGTCCGACGTTTTCGACGATCAGGTCAGACCCCGGCACGATCAGTGCTGCCACCACGAAAAACGCGGCCGACGACGGATCGCCGGGCACGGTGATCGTCTGTGGGCGCAATTCGGGCTGCCCGGTCAGCCGGATCACGCGCGCGCCGTCGTCGTCGGTTTCCACGCGCAGATCGGCGCCAAATCCGCGCAACATGCGTTCGGAATGGTCGCGGGTCGGAATCGGTTCGATTACCGTGGTCACGCCCGGCGTGTTCAGCCCGGCCAGCAGCACCGCGCTTTTGACCTGAGCCGAAGCGACCGGCAGGCGATAGGTGATCGGCACCGGGGTATCGGCACCATGCACGATCAGCGGCAGGCGTCCGCCGGGATAGGCGGTGAATGCGGCGCCGATCTGCCCAAGCGGCGCAATCACCCGGCCCATCGGACGTTTCGACAGGCTGGCGTCGCCGGTGAAGCAGGCCGTGATCGCATGGCTGGCAACCAGCCCCAGCAAAAGCCGGGTCGAGGTGCCGGAATTGCCCATGTCGAGCGCGCCGGCCGGTTGCAGCAATCCGCCCACGCCCACCCCGGCGACCAGCCAGTCGCCATTGGCCTGCCGCTCGATCACGGCGCCCATGGCGCGCATTGCCGCAGCGGTGGACAGCACATCTTCGCCCTCAAGCAGGCCGGTGACGCGCGTTTCGCCCACTGCCAGCGCGCCCAGCATGATCGACCGGTGGCTGATCGATTTGTCCCCCGGTACGCGGATGCGGCCGGTCAGTGGCCCTTGGGCAGCAAACCGGCGGGGCTGGGCGGGGGCGGAAGAAGCGGACACGAACACGACCTTTCAGGATCGGGAAGGGGGGAAAATCACGCGGCTTTTGACAGCGACGCATGGCTATGGCAAGGCGCGCCCCTCGTGCCATGGGGCTTGACCTGCTTGCCAGCGGTCGGCCATGGCCAACCTGTTGATAGTCGGCGCTGGAACGGTCCACCGCCGACAGGACTTGAGGAAATTTCATGGTCAAGCCGGAATGGGGCGCCAAGCACAGCTGTCCGAAGTGCGGCACCCGCTTTTACGATATGGGCAATGGTGACCCGGTAACGTGCATCGAATGCCGTTATTCCTGGCATCCGGACCCGGTGCTGAAGTCGAAGCAGCCGATTCCCTATGAAGAAATTCAGAAGGAAAAGGTCGACGTGGTGGCTGATGTCGATCTGGCCGATGAAGATCTCGATATCGACGAAGACGGCGATTCGCCTGACAACGATGTCGATCTTGGCGGTGATGACGATCTGGGCGTGCCCGGTCACGACGGCGAAGACGAAGAAGTCTGATCCGGCACTGCTTCGCCCCGGCCCGCACGGGTCCGGGGCGGGCGGTAAAAATCGGGCCGACATGATTTTTGGTCTTGTCAGTCTGCCGGGTCTACCTTAAAGGCCCGGCTCCCGGCAGGAAGCTGCCGCCGCCACCCCCCAGGGTGCCGGAAAAACGGGAAGCGCTTCGGCGAAACGTGTGGGGCCATAGCTCAGCTGGGAGAGCGCTACAATGGCATTGTAGAGGTCAGCGGTTCGATCCCGCTTGGCTCCACCAGTTTCCCGATCATCCCGAAACAGCCTGCAATATCAGGTGCTGCGACCGGCCAGCCGTTCAAGCACCAGGCCCAGCGCCATCACGCCGGCACCGACCAGCGCGCCGCGGCCAAGCTCGGTCAGCGACCACCACAGCATGATCAGCGCAACCCCGCCAAAGACAACCGGGAACAGCGGAAACAGCGGTGTGCGCACGGGAAAGCGATGCCCGGCAGCACCCCGGCGCAGCCGGACAGCTGCGCCCATCCCCAGCAGGATGAACACCCAGTAGACCGGCGACATGTAATCGACCATCGCGCCGAAACCGTTGCCGGTCATGCCCGCCAGCACGGTCAGCACGCCTGAAAACCCCGCAACCGCGATCACGGCCGCAACCGGCGTGCCGCGTCCGGCATGCCACTGGCCGATCGGGTGCAGCACCGGGATCGTTTGTGCTGCGGCCCAGGTGATCCGAGCACCAACGATCAGCGTCGAATTGATGCTCGCCACCGCCGATATGACCACCACCAGCACCACCAGCACCGCGCCCGCCGGACCGAACGCGGCGCGCGCAACATCGGCGCCCGGCGCAGTGCTGCGCGCCAGTGCGCCCAGGCCCAGCCCCTGCGCCATGCCCTGGTTAAGCGCGATGTACAGCGCCATCAACAACACGATCGCCCCCACGGTGACGATCGCCATGCCGCGCGGCCCGCCCCGAAGCTCTGCCGACAGCGTGGCAATATCGCTCCATCCGCCAAAGGCCAGGAACACATAGATCAGCGCGACGCCGATCTGGCGATCGCCCGCCGGAATTGCCAAGGTTTGCGCGTGCGCGGGTGCGGCGACAAAGCCTGCGGCAATCACCGCAGCAAAGCCCAGCGCGACCAGCGCCACCATCAGCGCCTGGGTCAAAAATCCGATCCGCACGTGGGCACAGTTGATCAGCGCCAGCAGTGCCACCACCATCAGCGCAAACACGGTGCGCATCGCTGCATCCATCGGCACCAGCGCGCTGGCATAGTCGGCCAGCAGGTGCGCCATCAACGCGATCCATCCGGTGTGCAGCACCGCAAACCGCGACCACGCATAAAGCGCTCCCACCCGTGGCCCCCAGGCGCGCGACAGAAAACTGTATTCCCCGCCCGCATCGGGAAAGGCGCAGGCCATCTCGACATAGCACAGTGCGCCGACCAGCGAGACCAGGCCCCCGCCGATCCACAGCCACACGAACAGGCCAGGCGCAACGTTTTGCGCCACGGTCGGCGCGGTCTTGAGCACGTCGGTCGACATGATCATGCCCAGCGCGACCAACATGGCCGGGGCAAGCGCCAGGTGCGGGCGCGGGGCAGGGGGCGCATGGTCCATCGCCCCGGGATACCGCCTGAAGCGGCTTCGTCCAGCGGCAGGGCCGTTTTTGTTGTTGGGCTGGCGCCGCAGCGATAAGGCCGGGGCATGATCACGCACGAAATATCCGATGGCATCGCCACGATCACGCTCGATTCGCAGCCTACGCGCAATGCGCTGTCGCTGGCCGGATGGCACGCGCTGGCGCGATCGGTGTCGGCAGTGGGCGCTGCGTGCCCGCGTGTGGTGGTCCTGCGCGCAAGCGGCGCCGGCATGTTCTGTTCGGGATCGGACTTGCGCGAAATTGCCCTGCTGGCCGACGATGCTGCGGCGCGCGCGCCGTTTCGCATGGCGATGCGCAATGCGCTGGAACCGCTGTCGCACCTGCCGATGCCGGTCATTGCCGCAATCGATGGCGATTGCTTTGGCGCCGGGGTGGCGCTGGCGCTGGCCGCCGATGTGCGCGTGGCGGGCCCGCGCGCGGTCTTTGCGATCACGCCTGCCAAACTGGGCATTACCTATCCGCAGGAGGACATTGCCCGGCTGGTGGCGCTGGTCGGGCCCGGGCAAGCGGCGCGGCTGCTGTTTGCAGCCGCACGGATCGATGCGGCAGAGGCGGCGCGAATCGGGCTGGTCGAAATTGCATCCGACGACGCGGCCGGCTGCACGACCGAACTGGCGCTGGTGATGGCGGCGCAATCGCCTGCAAGTCTGGCCGCGCTCAAGCGAGGCGTGGCGCATGCCCCGCGCGGCCATGATCCGGCGCTTGATGCCGCCTTTGACAGCGCGTTTGCCGGGCCGGATTTCCGCGAAGGGCTGGCTGCCTTTCGCGAACGGCGGCCCCCGTGCTATGGCGCGCGTTGACACAACACGCGTCCCGTCCCCCCACCGCCGGGCTGCGTTGTTCCACGGAGGTTTGATGACCACGACCTGGTTCCGGCGCGCCACCCGCGTGGCATGCGCAGTTCTGCCCTTGCTGCCGATCGCAGCCAGCGCCCAAGATACCGACAGCGCACCCGATCCGGACATGCCGCAATATGGCAGCCTGGGCCTGGCCACGGGCAATATGAATCGTGACATCGCACCGGGCGATGATTTCTTTGCCTATATGGAGGGCAACTGGGTCGATCACACGTCGATCCCTGCGGACAAGACGCGCATCGGCTACAACTATGATCTTGAAGACAAAGTGGCCGACGATGTGCGCGCCATCGCCGAACAGGCCGTGGCCCACCCCGATACCCCCGCGGCGCAGCGCATTGCCGCGGTGTGGACTGCATGGATGGATGAAAAGGGCATTGCCGCGCGTGGGCTTGGCCCGTTGCAGCCGCTGGCGGCAAAGATTTCTGCGGTAAAAACCCGCCGCGAACTGATGGCGCTGATGGCCGAACCCGGCTTTGCCAACCCGATCGGCCTGTCGATCGAGGCCGATGTGAAAGAGCCGACGCGCTACGTTGTCGAGGCCGATCAAGGCCAACTGGGCCTGCCCGCGCGCGATTATTATCTGGAAACCGGCGAAAAGTACGACGCGGTACGCCAGGCCTATGTCAATTATATCGCGCAGATCTTCACGCTGGCCGGGGTGTCCGACGCGGCCAATCGCGCCCACGCGATCATGGCGCTGGAAATGACGCTGGCCCAGGAACACTGGGCGCCCGAACGGCTGCGCGATCCGGTGGCAACCTATAACCCGGTGGCGGTGGCGCGCCTCGCCACGTATGCGCCGGGCATTGCCTGGGATGCCATGCTTGACCGGATGGGCGTGGCCAGGGCGAAAGTGGTCGTCGTGGGCGAACCCAGCGCAATCCGCGCGATCGGCACCCATCTGGGGCACGATCCGATCGCGCTGTGGAAAGATTACCTGTTGTTCCGCCTGATCAGCGATCTGGCGCCCTATATGCCCGCAGCATTCGACAACGCGCATTTCGATTTCTACGGCAGGGTGCTCCAGGGCGTCAGCGAACAGCGGCCGCGCTGGAAACGCGGGGTCGATCTGTTGAACCGCGAACTGGGGCAGGAGGTCGGACAGATCTATCTGAAGACGCATTGGTCGAAAGAGGCCGATGCCCAGATGGGTGAAATGCTGGATGACCTGAAGGCTGCCTATGGCGAACGGATCGGCCAGGCATCGTGGATGGATGCGCCCACGCGCAGCGCCGCGCTGGCCAAGCTGGCGGTGTTCGATGCGCGCGTGGCCGGGCCCAAAGTGCCGCTGGATTACACCGATTTTCATCCCGGCCGCGAAGACCCGGTGGCCAATGCGATCGAATCGGCGCGGTTCGAGCAGGCCGTCCGGGTCAAACGCTATGGCGGGCCGGTCGATCGCAGCGTGTGGGGAATGAACCCGCAGACGGTGAACGCCTATTACAATCCCACCACCAACCAGATCACCTTTCCGGCGGCGGAACTGCTGCCGCCGTTCTTTGATCCCAATGCCGATCCGGCGGTCAACTATGGCGCCGCCGGCGCCACCATCGGCCACGAAATGGGCCATGGCTTTGACGATGAAGGGCGCCAGTTCGACGGGCAGGGCCGGTTGAAGAACTGGTGGACACCGGCCACACTGGCCAAATTCAAGATCCATACCGATGCGCTGGTCCAGCAATACGATGCGATCGAACCGATCCCGGGGGTCCATATCAAGGGCGCATTGACGCTGGGCGAAAACCTTGCCGACCTGGGCGGGCTGGAGGCGGCCTATGCCGCGTGGAAACTGTATCAGAAGCGCCATGGCGATGCGCAGACGATTGACGGCATGACCGGCGATCAGCGGTTCTTCCTGGCCTATGCGCAAAGCTGGCAGGCCAAGATCCGTGACGAGGCCTTGCGCGAACAGCTGCTGGGCGATCCGCACAGCCCCGACATGGTGCGGGTGAACGCGGTCGTGCGCAATGTCGACGCCTGGTACACCGCGTTCGATGTGAAACCCGACAACAAACTGTACCTGCCACCCGACAAACGCGTCCACGTGTGGTGATCGGGCAGCGCGGACACATTCCGCGCAGGGCTTGTCCGCATTGCGTATGTCTTGCGTCAACCATGAACGGCAGGAAATGGAGGAATCTCGAAAGACCGGTTGCGGACCCTCGGAGGAGGATAGCTGCCATTGGTCGCGCCCGAACGGAAGCGGCAGGTGTCGACCCAGTTTGCGACGATCAGTTCGGGCAGCGCGAACGTCGCAATCTGCCAAAATCAGACAGTTGGGTTACGTCAGGCCGTCCGGCCGAATCCGCCATTATAGCCGCTGCCGGGGCTGCAAATCACACTCCTGTTCCTGCCGACCATTCAGAGACGATTATTGGAGTAATCCGACCTCAATCCATATCTGATCAGCGCTGGACCGCAGTTCATCAAGCATTGTTTTCATTCTACCAGCCGCACTTCTGTTCGGCGCATAAACGCGTCCCTCATCGCCACGAAAGAAGGTCAAGACACCTGCCGTGACTAGTATATTCAGAACTTTCGGAGCAACCTTACCAAAGGCGCCGGCAGCGAAACCGCGTAAAAGCGCCTCTTCTTTTCTGCCGCTACCTGGTTGGAAGAAGGTTTTCTTTATAATCGTGACCAGAACCTCATGGGAAGGCGAAAGTCCCGCATCTCGGATGCGGCTGGTCGTGCTAACCGAATCAAAATTTTCAATCTCATTGTCTCTAACCCACTCCCCAAGTCCGGAGACCGACGACGCCCCCTGGATCTTTCCAATCAGATTCGACCGAAGGAACGTGGCGTGCGGAGGCGACTGTGGGACAACCACCAATTCAATTGTGGATTGCTCGATCGTTAGATTTACAGATGTTCCGTCGATGAAGTCCAACTCAGAGATAGCTGCATCCGTGAGGGCCAATCCGTTGAAGTCAGTTCCTCCGTTGACCCGCATCAGTCCTGCAACGATGTCGCCCGCCAGAGTGCGATTTTTAGCTTGCGCGCTCATCTTCGCCAAGTTCAGGTAGCCGCCGGGAGATAGAGTTGCCCGAGAAGCGAGGACCTTCTGACCAAGCGGTTGTAGAGGATTGGTCCATTTCTCAGAACTAGCGTTGCGTTTTCCTGACTCGTCGCCGATGACCAGCCTGTGGACGTGGTGCGCCCGCAGTCCATCAAGAATGTATGAGTCGATGAATTGGCGATCCCCGGAATCTGGAGCAACCCTGCCGAGTGAAGGCAGCCGTTGAAGCATAACTGCGGCCTCCTCGACAGGTATCTGGCCCACAACACTTTCAAAAGCCTCCTGCAACTCCCTTTGGTCTATAGGACCCACGTCACCCGGCTTGTTACGTGTCCCCGCAGCAATGGTGACGAAAACTTCGTAGATAGTATTTGCATCAAAGGATGCGTTGATACGGGCATCACGCTTACAGATCACATCGATGAAGTAGTTCCAGAACCCTGCTTCATTGTTACCAACACCGAACATGTCCTCCCGCTCGTTCTCTTCAAGCTGCGCGATTGTCTGGCAAATCAGCGGCCTGCGAGGAAGCCATTCCGGAAGGGCGACACTGATCTGCGCGGCTTGGAAGTACGCAAGCATCTCGTCAGTCGTAAATTCGTCATTCACCCGTAGTATTCTAGTGTTGCTCGGCGCCAAACCCAGTGCAGAGAGCATTTCCTTCGTGGATGAAAAGTAATGTTCGCGGCCTGTTACTAGAATGCCAGCCCCTGCATTCTGCGCGGCATCCTTAGCGGCGACAAGGGCGTTGGCTCTTAGCTGGCGCAATCGGGCGTCGTCCGTGCTCCACGATTGGGTGCCGATCTCATCAAACCCATCGAGCAAGAATACGATATTTTTGCGATTGTAGGCTCGAACCGCGGACGCTGCCATGTCGTCCAAACCGAGCTTGTTAAAGTGACGCCTGATTACCTCGTCCGCGCGTTCGAGCCCCCAACATTCGCGCAAGTTGATTGCCAAAGGGAACTGAAAGGTCAGCCCCCAATCTGCAGCGACGATAGAAAATACCTGCGAAACGCAGCGACTCTTGCCGCTGCCATATTCTCCAAGAAGTACAACGTTCTTACCGCTAAGAAGTTCGCTAGCGATATCCCCTGGCAAAACCTCCCGGGACGTAGCCGTATCGACATATTTGACCGGCACGTATTCAGTCCCGTCTATTTCTCCGGTTTCAGGATCAATCGCACTTCCAAATGGATAAGTCGTTCGACATTGCCTGTATCGCTCGTATTCGATAAATTGGGCCGCAAGTTGATTGTGATTAAGCACGATCACGTTGTTGCTCGCCCCCCCTTCGAGCATTGCCGTGGTAGGTTCCTTGTCGATAACTACTAGCGCACGCGACAGGATGCCGCTGCCGAAGAGGGAATTCCTTGCAAGTACCAGCTTGTTTATATCCGCCCGGACCTTTTCCAGCGTGCAGTTAACCGTTATTTCGAGCAACGTCCGCGTGAAACCGTCATTTTCGATGATCCCATCAATATCATTCCCCGCGATTCGCCCCGGCTCGCACGGTCTGGCGTAGATCAGAGAGGCTATCTCGCGCACTTGCTCTTCAAAATTCTTCCAGCGCGGTTTCATCGTCTCATTCCTATGCCATTTGGGTCGCGTCCCGGTACGTGGTGTAGGTTGTGAGGGTAGCGCTGCTGGCCGGACGCGCGCTTTCGATATTGCGCTGTAGCGTCCGGCCAGCAGCGCGGGTGGTCACCGTGATTTTCGGATAGGTTTGGGTTGCGAAGCTCTAACCTGGAGAACCACGATGACCGATTCCCTGATGCACTTGCGCGCGCTTGTCGAGAAGGCCCCCGACGCGGATATTTTGCGCGACATGATCTCGTTTGCCGCCGGTCGGCTGATGGAGATGGAGGTTGGCGGGCTGACAGGCGCTGGTCACGGTGAGAAGTCCGCCGACCGGCTTGTCCAGCGCAACGGCTATCGCGAACGCGACTG
>NZ_AUBA01000003.1 GCF_000429005.1 Novosphingobium acidiphilum DSM 19966 | reverse complement strand
CTGATCAGGACCGAACTGCGCGCGCCAAGACCGGATCCGACGCTCCAACGTCCGCCGGACCCTCTGGTCGAGTTCGGGATGACGCCGGCGGATCTCCTCGAAGATGGCTACGGCGCGCAACCCCGGTGCCGCCTCCAGCAAGGGCACGATCTCGGTCTCGAATATGTCTGCCAGCGGGTCAGGCCGTCGCCGCTCGCGCGGCTTTTTGCGTTGCGAGGGCAGGCATGGATCCGCGTTGATCCGATACGCGCTCGCCATGCTGATCCCTGCCTTGGCGGCGGCCACCGGCACCGAATTGGTCTGCTTGAGCTTCATATAAAGCCTCATCTGATGATCGTTGATATGGCAGCCCGGCACCCGCATCCCTTCCAAACGAAGCGATGCGCGTCATACCGGGCCGACCACGACCCTCAGAACCCCTATGAAATAGAGGCCTCACCGCTTGCTGGCACGGCTACGGGCTACGCCCTCCGCCGTGCCAGCAAGCGGCGATTCTCACCTTGATTGTCGCTGCGTTCTCATCCTGATTGTCGCGCGGCATCGATCCGCCCAATCAGCTTCTGGCGGCGGTGGACGGCGGCATCGACCTGCTTGGGTTTGGCTGCGGCAACAAACTTCAATTCCATGTCGGCATCTCCTTTCGGTTGATGCCGACGGGTCCGGTCAGTTCGTTAAAAGGTCCACGCGCTAATCCTCCAGCCAGCTGAGCGTCGATTTCGTCCCTGCCTTGGTCTTCCTGACGCGCTTGGTCAGTTCATCCGCAGAGGCAATGTTGGACGTGTGCCCGTAGTACTGCTCCAGCATGGCCACGGACGTTCCCATGTTTTTGGCTAGGGTGAACTGGTGGACGCCGTTTTGCAGGCGGAAGGTCGCATAGGTGTGCCGCAGGGAGTACAACGTGCGAACCTGCCCGTGCGTGTCCCGCTCCACCTTGGCGGACTTCAGCAGGGCAGCGAACGACTTCTTGAACGACCCGATCTCGCTGCCGTCCTTGTGGCAGAACACCAAGCTTTCAGGGTCCAGCTTAGGCTTCGGATTTTCCTCTGTCGTCAGCTCTTCGATGCGTAGGTCGTAAATCCGCTTCAGGTACTTTTTGATGTCCGTTGAGGCTGAGACGACCTCACGCTTGCCGGTCTTGCCCGACACGGTGAGGACGATGTTGGCGGGAACGTCATCGCTCACCGCCACTTCTCGGATGTCTCGCCATTTCAAAGTGCGAGCTTCACCAACACGGATGCCCGTGTTCGCCAGGATGAGGACATAGTCCCGCAGCATCATGCGGTCCCGTTTGACCGCCTTGTTCTCAATCTTGACGAATTCCTGGAGGTTGCGGGTCAGCCTGCTCCAGTCCCTTGGGTCAAAATGCGGTCGCCTTGCAGCCTCGCCGTTGGTTCGCGGGAACCGTGGCATCCGATCCAGATACCCCTCATCGAGGCACCACTGGAAGAAGTGCTTCAGGTCGGAATAAATCCGCTTGATCGTGTTTGGCGACAGCCTGCCTTCACGGGCGTTCTCTATTAGCTTGTCGACCAGCTTGGAGATCATCGCCGGCGACAGGTCCTCGAACATCTTCGTGGCCCAATGGGGCTTGATCCTGTTCATCAGCAGAATCTTATAGCGGATCGACAGGCGTTCTTTGTCAGGGTCGATCCGGCGAACGTAGGCATCGATGGCTGGCCCAATGCGCTTGCCGACCACCGTTTCGCCAGTGAGCGACTTGACCAGAAGCTGGTTGTAGAGATCATCGGCGAACTTAAAGGCCTGATGCTCATCGCCAGTGCCCGTGCTGCGGTTGACATAGCCCTTGGTGTTGGGAACCTTGATGCGGCAAAGCCATGTTGGCTTTTTGAAATCCGCGCGCTGGTAAAGGTAGATTGCTCCCTCACGGAACGTCTTAGACGCCGTGATCGTCCCTTTGGCGCTGTCTGTGGAACCTTTCGGCACCCAATCCCCCGAAACTCAATCAACCATTCGAATCCGAACACGATCCGAACATGCGATTTTTTTGACGTCGGGGGAACGGTGTCGGGCAAAATTCTCCGAAATTGGCAAACCGTGCCCGACAGTGATGAAATGTCGTTCGTTGCCGGACCTAAAGGGTAGTTGGGGAATCAGGCGGTTACTGACCCGATGAAATCCGAACATTTTCCCGAAAATCCGAACACGATCCGAACACGGCAAAATTGGCACCTCCCGCTGGGAAGTGTTTTTCTAAATCACTGATTTTCATGGTAAAACTGGAGCGGGCGAAGGGATTCGAACCCTCGACCCCAACCTTGGCAAGGTTGTGCTCTACCCCTGAGCTACGCCCGCTCGTGCGTTGCGCCGAACTGTCCCGCTATCCCTTGGAAAAGCGCCGTTCGGCTGGGGTGAGGCGGGCAAATAACGGCGATGTTGCGGGCGCGCAACCCCCCAAATGCACTTTCTTTCCACAATCGCCTGCGCGTGCGGTTTTGCACGTGGCTTTGCGGGCGATGCATGGCGATTGCCCTTGTCGAATGCGCATCGCTTCCCACATGGTGTGCAACAATCAGTTCCGACCATCCTTGCGGAGATTCCACGCGTGGCAAGCCTTGGCCTCAATCTCGACGAACAGAAAGCGGTCGACCGGTTCCGCAAGACGGTGGTCGAACCATCGATGACCAAGCTGGTGATCCTGGATTTCTGGGCAGAATGGTGCGGCCCGTGCAAGGCGTTGACGCCGATGCTGGAAAAAATCGCCGCCGAATATGCCGACAAGGGCGTGGTGCTGGCCAAGGTCAATGTCGATGAAGACCAGTTCATCGCCGCACAGTTCCAGATCCGGTCGATCCCCACGGTCTATGCCATGTTTCAGGGCCAGCCGGTGGCCGACCTGACCAATGCGCGCAGCGAATCGCAGCTTAAGCAGGTGCTTGACCAGATCCTGGCGCAAGTGCCGGTGCAGGCCGGTGACGAGCAGGCCCCCGATCTGGCGCCGATGCTGGCCCTGGGCGACGAAGTGCTGGCCGAAGGCGATTACGAGCAGGCGATCGCGGTGTTTGCCCAGATCATCGAGATCGCGCCCGACAGCGCGCTGGCCCACGCCGGGCTGATCCGTGCGCTGCTGGCCGCGGGGCACAAGGACGAAGCCGCTGCCGCGCTGGCCGAACTTGATCCCAAGCTGGCCGAAGATCCTGCGTTTGCGCAAGTGCGCGCCGCGCTGGCCCTGGCCGAAGATGCGCCCGAGCCGAGCGAACTGGATGGTCTGCGTGCGGCGGTTGCAGCCAGCCCGGACGACAACGACGCGCACCTGGCGCTGGCCAATGGCCTGTATGCCAGCGGTGACCGTGACGAGGCTGCCAAGGTCCTGCTGGCGCTGATCGCCAAAGACCGCGCATGGAACGACGGCGCGGCGCGCACGCGACTGCTGCAGATTTTCGAAGCCATCGGGCTGGAAGACCCGTGGGTGGCCGCAACACGTCGCAAACTGTCAACCGTGCTGTTCGGATGATCGCGCGATGACCCCCGAGCGGCTGTCGATCTTTCCCCTGGCCGGTGCCCTGCTGTTCCCGGGCCTGCAATTGCCGTTGCGCATTTTCGAACCAAGGTATCGCGCGATGGTGTCCGATGCGCTGGCCCGCGATCAGCGGATCGCTATGATCCAGCCGCAATCGCCCGAAAATGGTGCGCCGCTGTTCCGCGTCGGCTGCGTGGGCAAGATCGCGGATGTCGAGGCGCTGGACGACGGGCGCTACAACATCGTGCTGCAGGGCGTGGCGCGGTTTCGCGTGCTGCGCGAACTCGACGTGACCACCCCGTTCCGCCAGGTCGAGGCCGAACTGATCCATGAACCTCTGGATGCGGCGCTCAGCGCGATCGAACGCGCCGGGTTCGAGCGCGAGGCGCGCACATTTGCACAGGCGCAGGGCTATGCCGTCGACTGGGATTCGGTGGGCAAGCTGGATGATGTCGCACTGATCAACGGCGTCGCGCAGATCGCCCCGTTCGATCTGGCCGCCAAACAGGCGCTGCTCGAGGCCAGCACGCTGGCCACCCGCTGCGAACTGCTGATCCAGCTGATGCAGTTCTTTGGCCGGCGCGACCGCGACGATGGGCGCGTAACGCTGCAATAAACCCGGTCAGCCTGGGATCCGGACCCTAGTTACCGGCGGGCGTGGGGCGGTCGAGCACCGCGCGGAATGCACCATCCAGCCAGATCCAAACCTGCAACCGGCGCGATCGGTCGGGCAGGACAGTGCTGCGCCAGACCAGCGAGCCATCGTCCGAACGCCCGTCGCGGCTGTCGGACCCGGTCGGGGCGTCGTTGGCCGGCATGGCCGCAGGCAAAGCGCGCAGCAGGGGCGGGCCAGACGGGCGCGGGCCATCCGCCGGTGCCGGGCGCGGCGGGCAATCGGCCACTTTTCCGGTGATCCAGTCGGGCGCAGGGGGCACCGCGACAAGGGGCCCGGCATCGGTCAGGACCCATTTGAAATCGAGCTTTTTCTGGCGTTTCCACACCGTGGCAAACCAGCCGCCGCGCCAGGTACCGGCGCTGACCCCGGCGGTGCCGTCGCACGCGGCCCAGGCCGTGTCGGTGCGCCGATCGGCAAACCACGGCGTTGCATCATGCGCCTTGAGCCACACGCGCACCGCGCTGCGCGCAGGCGCAATCATCTCTGCCGTCTCTTCGCCGGTGTTTGCCAGCGCAGTATTGGCACCCTTGTCGCGCGCCAGATGTGCCAGCGCGCTTTCCGCTTCGACCAGCGCGCTGGGATTGCCAAGCGGGGTCAGGCCCCGCTTTGACGATTGCGCATGCCCGGACGCCGGCGCCAGGCACAGCGCCAGTGCCATCAGGGCGTGGCGCGCGCGGATCAGATCGCCTCTGCCGGCAGCGCCATCCCGGCGTTGCGGAATGCGGCGACCAGCGCATTGCGCAGCAGCACCGCGATGGTCATCGGCCCGACCCCACCCGGCACCGGGGTGATCGCGCCGGCCACGGCGCAGGCTTCGCCAAAATCGACATCGCCCACTAGCCGTGTCTTGCCCGGCTCTGCCGCGTCGACACGGTTGATGCCCACGTCGATCACGGTTGCGCCCGGCTTGATCCAGTCGCCCTTGACCATTTCCGGCCGGCCCACAGCGGCCACCACGATATCGGCGCGGCGCACCACATCGGCCAGATCGCGCGTGCGGCTGTGCGCGATCGTCACCGTACAGCTTTCGGCCAGCAGCAATTGCGCCATCGGTTTGCCAACAATGTTCGACCGCCCGATCACCACCGCATCCATGCCCGACAGGCTGCCCAGCCGGTCTTTGAGCAGCATCACGCAGCCAAGCGGCGTGCAGGGCACAAACCCCGGCTGCCCCACCGCCAGCCGCCCGGCGTTGGTGACATGAAAGCCATCGACATCCTTGTCGGGACTGATCGTCGAAATCACCGTCTGTTCGTCGAGATGCGCCGGCAGCGGCAATTGCACCAGGATACCATCCACCGCCGGATCGGCGTTGAGCGCCCCGATCAGCGCCAGCAGTTCGGCTTCACCGGCATCAGCCGGTAGGCGGTGCTCAAAGCTGGCCATCCCGGCCTCAACCGTCGCCTTGCCCTTGCTGCGCACATACACCTGGCTGGCGGCATCTTCGCCCACCAGCACCACGGCCAGCCCCGCCTTGCGCCCGGTGCGCGCGGTAAAGTCGGCCGCCAATGTGGCAATCCGACCGCGCAGACCCAGCGCATAAGCTTTTCCATCAATCCGTTCAGCGCTCATGCGATCAATATCCCTGGTGGGCCAGCACAGACAACAAATACATCACAAGCTGCATGCCGAGCAGCAGCACCAGCGGCGAGAAATCGACCCCATCGGCACGCGGCAAAGAGCGCCGGATCGGCCCGAGCACCGGCTCCAGCAGCGAACTCAGCCCGCGATAGAACCGCAACACGGCATCGTTGCGCGTGTCGACCACATTGAACGCGATCAGCAGCCCCATCACAAACTGGGCCATCACGATCCACCAGATCGCGTTGAACACAATCTGGACCATTCCAAGCAGAGTGTAGATCAGCACGGTCGGCGTCCCCTTCAAATCAGACGTGGAATCATCAAAGCCGGATCAGCGTTCCCGCCCCACGTGTGGTAAACACTTCGAGCAGCATGGCATGCGGCACCCGCCCGTCGAGCACAACCGCCGCTTCGCACCCGGCCTCAACCGCATGGACACACGTCTCAAGCTTGGGAATCATCCCGCCGCTGATCGTGCCGTCTTCTGCCAGCCTGCCAATATCGGCCGGCGTCAGGTCGGTCAGCAGCGACTTGTTCTTGTCGAGCACGCCCGGCACATCGGTCAGCAGGAACAACCGGGCCGCGCCCAGTTTGGCGGCAATCGCGCCCGCCATCGTGTCGGCGTTGATGTTGTAGGTGCAGCCATCTTCGCCGACGCCGATCGGCGCAATCACCGGGATCATGCCCGCGGCGCAAACGGTGTGGATGATCGTCAGGTCAATCGCCGAAGGTTCGCCGACAAAGCCCAGATCGACCGACAACTGGTCACCGCTTTCGGGATCGATGATCACCTTTTCGACTTTGGTGGCGGTGATCAGCCCGGCATCCTTGCCCGAAATGCCCAGCGCCTTGCCCCCGGCGGCGGCAATCCAGCTCACCAGTTCCTTGTTGATCCGGCCCGACAGCACCATTTCGGCAATTTCGGCGGTTTCCGCATCGGTCACACGCAAGCCATCGACAAAGCGCGATTCGATGCCCAGCTTTTTCAGCATGGCGCCGATCTGCGGGCCGCCGCCGTGCACCACCACCGGATTGATGCCGATCGCCTTCATCAGCACGACATCCTGCGCAAAATCCTGCTGTGCCGCCGGGTCGCCCATGGCGTGCCCGCCATATTTCACCACGAATGTCTTGCCGGCGTAACGCTGCAGATAAGGCAGTGCCTCGATCAGCGTTTCGGCCTTGTCGAGCATCGCCTGGCGATAGACGTCGTGGGTGTCGATATTGGTTGCCATGATGGACCGCGCCAATACCCTTTCGGGCGTGAAAGAGAAATGAATTTGCTGCGGCAGGCCGCGGGTTTCGCTTAAGCCCCCCGGTCAAGCCGGCGCCCGAATTGCACCGCCAGCCACACCAGCACCGGCACCATCACGGTCGACAGGACCAGCTTGGCGATGATCTGGCTGCCCATCATCACGCCCAGCGGCAAGGCGTGGCCATCGGCGCCGGCCACGCCCCAGAACGACAGCGTGATAAAGATCACCGTATCGACAATCTGGCTCAGCATGCTGGCCAGCCACGCACGCACCACCAGCACCCGGCCCATGCCATGCCCCGCCAGGCGCGCGAACACCGTGACGTTCAACGTCTGCGACAGGCCATACGAACACAGGCCAGCAAACTGCATCCGTGCGCCCTGCCCCAGGATCAGGGCAAACTGGCTCTGATTGGCCCAGATCGGCGCCGGGGGCACGACGTCGATGACAAGGCGGATCAGCACCATCGACAGGATCAATGGCACAAAGCCGAACCGCACCATGCGCTGCGCGGTCTGCACGCCGTACAATTCGCTGACCGCGCTCGACAGCACGATCAGCAGCAGAAACGCGAAAATCCCGCTTTCCACGGTCATCTGCCCGATCAGCGGCCAAGTGCCGACATTGGCCAGCTTTGCCCCCAGCACGCCGGCCAGCACGCACATGCCGCCATAGACCAGTGTATACAGGAACAGCGACGAAGGGACCGACACGACCGAAGTTTGCTTTTGCATAAAAGGCCGATAGCGGATTTTGACCGCGTGCCAAATTGGCTTTACGCGCATGGGCGCAATCGATCCCGTTGGAGCATCCGCGCGAACCATGCATATCCTGTCCAGTCTTGCCGGTATGGCGCTGATCCTTGCCATTGCGGTGGCGCTGTCGAACAACCGGCGCGCGATATCGCTGCGCATCGTGGTGCCCGCGTTTGCGCTGCAGGCCGGGTTTGCGGCGCTGGTGCTGCGATTTCCCCCCGGTAAATATGCGCTTGAGGGCGCCGCACACGGGGTGGAAAACCTGCTGGGCTATGCCCGCGCCGGGGTCACGTTCCTGTTCGGGCCGCTTGCTGCACCCGAAATCGGCGGGCACAGCTTTGTCATTTCGGCGCTGCCGACGATCGTGTTCTTTGCCGCACTGATTTCGATCCTCTATTATCTGGGCGTGATGCAGCTGGTGATCCGCTGGATCGGCGGCGCGCTGGAAACCGTCACCGGGATCAGCCGGGTCGAGGCACTGTGCGCGGCGGCCAACATCTTTGTCGGCCAAAGCGAATCGCCGTTGGTGATCCGGCCTTATCTGGCCGCGCTGTCGCCGCCGCAGATGTTCACGGTGATGACGGTGGGCATGGCGGGCGTCGCCGGCACGATCCTGGCGGCCTATGCGGCGATGGGCATCCGTATCGATTATCTGGTCACCGCTGCGTTCATGTCGGCACCGGGCGGGGTGCTGATGGCCAAGCTGATCTATCCCGACACGCCACCGGCCCCGCCCGAAATGGCCAGCGACGCACCGCTCAACGATCCGCATGAACCCGCGATCGCCGACCAGGGCGAAGAACGCCCCGCCAACCTGATCATGGCGGCCGCGCAGGGCGCGCAGACCGGGGTGCGGCTGGCGGTGGCGGTGGGCGCCATGGTGCTGGCGTTTGTCGCATTGGTGGCGTTGGCCAACGGCCTGTTCGGCTGGGCCGGCGGACTGATCGGTTACCCCGGCCTTGCCATGCAGGATGTGATCGGCAGCGTGTTTGCGCCGGTGTTCCGCCTGCTTGGCGCGCCCGACTGGCGTGAAGCGCATATCGCCGGCGGCATGTTCGGCACCAAGATCGTGCTCAACGAATTCGTCGCCTTCATCGATCTTGGGACAACCAGGGGCCTGAGCGCGCAGACCGTGGCGATCGTGACATTTGCGCTGTGCGGCTTTGCCAATTTCAGCTCGATTGCGATCCAGATGGCGGTGGCCGGCGGGCTGGCCCCCAACCAGCGCCCGGTGATCGCGCGTCTGGGCCTGCGCGCGCTGATCGCCGGCGCGCTGAGCAATCTGATGAGCGCAGCGCTGGCGGGGCTGTTTCTGGCGGTGTGACGAACCGGGATCGGCCCTGGGCCAAAGCCTAAAGGTCGCCCGGAAAAAACGGACACAGCGCCAGATCGGCCGCGGGCACAACCCGCACCGTGCTGCCGAAATGCATCATGGGTACGGCCGCCGCATCGACTGCGGTATTGCCCCAGCGCGGCCAGTGCGGCAGGCCCGGCCCGTTGGGATCGCCGCCGCGCGCAAAGTTGACCCAATACCGCATCATCGTGTCCGACAACGCCCGATCCGCCGCTTCGGCAGGCAGCCACGCCGCGCCGGTGCCAAACACATAGGGAATTTCCGCGCCGTGGTAGGCGCCAAACCCGTGGTGCCCGGGGCGCACCCGATCAAACCGGTACACCCACGCGCCAAGGCCACCGGCCGCGGTTGCCGCGGCCATCCGCACCGCCGGGCAGTGAAAGATCGGCGCGCTGGCCAGAAGGTCGGCGCGCATGGCGGGATCGTTCGACAGGTGCTGCAACAGGTGCGCGACATCCCCGGCGTTGGGCATGGCGAGCAGGGTCGATGCCTCACCCGCGCCGCGCGTGGCGGGATCAGAGGGCAGGTACAGGCGGAATTCGTCGGCGTTGGTGCCGATCAGCAGCGGCACGCGGAACGCGGGTTTGGGCGGCACCAGCGGTGACACGAACCGGCCCTTGCCGCGCTCGGTCTGCACATGCACCAGATCGGCGGCACTGCGCTGCGCCAGCGTGGCGGCGGTTTCGTCATGGACAAACAGATCGGCCGCAGCCTTTGCCGCGGCGGCGGGCGTGGCCATGCCGTCGGCGCGCAGAAACCCGCTTTCGATGACGGCGCGTGCGAACAGGCCCTTTGCAACCGGCATGTGCATCAGCGCGGCGATATCGGTGCCGCCCGCGGATTCGCCGAACAGCGTGACGCGCGCGGCATCCCCGCCGAATGCGGCAATATTGTCGCGCACCCAGCGCAACGCGGTGATCTGGTCCGACAGACCCTGCCGCCCGGCGCTGACATCGGACACCGCCGGATGGGCAAAGAACCCCAACGCGCCCAGCCGATAATTGATCGTGACCACCACCACCCCGCGCGCGGCCAGTCGCGCGCCGCGATAATCGGCCTCCTGGCTGTAACCGCTGGTGTTCGATCCGCCGTGGACCCACACCATCACCGGCAGACGCTTGCCCGCGGGCACCTTTGCGCCAGGCGTCCAGACATTGAGGAACAGGCAGTTTTCCGATTGGGTCGGCCCCGGGGGTACGACATCGCCATCGCTGCCCATCGCCACCGCCAGCCGGCGATACCACCCCGCGGTCGCCTCGGTCTGCGGACAGGCTGCGCCGTAATGCGTGGCATCGACTTCACCCGACAGGCGCGCCTGCGTCGACACATGCCAGCGTCGCGCGCCAGTGGGCGCATTGGCATAGGGAATGCCAAGGAACGCCGAAACACCGCCTGCCAGCGCCAGCCCGTGCAGATGCGCCTTGCCCACGGTGATGCGTGCGGGGGGCTCGGTTGCCGCGATATTGGGCACTGCCAGAACAAGTGCGAGTATTGCCGCACGCCAGCGCGCGCTTCGATTTGGCCGGTTCATGCAGATAAAGCCCCCTTCGCCCCGTCTGCAACAATGCCTCAAAACGAAACGCCTGGCCAGCGCCGTAACCAACCCTAACTGTTGGCTTCGCGTTTGAGCTCGTACAGCACATCCAGCGCCGCGCGCGGGCTAAGACTGTCGATATCGAGCACATTCAGCTTTTCGCGCAAGGCATCGACTTTGTCTTCTGCCGCCTCGATCGCGGCAGCGAACAGCGGCAGGTCATCAAGCCCGGCGGCCAGTCCGCCGGTCGCGGCCCGGCCTTTTTCCAGGCGATCGAGCACCGCTTTGGCGCGGCGGATCACACCCGGCGACACCCCGGCCAGCCGCGCCACCGCCAGGCCATAGCTTTTGTCCGCAGGGCCCTCGGCCAATTCGTGCAGCAGCACCAGATCACCCTTCCACTCGCGCGCACGCACGTGGCGCAGCGACAGCGCGGTGCAGCTTTCGGCCAGGCGGGTCAGCTCGTGGTAATGCGTGGCAAACAGGCAGCGGCAGCGATTGGTCTCGTGCACCGCCTCGACCACCGCCCAGGCCAGTGCCAGCCCGTCATACGTCGACGTGCCGCGCCCGACTTCGTCCAGAATGACAAAGCTGCGTGGGCCGGCCTGTGCCAGGATCGCGGCGGTTTCGACCATTTCGACCATGAACGTGGACCGCCCGCGCGCCAGATTGTCGCTGGCGCCGACGCGGCTGAACAACCGGTCGACCACGCCGATTGTCGCCGCCTCGGCCGGCACGAAACTGCCCGCCTGCGCCAGCAGCACGATCAGCGCGTTCTGCCGCAGAAAGGTCGATTTGCCCCCCATGTTGGGACCGCCGATCAGCCACAGCCGGTCTTCGGGCACCAGCCGGCAGTCGTTGGCGACAAAGCGTTCGCCGCGCGCCATCAGCGCCGTTTCGACGACCGGATGGCGCCCCCCGGCAATCGCCAACACGGGTTCGTCGACCACGCGCGGCAGGCTCCACCCGCCTTCGGCCGCGCGTTCGGCCAGGCCGGCGGCCACATCGAACCGCGCCAGCGCCACAGCGGTGCGGGCAATCGCCTCGCGCAAGGCGACCACGCGCGCGGTCAGATCCTCGAAATGCTGGTCTTCGGCGGCCAGCGCATGACCGCCGGATTCGGCAATCCGGCTGGCCTCTTCATGCAGCGCCAGCGCATTGAACCGCACCGCGCCCGCCATCGTCTGGCGATGGGTAAAGCCCGAATCGGGCGCCATCATCCGGTCGGCATGGCGCGCGGGCACTTCGATGAAATAGCCCAGCACGCCGTTGTGCCGGATTTTCAGCGCGGCTACGCCGGTTTCATCGCGATACTTTGCTTCAAGTGCGGCAATCGCGCGGCGCGAATGGCCCGACATGCGGCGCAATTCATCAAGCGCTGCGTCATAGCCTTCGGCAATGAACCCGCCCTGCCCGCGTTCGGTCGGCGGGGCCGGCACCAGCGCGCGCGCCAACAGATCGACCAGCGCGCCATGCCCGCGCAAATCGGGCACCAGCCGGTCGGCAAGCGCGGGCAAGGCGCCTGCCGCCTGCAACAGGTAGGCCAGTTGCGCCGCTTCGCGCAGGCCATCGCGCAATTGCCCCAGATCGCGCGGAGACCCGCGTCCGGCCACGACGCGCCCGATCGCCCGACCGATGTCGGGTGCCGCGCGCAACGTGGCGCGCAGATCGCCGCGCAACAGCGGATCGTCGTGCAGCCAGCTGACCAGTTCCAGACGGTTGCGGATCATCGCAATATCGGTCAACGGCGCCGACAGGTCTTCGGCCAGCGCCCGCGCACCCGCCCCGGTCACACAGCGGTCGACCGCCTCGATCAGGCTGCCGCGCCGACCGCCGCCCGACGCGACGGTCACTTCCAGACTGGCGCGTGTCGCCTCGTCCATCGCCATCGTGTGATCGCCGATCCGCGCCTGCGGGGGCAAAAGCAGCGGCAGGCGCCCGCGCCCGACGTGGTCGAGGTAATCGATCAGCCCGGCGGCCGCGGCCAGCATCGGCCGGGAAAAGGCGCCAAAGGCATCAAGCGTGGCCACGCCGTGAAGATCGCGCAGCAGCGTTTCGCCGCGCGCGCTGTCAAACCCGCGCGCGGGGCGCTGCGCGGCCGCGCCGGGCATCGCCAGGCCGTGCGCCGGCGCCGCGTCCGACACGATCAGTTCGCTGGCACCGATCCGCGCCAGCGCCGCGCCCAGCGCATCGGGGGCGCAGTCTTCCAGATCCATCTGCCCGGTGGATATGTCGCACGCGGCCAGGCCGACGCGTGCGCCCACCACACAGACCGCCGCCAGCACATTGGCGCGGCGCGGTTCAAGCAACGCCTCTTCGGTCAAAGTGCCCGCGGTGACAAAGCGCACGATATCGCGCGTCACCAGCGCCTTGGCGCCACCGCGCTTCTTTGCCTGTTCGGGGGTTTCGATCTGTTCGGCGATGGCCACGCGGTGCCCCGCGCGGATCAGCCGTGCCAGATAGCCTTCGGCAGCATGCACCGGCACGCCGCACATCGGCACCTGCTGGCCGCCGTGTTCGCCACGGCTGGTCAGCGCGATATCCAGGGTCTGGCTGGCGGCGCGGGCATCGTCGAAAAACAGTTCGAAAAAATCGCCCATGCGATAAAACAGCAGGCACCCTTCGGCCTGTGCCTTCAGCGCAAGATATTGCGCCATCATCGGAGTTGGGGCATGAGCGTTCACCGTGCCGGGGCTAGACGAGATTTCGGCACATCTCAAACCAACCCATCGAGGATATCGACAATTCCGCACCGACGCTTGGCAATTACAAGGCGCGATGGGCGGAACTGCACGGGTTTGGCTGGCTGATGCAGATGCACCCGAAATCCTGGCCCGACAAATTCCTGCGGTTTGCCCAGACCGCGCCGGGGCTGCCGTGGCTGTCGGGGCCGGGCATCACCCTGACCGTGCTGCTGGTGTGCCTGCCGTTCATGCTGGTCGAAGTGCCGCCGCTGATCGACATTCCCGGCCACATGGGCGCCGCCGCGATCGAGGCGGCAGGTCCCAACAGTCCGCTGGAAAAGTATTTTTCGTGGAAATGGGTGTTCACGCTCAACATCGGTGACGGCGTGTTGATGAAGCTGATCGGCGCGCAGTTCGGCGTGCTGGCGGCGGGCTGGTGGTCCACCGTGCTGGCCACCGCGCTGTACGCAGGCGGGTGCCTGGCAACGATCCGCGCGCTCAATGCGCGCGGCGGCCATGGCGCGCCCTGGGCCTTGATGTACGTGTTCAGCTTTCCGCTGCTAACCGGTTTTCTCAATTTCATTCTGGCGACGGGTCTGTCGCTGACGATGTTTGCGATGGCGATCTGGCTGGAGGATCAGCCGCGCCGGCGTGCGGCGCTGCTGATCGTGATCCAGCCGATGGCGCTGTTGTGTCATGCCATCGGCGGCATGCTGCTGGGCCTGCTGATCGGGGCCAATGCCTTTGGCCGCGAGATCGATGCGCTGCCGGCCGGATGGTGGCGGCCATCGCAATTTCGCACAGTGATCAGAACCCACGACTGGCGCGCGGCGATGCGGCGGCTGCTGGTTCTGTTGTGGCCGCTGCTGGCCACCGTGATCACGATCCTGCTGTGGAAATTCCTGTCACCGCCGCCTTCGCGCAGTTTCAACCGCTGGCGCTGGGATGAAAAGGAATGGTACCTGATCCTGACGCTGCGCGACCAGTCGATGATCCTCGATGCGGCGACGACCATCGCGTGTTATGCGCTGATTGCGTTCGGCTGGATCATCGGCGGCCGGTGGAAATGGTCGCAATTCCTGCCCGGCGCGCTGGTGATGGCCGAATTCATCGCGATCCCGAGCGATATCAACGGCAGCAATTTCGTCGATGTGCGGCTGTTGCCGGTGGCCTGCATGCTGTTGCTGGGGCTGACCGACTGGAGCCGCGCGCGCCCGACGATTGCCAAGGCGGTGGCCTATGGCGGGATGATGCTGCTGGCGCTGCGGCTGGTGGTGACGGCCGCCAGCTTTGCCGACTATGCCGATGATTTCCGCAAGCAGCTGGTGGCGTTGCAACATGTCGACGCGGGCAGCCGGGTCCTGGCCTTTGTCGAACATTCGTGTCTGGAAGAATCGTGGCGCAACACCCGGCGCGATCACCTGGCAAGCCTGGCCAGCATCTATCGCCAGGCCTGGGTCAACGACAACTGGGCGGTGCCGGGGCTGCACATGGTGGTGCCGCGGTTCCGCCCCGGGCGCAATTTCACCGCCGATCCGTCGGAATTCGTATGGTCGCAGGGCTGCGCCGGGGGCCGTTTGCGCAGCGTCGACACCGCGCTGAAATATGCCCCGATCGAACGCGTCGACTATGTCTGGCTGATCGATACCGGCCTGCCCAAGCGCCCCGATCCGCGTCTGCAACTGGTGTGGCAGGACGGCCGCAGCATGCTGTTTGCGGTGCGCCCGCTAACCATCCCCAACTGGCAGCCACGCGGGCTGTGATCGGGGCGATGACGCTGCTTGACGCAGCGTCAAAGAGCCGACAGGGCCGGTGGTACAACCAATCCGAGGATTGCCCGATGTCTGATGAAAGCAACGTCCGTTTCACCGAACGCGAAGCGCTGTTCTATCACAAGACGATCCGTCCCGGCAAAATCGAGATCATCGCGTCAAAGCCGGTGGCCACACAGCGCGACCTGTCGCTGGCCTATTCGCCGGGCGTTGCCGTGCCGGTGCAGGCGATCGCCGACGATCCGGCCTGTGCCTATGACTATACGGCCAAGGGCAATCTGGTGGCGGTCATTTCCAACGGCACCGCGATCCTGGGCATGGGCAATCTGGGTGCGCTGGCGTCAAAGCCGGTGATGGAAGGCAAAGCGGTGCTGTTCAAACGCTTTGCCGATGTCGATGCGATCGATATCGAAGTCGACACCGAAGACGCGGACAAGTTCATCGAGGCAGTGGCCCTGCTCGAACCCAGCTTTGGCGGGATCAACCTCGAAGACATCAAGGCGCCCGAATGCTTCATCATCGAGCAGGCGCTGCGCGAACGCATGAATATCCCGGTGATGCACGATGACCAGCACGGCACCGCGATCATTTCGGCCGCCGGGCTGCTGAACGCGTGTTTCCTGACCGGGCGCAAGCTCGACGAAGTCAAAGTCGTGGTCAATGGCGCGGGCGCGGCGGCAATCGCCTGCACCGCGCTGATCAAGGCGATGGGCGTGCGCCACGACAATGTGATCATGTGCGACCGTTCGGGCGTGATCTATCAGGGCCGCGAAGGCGGCATGGACCAGTGGAAAAGCGCGCACGCCGTCCGCACCGAGGCGCGCACGCTGGAAGACGCGCTGAAAGGCGCCGACATTTTTCTGGGCCTGTCGGCGGCGCGCGCGCTAAAACCCGAATGGGTGATGGACATGGCGCCGCAGCCGATCATCTTTGCCATGGCCAACCCCGATCCGGAAATCACCCCGCCCGAGGCCAAGGCCGCGCGGCCCGATTGCATCATCGCCACAGGCCGGTCGGATTACCCCAACCAGGTCAACAATGTGCTGGGGTTTCCCTTCATCTTCCGCGGCGCGCTCGACGTGCGCGCGACCACGATCAACGAAGAGATGAAGATTGCCGCGGCGCAGGCCATTGCCGAACTGGCGCGCGAAACCGTGCCCGAGGAAGTGGCTGCCGCCTATGGCAAGAACCACCAGTTCGGGCTGGACTATATCATCCCCGCCCCGTTCGATCCGCGCCTGATGGAACGCGTGTCGTCGGCCGTGGCCAAGGCCGCGATGGACACCGGCGTGGCGCGCATGCCGATCGAGGACTTCGACGCCTATCGCAACACGCTGAAAGCGCGGCTGAACCCGACCACATCGGTGCTGACCAATGTCTACGCCCAGGCCAAGCAGAACCCGCGCCGCGTGGTTTTTGCCGAGGCCGAAAACGAAGTCGTGCTGCGCGCGGCGATCCAGTATCGCGATTTCGGCTATGGCACCCCGGTGCTGGTCGGCAAGACGCAGCCCGTGCTCGACAAGCTGGTCGAACTGGGCGTGTCGAACCCGGAAAGTTATGAAATCCACAATTCCGCGGTGTCGCCGCTGGTGCCCGCAATGGTCGCCTATCTCTATCCGCGCCTGCAACGGCGCGGGTTTCTGGAGCGCGATATCAAACGCATGGTCAACCAGGATCGCAACGTGTTTGCCAGCCTGCTGGTCGCGCTGGGCCATGGCGACGCGCTGATTTCGGGCATGACACGCACCTTTGCGCAGACCCTGACCGAAGTGCGCCGCGTGCTTGACCCCAAACCCGGGCATATCCCGTTCGGCATCCACCTGATGGTGGGCAAGAACGACACCGTGTTCATGGCCGACACCACCGTCAACGAACGCCCCGGCGCCGAAGACCTGGCGCAGATCGCGATCGAAACCGCCGCCGTTGCGCGCCGCATGGGCCACGAACCGCGCGTGGCGTTTCTGTCGTTTTCCACCTTTGGCAATCCTTATGGCAAATGGATCGACAATATCCGTGGCGCCGTGGCGATCCTGGATGAACGCCAGCCAGGTTTCGAATACGAAGGCGAAATGTCGCCCGATGCGGCATTGAACCCCAAAGTCATGGCCAATTACCCGTTCAGCCGACTGTCAGCCCGCGCCAACGTGCTCATCATGCCCGGCCTGCAATCGGCCAACATTTCGGCCAAACTGCTGCGCGAACTGGGCGGCAATGCGGTGATCGGCCCGATGCTGATCGGCATGGAAAAACCGGTGCAGATCGCGCCGATGACCGCGCTGGCGCCCGATCTGCTGACGCTGGCGGTGCTGGCGGCGGCGGGGATTGCGGGCTGAAGCGGGTTGCGTTTGATCTGAAACGCAACCCGCTTCAGGCGAATTAGTTTTCCCGCGTCTGCCGACCCCGCCGCATCAACCAGCGCTGCACCAGCGTTACCGCGGTCAGATCCCCGGTCACGCTGGTGGCGGTGATCGCCGGGTCGGCCAGCGCGATCACCGCGACATACAGCGGCATGATCGCCATCGGCGCACCCAGCACGTGCAGCCCGGGGCCATAGATCGCATAGATCACCGCAGCACCCGGCAATCCCGCGCCGCTGACACTGCCCAGCACCACGGCAAGGCCGGCCAGCACCAATTGCACCGGGCCCGGCTGGATCCCCACCGCGTGCGCCGCCACCAGCACGGCGGCGACCGAATGCGCGACGGTGCCCAGCCGGAACAGCGATACCGACATCGGGATGGTCAGGCCCACCACATCCTCGGGCAGGCCCAGCCGTTCGACCGCGACCTCGATCATCACCGGCGTTGTCGCCAGCGACGAACAGCTGCCGGCGGCCATCGCCTGTGCCGGGGCGATCGCCGCGGCAAAGCGACCGAGCGGGGCCGCGCGCGTCACCCGCACCGCGACATAGCACAGCGCGGCCATCATCAGGCTGGTGGCAAAACACAGGGCAATGAACAGGCCCAGCACTTGCGCCACGCCCAGCCCCGACGACAGGCCAAGCCCGAGCGCCAGGCAGAATATGCCGACCGGTGCCACCACCAGCACCCAGTCGACAATTTTCAGCATCGCCTGCGCCAGTTCGGACAGCAGCCGCATGATCGGGCTGGTTTCGATCGGGCCATCGCGCGCGATGCGCGCGAGCGCCACGCCCAGCGCCAGGCCAAAGATCACCAGCGGGAAAATCTGGCCTTGTGCTGCCGCACCAATCGGGTTTTCCGGAATGATCGCGATCAGTTGCGCCGCCAGCCCCGGCACCGGCTGCGGTGGCTCGGCCCCGATCAGGCCATCGAGCGCATGCGCCGGGATCGGCCAGACATGCAGCACGGCTTCAACCAGGATCGTCGACAGGATCACCGTGACCACCATGGCGATCGCAAACACGCCCAGTGTCGTACCGATCAGGCGGCTGCCGCGACCGCCGGCCACCGCGCTTGCCACGCCATGCGTGATCATCGCAAAGATCAGCGGAACCAGCGTCATCTGCAACGCGCGCACCCACATCTGCCCCACCGGCAGCAGCGCCTGCGCCACATCGACCAGCCAGGCCGGGCCCGCCCAGCGCACCCCCACACCGGCCAATGTGCCAAGCACCAGCGCGCCAAGGATCAATCGGGTGCGGTTCACAGCGGATCGTGCTCCATCAGGGATCAGCTTTCGCCGAACATGCGCCGCTGCGCGGCCTCGATTTCTTCCAGATAACGGCGCCGCGCGTGCTTTTCGGTCACCACCCCGATCACCCGGCCGGCGTGATCGACCACCGCGAGTTCGTCGGCGCCTTCATCGTCGAACAGCGCCAGCACCGCCTTGATCCCGGCGTCGGGCGCCAGCGTTACACCGCATTGCCGTGCCAGCGGCGCCAGCGACAGCGCCGGATCGACCGCCGGCGCATACGCGGCAGCCGACTGCACGATGCCGTGATACGTGCCATCGGGCCCGGTCAGGATGGCATCGCTGGTCGAACCCAGCGGCACTTGCGCACGGAATACGGCAATCGTGGCATCGGCTGGCACGGTGACAAAATCGCGCCGCATCATGCGTTCGGCGGTCATCGTCAGCATCCAGCCGATATCGCGCGGCGAACGGATATCCGATCCGCGCACATGCAATCGCCAGGTCGAAAAGGAATAGCCGAACACTTCGCGCGTGATCGCACTGGATATCAGCGCGCCGGTCAGGACCACGCCCATCAGCTGAAAATCGCGCGTGGTTTCCAGCATCAGCAGCGCCAGCGTCATCGGCCCGCCCACCACCGACACGCAAAATGCCGCCATGCCGATCAGCGCAAAATCGGTCGGATCGAACAGCACGCCAAGGCCTGCCATATTCAGCGCCTGGGCAAAGGCCTGCCCCGCCAGCGAGCCCAGGAACAACGAGGCAAAGAACAGCCCGCCGCGAAACCCGCTGGCCAGCGAAATGACCGAAGCCACGATCTTCAGGATCAGAACGACCAGCAGGAACGACATCGCCGGGCGCGTCATCAGATCAAGATGCAGCGCACCGTGCCCCGCCGACAGCGCCTGCGGCGAAACCAGCGCCACCGGGATCAGCAATGCCCCGCCCAGCACCGGCCGCCACGCGCTGCCGCGGGTGATCGCCTGCATCATCCGTTCCGACCAGGTTACCAGCCGCATCACCGCGATGCCCAGAAACGCGCACAGCACCGCCAGGACCGCTGCCGCGCCGTAATCGATCAGACCGCGCGGCGAATTCGAGGTGAATGCCACCAGATAGGGCTCGGTCCCCAGCCAGCGCAGCACCAGCACGCCGGCCAGCGACGCCGCGATCACCGGGGCGACTTCGGCAATCGAATAGGACCCGATGACGATTTCAAAGGCATAAAATGCGCCCGCCAGGGGTGTGCCGAACGCCGCACCCACGCCCGCGCCCGCGCCCGCGCCGACCAGCCGCCGCAAATCGGCCCGCCGCAGATGCAGGCGCTGCCCCAGCAACGAGGCGATGCCGCCGCCCATCTGGGCATATGTCGCCTCAAGCCCGACCGAGGCGCCGCAACCGTTTGACACCACGGTCTGTGCCGCGATCAACAGATTGTCGGCGCCGGGTATCCGCCCTCCGTGCAGCGCGTTGGCCTCGACCACGTCGACCGGCGCGCCGCCGCGCCGCCCTTTCCATCGGCCCAGCGCAACGATCACCGCCCCGCCCAGCGGCAGCACGATCAGCCGCCAGGGGTGGTCGATCGAAGCCAGCGCGCTGAGCCGGGTAATGGTCAGGCCATAAAACACCTGCTGCATGCCGTGCGCCAGCCACCCTTGGGCAAGCGTGGCCAGCCCTGCGGCACAGCCCACCAGCGCCGCAAGTGCAATGAATGCCGCTTCGCTTTCGCGAAACCAGCGCTGCACCCGCACGATACCCACGCGCGCAAGACGTCTTTGCTGTCCCATCGCGATCAGCACCGCCCTATTCGCGCGTTCACGTCAAGCATGGATCGCCCGGAAAATCACACGACCGCCCGGATCCGCCCGACAAGGGTCCCCGCCATCACGCAACACAGCGCTGTCGCGGCAAAGCCCGCAGGCCACAACGCCTCGGTCGTGCCGCCTGACAGGCCCAGCACCAGCGCAGGCACCGCGATAGAGGGCAAGGTGTTGGCCAGATTGATATAACCCAGCACTTCGCCGGGGCGCGCTGCGTGGTTCAGGATCTGCGCCACCAGCGCGGTATCCAGCGCCAGATAGACGATCAGCGCGACATGAAACAGGCCATAGCCCGTCAGCAGCACCCACCCGCTGCCGGTCAACAGCATGCCCAGCGCCACTGCACCCGACACCGCCCCCAGCATCATCGGCGCCCGGCGGCGACGGTGCCTGTCGGACCAGTGCCCGGCCATGACCGTGACAATCAGCGCGGCGATGGTGGTGGCCAGCACCAGCCAGCCATATACCCCGTCGATCGATTGCCCCGGCGCAAGGCCCGCGCGCCAGGGGTGCCGGACGATGAACAGATAAAAATAGGTCCCCATGAAGGCCGCGCCGCTTTGCATCAGCATGCGTGCCAGCGCGACCAGCACAAGATCGCGCGCCCCGCCGGTGGGGCTGGCCGGTTCGGCAATGGGCACCGCCGCATCAACCGTCGGCAGGCACGGCGCAAATGGCCAGAGTGCGATCAGCGGCAGCACGCTGAGCGCGACAACCACCGCCAGCGCGCAAAATGGCGCCGGCCCGTCGCGGGGAAAACCCAGCGCCGCCACCCCGGTGCCCAGCCCCGCCAAAGGCATGGCCAGGTTGACCAGCGCGGCCATCCGTCCCTTGGCCCCGTCGGGGAAATGATCGACCAGCAGCGCGCCCAGTGGCGCAAACATCAGATTGAGCGACGCCTGAAACCCGATCAGTGTCAGGCCCACGACGACCGGCGTGCGCGCAAAACCCAGCCCCGCCAGTGCCAGCACGGTCAGCCCCAGGCCCAGCGCGATCGGCGCACGCCGGTTGCCATGGCGCGCGCGCCAGCCATCGCTGATCCGCCCTGCGGCAATATGCGCCACGCTTGCCGTCAGCGCACCTGCCAGGATCACCAGCGACGTTGTTCGCGCGGCATGGTCCGGCACGATCGCCAGAATGCGTCGCGGCAGCAGCAACGTCAGCAGCGGCACATAAGACAGATGCGCACCGAACGCGGCCAGCGCATAAACCACGATGACCATCATGCCCGCCACCGGCTGCGCGTGCCGGTGCGCGATCGGGCGGTTCACGCCCCGACCGCGCCGGTGCTGGCGCGACAGACCAGTTCAAAGGGGATTTCGTGCGCGGCGGGCCTGCCCCTGCCTTCGACAATGTCGATCAGACTGGAACAGGCCCGGGCGATCATATCGGCCACCGGCTGGCGGATCGCGGTCAGCGGCGGCACCGCAAAGCGCACGCCGGGCGTGTCTTCAAAGCTGACCACGGCCAGATCTTCGGGCACGCGCAGCCCGCGCGCGCTGGCGGTGTGCAGCGCGGCAAAGGCCATTTCGTCATTGGCGGCAATCACTGCCGTGGGCTGGTCGGGGCCCGACAACCACGCATCGATCACGCGTTCGGCGGTTTCAAAACGGAAATCGCCATCCCCGACCCATTCGCCCGCCAGGCCCGCTTCGGCCAATGCGGCGCGATAGCCGGCGATGCGCAGCGCCGAACTGCCGTAATTGGCCGCGCCGGCGATGAACGCGATCCGGCTGTGGCCTTGTGCGATCAGGTGGCGGGTGGCGGCGCCCGCAGCGGCGACTTCGTCCATGAACACGTCAACCGTCGCCTGGCCGTCGCTGTGGCCGATGCGCGCACAGGGAATGCCGCGTTCTGCCAGCAGGCCGATCAGTTCGGGATTGTCGCAATGCGGCGGGGTCAGGATCACGCCGTCGGGCCGCAACGAGGCGAGCGCATTGGCCAGGCCGCGCCGGGCAAGCGCCGCCTCGGTATCGACCAGTTCGAACACCAGGTGCCAACCTTGCGCCTCGCACGAGGTCATGCCGCCGAACAGCATCTGGTCAACCCAGTCGTTGCCGCGCCGCGCCTGCCAGTTTTCCAGCGTGCGCACCCGATCGTTGATCGCCAGCACCAGATAGGATCGCCCTCCGCCCATGCGCCGCGCGCTGAGATTGGGGACGTAGCCCAGCGCCTCGATCGCGGCCAGAATGCGGCTGCGCACTTCGGGTTTCACGTTGGGGCTGTCGTTCAGCACACGCGACACGGTCTGGCGCGATACGCCGACCCGTGCGGCCACATCCTCAATCGTCACACCGCTGCGCCGTATCATGGCCGCATGCATAACCGCGGTTTGCCCGGTTGACGAGTACCAGCATACGTGAACGTTCACAAAAATGTTGTGAACGTTCACAAAGCAGCGTATGTGTCGGTGCGACGCGAAGATGATTCGTGCGTTGCGTGGGGGCGGGGAGAGCATGGGGAAGGTTGGCAGCCATTGGCTGTTGTGTGCGGCTGCATCTGCGCTTTGCGCGCTGTCCGGCGCTGCGCCTGCCCAAACCGAACCGGCCACTGCATCCGATCGCGCGATCGAGGCCCGCATCGACGCGCTGCTGGCGCGGATGAGCCTGCCGCACAAAGTGGCGCAGCTGATCCAGCCCGATATTTCCACGATCACCCCCGACGATATGCGCAGCTATCGCTTCGGATCCTATCTCAATGGCGGCAACAGTGGCCCCGGCGGCGATGACAAGGCCCCGGCAAAGGCCTGGCTGGCGCTGGCCGATGCCTATTGGGCGGCGTCGACTGCACCCCTGCCCGATGGCGAACCGGCGATCCCGGCGATCTGGGGCACCGACGCCGTCCATGGCCACAACAACATTGTCGGCGCGACGCTGTTTCCGCACAATGTCGCGCTGGGCGCGGCGAACGATCCCGACCTGGTACGCCGGATCGGCGATGCGACTGCGGCCGAAATCGCCACCACCGGGATCGACTGGGCGTTTGCTCCGACGCTGGCCGTGGCGCGCGACACGCGCTGGGGCCGCAGCTACGAAAGCTATTCCGAAGATCCCGCGCGCGTCGCCCGGCTTGGCCCGCAGATGGTCGAAGGCCTGCAGGGTGTGCCCGGCACCCCCGGTTTTCTCGACCAGCGCCACGTGCTGGCCACGATCAAGCATTTCCTGGGCGACGGTGGAACCGGCGGCATCGACCGGGGCGATACCACCGGCCCGATCGACGATCTGATCCGCATCCACGGCGCAGGCTATGTCCCGTCGATCGCCGCGGGTGCACAAACGGTCATGGCCTCGTTTTCCAGCATCAACGGCAGCAAGATGCATGGCAATCACGATCTGCTGACCGGGCTGCTGCGCGATACGCTGCATTTCGATGGCCTGGTGGTGGGCGACTGGAACGGCCACGGCCTGGTGCCGGGCTGCACCAACACCGATTGTCCGCAGGCACTGATGGCGGGCCTTGACGTGTTCATGGTGCCCGAAGACTGGCGCGGACTTTATGCCAACACCCTGCGCGAGGTGCAGGACGGTACGATCCCGCAGGCGCGCATCGACGAAGCGGTGCGCCGCGTGCTGCGGGTCAAGCTGCGTGATGGCGTGATGGACAAGCCGCGCCCGTCGCAACGCGCGCTGGGCGGGCAATGGGCGCAGCTGGGATCGGCCGAACACCGCGCGCTGGCCCGCGAAGCGGTGCGCAAATCGCTGGTTCTGCTCAAGAATGATGGCGTGCTGCCGCTGCGCGCCGGGGCCAATGTGCTGATTGCAGGCCAGGCCGCCGACAGCGTGGCGCGGCAAAGCGGCGGCTGGACCATCAGCTGGCAGGGCGGCGGCGATCTGACGCGCGCCGAATTTCCCGGCGCAACCTCGGTTTATGCCGGGCTGGCGCAGGCGCTGAATGCCGGCGGGGGCACCGCACAGCTGTCGCCCGATGGCCATTTTGCCGCACGCCCCGATGCCGCGGTCGTGGTCTTTGGCGAAGCGCCCTATGCCGAATTTGCCGGCGACAGCCCCGATCACGCGCTGCACGATGGCGAAGGCCTGGCGCTGCTGCGCACGTTGAAGGCCGCGCATGTGCCGACCGTTGCGGTGCTGTTGTCGGGTCGCCCGTTGTGGACCAGCCGCGAGATTGATCTGGCCGACGCCTTTGTCGCCGCGTGGCTTCCGGGTAGCGAGGGCGAAGGTCTGGCCGACGTGCTGGTCGGCGATGCAACGGGCAAGCCACGTTTCGATTTTACCGGGCGCCTGCCGTTCCATTGGCCCGCCACCTGCCGCGACGATGCCCCGCCCGCCTGGTTTGTCGGCGCGGGCGGCGGCTATGCCGCAACGCCGCGCGTTCCCCCGCTGGTGCTGACATGCGCGGCGCCTGTGGCATCGCCCACGATGGCGCTGTTCCATCGCGCGCTGGGTGCCGATGTCGGGGTCAGCGTGCGCGGCGTGGCCAGCGATCCGCCACAGGCCCTGCCCGCGCTGGTCGGCAACGATGGCGCCGGCGTCGTCAATGTGTCGACCTTCGATGCCCACGCCCAGGAAGACGGGCGGCGTATCGAATGGCGCAAGGCCGGCATCGTCAGCTTTGCCCTGCCGCACGCGGTGCCCGCCAAAGACCACGCGCTGGTGATCGAATACCAGCCCGACCCGCACCAGACCGGCGCGATCACGATTGCCGCAGATTGTGCAGGATGCCGGGCCGGCCAGATCCTGCACGCCACACCCGCACCCGCGCCGCTGCGCATTGCGCTGTCCTGCCTTGGCACCACGCCGATCACTGCGGTGCGCTTCACCGCGCCGGCGGGTGCGGTGCTGCGGCTTGTTTCGGCCACGATCGTTACCACGCATACGCCTGCAACCTGTTCAAAAACCAAGTAAAAATAGACACCGTTTAGGAGGAGAGAGTCATGAGGACCAACCAACTTCTGCAAGTCGCATCCAGCCTTGGCATTGCCGTGGCATCGCTGAGCCTTGCGCCTGCTGCCTGGGCGCAGACCACGCCCGCGGCCGAGGCCAAGGACCAGAAGGCCGGCGACGAAATCATCGTCACGGCCGAGCGCAAGGCCCAGAACCTGCAAAAATACGGCGGCACTTCGACCGTCGTGACCGGCAAATTGCTGGCCGAAACCGGCGTCCAGAATATCACCGACCTTCAGGGCCGGATCCCCGGGCTCGACATCCTGCCCAACAACAACAACCTCGAAGTCTATATTCGCGGGGTCGGTTCGAGCAACAACACCGAACTGGGTGATCCCGCTGCAGGCACGCACTATGACGGCATCTATATCCCACGCCCCTCGGGGTTCGGTTCGATCTTTTTCGACATCGATCGCGTTGAAGTCAATGTCGGTCCGCAGGGGACCTTGCGGGGCCGCAACGCCACCGCAGGTACGGTCAACATCATTCCATGGCATCCCGGTCTCAACATCTGGGACGGCTATGTCGAAGCCGGCATTGGCAACTATGGCCAGAAATCGGTGGAAGGCGGCCTAAACGCTCCGCTGACCAACACGCTCGCGATCCGCGTATCGGGTGAGCACCTCGAACACGACAGCTACACCCACAATGTGGGCCCCGTCACCGGCCTCAAGGGCCCGGAATGGGAAGACAACTACGCCGGACGAGTTCAGCTGCTGTGGAAACCGAACGATACGTTCGACATGCTGCTGAGCTATGACAACACCGTTGAAAATGGCGGCGGGGTAATCGGTACCAATCTGGCGGGAGCCGAAGGCAACAACGTCGCTATCAGTAGCCTCAATCTGCGCGATGTCTATCTGTTCCCCACCGACCCGCACCAGCACACCGCACACAGTGGCGAGAAGGCCGAATTCAATTATCACGGAAAGGATTTTGACGCCCAGTTGACAGTCAGCCATCGCCATCTGTTCACCGATTGGCTTGGTGCGCCTCCGGGCCTGGCCGCCTATCCGGGCGGGCTGGCCGCAGCCGACGCCAACGACGCAACCGGCAGCATTGCCAATGACTATTCGCACTACGAAACCCAGAATATGTCGAATTCGGACACGCAGGAACTGCGTATCACGGCGCCCAAGGGATCGCGCCTCGAATGGACATTGGGTGGTTTCCACTTCAGCGAAAGCCAAGCCTCGTTCCTGGGCAGCGTCGCGGATCAGAACGCCTATTTCCAAGGCAACGAGTTCAACACCCGCACGCGCAGCAGTTCGCTGGCCGCCTATACCGACGAAACCTTCCATGTGGACAGCAAACTGAGCCTGTCTGGCGGGTTGCGTTATACCGATGAAACCAAAGATCGCACCGGTGTCGCCGCGCGCTACATGATGCTGCTGGGTGGCGCCGGATATGGGTGCTGCATGGGTCCGGTGATCGGCACCCCCGGGTTCCAGTTCATGGGCCTCAGCCGTACCGACTTCAACATTCCCAATCCGATCTATGCCGTCGCTCCTCAGGGTTCGCCCCAGCTTTCCATTTCGCAACAGGAGGCGCTGACTTATTACCTGGACGGCATCAAATCGTTTGGCGTGAACGATACGGTTCCAGGGATTTTCCCCGGGGGCATGGCATCGAATGGCGCCAGCGGAAATTGCGTAAACAATCCCTCGGCCGGACTCTATTGCGCCGCGGGCAACAATTACACTTACGCGCCCGGGCTCGACGGAACGCAGTTCTACGACCAGAATGCCAGCGACCATTACCACTTCCTCGACTGGCGCGCGCGCGCCCAAGTGGAAATAGATGCTGATCACATGGCCTATGCGCTGGTTGCCACCGGCAACAAGGCGGGTGGATTCAACGACAATCTGGGCAGCGGCGGACCGGCGATCACGTACAACCCCGAACGGCTGACCAATTTCGAGATCGGGTCGAAAAACCGATTCACCATCGTGGGCGAGCCGGTGAAATTCAACATCAGCGCATTCTACGAGTTGTACCACAACCAGCAACTGACCAGCTTGCTTAGCCTGTGCAACGAGGCAAGCTACAACAACATTGTCGCCCCCAACGCGTCCTGCGCGATCGTGGTCGATTATACCTATAACGCCGCCAATTCAGTGATTGCGGGCTCACAATTTGATGGTTCGATCACCATCCCCGAAGCAAAGCTCAACATTGCCTTTGACGGATTGTGGCTGCCCGAAGCGAAAGTGACCAGTTCGCAATCGATCGAAGATTTCCGTTTCCAGAGCGACATCGACAGTAACGATGCGGGGCTGCGGTCTATCCAGGGCAAGCGCCTTCCACGTACATCGAAATATCAGTTCAACATGCGCATTTCGCAGAAATTCGAAACGGGCCTGGGCGAATTCGACTATGTGCTGGCGCCGGGCTATCGTTCCAGCACCTATGCCACGATCTTCAACGGCGAAGACTATGCCTATCAGGCATGCCAGACCGGCGGGACCGTGACGAGCAGCAGCGGCGCCGCAGTCGGGGGTTGCGGCATCACGACCACCTATCGCGGGCGGTTGAACGACACGATCCCCGGGTACTGGACGCTCGACATTGGCGGCGGTTTCTCGACCTCCAACGGCCGTGTCCGCATCGAGGCCTATGCCAACAATCTGATCAAACGGTCGCTTGCTGGCCTGTTGATCAGCCAGTCGGGCGGCACCGTTGCGTTTATGCCGCGCCCCACCACATATGGCGCGCGCGTGCGGGTAAGGTTCTGATCGCGATCAGGGAAAGGACGAAAATCATGCGCAAGATCCGATGTGTCATCGGGCTCGGCGCGGCACTGTGCGGCGGTCTGTCATGGACCGCCGCCGCCATGGCAGAGCAGCAGACGCCAGCCGATGGCTGGAAACTGGTGTTTTCGGATGAATTCGATGGCACCGCGATCGATCCGGCCAAATGGCACGCCTATCAGGATTGCTGGGGCGGCGGGAACATGGAGCGCGAATGCTATACCCGGCGCCCCGACAATGTGGCGGTGCACGACGGGCAGCTTGACCTGACCGCGCATTTCGAAAAGGCAACCGGACCCGCGCTGTCCGAGGATATGCCCAGGGACGGGGTCATACCGCCGCCTGCGACCAAGCCGTTCACATCGGGCAAAGTATCGACCAAGGGCAAGTTTACGCTGACCTATGGCCGGGTCGAAGTGCGCGCCAAATCGCCCACCGGACAGGGCGTGTGGCCGGCAATCTGGCTGCTGCCCGAAAAGGACCTTTATGGCCCCTGGCCCGGTTCGGGCGAAATCGACGTGATGGAGGCGGTCAATCTTGGCGTGAAATGCGGTAGCTGCATCGGCGGGGTCGAAAACCAGATCTATGGCACGATCCATTACGGCAGCAACATGCACCACTATCAGGGTCTGTCGCAGCAAAAGGCCTTTGCCCTGCCCAAGGGCAGCGAAGGCGACTGGCACACCTATCGCGTCGACTGGAGCCCGGACGAAATGGTCTGGTACGTCGACGGCAAGGATTACAGCCATATCAAACTGCACAACTGGCGCGATCCGCTGCAAAAGACCGTGCCCGCGCCTGCGGTGGGCAATGCGCCGTTCGACCGCCCGTTCTACCTGATCCTCAATCTGGCGATCGGCGGCCAGTGGCCCGAAAGCCATGACCAGGGCGGGGTACAGCTGGCAGGTTTTCCCAAGAGCCTGAGCATCGACTGGGTGCATATCTACCAGTGCGACCGCGCCAACGGCTGCGGATGATCCCGACCTGTATCCGCCCGGGTTGAAACGTGACGCCCGGGCGGGCATAGGCAGTGCCACCATGCACGATATCCGACTGATCCGCGAAAACCCCGCCGCCTTTGACGCAGGGCTTGCCCGGCGTGGCGCTGCGCCTGCTGCCGCCGCCATTGTCGCATGCGACAGCGCACGGCGCGATCTGCTGACCCGGATGCAAGAGGCGCAGGCCCGCCGCAACGAAGCGTCAAAGGCGATCGGCGCGGCGATGGGCAAAGGCGATCATGCCACCGCCGACGCGCTGAAGGCCGAAGTGGCCGCGCTGAAGGACCAATTGCCAGCACTCGAGGAGGACGAGCGGCGCCACACGGCCGAGCTCAGCGCGCTGCTCGCATCCCTCCCCAACATTCCCGCCGACGACGTGCCCCAGGGCACGGACGAGGCCGACAATGTCGAAATCGCACGCTGGGGCACGCCGCGCGACTTTGATTTTGCAGCGCGCGAACATGCCGACATCGGCCCCGCACTCGGCCTCGATTTTGAAACCGGTGCGGCGCTGTCGGGCGCGCGGTTTACCTTTCTGCGCGGGGGCATGGCGCGGCTGCACCGCGCGCTGGCGCAATTCATGCTCGACATGCAGACCGGGGCCCATGGCTATGTCGAATGCATCACGCCGTTGCTGGTGCGCGACGAGGCTGCGTTCGGTACCGGGCAATTGCCCAAATTTGCCGAAGACCTGTTCCGCACCACCGATGGCCGCTGGCTGATCCCCACCGCCGAGGTCAGCCTGACCAATTCGGTGCGCGAACAGATCCTGGCGCCAGGCGGGCTGCCGCTGCGGATGACCGCGCTGACCCCCTGTTTCCGCTCCGAGGCGGGCGCGGCAGGGCGCGACACGCGCGGTTTTATCCGCCAGCACCAGTTCGAAAAGGTCGAACTGGTCTCAATCGCCACGCCCGACCAGTCCGAGGCCGAACACGAACGCATGACCCACTGCGCCGAGGCGGTACTGCAGGCGCTGAACCTGCCGTACCGCAAGATGCTGCTGTGCACCGGCGACATGGGTTTTACCGCGCGCAAGACCTATGACCTGGAGGTGTGGCTGCCGGGACAAGGCGCCTATCGCGAGATTTCGTCGTGTTCCAACTGCGGCGATTTTCAGGCGCGGCGGATGAATGCGCGCTATCGCCCCGAGGGTGCCAAGGGCACCGAATTTGTCCATACGCTCAACGGATCGGGTCTGGCCGTTGGCCGTACGCTGGTTGCGGTGCTGGAAAATTACCAGCAGGCCGACGGTTCGGTCGACGTGCCGGCAGCATTGGCCCCTTATGCCGGTGGCCTGACCCGCCTGGTGCCACTGCCGTGAAACGCGCGTTGCTGGCGGCGCTGGCCCTGGTACCCGCCGCAGTGCCCGGCCCGGCCGGCGCCGCACCGCCGATCGTGGCGTGGACTTATACCGTTCAGCCCGGCGACACGCTGGCCGCGGTTGCCGCGCGGATGGGTCTTTCGACCACCGCACTCGCCCGCGCCAACGGCATCGATCCCGAAGCCCGGCTGATGCCCGGCACCGTGCTCAAACGGCCCGATCCGGCCGACATTCCGGTGCAGGACAAACATCCGGTGCGCCGCCCGCCGGCGGCAGCGCGCGCCGTTCCGGTGCTGCGCATCGCGCCAGTGCCGCGCACCTTGCCCGAACCCACGCACGCGGCCGAACCCGGCACGCCAAAGCTGATGTGGCCGACATCGGGCGCGGTGGTCACGCGGTTTTCCGCGCGTGTCCACGGCCTGCCCGCCAACGGCATCGACCTGGCCGCATTTTCCGGCATGACCGTGCGCGCCGCCGCCGCCGGCCAGATTGTCTTTGCCGGAACCGAGCCCGAACGGTTTGGCCAGCTGATCGTGATCGACCACGGCAACGGCTGGGCCACGGCGTATGCCTATCTGGGCAAAGTCTCGGTCAAACAGGGCGCCAGCGTGCGTGCCGGCGAACCGATCGCGCGGATCGGCGCCAGCGGCGAAGTCAAAAAGCCCACGCTGCATTTCGAATTGCGCCACGACAATGTGCCGCATGATCCCGTCGCGGCATTGCCGATAAGGCTTTGATCCAGCCGGTGGGGGAAGACCTACCGCGCCATCAGGAAAAAGGTCAGTCCGATCGCCAGATAGGCGACCAGCCAGAACCCCGCATCGATCAACGCCAGCCGCAAACTGATGCGCAGGTTCCGGTAATTGATGCCCAGCGCCGGGATCACGAACGCGCCGGCAAGGCCGCCCGACATCATGAAATACAGCCAGGGCTTGGCAGCCAGGGTGTCGGGCCCGACGCGGGCAAACATGTGACCGATCATCGATGATGACACCAGCAGCAGCGCAAAGGTCAGCGCCAGCGTGCGCCACGGCGCGGCGCGATGGCCCAGCCCGCCCGGGCCCAGCTCTGCCAGGCGCGCGCGCCCGAACAACGGCCCGTACCACACCGAAGACACCGCCAAGGCCGCCAATGTTGCAATGAGCACCGCCAACCAGTTTACCGGACCCATTGCAGCGCGCTCCACCCGCCCTTGGCCTCGAAGAGGCGGTTTGAATGACGGAAATCGCGCATACCGCCTGGCACCAGGCATGGCAATTCGGTCATGTCGTGACGCGGCGCAAAAAACCCGCTATGCGCCGCCGCCTGATGGCTGATCAACATTCCCCGCTTGTCCTCCCTTCCGCGCCGCGTGTCGGTATGGTCAGCCTTGGCTGCCCCAAGGCTCTGGTCGATTCCGAACGCATCCTGACCCGGCTGCGCGCCGACGGCTATGACATGAGCCCGGATTATCAGGGCGCAGATGTCGTTCTGGTGAACACCTGCGGCTTTCTCGATTCGGCCAAGGCCGAAAGCCTGGCCGCAATTGGCGAGGCGATGGCCGAAAACGGCCGGGTGATCGTGACCGGGTGCATGGGCAACGAGGCCGATGCGATCCGCGCGCAATTCCCCGATGTGCTGGCGGTGACCGGCGCGCACCAGTACGAGGATGTGGTCGACGCGGTGCATGCCGCAGCACCCCCGGGCATGGGTCCCTACGTGGATCTGATCCCGCAAAGTGTACCCGGCGATGTCAAGCTGACCCCGCGCCATTACAGCTATGTCAAGATATCCGAAGGCTGCAACCACGCCTGCGCCTTCTGCATCATCCCCAGCCTGCGCGGGGGCCTGGTCAGCCGCCGCATCGATGCCGTGCTGCGCGAAGCCGAAAAACTGGTGGCCGCAGGCACCCGCGAACTGCTGATCATCAGCCAGGACACCTCGGCCTATGGCGTGGATGTGCGGCACGAGGAACGGCAGTGGAAGGGGCAACCGGTGCGCACCCACATGACCGATCTGGCGCGCGAACTGGGCGGCCTGCGCACGCCCCGGGGTGATGTGCCGTGGGTCCGCCTGCACTATGTCTATCCCTATCCGCATGTCGAAGCGGTGATCCCGCTGATGGCCGAGGGACTTTTGACGCCCTATCTCGACATCCCGTTCCAGCATGCCAGCCCCAAAGTGCTGCGCGCGATGAAGCGCCCGGCGAACGAGGCCAAAGTGCTGGAACGCCTGCGCACCTGGCGCGAAATCTGCCCCGATATCGCCATCCGGTCCAGCTTTGTGGTCGGCTTTCCAGGCGAGACCGAGGATGATTTCCGCTATCTGCTCGACTGGCTGGACGAGGCGCAGCTTGATCGCGTCGGCGCGTTCCGGTTCGAACCGGTGGCGGGCGCTGCGGCCAACACCCTGCCCGATCCGGTGCCCGAGGCGGTGAAGGAAGAACGCTATGCCCGGATCATGGAAAAGACCGAGGCCATCAGCCGTGCCAAGCTGGCGGCAAAGGTCGGCCGCACGATCCGCGTGATCATCGATGACGTGGGTGAAGCCGATGAAGACGGCGATATCGGCGCCACCGGACGATCGCAGGCCGACGCCCCCGAAATCGACGGCGCGGTCCATCTGCGCAATGTGCCCGCCACGCTGGCCCAGGGCGATTTTGTCGATGTCACGGTCGAAGAGGCCGATGCGCATGATCTGTTCGGGGTCATTTCGGGCACCTGAAGCCGGTTGCGCGACGCGCATCAGCGGCTAATCAGGAACGCATGAACCGAACCCTTCGCGCATTCGTCGCGCTGGCGCTGTGCGCGCTGCCGCTGTCCGCCATGGCCCAGGCGCTGTCGCCCGACGAGGCAACCGCGATCGACGCCGCGGTTACCGACACGCTGGCGCGTACCAAAGTGCCCGGCGTGTCGATTGCGGTGGTGCGCGATGGCAAACTGGTGCTCGCGCGCGCCTGGGGCAAGGCATCGGACAGGCTGGGCCCGGCCACGCCCGGGATGCCGTTCCAGATTGCATCGAATTCCAAACAATTCCTGGCCGCACTGATCCTTCGGCTGGCCGACGAGGGCCGCCTGTCGCTGGACGACAAAGTGGCCAGGTGGCTGCCCCAGGTGAGCCAGGCCGACCAGATCACCGTGCGCCAGTTGCTGTCGCACACCGCGGGCCTGCAGGATTACTGGCCGCAGGACTATGCATTCCAGGCGATGGCGACGCCCACCACGCCCGACGCGATCATTCGCCGCTGGGCGATGAAACCGCTCGATTATGCCCCCGGCACGCGCTGGCAATATTCCAACACCGGCTATGTCGTGGCGGGGCGCATCGCCGAACTGGCTGGCGGCGCGCCGCTGGCCAGCCTGTTTGAGACATACCTGTTTCACCCGCTGGGCATCCACCCGCTGTTCATCGACGATGCCAACGGTCCGCAATTTCCGCATGGCTACAACCGGTTTGCGCTGGGCCCGGTGCGCGAGGTGACCCCGCCCGCGCACGGCTGGCTGTATGCCGCGGGCGAACTGTCGATGACCGCAGCCGAACTTGCGCGGTGGGACATCGCGCGGCTTGATCGCACGGTGCTGACGCCGAAGGACTGGGCCGAACAGGAAACTCCGGTGCGGCTGACCGATGGCACCAGCACCGATTACGGCCTGGGCGTATTTGTCGCCGAACGCGACGGGCGCCGGTTGATCAACCACGGCGGCGAATCGGTCGGGTTCCTGTCGCAAAACACCGTCTGGCCCGACGATCGCGCGGCGGTGGTGGTGCTGACCAATGCCGGCTTTGCCGATGTGCAGGGCACACTGACCGAGGCAATCGGCAAAGTGATCCTGCCGCGCGCCATCCAGGCGCAGACCGGCGAAGTTGCCCGCCTCGCCGATGCCCGCGCCGAATGGGCGGCACTTGGCAAAGGGCACCTGATCGCCAGCCATTTCACCGATGACGCCCGCGCCTATTTCACCCCGCAAGCCGTGGCCGATTACCGCACGTCGCTGACCGCGCTGGGCGCATGCACCCTGACCGCGCGGGCAAAACCCCGCCTGCGCGGCGGTTTCGTCAACCGCAATTTCGCCGCCCGATGCCACGGCCACGACTACACCGTGATCACGTATGCCGAACGCGGCCCCAAAGGCCGCTGGGAACAGTTCCTGATCAGCCAGGATTAGCAGCCCGGGACACGCCCCCGGACGCGCAGGCCCAATTCGAATTCAGGACGGAGTCTGGGCCTTGCAGCGGTCGTCCGCGGACGACGATCCACACAAATAGACCGATTTTATCAGATATGTATTGGCAAGCGCATCTGATTTCATCTCTTCGATGACAGCGTTCATCTGATCCTTTGAAAACGACTGTATGCCACCCACGGTACTGGGCGCGACATGTCGTTCACGCAAAACGACGTACTGCGCGTCATTGCCCTGGATGATTTTATAAAAAATCTTCAAGCCAAAGGATGTACCGCGCTGCCGGCCACAATAGACCTGCCCGTATGCGACATTAAATCCGCCTTCGATCTGTGCTTTGGGACCATTTGCGCGTACCGCATCGCATTTGCCGCCGGCCAGTTGAATTATACCTCGAAGCGCCACGGACGGGTCCGCGCCGCGTTTTTCGGGAAGCGCCATGGCGACAAGGATATCCTTGTAATGGTCAGCGTTTTGGTCGGAGGGCACGCGTTCGATCAGAAATTTCGCGCCCACAGTGTCGTGTGTCACCTCTTTCCAGACCTGGGCATCTGGATATGGCTCCAAGACCAGGTGCTCCGGCAGTTTTTCCGTCGACGCTCCAACGGACAAAAGCGCGGCTGGAACCGCCAAAATGGATTGCATCATCACGGCGCGCTCCCCCCGGAAATTCGGCCAGCTTCGACCGATCGATCGTACGACAAAGTCAGGCTATTGCGCAGTCGTTGATCGCGTCAACAAAAAGACGGCAGCCCGGCCCCGGATCAGGCCCGGGGCGATGGTGGGGTGCGGGTGTGCAAATCCTTGTGTCGCGCGCGATAATCGGCGCCGCGCGCCTGGCCCGATGCGCACTCTTTGCGCACTCTGGCCATCCATCACAAATTCGCCTAGAATTTAAGGAATCGATTAAAACAACATCCGGAGATGGTAATGGGCGCTGGCGTGGCAAACGGGGATGGTCCGCTTGATGTGATCATCGTCGGTGCGGGGATTTCGGGCATCGGCATGGCCGCGCATATGCAGGCGATGTGCCCCGATCAACGCTATCTGGTGCTCGACCGGCGCGAACGCATCGGCGGCACCTGGGATCTGTTCCGCTATCCCGGGGTGCGTTCGGACAGCGACATGCACACACTGGGCTTTGTGTTCGAACCCTGGCGGCACGAAAAATCGATCGCCGACGGCCCTTCGATCCTGGAATACCTGGACCGCATCGCCGATGAACGCGGCATTCGCCCGCATATCCGGTTCGGCACGCAAGTCATTGCCGGCAATTGGGACAGCAGCGCCGGGTTGTGGCGGCTCGAGGTCGACACCCCCGAAGGGCCGCGCACGCTGGAAACGCGCTTCGTCTACCTGGGATCGGGCTATTACGATTACGATGATCCCTATGACGCGCAGATCCCCGGCAAGGCCGATTTTGCCGGGCAGATCGTGCATCCGCAATTCTGGCCCGACAATCTGGATTATACCGGCAAGACCGTGGTGGTGATCGGATCGGGTGCAACCGCGGTAACGGTGGTGCCGGCGATGGCTGCCAAGGCCGCACACGTGACCATGCTGCAGCGCACGCCGACGTGGATGGCATCGCGCCCGGCGCGTGACGGCATTGCCAATTTCCTGCGCCGCGTGCTGCCCGAAAAGCTGGCCTATCGTCTGACCCGGTACAAGAACATCACGATGCAATCGCTGGTGTTTCACCGCGCGCGCACCCGGCCGGACAAGGTCAAGGCATTCCTGACCAAACAGACCCAGTCGATGCTCGGCGACCATTACAGCGCCACCGATTTCACCCCGCCCTACGATCCGTGGGATCAGCGGCTGTGCCTGATCCCCGATGGCGATCTGTTTGCCGCGATCCGCGCCGGCAAGGCCAACGTGGTGACCGACCATATCGATCGCATCGATGCCACCGGGATCCAGCTGACATCGGGCCGGCATCTTGATGCCGACGTGATCGTTACCGCCACCGGGCTGACCATGACGATGGCGGGCAAGATCGCGTTCAGCCTGGACGGCGTGCCGATCGACTGGTCGCAGCATTATTACTACAAGGCGTGCATGTTTTCGAACGTGCCCAATCTGGCGGCGGTGTTCGGCTATCTCAACGCATCGTGGACGCTGCGCGCGGATATCATTTCCGATTATGTCTGCCGCCTGATCAACCTGATGGCAGAACGAAACCTGGCAGTCGCCACGCCGGTGCTGCCCGCCGATCACGATCTGGTCGAAGACGATCCGTTCGATTTCTCTTCGGGCTATATTGCGCGCGCGCGGCACCTGTTGCCCAAAAACGCATCGGACATGCGCTGGCGGCTCAATCAGGACTATGTGCGCGATCGCGCCTGGATGAAAAACGATCCGATCGACGATGGGGTGCTGCGGCTTGACCCCGCCCCCGCAGCATTGCCCCAAGAGGTGCTCGAAGCCGCGGAATAGGATGCTTGCGCCGCACCGGCATTGCTTTATCGATCGCGCATGATGACCCAAACCACCCGCATCTGGACCGCCGCGCTGATTGTCGTGGGCGATGAAATCCTGTCCGGCCGCACGCAGGACAAGAACATTGCCCAGGTCGCCTCGTGGCTGGGGGTGCAGGGCATCCGCCTGCGCGAAGTGCGCGTGGTGCCCGATGTGATGGACGCGATTGTCGAGGCGGTGAACACCTTGCGCGCGCGCAACGATTATCTGTTTACGACAGGCGGCATCGGCCCGACGCACGATGACATCACGGTCGATGCCGTGGCGCAGGCGCTGGGCGTGCCGGTGGTGATCCACCCGCGCGCGCATGCCATCCTCGATGCCTATTACGCCACGCGCGGCGGCCTGAACGAGGCACGGTTGCGCATGGCGCGCGTACCCGAAGGTGCGGGGCTGATCGAAAACCGGCTGTCGGGCGCGCCGGGCATTCATGCCGAAAACATTTTCCTGATGGCGGGCGTGCCGTCGATCACGGCACAGATGCTCGATGGCATGACCGGCACGCTTGAGGGCGGATTGCCGCTGCTGTCGCGCACTGTGGGCTGCTGGGTTGCCGAAAGCGAGATCGCCGAACTGCTGCGCGACACCGAACGCAACCATGACGGCGTGTCGATCGGCAGCTATCCATTTTTTCGCGAAGGCCGCGTCGGCGCCAATTTCGTGATCCGGTCGACCGACACCGCGGTGGTGTCTGCGTGCGCCACGGCGCTGTCCGACGCGCTGAGCGCCCTGGGCCGCGAACCGTTCGATGGCGGCATCTGACGTGCGCCGGGCGGGCGTGCTGTTGCTGGCGCTGACGGGCGCCTGCGCGCAGGCCGGCACCCTGACCGAATTCCGCCAGACGCTGGCCAGCCACGACAGCGCGACCGTTGCATTGGAACAATGGTGCGAACGGCGCGGCATCATGGCCCCGGCGCACGTGCTGGCCGTGGCGCAGGACGATGCCGCAGCCGTGCCCGCCAGCCCCGCAATCCGCGCGGCGCTGGGCGTGGGCGCGGATGAGCCGGTGCGGGTGCGGCACGTGCTGCTGACGTGCGGCAACACCGTTCTGTCGGATGCGCGCAACTGGTATGTTCCCGCACGGCTGACCCCGGACATGAACCACACGCTTGACACCACGCGTGTGCCGTTCGGCAAAGTGGTGGCGCCGATCGGCCTGCACCGCGTACCACAGGCCCACGCTTCGGCCGCGCCGTGCCCTACGGGTACGATCCAGCACGACACCGCCGTGCTGCACCGCAATGACGGGCTGGCCTACAGCCTGGTCAGCGAATGCTATACCCGGGCCAACATCGACCCGCGCTGAACGTAGATTCCGAAGCTGTTTTGTGACCGGGATCAAGGACAAGCCTGCCCGACCGTGGCCTGATGTTTTCTCATCAGGGGATGACCATGACGGTCCTGACAGGGGAATCCACATGCCACGCTTATCCGCCAGCCGTCGGCATGCGCTGCACAACGCAACGCTTGCCTGGCGTGTCGTGCTGCCCGCAGCCATCGGCCTTGCCGCGCTGGGCCTGACCCGCCCGGCCGCAGCCGTGCCCAGCTTTGCCGACCAGACCGGGATGCCGTGCCAGGCCTGCCATGTTGGCGGCTTCGGCCCGCAATTGACCGCGTTTGGCCGCGAATTCAAACTGAACGGCTATACCCTGCGCACCAAGCCGTTCAACGTGCCGCTGTCGGCCATGGCGATCGGGTCCTATACCCACACCCGCGCCGACCAGGTGCCACCGCCCGACAATCTGAAAGCCAACGACAATGTCACGTTCGATCAGGGCAGCGTGTTTCTGGGCGGATCGATCGGCCAGCATGTCGGCGGGCTGGCCCAAGTCACGTATGATGGCATCGGCAAGCATTGGTCGTGGGACAACCTCGACATGCGCATCGTAAACCAGGGCAAACTGTTTGGCGCCGATGCAACCTACGGGTTTGACATCAACAACAACCCCACCGCGCAGGATGCGTGGAACAGCACCCCGGCCTGGGGCTGGCCTTATACCGGCGGCGCGGTGGCGCAGACCCCGGGGGCGGCCACGCTGATCGATGGCGGGCTGGCGCAGCAGGTCATCGGTGTGTCGGCCTATGCCTGGATCAACCACCATGTCTATCTGGAGGCAGGCGGTTATACCACGCCGGCGGCAGGCACGCTGACCTGGCTGGGTGCCGATCCGATCGGGCTGGGCGATATCAACGGCGTGGCCCCTTATGGCCGCCTGGTGTGGCAGCACGACCTGGGCAAGGGCACGGTGCATCTGGGCGCGTTTGCGCTGAAAGCTGCGATCAATCCGGCGCGCGATCGTTCGACCGGGCTGACCGATCACTATGCCGATGTGGGCCTTGACGGGTCATATCTGTTGCCCATGGCCAAGGGCGATACCCTGACGCTGCAGGGGCGTTACACGCATGAAGCGCAGAACCTGGCGGCTACTTGCGCGCTGAACGCGCTGCCGGGCGGTTGCGCGCGCACCCATCTGGGCGAATGGCGCGGCGATCTGGCCTATTCCTGGCGTGGCAGGGTCGGCCTGACGCTTAGCGCGTTTACTATCACCGGCCCGGCCAACACGTTCCTGTATGGCGGGCCGTTTGCCCGGCCCGACAGCAACGGCGTGATGACGCAGATCGATTACACCCCGTGGGGTGCCGGCAACGGGCCACTGGGGCCGCTGGTCAACGTCCGGTTCGGCGCGCAATACACCGCCTACGGCCAGTTCAACGGCACGCACAGCAATTTCGATGGAAACGGTGCCAATGCCGCCGACAACAACGCATTGCGGCTGTTTACGTGGGTTGCGTTCTGAAACGAAAACGGGCCGGGATTGCTCCCGGCCCGCTGTTCTTGTGCACCGACCCGCAAGGATCGGCGGCGTTGGATCTCAGTGTCCGTAAACCTGGCCAACGTCGACCTTCAGGCCGGGGCCCATCGAGCTCGACAGGCCGACCTTGCGGACATACTTGCCCTTGGCGCCGGCCGGCTTGGCCTTGACGATCGCATCGACAAACGCGTCGAAATTCGCGCGCAACGCTTCGTCCGAAAACGACAGCTTGCCGATACCGCCGTGGATGATCCCGGCCTTTTCAACGCGGAATTCGATCTGGCCGGCCTTTGCCGCCTTGACCGCATCGGCCACGTTCGGCGTCACGGTGCCCAGCTTCGGGTTCGGCATCAGGCCCTTGGGGCCCAGGATCTTGCCCAGGCGACCCACCAGACCCATCAGGTCGGGGGTGGCGATGACACGGCCGTAATCGACGTTGCCGCCCTGCATTTCTTCCAGCAGGTCTTCGGCACCGACGCGGTCGGCGCCAGCGGCCAAAGCCGCTTCGGCCTTGTCACCGCGTGCGAACACGGCAACCTTGACGTCCTTGCCGGTGCCCGAAGGCAGCGTAACCATGCCGCGGACCATCTGGTCGGCGTGGCGCGGATCGACGCCAAGGTTCAGCGCAACTTCAAGCGATTCGTCGAACTTGGCGCTCTTGAGTTCCTTCAGCAGCGCGATGGCTTCATCGATGCCGTAAAGCTTCTGGTTGTCGCCCAGCTTGGTGGTCAGCGCCTTGGTCTTCTTGGTCTGCTTTGCCATCGGATCAGCCCTCCACAACCTGGATGCCCATCGAACGGGCAGAACCTTCGATGATCTTCGACGCCTGTTCGATGCTGTTGGCGTTGAGATCCTTCATCTTGGCGGTCGCGATCTCGTCCAGTTGCGAACGCTTGATCGTTCCGGCAGTCGTCTTGCCCGGCAGCTTCGAACCCGACTTCAGGTTCAGCGCCTGCTTGATGAAGAACGTGGCCGGCGGAGTCTTGGTGATGAAGGTAAACGAGCGGTCGGCATAGACGGTGATCACCGTCGGCAGCGGCGTGCCCTTTTCCACTTCCTGAGTGGCGGCGTTGAATTCCTTGCAGAAACCCATGATGTTGACGCCGCGCTGACCCAGTGCGGGCCCGATTGGCGGCGACGGCTTGGCTTCGCCAGCCTTGATCTGCAACTTGATGTAGCAGTCGATCTTCTTGGCCATGGTGGCCTCCTTGTCGTCCTGTTGGGGTTGCCCCCGCAGAGTTAGCGGTCAGACAGCACCAGATGGTGCCTCCCGCAGCGGAATCACCCGACCAGGGCCGGGTGAAGGCGGCGCGGGTAACAGCACGCGCCGAAATTGCAAGCTAATCCTCTTTCGGGTCAGCAAGGATCGGCAGATTACTTGACCAGTTCGACTTCTTCGAAGGCCAGTTCGACCGGCGTTGCGCGACCGAAGATCGACACCGACACCTTGACGCGCTGCTTTTCGAAATCCAGTTCCTCGACCACGCCGTTGAACGACGCAAAGGGGCCCGCGTTGACCTTGACCGAATCGCCGATCTCGTAATCGACCGCGACCTGGGTGCTGGGTTCGGCAGCGGCCGCTTCGCGCGCGCCGAAATAGCGCTGGGCTTCCTTTTCGGAAATCGGCTGCGGCTTGTTGTTGGTGCCAAGGAAACCGGTCACTTTGGCGGTGTTCTTGACCAGGTGATAGATATCGTCGTTCAAGGTCAGCTTGGCCAGCACATAGCCGGGCATGAACTTGCGTTCGACCTGGATCTTCTTGCCGCGCTTTACCTCGGTGATCGTTTCGGTCGGCACTTCGACCGCTTCGACAAGCTGGGCCAGGCCCTTGCGCTCGGCTTCGGACAGGATCGCCTCGCGCACTTTGTTTTCAAAGCCGGAATAGGCGTGGATGATGTACCAACGGGCCATGGTGGGTTCCTGAATTAATCCGGCCGGGCGCGGGGCACCGGCCGCGGCAATCATGCCAGCGAAAGCAGCAGACGAACGACATAACCAAACAGGCTGTCGACCCCGAGGAAGAACACCGACAGCAACAGCATCATCAGCGCGACAAAGATCGCGGTGGTGGTGGTTTCCTGGCGGGTGGGCCAGACAACCTTGCGCGCTTCGGCTTTGACCTGATTGAAAAACTCGGTCGGGCTTGTCCTGGCCATGGCTGCGATTGTGCCTTCAACGAAAGAATTGCCAACGAAAGGTTTGCTACGAAACAAACTGCGTCTTTTACCTAGGGGCCATCGCCGCCCCGGACAAGTCCGGGAGGGGCAGGCAGGGCTCCAAGGTGCGGGAGAGATTCGCATCTAGTCGGCAGCGGTCAAAAACGCAAGAGCAGCGCGCAGCGGGTGCCGCGAACCGCGCCCCGCCGCACCGCCATGCAAAAAATGCCAGTTGCGCGTGCCGCAAAGGCGTGGCCAGATGCGCAACGACCGGGGGGCAATCCCGGCACACGATGAAACGTGGTGATGCCACAGGCACGCAACCTGCGGCACCCGACCGGGAGAGAGCATGCATGGGCGGGCCGCACCTCGCCTGGGCTTTGGCTGTGCCAGGCACCGCCGAACGCACAGCGCATATTTTCACGTTTGACGGCTATCTGCGCTTCTGGGCAGAGGATCGACCCGATGCGATCGCCATCGACACCGGTGCCGACCTGATCCGCTTTGCCGAACTCGATCTGGTAACGGCCAAAGTGGCCGCCGGACTTGCCGACCTGGGCGTGGGTGCGGGTGATCGCATCGCGTGGTACGGGCATGATGCCGCGCTGTTCCTGGTTGTGCTGTTTGCGGCAGCCCGCAGCGGGGTGGTGATGGTGCCGATCGACCCAGCACTGCCCGCCGCAATGGCGCGCACCATTGCCGACGACGCCGGGGCCAGGCTGGTGTTTGCGCAGCGCGACCAGACTGTGCAGGACGCAGATTTTGCGGGCCTGTGCAGCGTGGTGCGGGTGTTTGACCCGGACCAGACCCGGGCGTGGATTGCCGGTCTGCGGCCTGGCGGCTTTGCGCTGCCGTCGCCCAACGCAGCCGTGCTGCAGATCTACGAGACGGCCTGCACCGCAGGCCGGCATGGTGTCGTCTTGTCGCATTGCAATCTGCTTGGCCTGCGCAAGGCTGTGCTGGGCCACGACCTGCCCCATGTCGCGCCCGACGATGGCGAGGCGATGCTGGTGGCGATGCCGTTCTGGCAGATTGCCGGTATCGGCCCGGTGGTGCTGGCGCTGGCGGCCGGGCTGGCGGTGGCCGTGCGCAGCGCGGATGACCCCGGCGCGATGATCGATGCGCTGGCCAAACGCCGCGCGACCCGGCTGTATATGGCGCCCGATACGCTTGCGGCGATGCTGTCGCGTCCCGAACTGGCACGGATCGGACGCAAGCAGGTGCGCATGATCGTCTGCGGGCCCCGCGCCCTGCCCACCGGACTGCGCCGCGCGGTGCGGACCAGGCTGGGCGCGACCCTGATTCGCAGCTATGGCGTGCCCGAAACCGCAGGCACGGTCGCCATGCTGCCGCCGGGGATTGCCGCGGGCCCCCACGCGGTGGGCCAGGCGCTGCCGGGGGTGGAAATCGGCATCGTCGATGACGCAGGCAATGCCGTGCCGACAGGCGCCACCGGCACGATCCGCATCCGCTCAGCCGGCACGATGCTCGGCTACTGGAACCAGCCGCAGGCGACCGCCGCAACGCTGACGCACGATGGCTGGATCGTGACGCGCGATCGCGGATACCTTGATCCCGACGGCGTGCTGCATCTGCATCACGGTGATGGTTAGGCCACCGCGCGCACCGCATTGCGCCCTGCGCGTTTGGCCTCGTACAGCGCCAGATCCGCACCATCGAACAGCGCCTCGCGGCTCATCCCCGGGCGCAGTTCGGCAAGACCGCATGAAATCGACGCCAGTACGACCACATTGCCCGCGGTCACGATCGGCTCTGCCGCGACCAGGCGTACGATGCGATCGCAAATGGCGCGCGCCGCCTCGACACCACAGCGGAACAGGATCGCGAATTCATCGCCGCTCAGCCGCCCGACCACATCGGCTTCACGCGTGCCCGTCATCAGCCGCCGGGCGATTTCCACCAGCGCGGCATCGCCTGCCGCATGGCCGTGGGTGTCGTTGATCGCTTTGAAATGATCGACATCGATCAGTGCCAGCGTCAGCCGCCGATCGGGCATATCGTCTGCCGTCTCGATCGCGCGGGCAAGCCTTTGGCGAAACCCGGCCCGGTTGAACACACCGGTCAGATCGTCGGTTTCGATCCGTCTGGAAATTGCCATTTCGCGCGCCTTGCGCACCGTGATGTCGCGCAACGTGATGACCGAGCCCACCATCTGCCCCGGATCGTGCGGCGCGATGCGCAACGATGCCTCAAGCGTCAGGTGCGCCTGCCCTGCCGGGCGCAGCTCGACCGTGCGCAAACCGTCGTGCCCGCGCACGGTTTCGCGGTACAACTGGCCCAGCGCCAGTCCGGCGCGTGCCACCACCGCATCGATCGGCAATCCGACCAGCGTATCGGGATCCAGCCCCAGATAATCGTAGACCGGCCCATCGGCCCAGCGACACACGCCGGCGCCATCCAGCCCGATGATCGCATCGGGAGAATGCGCCATCACCAGCCGCAACAGTTCCTCGCGCTCGGCCAGAAGCGTGCGCGCCTCGGCGCGCGAGGCAACGATCGTTGCCACCGGCAGGGCGGTGCACAACAAGACCGCCAGATACAGCTGAAAACAGACCACTTCAAACGCCATGTCCTGGTGGAGAATGGTCATGGGGCCGCCATGATGGATCAGCGCGATCGCGCCGATCACCGCCACCATCATCACCCCGGCCTGGGTGGCCAGCCGGCCCAGCCCGAACGACAGCAGCAGCAGTGTGGGGAATGGCAGAAACAGCAGCGGCATGCGGCTTTGTCCAAAGACGATCAGCGTGACGCCGGCGTGCGCAGCAAACATGGCAATACCGCGCAACAGGTCGGTGCGCGACTGGGATTCAAGCGCGCGGGCATAACTGCCATCGAACACCGCCTTGAAAAACGGGGTGAAGATTACAAAGCCCAGCGCATTGCTGCAAAACCAGCGTACAAAACTGGGCCAGGCCGGCTGTCCAAATATCGCCGCTGCAACCGCCGTGCCCAGAATGGCGCCCAGCAGGGGTGCAGCCAGGCCCGCCGCCAGCAGAAACCGCACGATCGTGCGCCCGTCGGTCAGGATATCGCGATCGCACCGCGCGCGCGCCACCCCAGGGCAAACGCAACAGGTGTGCGGCCAGCAGGGTCTGGCCCATGTTGATCGCACCATACAGCACGACACCACCGGTCCAGCCGCGTTCAACCCCGTTGCCCAGCAGATTGGCCAGCCAGCCCGCCAGCAGCAGCACCGGCCAGTCGCGCCCGGATCGCGCCAGCAACAGCGCCAGGATCACCGCATCGGACGGCCACACCGTTGGATGGTTGCGCCCGTCGCTGGTCAGCGCGATCGTGGCAATGGTCATGCAGACATAGGCGGTGGCCGCGATCAGTGCCCACACGCCCTGTTCGCGCAACGCGCCGCGCCTTGCCGCCGGACCCTTATGTTGCAACCCCACCATTGCGGTCATCTTTGGGTAAGACAGATGAAGCCCGTCTTGCCAAAGGTGGTTGACGGCGATTCATGGATCGCGCGGTGGCGGATCGGTCACACGCACCACCGCCCCGGACACACGGCATGCGGCGGATTCAAAGTTGCTGTGGGAAAATGGCAGGAGTGGAGGGATTCGAACCCCCGGCCCTCGGTTTTGGAGACCGATGCTCTACCAGCTGAGCTACACTCCTGCAGCCAAAGGGCTTTGCCCCGGCAAGAGCGACGCCCATAGTGGGTTGACGGATGGGATGCAACCGGGGAGATGATCATTTCGAACTGCCATGGCGCGCGAAGATCCACAGACCATTCCGCCCGAGCTGTTGCTGCGGGCCTATCGTGCCGGGATCTTCCCGATGGCCGACAGCCGCGACGATCCCGAGATCTATTGGGTCGAGCCGCGGATGCGGGCCATTCTGCCGCTCGACCGGTTTCACCTGTCGCATTCGCTGGCGCGGACGTTGCGACGGGGGCGGTTTCGCGTCAGTTGCAACACCGCGTTCGATGCGGTGATCGATCACTGCGCAGCACCACGCCCCGATGCGGAAGAAAGCTGGATCAGCGCGCGGATCCGCGAAAGCTATCGCGATCTGCATGCGCTGGGTGCGGCGCATTCGATCGAAACCTGGATGACCGGGCCCGATGGCGTGGAACGGCTGGCTGGCGGGCTGTACGGGGTGGGCTTTGCGCGCGCGTTCTGCGGCGAAAGCATGTTTTCGCGCGCATCCGATGCCTCGAAAGTGGCGCTGGCCTGGCTGGTCGCGGCGCTGCGCCGCGGCGGGGCCGAATTGCTCGATTGCCAGTTCACCACGCCGCACCTGGCATCGCTTGGCGCGGAGGAAATTCCGCAGTCCGAATATCTGGTCCTGCTGGCGCAGGCGTGTCGCCCGTTGCAGCCGGGCGAGGCATCGCTTTATTGCGGTGCAGCCTCTTCCACCGGGGCATCATCATCGCCGGCGGTGTCGGGGGCAGGTTCGCTCTTGGCCTTGGGCTTTGCCGCCCTTGAGGCCGATGCGGCGGGATCTTCCTCTTCGCCCGGAAATTTCATCGCGCAGTCCTTGACCCACACGTCATAGACCGGGTGTTCGGCCACGTTGAGCGATGGCGCATTCTTGAACAGCCAGCCCGAAAACACCTTGTGCCAGGCCAGCTTGTCCTGGATGCTCGCGCGCTCTTCGACGAACAGCTGCACGAAAGCGCCGGTTTCCTGCGGGTCTTCCCACGGGGCGGTGCGTTCGCACGTGGCCAGTTTGACGATCACATTGCCCACCCTGCGCGATTCGCCGGGCTTGAGCACGATGTCCTGGGTGATGTTGTTGCGCTTGTTGATCAGGCCCAGCGTCGCCACGCGATCCTTGACCGGGGTGCCGTAATCGCTTTCCACCACACCGCTGGCCAGCGCGGCAGGGCCGGCGGTCTCGGTCGCTTCGGCCGGCGGCGGTGCTTCGGACTGACGGCCGCAGCCCGCCACCATCAGGGACAGCAGGCACAGGCATCCCGCCGATCGGATCACGTGCTTGTGCGGGCCGGACATCGGATCAGCGCGCCCGTACGATCAGACCTGGTCGGGCGACCAGGCTTCGTAATCGCCGGTGGCCGCGGCACGGTGTCCGCCACGCTCCAGCGCGCCCTGCGGGCGATAGGCGGCCGAAGTGCCGGTGGCATTGGCGGTAAATTCGGCTTCCCACACGCGTGGCGGGGGCAGATTGCTTTCGGGCACGCCGTCGAAATTGCCGTGCAGCCAGCCATGCCATTCGGCCGGCACGCGGCTGGCATCGTTGGCACCGTTATAGATCACCCAGCGGCGTTCGCGCCCGGCAAAGGGATGCCCTTTGGGAAAGGGCTTTTTGGCACGGAAATAGACATTGCCCTGCACATCCTCGCCCACGCGCACGCCGTTGCGCGCGCTGTCAAGCATGGTGCCGAAGGTGGCGCCGTTCCACCAGGTGAAGATTTTGCCAAGGATGCTCATGGCCGTTGCGCTTAGCCCTTTCCGGGGTGCGGAGGCAAGGTGCTCGTGCGGTGTTTGCTGTCGGCGCGCACCTTACCAGCTGACGGTGTCGCCGGGCTTCATCCCGATCTGTGCGGCGCGCCCTGCATTCAGCTCGAGCACGGCGGCGGCATCGCCCTTCGATGGCAGCGCGGTTTCGTCATAGGGCACCGCATTGGCGGCAATGTTCAGCACCTTGTGATCGGCGCCGATGAAAATGATATCCAGCCCGATGACCGTGTTGCGCATCCAGAACGCCGCCGGGCGCGCCGGGATCATCGGAAAGATCATGCCTTCGTCTGCGCCCATCGCATTGCGGAACATCAGCCCTTTTTCCTGCTGCGCAGACGAAGCGGCAACTTCGACCCGGAACCTGTGCTCCCCGGTCGCGGTCACCACCCGGAGCGGGATGACCGCCAGCCCCGACAGCGGATGAACCTGCGGTTCGCTGGCGCTTGCCGAGGCGCTGGCGGCGGTGTCGCCCGCCGCCACTGGTGAACAGGCGGCAATACCAACCAGCAGGCTGCCCGCAGCGGCCAGGCCGGTCAGCATGGCAAAGGTCTTACGAATCATCGGCTTCATCCACCCATTCCTGTGCTGCGTCACTGTCGGCCGCATCGATCATCGCGCTGGCCGCGGCAAAGGGATGCCCGGCTCGCACCATCGCCGCCACCTGCCGCGCCCGCGTGGCGGGATCAATCCTGCCCTGACGCTTGTCGCCATTTTCATGTGAACCCGTGCCGAACGGGCCCAGTCTGCGGCGCTGCGCAAAGGCCAGCGCCGCCGCCCGCCGTTCGCGCTCGCTGCCGCTGGCCTGCGCCACCAGCGGCGCATCGATGCCATCGCGACCCAGTGTCTGGGCAATGCGCCGCGCGCCAAAGCCGCGCCGCATCAGCCCGGCGCCACGCGCCAGCGCAAAGCCGGCATCATCGACATATCCGCGCGCCACCATGCGTTCGACCAGCGCGGGCACATCGGGCGTGCCCGCGCCTTCCCATCCGCGTTCGCGGATCTTGCGTTTCAGATAATCGCCCAGCCGCCCGCTGCTGGTGGCAAAGCGCGCGACATAGCCCAGCGCCATTTCATCCAGCCGCGCCTGATCAAGCGGCCGCGCCACCTTTCGGCCGCGGTTCCGGCCCGTTTCGCCCTGATCGTCCATCATTACGCCTTATTCGTGCCACAGTCGCGGATATAGGAGAAGTCTGGCCCGATCCGCCAATGTGTGTCATCGGGCCACCGCAGGAATGCCCATACCACAACAAATCCCGGGGTAGCAGATGACCGTTTCCGAAGCCCTCCGCGATACAGGGGCGATCGTGCCGACACCCAATGACGACGCACAGCCGCGTCGCTTTGCCGATTTCGCCACGTTCTGCGATGCGCTCGACTATGCCGCCGCGGGTGCCTGCGGGTTCAATTTCCACGATGCACGCGGCGTGCTGGCAAAAGTCTATCCCTATTCGCAGCTGCGCGCCGATGCGCTGATCGCGGCGCGGCGGCTGATCGCGATGGGCATCAAGCCCACCGATCGCGTGGCGCTGATCGCCGAGACCGGTCCCGACTTTGCCGCGCTGTTCTGCGGCACGATCTATGCTGGCGCCTGGCCGGTGCCGCTGCCGCTGCCCACCAGTTTCGGCGGCAAGGACAACTATATCGACCAGATCGCGGTGCAACTGGCCAGTTCCGACCCCAGCGTGTTGCTGTACCCGGCCGAAATCGGCGAAATGTGCGCCGCCGCGGCGGGGCGCCAGGGCTGCCCTGGGATGAGCTGGGACGAAGTGGCGGCGATCGTGCCGGCCGAGGGCGCATTGCCGCCTGCCGATCCCGATGCCATCAGCTATCTGCAATATTCCAGCGGATCGACCCGGTTCCCGCATGGCGTGGCGGTAACCCACCGCGCGCTGCTGGCCAATCTGGCGGGCCATTCGCACGGCATGAAAGTGCAGCCCGGCGATCGCTGTGTCAGCTGGTTGCCGTGGTACCACGACATGGGACTGGTCGGATGCTTTCTGTCGCCGATCGCCAACCAGGTTTCGGTGGATTTTCTGCGTACCGAGGATTTTGCGCGTCGCCCGCTGGCCTGGCTCGACATGATCAGCCGCAACCCCGGCACCACCGTGTCCTATTCGCCGACATTCGGGTACGATATCTGCGCGCGCCGCATTTCCAGCCAGACGCATGTCGCCGAACGGTTTGACCTGTCGCGCTGGCGCATTGCCGGCAATGGCGCCGACATGATCCGCCCCGATGTGATGCAGGGCTTTGTCGACGCGTTTGCGCCGGCCGGATTCAAGGCGGCAGCGTTCCTGCCCAGCTATGGCCTGGCCGAAGCGACACTGGCGGTGACCGTCATGCCGCCGGGCGAAGGTATCCGGGTCGAACTGGTCGAAGAAGAACGCCTGTCGGGATCGCCGCGCGATCTGTCGCGCCCGGCGCGGTACCGCGCGATTGTCAATTGCGGGCTGCCCGTGCGCGGCATGGAAATCGCGATCCGCGGCGAAGACGGGCAAAGCATCGCGCACCACCATATCGGCAAAGTATGGTGCCGCGGCTCGTCGGTGATGCACTCGTATTTCCGCGATCCCGAATCGACCGCCGCCGCGCTGGTCGATGGCTGGCTCGACACCGGCGACATGGGGTATCTCAACGCGCAGGGATACTTGTTCATCGTCGGCCGGGCGAAGGACATGATCATCATCAACGGCAAGAACCACTGGCCGCAGGATATCGAATGGGCGGTGGAACAGCTGCCCGGATTCCACCAGGGCGATATCGCCGCATTCTCGATCGAGACCGAAACGGGTGAAGAAGCGCCTGCCGTATTGGTGCATTGCCGCGTGTCGGACCCGGCCGAGCGCCTGCGCCTGCGCGATCAGATCCGCGATAAAGTGCGCGCGATCACCGGCATGAACTGCGTGGTGGAACTGGTGCCGCCGCGCACGCTGCCGCGCACCAGCTCGGGCAAATTGAGCCGCGCCAAGGCCAAGAAGCTGTATCTGAACGGCGAGATCGCACCGTACCAGCTGGCGGCGTAACGGCGCGACCGACCGATCCCCCAAACGGCAGAGACGGGACGGGTCAGAACGGGATCATCGTGCCATCCCAGGCGAAAAATCCGCCGCTGTCAGCAGGCGTCAGCCCGTCGATCACGCGCAGCAGCGCGGCGGCGCTCATCGCGGGCGTGAACAGCTTGTCGGGTGCAACGCCGCGCTGAAACGGCGCGGACAGCGCGGTGGCGACGGTGCCGGGATGCAGTGCTGCAACCACCGCCCGGGGATGGCTGCGCGCCCATTCGATTGCAATTGTGCGCAACAGCATGTTCAGCGCCGCCTTCGACGCGCGATAGGCATGCCAACCGCCCAGCCGGTTGTCGCCGATCGAACCCACCCGCGCCGACAAGGCCGCGACCACACAGCGCCGCTCGCGCGGCAGCAGCGGCTGCACCGCGCGCGCGATCATCGCGGGCACGATCGCGTTGTCGGAAAATTGTTCGGCCAGTGCCCCTGCATCCAGTTGCCGCAGCGCCTTTTCCGGACCGCTGCCGTCGGCTCGGGTCAGCCGCCCGGTGGCGATCAGGACAATGTCGAGCGGCGCACCGAGCGCGGCCACGGTCTGCGCCAGGCTTTCGTCCAGCGCATCGAACGTGAAAGGCACGATCTTTGCCCCTTGCGGCACAGCCCCACGCCGCGATCCGGCAAAGACCGCCTCGACATCATCGCGCGCGACCAGTTGCCCCACCAGCGCGGCACCGATCCCGCCCGAGGCCCCGAACACCGCGCATCGCATCATCGTCGTTTCACTTTCCATGCCTGGGTGTCGGTGGCGATGCGCATGACCGCCGCCAGCACCGCTTCGTCGGCCGGCCGCAACTCATCCAGTCTGCCCCCCGGCAGATAGTAGGCGGTCACTGCCAGCGGCGCGCGGAATTGACCACCGCCCACCGGGGCAAGCACCAGCGCCAGATCGTTGATCCGGGCAAGCGCCTCGGGCCCGTATTCGGTGCCGGTCTTGTCGCCCGCCTGCCATCCGGCGGGCAGTCCTGCGCGCAGGCGGCCAAGCCCGGTGGAGCAATTCTTCATCCAGCCCCACAGCAGCGCACGCGATGCGCCCGACAGCACACGGCCGGTCAACACCCGGCCAAGCGTTGCCGCCATTGCGGCGGGCGTGGTCGTGTCGTGCACTTCGCCCAGGCCCACGCGGTTAAGCATGGGCTCGTTATGGTCCAGCCGGCTGACCTCGTCGCCCATTGCACGCCAGAATGCGGTCAGCGCGGCCGGGCCGCCAAACCGCGCCAGCAGCAGGTTTGCCGCGGTGTTGTCGCTGCGTTCGACAGCGGCCTGCGCCAGGGCCAGAATCGACATGCCTTCGCGCCCGGCCAGCGCCTCGTCGCCCGCGGTGCGTGTTGCCGCGGCACCGGTAACCGGTGAGGCCGGCAGCACATCGAGCACCGAATAGGCCAGCACCTCGTCCCCGCGCGCGCGCCCGGCGTCGATCTGGGCCAGCACCATCGCCGCCAGCGACAGCTTGAACGTCGAACAATGGGCAAAACGTTCGTCCTGGCGCCAGCCAAAGCCGTGCCCCGTCGCGCAATCGCGCACCATCACGCCCAGCTGCCCGCCCGACCGGCGTTCGAGCGCGGACAGCATGGCCACGCCCGCCAATGGCGCCTTGGCCAAGGCAGGCACGGGAACAACGGCGGCGGCCAGTGCGCCAAGCAGGGTACGACGATGCATGATGACAAGGCTAACCCGAATTCCGACCAACCGCCAAGGGCCATCGACATGACACCCTTGCGGGAAGCGCCACATCGGGCCATCTTCGCCGTTATCAGACGTCTCCAACCGAGTGTTCCCATGGCCACAAACGCCACCGATGCCGCCCCGACCCTGACTTTGACTCCGCCCGATCCGGTGCCGGTGGTCGCACCGCAGGCCGCCGCCGGGCTGGTGCCGATTGCCGAGGGCACAAAGACCAAACTGGAAGAGCGCGCCGACGCCTTTGTTGCCGAGCTGATTGCGCAAGATGCCGCCAGCCCCGAATTCGGCAAGCGGGTCGATCAGCTGACCGCGCTGGGCGGCAAGGAAATCGCGGCAGCGGCGGGCATGTCGAACCGGTTTCTCGACCGCCCGGTGCGCGCAATGGACAAGGACAGCGGCGTGGGCGCCGACCTTGCCGCGCTGCGCCGCACGGTCGAGGATCTTGATCCGGGCAAAAAGGGCGTGACCACCGGCGGGCGCAAGTTCCTGGGCGTGATCCCGTTCGGCAACAGCGTGAAGAAGTATTTTGACGGCTATGTCTCGGCGCAGGGCCATATCAAGTCGATCCTCGACCGGCTGGCCTCGGGCAAGGATGAGTTGCTGAAGGACAATGCCGCCATCGATGTCGAACGCGCCAAGCTGTGGGACGCGATGGGCAAGCTGGAACAGATGATCCACATTGCCCGCACGCTCGACCAGAAACTGGAAGATGCCGCGATCGACCTGGATCACACCGACCCGGCCAAGGCCAAGGCCCTGCGCGAATCGGCGCTGTTCTACATCCGCCAGCGTACGCAGGACCTGCTGACGCAGATGGCGGTGACGGTGCAGGGCTATCTCGCGCTCGATCTGGTCAAAAAGAACAATGTCGAACTGGTCAAGGGCGTCGATCGGGCGGGCACCACCACCGTGGCCGCGCTGCGCACCGCGGTCACCGTCGCGCAGGCGATGACCAACCAGCGGCTGGTGCTGCAACAGATCACCGCGCTCAACACCACCACCGCCAACATCATCGATGCCACCGGTGCGATGCTGAAGGACAACACCGCGCGCATCCACGAAATGGCGGCATCGAGCACGATCCCGCTCGAAACGCTGCAACGCGCATTCCAGAACATCTATGACACGATGGATTCGATCGACACCTTCAAGCTGAAGGCGCTCGATTCGATGAAGCAGACGATCGGCACGCTGTCGACCGAAGTGGAAAAATCCCAGGGCTATATCGCCCGCGCGCAAGGCACCGGGCCCAACGGCAGCGCGGCGCCGCATCCCGCGCTGACACTCGACGGCGAAGCCTGAGCATGGCCAACGATCTTGCCGACAGCGCGCACATCCTGCGCGCGGCCAGCGCCAGCCTGGCCTTTCAGCAGCAGGGCGGGCGGCGCAGCGGCGGATCGATCGGGCGGCGATCGGCCGATCTGAAACGCCAGCACCTGTTGCGCAAACTGGTGCGCGCCAGCCTGGCGGTGGGCGTGATCGTGCTGGGCGTGTCGGTGCTGGGCGTGGTGATCGGCGGCATCGGGTTGGGCGGGCTGATGCTGACGCTGCTGATGCTGGCGCTGGCGGTCGGGTTTCTGGCGACGTATCCCCGGCTGAAAGTGCCGCAACTGGGCGCGATTAACCGGGGTGATGTGCGAAGCACGGTGGGCCGCACGCAACTGTGGCTCGAGGCGCAGCGCACCGCGCTGCCCCCGCCTGCGTCGCGCCTGCTCGACGGCATCGGGCTGCGGCTCGACGCGCTGGGCACGCAGCTCGAAGGGATCGATCCGGGCGAACCGGCGGTGGGCGATGTGCGACGCCTGATCGGCGAACATCTGCCCGGCATGGTTGCCAGCTATACCCGCATCCCCGCGCATCTGCGCAGCGAACAGCGCAGCGGCAAGACCGCCGACCAGCAATTGACCGAAGGGCTGGCGCGGATCACCGACGAAATCGACGCGCTGTCGCGCAAACTGGCCGAAGGCGATATCGACGCGCTGGCCACCGAGGCGCGCTATCTTGACTATCGCTATGGCAATGCGATGGACGAGCCGGGAAAACTGACCGGACCTGTCTGATGCGCCTGGAAATACCGCACACGCTTGGCAAGGACGAAGTCCGCCGCCGTATCGCCGCGCGCATGGACGGGGCCGAGGCCAAAGCCGGCGCCATCATCGGCGGCCCGCTGAGCCTTGATCTGGCGTGGATCGCCGCCGACCGCCTGGCGGTCAAGGCCATGGCGATGGGATACACCGTGCCGGCCACGCTCGACATCACCGAAACCGCGCTGGTGTTCGACGTGACCATCCCCGGCGGCCTGGGTTTTGCACGGCGCATGATCGAAAACATGATCCGCGAACGCGGTGAAAAGCTGCTCGCCTGATCCTCCCCGAAACGGGGAGATCAGGCGGTGCGGGCTGTCAGGTCACGATGATATATTGGACGGCGGAGACTGACAGGATCTTGCCAGGGGCAAGGTTGTCACCATCCCGTTGGGCCGTAATGGTCAGCTCGAAGTCAGAATTGGCACCCAGCACCAGGCATTCGGTGGCTTGGTCATGTGCACATTGCGTCACACCGCCGGGCTTTGTCGCGATTCTTCCCTCGAGGATCCAGGCCGCGCACCCTTTTGCATCCAATTGTCCCGCATCACACTTTGGTGCAATCGTTCCGGCTCTTACCGCATCCAACGCCGCCTGAAACAGCAAGGCACCACGAACCGCAGTTTCTGCATCCCGGGCGGCAAACCATTCCGTGCGGTCGTCTGCCCCCAGCGCCGAACAACGATCCTGCCATACGCTATGCGACAGGACCGGCGCGCGTAAGGGCATGGCGACAAAGGCAAACCAGGGTGTCGCTGTCACCTTGTACGGGCGAACCTTGCTGTTTCGCGTCTGCCGACCGGCTTCGGTCGGTGCGTACCACACGGTTACGCCATCACGGCTGCACAGGCCTTCAAATTCCGTGCCGTGCGCACGGGTTGTCGTGCTGATCGCGTGCACGCCGACAAACATGCCGCGCTGGTACTTTCTCACGGGGTTGAGGATCGATAGCAGGTCCTTGTGCGCCTGGCGCGTGGCGGCCTTGGGCGACAGCGCCTCAAGTTGGCGAGAGGTCATGTCCTCCTGCGCCTGCACGGGCGCAGGTGCCATCGCCATCATTGCCAACACCAAGGCTATCGGGCGCATGCAGCGTTTCTCCGTGTATCATCCCCGAAACGGGCAGGATAATGTCACAAATCCTGTCGGTCGAATTCGAGCAGTTCGGGCGGCAGGCGCAACGTGCGCGACACCAGCCGGGTTTCCAGCAGCAGATAGACCAGCGCCAGCATCAGCAGGCTGATCGCGGTGAAAAAGGTCAGTTCGGTGGCGATGCGGAATTCGCGGCCAAGCATTTCGCCCAGGAACAGCGTGCCCACGGTGACCCCGATGCCGATGCCGCTCATCACCAGGATCAGCAGCGCATGGCCGATCAGCTGGATGCGCCGGTCGACAAAGCGCATTTCGATCACCACCGCGTCATGGTCCGGCCCGGTGGTCTTGGCGTGCAGGATCTGCAACGCGCGCGACCGGTCGACGATCCGGCCAAGGCGGGTGGTCAGGATGTTCATGATATTGCCGATCGCCACCAGCACGAACACCGGGGCGAGCGAAAGTTGAATGGTCTGCGCAATCATGTCGCCATGATGCCAGAGCCGGCGCAGGCGCGCCAGACCCGCATCACTGCGCAAAAAACCGCTGTTGCCAGCCGAATGTCGCTTCGACCGGATTGCCGTTCGGATCGAGCGCGGGGTGAAAACGGAATCGTTCGATCGCCAACCGGCAGGTCACCGCATCGGCATCGGGGTCGCCGCTGGGTTGATGCACGCGGCAGGCGGTCACCCGCCCGTCGGTGCCCACGGTCAGCGCCACGATCACCGCGGTGCCCAACCGCCTGGCGCGGCCCGCCTTGGCATAGTCACGCTCGGCCAGATCGCCGGCAATCTTGGTCGGCGCACCATAATGCCCCCCACCGCCGGGTCCGTTGCCGCTGCCCGCACCGCCCGTGCCTTCGCCGCCGGCACTGGCGCCCGATTGCGGCGCACTGCCGGTGCCGGCAACCGGCGCGGCCGGCGGCGCGGTCACGACCGGGTGCGACGGTGCGACGATCGGGTCCGCCTCGGCGCGTCTGGCCGCGGCACCGCGGGCACCGTCTGCCCGGCGACGATGCGCATCCGCATGCCGCGTTGCGAACACCACCGACGTGATCGACGGCTGTCGATAGGCCTCGTAGGTATATCGGACAAACGGATCAAACGCCCGGATCGCCCAGAGCACGGCCCCGCCATAGGCCACCAGCAGGCCCGCGCGCAGCCCCAGGCGCGCACGCGCCGACAGGATCGGCGCATCGGCAAAGCGGTGGGGCGATGTGCGGGCCATGCCGCGGGTGTATCAGATTTCGAGCAGGCTGTCCTCGCGCGCCAGGCTGTACAGCGTCAGGCCATGGTCGCGCGCCTGCGCAACCGCCAGCGTCGATGCGGCAGAGATCGTCGCCATCACCGGCACATTGGCAATCACCGCCTTTTGCACCAGTTCAAAACTGCACCGCGCGGTCAGCACGACAAACCCGGTGCCCGGATCGATCCCGGCCTGCGCCAGCGCGCCGATCAGCTTGTCAAACGCGTTGTGCCGCCCGACATCTTCGCGCAGACAGCGGATCGTGCCATCGACATCGCAGAACGCAGCGGCATGCGCCGCGCGCGTCACCCGGCCCAGCACCTGGTGATCGCCCAGCGCCGACACCGCGCGAAACACCGCCGCCTTGTCCACGTTGAGCCGCGCGGTCACCGGCGCCAGGGGGCGCAGCACCTGTTCCAGGCTTTCGATCCCGCACAAACCGCAACTGCCCTCGGCCAGCCGCAGCCGCGCCCGATCGATCAGCGGGCCTGCGGATGGCGCATCGAGCACCACGCGCAGCATCCAGCCGCCGCCCGGCACTTGCACCGCATCGGCCGAAACGAACCCGGACCGCGTGGCGATCAATTGTTCCGACAGGCAAAAGCCCAGCGCATAATCATCAAGATCGGCGGGCGTCGCCATCATCACGGCATAGCCGATGCCGTTGATTTCGATCGCGATCGGCGCCTCGTCGACCAGCGCCCGGGTCAGCGCGCGCGCCGCGCGGCCATCGGCAAAATGCTCGATCGCCGCTGCATTGCGCGCGCCGTCAGGCGTCATGGGGTGCGCGGATGCCCGGTGCCAGCCGCGCCATCACCGCAACGGCAACCGGATCGAGCCCGGTAGAGCCGTGTTCGAGCAATTGCTGCTGCATCCGCACCGTCCAGAACGCATGGATATGATCGGCAATCGCGGCAATCTGGTCCTTTTCACGGGCAGTGTTGCGCACGATCTGGTTGATCATCGTCACCAGCTTGGCGGTGGTATCGACATGGTGGACCTGTCCGGTCATTCCGCCGGCTCCATCGCGATGCGGCGCGACAGGTCGGCTTGCGCCTCATAATCCTGCTGCCACTGGCTGGGGCCGTTCGACGGGGTGATCTGCACCGCGGTCACCTTGTATTCGGGGCAATTGGTCGCCCAGTCCGAATTGTCGGTGGTGATCACGTTGGCCTGCGTGGTGGGGTGGTGGAACGTCGTATAGACCACGCCCGGCGCCACGCGGTCGGTGACCGTTGCGCGCAAGGTGGTTTCCCCGGCGCGGCTGGCCAGCCGCACCCAGTCACCCGTGCGGATGCCGCGGTTTTCGGCATCGGAAGGGTGGATTTCCAGCAGATCCTCTTCATGCCACGCGCTGTTTTCGGTGCGCCTGGTCTGCGCGCCGACATTGTATTGCGACAGGATGCGTCCGGTGGTCAGCAGCAGCGGGAAACGCGGCCCGGTGCGTTCATCGGTCGGCACATATTCGGTAACGATGAATTTGCCCTTGCCGCGCACAAAGCCGTCGACATGCATGATCGGCGCACCGTCGGGGAACGCTTCGTTTACCGGCCACTGCAGCGACCCTTCCTGGTCAAGCCGGGCAAAGCTGACCCCGGCAAAGGTCGGCGTCAGGCGCGCAATCTCGTCCATGATTTCGGACGCATGCGTGTAATTCCAGTCAAGCCCCATGGCGCGCGCCAGTTCCTGCGTCACCTGCCAGTCTTCATACCCGTTCAACGGTTCCATCACCTTGCGCACCGGCTGGATCCGGCGTTCGGCATTGGTGAACGTGCCGCTCTTTTCCAGGAACGTCGAACCCGGCAGGAACACATGCGCATAGTTGGCGGTTTCGTTCAGGAAAATATCCTGCACGATCACGCATTCCATCGCCTCAAGCCCCGCGACCACATGCCTGGTATCGGGGTCGGACTGAACGATGTCCTCGCCCTGGATATAGAGGCCCTTGAACAGGCCGTCGGTTGCCGCATCGAGCATGTTGGGGATGCGCAGACCCGGTTCGGGATCGATCGGCACGCCCCATTCGGCCTCGAACATCGCGCGCGCGACCGGATCCGACACATGGCGATACCCCGACAATTCGTGCGGGAACGAACCCATGTCGCACGCGCCCTGCACGTTGTTCTGCCCGCGCAAGGGGTTTACGCCCACGCCGCGCCGACCGATATTGCCCGTGGCCATCGCCAGATTGGCAATCGCCATCACGGTCGATGATCCCTGGCTGTGCTCGGTCACGCCCAGCCCGTAATAGATTGCGCCATTGCCGCCGGTGGCAAACAGCCGTGCCGCGCCGCGGATCTGTGCGGCATCGACGCCGATCACCGGCGCCAGGAATTCGGGGCTGTGGCGCATGTCCGACACGAAATCGGCCCAATCGCGGAATTCATCCATATCGCAGCGTTCGGCCACGAAGGCCTGGTCGACCAGACCTTCGGTGACGATCACATGCGCCATCGCGGTCAGAATCGCGACATTGGTGCCCGGCGTCAGCGGCAGGTGATAGTCGGCCTCGATATGCGGCGAACGCACGATGTCGGTGCGGCGCGGATCGATCACGATCAGCCTGGCGCCCTGGCGCAGACGGCGCTTCATGCGGCTGGCAAACACCGGGTGCCCATCGGTCGGATTGGCCCCGATCACCAGCATCACGTCGCTGTCTTCGACACTGTCGAAATCCTGCGTGCCGGCCGATGTGCCGAATGTCTTGCTCAGGCCATAGCCGGTGGGCGAATGGCACACCCGCGCGCACGTATCGACATTGTTGGTGCCGAACCCTGCCCGCACCAGTTTCTGCACAAGGAACCCTTCCTCGTTGGTGCAGCGGCTCGACACGATCCCGCCCAGCGCGTTGTTGCCGTGCTTGGCGGCAATCCGCTTGAATTCGCCCGCGGCATAGCCCAGCGCCTCTTCCCAGCTGACTTCGCGCCAGGGATCGGTTACTTTTGCGCGGATCATCGGCTTGGTCATGCGATCCTGATGGCGGGCATAGCCCCAGGCAAAGCGGCCCTTGACGCACGAATGCCCGCGATTGGCCTTGCCGTCCTTCCACGGCACCATGCGCACCACCTGTTCGCCGCGCAGTTCGGCGCGGAAGGTGCAGCCCACGCCGCAATAGGCGCATGTGGTGATGACCGATCGTTCGGGCTTGCCGATGTCCTTGATCGCCTTTTCGTTCAGCGTCGCGGTCGGGCAGGCCTGCACACAGGCGCCGCACGACACGCATTCGGAACTGAAGAAATTGTCGCTGGCCAGGCCGGCGCTGACCTTGGATTCAAACCCGCGCCCCGAAATGGTCAGCGCAAACGTGCCCTGCACCTCGTCGCAGGCGCGCACGCAGCGCGAACAGGCGATGCATTTGGACGGGTCGAAATCGAAATAGGGGTTCGAGGTATCGGTTGCCTCGCCCAGATGGTTTGCGCCTTCGTAGCCATAGCGCACATCGCGCAAGCCCACGTTGGCGGCCATATCCTGCAATTCGCAATCGTTGTTGGCGCTGCAGGTCAGGCAATCGAGCGGGTGGTCGGAAATGTACAGTTCCATCACCCCGCGCCGCAGTTTTTGCAGCCGGGCGGTTTCGGTGTGGACGGTCATGCCCTCGTTCACCAGCGTGGTGCACGATGCAGGGGTGCCGCGCATCCCGTCGATTTCAACCAGGCACAGGCGGCACGATCCGAATTGCTTCAGATTGTCGCTGGCGCACAGCTTGGGGATCGCCCCGCCCGACAGGGCGGCCGCGCGCATCACCGTGGTGCCTGCGGGCACGCTGACCGCGCGCCCGTCGATCGACAGCGTGACCGTGGTATCGCTCTTGACTGCAGGGGTGCCGAAATCGGCCTGGGGTTCATAGCCCATGCGTGGTGTCCTTTACGGCGGCAAGATCCGCCAGCGTGTTGATATTGACAGGTTGGCGCGAAAGCGTGGTTTCGCGCGCAGCGATCCGCGCGGCAAAGGCGCGCAACGAATGTCGGGTATCTTCGGCCAGCAGCGCATCGAGCGGCGCGCGCGCCGACACCGGCCACAGCCCGATCACCGGCGCATCTTTGGCATAGGCCGGCGCGGGCGACAGTTCATCCACCAGATCGACAGGCACATCGAACGCATCAACCGGGATCGACAGCACCGCATCGAAGCCGCGTTCGGCCGCGTGATGCAGCGCAGCGTTAAGCCCGCCCAGCGGACCCATCGCCGGGCGCGGCCGGTCGGCCACCCCTGCACACGACGCATGGTCGCGTCCCGCCACGATCACCGCATCGCATTGCCGTTCCAGCGCAGCCAGCGCGCGGTCGAGCAGGCTGCGCCCACCCAGTTCGGCCAGCGCCTTGTCGCTGCCGAACCGCGTCGACCGGCCGCCGGCCAGAACCACGCCCAGAATGCGCTGCCGCGTCATTCAGCGGCCTCTTGCTCGGGTGCGGCCAGGCCGAAATCCTGCGGAAAGTGCTTGATCGCCGACAGCACCGGATAGGGAGTGAACCCGCCCAGCGCGCACAGCGATCCGAACTTCATCGTTTCGCACAAGTCTTCCAGCAGTGCGATGTCTTCGCCCAGCGTGCGCGCGGCTTTGCGCGCGTTGTGCATCTGCGGCAGTGTTTCGACGCGATCGACCGTGCGGCCCGATCGCGCGCGGATGCGATCGATCACTTCGACCCCGCGCGTCGACCCGATGCGGCACGGCGTGCACTTGCCGCAGCTTTCGACCGCGCAGAACGACATTGCAAACCGCGCCAGCGCGCTCATGTCGGCGGTATCGTCAAACACGCTCAGTCCGGCATGGCCGATCAGGCCATCGGCCGCGGCAAAGGTTTCATAATCGAACGCCAGATGGAAATCGCTGGGCGGATGATACGCGCCCAACGGCCCGCCAACCTGCACCGCATGGACCGGACGACCGCTGGCGGTGCCCCCGCCGATCTCCATCACCAGCTCGCCCAGCGTGATGCCAAAGCCCACTTCGAACAGCCCGCCATGGCGCACATTGCCCGCAATCTGGATCGGCATCGTGCCGCGCGACCGGCCAAACCCGACCGCGGCATAAGCGGCGCCGCCATGGGCCATGATCCACGGCACCGCTGCCAACGTCAGCACGTTGTTGACCACTGTCGGCTTGCCGAACAGACCTTCGAGCGCGGGCAGCGGCGGCTTGGCGCGCACTTCGCCGCGTTTGCCTTCCAGGCTGTTGAGCAGCGATGTTTCCTCGCCGCAGACATAGGCCCCTGCACCCACGCGCACTTCGACCCGGAACGGTGCGATGATCGCGGCGGACAGCGCGGCCGCCGCCTCCATCTTGGCGATGGCATGCGGGTATTCGCTGCGGATATAGACATAGCCGACTTGCGCGCCGACCGCGTGCCCGGCAATCGCCATGCCCTCGATCAGCATGAAGGGATCGCCCTCCATCACCATACGGTCGGCAAAGGTCGCGCTGTCACCTTCATCGGCGTTGCAGACGATGTATTTGCGGTCGGCGGGCGCCCTGGCCACCGTCGTCCACTTGATCCCGGCGGGGAACCCGGCACCGCCGCGCCCGCGCAGGCCTGACTGGGTCACTTCGGCAATGGTCGCCTCGGCGCCCAGTTCGCGCGCGCGCGCCAGCCCGGCCCAGCCGCCGTTTGCTGCATAATCGTCCAGGCTGAGCGGGCGCGTCTTGCCGGCACGTGCAAACGTAAACCGCTGCTGGCGGGCGATGAACGGGTGGTGTTCGATCGCGCCGATGGCCAGCGGGCTGTTCCCCGCCAGCACCGCCGGGACATCGGCCACGGTCAGCGGGCCAAAGCCTTGCCCGTCGATATCGGCCAGGGGCTCAAGCCACTGCATGCCCCAGCTCGACACGCGCTCGACCGTGCAGCCCGCGGCCGCAAACGCCGCCGCGACGTGATCGGCGCCACAGGCAATGGCCAGCGCGTCGTCGCTGATGCGGACCTTGACCGTCATGCCACGCTCTCCACCAGTGCCGAAAGTTTGGCGGTATCAAGCCGCGCATGCAGCGTGTTGCCAACCATTGCGTTGGGGCCGACCGTGCACAGGCCCAGGCAATAGATCGGCTCGATGCTGACCCGGGTTTCGCCTTCGAATGCGCGCGCCAGCACCTCGACGCCGCGCGCCTGGCAGCTTTCCGACCGGCACAGCTTGATCACCGGGCGGGTGTGCGGTTCGACATGAAAATCGTGATAGAAACTGATCACCCCGTGCACTTCGGCGCGGCTGACATTCAGCGCATGCGCGATCGCGGGGATCACCGCTTCGGGCACATGGCCCAGCACCGCCTGGATATCGTGCAGGATCGGCAGCAGCGCGCCTTCGCGCGTGGCATGGGCGGCAAGGATGCGCGCCACTTCGGCGTCGCGTTCGCTTGCGGTCAGGTTCGTGGTCATAGTCATGTTTTCAGCCATAATGTGGTGATCCGCCCTTGGCCATCTGCCCGCTTGGGTCAAATCAAAAGCAGCAAAGGTTGATAGATCCCGTCTATCACAAAGGCGCGTGCGGCGGCCAGCGCGGCACGCGCACGCGGCAGCGGCGGATCGCGATCGAGCACCACCAGCCCCACCCGCCGCATCGGCTCTGGCGGATCGAGCGGCAGAAACCGGGCCCATTCGACACCGAGCAACAGATTGGCATAACTATCTGGCACAATGGCCGAAAATGCGCCCGACGCGACCATCGCCAGCAGCGCCACATGGCTGTCGGCGGTGGCGCGCGGCCGCACCGCATGGCCGCGCGCTGCCAGCGCGCGATCGAGCATCCGGCGATAAAGCATCGATTCGTCGAGCAGGCACAAGTCCTGCGCCACCGCTTCGTCCCAGGCGATAGTCAGACGATCGTCGTATTTGCCGCCACGCCGTGTCAGAAACCGGTAATCCTCGCTTGCCAGTGGCACACCGACCATGCCGGCAGGCGCCTCGGGGTCAAGATAGGTGATCCCGGCATCGACCTCGAGCGCGCTTAGCCCCTGGTCGATCGCGCGCGCCGTGGTCGATCGCACCGACAGCACCAGATCGGGATTGGCGGCCAGCAGCGCCGCGCCGAACCGTCCGACCAGCGGCAGTGCTGCGGGTATTGCCGCCAGGGTAAACGGCCCTTCCAGCGGGGTTTCGGCCACCGCCGCGGTCATCGCGCCCATCGCGCCAAGGATCTGGTGCGCCCAGGGCAGCATCGCCTCGCCATGCGGGGTCAGACCGATGAAGCGCCGGTCGCGATCGATCAGACGGCGGCCGAATTCCTGCTCCAGCGCAATCAGCCCCGATGACAGTGTCGGCTGCGACACCCCGCATTCGTCGGCGGCGCGGGCAAAATGCCGCACGCGGGCCAACGTAACGAAATATCGCAAGTGGCGCAGTTGCATCCGGCGTGGTCCTCCCGGCACGGTGCCTATCGCATTGCGCGCGCGGTGTCATCGCGCGGGGTTATTGCTCGGGAATGGGGCAAACGGCGCATCAGGACTGCACGGGGCGGATGTACCGTTCCACCTGTCTATCAAGCGTTTGCGCAGCAACAGGGTCAAGACCGGGCCGGTTGCGCCGCGCCGTGCAACAGGTGTCGGGACCTCCACCCAATGACCATCCGATTTCCCGATCCGGGCAAGCCATGCCACGAACCGATCGAACCGGCGATCATCGATCAGGGTCGACAGGTCATCCGGATCGAGGCGGCCGCGCTGGAGCGTCTGGCCGATGCGCTGGACCCGGCATTTGCCGCCGCGGTGTGCCTGATCATCAGCGCCGGTCACCGCGTGGTGGTGACCGGCATGGGCAAATCGGGCCATGTTGCGCGCAAGATCGTGGCCACCCTGTCGGCCACGGGCACCCCGGCCATGTTCCTCCACCCGGCAGAAGCGGCACACGGCGATCTGGGCATGCTGACGCCCGGTGACGTGCTGATCGCGCTGTCCAATTCGGGCTCCACGCCCGAAGTGCAGTTGATCATGCGTTATGCCCGGTCATTGGGATGTCGCAGCATCGCGATCAGCGGCCGCCCCGGTGCGCCGATGCTGCAGGCCGCCGACATCGCGCTGCTGTTGCCCCCCGCGCGTGAGGCATGCCCGGTGAATATCGCGCCAACCACATCGACCACGATGATGATCGCGCTGGGCGATGCGCTGGCGGTGGCGGTGATGGGGCTGCGCGGCATGTCGCGCGAACGGATCAAGGTGCTGCACCCCGGGGGTACGATCGGCGCCAGCCTGACCCCGGTCGAGGATCTGATGCACACCGGTGCGCGGCTGCCGCTGGTGCGCGTCGATGCACCGATGCGCGACGTGCTGGTGGTGATGACCGAAAAAAGCCTGGGACTGGCGGGCGTCATCGACGGGTCCGGCCACCTCGTGGGGGTTATCACCGATGGCGATCTGCGACGGCATATCGACACGCTGATGCAATCGATCGCGCGCGATGTGATGACCCCCGATCCACGCACGATCATGCTGGGCAGCTTTGCCGGCGATGCCCGCGCGATTTTGGCGGTGGCGCGGATCACCGCGTTGTTCGTCGTTGCGCGCGATGATCCGCATCGCCCGGTCGGCGTGGTGCATATCCACGATCTGGCGCGCTGCGATATCGCGGTCACCGCCGATGCGCCATACCCCGTAACCCCCGATTGGGATCGGCCGTGATGCGCCGCATGATCGTGATCCCCGCGCGCCACGCCTCCACCCGCTTTCCCGCCAAGCCGCTGGCCCCCTTGCGCGGCGCAAATGGCACAGTGCGTCCGCTGGTCGAACGCACCTGGCGCACGGCAATCGGGGTGCCGGGTATCGACAGGGTGATCGTGGCAACCGACGATGGCCGGATTGCCGATACCGCGCGCGGCTTTGGCGCCGAGGTGGTGATGACGCCCGCCACCTGCCGCAACGGCACCGAACGCTGCGCCGCCGTGCTCGACGCTGTGCACCAGACCCCCGATCTGGTGATCAATCTGCAAGGTGATGCGCCGCTGACGCCTGTCGCCGCAATCGCCGCGCTGATCGACCGCATCGAGCATGCACCCGATCTGGCCGTGGCAACGCCGGCAATGCCGTGCACGCCCGCTGTGCTGGCGGCGCTGCTGGGGGATCAGGCCGCGGGCCGGGTCGGCGGAACCACAGTGGTGTTCGATGCGGCGTTGCGGGCGCTTTATTTCTCCAGGCGCGTGATCCCTTATGCCGATCCGGCCATGCTGATCGCTGCTGCGCACCAGGTGCATCTGCATATGGGGGTCTATGCCTGTCGTCCGGCGGCGCTGCGCCGCTATGCCCTGGCACCGCCTTCGCGGCTGGAACTGCTCGAAGGACTTGAACAGTTGCGTTTTGCCGAAATCGGCCTGCCCGTCGGCATCGCGCTGTGCGCTGCACCCGCCTGGGATGCGATCGAATGCAACAATCCCGCCGATGTGCCGCGGATCGAACGCGTGCTGGCCGAACTGGGCATCGATTGATGCAAATTGCCGGGCATACCGTCGGCACGCATGCCAGCGACCGCTGGGCCCGCCCCTTCCTGATCGCCGGCCCCTGCGTGATCGAAAACGAGGCGTTGTGCCTGACCGTGGCCGATCATCTGGCCCGGCTGGGCGAACGGCTGGGCATTGCGGTGGTGTTCAAGGCCAGTTTCGACAAGGCCAACCGCACCGCGCACACCAGTTTTCGCGGACCGGGGATCGATGAAGGGCTGCGCGTGCTGACACGGGTGCGCGCAACCACCGGGCTGCCCGTGCTGACCGATGTGCACGATGTCGCGCAAGTGGTCGCGGCGGCACAGGCGGTCGATATCCTGCAGACGCCGGCATTCCTTGCCCGGCAGACCGACCTGATCGCGGCTGCCGCGGCCAGCGGCTGCCCGGTCAACATCAAGAAGGCGCAGTTCATGGCGCCGGGCGACATGGTGCCGGTCATCGCCAAGGCACGCGCCGCCGCGCGCGCCGCCGGCCTTGACGAAGACCGGTTCATGGTCTGCGAGCGCGGCACGATGTTCGGCTATCACAATCTGGTGGTCGACATGCGCGCGTTGATTGACATGCGCGACACCGGCTGTCCGGTGGTGTTCGACGCCACCCACAGCGTGCAATTGCCCGGCGCCCGGGGCACATCGTCGGGCGGCACCCGCCACCACGTCGCCCCGCTGGCGCGCGCCGCCGCCGCCACCGGCATCGCGGGCCTGTTTCTGGAAACCCACCCCGATCCCGACAAAGCCCTGTCCGACGGCCCCAACGCCGTGCCGCTGGACCAACTCGACGCGCTGGTTGAACAGGTGTTGCAGGTGGCCGAAGCATCAAGCACTTGAACAGATCGCGCATTCTGGGGCAAAGGCCACCACAGCATCATTTCAGCGCGATCGGACCGCTTGCCCGCCATGGATTTCAGTCCGATACCTGTTGAGACCGCAGTGGGTGCATTTCTGCTGGCGTTTCCGGCGTTGTTTTCGATCGTCAATCCGCTGGGTGGGGCGTTGATCTTCGACGCGGTTACAGTGGGGCGATCGCGCGCCGACAAGCAGCGCATGGCGCTGCGGATCGGGCTTTATGCCATGATCGTGCTGCTCGCCTCGCTATGGCTGGGGGGATACATTCTCAACTTTTTCGGCGTCAGCCTCAGCGCACTGCGCATTGCCGGGGGGCTGGTCGTGGCGGTACAGGCGTGGAGCCTGCTGATGCAGCCCGAAGCGCACGAAGCGCGCAAGGCGCACCAGGCAGAACCGGCGCAAAACGCCGAAGACATCGCCTTTTTCCCGCTGACCATGCCCCTGACCACCGGGCCCGGCACGATCGCGGTGGCGATCGCGCTATCCTCGCAACGCCCCACCAGCGGCTTTGCCCCGTTGGGCTTCTTCGGCGGGCTTAGCCTTGCGGCGGCGGCGATCGCACTGATGATCTGGATCTGTTACCGCGCGTCCGACAGCATCACCGCGCTGCTCGGCCAGGGCGGCGCACGCGTGATGTCGCGTCTGGTCGCGTTTCTGCTGCTGTGCGTCGGCGTGCAGATCATCGTGACCGGCGTGATCGGGGTCGCCGGCCTGGCGCACCTCACCACGCGCTGATCCAGGCATCGTCGGCCAACCGGTTGGAACCGGGTTAAACCCTGCGCAAAACCACCGACACATTGTTGGCGGGCATGTCGATCACATCTTCGCAGTGCAGCCCCTGCGCAGCCGCCACTGCGACCACCGCATCCAGATCGCGCAGACCCCACGCCGCATTGCGTGCGCGCAGATCGGCATCGAAGGCGGCATTGCCCGGTTCAAGCGCACGATCGGCACGGCGATAGGGGCCATACAGGTACAGCACGCCGCGGCGGGGCAGTATCCGCCCCGCCAATTGCATCAGCGCCAGCGTGGCGGCCCACGGGCTGATGTGGATCATGTTGATACACACGATGGCGTCGGCATATTCCACCGGCTGCGTCGCCGCCGTCACGTCGCAGTCGAGCGGCGCGCGGACATTCGCCAACCCTTCGCGTTCGCACCTGGCAACGATCGAGGCGCGCGCCACGGGCGAAGGGTCCGACGGTTGCCAGATCAGGCCGGGCATCGTCTGCGCAAACTGCACGACATGTTCGCCGGTGCCGCTGGCCAGTTCCAGCACCAGCCCGGTCGGGGGCAGCAACGGGCGCAGGATCGCGGCAATCAGCGCGCGATTGCGCAAGGCGGCAGGCGACGATTGGCAGCGTGGGTCGGTCATCGCCTATCCTGTAGCTGGGCGCGAAGCGCCTGGTCTGGCGCCGCGCCCGACCGATCCAGCGCATCGAGCGTGGCCATCGCCATCGCGCGATAGGCGGGCAGCAGATCGGGGCAATCGTGTGCCAGCGCGGCCAGATGCCGGCCGATGGTCTGGTCATCGCCGCGCACCAATGGCCCCGACAGCGCGGCGATGCCCCGATTCAGGCTGTTGTCGAGCGCCGCGCGCACCAAGGGTGCCAGCAACGCTGCCGGATCATCGACCCCGGCCCTGGCCAGCGCATCGGTCGATCCCGCAATCAGCGTCACCAGGTGGTTCGCCGCATGGCACAGCGCGGCATGATACAGCGCGCGGTGGTCTTCGGCAATTTCGACCGCCACCCCGCCCAATGCGGCAACAATGCACCGCGCCAGCGCGATCGATGCCGCATCCGCGCCCGTCACGGCAAACCGCGCGCCAACCATGCGCGCCACTTCCGCCGGCGCATCGCCGGTAAACGTCATCGCCGGATGGATTGCCGCGGTCAGCGCACCGCGCGCCGCCAGCAGCGACAAGACGCCGACGCCGCTGCGCCCGCTGACATGAAACACAAACGGCATGTTTGCCCCCATCGCGGCCGCCAGATCGCGGACCACGATGTCCAGCGCATCGTCGGCGACGGCCAGCGCAATGACATCGCACCGGTTCAGCAGGTCTGCGCTGTCACGCGCGGCCTGGGTATCGCCGATCCTGCCGCGGCCCAGCACCAGGATCGGACAGGCGCCATGCGGCGCCAGCCCCAGCGCCAGCGCAGCGGCCACGCGCCCGGTGCCGACGATGCCGATCTGGCGAAAGACAAATGCGTCCGGCACGGCCTAGGGCGCAACAAACGTCAGGTTCGAAGCCTGATCAACCGGCAGCGACTGGACCATGTCGCCCACCACGCCGCTGGCCGGATCGCGACGGAACACCACGACCGCATGACTGCGCTGGTTGGCTACCACGACAAAGCGTCCATCGGGGGAAAAGGCAAATTCGCGCGGTTCGCTGCCCGAAGTCGCGTGGCGATCGACCAGGCGCAGCGATCCATCGGCCGCCGACAGGGCGTAGGTGACCAGCGCGTTGTCGGTGCCGCGATCGGTTGCTGCCAAAAACCGGCCATCGGGCGAAAGGTGCAACGCGGCCGCCCCGACGGCCCCTCGGAAATCGGCCGGCGCCAGCGACAGCGTCTGGCGCAGCGTCAGATGCCCCTGCGCCTGGTCAAACACAGCCACCTGCCCCGCCATCTCAAGCGTGGCATAGGCATGGCGTCCATCGGCGGAAAACACCAGATGGCGCGGCCCCGACCCTGCGGGCAGATCGACAAAGGGCTGATCCCCGAGCGCCGACAAGGGCAGCTCGCGCTGTGCCGGATCATAGCGATAGACGTAGATCCGGTCCGCCCCCAGATCCTGCGCAAAGACAAACCGGCCGTCGGGCGATGACACCACCGAATGGACATGCGGGCTGGCCTGCCGCTGCGGATTGGCCATGCTCGCGCGATGCGTCTTGATCTGCGTCACCGGGCGCAGCGTGCCGTCGGCCGCCACCGGCACCACCGCCAGCGTCCCGCCCGGATCGGCAGAGCCGGAATAGTTCGCCACAAACAGATAGCGCCCATCGCGGCTGAGGCTGGCATACGTCGGATCTGCCCCAAGCGATGACACGCGATTGAGCAAGGCCATCCGCCCTGTCGCCGGATCGATGCGCCAGGCCGTAACCCGCCCCACCGGATCGCGCCGCCCGTCACCGTTTTCATTGACGGCATAAAGCCTGCGATGATCGGCCGACAACACCAGCCACGACGGATTTTCAGATGGCATGACCTGCACCGGCACTGCGGATATCTGCCCGGTGCGGTCGTCAAACCGATACAGCGTGATGCCCTTGTTCGTGCCCCCGGTATAGGCCCCGATCAGCAACGGCACCGATCGCGCCGCGACCTGGCCTGCTGTTGCCAGCAAAATCGCCGTGGCCGTGGCCAGCACCTTGAACACCATGCGCAACGCCTCCGCCAAACACCACGCGACCCGGGCTGCCCCCGCGATGCGCGCAGGTCAAGCGTTTCACAACCATGGTGCACTTCGGCGCTGTTGTGGGCCGATCGCCTCATGCCCGGTCATTTCACCTGGTTGATAATCCCCAGGCCCGCATAGGCAAAATTGGCCAAGGTATTGGCGAATTTCTGCAAATCGGCACCGGGAGCATTGGCCACGTAGAGCACGTCGTGATCGCGGATGCGGAAACCCTGCGCGATGAAGAACGCCGCCGGATCGGCCATATTCAGCCGATAGATAACCGGCACCCGGCCATCGGGCGTGGTTCGCGCGGTGGCAACCGTGGCCGGATCGAGCGCTGCCGGGTTTTCCAGCCGAAACAGAAACACCCCGTGGATATCGGCGCGCGCATCGTTCAGCCCGCCAGCGCGGCCCAGCGCCTGGGCCAGGGTCATGCCGGTGGCTTCGAACGGCACTTCGGCATTGGTGCCGGCAGCACCCAGCACGGTGAAGGTCCACGGCTGGTACAGCGCGGTCACCACATCGTCGGGGGCCAGCCGCACATTCTGTGCAGGATCGCGGATCACCGTGTCGAGCGGCATCGACGCCACTGTGGATCCGCGCGTGATCTGCAGCACCATTTTGGTGACCGGTTGCTTCACTCCGCCGGCATTGGCCAGCGCATCGAGCACGCGTTCGCCGTGCGGGGTCACGCCAAACCGCCCCGACGCGGCGACATCGCCAAGCACCGACACGTTTTTCAGCGCATTGTGCGTGATCCGCACGATCACTTGCGGATGGTTGGCCTTGCCCTGCAGGCGTTGCGTAATCTCGCGCTCGAGATCGATCGGCGAGCGCCCCGCGGCATCGACTTCGCCCACAAACGGCATGAAAATCCGCCCGGTTTCATCAACCGTCTGTTCGGGCAGGCCGGTGCTGCGTGCCGCCTGTATGCCCGAGGCCGGCGTGCCTGGCGGGCTGATCGTGGCAAACAGCGCTGCAGGCGGCGCCTCCCACACGGCAATGTCGATCGTGTCGCCCTTGCCGATCACCGTGCCGACCGGAGCGACATCGCCCAGCGCCTGCGCAAATGTCTGGCCATGGTCGGCCTGCACCAGGTGCGCTGCACTCGCGGCGGTCAGATCGACCACGGTGATGGCGGCGGCCTGAACCTGCGCGCCGCCGGCGTGGCGCAGCGCGCCGGCATATGGCCCCGACCGCCCGAACCGGCTGCAGCCTGCAACCGCTATAACCAGCGCCAGAACCAGCAGGCGGCCGAGCCGCACGCGCCGCACGGGGCGCCGATCTGTCGTTTTCATCATGCCGCCCTTCTAGCGCAACCGCAGGCGACGCCGTGGCAGGTATGGCTCCATTCCGGGGGTGTTGCGCGCGCTGCGGCAAAGCGCCGGTGGCAGCGCGGATGAGGCTTCCCGGCCACACCGGTGCCGCCCCTCGATCACGCCGAAACGGCTCTGATCCTGATGCAATCCGGTTTTGCCGCACAAGCGTGCCGCACTAGGCCGCCCTTCACACCGTGGCGGAAAGGCGTCTGCACATCATGAATGAACGCGGCAATGAATTGCCCGGTCCGTCGCGGCGCTGGTGGCTGCGGCCGCTGTTTGTGACGTGCGTCGTGCTGCCGTCGCTTATGGCGACCCTCTGGTTCGGCGTACTGGCATCGGACGTCTATGTCTCGGAATCGCGCTTTATCGTGCGCGGACAGGACAAGGCCACGCCGACTGCGCTGGGCCTGCTGCTCAACACGGCGGCGCTGGGCCACGGCACGCCTGAAAGCAGTGCTGCGCAAAGCTATCTGTTGTCGCGCGACGCGCTGGCCGCGCTCAACCATGGCAATGCCTACGCCCACGCCTACGCCCGGCCCTCGATCGCGCGGCTTGACCGGTTTGACCCGCTGGGTCTTGGCGGCAGTTTCGAGGATTTGTACAAATATTACCTGACCCACGTGCGTGTCGATACCGACAGCGCCGCAGGGATCACTGTGCTGAGCGTACGCGCCTATACCGCCGCCGATGCACGCGCTTTCAACGAACGGTTGCTGCGCATGGCCGAAACCACGGTCAACCGGATGAGCGCGCGCGCGCGGCAGGATCTGATCACCAGCGCGCAACACGAAGTGATCGATGCCAAAGCCGCCGCGCGCAACGCAAGCGCCGAAATGGCGCGGTTTCGCAACAGCGCCGGGGTGATCGATCCGACGCGGCAGGCCCCGATCCAGTACGAGCTGATCGCCAAGTTGCAGGACGAACTGATCGAGGCGCGCAGCGATCGGCGCCAGTTGACCATCATCGCCCCGCAAAGCGCCCAGATCGCAGCTCTCGATGCGCGGATTGCCGAAATCGGGACACGGATCAAGGAACAGTCCGGGCTGACTGCGGGCAATCGCATCAGGTCGCTCGCCGCCTCGAGCGAGGCCTATGAACGCCTGTCGCTCGACGCCGATTTCGCCGCCAAACGCCTTGCCGCAGCGCTCGCCTCGCTCGAGGCAGCGGAAAACGAGGCGCAGCGCAAATCGAGCTATGTCGAACGGATCGTCGAACCGGGCCTGCCCGACGCGGCGATCGAGCCGCACCGGCTGCGCGCCATCGTGACCACCCTGGCGTTCAGCCTGGTGGTGTGGGGCGTGATCACGCTGCTGATTGCAGGCATACGGGAACACGGATCGTGACCGCGCACCATCGCCCCGCGCTGGGCCCGGCGCTGGCGGTGCAAGGCCGCGTGGTGTTTGCACTGCTGATGCGCGAGGTGCTGACGCGTTATGGCCGGCACAACATCGGGTTTCTGTGGCTGTTTGTCGAACCGATGCTGTTCACCCTTGGCGTCACCGTGCTGTGGTCGCTCACCAAAAGCCTGCACGGCAGCACCATTCCGATCACCGCCTTTGCCCTGACCGGCTATTCCAGCGTGCTGTTGTGGCGCAACATGCCGGGGCGTTGCATCAATGCGGTCGAACCCAATCGTTCGCTGTTCTATCACCGCCATGTCCGTCTGCCTGATATTTTCGCGGCGCGGCTGCTGCTCGAACTGGGCGGCGCGACGATGTCGTTCATTCTGCTGGGCGTGATATTTTGCGGGCTCGATCTGCTCGAACCACCCGAAGACCTGCTGACCGTCATGACCGGATGGGGACTGCTGGCCTGGTTCGGCATGGCGCTGGCGCTGCTGCTGGGCACGCTGTCGCTGCGCAGCGAACTGGTCGAAAAACTGTGGCACCCGTTTTCCTATCTGACCTTTCCGCTGTCGGGTGCGGCGTTCATGGTCGATGCGCTGCCGCGCGATGTGCAGGATCTGGCGCTTTATCTGCCGATGGTCGACGGGGTCGAAATGGTCCGTGATGGCTATTTCGGCAGCTATGCCCATGCCCATTATGATGCCGGGTATCTGGTGGCGGTCTCGCTGATCCTGAGCCTGCTCGGACTGAGCCTGCTTATGCTGTCGCGCAATCTGGTGACGGTGGACGGATGATCCGCCTGCGCCAGATCGCGGTAACCTATCGCACGCGGCAGGGGCCGCGCCCGATCCTGCGCGGCATCGATCTGGATCTGGCGCGCGGGGAAAAACTTGGCATTCTGGGCCGCAACGGCGCGGGCAAATCGACGCTGGTCCGGGTCGTCAGCGGTGCTGAACGCGCGACCTCCGGACACGTCGAACGCACGATGTCGGTGTCATGGCCGCTGGCCTTTGCCGGCGCGTTTCAGGCTTCGCTGACGGGGCGCGACAACGTGCGGTTTATCAGCCGGATCTATCATTCGGATTTTCGCCGCAACATCGCCGCGGTCGAGGATTTTGCCGAACTGGGCGCCTATCTGAACGAGCCGGTGCGGACATATTCGTCGGGCATGCGCGCGCGGCTGGCCTTTGCCATTTCGCTGATCATCGAATTCGACTGTTTTCTGATCGATGAAGTCGCAGCCGTAGGCGATGCCCGGTTCCGCCAGAAATGTGAACACGAACTGTTCCACCGCCGTGCCGACCGCGCAATGATCATGGTCAGCCACGAAAATGAATACATCCGGAATCACTGCAACCGTTTCGCAGTGCTTGAAGGCGGCATGCTACACCCCTTCAACAGCTTTGACGAAGCGCACGACGCCCTGGCCGCAATCCTGGCGTGGCAACCCCCGGTTGATCCGGTTTCGCCTGAATGGAGCATCGATGCCCAGACCATCGCCTGAAGCCGCGATCAGCGAAGCCCCCGCTGCACAAGCCGCCACCGGAATTTTCAATTTCGAAGCAGGCACCCCACCCAACCGGCTGCAATCACCGCGGTATATGGCCGATCCCCATGCCATCACGCTGCCGCTGCTGCCCGCAGGCGCAATGCAGCCATCCGAGCGCGATCACAACGAAGCCGCGGTGCGCGCACGTGCCTGCAGCGCCTATCTGGGCGATCACACCGCGCTGTGCCGCATCATGGGGCGGTACAAATGCTATGTCGACACCCGCGACATCGGCCTGGCCAGCCACCTGATGCTCGACGGGTACTGGGAAATGTGGGTGACCGAGGCGCTGTCGGCGCTGGTCACACCCGGCATGACCGTCGCCGATATCGGAGCCAATCTGGGCTATTTCTCGGTGCTTCTGGCGGACTGGGTGGGACCGCACGGCCGCATGTTCGCGTTTGAGCCCAATCCCCGCATGCATGACCTGCTGACCAGAACGCTGGCCGTCAACGGCATGCACCATGCCAGCCCGCACCGCGTCGCGCTGGGCGATCGGGCGGGCGAGGCGATGCTGATGATCCCGCAAGGGGAGCCCAAGAACGCCTATATCGCGCCATTGTCCGATCCCCTGCCCGACCGGGCGGTGCGCGTGTCGACCAGGCGGCTCGACCAGAATCCGGACTGGGCCGATATCGAACTGGCCAAGATCGATGTCGAAGGCGCAGAGGAATTGATCTGGGCCGGCATGGCGGGCCTGCTGGACAGGCACACGTTGAAGACGGTCGTGCTGGAATTCACGCCGGTGCGGTATCGCGATCCGATGCGATTTCTGCGCGCGCTGATCGCTCCGGGATTTTCGCTGGCCCGTATCGATATTCACGACGGCATTGTCGAATGCAATCCCGAGCACGTGCTGGCGGGTGCCGCGCACGACGATGTCATGCTCGTGCTGCGCCGGTGATGTGGCGCAGATCCCATCTTACGCCTTTATGCTGAAAGTCGCTGACGCATGACCCGTATCCTGATCGATGGACGCAACCTTGGGCTTGAAAAAGGGACGGGCGTTGCGACGTACGCCCGCAATCTCAGTTATGAATTGCATGAAATGGGTCACGGGGTCGAAGTGCTCTATGGCTACGGCGCCGGGCCATCACGCAATGCGCTGATGCGCGAGATTGCATTTTTCGATTCCAACCATGGCGACCGCGATCGCATCGCTGCCGCGATCGAGGCGGTGCGTGGCCGCCTGGCCGGGCCGCTGGCCAAACATGCCTTTGATGTGCCGATCAGCGGCCGCGTGGTATCGCGCACGTTCAGCGCGCGGTTGCCCTATTTCGACCGCATCGTGAATTCGACCAATGTGTTCGGGCGCAGCCACGCAACCTTCAGCGCGTGGAAAATGATGTCGCGCCTGACCATGAAAAATCCGCCCGACATCGCGCATTGGACCTATCCGTTGCCGATCCGGCTGAAAGGCCGGCCCAATGTCTATACCCTGCACGATGTCGTGCCGCTGAAACTGCCCTACACCTCGCTTGACAACAAGCGGTTCTATTTGCGCCTGATGAAGCGGATCGCGCGCGTGGCCGACCATGTCGTCACCGTATCGGAATGTTCGAAACGCGATCTGATCGATCTTGTCGGGATCGCACCCGAACGCATCACCAACACCTATCAATCGGTCGACATCCCCGAAAAATTTCTGGCCAAGCCCGATGACGAAGTCGCGCGCGAAGTCGAGGGCGCGGTCGGGGTCGATTATAAGGGCTATTACCTGTTCTGGGGCTCGATCGAGCCCAAGAAAAACATCGGCCGCATGATCGAAGGGTATCTGGCCAGCAAAGTCGATGCTCCGCTGGTCATCGTCGGCGCGATGGCGTGGAAATCCGAAGACGAGCTGCGCCTGCTGAACGAGGAAAACATCGTTTTTCGCCGCACCATCGAAAACGACGAATTCACGCGCAAACGGGTGATGATCCTGCCCTACGCGCCGTTTTCGCTGCTGGTCAGCCTGATCCGCGGGGCGCGCGCCACGCTGTTCCCGTCGATTTACGAAGGGTTTGGACTGCCCGTGCTCGAGGCGATGCTGCTGGGCACGCCGGTCATTTCATCCAACACCGCCAGCCTGCCCGAAGTGGCCGCCGATGCGGCGCTGCTGGTCGATCCCTATGACACTGGCGCGATCGCGCGCGCCGTGCGCCGGATGGATGGCGATCCCGCCTTGCGCGCCGACTTGGCCGCGCGGGGCCGCATTCAGGCCGCCAAGTTCAGCCGCGAAGCCTATCGCCAGCGGCTGGCGCAGGTCTACACCGCGGTGTCCTGAGCGCGATCATGACGCCACCCCCCGATCTGCTGGCCCAGGCCTTTGCCCGCCACGGAACGACGCGCTGCGCAATCATGGCCACCACGTTCCGGTCGGGCAGCACCTGGATCGGGCGGATCATGGATCGGCACGGGTTGACCGGGATGAAGCACGAGCGGCTGCGCGCGGTCCCGGTGCATGGCGACGTCGCGCCGATGATCGATACCATGCTGGCGCAAACGCCAGGCGCGGTATTTGCCAGCCGCCTGATGTGGCCGCAACGCAACCGCCTGGCGCACCGGCTGGATCTTGGTCGTGCCGACAGCGCCCGGTTTGCGGCACAGTTTCCCGACGCAGATTGGCTGTGGCTGCGCCGCCGCGATGTCTTTGCACAAGGGGTCAGCCATTGGCGCGCGCGCGCCAGCGGCCGTTGGCATGTCCAATCGGCCGACCGGATCACCGAACCTGCGCCCCGCTATGATTTTGCGGCGATCGACGCCTGCGTGCGCGAACTCGTGCTGCACGATCGGTTGTGGCAGGATTTCTTTGCCCGGGCCGCCATTGCGCCGTGGGTTGTGTGGTATGAAGACCTGCTGCTTGATGCCGCCCCGATCGCCCGGTTCATGGCCCGGTTTGGCCATCACCTGGTCGAAACCGACAGCGATCTGGCGGTAATGGCCGATGCGCACAGCGCGATGTGCCGCGACCGGTATCTGGCCGACCTGTTCCGCCGCAGCAGGGCTCTGGACGATACGGCGGGTGCTGCTGCGGCATGATCATCTACCTGCACATGCACAAATGCGCCGGCACCAGCGTGATCCGTTCGGCGCAGGCCAGCGGCTTGCGCCTGCCGGCGGTGCATCAGAACGGCAATCTGCTGGATGCTGACGCAAAGCCGCTGAAATACCGCGGCATGCGGCGCCAGGACCTGATCGCACTGTTGCAGCGCCATCGCGATGACGGGGTCCAATTCTTCGCGATGGAATGGGATTTTCCACGCTTTGACATGTTTGACGCACTGCCGGACTTGCGCTTTTTCACGTCCTTGCGCGAACCGGTTGCGCGCGCGATTTCGAATTTCAGGATGGACAAGGTTGCCGGGTGGATCGCGCCCGAAATGCGCTTTGGCGACTATATCAACGGCGATGCACTCTATCGGTCGGACAACTATTATACCAGGATTCTGGGTCAACTCTGGCCCAAAGACACGGCCACGCCTGCCGATCTGGATCATGCCCTGGCGGTGCTGGCAGGCTTCGAAGCGGTGATCGTGGTGGAACAGGGCAATATGGCGCAGGTGTTGCCCCGGTTTGGCATTGCCGCCGAACCGCGCCGGTTCAACCGGTTCGATGCAGAAGCCGCCCGGGCCCGGCTGGGCGATGACTGGCACCTGCGGGTCAGCCAGCGCGAAATCGGCGATTTCATCGCGCGCAATGCGTTCGACTTTGCGCTGTACCGGCATTTCACCCGGATTGTCCGCCGCCAGTGCCACCCGCACCCCAAGGTCGCGGCCAATGGCTAAAGCCGGGTTCCGCCGCCTGCATGTCGCGATTGCCTTGCTGATTGCACAGGTATCGCCAGCGCTGGCGCACGACGCAGGCCCTGCCGGACAGATCACGATGGCGAACGGCGTGCTGTTGCGCGATGGCAGGCCCTGGGCGATGAAGGGGGTAAAGCTGGTGGGCCGCGTAACCCCGCAAAGCGCGCTCGACAACGGCACGGTGGGGCACGCGATCCACGTGGCGCACGGCCGGTTCGGACCGCAATTGCCTGTCCAGATCAAGGCCTTTGGCGCCGACACCGTGTCGATCGAGGTTTCACAATATGGCCTCGACCCCGGCCATCCGGTCCACGATCCGGGCTATGGCGCGCAAGTGGTCGACGCGATCCGCATGTTCCGCGCGGCCGGGCTGACCGTGATAATCTGCATGCAGTGGGAACGCGCGGCGGGCGTCAGGGGCGACGCCGGCGTGCCCGGCCAGACCACCGGCAATGCGTGGGCCGCGTTGCTGCCGATGCTGTCCAAAGACGATGCCGGTCTGATCCTGGATCTGTTCAACGAACCCGCCGGCATGCCCGGCCCCGCCACCTTTGCCACGTGGCAGGCCGCGCACAATGCGCTGGTTGCGCACGTGCGGCACGCCGGTTTCCATCGCCAGATCGTGGTGGTCAGCGGGCTACGCGGGGCCGAATGGCTGGACGGCACCCCGCCGATCACCGATCCCGACCATCGCGTGGTGTTCGGCATTCATCCGCAACTGTCGGTCAGCCAGTTTCATTTCGACAGCGCGGCGGGGTGGGATGCGGCATTCGGCAATTTCTGCCTGCAACACGCCTGCCTTGCCACCGAATGGACCCTGGCCCGCCGCCCCGATGAACCGCTGCGCACCGGTTGCGGCGGCAATGCACCGGAACTGGCAAAGACCCTGCTGAATTATCTGTGGCAACGCCGCATGGGCGTGGTCGGATGGTCGTTCGATTTCCCCGGCACGCTGTTTCAGGCCGATGCCCCCCAGACCGCGACCACGTTTGCCACCTGGGCCGGCACGTGCGAGGCCAGCCAGCAACCTTATGGCAACGGCCAGTTGCTGACCGACTGGTTCCACACGCACCGCTGAATGCCAAGCGTTGCACGGCGCAGACGAAGTTGGCGAAAACGTGCCCCCGCCGCCTAGCGACCGCAATCTGGCGCTGCGGGCAGGCCCGTTCCATCGTCCGGCGCTGGCGGGGCCTGTTCGACAACGCGGCGCCGAAAATCATATCCCGCGCTGCCCGATCGCAGCTGGTTGTGCCGGTGCAGCAGCCCGCCAAGCGTATCGGCAAGCGCGGTGCTGTCAGTCGACTGCGCCACCAGTGCGCGCAAGACGTGCTCGGCCAGATGGTCGCGTTCAATCGCCTGCGCGCACAACGCAGGCGCAGCGGGGCGATGCGACGTGGCGCCACGGGGCTGATGCGACAGGTGCTCAAGCTGTGCGCGGATCTGGGAATCATCGGCAAATGCGCCTTGGCGCAGGATCAGCCAGGGCAGCACTTCTTCGCGCAGTTCAAGCACGGTTGCGAGTTCATGGATCATTGCGGTTTCTGGCTGGCGCGCGAGCACCAGCGCGATCACATCGTTCAGCCATTGCGGATCGATCGTCATGCCTTGCCCGCATGCGTGGCCAGGACGTGCGCAACAAAGGCCTCGATCCCCTGCGCCATCGCCTCGGTGCTATAGCGTGCGGCCCATGCGGCGCGGGCCTGGTCCGCGCGCAGCGCCAGTTCTTCGCGATCGACGTTCAGCCACACCAGTTCGGCGGCAATCTGCTGCACCACGTCGGGGCCTTGGGCAAAGATGCGTCCGCCATGATCGTCGCGAACCACGTCCGGCAAAGCCCCGGCATCAAGCGTCAGCACCGGCAGGCCCGCCGCTATCGCCTCGATCGCGACCAGCCCGAACGATTCAAACCGGCTGGGCATAAGCGCAACATCCGCCCCGACATAGGCATCGTCCAGGCAATCGCGCTGCACCACCCCTGCAAAATGGATGCGCGGATGATGCAGGATCGCGCTCGCACCCAGCCGGTTGATCAGCGCACGCGCTGCACCATCCAGTTCGCCGCCCAGGAAAGCCAGTTCGACATTGGGCATGTCGATCACCGCCTGTGCCACCTGCACCGCAATATCAAAGCCTTTGCGCTGTTCGAAGCGGCCGACGAACAGAACGCGCAACGGGGCATGGTCGTGTCGGGCCACGCGGCGCGCCTCTGCTGCGGCTGCGCGCCTGATCCACGGGTCGGGCGTACCGTGCTCCACCACCGTGGCGCGCGGGGCAAGATCAATCCCGTGACGATCGGCAATGGCGGCGATGATCGCCCGGCTGTTGGCCAGGCAATGCGGCGCGCGCGCCAAGACGGCGGTTTCGGCGGCGATCATCGGCGCAACCTGGCGATGCGCCAAAAGCGGGCGTTCGGTCCATTCAGGCTTGAACGGCTGGGCCAGAGCATAAGTCGTGTGCAGGCTGACCACCGTGACGAAATCCGGATCATCGAGCAACGGCAGGCCTTCGAGATCCCAGATCGGAAACGACACGCAATCGAGCCCGAACGATTTGAGGAACTGCGCTTCTTGCCAGACCCGGTCTGCCCAGGCCGCCTGCCGCCATGGCAGACCATATCGTTCGACCAGCGCCCCGGTGCGGGCGCTGGCCTCGTCGGGACACAGGCGATGGATCCACAGCCCTTGCTCGAAGGAGATCGTTTCCCGGGCCCCGTCGATTGCCTCGGTCAGGATGTGCACTTTGTGCCCGCGCGCGCACAGGCCCTGCGCCACCAGCTGCGTCCAGCGCGCGATGCCATTGTCGTTGTGCGGCGGCCAACCCCGGCTGATCAGCGCGATGCGCCGGCCCGATGCCACCGCAAAGGGCTGAAACCGGCGCGGCGGGCGCTGGGCGACTTGCGCCAGATCGCCGACCGTCTTGTGTCCTGCAGCCATTGCCAGGCGCTGCCCGTCGCGCAGGCCGTGCAACAGATCCTGATCGAGCGCGTGGCGATGCCGGGCATCGATCGTGCCGCTGGCCGCAAATTGCGCGTTCACGTCCAGCAATTCGCGGCGATAGCTGTCGAGCGCTTCGCCCGCCCCGGCCAGATTGCCCGGCGAACCGTGCCGCGTGATGAAATAGCCCTTTGACACGGCCGAAGGGTACAGCGTGCGCGCAACGCATTCGCCCGAGCGAATGTGGCTGGGGGCAAACTGGTGCCAGACCAGCGCATGCGGCTCGTAATGCACCTGCCAACCGGCATCGACCAGCCGCAGGCACACATCGGTTTCATCCAGCAGATAGGCATATGTGTGATCAAACCCGCCAATGCCGCGCAAAGCCTGCGCCCGGAACGAGGCATTGGTGCCAAGCAGGCTGGGGAAAAAGGCGCTGCCCGGCCGGTTCAGCGGCCGTTCGTCGAACAGATCGGTCACCGGGTGCGCATTGCCATAGCGATCGCAGACGACTTTGCGCACCTGCCAATGCGTCCCGGTGTTGTCGATGGTAAAGCCGCCCACCGCCCCCACCGCCGGATCGCGATAGGCTGCGGTCAGGCGGCGCAGCCATTGCGGATGGGGCACGGCGTCATCGTCGATAAACGCAATGATTTCGCCCGCAGCCGCGGCAATGCCGATATTGCGCGACACCGACAGATTGGCATGATCGCAGCGCAGCGCCTTGATCGATTTGCCCCAGCGCGCGATGACCGCAGCGCTGGTGTCGGTTGACGGGCCGTTGACCACGATCACCTCGAACATCGGATAATCCAGCCCCGCCAGCCCCCGCAAGGCATCGTCGAGCCAGGCCCCCCGGTTATAGGTGTTGACGACGATCGATACCGCCGGATGCGTATCAGCCATGATCGGCCTGCACGATGTCGAGCAAGTCGCGGTTGTTGCGTGCGAATTCGGGCATCTGCAGCATCTGCATCAGGACCGCGCGATTGTCGGGCATATGCCGCAACAGATCGAGCATCCACGCCTCGTCAGACAGGCCGCGCACCCGGGTCAACGCCCCCAGCAGGCGCAGATCATGCACCGTGGGCGGGGCCAGCATCGGCGCAACATCCAGATCGGGCGTGGCACACCGGACGAAATCCGACCCGTTGGCGCGCGCAACATAGGCCAGATGCGGGTCAACCATGTCGGGCACCGCGCCAAGCGCCACCGCGCTGCGGTACCATATTTCGGCAAGCAAATGAGATCCCTGCTCTTTCGCCATGTGGGCATATTGAATGCAATAGCCCCAGTGCAGCGGCCAGAGTTGCAGCGCCATGCCGTATTCCTGCAGCGCCTCGGGCCAGTGGCCCGCATCGCGCGCGGCATCGGCGCGGGCGATCGCGCCAAGAAAGCGATCGTCAGACCGCGCCCGGTCCATCGTCCTGGCGATCTGTCCTGCGCGCGTCACCGATGGCTGCCAGGCCATGTCAAAGCGCGACGGTGGCGCGATGAATGGCGCCACGGCGGTTGCAGCCGGCACAACCTCGGCCAGGCGGGCCAGGGTTTGCGCGTCGACATAGGGATCTTCTGCGCCCACGATGCTGATCACTTCGTCCGTTTGCCCAGTCATCGGTTGAAATGTCGTCGGGTGAAATGCTGTCGGGTGAAATGTCATCGGGTGAAATGTCATCGGGTGAAATTCCACTTGCCACCTGCCTGCCGTGTTGCGCGCTGCCGCGCCGCGCATCCGCTATGCCGCGATCCCTAAGCAAGGGCGGGCAGATTGGTAGCGCACCATGCTCCGTTTCCGAGCGATTGCGTCTTTTGCGGCACGCCTTGCGGCCTATGAGCGGATGGCGATGGAACACCCCGCCCTTCTGCTCGATGTCAGCCGGCTGGTCTGGCGCCGGTGGGCAGGCCGCCTGCCCACCGGGATCGATCGGGTATGCCTGGCCTATTGCCATCGGTTTGCCGATCGCGCGCGCGCCGTCGTGCAATGGCGCGGGGCGGTGCGCGTGATACCGGCGCGGCAATCGCGGCGGCTGTTCGACCTGTTGCTGGCGCAGGGTCCGGGATTTCGCGCTGCGTTTGCCGCAACGCTGCCCGCCACCGTGGCCGGCCGCGCAAGCCGTGCCGATTGCCGCGGGCAGGTCTATTGCAATATTGGCCATACCGGGCTCGATCATCCGGCGCTGCCCCGCTGGATCGCGGCAAATGCGTTGCGCGCGGTGTTTCTGGTGCACGACCTGATCCCGATCACCCATCCGCAGTTCTGCCGCCCGGGCGAGGCGGAGCGGCATGATCTGCGCATGCGCCATGCCCTGGCCTGTGCCAGCGGCATCATCGTCAATTCGGCAGCGACGCGCCACGAACTGGCGCACTATGCGGCAAAGCGCCAGATGCCCCTGCCGCCGGTGCTGTCCGCCTGGCTGGGCAGCCCCGAATTGCCGGCCGGGATTGCCCCGGCGCGGATCGATCGACCGTGGTTCGTGACGGTCGGCACAATCGAGGGGCGCAAAAACCACGTCTGCCTGCTGCAGGTGTGGCAGCGCCTGGTGCAGATCATGGGCCCCGCCACGCCGCTGCTGGTGATTGTCGGGCAACGCGGGTGGGAAGCAGAACTGGCCCAGGCCATGATCGACCGCGATCCGGCCATCGCCGCGCATGTGATCGAACTGGGCCGCGCCGACGACGCGCAACTGGCCGCGCTGATTGCCGGCGCGCGCGCGCTGCTGATGCCTTCGTTTGCCGAAGGGTTCGGCCTGCCGGTGATCGAGGCGCTGCAGCTGGCAACCCCGGTGATTGCGAGCGACCTGCCGGTGTTCCGCGAGATTGCCGGATCGATCCCGCTGCTGATCGATCCCACCGACGGCCCGGGCTGGCTGGCCGCGGTGCAGGCCTTCATCACCGACGGGCCCGCGCGCCGGCACCAGATGGCAGCGATGACGCATTATCGCGCGCCGTGCTGGCCCGGTCATTTTGCGCAAGTCGAGGCCTGGCTGACGCGCGAGCAGCTGTGGTGAACGCTCGCAAACGCGCGCTCGTCATCGGATTTCGCCGATGGCGTGCATGGAACCTGGGCCCGATCCTGCGCGCCGCGGCAGATCCGGTGGTGTTTGTCCGCGATGTCGCAGCGGCCCGCGCGATGAACCCCGGACCCGGTGACGCGATCATGGTGTGGGGCGCCGCGCGGCCAGCGGGGCTGGACGACCTGATCGCGCAGACCGGGGCGCGGCTGGTGCGGATCGAAGACGGGTTCATCCGCTCGGTCGGGCTGGGGTCGGATCTGATTGCGCCGCGTTCACTGGTGTTCGACCCGTGCGGCATCCATTTCGATGCCACGTGCCCATCGCGGCTGGAAACGCTGCTGGCGACCCATGCGTTCGACGCCGCGCTGTGCGCCCGCGCCACCGCGTTGCGCGCCGAAATCGTGGTCCACGGATTGACCAAGTACAATATCGAGGACCCTGCCCCCCCGTCATGGGACAGCCGGGGCCGGCCCGTGGTGCTGGTGCCCGGGCAAGTCGAAAGCGATGCCTCGATCGCCTGGGGCGGCGGCACCGTGCGCACCAATCGCGCGCTGCTGCACTCTGCGCGCACGGCACGGCCCGATGCCTTTATCGTCTACAAACCGCATCCCGACGTGCTGAGCGGCAATCGGCACGGCCATGCCGCGCGCGATGCGCGGGGCCTGGCCGATCATGTCGAACGCCGCGCCTCGATCATCGCGTGCCTGGCGGGCGCCGATGCCGTCCACACAATGACGTCGCTCGCCGGGTTCGATGCGCTGCTGCGCGGGGTGGCGGTGGTGACGTATGGCGCGCCGTTCTATGCCGGATGGGGGCTGACCCGCGATTGTGCGGCCGATCATCCGGCCTGGGCACGGCGCGGGCGGCGCCTGACGCTTGATCAGTTGTGCGCGGGCGCACTGCTGCTGTACCCGTATTACTGGGACCCGCAGGCGCAGCGACCGGTCAGCGCCGAACAGGCGATCGCGGCAATTGCGTCCGAACGCGATCGTTTGCGCGCCAGCGCCGATCCCGACCGGCTGACCCGCGGTTTCTGGCTGCGGCAGGTGCGCAAGGGGCGGGTGCTGGCACGTGCCTTCATCGGCCGCGGCCTGCGGATCAATCCGGATTGACGCCAGTCCTGCGCCTGCCACCCTGTCGATGCCACGGCGGGCTTGATAAGCCGCAGTGCCGCTTTTGCGTTGGCAGATGGGCACATGGGCAAGGACGGTGGGGTGATCAAGGGCGGGATCGAGGCTTTTGCAGGGCGCCGCGTCCTGCTGCTGCAAGGTCCGGTGGGTCCGTTCTTCGCCCGTTTGGCGCGCGATCTGGAACGCGCCGGGGCGCACGTGTTTCGCATTGATTTCAACGGCGGCGACTGGCTGTTCCGCCCGCGCAACACGGCCTGCCGCACGGTCACCTGGCGCGGAACAATGCATGCCTGGCCCGACTGGCTGGCACGCCACATGGCCGATCTGGACATCGATCTGGTGTTCCTGTTCGGCGATTGTCGCCCGATCCACGCCGCCGCGCATGCCGTGGCCACGCGCATGGGGATCGAAGTCGGCGTGTTCGAAGAGGGCTATCTGCGGCCAGATTTCGTGACGCTGGAACGCCACGGGGTCAATGGCAACAGCCTGCGCCTGCGCACCGCGCGCGATGATCGCATCGCGCCAATGCGCGCCAGGCCGGTGCAGCCGGTGCCGCGTTCGTTCTGGCCGATGGTGCTGTGGGGGTTTCTCTATTTTGCCGCCGCAAGTCTGTCGCGGCCGTGGTTTGCCCATTACCGCCACCACCGCCCGCTGGGGTTTGCCGAGGCGATCCCGTGGCTGCGTTCGCCTTTGCGCAAGGCGTGGTATGGCCTGGCCGAACGCACCATGGCACCACGGTTGACCGGCGCCTGGTCGGGGCGATTTTTCCTGGTGCCCTTGCAGGTGCACAACGATGCGCAAGTGCATGCCCACGCCGATCTGGGCGGGGTACCAGGGTTCATTGCCCTGACCGTCGCCAGCTTTGCGCGCACCGCACCAGCCGACACCATGCTGGTGTTCAAACATCACCCGATGGATCGCGGATATCGTGACTATACCCGTCTGATCCGCCGCGCGGCGCGCGGGGCCGGGTGCGCACGGCGCGTGATCTATATCCACGATCAGCATATGCCCACGATCCTGCCGCATTGCCGGGGCACGGTGGTGATCAACAGCACCACCGGGCTGGCGGCCATAGGCTGTGGCCGCCCGACCATCACGCTGGGGGATGCGCTGTATGACCTGCCCGGATTGACGTTTCAGGGACCGCTCGACCGGTTCTGGACGCAGGCTGAAAACCATCCGCCCGACCGCGAAGCCTTTGACCGGTTTCGTTGCGACCTGATCGCCGAAACACAGATCAACGGCAATTTCTATCGCCGGCTTGATCGGCGTGGTTCGGCCACCGGGTTGATCTGGACCAGTGCCGAGACACCCGTGCAAAGTGCCGGCCAGGTGGTGCCGTTTCGCGTCAAAGGCTCCAATAGCGCAGACCCGCCGGCAAAGACGTCGGAACGAGCGACGCCTTCACATCGATGATCGCGCCGCCCGGCGCAACCATCGCCGCAATCGCCGCCTGGCCCAGCGCGGCATAGGCGCCGTGGCTGACCGCACAGATCACCGCATCAAGGTCGCAAAAGGCGTCAAGCGGGCTGAGCGCGATGCCGAATTCCTGCGCCGCTGCGGCGGGTTCGGCCAGCGGATCGTGCACCAGCGGCTCGACCCCGAATTCGCGCAGTTCGCGCACGATGTCGTAAACCTTGGAATTGCGGATGTCGGGCACGTTTTCCTTGAACGTCAGGCCCAGAATGCCCACCCGCGCATCGCGCAAGGCGCGGCCGCCCGCCGCCACCAGCTTGACCGTGCGCTGCGCGACATAGCCGCCCATGCCATCGTTGATCCGCCGTCCGGCCAGGATCACTTGCGGATGGTATCCCAATTGTTCGGCCTTTGCGGTCAGGTAATAGGGATCGACCCCGATACAATGCCCGCCGACCAGACCCGGATAAAACCGCAGGAAATTCCACTTGGTGCCGGCCGCCGCCAGCACTTCGCGCGTGGAAATGCCAACCAGATCGCAGATTTTCGAAATCTCGTTCATCAGCGCGATATTGATGTCGCGCTGGGTGTTTTCGATCACTTTGGCCGCCTCTGCCACCTTGATCGAAGATGCGTGGTGGATGCCCGCGATGACCACCGAACCATACAACGCGGCCAGTGTGTCCAGCGTGGCCCGGTCCTGCCCGGCCACCACCTTGACGATCTTTTCGAAGGGATGGTCCTTGTCGCCCGGATTGATCCGTTCGGGGCTGTAGCCCAGTTTGAAATCCACCCCGCTGACCAGACCCGACGCGCGCTCGATGGCGGGCGCGCAGACTTCTTCGGTGGCGCCGGGATAGACAGTGGATTCAAATACCACGATCGCGCCCGGACGGATAACCCGTCCGACAGTGGCGCAAGCCGCCTCCAGCGCGCCGAAATCGGGCCGATGTCCGTCGTCAACCGGCGTCGGCACCGTAACGATGATGATCGGGCAATGCGCCAGGTCAGCCGGATCTTCGGTAAGGTCCAGCCGCGCTGCGGCCAGGTCTTCAGCGCTGACTTCGCCGGTGAAATCGTGGCCCGCGCGCAAAGTGGCAATGCGATGGGCGCCGATGTCAAACCCGGTAACCTGGTATTGGCGGGCAAACGCCACTGCCAGCGGCAGCCCGACATAGCCAAGACCGACAACCCCGATCCGCGCGACAGGTTTCATGATGATCCGGGCAATCCGCTGAACTGGCAGGCAGGCGCGCGATTGCGCCGACCGGCCGATTCTAGCAGCGATCCCCTTATCGGCGGTAAACGCCAGACCGTTTTGCGGTCAGGGCTTGGTCGCCTCGGCCACCCCCAGCATCGATTGCATGATCTGTTCGGAAATCGATTGAACCGCGCCGGGGCTGTGCGACAGGAACAGGGTGTTGGTCTTGTCGTTTTCGCCGATCGATTTCAGCGTGTCGAAGTATTGCGTAACCAGCACCAGTTGCATCACGTCCTGCGCCGTCGCCTCGCCCATGACCTTTTGAAAGCCTTCGATCGAACTCGACAGGCCTTCGATAATCGCGCGGCGCTGGTTGGCGATGCCGTGGCCTTGCAGCGCCTTGCTTTCGGCCTCGGCCTCGGCCTTTTTGACCACCAGAATCTTCTCCGCCTCGCCCCGCGCGTTGGCCGCGACCTGTTCACGCTGCGCCGCGTTGATGTCGTTCATCGCCGCCTTGACTTTGGCATCGGGCACGATGTCGGTGACCAGCACGTTGACGATTTCAAAGCCGAACCCCGACATGTCGACATCCAGTTCCTGCTTCACCGCCGCCGCGATGCTCGACTGGCTGGCAAACACTTCGTCCAGCGTCATCCCGGGCACATGGCCCAGCACGACCTGTTCGACATAGGCCTTGATCTGCGCCACCGGGTCCGAAAGGCTGTAATAGGCTTCGTAGATCTTTTCGGGCCGCACCCGGGTCTGCACCGAGATAGGAATGGTGACAAAGACGTTGTCATGCGTCTTGGTTTCCATGGTCAGCGCGATCTGGTTGACGCGCAGGCTGATCCGGCCGTCGATGCGGTCGATCAGGGGCATTTTCCAGCCGAGACCCGGTGGCGCGCTGCGCTGAAACTGGCCAAACCGGGTGATGATCGCGGCTTCTGCGGTTTTCACCGTGTAAAAACTGCTCAACGCTGCAACCAGGCCGAAAAACAGGATCATCGATCCAAACGTCGTCAACACGATATCCATGTTCGTTCCCCACCAAACCGCCAACCTGCCGGTTACGCCATCGCGGTGTCGTGAATAAGTCAGACCTGGCGATTGTCCAAGCGATTGCCGATTGGCGCCAGGCACGAACTTCGGGCATGAACGGCAGACAGGTCACCGGGGAGATGGGCGCATGAACCGCCATGACGATGGCAGTGCGGGCGATGCCGATTATGGCATGATCGGTGCAGTCTACAATCGCTATCGCCAGCCCGAACCGCGCATTGGCGCGATGATTACAACCGCGCTTGGCGACGCACGCACCGTGCTCAATGTCGGCGCCGGAACCGGGTCGTACGAACCGCGCGACCGCGTGGTGACCGCGGTCGAGCCATCGGCCTCGATGCGCGCGCGCCGCGCGCCGGACCTGCCCCCGGCGATCGACGCGGTGGCCGAAGCGCTGCCATTTGCCGATCGCACGTTCGATGCCGCCATGACCACGTTTTCGGTGCACCAGTGGCCCGATCTGGAACGCGGCCTGACCGAAATGCGCCGTGTCGCGCGCGGCCCCGTGGTGGTGATGACAGCAGACCCGCTGGTGGTCGAGGCGTTCTGGCTGAACGAGTATGCCCCGCAAGTGCTGGCGGTCGAGGCGCGTCGTTATCCCGCAATGGACCGCATTGCCGCCGCGCTGGGTGGCACGGTCGACGTGATCGATGTGCCGATCCCGCTCGATTGCCGCGATGGATTTCAGGAGGCCTATTATGGCCGGCCCGAAATGTTTCTCGATCCCGCCGCACGCCGCGCCTGTTCGGCGTGGAGCTTTGTCGATGCCACGGTGGTACAGCGGCTCGACCGGGTGCTGTCAGCGGATCTGGCGTCGGGCGAATGGGACCGGTGCCATGGGTGGCTGCGCCGGCAACCGGAGTTTGCCGGGTCGCTGCGGATCGTCGTCGGCACGCCTGCGCCGGGCAAGCCCTGATCTGCTGAGGGTTCACCTTCTGCGTCCCTTGGGCTAAGCGCCCGTGGATGAGCGACCTTTCTTCCATCGAGCGCGATCTGTTGGCGCGGATCGATCCGGCAGCGATGCTGGACCAGGTGCTGGCGTGGAGTGCGATCAACACCGGCACGCGCAATCTGGCAGGCCTGGCGCAGCAGGCAGACCTGCTGGCCACCGCCTTTGCCGCGCTGCCCGGCGATGTCACGCTGGAACCCGCGGCCCCGGTTGAAGCCGTAACGGCCGATGGCCGCAGCGTGGCGATCGATCACGGCCGGCATCTGGTGCTGCGCGTGCGGCCAGGGGCCAACCGCCGGTTCCTGCTGACCGGGCACATGGACACGGTGTTTCCCCCCGATCATCCGTTCCAGACGGTGCGCTGGCTTGACGATAACACGGTGAACGGGCCCGGCGTGGCCGACATGAAGGGCGGGATCGCGATCATCCTGGCCGCGCTGCGCGCATTCGAAGCAGGCCCCCATGCCGCCGGCGTCGGCTATGACGTGCTGATCAACGCCGACGAGGAAACCGGCAGCCTGTCGTCGGCGCCGCTGATTGCGCGGCTGGCCCTTGGCAAAGCGGCGGCCCTGACGTTCGAGCCTTCGGCATTGCCCGACGGCACGCTGGCGGGTGCCCGCCCCGGCAGCGGCAATTACAGCGTGGTGATCCACGGCCGATCCGCGCATGCCGGGCGCAATCCCGAAGACGGGCGCAACGCGATTGTCGCCGCGGCCAGCCTGGTGCTGGCGCTGACCGATCTGTCGGGCCCGTCAATCAGCGTAAACCCGGCAAAAATCGAGGGCGGATCGGCCAACAATGTCGTGCCCGATCTGGCCATAGTGCGGTTCAATATCCGCCCGCGCGAAACCGCTGCCGCCGCCGGCTTTGCCGCAGCGCTGCGCGCCGCGATCGCCCGGATCGAGGCGGCGCATGGCGTGCACATGCATGTCCACGGCGGCATTTCACGCCCGCCCAAGCCGCTTGACGAAGCGGCCGAACGCCTGTTCCGCCTGGTGCGCGATTGCGGCGCCGCGCTGGGCCAGACCATCGGCTGGCAGGCCAGCGGCGGGGTCTGCGATGGCAACAACATTGCCGCCTGCGGTGTGCCCGTGGTCGATACGATGGGCGTGCGCGGCGGCGCAATCCATTCGGATCAGGAATTCATGATCGTGCCGTCACTGGGTGAACGGGCACGGCTCGCGACGCTTGTGCTGTCTCGCCTTTCCGGGGAAAACCAATGACCTTTCGCATTCGCGCGGCGCAACCGACCGATCTTCAGCACTTGTATGACATGGCCAAGCTGACCGGCGGCGGTTTCACCAACCTGCCGCCCGATCGCAAGGCGCTGACCGCCAAGCTTGATCGTACCGCGGCGGCTTTCGGCAACACCGACGATGGCGATCCGCGCCAGGTGAAGGACGAACTGTTCGTGCTGGTGCTGGAAGACACCGCCACGGGCGAAGTGCGCGGCACCGCGCAGATCTTTACGTGCGTGGGGCAGCAAATACCGTTCTATTCGTACCGCATTGCCACGCTGACCCAGCACTCCAAGGAACTGGGCCGCACATTCCGCGCCGAATTGCTGAATCTGGTAACCGATCTGGAAGGATCGAGCGAAGTTGGCGGGCTGTTCCTGCATCCGGGCGAGCGCGCGGGCGGGCTTGGCATGCTGCTGGCGCGCAGCCGGTATTTGTTCATCGCCATGCACCGCCAGCGTTTTGCCGACCGCATCCTGGCGGAATTGCGCGGGATCATCGACGAACGCGCAGGATCACCGTTCTGGGATGGGGTCGCCGGGCGGTTTTTCGGCATGAGCTTTCAAGAAGCCGACTATTTCAACGCGATCAACGGTCACCAGTTCATCGCCGATCTGATGCCCAAACATCCGGTCTATGTCTCGATGCTGCCCGAATCCGCGCGGCAGGTGATCGGCCTGCCCCACCCGACCGGCCGCGCGGCGATGCGCATGCTGGAAGAAGAAGGTTTTCACGCCGAAGGCTATGTCGATATCTTTGACGGAGGCCCGACGATGACCGCGCGCACCGACCGGGTGCGCTCGATCGCCGCCGCGCGCGCCGCCACCGTTACGCATGTGCGCGCGCCCGAAAGCAGCGCGGTGCACACCCGCGCGCTGATCGCGACCGGTCGCCTGGGCGATTTCCGCTGCGCCTATGGCGAAATTGCCGCCGATGGCGACAGCAGCGTGGTGCTCGATCCGCTGGCGGCGCAGGCGCTGGATGTCAGCGTGGGCGACACCGTGTGGCATGTGGCGCGATAGGACCCGACGCAAATGACCCTGGTGGAAATCAATTTCGACGGCCTGGTTGGCCCCAGCCACAACTATGCCGGCCTCAGCCTGGGCAATCTGGCCTCGGCCAGCCATGGCGGCGATCCGTCCTATCCGCGCGGCGCCGCACTGCAGGGGCTGGACAAGATGCGCCACAATCTGGCGCTGGGGCTGGCGCAGGGGTTTTTTGCGCCGCTGCCCCGACCCGATGCCGGATTTTCGGCGGCGCTGGGTCTGGGCACGCCGCATGACGGGGCGGAAGCCCGGCTGCGCGCGGCGGCCTGGTCGGCCAGCGCAATGTGGACCGCCAATGCCGCCACCGTATCGCCCGCGCCCGACACTGCCGATGGCCGGTGCCATCTGACCGCGGCCAATCTGGTAACGATGCCGCACCGCTCGATCGAATGGCCCGATACCGTGCGCCAGTTGCGGCTGGCCTTTGCCGATGCATCCCGCTTTGCCGTGCACGATGCGGTGCCGGCCTGTTTTGGCGACGAGGGCGCTGCCAATCACATGCGCATGGCCGCACGCCATGACGCGCGCGGGATCGAACTGTTCGTCTATGGCCGCCCCGGCGGGCCGTTTCCCGCACGCCAGCACGAACAGGCCAGCCGCGCTGTGGCCCGCCTGCACGGGCTGGACCCTGCGCGCACGCTGTTTATCGAACAATCGGCCGAGGCGATCGCGGCGGGCGCATTCCACAACGATGTCGTGGCAGTGGCCAACGAACGCGTGCTGTTTGCGCACGAAGCCGCCTTTGCCGACCCGGAAGGCACATATGCCGCGATCCGCGCAATGCTGCCCGAAGCCGAGATCGTGGTCGTGCCGACCAGCGCAGTCAGCCTGGCCGATGCGATCAAATCCTATCTGTTCAACGCGCAGTTGCTGACCCTGCCCGATGGCGCGATGGGCCTGGTGATCCCGACCGAAGCCTGGGACATGCCCGCCGTGCGCGGCTGGCTGAATACGATGCTGGCATCGAACGGCCCGATCCGCCGCGTGCTGCCGGTCGATGTGCGCCAGTCGATGGCAAATGGCGGCGGACCTGCGTGCCTGCGCCTGCGCGTGGTGGCCGATCCCGCCACGGTCGACGCGCGGTTCCTGCTCGATCCCGCACGTATCGACGCGCTGTCGGCCGTGGTGGCACAGACCTGGCCCGAACAGATCGACCCGGCAGACCTTGGCAGCGAAACGCTGGCACAGACCGTGCGTCATGCGCGCGGTGCCTTGCTCGATGTGGCGGGACTGGACGAACTGGCCTAGGCGGCGGCGACCGATTGCACAGCGCCGCCCACCAGCGTCGACCCGGTTTACAGTTAGCAAAGGTTTACCGCGAAGCGATCGGGCAAATACGCCACTGGCACGATGCTTGCTGACGTGTCATCTTGCTGAACCATGTTTGACCGGACAAAAACGATAATGCGCAAGATCGCCCGGCTGTTCATCATCAAGAACCGGATCGAGGCGTTTGCGATCATCTATGCGCTTGCGCTGGGCGCGGCCGAGCGCGGCAAGCACTATCTGGAAACCTGGCCCGGCTATCAGGGCCGGCTGCTGTTCGCCGCGGCCATGGTCGCCGTGTTCATGGCCGGTGCCAAGATCCTCGACGCCCTGAAATACGAACGCCAGACCCCCAACGCCAAACCTGACCAGGCGCAACGCGCGGATGCGCGCTGAATTGCATTAAGGGAATTTGTTTGGAGGCAGGGCGGGAGGTCTGCCGCGCGCGGCGCGCGCGCAAACACGGTGGGGCGTTTCTGTTGCCGGGTACGCCCCCAACCCCTGGTATCCCTTCTGTTGCCCGGTGGGTCCAACCGCGCTTGCGCCTTGTAAAATCTGGCCGTTAGGCCGTCAGATTACGCGGCGATTGCGAGTGCTTCGTTATCGTTGGCACTTGTGGGTTTTGAGCCTTGAACGGGTTACTCAGCCCGAGCAAAAATAACGCTTTTCAACACACGTCGATCCTAGTTCGGCCCCGTCATCTGTTCCGTTGCGACGAACGGAAAAGGTGGTGGAGCCGCCGGGTACCGCCCCCGGGTCCGCTGCGCCTATTGCACGTCACACTTTATCGCCATAGCCGGTCGAAACCGGCACCACCGCATATAGGCACTTGTCGCCAAAAGGAAAGGGGGGCGGACCACGTTGGCCCACCCCCTCCCGCTTTCGACCTGCCGCGATACGCTCAGCCGCGTGATTTCAGCGCGTCGCGAATTTCGGTCAGAAGGTCGACTTCGCTTGGGCCCGGCGGCGGCGCGGGCGGTGCTTCGGCGGGTTTCGGCATGGCCTTTGACACGAAATGGACCATGAGAAAGATGACAAAGGCCATCAACACAAAGTTGATCACTTGCGTGACGAACGCGCCATAGCCGAACATGGCCACGCCCGCCGCCTTCAACGCGGCATAGTCGCCAAGCGACCCCTTGTACGTGGCAGGGATATTGCCCAGCACGACAAACTTGTTGGAAAAGTTGATCCCCCCGGTCAAAAGACCCACCACCGGCATGATCATGTCTTCGGTCAAAGATGTCACGATCTTGCCGAATGCGGCGCCGATGATCACACCGACCGCCAGGTCGAGCACGTTGCCACGGGCAATAAATGTCTTGAATTCGCTGATCAGCGCCATTTGAAACACCCCCACAATAGATTAACGTCGATTAACCCCAGGCCTGCTTGCCACCGGGCCCTGCCGGTCGCAAGCATGAACTGATCCGACAAACCGCATACCGCCATCGACGGGATGCGCTTGAAGCGGTATCAGACGGGGGCCATCTCATGCGGCGGGCCGCTCGACCGCACGCCCGCCGAAAAGGAAAGTCCACGCTCATGGCCGCTCGTCTGTTCAGCCGTATCGCCCGTCTTGCCGTTGTTGCCGCCGCTGCCGCATCGCTGGCGGGATGCGGGGTCAATTCGATCCCCACCGCGCAGGAAAACGCCAAGGCGAAGTGGGCCGATGTGCAAAGCCAGTACCAGCGCCGATCGGACCTGATCCCCAACCTGGTGGCCACGGTCAAAGGCTATGCCAAGCAGGAACAGGACACTCTGACCAAAGTGACCGAGGCACGCGCTGCGGCAACGCAGATCAAGATTTCGGCCGACGATGTGACCGACCCCGACAAGGTCGCCAAGTTTCAGGCCGCTCAGGGCCAGCTGTCGCAGGGTCTTGGCCGGTTGCTGGCCTCGGTCGAGGCCTATCCCAACCTGAAATCGAACGAGAATTTCCTGGCGCTGCAAAGCCAGCTGGAAGGCACCGAAAACCGTATCACCGTGGCGCGGCGCGATTACAACGAGGCGGTGCGGCAATACAACGTGACGATCCGCACCTTTCCCGCGGTGATTGCCGCCAATGTGATCTATGGCGCAAAGCCGATGGTGCCGTTCACCGCGACCACGCCGGGCGCCGACACCGCCCCGTCGGTCAGCTTTGACGGGGGCACTGCGCCTGCCACTGCGACCAGGTCCGCCAACGACAACGCCACGGCCAGCCCCGCCAAAAAGACCGGCAATTGACCGCGATGATCCGGGGCGGGCGCGTCTTGCACCGTCTGGCCGCGCTGCTGGCAACGCTGCTGGTGGTGGGGCTGGCGCTGGGCCTGACACCGGCGCGGGCCGACAGTCTGCCGCAATTGACCGGGCGCGTGGTCGATGATGCGCATCTGCTGCAGCCGGCCGAGGTCGGCGCGCTCGATGCCAAGCTGGCCGCGCTGGAAACCCAATCACGGCGCCAGATGGTTGTCGTGACAGTGCCCAGCCTGGGCGGCGAGGACATTCAGGACTACGGCGTCAAGCTGGGCCGCGCCTGGGGCATCGGCGACAAAAAGCTGAACGATGGCCTGGTGATGATCGTGGCGCCCACCGAACGCAAGGTCGGCATCGAGGTCGGCTATGGCCTCGAGGGGATCGTGACCGACGCCATATCGGGCCTGATCATCCGCCACGACATGACGCCGCGCTTCAAAAGCGGCGACTACGCCGGCGGGATCAACGCCGGCGTCGACAACCTGATCGCGCAATTGCGCCTGCCCGATGACGAGGCGCGTGCCGTGGCCGCGCAGGCCAAGGTTCGCTATGCGCGCGAACAGGGGCCGCATTTCGATGCGGGATCGGTGGTGTTCATCATCATTTTCCTGCTGTTCTTTGTGCTGCCGTTCCTGCGCCTGCTGCGTGGCGGCGGCCGGCGGTATGGCGGCGGCGTGATGATCCTGCCGATGGGCGGCTTTGGCGGAGGCTGGGGCGGCGGCGGCGGCGGCGGTGACTGGGGCGGCGGCGGTGGCGGCGGCTTTTCCGGCGGTGGCGGCAGCTTTGGCGGCGGTGGCGCCTCGGGAGGATGGTAGGATGACCGACACGATCCTTTCAGCCGCCGACAGCACGCGCATTGCCGCAGCCGTCGGCGCTGCCGAAGCCCACGCCCAAGGCGAAATCGTCACCGTGATTGCCCGCGCGTCCGACAGCTATGCCGATATCGCGCTGGCCTGGTCGGCAGCGGTGGCGGGGCTGGCCCTGCTGGCGCTGACCTTGGCGCCACGGTTCTATCTCGATCTGGTCGATGGTGCGCTGGGGCTGTGGGCGCACCGCTGGACCCCGCGCGAAGTGCTGGGGCTGGCGCTGGGCGTGGCCAGCGTGAAATTTGCGGCGATGTGGCTGATCCAGCACTGGCATCGCCTGCGCCTGCTGCTGGTGCCGGGGCCGATCAAGGCCGCGCGGGTTCGCGCCCGCGCGCGGATCGCGTTCCGGCTGGCGGCGCAGGGCCGCACGCAAGGCGAAACCGGGGTGGTGATCTATCTGTCGATGGCCGAACGCCGCGCCGAAATCGTTGCCGACGCCACGATCGCGGCCAAAGTTGCACCCGAAGTGTGGGGTGATGCGATGCACGCAATGCTCGACCATTTTCGGGAAAGTCGTGTGGCCGACGGGGTTGTTGCAGGGGTTGCGGCGGTGGGCCTGGTGTTGGCAGAGCACTTTCCGCGCGACAGCAAACCCGCCAACGAATTGCCCGACGGACCGATCGAACTATGAGCCTGGAAAGCGAATACGAAGACCCCGAACAGATCCGCTGGCAGGGCCGCTTTCTGGTGATGAAGCAGCGCGGGCGCTGGGAATATGTCAGCCGCACCCGCGACATCCGCGCCGCCGTGATCCTGGCGATCGATCAGGGTCATGTCATCCTGGTCGAACAGTTCCGCATTCCGCTGGGGCGCCGCACGATCGAACTGCCCGCGGGCCTGGTCGGCGACGATGACGGCGGCGAAGGCGAAGATGCGTTGACCGCCGCGATCCGCGAACTGGAAGAAGAAGCCGGCTATCGCGCCGCCACGATCGAGGTGGTGGGTGAATTCTTTTCCTCGCCCGGCATGGTAACCGAAGCCTTCACCCTGTTCCGCGCGACCGGACTGGAACAGGTGAGCACGGGCGGCGGCGTGGATGGCGAGGATATCACCGTCCACCGCGTGGCGCTCGACGCGATCGAGCCGTTCATCGCCGCGCGTCGCGCCGAAGGGTTTGGCATCGATACAAGACTCTTGTTGTTTCTTGGCCCCCGTCTCATAAGCATTTAATCCAACGATTAAACACCACGGAGAGCGGGCATGGCAGGCAGGGTTGCAGGAAAAAAAGCGCTGATAACAGGCGCAGCGCAAGGCTTGGGTGCGGCCCATGCGCGCACCCTGGCGCGCGAAGGCGCACGCGTGCTGCTGACCGATATCAACGCCGACAAGGTTGCCGCCGAAGCCTCCAGCATCAATGCAGAACTGGGCGCAGGCACCGCATTTTCGCTGGCGCATGATGTGACCAGCGCCGAAGACTGGGACCGCGCCATCGCCTTTGCCGCCGAACATCTGGGCGGGCTGTCGGTGCTGGTCAACAATGCCGGCGTGGGCGTGCGCGGCAATATCGAAACCTGCACGCTTGACGAATGGCAGCGCGGCTTTGCCATCAATGTCGACAGCGTGTTCCTGGGTTGCCAGAAAGCGCTGCCGTTGCTGCGCGACAACCAGCCCGGATCGATCATCAACATCAGCTCGATCGCCGGGCTGATCGCATCGGATACCATGCCCGGCTATAACGCCAGCAAGGCCGCGGTGTGGATGCTGTCCAAATCGGTCGCGCTCTATTGCGCCAAGCGCGGGTGGAACATCCGCAGCAATTCGATCCACCCGACGTTTGTCGACACCCCGATCCTTGACGGCATCGGTGCCAATGCAGGGCTGACCAAAGAGGTGGTGATGACCAAGCTGGCGCGCCAGATCCCGCTGGGCCGGGTGGGGGTGCCGCAGGAAATTGCCAATGGCGTGCTGTACCTGGCCAGCGATGAATCCAGCTTCATGACCGGGGCCGAACTGAAGCTCGATGGCGGCATTTCGGCCATGTAGGCGGCCGGTGGCTGTCGTTCTTGTGGGTTCGGCCGAACAGATGCCACCGCAATGACAGCAATCGTTCAACGATCGCTTGATGGCTGCGCCAATTTTCGGCAATTTCGAGGTCATGAAAATTGATCTCAGGTTCGCCGGTGCGCTGGCGCTCGTCGTTGGTCTGGCCCCTGCCGCGCGCGCCGATGATGCCGGCAAGTGCAAGATCAACCCGATTGCCCAGTTGCCGGTGGCGATGGAGGGCAGCCGCGCCAGCGTTGCGGTAAAGATCAATGGCAAGGACACCCGCCTGTGGCTCGACAGCGGGGCGTTTTTCAATTTCATGCCAAAGGCCAAGGCGGTCGAACTGGGGCTGGCCACGCAATCGCTGCCGCCGGGCTTTTTCATCAGCGGCATCGGCGGCAGCTTTACCCCCGAACTGGCACGCGTGCGCGAATTCGGGTTGGGCGGCGGCACGTTGCACAACATGGAATTCATCGTCGGCGGCAGCGACCCGGGCAATGGCTTTCTGGGCGCCAATCTGCTGGGCATCGTCGACACCGAATTCGACTTTGCCAAAGGCCGGCTGATGCTGTTTCGCGAAACCGGCTGCGCGCATGTCAGTCTGGCCTATTGGGCCGCGGGCATGGCGGTGGGGGAAATGCCGCTGCTGGCGGGCAACAATCCGAACGACCATCACCTCTTTGCGCAAGTGCAGATCAACGGCCACGCGGTGCGCGCAATGCTGGATACCGGCGCCGAAACGCTGCTCAGCCGCCACGCCGCCGAACGCGTGGGCATCAATCTGAACGATCCCAAAGTCGTTGCCTCGATGACGATGAGCGGGGTTGGCACGCGCGGCCGGAAAAGCTGGATCGCGCGCACCCAGACCATTTCGCTGGGCGGTGAAACCATCAGCAACAGTCCGATCCGGGTGATCGACAACGGCGATGACTGGTCGGATCATGACATGCTGCTGGGCATGGATTTCTTTCTGTCGCACCACGTGCTGGTGTCGCAGGGTCAGCACAAAGTCTATTTGACGTACAATGGCGGCCCGATTTTTTCCGCCACCACCGAGCGCGAAATCGGCAAGATGGAAACCCGCGGCGAAGGCCTGGGCAAGGCAGAAGACGCGCTGGAGCCAAAAACCGCCGACCAGTTTGCCGGGCGTGGCTCGGCACGCCTGACCCGCGATGACCTGCCCGGGGCCATTGCCGACCTGACCGAGGCGATCCGGCTGGCGCCTGCGCGCACCGATCTGTTGAACGATCGGGCCAGCGCCTATTTCCGCAGCGGCAAGGCGGACCTGGGGCGCAAGGACATCGATGCCGCGCTGGCCATCGCGCCCCGTGACCACCGGTTGTTGACCCGGCGCGCGCAGATCGAACTGGGCAAAGGCGACAAGGCACGCGCGCTGGTCGATACCGACGCGGCGGCGGCAGCCATGCCCAAAGGATCGCTTGATGTGGTGGCGGTGGCGATGCTGTACGAACGGCTGGGCAAGGCCGACCGTGCGCTGGCGCTGCTCGATCCGGTGATCGATCTGCATCGCGACGACAACCGCTATCCCTATCTGCTCAACGCGCGCGCCTGGAACCGGGCGCTGGCCAATGCCGATCTGGACCGCGCGCTGCGCGATATCGATACCGCGCTGCGCAAGGCGGACAGCCCGGCGGCGATGCTCGACACCCGCGCGCTGGTCCAATTGCGGCGCAAGGATTACCCGGCGGCGATCGCGGCGGCGACCGGTGCGCTGGGCAAGGCGCCGAAAATGCCGTCTGCGCTGTTTGTGCGTGGGCTGGCACGTCTGGCCAGCGGCGATGACACCGGCGGCAAGGCGGACATCGCCGCGGCCCGCGCGATCAGCCCCAAGATCGACGATCGGTATTCCGACTATGGCCTGACCGCGCCAAAGGCTGAAGCATCCACCCCCGTCCGGCCATCAAAGCCGGACGAGGACGAGGACGAGGATGATTGATCAGTCAATGTGCCACCCGCACCCCCGGCCCAGCCGCCCACAGTGTACCTTGAATGGGTGGCTGGGCCGGGGGTGCGGGGCGGTGAGTGGCACCTGAACGCGCGGCGGGCGCGTTCAGACAAGGACGATCAAAACACGATGACGCTGCGGATCGATTTGCCGGCGTGCATCAGGTCGAACGCGGTGTTGATCTCTTCCAGACCCATGACGTGGGTGATCATCGGGTCGATCTGGATCTTGCCGGTCATGTACATGTCGACAATCTTGGGCACGTCGGTGCGGCCCTTGGCCCCGCCGAACGCGGTGCCGCGCCAGTTGCGCCCGGTGACCAGCTGGAACGGACGCGTGGCAATCTCGCGGCCGGCTTCGGCCACGCCGATGATGATGCTGGTGCCCCAGCCGCGATGGCATGCTTCAAGCGCGGTGCGCATGACTTCGGTGTTGCCGGTGGCGTCAAAGGTATAATCCGCGCCGCCATCGGTCAGTTCGACCACTTTGGCGACGGTTTCTTCGCGGCTCAGGCCCTTGGAATTGAGGAAATGGGTCATACCGAACTTGCGGCCCCATTCTTCGCGATCGGGGTTGATGTCGACGCCGATGATCTTGCCGGCGCCGGCCAGCCGTGCGCCCTGGATCACGTTGAGCCCGATCCCGCCCAGCCCGAACACCACGACATTGTCGCCGACCTGGACTTTGGCGGTGTTGATCACCGCGCCCACGCCGGTCGTCACGCCGCAACCGATATAGCAGCTCGACTGGAACGGCGCGTCTTCACGGATCTTGGCAACCGCGATTTCGGGCAGCACGGTGAAGTTCGAAAAGGTCGAGCAACCCATGTAGTGAAAGATCGGCTGACCCTTGTAGGAAAAGCGCGTGGTGCCATCGGGCATCAGGCCTTTGCCCTGGGTCGCACGGATCGCGGTGCACAAATTGGTCTTGCCCGACAGGCACGATTTGCACTGGCGGCATTCGGGCGTGTAAAGCGGAATGACGTGATCGCCGGGCTTGACCGAGGTCACGCCGGGGCCAACCTCGCGCACGATGCCGGCGCCTTCATGGCCCAGGATCGACGGGAAAATCCCTTCGCTGTCCAGCCCGTCAAGCGTGTAGGCATCGGTGTGGCACACGCCGGTCGCCATGATTTCCACCAGCACTTCGCCGGCGCGAGGGCCATCGAGATCGACTTCGACAATTTCCAGCGGCTTTTTGGCCTCGAACGCGACAGCGGCGCGGGTTTTCATGAAACGATCCTTTCAGGCAGATGGCATAGCGGTTGGCAGGGTGCATAATGGGCATGGCCCGGGGTGGCAATCTGTGGCACCCCGACTTGCCAAAATGTGATGGCCGGTTGCGGCCTGGCTTATGAACACGGGATACAGGCAATGCGCGTCAACCGGCTTGACCATGTCAACATCATCACCGACCGGCTGGATGAAACGGCGGATTTCTATACCGCGCTGCTGGGCCTTGAACGCCGCAACGCGCCACCGCCGTTGACCCCCGACAACGCGCAATGGATGTTTGACGACAACGGACTGGCGATCGTGCACATCAATTCGGTCGAGTGCCCGCGCACGTATGAACGCAGCGTAAAACCGGGTGCAGCGACCGGCGCGATCCACCATGTGGCGCTGACCTGCACCGGCCACGCCGAGCTGATGCAGCGTATCGACACGATGGGACTGGCCTGTCAGACCAACCGCGTCGACGCGATCGGCCTGACCCAGGTGTTCACCACCGACCCCAACAACGTGCTGCTGGAACTGAACTTTTTCGGCGACTGAGGCGTGGCCCGGTGCCGGGGGAACGGATCAGCGTGACGCCACCTTTTGCGATTCCAGCGCCTTGTCCTCGTTGGCGCGGTGGATCAGATAGGCGCGGATGGCTTCGGCATCGGCGGCATTGAGCGCGGATTTGAAGCTGACCATGCCCATCGTGTGCAACTGGCCGCCCAGCACCACCATTTTCAGCGCTTCGGCCGAGGCGATCACGCCCGAATGGCGCAGATCGGGGTTGAGATCGCCCGACACCGCGGCATCGCCGTGGCACACACTGCAATAGCGCGCATAATGCCCGGCGCCTGCGGCAATCTGCTGCGGCGTGCCGAACGGCGCCGGGGGATCAAGCACCATCTGCGACGGCGGCGGCGCAGCGGGCAGCTGGCCGCTGGCGCCCAGCTTGAACACCAGCAAGCGGCTGATATTGCGCCCTGCCCCGCCTTTGTTGGCCAGCGTGCCGGTGGCGATATCCCACACTCCGCCCCAGCCGGCCAGCACCGCGACATATTGTTCGCCATTGATCGAATAGGTCATCGGCGCCGCGATCACGCCGGTCTGGGTCGGGAACGACCACAGCTTTTCACCCTTGTCGGCGCTGTACGCCACGAACGTGCCCCCGGCATTGCCCTGGAACACCAGATTGCCCGCCGTTGACAGCACGCCGCCATTCCACGGGCTGGGCAGATCCACGCGCCAGGCCTGCTTCTGATGCGCCACGTCCCATGCGATCAGCGCGCCGGTGGTTTGTGCTGCGGCACCTTTGCGGATCTCGGTGTTGGCGGGCATCGCGGTCGCGGCGCCATCGAGCGCGGTCTGGAACCCGATCGCCGACGGTTTCCAGTCCTTGGCCGCCATATAGGGGAATGCGGCGATATTGGCCGGAATATACAGATATCCGGTCGCCTGGCTGTAGCTTTGCGGTTGCCAGCTGTGGCCGCCGACCGCGCCCGGTGCGCTGACCCAGGGCTTGCCCGTCTGTTCGTAGCGGGCATCGGGGTTGAGCGCGGGCCGCCCGGTGGCCGGATCGATCCCGGTGGTCCAGTTGACCGGCACAAACGCCTTGGCCGAGACAAATCTGCCGGTTTTTACGTCCAGCAGATAGACGTGCCCGTTTTTGGGCGCGTGGATCGCGACATGGCGGACCTGTCCGTCGATCGCCACATCGGCCACCGTGATCTGCGCATCCGAATCGAAATCCCAGCGGTCTTCGGGGGTTTCCTGGAAATGCCAGGCATAGGCGCCGGTGTCGGCATTGACCGCCACGACCGAGGCGGTGAACAGATTGTTGCCCTTGCGCCCCATCGGCGCGGGATTCCACGGCTCGGCATTGCCGGTGCCGAACAGGATCAGATTGGTTTTGGGATCGTAGGTGATCGAATCCCACACGGTGCCGCCACCGCCCATTGTCCACCATTTGCCCGTCCAGGTCTTGGCGGCAGTAGACATCGCCCTGTTTTCATAGCCTTTCGCCGGATCGCCGGGCACGGTGTGGAATTTCCACGCCAGCTTGCCGGTCTGGGCATCGAACGCCGCCAGATAGCCGCGCGCGCGGTATTCGGCGCCGCCTTCGCCGATGACAACCCGCCCCTTGACGATGCGCGGAGCGCCGGTGATCGTGTAATCGCGCTGATTGGGCACCGCCAGCACCGACCACACCGGTTTGCCGGTCTGCGCATCGAGCGCGACCAGCCGGCCATCAAGCGTGGCGACGAACACCTTGTTGCCATACAGCGCGACCCCGCGATTGACCGCATCGCAGCACGCGCGAACCAGCGTTTCGCGCGGCACTTTGGGGTCATAGCCCCACAGCTGTTTGCCGGTGGTGGCGTCATAGGCCTTGACCATCGACCACGCGGTGGAAACGTACAGCACGCCATTGTGCAGCAGCGGCGTCGCCTCCTGCCCGCGCGCGGTGTCGAGATCGGCCGACCAGGCCAGGCCCAGCTGTGCCACGTTGCCCGCATTGATCGTGCCCAGCGGCGAAAAGCGCTGTTCGCCATAATCGCGGCCATAGCTCAACCATTCGCCCGCGGGGCTGGCTGCGATATCCGCCGCGGTCACGCCGCCTGCGGCAATCGCAGCGCTGCCGCCCAGTTGCATCGTGGCCAGCGCCACGCCGCAGACAAGACCAATTCCGGCCCGAACCCGTCCCCGAACCACCGAATTGTTGCGCGCAATGCCTGTCATGGCTTTCGGGCCTCTCCTGTTGCGCCGGGGTCTTGCCCGGTCACCTGTCACGGTCTTTGGTATCATGGTAATCTGGCATAGCAATCTGGCCGAGGCCAGCGCAAATCTTAAGGGATTGGTTAAACGCGCCACCGCGCGTGGGCAAGTGTCGATCGGTGCAATCGCCCGTTACCGTCGATTGCAACGTTACGCAGGTCGGCTATCATGCTGACGATGCAGTCTTTGGAGACGTGTGCGATGTGCGATGACCTGACCGAAGCCGACAACATCGACTATCTGGCCCGCCTGTCGGTGGATCGCCGCCGCTTTGCCGTGATGGGCGCAGGCGCCGCCACGTTGGCCACGATTCCCGGCTGCATCGCCAAAGTGGCCGACCAGACGCCGGCGCTGCCGGTTGCGGGCCGCGCGGTATCGATCACCACGCCCGACGGCGTAACCGACGCCTGGTTTGTGGCCCCCACCACCGGCAGGCATCCGGCCGTGATCCTGTGGCCCGATATTGCCGGGCTGCGCGATGCCTACAAGACAATGGCGGCGCGGCTGGCCGGGGCCGGCTATGCCGTGCTGGCGGTCAATCACTATTACCGCGGTGCCAGGGCGCCGATTCTCGATTCGCTGGTGGCCTGGCGCACACCCGAAGGGCAGGCCCGGCTCAAACCGCTGATCGCCGCGATCACGCCTGCCGGCATTGCCCGCGATGCCGCCGCCTATGTCGGCTGGCTGGACCACCAGGGCGAAGTCGACACCGCCCGGCGCATCGGCAGCAGCGGCTATTGCATGACCGGCGGCTATACCGTGCGCACCGCCGCCGCGGTGCCGGGCCGCGTGGGCGCGGGTGCTTCGTTCCACGGCGCAGGGCTGGTCGATGAAAAAGCCGGACACGACAGCCCGCACCTGCTGCTGGCAAAGACGCAGGCTGCCTATCTGTTTGCCATCGCGCAGAACGACGATGCCAACGCGCCGACCGACAAGATCGCGCTGAAGGACGCGGCCAGCGCAAGCGGCCGGCCGGCCGAAATCGAGGTCTATCCGGCGCAGCACGGCTGGTGCACGATCGACGCCCCGGTTTATGACGAAGTGCAGGCGGAAAGAGCCTGGACCCGTATGCTGGCGCTGTTCAAGGTCAATCTTTAGGTGCGTGGCGTGCTGGTGGGTTATTTCACCAGTTCGCCACCCTTGATCACATGGACGACGTGTTCAAGCACGGTTACGTCCTGCGTCGGATCGCCGTCCACCGCGATCATGTCGGCATAGTGGCCGGGCGACAGCGCGCCGACGTCCCTGCTCCAGCCCAGCATCGCGGCCGAAGTTGTGGTGGCGGCCTGGATCGCCTGCATCGGGGTCATGCCCCACTGCACCATATATTTGAACTGCCGCGCATTCAGCCCGTGCGGATAGACCCCGGCATCGGTGCCGAACGACAGTTTGACCCCGGCGCGCACGGCCTTTTGAAACGCCTGGCGCTGCGCCAGCGTGGTCTCGGTGTTCTTGCGCATATAGTCTTCGGGATAATGATCGCGGCGCCCCACTTCGTCGGTCCAGTCGCCGTTGTAGACATCCATGTCCAGGAACACGCCGCGCGCCTTGGCCAGCGCGATGCCTTCGTCATCGATCAGGCTGGCGTGTTCGATGCCGCGCACCCCGGCGCGGATCGCCGCCTTGATCCCGGCGGCACCATGCGCGTGCGCGGTCACCCAGGATCCGCGCGCCTGCGCCACCGCCACCGCGGCGCGCATTTCGTCCTCGGTCAGTTCCTGCTGCCCCGCAACGGTGCCGATGGCAAACACCGCGCCGGTGGCGATCAGCTTGATCGAATCCGCGCCGTGCTGGAACAGATAATTGACCTTTTGCGTGACCTCGTCGGGGCTGTTGACCACGCCTGCGCGCATGTCGTCGGGCACATGCACATCAGCCGCCAGGCCGGTCACTTCGCCGCCGCCGCCGGGCGCGGTGATATAGGCGCCGACCGCCGCCATGCGCGGGCCGATCACATCGCCGCGATTGATCGCGTTGCGCAGTTCGACATCGCCGAACGCGCGGTAACAGCCGACATCGTGGACCGAGGTAAACCCGGCAAACAGCGTGGTGCGCGCATTGGCCGCGCCCATATAGGCGACCTCCATCGCCGAATGCAGCAACGGCTCGGCCGGATTGTTGGTTTCGCCCGTATCAGCCAGATGGACATGCATGTCGATCAGCCCCGGCAGTACGGTATAGCGCGACCAGTCGATCACTTTGGCGCCCGCCGGCAGCGCGCCATCGGGCATGATCGCGGCAACGCGGCCATCCTCCACCCGCAACACGCGCGCGCCTTCCACCGTGCCCCTTTCCGGATCGACCAGATGGCCTGCGCGCACAAAGACCGTTTCAGCCTGCGCCGTGCCGGCCATGGCCAGCACCATTGCTGCTGCGATCACGCTGCGCACAGCGACCTCATTTCCCCGTTCTGCACCTTTACGCCCAACGGGCAATGCGCGCGCAGCACCGCGCCCAGTTGCACGTCTTCATCATGCGCGACCCCGTCTGGCGGACCTTTGCGGGTGAACCAGCCCCGCGCCGCATCATGATCCAAGGTATAGCCAATTGCGACATCGGCGAACTGATCAGGCCGCGCGTTGACCCGGTAATGCGCGCGGACAATCTGCCAGTGGCCGGGAAGCACGTCCTGATCGGGTTGGCCGGGATGATCGGTGCGAACCGACACCTCGTGCCATTGCCCGGTCGCCTGACGGTATGCGCCCGGTGCCTGCGGCAGATCGATCACATCGGCGGCCGGGGGCGGATCGCCAATCGACAGCCGCTCAGTCGCGAAGACAAGCCGCACGTGTGGCTCTCCGGCGTTGCGCAGCACCAGTTCGTAAACCAGGTCAAACGTGTGCCGCCCATCGGGCAATCGCCCCAGATCGCGCACATAGAGCGCGCCTGACGGATTGTCGCCCTGTCCGCCCGGCGGCGGCGCGGGCGGATGGCCGGGATGCGCAAACACCATGCGCAGCACCATCGCCGCCAGCGCGATCGCCGCCAGCACGACCAGCCAGCGCAGCGCGGTGGCGGCCCGATCGAACGCGCCCGGAATTGCGATCAGAAATTCGCGCAAGGCCGCGTGGCGCGCCTTTTTGTCCTTGTTGCTCACCACTGTCCCCGATCAAACCACCCGACGCCTACCTTGGCAGACAAGCCCGGCCCCGGTCGAGCATTTCGTTACCCCGCGGGGTTGTATTTCGCCAGAAAGGCATCGAGCTTGTCCAGCCACAGCTGTTCATGCGCCGAGGTTGTGAAACCGTGGCCTTCTTCGGGGATGGTGTAGAATTCGTGGACCTTGCCGGCCTGGGTCAGGGCATCGGCATATTGCTTGCTCTGTTTCATCGGCACCCGCGTGTCGGCTTCGCCGTGCACGATCATCACCGGCACCTTCAACCGGTCGACGGTGTACAGTGGCGACACCGTTTTCAAATCGAAGGTCTTGTCGCCCTGCAATCGCGCGCGCCAGTTTTCGCGGTGCTTGGTGCCATCGAACCGGCCTGAATATTTCAGCCACCGCGGAACATCGCTGATCCCGGCAAAGCTGGCCGCACAGCGATAGCGTTCGGGGTTGCGCGTGGCCGCCCACAATGCGGCATACCCGCCGTACGAACTGCCGACCACGCAAACCCGTTTGGCGTCGACCATGCCCTGCGCGGTCAGCCAGTCCATGCCGTCGTCCAGATCGTCCTGCATCGACCGGCCCCACTGGCCCTGCGCAGCATCCTCGAACACTTTGCCGAAGCTGCCCGATCCGCGAAACTGCGGTTGCAGCACGGCATAGCCGCGATTGGCAAAAAACTGCACTTCTTCGTCAAAACTGCCGTCGTCGCGCACCCCGAACGGGCCGCCATGCGGCAGGATGATCAGCGGCAGGGCTTTGGCCGCGCGCCCCACCGGCAAAGTCAGATAGGCGGCCAGGGCCTGCCCGTCGCGGGCCTTGTAATGCACGAACCGGGTGGACGCCAGTTGCGCGGGATCGAGATGCTCGTTCACTTTGGCATAGCGGTGCATCACGCCTTCGGCCTGCTGATACAGGTAATACGCGCCCGGATCGGACGCGCTGGTCACGGCAATCATCAGCATGGCGTAATCGCGGCTGTGCGAAACGACCCACGCCTGCCGGTTGTCCCCGACCGCCTTGTCGAGATCGCCCTGCAACTGCGCCAGCGTGTCGTCAAACCAGTGCACGCGCGCGCGATCATCGGTGTATGCGGCCGAGATCAGCTTCTGGCCGTCTTCGCTGCTGTCGGCACTGTCGATATCGCTGCCGGGCGCAGCATAGACCAGACTGCCGCGTTTGTGCTGGATGAAGTCATATTCGTAGACCGCCCAGTAGGGATTTTCGGGGCCACGCGCGAGCATATAGCCCTTGTCGCTGCCCTGGGTCAGGCGGACGACATTGTCGATCGCCGAGTCATCGTCTTTGTCATCGTTGCCTTTGAGCACAACCCGGAACTTGTCGGCCGCGCCGCTGCGATAGACCATTTTCCAGTTGTGTTCGTCCGAATAGCCAAAACCATAGCGCACCACACCGCTGCTGTCGGCATACCAGTCCCAGATCCCGTCAAAGCTTCTGCTGACCCTGGTCGCACGATTGGTGGCCACGTCCATGCGCCAGACATCGGGATAATCGCTGAGCGAACTTTGAAACGCCATCAGCAGCGTCTTGCCCTCGGGATCGACCCACAGCACATCGTCGCCTTTCAGCCCGGCGATCTGGTGGTTGAGCAAGGACATCTTGCCGGCATCAATGTCAAAGGCCGTCATCCGCGTGGCATAGGCCTCGTCATCGTACCATTGCACGGTCGAGCCCAGGCTGATGATCAGGGTGTGGTTGCCCGCCCAGAAATAGCGCACGAGATCGCCCTTTTTGGGCACCTTGATCAACCGGATCGGCACTTTGCCGGTCACATCGGCAATCGCGAGCTGTTCTTCGCCCTTGATCGAAAACCGCGCCGCCAGGTGCAACCCGTCAGGCGACAGCACCGGATGCGTCATCAGTGCCCTGGCGGAAAAGTCGGCGGTGGGAATGCGCGGCGGGATTGCCGCAACCGCAGGCTTTGGCGCCGGATCGTCGGCGGCCACGGCCGGGGTCGACAGACCCGCACCCCACGCAGCCACCGTCAGCAGCAGACAGCGGCCAACCACCAAACCAAGTCCGGCCATGCACACCCCCCCGGGGCAGCGTCGGGCACATCGCGACGCCGCAGCCACGCATGTGCAACATCAAAGGTTTGGCGCACAAGCCCGAATTGTCGCGAATTATCGCCAAAGTGGCTGGCATTGCACGGCAGCACCAGCGCAACGGGGCAAATCCCTAGGCCTGTGTTCAACGGTATTAAGCCTGCAGCGCCGTATTCAAGGTGCCTATCGCGCGCGAAAGACCCGGCTTCCCATGTTCATCAGCACACCCCCTGTCATGGCCGATCAGGATGCCACCACCCCCGACGCCATGGCCGCCGCGCGCGCCGACCTGTTCCGCCAGGCGCAGGCGGCCTGCGCGCTGGGATCGCCGTTCGTGCGCGATGTGCTGGTGGCTGCCATGCGGCAATTGCACCGTGCGCCGATGCTGGCGCTGCGGCTGGCGACCTGGCCCGGCGACCGTGCGGCAGCCGCACTGGCACTGCGGGTCAACAGCGCGCTGCACCTGCTGGCGCGCAGTGGCGACGTGCCATCGCTGTCCGCGGCCTTTGCCACGCGTACCGGCGATGTCGATCGTGCGGTGGCCGATGCGTTTGAAGCCGCAGATACCACGCTCGCCCGCCTGATCGCGTATCCCACCCAGACCAACGAGGTCGCGCGCAGCGGTGCGCTCCATGCCGGGCTGATGGCGGCGACGGCACGATTTGATCAGCCGATCGAGCTGCTCGAACTGGGATCAAGCGCGGGGTTGAACCTTAATCTCGACCGTTATGCCTTTTGCCTGGGCGGCACCGCGTCGGGCGATCCCGCCTCTTCGGTCCGGATCGCACCGCGCTGGCACGGTCCTGCACCGCGCCGCCACCGGCTGCGCCTGGCCAGCGCCAGCGGGGTCGATCTGGCGCCGCTCGATGTCACCGATCCCGAATGCTGCGAACGGCTGATGTGCTATGTCTGGGCCGATCGCCCCGACCGCATGGCCCAGTTGCAGGCCGCGATCCGCATCGCCCGCCACCACCCCCCGCGTGTCGAGCGCGGGGATGCCGCCTGTTGGCTGAAAGACCGGCTCGATCGACCCCACGCCACCGGGGTAACCCGCGCCGTGGTCCATTCGATGCTGCGCCAATATCTCGATCTGGCGACCCGCGCGCGCATCCGCGATATGCTTGAATGTGCAGGCGCAAAGGCCGATGCCGCGCACCCGCTGGTCCACGTGTCCTACGAATGGGATGACGATCACCGCGTGGTCGAACTGGTGCTGACCATGTGGCCCCACGGCGAACGGCGGCTGCTGGCGCACCTCGACCCTTATGGCGATCAGGTGATCTGGCTGGGCTGAACCCCTGGCGGCGGTTGTGCCACCAGGGGTTGCGCAGTGGCGCGTTCCTAAAATTCGGACCAGTCGTCGTGGGCCAGCGCCGCCGAACCTGCCGCGCGCGCAATCGCGCGCGGCGCCGGCAGCGCGCGCGGTTGCGCGCGCGGCTGAACGGGGCGTGGGTGCTGCACCGCGCGTGCCTTGTCCTGCCCGCCGACGGTAAAGGCCGCAACCGCAGTGCCAAGCTTGTGCGCCTCGTCGGCCATCAGGTTGGTGGCGGCGGTGGTCTGCTCGACCATGGCGGCGTTCTGCTGCGTGGACTTGTCCATATCGAGGATCAGGCGGTTGACCGTTTCCATCGCCTGCGACTGGCGCGCGACCGTATCGGCAATCGTCTCGATCGCGCCGCTGACATGGCCGACGCGTTCGATGATGCGTTCGAGCGCATGGCCCGTTTCATCGACCAGTGCCACGCCCTGCCCGACATGCGTCGCGGCCGATCCGATCCGCACCTTGATATCCTGTGCCGCCGCTGTCGCGCGCAGCGCCAGAGCGCGCACTTCGCTGGCAACCACGGCAAAGCCCTTGCCCGCCTCGCCCGCGCGCGCCGCCTCGACCCCGGCATTGAGTGCCAGCAGATTGGTCTGAAAGGCGATGCCGTCGATCACCGTGGTGATATCGGCAATCTCGCGGCTGGCCTGATCGATCCCGTTCATGGCCTCGATGGCGCGGCGCACGACATCGCCGCCGGCTTCGGCTTCGCCGCGCGCTTCGGTCATGGCGCTGTTCGCCCGTGTCACCTGGGCGTTGCCTTCGCGCATCAGCCCTGTGATTTCCTCGATCGAGCGCGACGAATTGGCCAGGCCTTGGGCCTGCTGCTCGCTGCGCTGCGACAGTTCGGTTACCGCCACACGAATTTCGCTCGATGTCGCAGCGATCGAGCCGACCCCGTCGCGCACCACCACCATCGCTGCGCCCAGCTTTTCCATGGCGGCGTTGAAATCGACACCGATCGCGGCGAATTCGGGCGGCAAGGCGGACAGGCGGTGGCTGAGATCGGCCGACGACAGGTGATGCAACGAAATGCCGATGGCCTCGACCGCGGTCTGAAGGTTGTGTTCTGCGGCGACTTTTGCCTGCGCCGCATCGCGAAACACGCCGACCGCGCGCGCCATGTTGCCCAGTTCGTCGTCGCGATCGGCATCGGGCACATGGACATCGTGATGGCCCGAGGCCAATTGCGACATCACCCCGGTCAGCGCCACGATCGGGTGGGCAATCCCCTGGCCCAGCTTGCGCGACAACATCAGCGCCAGCGCAATCATCGCAATACCACCCAGAACCAGTGTGATCAGTGCGATGGTGATGGCCCGTTGCTGGCTGGCAGCATTGTCGGCGATCAGCTTGTCCTCGGCATCGCGCACACTGCGCAACGCCAGCACCGGCTTGGTGATCAGCACCGCCTTGCCCGCTGCGCGCACTTCGGCTTCGGCCTGTTCGCGGCCGCCCGTCTTGACCACCTCGATCAGACGATCACCCCAATCGTGCCGCCAGGTCTGTGTATCGTCGCGTGCGCTGCGGATCAGCGCCACCTTTTCGGGATCGGTCAGCTGCGCTTCGAGCGTGGCCACGGTGTGATCAAAATCGTCGCGCGCCTCGTAATAGGATTTCAGATAGCCGGTATCGCCGGTGACGAGATAGCCGCGTATCTGGCTGTTCTGCCGCAGCAGCGCCGATTCCAGGCTTAGCGCCTCGGCATGGATCGTCTGGCTGAGATCGTTGCGCACCATCGCCGAACGGATCATCAGGATATTGGCCAGGAACACCGCCATCATCACCGCGGCAGAGGCGATCACCAGCACAAACGACAGGCCAAGCTTGCGTTCGATGTTGAGCGAATTGAGCATGTTTCAAAATTTCCCCGCAAGGCGCGAACGCGCCACGCCGGCCCCAGGGCCCGTATGGCGGGTGTCCACAACAGACACCGGTCGTCGATGCATGAACGGTGATAAAAGCCAGGAATTAACCACGCACGGTGGCGCAGCTACGCATGGTTGCGGCTTTGGCATTTACAGACGCTTCAAAGCCTGTGCCCCGCAGCCGATCGCGCAGATCCGGCATGGCCATATCATCCATCTGAAATGCATCGATTTTCGCTGATTTCCACCGCCGATCTGACGGGATCGCAGCGGCGGCATGCGCCGTATCGCCGACCACCCGCGCCGCTGTCATGCCGGTTTCTTTGCGCAGTCCTCCTGATGCGGGCGGGTCCGGGCTGTTAAGCATGGCCGCCGCAAGAGGCCGTCTGCCTGTATCACCAGACGAGAGGCCTTTTGTGAAAACATCGATCACCGTGCTTGCGCTGTCCACCGCGCTTGTATCGCACACCGCCTGGGCTGACAGCCCCGCGCCCGATTCCGCTTCGGCCACACCGTCTGTCAAAGGCGCCTTTACCACCGGTGTTGCCAAGGGGCGCGATCTGCTCGACACCGCGATCTCGGCCAGCACGATCAGCGACAGCGATCTGCACAAGATCGGCACGACCTCGATCGCCGAAATCGTCGGCAACATTCCCGGCATCCGCGCCGAAACCGGCGGAACCGATGGCCGCGTATCGATTACCATCCGCGGGTTGCCGCTTGACGCCGACGGGTCGAAATTTTTGCAGATCCAGGAAGATGGCCTGCCCGTTCTGGAATTCGGCGATATCTATTTCGGCGTACCGACGCAGTTCCTGCGCAGCGACCTGGCCACTGGTCAGGTTCAGGCGATCCGCGGTGGATCGGCATCGACATTCGCGTCGAATTCACCGGGCGGAGTGGTCAATTTCATTTCGCGCACGGGCGAAGAAACCGGCGGCATGCTGCAATTCAGTTCCGGCCTCAACTATGCGCTGGGCCGGGTCGATTTCGACTATGGTCAGAAAATCGACGATCACTGGCGGTTCAATGTGGGTGGATTTTACCGCCGGGGCGAAGGACCACGGGCCACTGGCTACGATACATTCAACGGCGGCCAGATCAAATTCAACGCAACCCGCACCTTTGATGGCGGATACATCCGGTTTTATGCCAAAGTGCTGGATGACCGCGAACCCTTTCTTGGCGCCGTGCCCGTGCAGGTCAGCGGCAGCGACAGCGACCCTCATTTTTCACCACTGCCGGGCTTTGACCCGCGCAGCGATTCCGCCTGGACCCGCAATGTGTCCAGCGCTTTGGTGTTGAACCGCAGCAATCTGCCCGAAACCATCGACCTGCGTCAGGGCGACCACAGCAAAGTGCGCGCGTTCGGCATCGAGGCGCAGTTCGAACTGGCCGGATGGACGATCACCGATCGCGCGCGCTATTCGGTCATCTCGGGCCAGCACAATGAAACGGCCGGGCAGGTCTATATCCCGGCGGCGGCGCTGGCCGGTGCGCTGGGCGTGCCGGGCGGCACCGTCAGCTATGCCGACGGGCCGCTGGCCGGGCAAACGGTGGCCAATCCGGCCACGCTCAACGGCAACGGCCTGGCTGCGCTGGGCTTGCAGATCAACGCAGATATCAACAGCCTGAACTATGCCGTCAACGATCTGCGCGCCAGCCGTGTGTTTGCGCTTGCAGGCGGCAAGCTGACCACCACGGCCGGGTTCTATGCCTCGTCGCAGGATATCGACATGCTGTGGTCGTTCAACAGCACGGTGATGGATTTTGCTGGCGGGGGCAATTCGACCTTGCTCAATGTCACCACGCCGTCGGGTTTCCCGATTACCCAGGGCGGGGTGCTGTCCTACAGCTTTCTGGGCGGCAGCGGGCAGTTCAAGCGCGACCTTGATGTCCGGTTCCGCACGCTGGCACCCTATGGTTCGATCAATTACCAGGCGGGCAAACTGACGCTGGGTGCCAGCCTGCGTTACGACAGGACACAGGCGCGTGGCATGGTCTATGGTGCAGACCTTGGCGGCGGGCGCGTCGGCGTGGGCGCCTATGACATCAATGGCGACGGCGTGATTTCGCTGCCCGAGACGCAGACCGCAATGCTGCCGCTGTCGCAACCGGCATCGGTCGCCTATTCCTATGGCTTTGTGTCGTATTCGGCCGGGGCCAACTATCGCATTGCCGAAGATCTGTCGGCCTTTGCCCGGTACAGCCGGGGCGGACGCGCCAGCGCCGATCGTGATGTGTACCCGCCCAGTTTCAACCCGGCCACCGGTCAACTGGCCAATGCCAGCCTGGCCTTCAGCCCGATCAGGCAGGCCGAATTGGGCACCAAGTTCCGCAGCGGCCCCATCACCGTTTTTGTGACCGGGTTCTGGGCCTCGACCAAGGACACCAATGTCCAGGTTGCCGCCGATACCCAGGGCAACACGATTGTCGTGCCGATCAACCGCACCTACAGCGCAAAAGGCGTCGAATTGGAAAGCGAGGCCCGCAAAGGCCCGTTCAGCCTGCGCCTGGGGGCAACCTACACCAAATCGAAAATCGACAGCGATCTGGACAATCCTGCGGAAAACGGGTTGGTCCCGCGCCACGAGCCGAATTTCTTCATGACCGCAATGCCGCAATTCCAGACCGGCATGATCTCGATCGGGGCCAATGTCATCGGCGTGTCGAGCAGCTATGCCGAAGACACCGACCTGTTGAAGCAGCCGGGCTATGTGCTGGTCAATCCGTTTGTCGAAGTGCGCCCGCTGGCGCATGTCACCGCAACGCTGAACGTGTTCAACCTGTTCAACAAGCTGGCGTTCAGCGAAGTCGATTCGGGCGGTGTTCCGGCCAACGGGATCGTCAACATCCTGCCAATCAACGGGCGCACGCTGACCGCTTCTGTCCGCATCACCTTTTGAGCCCGGCCGGGTGCGGCAAACGCCGCACCCGGTCTGGATCAGGCGGCCGGTGCCTTCGGCGCGGTGCACGACTTCGCAGGCGCGCATCGGTCCGATCCGTCGCGATATCTGCCGCGTGTTGATCATGGCCGCCACGGCGCTGCGCAAATGCCGCGCTGTCACATTTAACCCTTTGTTCGCACATACATTTTCTGATGCTCCTATCCGCGCAAATACGGATGGCAGCGGTCACCGGAACCGTAACCATGCGCGCGGCAAGAGGCGCGCTGCGCATCCACCAGAAGAGGTTGTCCCATGAAAAAATCGCTTATCGTGCTCGCAGCCACGACTGCGCTTGCCCCCGTTGCGGCGCGCGCCGACGCCCAGGCCGCAGACGCCGGCACCACCCCCGCGCCGGCCACAAGCGCGTTCACCACCGGCGTTGCCAAGGGCCGCGATTTGCTCGACACCGCGATTTCGGCAAGCACGATCAGCAGCGCGGATCTGCAGCGGATCGGGACGCCCTCGATTGCCGAAATTGTCGGCAATATTCCCGGCATCCGCGCCGAAACCGGCGGCACCGATGGCCGCACCTCGATCACCATCCGCGGCTTGCCGCTCGATACCGACGGGTCGAAATTTCTGCAGATCGAAGAAGACGGCCTGCCGGTTCTGGAATTCGGCGATATCTATTTCGGCACCCAGACGCAGTTTCTCCGCGTCGACCTGAGCACCGCACAAGTGCAGGCGATCCGCGGCGGCTCGGCATCGACGTTTGCATCGAATTCGCCCGGCGGGGTGGTCAATTTCATTTCGCGCACCGGCGAGGAAACCGGCGGCGTGATGCAGGTCAGTTCGGGCGTCAACTATGGGCTGGGCCGCGTCGACTTCGACTATGGCAGCAAGATCGACGACCATTGGCGGTTCAACATCGGCGGGTTCTATCACCTTGGCGAAGGGCCGCGCGCAACGGGTTACGATGCCTTCAACGGTGGCCAGATCAAATTCAACCTGACGCGCAGTTTCGACAACGGCTATATCCGGGTCTACGCGAAAGTGATGGATGATCGCGAACCGTACCTGGGCGTGGTGCCGGTCGAAATCGGCGGAACCAATGCCAACCCGACCTATACGGCGGTGCCGGGGTTCGATCCGCGCAGCAATTCGGCGTGGTCACGCAATATCACCAATGACCAGGCGCTCAACCAGAACAATCTGCCGCAAAATATCGATCTGCATCAGGGCGATCGCAGCAAAGTCCGCGCGATCGGGCTTGAGGCGCAATTCGATGTCGCGGGCTGGACCGTGACCGACCGGTTCCGCTATTCGGATATTTCGGGCGTCCACAACGAAACCGTGCCGGCCGGTTATATTCCGGCAGCCGCCATCGCCACCGTGGTCGGCGGCGCGGGCGCACAGTTGAAATACGCCGACGGTCCGCTGGCGGGCCAGATTGTTGCCAACCCGGCGGGGCTTAACGGCAATGGCCTGGCTGCGCTGAACCTGCTCGATCATGCCGACATCAACAGCTTCGACTATGCCGTCAACGAATTGCGCGCCAGCCGGGTGTTTACGCTGGGTACGGGTAAATTGACCACCACCGCAGGCGTTTACGCCTCGTCGCAGGATATCAATATCCTGTGGTCGTTCGACACATCGGTAACCGATTTTGCCAGCGGCGGAAATTCGACCAACCTCAACGTCGTCACCGCAGCCGGCGTCCCGGTTACCCAGGGTGGCCTGTTGTCATACAGCTTCATCCACAGCGGCGGCCGCGGGCATCGCTATCTCGATGTCAACTTCCGCACGCTGGCGCCATTTGCTTCGGTCAATTACCAGGTGGGCAAATTGGCACTCGGCGGCAGCTTGCGCTACGATACCGGCAAAGTCGGTGGCGCCGTCTATGGTTCGGATCTGGGCGGCGGCCGGGTTGGCGTCGGGGCTTATGACTTCAACGGCGACGGCGTGATTTCGGCGGCGGAATCGCAAACCGCGGTGTTGCCTTTGTCGCAGCCCGCCGCGGTCGGGTATTCCTATCACTATCTGTCCTATTCGGCGGGCGCCAATTACCGCATTGCCGACGATCTGTCGGCTTTTGCCCGCTATAGCCGGGGCGGCCGCGCCGGCGCCGATCGCGGGCTGTATCCGCCCACGTTCAATTCTGCGACCGGACAGCCGGTTGCGCCCGACCTGGCCTATAGCCTGATCAAGCAGGCCGAAGTCGGCACCAAGTTCCGCAGCGGCGATGTCACGATCTACGTCACCGGGTTTTGGGCGTCGTCGAACGACATCAACAACCAGGTTGCACAGGATCAGAACGGGGCAACCATCGTCATCCCGATCAACCGGACCTATAGCGCCAAGGGCATCGAACTCGAAAGCGAAGCGCGCAAAGGGCCGTTCAGCCTGCGTCTGGGCGCGACCTATACCAAGGCAAAAATCGACAACGACGTGCTCAATCCGGCCGAAAACGGCCTGACCCCGCGCCACGAACCGACCTTGTTCTTCACCGCGATGCCCCAGTTCGATGGCAAATGGATCTCGGTGGGCGCCAATATCGTGGGCGTGGCCAGCAGCTTTGCGCAGGACAGCGACCTGCTGAAGCAGCCGGGCTATGTGCTGGTCAATCCGTTTGTCCAGATCCACCCGATGCCGCGCGTGACCGCAACGCTCAACGTCTACAACCTGTTCAACAAACTGGCGATTGTCGAAGCCGATGCCAGCGCGGTGCCTGCCAGCGGCGTTGTCAGCGTGTTGCCGCTGAACGGGCGCACGCTGACCGGGTCGATCCGCGTCACGTTCTGACCATGGCCGGGTGCGGCGATCGCCGCACCCGGTCTGTATCAGGCGGCCTGCGCCTTCTGGCCGGCGCGTTCCAGGTTGATCGCTTCGGCCAGCAGAAAGGCGAGCTCCAGCGATTGCGCGGCGTTCAGCCGGGGATCGCAATGGGTGTGATACCGATCGGCCAGACCCGCTTCGCTGATCGCCACCGCGCCACCGGTACATTCGGTGACATCGCGCCCGGTCATTTCGATATGGATGCCGCCGGCATGGGTGCCTTCGGCGCGATGCACCGCAAAAAAGCCTTCAACTTCGCGCAGGATGCGATCGAAGGGCCGCGTCTTGTAACCGTTGTCGGCCTTGATCACATTGCCGTGCATCGGATCGCATGACCACACCACCGGATGGCCTTCGCGCGCAATCGCGCGCACCAGCGGGGGCAGCCCGGCCTCGACCTTGTCATGGCCAAACCGGCTGATCAGCGTAATCCGCCCCGCCTCGCGCGACGGGTTCAGCGTATCAAGCAGCCGGATCAGCACGTCTGCGGTCAGGCTGGGGCCGCATTTCACGCCGATCGGATTGTCGACCCCGCGCAGGAATTCGACATGCGCCGATCCTTCGAACCGGGTGCGATCACCGATCCACAGCATATGCGCGCTGGTGTCGTACCATTTGCCGGTCAGCGAATCCTGCCGCGTCATCGCCTCTTCATAAGGCAGCAGCAGCGCTTCGTGGCTGGTGAAGAAACTGGTGCCCTGCAATTGCGGCACGGTTGCGGGATTCACCCCGCAGGCCTGCATGAAATCCAGCGCTTCGCCGATCTTGTCGGCCATTTCGCCAAATTTGGCCGCCCACGGGCTTTTGCCGATATGATCGAGCGTCCACTGGTGCACCTGGCGCAGATTGGCATAACCGCCGGTCGCAAACGCGCGCAGCAGATTGAGCGTGGCCGCCGCCTGGCTATAGGCGCGCAGCATCCGTTCGGGATCGGGGATGCGCTGTTCGGGCGTGAAATCGATGCCGTTGATGTTGTCGCCAAGATAGCTCGGCAATTCGACATCGCCGATTTTTTCCATAGGCGACGAGCGCGGCTTGGCAAATTGGCCGGCCATGCGCCCGACCTTGATCACCGGCTGCTTGCTGGCAAAGGTCAGGATCACCGCCATCTGCAACAGCACGCGGAACGTATCGCGGATGTTGTTGGGGTGGAATTCGGCAAAGCTTTCGGCGCAATCGCCGCCCTGGAGCAGAAATGCCCGGCCCGCGGCCACTTCGGCCAGATCGGCCTTGAGCGCGCGCGCCTCGCCTGCAAACACCAGCGGGGGAAAGCTGGTCAGCGTGGTTTCCACCGCCGCAAGCTTGTCCATGTCGGGATAGACCGGCAGATGCCGTGCCTCGTGCCCGCGCCAGCTGTGTGCATTCCAGTTGCTTGCCACTGTTCCTCGTCCTTGCGTTCCGGCCGGGTGTCGGCCGAAGTGCGCAAATAGGCGTGGCATGCTCCAAAAGCAAAGGCAGCGTTCCGATTACACTGATTTGCGCAATCAAATTGCGCAAATCAGTGCTTTTCGGGCACCACTTCGACTTTCCAGGTTGCATCCGGCTTCAAATAGTGGCGCGCCAGTTCCTGCATCGCCTCGGGCGTGGTGGTTGCCGAATCGACCAGGATCGATCGCAGGTCGGCCAGCTTGCGCGGTTCGCTGGCCCCGCCCTGCAACTGGTCGAGGTAGAACCCGTTGCCGGTGGACAGCCGCGTGATCCATTGCTTCATCGGTTCGGTCACACGCGCGATTTCATCGGCGCTGGGCGGATTGGCCACCAGATCCGCGGCAATCGTATCGGCGGCGGCAAAGAATGCAGGCAGATCGCGCGGGCGCAATTGCGTGGTCGCAGCGAAATACCCGCCCGATGACAGATCGAGCGGCCACGACGAATTGACCTGCGGGGCATAACTTGCGCCGATCTTTTCGCGCATCACGTCAAACAGCCGGTTCTGGAATATCTGCGACAGCAATTCCAGTTGCCGCGAAGTGCGCAAATCCGCGCGGCCGCCCCCGGTGGGCCAGGCCACCAGCGCCGCTGCGGTATCGGGATCGCCGCGATGGGTCAGCACCAGCGGCGTTTCGTTATGCGCGGGCAGATGTGGTGCCAGATTGGCCGGCGGCAGCGGCGCACGCAGCGGCAGCGCGCCAAACGTGCGGTTCAGCGCGGCCAAGCCGTCCTCGCGCTTGAAATCGCCAAACAGATCGACCTCGATCGGCCCCTGGCGCAACAGCGGTTCCCACACCCGCCGAAACCCTTCGGGCGTGGCCTTGGCCAGTTCGGCCGGGTTGGGCCGGGCAAAGCGCGGATCGCCATCGCGGATCAACCAGGGCAGATCGCGCTGCAGCACTTTCATCGGCGATCCGTTGGTGCTGTCGTAATTCAGCCGCAGCGCCGCCAGCGCGCGGGTGACCGGGTGATCGTCCCAGCGCGGCATCGCCAGCTTGGCTGCAAACAGATACAGCTGATCCGCCAGATCCGCCGGGCGCGTGTCGGCATAGAACCCGAATGCGGTGTCGCCGATATCGAAATCAAGGCTGAGCTTGCGCCCGGTAGCCAGCCGGTCAAGATCTTCGCGGCCATAGGTCGCAAACCCGGTGTCCATCAGCGCGGCCTCGCCCAGCGAGACATAGACGGCGTCCTTGGGATCGATCGCGCCATAGCCGCCGCCAAAGCGCACGCGCATGATAATCCGGCCCGGCTCTGCGTCGTTGGGCCACAGCAGCACTTTGACGCCGTTCGACAGGGTTACGCGTTCGATGGCGAGCAGCCCGGTCGGCACCGCGTCCACCACCTGGCCAGGCGTTCCGATCGGCGGCAAATCGGCGAAAGTCAGGCTGGTTGCGGCGATGCGGCTGCCCGCAGCCGCATCGACCGGCGCCACCATCGCGGTGCGCACATCGGCGGCGGTACCATCGTCAGCCTTGGGCGTGATCAGCACCGCACGTTCGACCGTGCCCTCGAACAAGGTGCGCGTGTGGGCCAGCACCGCGGCCGGCGTGAACAGCGGAATGGTCTTGCGGAAAATGGCATAGACCGTGTCGGGGTTGGCCACGGTTTCGCGAATGTCGACGGCTTCGGCAATTTCGTCGGCCAGCTTCGACCCGGCCTGGGTTTCCTGCGTTTCAACCGGGACTTTGTAACTGATTTCGAACTCGGCCACTTCGCGCGCGATTTCTTCGCGGCTGGGCGGGGTGGCCAGCGCATCGGAGATTACCGCGCGCACATCGCGCAGCGCCGATTTCCAGTCATCACCCAGCGGCGTAACCGTGATCAGCGTGGCATCGGCAGAGCGGTTGATCCGGGTCTGATCGACCGACGCCGCCAGATAGCTGGCGGTGCCGCGCGCCTTGGCCTCAAGCCGCCGGTTGATCAGCGCCAGCGCCAGCCGGTCGATGATATTGCCCTCGTTATAGACGATCGTGTCATTGACCTTGTGCCAGGGACGCAGGATCGCGGCATTGACCACGCGCGGCAGGCCGGGTTCGACAATCACCGCCGCTTCGTCAAACGGCACGCGCCCTGCCGGCATCGTGCCTGGGTGTTTGGCATCGCTGCCGCCCGGCGCGTGCGGCGCACCGAAATCGGGCTGCGGCGGCTTTGGCCCCACGCCATGCCAGTCACCGAACCACTTGGTGATTTCTGCCACCATTGCTGCGGGTTCGGCATCGCCGGCCACGACAATCACCGCGTTGTCGGGCCGGTACCATTTGTCGTGAAACGCCTTGATACTGGCGGCAGTGGCCGCCTCAAGCGTGGCGACCGTGCCGATCGGCGACCGGTCGGCCAGCGGCTGGCCCTTGAAGAAAGTGGCGCGCGTGGCCTCGACCACGTGGCTTTCGGCACCCTGGCGTTCGCGCATTTCGGCCAGCACGATCGGCACCTCGGTCTTCACGCCTTGCGGCGTAAAGATCGGGGACGCGATCATCCCCGACAACAGCTTGAACGTCTCGTCGATCGTCTCGGGCGAGGCATTGGGCAGATCGAGCTTGTAGGTGGTCTGCGTCGGGCTGGTTTCGGCATTGGTGTCGCTGCCAAAGGTCGCGCCCAGCTTTTGCCAGGTGGGGATCGCCTCACCCGATTTAAGGTATTTGGAATCGCGAAAGGTCAGGTGTTCGATCAGGTGGGCATAGCCGCGCTGGGCATCGGTTTCGTACAGCGATCCGACATCGGCGATCATGCGGATCGAGATCTGGCCCGGCGGCACGCCATTATGCCGCACCGCATAGCGCAGGCCGTTGGGCAGGATGCCGAACGTCCATTTCGCATCGTGCGGCACATCCGATCCGGCATACAGCCACGCCGGATCGGGCGGCGGCGCCGCCACCGCCGGGGATAGCGGCAGGGCCACACCGACCATGAGCGACAGACCAAGACCGAAACGCGCAGTGCGCAGACGCGATGACACCATGGCCCGATCTATAGGCCGCACAACAATGAAGGGCCAGTGAATAGGATTGGCTGGCCGTGTCCGCAGCCCCTGCGGGCAGGGCCAGCGGGCAATCAGTGTGCGGCAGGCTGCGCGGGTGCGGGCTGCGGCGCGCCGGCCTCCTGGGCCTGGCGCATCGCGGCAACTTCGGCGGCGGTCTTGGAATCGATCAGTTCGATCTGGAACACCAGATCGGCATTGGCCGGGATCGCGTCACCGGCACCCTTGGCGCCATAGCCAAGCGCTGCGGGCACGCACAGGCGATAGACGCTGCCGCGCGGCATCAGTTGCAGGCCTTCGGAAAATCCCGGAATAACGCTGTCGATGCTCAACGGCGTGCCCTGGTTCTGATCGAACACCGCACCGGTGGTCGCCAGATAGCCGATATAGCCGATCAGCACGAAATCGGTCTTGCCAGGCTTTGGCCCGGTCGCATCGCGCAGCACGGTATAGCCCAGCCCCGAGGCGGTGCGGGCCGAACACGCGCGCAGATCGGGCGCCACCACCGGCTGCAACGGCAGCTTGATGATCGCGGCCGGCGCAGGTGCTGCAGGAGCGGGCGCTGCCAGTGCCGGAATCGGCGCGGCGAGCGTGGTCAGGGCGAGAGCGATTCGCGCAAAGGTGTGGTTCATGGCCGCGCGCATAGGCGCTGGCGCGCGATGCCGCCAGACAGCAAACGACTGCCTGTCGCAAATTCTGCACCAAAGCGCCTGAAACCGCGAATTAACCTGGCGGTCGCCCCCAACAGCCCTTGACCCGAAGTGACCCGCACCTAAATGCGATGCATGTTCATAGAAACCGAAACGACGCCCAACCCGGCGACTTTGAAATTTCTGCCCGGCGAAGTGGTCATGGCCACCGGCACGCGCGAATTCACCAGCGACGAACAGGCCGCGGTGTCCCCGCTGGCGCAGGGCCTGTTTGCACTGGGTGATGTGACGGGCGTGTTCTTCGGCCGCGAATTCGTGTCGGTAACCATTGCGCCCGGCGCGGCGTGGAGCGATACCAAGCCGCAAGTGCTGGCGGTGCTGCTCGATCATTTCGTGACACAGACCCCGCTGTTTGCCGCAGGAGTGGCCGACTTTGCCGTTCCGGGCGAAGACGACGATGCGCCGGCCGATGATCCGGCCGATGCCGATATCATCGATCAGATCAAGGACCTGATCGAAACCCGCGTGCGCCCGGCCGTCGCCAACGATGGCGGCGATATCATCTATCGCGGGTTTCGCGACGGCGTTGTCTATCTGCGCATGCAGGGCGCCTGTTCGGGCTGCCCCTCGTCCACCGCCACGCTCAAGAACGGAATCGAATCGCTGCTCAAGCATTACGTTCCCGAAGTGAGCGAAGTGCGCGCCGCCTGATTTTTCGCGCCGCCTGATTTTTCCCACCCAGACCCTACAGGATCGTGCCGGCCATGCCCCAGCCCCTTGCCGATGCCGCGCTTGACCAATTGTTCCGCACTGCGCGCACCTACAACGGTTATCTCGACCGTCCCGTTTCCGAAGACCAGCTTGTCGCGATCTGGGATCTGCTCAAGATGGGACCGACCTCGGCCAATCAGCTGCCTGCGCGCATCGTGTGGTGCGTCAGCGATGACGCCAAGGAAAAACTGGCCGCAGCCGCCAGCGCTGCCAATGCCGACAAGATCCGCAAGGCACCGGTGTCGGCTGTTATCGGCATGGATCTGGATTTTCACGAACAGCTGCCGTGGCTGTTCCCCCACGCCGACGCCAAAAGCTGGTTCGCAGGCAACGAAGCGCTGCGCGAAACGTCCGCGTTGCGCAATTCATCGTTGCAGGGCGCCTATTTCATCCTGGCCGCCCGCGCGCTGGGGCTCGACACCGGGCCGATGTCGGGCTTTGACCAGGGCGCTGTGGACGCCGCGTTTTTTGCCGAAACGCCGCGCGTGCGCACCAATTTCATCTCGACGCTGGGCTATGGCGATCCCGCCACGATTTCCCCGCGCAGCCCCCGCCCCGATTTTGCCATGTTCAACCGCATTGCCTGAGCGGCAGCCGCGATGACCCGCGTGCTTGTCATCGACAGCGCGACAGAGACGTGTTCGGTGGCGTTGTTCGATCGGGGCATGCTGCTATCCGGAAACTGTGTCGACCTTGGCCGCGGCCATGCCGAACGGTTGGTGCCGATGATTGCCGATCTGCCCGATCGCGGCCGGGCGGCGCGGATCATGGTCAATCTGGGGCCGGGCAGCTTTACCGGCATACGCGTCGGCATTGCCGCCGCGCGTGCACTGGGCCTGGCCTGGGGCGCACACGTCGGCGGCTATGGGTGCCTCGATCTGGTCGCGGCGATGGCCCGTGCGCAATCCGGCGGCTCCGACATCGATGTGGTGATGACAGGCGGCCATGGCGAATGGTTCTTTGCCACGTATGACGCACAGGGCGCTGTGGTTGCACCGCTGGCCTCGCTCGCGCCCGATGCCGTAATCGGCCTGGCGCGCGCGCCGATCGTTGCCGGCAGCCAGGCCGGTGCCGTGGCCGCGCGCACCGGCGCGCACGACCTGGCGATCCGCCCCGATGCGCGCAGCTTTGGCCTGTTGGACCACGCTGCGTGGCGCCCGTCGGTCAGCCCGGTCTACGGCCGCGCGCCCGATGCACGTTTGCCCGGCTGACCGCGCATGGTGCATCCGCTCGACGACGTTGATCGTATCATGGATGTCATGACTTCGGCATTTCCTTCCGAATTCGGCGAAGCGTGGAACCGCCGCCAGGTCAGCGACGCCTTGTTGCTGCCGGCCACGCAATATGCGCTGATCGCAGACGATGGCGCGATGGAATTGAAGCCCTGTGATCCGGCTGCGGGTTTTTACTTATCGCGCGGAGTGCTCGACGAGGAAGAACTGCTGCTGTTTGCAATCGCCCCCGAGTCGCGGCGCAAGGGACTAGGCCATGCGTTGTTGCGGGAATTTATTGAACATGCCCGCCAGCGCGGCAAGAAAAGACTGTTTCTGGAAATGCGGCGCAACAATCCGGCCGGTATCCTCTATGCCAGCCATGGTTTTCGCGCGGTGGGAATACGGCCTCGGTATTATCGCGCATTGAACGGTGATCGGATTGACGCCATTACACAGGAACTCGTTCTAGAATGAATCCTTGTAAAAATCGGTTTTGGTTGGAAAATTCCTGATTTTTCCATTGCAGAGATCAAGAATGATTGTGTATTATCCCTGTCGGTCTATACGGTTTTTATCCGGCGGGAGAGTCGATTTATCTGATCGGCGAAAAAATCAATAATTTCAAATGGTTGACCATAACACAAACGGTTCAACAGTAAAGAAGGTCGGTTCGCAATGTCTGAAATTGAAAACGATCTGCGCGAGACGCTGATCACGCTCACCTCTGATATCGTCGCTGCACATGTCAGCAACAACAGCGTCGCCGTGGGCGATCTGGGCACGTTGATCAGCAATGTCTACACCGCGCTTGCCGGGCTGAAGCCCGCCGAACCGCAGGCCGAACCCATGCCGGAACCGGCTGTGTCGATCCGTTCTTCGATCAAGAACGATCACATCGTCTGCCTGGAAGACGGCAAGAAGCTGAAGATGCTCAAGCGGCACCTGGCCACCCGCTACAACCTGACCCCGGAACAGTATCGCGCACGCTGGAACCTGCCTGCGGACTATCCGATGGTTGCGCCGGCTTATGCCGAAAAGCGCCGCGAACTGGCCAAGAAGATCGGCCTTGGCCGCAAGCCTGCGCCCAAGCGCGGCCGCGCCAAAGCCTCGGCGGCCTGATCGCACATCCCGTTTGGGGTATGAAAGCCCGCGCGGCCGGATGGCATGGTCCATCCCGGCAGCGCGGGCTCTTCGTATCGACCTGAGGGTCTGTGGCAAAAGCGCCAGGCGCCTTTCAAGCCAGGCAGTGAACGCGCGGTTGCAGTCTTTGCCTGACAGCCTATCATTGGGCATCGCGATTTTTCCGGAACAGACGTGCACCAGCCCATCGATATCGAAGCCCTCTGCGCCGAGCGGGGATTGCGCATAACCGAACAGCGCCGGGTGATTGCCCAGGTCCTGTCCGAAAGCGAAGACCACCCCGATGTGGAGAAACTGCACGAACGCGCCGCCGCGCGCGATCCGCGCATATCGATTGCCACGGTCTATCGCACCGTGCGCCTGTTTGAAGAGGCAGGCATTCTTGACCGTCACGACTTTGGCGATGGCCGCGCCCGTTACGAAGCCACGCCAGAGGCGCATCACGACCACCTGATCGATGTCGAAACGGGCAAAGTGATCGAATTTGTCGATCCCGAGCTTGAGGCGCTGCAGCGCCAGATTGCCGAAAAGCTGGGCTATCGCCTGGTCGATCACCGCATGGAGCTTTACGGTGTCAAACTTGACCGCGATGCTTGAGCATAAGCCGCGCCCGATCGGCCCCGGCCGGGGCGAGGCCGTTACCTGGGCCGGCTGGATGCGCCTGTGGCTGCGCGCGCTGGGCCTGGTCATCACGCTGCTGATGTGCGTGCCGCTGCACTATGCCTATCGCACGGTGCATTACGGATCGCCGTTTCCCAAACTGTTCCTGCGGATTGCCTGCCGGCTGTGCGGGGTGCGCTTGCGGGTGCACGGCGTGCCGCTGAAGCGCGACGTGTTCTATATTGCCAACCACCTGTCGTGGGTCGATATCCTGGCACTGGGCGGAGCCAGCGGCACAGCGTTTGTGGCCAAGGCGGAACTGGGCGTGGCGCCGCTGGTCGGCTGGCTCGCGCGGATCAACCGCACCGTGTTCGTCAGCCGCGAAGACCGGCTGGGCGTGGCCGACCAGATCAACCGTCTGCGCGAAGCGCTGGCCGACAATTGGGCCGTGACGGTCTTTCCCGAAGGCACCACCACCGACGGCCATTCCTTGCTGCCGTTCAAGACCTCGATGCTGCGCGTGCTCGAACCGCCGCCACCGGGCGTGCTGGTCCAGCCGGTGGCGCTGGATTACGGCGCCGACATCGGCGAATGGATCGGCTGGATCGGCACCGAATCCGGGGTGGACAACGCCAAGCGCATCATGTCACGCCGCGGCACGTTCACACTGGACGTGTTCTTTCTGGAACCCTTTGACCCGCGCGATTACGTCGGCCGCAAAGCCATCGCCGCCGAAGCCCGCGCGCGCATCGTGCCCGCACTCGAAGCTCGGCTTGGCAAACCGCTGCGCCCGTTTGCGCACGCCGTTGGGCAGATCGGGTATGTGCCGCCCAGCAACAGGGCGGCATAAGGGCCAACGGTTTTCGCGGCAATGTGCCAAGGCCGGGCCGCCTTGGCGCGCTCAGCGCAAGCGCACGAGTTCGCCTTTCCACTTGGTCAGTGCGCGCACCAGTTTTTCCGAACGGTCCGCAAATTCGCCATCCATCGTCGCTTTTGCATCCGCCATGTTGCCGCGCTCGACCTGGGCAAGCACGCCGCCTGCGGTCTGGTGGAATTCGGCATGAAGACGCTTGATGACCTGGTAGGGAACGCCTGCCCGCACTTGCGCGTCAAGCGAAGGGCCATAGATCCACGTTCCGAATGCGCATTTGTCGTCACGGCAGGCATGCGCGGCCGTGATTTCGCATTGCCCCGACATAATCGCCGTGCGCAGCCGCATTTTCCACATTCCGTGCGCGCCGATCGCGCTGTTGACTTCATCAATGATCGCTTGGGCGTTCATTCCGGTTTCCAACTTTGGCATGACGCCGTTCGCAATCGTCGGCGTATCAGGATGCAACCGCAATAGAGCCGGAATATGGCGAGGCCCTCAACGAGCATGGTACACGCAACGCTATCGGATGGTACGTAAACGCCCGCAATGGCACCACCGCGCGCGCCCAAGACCTGCGCAGGCAACGGCCAAGCCTGGCACCTATCGCCGCCACTGTGGTATTTGCAAACGACATCGGCTAAGCGGCGCCGACTATGTCCGCGACCAATCCCCCCCGTACCTTTCACGTCAAAAGCTTCGGCTGCCAGATGAACGTCTATGACGGCGAACGCATGGCCGAATTGCTGACCGCGCAAGGCATGCAGGCCAGCGACGCGCGCGAAGATGCCGATCTGGTCGTGCTCAACACGTGCCATATCCGCGAACGTGCCACCGAAAAGGTCTATTCGGATATCGGCCGGTTGCGGCGCGACGATGGCACGACGCCGCTGATCGCGGTGGCGGGGTGCGTGGCACAGGCCGAAGGCGCGGAAATCATGGCGCGGGCGCCATCGGTGCGCGTGGTCGTCGGTCCGCAGGCCTATCACCGCCTGCCCGAAATGGTCGCAGCCGCCGCAGCCGGCGGGCGCGAGACCGAAACCGACATGCCGGCAGAGGCGAAATTTGCCGCCCTGCCGCGTCGGCGCAAGTCGGGCCCTTCGGCGTTCCTGACCATCCAGGAAGGCTGCGACAAATTCTGCACCTATTGCGTGGTGCCCTATACGCGCGGCGCAGAAATTTCGCGGCCCTTTGCCGATCTTATCGACGAGGCGCGCGCGCTGGTCGAAGGTGGCGCGCGCGAAATCACGCTGCTGGGCCAGAACGTTAACGCCTGGCGCGGTGAAAATGCCGCCGGTCAGCCGGTCGGGCTGGCAGGCCTTGCGCAGGCGCTGGCCAAATTGCCCGATCTGGCGCGGATCCGTTATACCACCAGCCACCCGGCCGACATGGACGACGCGCTGATCGCGGCGCATGGCGACAATCCCAAGCTGATGCCGTTTCTGCATCTGCCGGTGCAATCGGGCAACGATCGCGTGCTCAAGGCGATGAACCGCAGCCACACGGCAGAAAGTTATCTGAAACTGCTTGATCGCGTGCGCCGGAGCTGCCCCGATATTGCGTTGTCGGGCGATTTCATTGTCGGGTTTCCGGGCGAGACCGATGCGGAATTTGCCGACACTTTGTCGCTGATCGATGCCGCCGGCTATGCCCAGGCGTTCAGTTTCAAATATTCGGCACGCCCCGGCACGCCTGCGGCCGATATGGACGGACAGATCGCCGCAGAGGTGATGGATGATCGCCTGCAACGCCTGCAGGCACGTATCAACCGCGATCAACTGGCCTTCAACCGGTCCACGGTCGGGCGGCGCTGCACGGTGCTGGTCGAACGGCGCGGACGCCAGGACGGACAATGGCTGGGCAAATCACCCTGGCTGCAATCGGTGCATTTCACCGATCAGGCCGCGATCGGCGATCTGGTCGAGGTTGACCTGATCGAGGCGGGCCCCAATTCGCTGGCAGGGCGACGGGTCGGCTGACCCGCCGCCCCCCACGACCGATCACATGCGGTGATGGTGGTGATGCCAGTGGTGGTGGTGGTGATGCCAGCCGCGGGCATTGGCCATTGTCGGGGCCAGAGCGGCCGCAGCCACCGCGACGGCGACGATCGAAAGAAGTGCCTTGCGCATGATCGGTATCCTCCTGATTGCAAAGGTGCCGGCCCAGGTTTTGAGGGATGGTGCCGGCACCGTTAACCTCATGACAGGTTCTGCATTAACCGTCACCACGCGATGCAATCACCGATGATTCAGCTTTGTCGCAACGCCGCGACAGCGAGGCAAGCGTTGCCATTGCGACAACAGGTTGTGCAAATCGCCATGGGTCCACCAGAAATAACGGCCAGCTGTCTTGCGCATGCCACACAGCGGCATAATCTGGGGGGCACCGAAGCAAGGGAGACGCATGGCCCGTAAATTCCCCCGCGCCACGACCGTGGCGCATCGCGATACCCGTGGCGAGCCCACAGGCCATTATGGTGCCACGCACGAGGGCACCCATCGCGGCGAAGCCAATCGCCGTGCCCGGATAGAGATAGAATTCGACGAACAGTCGGTACTGGGCGCCCTGTTTGGTCAATTTGACACCAATCTCGTGCTGATCGAAAACCGGCTGGGCGTGTATATTTCGGCGCGCGGCAACAAGGCGCTGGTCGAAGGCCCGGTCGAAACGGTGGCGCGCGCGCGCGATGTGCTGCGCGGGATGTATCAACGCATCCTGTCGGGGCAGGAAATCGATGCGGGCACGGTCGATTCGCTGATCGCGATGTCGAACGAACCCACGCTTGAGGGCATTATTACCGGCGCGCCGATGGCCGCCCCGCCGATCCTGATCCGCACCCGGCTGAAAACCATCGCGCCGCGATCGAAAGTGCAGATCGATTACATGCGCGCGCTGGTGCGCGATGATGTGATCTTTGCGCTGGGCCCGGCCGGCACCGGCAAGACCTATCTCGCGGTGGCACAGGCGGTGTCGCAATTGATGAGCGGATCGGTCCAGCGGCTGATCCTGTCGCGCCCCGCGGTCGAGGCGGGCGAACGGCTGGGCTTTCTGCCCGGCGACATGAAGGAAAAGGTCGATCCCTATCTGCGCCCGCTGTACGACGCGCTGTATGATTGCATGCCGCCCGAACAGGTCGAACGGCGCATGGCATCGGGCGAAATCGAGGTCGCGCCGATCGCATTCATGCGCGGGCGCACACTGGCCGATGCCTTTGTCATCCTCGACGAAGCGCAGAACACCACGGTCGGGCAGATGAAGATGTTTCTTACCCGGTTCGGCCAGAACAGCCGCATGGTGGTGTGCGGCGATCCGCGGCAGGTCGATCTGCCCGGGGGCGTTGCTGCCAGCGGGCTGGCCGATGCGGTACGCCGGCTGGAAGGGATCGAAGGGATCGGCACCGTGCGGTTCGGCGTGGGCGATGTCGTGCGCCATCCGATCGTGGGCCGCATTGTCGAAGCCTATGAAGGCCAGGACAGCGCAGACACGCCATCATGACCGCCGCGCCGAGCATCGATTTCGATATCGATCCGGTCTGGGGCGATGCCACCGACTGGGAAACGCTGGCCTCTGCCGCGGCCGAGGCGGCGGCCACCGTGGCCCCCGAACTGGCGCATGACACCATGCTGGTCAGCCTGGTGCTGGCGGATGATGACGAAGTCCACGCGCTGAACCTGCAATGGCGCGCCAAGGACAAACCGACCAATGTGTTGTCGTTCCCGATGCTGTCGCGCGACGAGGTGCTGCGCGCGGCGGTCGATGCCGGGGCACCGGCGATGCTGGGCGATCTGATCCTGGCGCACGGTGTCTGCCTGCGCGAGGCGGCCGAAAAAAACATTACGCCGGCCGCGCATACCAGCCATCTGATCGTGCACGGTCTGCTGCACCTGGCCGGATACGATCACGAGACCGGCGAGGCCGAGGCCGAGGAAATGGAAGACCTGGAGCGGAAGGCGCTTGCACTTTTGGGCCTGTCCGACCCATATGCATGACTGAAGGGGGCGATCGGCGACGCACGTACGCGCGCCGGGCCTGCAACAGGAGACCGATCAAGTGGCCGAGGGCAACGGGTCCGGCGGCGAAAACCGTTCGGGCGAAGGCGACAGTAGCCCCGCGCTGTGGCGCATGGTCAAGGCACTGTTCCGTGGAAACGACCACGATCAGTCGCTGCGCGCACAGATCGAAGACGCAATCGCAGAACACGAAGGCGATCTGGGCACCGCCACCGACACCAGCGGCGATCTGGTCCCGCTCGAACGCCAGATGCTGCGCAACCTGCTGCATTTCAGCGAACACGACGCCGACGACGTGGCCATCCCGCGCGGGCAGATCGTGGCGGTGCCGGCGGGCGCCAGCTTTGCCGAACTGATCGCCGCGTTTGCCGAACATGGCCACAGCCGCCTGCCGATCTATGGCGAATCGCTCGATGAAGTGATCGGCATGGTGCACGTAAAGGACCTGTTCCCGATCGTGGCGCACATGGCCCTGCACGGGGGTACCGCGCCCGGCGACTGGTCGGGCCTGATGCGTCAACCGCTGTTTGTGCCGCAGGCCCGCGGCGCGCTGGATGTGCTGGGCGACATGCGCGCCAGCCGCACCCACCTGGCCATTGTCATCGACGAATATTCGGGCACCGACGGGATCATCACGTTCGAAGACCTGGTCGAGGAAATCGTCGGCGAGATCGAGGACGAACACGATGATGCCCCGGTCGACCTGATCCATTGCGTCAGCGAAGGGATCTGGGATGCCGATGCCCGCGCCGAACTCGACGAAGTGGGAAAAAGGGTGGATCCCCGGCTTGCCATCGTCGACGAGGATGTGGATACGCTCGGCGGGCTGGCCGTGGTGCTGGCGGGCGAAGTGCCGCCGGTGGGGCGCATTCTCGATCATGACAGCGGCTGGCGGATCGAAGTGACCGATGGGGACGAACGGCGCCTGACCCGGCTGCGGCTGCATGCGCCCGACTCCATCGACAAAGATACAGGAATGACCATCCGACCATGATCCGCCGCCTGCCCCCCTTGCGATCGCTCGAAGCGTTCATTCGCGTCGTGCGCGCCGGGTCTGCCAAGACGGCGGCGGCCGAACTGGCGCTAAGCCCCTCGGCGCTGTCGCGGCGGCTGGGTGCGCTTGAGGAATTCGTCAGCAAGCCGCTGTTCGAACGCAAGCACCAGGCGCTGAAACTGACCGAAGATGGCCAGGTGCTGTACGAGGCGGTTGCGCCGCTGATCGATGAAATGGCCGACCGGATCGACCGCCTGATCGACACCGGCAAGGGCATGCGGCTGCGGCTGGGCGTGCTGCCGCTGTTCGGCAGCCAGCGGCTGTTTCCGCGCCTTGGCGAACTGCGCCGGCTGCATCCGCAACTTCACATCGACATCGACAGCAGCCACGCCGCCGAAACCAAGCTGGGCGATACGCTGGATGCGGCGATCATCCTGTCCGAAGGGCCCGATGCGACGCTGCACGCGGTACGGCTCGATCACAACCGGGTCTATGCCATTGCCAACAAGGAAATGGCCGCCAGCCTGGGCGACCGGCCCGACCTCGACAAGCTGTCAAAGCAGACGTTCCTGGTGCACAACGACCTGCCGATGAGCTTTGAGGCGTGGAAACGCACGCTCCACCTCGAAAACCTGGAACCCCATGCCATCGATCATTTCGATTCGGGCCAGCTGATTCTGGAAGCCGCGGCGCAGGGCCTGGGCATCGCGATCATGCACGACGACCATTTTACGCGCAGCCACGATTCGCGGCTGGCGCGCGTCTACGACATCGAAGTCGACAGCCCCTACAGCTACTGGTTCGTGTGCCGCCCGCGCGCGCTGCAATCGCGCCCGGTGCGGCTGTTCCACGACTGGATGATCCGCGCAGGACTGTAATTCGGCGTTGCGCGCACTTGACCTAGCGCAAGTGCCCCGAAGCGATCAGTTCGGCCAGCTCGGGGGGCAGCGGCAGGTCCTGATGCGGTCCTGATGCAGGCTGTGCGGCCCCCATGGTGGTGGTGGTCGGCAGAACGCCGGCCCACACGGCGTGGTCCTGATCTTCGGGATCGCCCGGAGGGGCATCGCGCGTCTTTACGCTGGCCTCTTCGATGTCCATCCATAGCACGCTGGTGGCTTTCAGTTCCTGCGCGGTCATCGGCCGCAGGCTGTTCCATCGGCCGGGAAACAGATCATCGACCATGTGGCGCAGCGCCGCGGCCGTGTCGTCGGGATCGGTCATCACGTTTGCGCGTCCGAACACCATCGCCGAACGGTAATTGACCGAATGGTTGAACGCCGAACGCGCCAGCACATACCCGTCCATCAGGCTGACGGTCAGGCACACGCGCTGGCCCGGCACCTGGCGCAGGAACCGGCTGGCGGCGGACCCATGCCAATAGACGCGGTTGCCGTCGCGCCAGTGAAGCGTGGGTGTGACGTACGCTTCGCCATCGATCACATAACCGACGTGGCACAGCGGGCTGGCATCGAGCACGGCATGAACCGCCGCATGTTCGTGCATGCCGCGTGCGTGCATCCGGCGAATCCGGCTGCGTTCGGTAACAGGAAAATCGGTCATTGCGCCCCCGACCGATGCGTCGGCCGCAAAGAGGGTGCCGACGCATGGTTGCCCTACCCTATGGCCGGTGTGTAGAACCTGCAAGCCGGGGGTACGGACGCGCCGCGTGTTGTCGTTGAGAAAGGTACCACCATGCTGATACGTGCAGGATACGATATCGGGTTCGGAAGCACCCAGGCGGTGCCTGTCCTGGCCAACCTGTCGGTCCATGCCTCGCGCAACAAGGATCTGCGCACCGCGCAACGGATTTTCACCACGCCCGACGTTCCGCTGTACGATTATGTCGACAGTTTCGGCAATACCTGCACCCGCCTGACGATGCCCGCAGGCGGAATCACGATTTCGTGCGGATTCGTGATCGAAGATCCGTTCACGCCCGATCCGGTGGTGCCCGACGCGCGGCAGGCCGCACTGGCCGATCTGCCCGACGACGTGCTGATGTATCTGCTGGCCAGCCGCTATTGCGAAACCGACCGCCTGACCGATGCAGCGTGGAGCCTGTTCGGCCATGTGCCGCAGGGCTGGTCGCTGGTGCAGGCGATCGTGTCCTGGGTCCATGGCCATATCCGCTTTGACTATATGGCTGCGCGCCCGACCAAGACCGCGTTCGACGTGTTTCACGAACAGGCCGGCGTGTGCCGCGATTACGCGCATCTGGCGATCACGCTGTGCCGTTGCATGAATGTGCCGGCGCGCTACTGCACCGGATATCTGGGTGATATGGACCTGCCCGCGCCGATCGGTGACATGGACTTTTCGGCCTGGTTCGAAGTCTGGCTCGACAATCGCTGGTACGTGTTCGATGCGCGGCACAACACACCGCGCTGCGGTCGCGTGCTGATGGCGCGCGGGCGCGATGCCGCCGATGCGGCGCTGACCACCACGTTCGGCGCAGTCACGCTGACCCGGTTCGATGTCTACACCGACGAGGACCGGCTGGGCTGACATCGCCCTGGTCCTGCGGAACATACCGGTACCGAATTGATGCGGCGCACCGGCAGCCGCGTGCTAGAAGCCCCGGATCGCGCAACGATCCGGACCTTCGGCCAATCGTGGCCAAAGGGTCCTGTGCAGCACATGCTGCGCCCCGCCGCGACAGGACACCACCACCATGGCAAAATCACAAAAACGCAGCAATCGCGAAGAGCGCAAGCCCAAGGCGACCAAGACCAAGACGGCGCCGACCGCGCTGGCGCCCAATGACAACGCGCAGTTCAAGAACGCCGTGCGCGATCCCAAAGCCAAGCACTAAGGCAGCGTGGCCAAATTGCGCAGCACGACCGGCCTGCAAAAAGGACCTGGCCAGGCACAAGGCCGCAATCCGGTTTGAAAAGACCGCAGGGCGGCTTTTTCCGGCCGCGCCGTTCGCATCGTTGCGCCATTTCGCCCGATGATCACCCCTTCCCCAAAGCGGGGAAGGGGTTGCACGGTTATCCAGCGACCACTGTTGCCTTGTTGATCACGCCGGGCTTTGCCGGCGGTTCGCCCTTGGGCAGCGCGTCGATGTGTTCCATGCCGCTTTCGACCTCGCCCCACACGGTATATTGCCGGTCGAGGAAACGCGCATCGTCAAAGCAGATGAAGAACTGGCTGTTGGCGGAATTCGGATTCTGGGTGCGCGCCATCGAGCACACGCCGCGCACGTGCGGCACATCGTTGAATTCGGCCTTCAGATCGGGCTTCGACGAACCGCCCATGCCGGTGCCGTTGGGGCAGCCGCCCTGCGCCATGAAGCCCGGGATCACGCGGTGAAACTTCACCCCGTCGTAAAAGCCTTCGCCGGCCAGTTCCTTGATCCGCGCAACGTGGCCTGGCGCCTTGTCGGGCAGCAGGCGGATCACAACGTCGCCCGAATCGAGCGAGAATACCAGTTTTTCTTCGGCCATTGGTTCGGTCCTTTTCGCCAATTTGCGGCTGATATAGGGCGTTTGCGGGCATTGTCGACAGACAGATGTTCCTATCGGGCACCTTCCCTTTGCCGCCGGTGCCGCCTAGATCGGCGGCATGCCGTTGAACATGACCAAAGTCGCCTATGGCGCGCAGTCGCTGGAAGAAGTCCACGGCTGGTTTCAGACCCGCGGCGATCAGGCGCGGCTGACCACGCGCAACCTGCCGCGTCGCCATGCCGAAATGATCGGCGGTTCGGTTTACTGGATTTTCAAGCACCAGCTGGTCGCGCGGTCTGAAATCCTGGGCTTTGCCGAGGCGCCCGATGGCCGCACCGAGATCATCATCGCGACCCGCCTGATCGACGTCCACCCGCGCCCGCGCCGCGCGCACCAGGGCTGGCGCTATCTGGAAGAAGCCGACGCCCCAGCAGACCTTGGCAGTGGCGAAAGCGCCGACCTGCTGCCCCCCCAGATCGCCAGCGAACTGGCCCGGCTGGGGCTGGTCTAGGCGGTTTCCTTTGCCACCACGCGGCGCAGCGCATTGGCATAGGTCGCCGGGTCCTGCGCGCCGGGGATCAGGTATTTGCCATTGATGATCATCGCCGGCACGCCGGTGATGTTCCAGTCCCACGCCTGCTGTTCGCCGGCGGTGACGATCGCATCGAGTTCGGCGTCATGCAGCGCGGCACGGGCCGCGTCGGGATCGATACCCACCGATGCGGCGATATCGACCAGCACTTGCGCATCGCCGACATTGCGCCGCGCCTGGAAATGCGCGTCGAACAGCGCGTGTTTCAACCGGCCCTGCAGCTGCGGCCCGTGGTCGCGCAGCGCCATCACCAGCAGCTTGTGCGCTGCCCGCGTGTTCCACATCATCGCCGGCGGCGGATCGCCCGGCCCGGTGTAATCGAACGCATAGCCGGCCTGGCGCCCCACTTCGCGCAGGCGTTCGCGGCCTTGTACGGCTTCGTCGGCGCTGCGGCCATATTTGCGCATGATGTGCGCGCGCTGATCTTCGCCGTGTGCCGGCATGTCGGGGTTGAGCTCGAACGGGTGAAACCGGATCGTGGCGGCAACTTCGTCGCGCAGCGCCGACAGCGCGGTTTCCAGCTGGCGCGTGCCGATCACGCACCACGGGCACATCACGTCCGACCAGATGTCGATGGTGACCGGATGCGCGCTCATTGCTGCAACCACCAGCGCAGCAGATGATGCGCAATGGCAAAGGGCGGTGGCGCGATGAAGCCCGCCGCATCATCCCCGCGCATCGCCGCAATCACATCGTCGCGCGTGAACCAGCGCGCATCGTCCAGTTCGGTGCGGTCTATCGTAACCGCATCGTCATCGGCGAAAGCATGGCAGGCGATCATCAGCGACGATGGAAACGGCCAGGGCTGGCTGGCGACATAGCGCACATCGCGCACAACGATCCCAGCCTCTTCGGAAATTTCGCGCGCCACCGCCTCTTCGATGGTTTCGCCCGGTTCGACAAACCCCGCCAGCGCCGAATAACGACGCGGGGGAAAGCGGGGCTGACGGCCCAGCAGCAGGCGGCCCTGGTGCTCTACGGTCATGATTGTAACCGGATCGACCCGCGGAAAATGTTCGGCGCGGCAGGCATCATTGCTGCAACTGCGCTGCCAGCCGCCCTTTTTCAGCACGGTCGCATGGCCGCAGCGCGCGCAGAACCGGTGCCGCGCATGCCAGTCGACCAAGGCCTTGGCCGCGCCATAGATCGCCAGATCGGGCGGCGACAGCAGGCCCATGACCTGCCACAATCGCGGATCGGGCGGCGCTGTGCTGCCGGTACCCACCAGTTTGGGATCGACCGCCGCAAAACACGCGCGGCCATCGGGCGCCAGCCCCAGAAACACCAGCTCTGCCGTGGGATCGGCGTCGGCCAGAGTGCCCCAGTCGAGCCCGCCATCGGCGGCGATCTGCGGCGCAAGGCCGTCCATCAGCAGCAGCCGCGCGCGCCAGTTGGTCAGCCCCGCCAGCCTGTCCGGGTCCGACCGCACCGCATCGGCCCGGTCGATCACCGATCCCGAAAACGCGATGGTCACATCGGTCATGCAGGCGCCCTCAGCCCGCGCAGATCGGACCGCACCGCCATGGCGAATTCCTCGCCGATCGGCAGCGCGCCCGAAGGCATATACTGCACCCACAGCCCCGCGCTGGCGTTGCCGCGATAGCTGACAAAGCCGACCGTACCCGCCGCACCCGACCAGCCGAAGGTTCCGGCGTCATCGCCCACACCGACCCGGCCGCCGGCGCCAAACCCCGACGGGCGGCCAAACACTTTGGTGCCCGCAAGCGCGGGCGGCAGCAGATCGCTGGTGCCGATGCGCACCGCGCGCTCGTTCATCACGCGCCGTCCATCGAGCATGCCGTAATTCAGCACCATCTGCAGGAACCGGTCGTAATCGCGCGGCGATGTCACCAGACCGGCGCCGCCGAACGGATAGGCCGGTGGATCGAGATAGATCGATTTGGCTGCGGGATCGATCGGCACCAGCTTGCCGTTCAGCATGCCGTAATTGGTGGTCAGGCGCGCGGCATTTTGCGGCGCGACCTGGAAACCCGAACTGGTCATGCCGCAAGGGCCAAAGATGCGTTCGGCCAGATAGGCGTCGAACGGCTTGCCCGTCACGACTTCGATCACCCGACCCAGCAGATCAAGCGACACCGAATACGACCACTGCGTGCCCGGTTCATAGACCAGCGGCATTTCCGCCAGCTTGTCGGCAAATTCGGCCAGGCTGGGCAGAACCTTGCCGACGGTCAGGCCCGGGATCGCAAAGTGGCTGACTTCGGCGGGGACCAGCCCGTTGGTTTCGTAGGCGGTCTTGATCGGCCCGGTCTGGATGATCGAATAGCCAAGCCCCGATGTGTGGGTCAAAAGGTGGCGGATCGTGATCGGCGTTTTGGCCGGACGCACATCGGTCAGCGATCCGTCGGGCGTGACCTGCACCTGCATTTTTGCATAGCGGGGCAGAATATCGGCCAGCGGTGTATCGAGCGTCAGCTTGCCTTCGTCGATCAGGATCATCGTGGCCATGCCGGTGATCGGCTTGGTCATCGAATAGGCGCGATACAGGCTGTCGGCATCGGCCGGTCGCGGATCGCCCAGCGTCTGCACCCCGCGCGCGATCACCGATTGCATGCCGCCGCGGTTGATCAGCGACACAACGCCGGGCAGCTTGCCGCCGTCGACATAATCCGCCGCCAGTTTCGCCAGATGGGGATAGAGCGCTTGTGCATCGGGCGCGGCAAAGGCCATGCGCGGCATAAGGCCCACACCGCCGGCCAGCATCGCGCCACCCAGAAACCCGCGCCGCGAAACCGCGCTTGTGAAACCTTGTGCAGCCATACGTCTCCCCATCATTGTGCTATCGTTGGGCCGATGCCAGCCGCGCCGCCTTGGCAAACACGGTGGGCAACCCTGCCTCGTCGATCCGGTCAATCGGCCAGAATTCGCCATCCGGCCCGCATGGCAGAGGTTGGACCAAATTGTCGCCCGCGCAAAGCATCAATTGCAGATCCAGATCGAAATGGGTGAAGCCGTGGCGCACCACCCCGGCGGGCCGCCAGTCGCCCACAAACGGCGGCATGCCGTGGCCATCGGCGCCCGCATTCCAGCCATCATCGGGCAACGCGCGCATGCTGCCCAGCATGCCCCGATCCGGCCGGCGCACCAGCCACACCGCGCCGTGGCGTTCGATCCACCAGGCATGACCGGTGCGCTGCGGCTTGGCCTTTTTGGCAATCTTTGCCGGCAGGGTTTCGGCCAGCCCCCGCGCCAGAGCCCGGCAATCGTGGCGCAACGGGCACAGCAGGCAGCGCGGATTGCGCGGCGTGCACACCGTGGCGCCCAGGTCCATCATGGCTTGCGCAAAATCGCCTGCGCGCCGGTCGGGGGTGATCGACGCGGTTGCCGTGCGGATCGCCGGGCGTGACGCAGGCAGGGGTTCGACAATCGCAAACAGCCGCGACACCACGCGTTCGACATTGGCGTCAACCACCACCGCCGCGCGTCCGAACGCGATCGCCGCCACCGCCGCCGCGGTATAGGCGCCCAGCCCCGGCAGCGCACGCAACGCCGCCTCGTCATCGGGAAAGCCGCCGCGACGCGCCACTTCGCGCGCACACGCGATCAGGTTGCGCGCCCGGCTATAATACCCCAGCCCCGCCCAGGCGGCCATCACATCGGCCTCGTCCGCCGCCGCCAGCGCCGCCACCGTGGGCCAGCGCGCCACGAATTTGGCGAAGTAGGGCTGGACCGCGGCCACGGTGGTCTGTTGCAGCATCACTTCGGACAGCCACACGCGATACGGATCGGGTGGCGGCGCGCCCGGCGGGCTGCGCCAGGGCAGGATGCGCGCGCTGCGGTCATACCATTCGAGCAAGGCAAAGGATGGGGATCGATCGGTGTGAGTGCTGGCCTGCATCGCGCGGCTATGGCATGGGATTGCAGGTTATGGAACGCAAACGCACCGGCCCCGGGAACGACAGCGCCACCCCGCGCGCGTACGAACGCGCGCGCGGCGGAGAGGCGCGGATGATCGGCGATCTGATGCCGGCAATCGGCCGCACCGCGTTTCGCCGGTTCGGTTTTGTCCAGTCAAGCGTGGTCACGCGCTGGCCCGAAATTGTCGGCGCCGCGCATGCCCGCCATTGCGCGCCCGAATCGATCCGTTTCCCGGTGGGGGAAAAATCGCAAGGCACGCTGCATCTGGTGGTCAGCCCGGCGCACGCCCCGATCATCCAGCATGTGATCCCCGAAATCATCGAACGCGTGAACCGGTTCTTTGGCTATCGCGCGGTGGCACAGGTACGCATGCGCCAGGGCGTGGTTGCTGCCCCGCGCGGGGCCCAGCCCGCCGCCGCACCGCCGTCATTGCGTCCGGTGCCGATCGAGCTGGGCGACAGCCTGCGCGATGTCGGCGATCCTGAATTGCGCGCGGTGCTCGAATCGCTGGCACGCAGCCTTGATCAGATGGCCGAAAATGGGGCAAAGACGGTGCGCAAGCCGCGTTAGCGCCGACGAAGGCAGGAACAACAGGATATGGCAATGCTGAAGACCCTGGGACAATCCATTAGCTTGGCATTGGTTGCCGCACTGATGCTGATCACGCCCCGGGGGATGGCCCAACCGCCGGCCCATGCCGCACCGCGCACCGCAGCGCATACCGCCAACTGGAATGCCACGGTCACGCGCACGCCCGACGATGGCTATATCCTGGGCAATCCCAATGCGCGGGTGCATCTGGTGGCCTATATCAGCTATACCTGCCCGCATTGCGCCGCGTTCGAGCAAGAGGCGCGCGCGCCACTGGCGATCGGCATGATCGGCCCGGGCAAGGGATCGCTTGAAATCCGCCCATTCCTGCGCAACGGCCTCGATGTCGTCGCCTCGCTGCTGGCCGAATGCGGGCCACCGTCGAAATTCTATGGCAACACCCAGCTTCTGCTGGCCCGGCAACGCGAATGGCTGGCCCCGATCGACAAGCTGACCGATGCGCAAAAGGCGCGCTGGGATGCGCCCGGTTTCGGCGAAAAGATGCGCGCCATCGCCTCGGACCTTGGGCTTTATGCCCTGATGGAACAGCGCGGTTATGACCGGACCGACCTTGACAAATGCCTGGCCAACGAGGTGCTGGCCGACCGGATTGCCAAGCACACCCAGCAGGCCGCCGAAAAGGATGGCGTGAACGGCACCCCCGGATTTCTGATCGACAATGTGCTGGTTGCCGACACGTACAACTGGGCAGCGCTCAAGCCCCAGCTTGAAGCGCGCCTGCACTGATCCTTGTTCCTTGTCCCGGCCGCCCCTGCCGCCCTTTTTGCCGAAAGCCCGATGATCCGATGAAACCGATCCATTTTGCCCTTGCCGCCGCCCTGATGCCGCTTGCCCTCGGCCTTGGCGCCTGCGGCAAGAAGACTGATGCGCCTGTGGTGGCCGACACGGCCCTGGCCAAAGTTGCGCCGCCCGCAGGCAAGCAATGGAGCGATGTGATCACCGCGACGCCCGATGGCGGCTATCGCATGGGCAACCCCGATGCGCCGTTGAAACTGATCGAATATGGCGCGCTGACCTGTTCGCACTGCGCGGCATTTTCGACCGAAGGCTTTCCCACGCTGCGCGACGATTACGTGAACAGCGGCCGGGTCAGCTACGAACTGCGCTTTTTCCTGCTCAACCAGTTCGATGTGCCTGCGGTGCTGCTGGCCACCTGCAACAATGCGCCCGACACCGTGATCCCGATGGCCGAACAGTTCTGGGCCTGGCAGCCGACCATGTTCAACAACCTGAAGGCGGCGGGTGACGATGCGCAGAAGGCCCTGCAGGCGATACCTGCGTCACAGCGCCCGGCGGCGATCGCCCGGATGGCAGGCATGAACGATTTCTTTGCCCAGCGCGGGATCGCCACCCCGCAGGGCGCGCAGTGTCTGAGCGATGCCGGCCGCGCCTCGAACCTCGCCGCGCAGACCCAAAAGGCGCAGAACGACTTCAACGTAACCGGCACCCCGGCGTTCATCCTCAACGGCCGCAATCTCGAAGTGGCCGCCTGGGAGGGGCTTGAACCCGCCTTGAAAAAGGCCGGCGCGCGATAAGGCGCGCGGACGACCATGCAGTTCAAACGGCTTCGACTGTCGGGCTTCAAAAGCTTTGTCGAGCCGGCTGAACTGCGCATCGAACCCGGCCTGACCGGGGTCGTCGGCCCCAACGGCTGCGGCAAATCAAACCTGCTCGAAGCGATCCGCTGGGTCATGGGCGAAAGCTCGGCCAAGGCGATGCGCGGCGGCGGCATGGACGACGTGATCTTTGCCGGCACCACGCGCCGCCCAGCGCGCGATTTCGCCGAAGTCACGCTGAGCGCGCAAGTCGATACCCCCGGCGCCTATGGCACCGAACTGGAAGTGGTGCGGCGGATCGAACGCGGGGCGGGCAGCGTCTATCGCGTAAACGGGCGCGATGTGCGCGCGCGCGACGTGTCGCTGGTGTTTGCCGATGCCGCCACCGGCGCGCACAGTCCGGCGCTGGTCAGCCAGGGGCGGATCGCCGCCGTGATCGCGGCCAAACCGACCGAGCGGCGCATGATGCTGGAAGAGGCAGCAGGGATTTCGGGGCTGCACGTACGCCGTCGCGATGCCGAAACCCGGCTGCGCGCGACCGAGACAAACCTGGCCCGGCTCGACGATCTGGTGTCGGGGCTGGAATCGCGGATCGGCGCGCTGCGCCGTCAGGCGCGCGCCGCCGAACGCTACAAGGCATTGAGCGACCAGATCCGCCTGACCGAGGCGCAACTGGTTTACGCCCGCTGGCGCGATGCCGCGCACGCCGCCGATGCCGCCCGCGCGGCGCTGACCACGGCCGAAGCGGCGGTAACCGCGGCCCAGGCTGCAGCGCAGACCGCGCAGGCCGAACAGCACCAGGCCGCCGCGGTGCTGGCGCAAACCCGCGAAGACCTGTTTGACCGGCGTCAGGATGCGGCCGCGCATGGCCAGCGCATGGCCGGATTGGCCGCACAATTGCAGGCAGCACAGGACCGACTGGCCGATATCGACCGCCAGATTGCCCGGATCGACAGCGATCGCGACCAGGCCGATCGCCTGTCGCACGACGCGGCCGAGGCGCAAGGGCGGCTGGCGCGCGATCTGGCGCAGGCCGAGACCACGCTGAAAGACGAAGAAGAACGCCGCCCGCAGGCGCGTGCCACCCGCGACCGTGCCGAAGCCGACAGCCGCAATGCCGAACTGGCGCTGGCCACCGCCACCGCCGAACAGGCCGGGACCGATGCCGAATGGCGCGTTGCCGAAGCCGCGGTAACCGCCGCGCGTCAAGCCTTGGCGCGCACCGAGGCCGACGCCGCGCGCATCGCCGCACAGGCAGCGGCGCTGTCGCGTGAACCCGACCCTGCCTTGCGCCTGGCCGAGGCCGAAACCGCGCGCGACACCGCCGCGCTGGCGCTGGCCTCTGCGCGCGCGGCACGCGGCGCATTGACCACGCAACGCGAAGCATTGGTCAATGCGTGTGACGCAACCGCCCAGGCATTGGCTGCCGCGCGCGCGGACTGCGCAGGGCTGTCGCGCGAAGCCGAAGCGCTGGCCCGCGACAAGGCCGCGCGCGACAAAGCCGCCGCGCAACAAGACCGCGGGCCCACCGCGCTGTCGGCCACGCGCGTGGCGCCAGGATACGAACGCGCATTGGCCGCCGTGCTGGGGCGCGATGCACGGGCGCCGCTGGGTGCGGCGCCTGGTCAGGATGATGGCCGGTTCTGGACCGGCGCCCCGTCGTGTGTGCCCCTGCCCGATGCGCTGGCGCACCAGGTGACGCGGGCGCCTGCCGAACTTGGCGCCAGACTGGCGCGGGTGATCGTCGCCGATCGCGACGATGGGCGCGCACTGGCACCGGGTGAATGGCTGGTCACGCGCGCCGGGCGCCTGCGCCGCTGGGACGGATTTGTTGCCGCAGGCGAAGGCGCGGCCGAGGCGGCGCAGCTTGAAGCGGAAAACCGGCTGGTCGAGGTGCAGGCGTTGTTGCCCGCGCGCCAGGCTGCGCTTGACGAAGCCACGCGCGCCGACGCCGCCGCGCGCGCCGATCTGGCGGTGGTGCAGGCCGATCTGGCCGCCACCGAACACGCATTGGCGCAGGCCGGCGATGCCGAACGCGCCGCCTTGCGTGCATGGGACGCGGCGCAAGGCGCGCTGGGCCTGCGCCAGACGCGCAGCGCCGAACTCGATCGCGCGCGTGCCGATTGCGAACAGCAGCGCGCGCTGGCCCTGGCCGAACTGGCCGCTGCCGAGGCGCGCCGCGGCGCATTGCCCGATCCCGCCGCCGGCCGCGCCGCGCTCGAGGCGGCGCGCGCGCAGAATGGTGCCGCGCGCGTGGCGCTGCAAACCGCCAGCGCCACGCTGGCCGCGTCGGACCAGGCGATTGCCGTGGGGCGCGAACGGCTGTCGGCGCTGAAGAACGACATCCGCAACTGGCAATCGCGCGCCACCGATGCCGCGCGGCGACTGGCCGACATGGTCACCCGCGCCGAAGACCTGGCCGCCGAACGCGCAGTCCACGCCGCCAGGCCCAAGACCCTGATCGCCGAAATCGACGCGGGCGAGGCCACGCGCGATCGCCTGGCCACCGATTTTGCCGCAGCCGAAGCGGCGCAAACCAGCGCCGATGCCGCCAGCCGCGCGGCCGACCAGGCGCTGGCAGCCGCGACCGAGGCGCTGGCCGCTGCGCGCGAAGCGCGCGCAGGCCTTGCCGCACGCGCCGAAAACGAGGACCAGCGGCGACAGGAAATGGCGGGTATTTCGGGCGAACGGTTCCAGTGTCCGCCGCCGCTGTTGCCTGCAAAACTGGGCTTTGCGGGCGACGATGTCGGCCCCGCCGCGGCAATCAACACCGAACACGACCGGTTGACGGGTGAACGCGAACGGCTGGGGCCGGTCAATCTCGTTGCGGCCGACGACCTGGCGAGCGCCGAAGACGAACACGGCACCACAACCCGCGATCGCGCCGAACTGATCGAAGCGGTCGGACGGCTGCGCGGATCGATCGGCGCGCTGAACCGCGAAGGACGCGAACGCCTGCGCGCCGCGTTCGAAGCCGTCGATGCGCATTTTCGCCGCCTGTTTGCCGGTCTGTTCGATGGCGGCGAAGCGCATCTGGCGCTGATCGACAGCGACGATCCGCTTGAGGCGGGGCTGGAAATCTTTGCCCAGCCACCGGGCAAGCGGCTGCAATCGCTGACCCTGCTGTCGGGCGGGGAACAGGCGCTGACCGCGGTGGCGCTGATCTTTGCGCTGTTCCTGACCAATCCCGCGCCGATCTGCGTGCTCGACGAAGTCGATGCGCCGCTGGATGATGCCAATGTCGAACGGTTCTGCGATCTGCTGGATGCAATGGTGCGCGAAACCCGCACCCGCTATCTGATCGTCACGCACAACGCCGTGACCATGAGCCGGATGCACCGCCTGTTCGGCGTAACCATGGTCGAACGCGGCGTATCCCGCCTGGTCAGTGTCGATCTGGGCGGCGCCGAACAATTGCTGGCATCGGCCTGAATTCGGCCGCCGTCGGGCAGGATTTACCGGGTTATCCCCACCACAAAACAGGCCGCCGCCATCAGCAGTCCGGCAAAGCGGTTGGCGCGGAACCGTCGCAGGGCGCCGTCGCCGTCATCAGGGTTGAGCGTCAGCGCCTGCCAGCCCAGATGCAGCGCCACCGGCGCCAGCGCCAGCAATGCCAGCGGATCGGGCCGCATCAGCCAGATCGCCCCGCCCCACCCCGTCAGCGCCAGCGCATAAAGCGCGATGACACCCGTGCGCACATGCCGCCCGAACGACAGCGCCGACGATCCGATGCCCACCAGCGCATCGTCTTCGCGATCCTGGCACGCATAGATCGTGTCATAACCCATGCACCATGCCCAGCAGCCGCAATACAGCGGCACCAGCGGCAACAGATTGCCGAACCCGCTCGCCTGGACCCACCCGGTCGGCGCGCCCCAGGTGAACACCAGCCCCAGCCACGCCTGCGGCCAGCCGGTGATCCGTTTCATGAACGGATAGGCCGCAACCAGCACCAGGCTGCCCAGCGCAACAATCTTTGCCTGCCAGTGCAATTGCAGCAGCACGATCAGCCCGGTGCCGGCCAGCACCATGATCCACACCCACGCGGCGCGTTGCGACACCGCGCCGCTGGCGATCGGGCGCGCGGCCGTGCGCGCCACCCGTGCATCGAGATCGGCATCGACAATATCGTTGTAGACACAGCCCGCGCCGCGCATCGCGATCGAACCCAGCAGCAGCCACGCGACCATCGCCCACGACATCGTCGCACCCGCCAGAAACAGCCCCCAGGTGCAGGGCCAGAACAGCAGCCACCACCCGATCGGCCGGTCAAACCGCGCCAGCAGTGCATAGTGCCGCCACGGCAAGGGCAGCCTGGCGACAAAGCCCTTGTACTGGCTGTCGGGGACGATTGCGTCGGTCATGGCGCCATCTCCTGCGCTGCCGCGCGCGCCAGGGCAAGCCCGATTGCCGCGCGCGTCGTGCTGCCCTACCAAGGCTGCGATGACCGAACCGCTTCCCGCCACCCCCGCCTGGCCCCCGAAATCCGCGCCGCGCCTGTTTGTCCCCGGCCCGCTGGACCAGACGTCGGCAATCGCCATCGCGGGCCCGCAGGCGCATTACCTGTTGCGCGTGATGCGCCTGACCGAGGGCGCCTGTGTGATCGTGTGTGACGACATCACCGGCGAATGGGTGGCGCAGGCCGAACAGGTGGGCAAACGCGATCTGATCTTGCGCTGTGTCACCCGCCTGCGCCCGCGCGAACCGGTGCCCGATTTCTGGCTGTGCCCGGCGCTGTTGAAAAAGGACCGGTTTGACTGGGTGCTGGAAAAGGCCTGCGAACTGGGCGTGGCGCAGATCCGCCCGGTGCTGACGCGGCGCTGCGTCGCCGACCGGATCAACCCCGACCGCGTGCGCGCCACGCTGATCGAGGCCGCAGAGCAATGCGCACGCACCGCGCTGCCCACCTGCGACAGCCCGGTGCCACTGGCCGCGCTGCTGGCCGATTGGCCTGCCGCGCGCGCGCTGTTCTTTGCCGATGAAACCGGCGGGCAACCCGCCGCCGCCTGCTTTGCCGCGCACCGCGGCCCCGCGGCACTGCTGATCGGGCCCGAAGGCGGGTTCGACGATGCCGAACGCGCCGCGATCCGCACCCACCCCGCCGCCGTGCCGATTACGCTGGGGCCACGCATCCTTCGCGGGGAAACCGCCGCAATCGGGGGCACCGCACTGTGGATGGGCACTGCCGGCGACTGGTCCGCGCCGCAGATCGCATCGGGCATTATCGAATAAGTTGTAGCGCGAAACCCAATCGCACAGTAACGGATGCGCGCATGAGCACGCGACAGGAATCCGACACCAACGAACCCCTGATCGAGAGCCGCGAGGCGCTCATTGCACCGATGCAGAAGGGCGAAAAGCCGCCAGAGGCCTGGCGCATCGGCACCGAGCACGAAAAATTCGTCTATCGCAAGGCCGATCACCGCGCGCCGTCGTACGACGAGCCCGGCGGGATCCGCGATCTGCTGGCCGGCCTGGGCGAATTCGGCTGGGAACCGGTTGTCGAAGGCGGCAATGTGATTGCGATGAGCGGGGCCGACGGCGCGATCAGCCTGGAACCGGCAGGACAGTTGGAACTGTCGGGTGCGCCTTTGGAAACGCTGCACCAGACGTGCGAGGAAACCGGGCGCCATCTGGCACAGGTCAAGTCGGTGGGCGACAAACTGGGCCTTGGCTATCTGGGCCTGGGGCTGTGGCCCGACAAGACCCGCGCCGAACTGCCGGTGATGCCCAAGGGCCGTTATGCGATCATGCTGCGCCATATGCCGCGCGTCGGCACGATGGGCCTCGACATGATGCTGCGCACTTGCACGATCCAGGTCAATCTGGACTATGCCAGCGAAGCCGACATGGTGAAAAAGTTCCGTGTCAGCCTGGCGCTGCAGCCTCTGGCCACCGCGCTGTTTGCCAATTCGCCGTTTCTCGAAGGCAAACCCAACGGATACCTGTCGTACCGCAGCCATATCTGGTCGGACACCGATCCGCAGCGCACCGGCATGCTGCCGTTCGTGTTCGAGGACGGGTTCGGGTATGAACGCTATGTCGACTACATGCTCGATGTGCCGATGTATTTTGTCTATCGCGATGGCAAATACATCGATGCGGCCGGCCAGTCGTTCCGCGATTTCCTTGATGGCCGCCTGCCCGCGCTGCCGGGGGAAAAGCCGCGCAAGTCGGACTGGACCGATCACCTGTCGACCGCCTTTCCCGAAGTGCGGTTGAAATCGTTTCTCGAAATGCGCGGCGCCGATGGCGGCCCGTGGAGCCGGATCTGCGCGCTGCCCGCGTTCTGGGTCGGCCTGCTGTACGACCAGGGTGCGCTCGATGCGGCGTGGGATCTGGTCAAGGACTGGGACATGGCAGGGCGCGAACGCCTGCGCGCCGAAGTGCCGCGGCTGGCATTGAACGCACCGTTGCCCGGTGGCGGCACCTTGCGCGACATCGCCGGCGACGTGCTGGCGATTGCGCGCCAGGGCCTGGCTTCGCGCGCGCGGCTGAACGCGGCGGGCGACAACGAAACCGGGTATCTGATGCCGCTGGAAGAGGTGGTCGCGCGCGGCCGCACCTCGGCCGAACAGTTGCTCGATCTGTACAACGGACCATGGGGCGGCGATCTTGGCCGGATCTATGGCGAATCAAGTTTTTAGGGATAGCGCGATGATTCTGGTGATCGGTACGTTCCGCATGCCGCCCGAAAAACTGGCGCAGGCCCTGCCCGCGGCGCAGCGCGTGGTTAACGCCACCCGCGCCGAAGACGGCTGCGTGGCCTACAGCTATGCGCAGGATCTGTTCGATCCCGGCCTGATCCATGTCAGCGAAAAATGGCGCGACCGCGCCGCCTTGCAGGCCCATTTCAAGTCGGCGCACATGCAGGCCTGGATGGCCGAACGCGCCGATCTGGATCTGAGCGACCGCGATATCCGCGTGTTCGAAAGCGACGAGGGCGCGGCGGTCTAGGGTCAGGACCCTTTGCGGGGGCGTCGGGCGGCCAGCCATTGCCCCGCGCGCACCAGCGGTGCCGTGATCGGGCCATGATCGCGCATCCAGGCGTGATAATCGCGGTATTTGGCATCTTCGGCCAACAGATGCGCCTCTTCGGTGCGCGCGCGCCAGTAATAGACCGCGCTGACCAGGCCCAAGGTCACCGTGTTGCGAACCGCATCGACCCAGGAATGGCTGGTCGCCAGAAACGGCAGCGTGGCCAGCCACCAGAAGCTGTTTTTCGACAGATAGGCGGGATGGCGGGTCCAGGCATAAGGGCCGTTGGTAATTACCCCGCGATAGGTCAGGTTGGAAAAACGCAGCCCGAACGCCACGGTCGCCCAGGCGTAGATCGCGGTAAGCACCACCAGCAGCCCCGCCCACAGCCACAACAACGGCGTGCGCCCCGCCAGCCAATAGCTCCAGTCGGCGGTGTTCTGGTGATAATCGAGCACCGCGCCGCCGCCCATCGGGCTGAACGGGGGATAGCACAGCAGCGCCGCCAGCCACCCGGCCAGCAACGGATTGGCGGTGCGGATCTGCGCATCGAGCGGCTTGATCGTCAGCAGATAGCCGACCATCGCGATCTGCACATCGACCATGAACATGAAATCGATCGTTACCGTGCCGATCGTTACCGGATCGCTGGCGATATGCGCGAAATCGGCCCGGACCTCTTCGGTGAAACCGATCGTCACGATCGACAGCATGAACGCGATGAAAAACCCCTTCACCGCCCAGGCGCGCAGATGATGCGCAACGTGCGCCGGGTCAAAAGACTCGCGCCCGATCAGCATTGCGCCGAAATGCCACGCCGCGTCGCGCGGATCGACCAGCACACGATCCAGCCACAGCACATAGGGGATCGCCCCCAGAAACAGCACCGGCGCAGCATAGCCCAGCACATCCATGGCATAGAGATAATTGCCCCGCCAATACCACCGGCCAAGGCAATAGATCGCCGCGATCAGCGCCCAGGTTGCCCACAATCCGGCCAGCTTGGTGATCGACACATCAAGCGTTTCGCCAAGCGCCCGAGGCGCGCTCCAGTCGATCCCGGTCGACGCGCGCCGATGCACTTTGTCGACCAGCAGCGACCATGCGACCATCGGCAGACCCGACGCGATCAATGCCACCAGCGCGGCGTTGGGCCCCGACAGCGGCGCATGCGGCCCGGGCAGCGCCAGCATGTCACCGATCAGGCCCCAGTTGCGACAGACCAGCAACCAGACCACGAGCCCCGCCAGTCCTGACAATCCGACGCCGGCCGAGACATCGCTGACAGGGCGCGGCGGGCGCGGCGAAAGGGAACGCGGGTCGGTCATGACCCACCCGCCATAGCCGCCAAGCTCCCAACAAAGGATGAAGCCGGGAACCTTGCGATCCCCGGCTTCATGATTTTCAACGGCAGACCGCCAACCGCCTTAGCGATAGGCGGTGATCCGCCCGCTGTTGTCGAGCGCGTAAAGCGTGTTGTTGGCAACCACCGGGGCCAGGGTAAACCCGGCTTCGGCGCGGAACACCTTGGTCAGCTTTCCATCGTCGACCGACGCCGTGGCGATATCGCCTTCGGAACTGGCCACCCACAGGCGGTTGCCCGCCAGGACCGGGCCGGTCCACAAGATATCGCCCTTTTTCTTCTTGATCACGTGCCAGCGCGGCAATTGCGACAGCCAGCGCACTTTGCCGCTGCCCTTGGTGATGCACAGCAGCTTGTCTTCATCGGTCAGCGCAAAGATCCATTCGCCGGCGATCGCCGGGGTGGAAATGCCCGCCAGATTAAGCTCCCACACGCGCTGTCCGGTCACCAGTTCGTAGGCGGCCATGCGTCCGCCCTGGCCCAACGCATAGACCCGGCCATTGTCGATGATCGGATCGGCATCGATGTCGGTCAGGATCGACACCGACGTGGCGATCGAGGTGCGCGCCAGCGCGTCGTTCCAAAGCTGGCGTCCGTTTTCATAGCGATAGGCGACCAGTTCGCCCGAAGAATAGCCGGCCACGATCGTGCCCTGCGCCACCGCAGGCGCGGCCACGCCAAACACGCCGGTCTGCGCCAGCGATCCGGATTCGTTCCACTGGGTCGCACCATCGGCCGCGTTGAGCGCGGCAATCTGGTTGTCCTGCGTCATCACGATGACCGAACCGTAACCGACCGCGGGCGAACCGCGCAGCGGCCCCAGCGGCTTTACCCGCCACTTGATCTTGCCCTTTTCGGCATCGAGCGCGGCCACTTCGCCAAGCCCGGTGGTGATATAGACCACGCCATCGTCATACGACGCGCCGCCGCCAAACACCGACGAGGTGTCGGCGGGAATGTCAAAGCTGGTTTTCCACAGCTCGTGGCCGGTGTCGGCGTTGAACGCGCGCAGCACGCCCAGCGTGTCCATCACGAACAGTTTGCCATCGCCCACCACCGGCGCCGCAGCCAGCCGGCGCAGCGGCGATGAACCCGAGATATTGGCCGTCCACAGCTTGTGCAGATGGTCGCCCAGCGCCAGATGGCCATAGGACTTGGCAGCGTTACCGCCACCCTGGCTCCATTCGGTGTTCACCTGCGGGGTGGGCAGCACCACCGCCACGCTTGCCAGCGCATCGTCGACTTTGGTCCCCGCCTCGATCCGCGACAGGATCGGCACGCGCGTCCCGGTGGTCGGCGTGGTCTTGACCTTGTGCTTGTGGCCGCCGCAGGCACCCAGCGCCAGCGCCAGCGCCGCCACCGCGGTGATCGCCAGCGCGCGACGCGCCACCGACGGTTGCGAATTGGTCATTGTGTCAATCGGCATGCGCGTTCCCGGCATCATTGTGTCCTGATCGTTCATTGCGCAACCGGCTGCCCGGCCGACGAAAGTTCCGGCCCCGGATCGGCGCCCAGTTGCAGCGCCAGCTGGCGGACCCGGCCGCGCAACGACGACGGCACCCCGGTATCCTTGGCCATGGCGGCAAACATCGCGCCGGCCTCGGCCTTGTGACCCAGCTTCATCTGCGCCACCGCCACCAGTTCGCCCGCGCTGCCGAACCACGGCGTGCCCGGCACGGCCAGCGGCTTCAGCTGGTCGATCACGTCCTGCGGCTTCATCGAATCGAATTTCGTTGCCACTTCGCGCACCTTTGCAAGATCGCGATAGGGCTGCGGCGCAGAGGCATCGGCCGCGACCGCGGCAAAGATCTTTGCGGCGTCATCGGGCTTTTTGCGATCGAGCGCAGCACCCCCTTCAACCAGCCGGGCCGCCGCGGCATAGCCCGGGCCGCCGGTCGCTGCGATCTGGTCAAGGCTGGCCCGCGCCGGGTCCCAGCGGCCTGAGGCAACCTGATCAAGCGCAACGGTAAACGCCTCGGCCCTGGTGCCGGCGACTTGCGCGACGTGGTTGGTCCACACCATCCACCCGGCCAGGGCCAGCAGCAGTGCCAGAATGGCGCTGCCGATCACGGTGCCATAGCGGCGAAACAGGCGCACCGCGTCATCTTCGCGCAGGGCATCGTCGACTTCGCGCAGAAACACCTGTTCCTGCGCCGCGCGGCGTTCGTCCTTGCGATCGGAAAGGTTCGACGGGTTCTTAGGAATCAGGGCCAAGAGAAAGGCTTTCGGATCGGCTGGAACGGATGCCGTGAATACAGACGGTGATCGGGCGGTTTAGCGAAGCGCCGCGTCAATTCAACCTCAATGACGACAGCCGGCCACTGCTCGTCGCACTTCGCACCGCGATCGGGGTCAAATTTCAGCCAAATTCGGGCCTGCCCAGCGCTGCACCATACAATTGCGCATAGCGCGCGGCCATCGCCGCCTCGTCAAAGGTGGTTTGCGCCCGCGCGCGATTGGCCGCACCAATCCGTGCGCGCAGGTCTGCATCGGCGCCCAGCCGCATCAGTGCCGCGGCCAGCGCCGCCTCGTCGCCGGCCGGCGTAATCAATGCGGCGTTTTCGTCCGAGACCATCTGCATCACGTCGCCAACCGCCGGGCTGGCCACGGCAAGGCCCGCCGCCATCGCCTCGATCACCGACAACGGTGCCTGTTCGCTGTCGGACGACAGCGCAAACAGGTCGAACAGGCCGATCGCCGTGGCGGGATCACCGACATGACCCGGCAGATGCACCCGGTCCGACAGACCCAGCCGCCGCGCCTCGGCGGCGATTGCTTCGCGTTCGGGGCCATCGCCCACGATCACCAGTTGCCAGTCGGGCGCCATCGCAGCAAACGCACGCACCAGCCGCGGCAGGTTCTTTACCCGACGCAGCCCGGCCAGCGTGCCCAGCCATTTGGTTCCCGGCTGTTTGACCGCGCCGGGCAAGGCATCGGCGCGCGGTTTTCGGCGCGCCGGGGCATAGCGCGCGGTGTCGATCCCGTTGGCGATGCGGTGCACCCGCCCCGACGGCTGCGCCCAGGGGCCAAGCGCGATCGATTCGAGCAGGTTCGACGGCACCACCAGCGCGTGCGCGCGCGCCAGCGCCAGGCGGCGGTACCAGTTGCGTTGCCATTTCAGGCCTTGCGCCTCGTCGGCGTTGAAGCCGTCTTCGTGGTGGATCAGCGGGGCCAGGCCCTGCATCGGCCCGAACAGCGCGTGCGCCATGCAGGCATCCATCGCCCCCCAGTTGTAGGTCAGGATCAGGTCAAAACCGCGCATCGCACGCGCCAGCGTCTGCAACCGCCGCACCCCGAACCGGCCTGCCAGCGGGGGAAATCCGAACGGGTAATGCACCGCGATGCCGGGCGCGATCAGATCGCGTGCGCCCATCGCCTGGGGCATGGCCGACACGATCGAATGGCTGGCCGCAGGGCCGAACCGGTTGATCAGCGCCACCGCACGACGTTCCTTGCCGCCTGTGGCAAAGGTTGAATGCAGGTGCAGGATATGCGGCGGACGGCCGGTCACGCCGCCGCGTCCTGCGGGCACCGCGCCGATGGCCCGGCGTTGCTTTGCCAGATAGAGTCGAAGCGTGCGCCCATGGTCTGACCGGTTGCGGGCAAAGCCGACGATTCGCAAGCCACCATTGGGCAAAAGCTTGCGCCCGCGCAGCTAAACCCGCACAAGCAGCGCAATGACCGACCCTGCCTATCGCCCCGATCCGCGTATCCTGAGTTTGGCACCGTGGTTGGGCGATCCGGTGCACGCGGCCGATTTTCCCGAAACACGGCTGCGCTGGCGCAACGACCGTGCCGCCGCGCACGTCGGCCTGGCCGGGCTCGATGATGCGCAATGGATTGCCCATTTCGGCCGGTTTGTGCCCCTGCCCGGCAATCTGCCGCAACCTTTGGCGCTGCGCTATCACGGCCACCAGTTCCAGGTGTACAACCCCGATCTGGGCGACGGGCGCGGATTTCTGTTTGCGCAAGTGCGCGATGACACCGATCGCCTGCTAGATCTGGGCACCAAGGGATCGGGGCAGACCCCGTGGAGCCGGCAGGGCGATGGCCGCCTGACGCTGAAGGGCGCGGTGCGCGAAGTGCTGGCAACCGAAATGCTCGAAGCGCTGGGGGTCAACACCAGCCGCACGCTGAGCGTGATCGAAACCGGCGAAAACCTGTGGCGCGGTGACGAGCCTTCGCCCACCCGGTCGGCGGTCCTGGTGCGGCAAAGCCACGGACACATCCGGATCGGCACGTTTCAGCGCCTGCTCGCGCTTGACGCCCGCGACGAGATGCATGCGCTGATCGACTATTGCCTGACCACGTTTCCGGGCCCCGCCGGAACGGACGGCGCCAGCCCGGCCGCGCGCCTGCTTGAACACGTGGTCGAACGCCTGGCCGATCTGGCCGCGCAATGGATGGTCGCGGGCTTTGTCCACGGCGTGCTCAACACCGACAACATGAACATTTCGGGCGAAAGCTTCGACTATGGCCCCTGGCGTTGGCTGCCGCGCTGGGATGCGAACTTTACCGCCGCCTATTTCGACCACCAGAAACTCTATGCCTTTGGCCGCCAACCGCAAACGCTGCACTGGAACTGCGGGCAATTGGCGGTTGCGCTGCGGCTGGTCGAACAGGCACCGCCGCTGATCACGGCCCTGGGCCGTTTTCCCGAAGTGTACCGTGCTGCCATGGCGCGCCGCTGGTGCTGGCGGCTGGGGGTGATCCCGCGCGGCGTCGATGAAGACAGCGCGATGATCGCGGTGTGCGAAAAGACGATGGTTGATACAGCCCAGGGCCCCGACGCGTTTTTCCACGCGCATCGCGGCGGGCGCGCGGCGACCGGCATTCTGGCCGAGGCGCTGGCCGCGTATCAGCCCGCGCATGGCGAACATCCATATTGGTCCGATGATCTTGCGCAAACCCTGTTGATCGACGATGTGGAGGCGATCTGGGCAGACATTGCCGAACACGATGACTGGGGCGCGTTTCACGCCAAGGTTGCCGCTATCCGGCGCATGGGACAAGCCTGCGCACCGGCTCTGCCGCCGGCAGGACACGCGGCAGCGGATTTGTAGACGCAAGGCAGGATGGATCGGCAAGGCGTGGCATCGGGCACACTCATTTCCCACGAACCGGCAACCGGGGCGCCGGTATGGACCGGGCCGGTTGGCGATATCGACGACGCGGTGGCGCGCGCACAACGCGCGTGGCCGGCCTGGGCGGCGCAGCCGCATTCCAACCGCATCGAGCTGGTGCGCCGTTTTGCCAACGCACTGCGCCGCGAACACGATCGTCTGGCCACGTTGATCGCGCGCGAAACCGGGCGCCCCTTGTGGGAAACCCGCGGCGAGGTCGAAGATGCGGTGGCCCGGGTCGAAGTGGCGGTGCGCGCTTATGCCGATCGCACCGCACAGCGCCGGCTGGACAGCGCCTTGCAGGGCAGCGCCGCACTGCGCCACAAACCGCACGGCGTGCTGGCCGTCATCACGCCTGCAAGCAGCCCGGTCGCGGCGCCGGTGGCACAGATCGTACCGGCGCTGATCGCCGGCAACGTGGTGGTGTTCAAACCCTCGGAACGCGCGACTGGCAGCGCCGAGCTGCTGGTGCAATGTTTTCACCGCGCCGGAATTTCGGCGACCGTGGTGCAGATGGTGGCAGGTGGCCCCGACGAGGGCAAGGCGCTGGCCGCGCACGACGACATCGACGGCGTGCTGTTCACCGGGTCGGCGCATGTGGGGATTGCCATCAACCGCAGGCTGGCGGCCAATCCCGGCAAACTGGTCGCGCTGGAAATGGGCGGCAACAATCCCATCGTGGTGTGGGATACGCCCAAGATTGCCGATGCCGCGGTGCTGGTGGTGCAATCGGCCTTTGCCAGCGCAGGACAACGCTGCACCTCTGCACGCCGGCTGATCGTGCAGTCCGCGCTGGCCGATGATCTGATCGAAGAGGTGCGCCGCCTGGCCGACCGCCTGATCGTGGGCGCCCCGTTCGACGATCCGGCGCCGTTCATGGGACCGGTCATGGACAATCGCGCGGCCGACGGCCTGACCGAAAGCTTTGTCTATCTGCTGTCCAATGGCGGGCGCGCGATCAAGCACCTGGTCCGGCTGGACGAGGCCAACCCGTTCCTCAGCCCCGCAATCATCGATGTGACGCGGATGAATGAACGCCCCGATGTGGAACTGTTCGGTCCGTTGCTGCAAGTCGTGGCGGTGGATGATTTTGAGGGCGCGATTGCCGAGGCCAATGCCACGCGGTTCGGCTTGTGCGCTGCGCTGGTCGGCGGATCGCCGCAGGATTACAACCGGTTCTGGTCGCAAGTGCGCGCCGGGGTCATCAACTGGAACCGGCCGACCCACGCCCATTCGACGGGCGCACCGCTGGGCGGTGTCGGCCTGTCGGGCAACCATCGCCCGGCGGCCTATTACACCGCGGATTCGTGTGCCTATCCGGTGGCATCGGCCGAACTCGATCAGCCAAGGGCGGGGATCGGCGTCGGCCTGAAGGACGTGTAGCCCCGGTCAGGGCGCTTTGTCGCGCGCGATCGGGTGCGGCGGAGTCATCGGCCCCGGAGGCACAATCGCCAGGTTTCGCGCGTTTTGTTGCGACAGATCGGGATCGACCAGCAGTGGCGCCTGCAGCGCCGCGCGCATCACCGGATCGCGCGGCGCGTCCTGCACGGCAGGTGCCGGCGCATTGCAACCGCCAAGCAGCAACACCATCAACAACAGGGCAGAGCGCAACGTCATGCCGCCCTTGTCACCCGGATCGCGTTAACACCCGGTGTCCAAGGACGGCATGGCCCCCTGCCCCAGCCGATCAGCGGCGAAAATATCCATCGCGCCATTCGATCATCCGGTCATGATGGCGCATTTCGCGCCAGTCGCGGTGATAGCGATAGCCTTCGTCATAGCCGCGGCCGCCATAATCGCGTTCGTGGCTCCAGCCCTGGCGACCTTCATAAGGCCGGGCTGATGCGGGCACCGCGGCAACCACCCCGGTCAGCGCGACCAGTCCCAGCGCAACACGGGCAACGAGCGTTTTCGACAAAGTCATCATGGCACTTCATCCTGTTCGATCGAACGGCGCCCGGTGGGATCGTGCTGCGGGATCGTTCGATTGTTCATGTTTAGGTCGTCCAACATGAACGAATGAAGAATGAACCTGGTGGAACGCGTTTTCCTGACCAGATATTTCGCGCGCTTGCCTTGCCAGCGTTCGAACCCGCCTGCCATGGCACCGCGCATGACTGCAAACGCCGCCCACCACACCCGCACCGGCCTGATCGCCGGGCTGTCGGCCTATATCATCTGGGGCTTCATGCCGATCCTGTTCCATCTGCTGCACGCTGTGCCGCCGCTGGACGTGGTGGCCTGGCGCGTGGTGTTCACTTTGCCCGTGTGCCTGGTGTTCGTATCCATCAGCAAGGGCTGGAACGACCTTGTCACCACCTTGCGCCAGCCGCGCCTGGTGCTGCGCCTGGTGGTCAGCGCGCTGCTGGTGGGCACCAACTGGACGCTTTATGTTGCCGCCGTCGTCCACGGCCACGTGCTGGCGACCAGCCTTGGCTATTACATCAATCCGCTGGTCAATGTCGCACTGGGCACGCTGTTTCTGGGCGAACGCCTGTCGTGGCGGCAATGGACCGCTGTTGCCATCGCGGCGGCGGGGATCACGCTGTTGCTGGGCGGGGCGATTGCCATGCTGGGCACCGCGCTTTCGCTTGCGGTCACGTTTTCTCTGTATGGCCTGATGCGCAAGACCACCCCGGTCAAGGCGATCACCGGGCTGACGATCGAAACCATGGTGCTGTACCCGCTCGCCGCATTCTGGGCCTATGGCACCACGCAAGGGGCCGCCGTGTCGGCGATGGGCGGCGGCGGGTTGACGCCGGTGCTGCTGGTATCATCGGGGTTGATCACCGCGGTGCCGCTGATCCTGTTTGCGGTGGCGGCACGCAATCTGGCGCTGTCGACGCTGGGGTTTCTGCAATTCACGGCACCGACGATCGTATTCCTGATCGGCATCGTGCTGGGCGAAACGCTCGATACGCTGCGCGTCGCCTGTTTCGTGCTGATCTGGATCGCGCTGGCGCTGTTCGTGTGGGATATCTGGCGGCGCAACCGTTTGGCGCGCTGACCGTGGGGTCTGCCTTGCGCATCAGCCCAACGCTTGTCTATCCGGCAAACCGCCAATTAAGCGTTTCGCCGGCGTGAAACGGCACGATCGTCGTGCCGTTGCAGTCATAGCTGGCGGGCACAGTGACCGGTTCGCGCACCAGCGTCACGGTCTGCGTGTTCACCGGCAGGCGATAGAACGCCGGGCCATTGCGCGAAGCGAACGCCTCGAACCGGTCAAGCGCGCCCTCTTCCTCGAACACCGTGGCATAGCTTTCCAGCGCGAACGGAGCGTTGAACAGCCCGGCACAGCCGCACGCCGCTTCTTTCAGATGCTGCGCATGGGGCGCGGTGTCGGTGCCCAGGAACACGCGATCGAACCCCGATGTCGCCAGCGTGCGCAGCGCCTGGCGGTGATGTTCGCGCTTGGCCACCGGCAGGCAATAGGCATGCGGGCGGATGCCGCCGACCAGCATGGCATTGCGGTTGATATGCAAGTGTTGCGGGGTGATCGTCGCAGCGACATTGGGGCCCGCATCACGCACGAAGTCGGCGGCTTCGGCGGTGGTGATATGTTCGAACACCACACGCAATCCGGGCAGATCGGCAATCAGCCGGGTCAGCGTGCGCGCGATGAACACGGCTTCGCGGTCAAAGATATCGACATCGGCATCGGTCACTTCGCCATGGATCAGCAGCGGCATGCCGATTTCGGCCATGCGTTCGAGCACCGGATAGATCCGCGCGATATCGGTCACCCCGTGCGCCGATCCGGTGGTGGCATGCGCCGGGTATAGCTTGGCCGCCACGAACACGCCCGCCGCATGGCCGCGTGCCACTTCGTCGGGATCTGTGTCATCGGTCAGGTACAGCGTCATCAGCGGGGCAAAATCGCTGCCCTGGCCCACCGCCTCGACGATCCGCGCGCGATAGGCGGCAACGCCTGCCATATCGGTCATCGGCGGATTGAGATTGGGCATGACGATCGCGCGCGCGAATTGCCGCGCCGTGTGCGGCGCCACACCCTTAAGCAACGCACCATCGCGCAAATGCACATGCCAGTCGTCGGGGCGGCGGATCGTCAATGTCTGTGTCATGGCCTTTCCCATACGCAACAGACACCCTATCTGTCACCCATGCCGAACACCAAACTTGCCCCCCGCCTTCATGCCCGCGCCGTTCTGCGCCTGTCACAGACCGATCCTGCCGAAGATGTCGCCGCATTTCTGCAAGGACTGGTGACCCAGGATGTGACCGGTGACCTGCCTGTCTGGGCCGGGTTGCTGTCGCCCCAGGGCAAGGCGTTGTTCGATTTCCTGGTGTGGCGCGACGGCCAGGCGCTGCTGATCGATTGCGCGGCCGATGCCGCCGATGCGCTGGCGCGGCGCCTGTCGATGTACCGACTGCGGCGCCCTGTCGCGATTGCGCGCGATCCCGCGCTGGGTGTGTTCTGGCAGGCTGAAACCGGGCCTGACGCGGCTGTGCGCGATCCGCGCCTGGCGGCATTGGGCTGGCGGTGGATCGCGCCGGTCAACCACACCGATGGCCATGCCGACGCAGCGTGGCTGGCGCACCGCCTGGCGCTTGGGGTGCCCGAGGGGCAGGCCGAACTGGGCAGCGACGCCACGCTGTGGCTGGAAACCAACGCCGCCGACCTGAACGGGGTCAGTTTCACCAAGGGCTGCTATGTCGGGCAGGAAAACACCGCGCGGATGAACTGGCGGCAAAAGGTCAATCGCCGGCTGGTGGTGGTGCCGCTGGACCGGTCGCGCCCCGATCGGCAGCGGGTTGCCTATCCCGATCTGGGGCTGGCGGTCGATCATCTGCGGGTTGAGGATATCGACGATGCGCCCGGGTGGATGAACCTGACGCCCGAGGCCTGATCAGCCCTGTTCTTCCAGCGTTTCGCGCAGCATCTGTTCGGCGCGGTCGCGCGCGGCATGCCGCGGCAATTCGAGCGCACGGCTCAGCGGGCCGCCCAGCAGTGCATCGCCCAACGCCATCAGCGTCAGCGCCAAAGTGTTGTCACGGCGGCGTTCCCCGCCGAATTCATCCAGATCGATCACCAGATCGTGGATCGTTTCGACAATCGGATCGAGCGCGTCGCGATTGCCGGTGACCAGCATCCACGATGCCAGCGCGCCTGCACCTTCGCGATCGAACGCATCGAACGTCAGATCGACCACATTGCGCGGCGATCCCATGCCCGACCGGCTGGCCAGCACGGCTTCGCGGATCTTGGCGCAGATCGTCGCGGTCAGATACCGCGCAAGATCGCGGTGCAGCCCCGCGGCAGAACCGAAATGGTGCAACAGATTGGCATGCGTACGCCCGATCATCGCGGCCACAGCCTTGAGCGTCACCGCCTGGGGGCCGTCCTCGATCAGCAGCAGGCGCGCCGCCTCGAGCGCGGCCACACGACTTTCTTCCGGACTGAGACGCTTGCGTGTTGCCATTGACCCCTGGGCATTCCCGCCGACAGACCCGATTGTCAGCCGGGTTTGCCTAGGGCCAAGTGGCCGTAATGGCAAGAAACAGCTAAAGCCATGACCCTAGGCGGCGTGGCGCATCGGTTCGGGGTCGGCCGGGTCGCTGGCGGGCGGGCACAGGTTCAGCGCGTAAACATGCGCAGCTTCGGCACCGCCACGCGCGGCGCTGTCGTGCATGCGCACATGGCCTGTCGGCACAAAGCCCAGCCTTGCCAGAACCCGCCCGGTGGCCGGACTGTCGGCATAGTGATGGGCGATCAGCCGGCAATGCCCGAGTGCTGCCGCCACCGACAGGGTGGCGCGGGCCGCCTCGGTGGCAAAGCCCCGGTTGCGATGATCGGGCACCGTCCACATGGCCAGCTCGGTTTCGCCGCCATTGTCGATCAGACCCGTCATCCCGACCACCAGCGCGCCATCAGGCCCGGGCACGGTCACCACGAACAACGGGTGATGCATCGACTGCGGCGACGTTGCCGGGAACAGGGCATTGTTCATCCAGGCCCCGGAAAATTCGGCCCGTTCTTCGGGCCAGGCTGGCCGCAAGAACAGCCGTTCGCTGCGAATGAACATCGTTCATCTCCTTCATCCGCCCCGCCATTTGCATTGGGTGGTCGATCCGATCGGTCGCCTTGGCCCGGTCCCTCCGGGTGGCTGCGACGCGCGGATAACCGACTGACGTGACAGGACTATTTCGACATGCGTCGATTGCATCCGATTTGCGGCAAACGGCGCTGCAAAACGGCTGGTCGGGGATGAGGGAGACGCAAAAAGAGGGAGACGGGCGGGCCCCTCTCCCTCGATCAGCCGGTTTGCGTATGCAAGACCGGCGGGGGCCATCCCGTCAGGATGGCCCGTGTTTGAACCATCCGGTTATTCGGCGGCTTCTGCCATCATGTCGACCGACACGTATTTGCGGCCAAGCTTGCCCGAATGAAAACGCACGCGGCCATTGGCCGTGGCGAACAGCGTGTGATCGCGGCCCAGGCCGACGTTCGCACCGGGATATACGCGGGTACCGCGCTGGCGAATGATGATGTTGCCGCCGATCACGTCCTGACCGCCGAACTTCTTCACGCCAAGGCGCTTCGACTGCGAATCGCGACCGTTGCGCGACGAGCCGCCTGCTTTCTTGTGTGCCATAGTAGATTACTCCTCGAACGCAGTCGGATCAGGCGACGGACAGGATGCGCAGCAGCGTCAACTGCTGACGATGCCCGTTCTTGCGGCGATAGTTGTGGCGGCGACGCTTTTTGAAAACGATCACCTTTTCCGATTTCGCCTGCGCGATGATTTCGGCCGAGACCGTCACCGACGCGGGATCAGCCAACGCGCCGTCCTTGCCGGCAAGAAGGATATCGCCCAGCGTGATCGTTTCGCCGGCTTCACCTGCCAGCTTTTCGACCGCGATCTTGTCTCCGGCGGCGACGCGATACTGTTTGCCGCCCGTGCGCACGATTGCGAACATGGTTTCCTGCTATCCGTTTCAAATGCCTGACCAACCCGACATCGGCGAAATTCCGCACCCCGAAGGTGGCGGCGAATCGCAGACAGCTGGAATTGGGCGAAACCCCGCGAAATTGCGAAGTTCCTCAAAAGAGCGGCGCGGATAATCGAATGCAGCGATCGTGTCAACATTTCGCCGCAGCACTTCCAGTCGCCGCCCGGCATGCTATGGCACGCCAATGCCCGATCTGTCACGCGCCCTGTTGCACACCGTCACGCTTCTTTCGACTATGGCCCTGGCCGGATGCGGCGGCGGCATGGCGGGCTATCCGTCGCTGGCCCAACGCCCCGCGGAACGGGCCTTTGCCCAGCCCCCACTGGCCGCGGCCCCCACGGCGCCGGGCACGGCCGATCCGGTGATCATGCACCAGATCGACACGTTGCGCGCGCAGGCCGCGCGCGCTGCGGATCAATTCAACCACAAGGCGCAAGTGGCCGACCGCCTGGCCACTGCCGCCCACGGCAGCGGTGTGGGCAGCGAAGCCTGGGCTGCGGCAACCACGGCGCTGGCTGCGCTCGATTCGGCGCGCAGCGAAACCGCCGTGCCGCTGGGCGATCTCGATGCGCTGCAAGTGCGCACCGCGGTCAGCTCTGCACAAAGCAACTCGGCGCAAGGTGACGCGACGTATGCCGCCGTGGCTGACGCCAATCGCGAAGTAACCGAGATTGTGAAGTCTGAAGACGCGCGCATCGCGGCGCTGCGCAGCCTGCTTGGAAACTGAAGCGCGGCGCGTTCAATCCGGAACGCAGCGCGCGTCGGCAGTTTTTGGTTGCGCATCGTTTATTGTAAAAAAACGATGCGCACGTATCTGCACGCCGCCTAGCCCCAGCGCGCGCGGTCGGCGTGGTCTTGCCCGCGTGGTTCGATCCAGCGCCAGCCCTCGGCGGTGCGTTCACGCTTCCACAGCCATGATTCGCCCTTGAGGTGATCCATCACGAAGTCGGTTGCGGCAAATGCGTCGCGCCGATGGCGCGAGGCGCCGGCCACCAGGACGATCGGATCGCCGGGTGCCATTTCGCCCACGCGATGCACGATCAGCATGCCATCCAGCTGCCAGCGCGCCACGGCCGTGTCGCCAAGGGCCTGAAACCCCGGCAGCGTCATCGGCGCATAGTGCCGGATTTCCAACGCCAGCACCCCGTGATCGGCGCGCACCTGGCCCAGGAACGTCACCACACCGCCCGCATCGGGCACGCGTGACACAAACCCGGCAATTTCGCGCGCGGGATCAAACGCCCTATCGCTCAGGCGCACATCGAGCATGTCAGCCGCCGCTGACCGGTGGCAGAAATGCCAGCTCGTCGCCGTCGACCAGCGTGATGCCGCCGCTTTCGGTCAAAAGATCGCCGTTCAGCGCCAGCCGGATGCGATCATCGAGCAGGGCAACCGCCAGTTCGCGATCGAGCCCGGCCAGAACCTGGTCCAGCGGTCCGGGCGCCACGGCCAATCCGGCAGTCCCGGCAAGGTCTTCAAGGCGCCCCAGGAACACCAGCCGCGCAAAGCCGCTCATCCGCCCGTGACCGACATGTGCCGCGATACGGTCGGGCGCCCGCCAGGACCGGAAATGTCGAAGCTGTGCCGTTCCTGCTTTTCACCCATCGCGCGGGCAAAGGCATCGTTCAGCGCCGCCTCGCGCGCATCGCTGCGCAGCGCGGCGCGCAAGTCGACGCGGCCCTCGCCACCCAGGCACATATACAGCTGCCCGGTGGCGGTCAGCCGCACGCGGTTGCAGCCTTCGCAGAAATTGCCCGTCAGCGGCGTTATGAAACCCAGCTGTCCGCCGGTCTGCGCCACATCGACATAGCGTGCCGGGCCGCCGCTGCGCGCCACGCTGGGCGTCAGCGTCCAGCGCGATTCCAGATCGCGACGCACCGCGTCGAGCGGCAGATAATGGTCGAACCGGTCACCCTCGACATCGCCCAGCGGCATGACTTCGATCAGCGTGATCGCGTGGCCTTCGCCATGCGCCCAGGCGACCAGATCGGGGATTTCGTGTTCGTTGATGCCCTTGAGCGCGACTGTGTTGATCTTGACCTTCAGGCCGGCATCGCGCGCGGCGGCAATCCCGGTCAACACATCGTCCAGCATGTCGCGCCGTGCCAGCGCGGCAAACTGCGCGCGGTCGCGCGTGTCGAGCGACACGTTGATCCGACGCACGCCTGCCTGCGCCAGGTCATCGGCAAATTCGGCCAGCCGGGTGCCATTGGTCGTCAGCGTCAGTTCGTCGAGATCGGTGCCGACATGGCGGCCCAGCGCACGCACCAGATCGATCATGTCGCGCCGCACCAGCGGTTCGCCCCCGGTCAGCCGGATTTTGCGCACCCCGCGCGCCATGAACGCGCGCGAGGCAAGATACAGCTCTTCCAGCGTCAGCACCTCGGCGCGCGGCAGGAACTGCATGCGTTCGGGCATGCAATAGGTACAGCGCAGATCGCAGCGATCGGTGACCGACAGCCGCAGATACGTGATCGACCGCGCAAAGCGGTCAATCAGCGGGGCGGCGCCGGTCTGGCCGGCGGCGGGTTCATGGGTCATCGTCACCGGCCCATATATACGAAGTCTCGGGGGTAAGATTCAAGGTGCGCGCCGCTATCGACGAACAGGGTTTCGCCGGTGGTCGATCGGGCCGTGGCCAGATGCAGCACCGCATCGGCGATGTCATCCGGGGTCGACAGCCGGTCCAGCGGCATCAGCGCACGCAGCCGATCCCATTGGTCAGCGTCATAGTCGTCGGTCGGCAAGGTCAGCCCCGGTGCGACCGCGTTGACCCGGAAACAGGGCGCAAGTGCGCGGGCCAGCGTGCGTGTCGAGGCATGCAGCGCCTGCTTGGACAGGGTATAACTGATCTGATCGGGCACCGGATTGCGCACCCGCTGGTCGATGATCTGCACCGCCGCACCCGGGGTCTGCGTCACGGCCAAAGCCGCCGCCAGCGCCCGCGTCAGCAGGACAGGCGCATGGCAGTTTACCCGAAAGTGCAGGTCAAGCCCCGACGCATCAAGGCTGTGCATGCCGTCGTCGCGGAACACCGAGGCGCAATTGACCAGCAGCACCGGCACACGACCGGCCGCGTCGACAATTACGGGGATCAACGACTCGACCGCGGCCAGGTCGCCCAGATCGGTGGCCACAGGAAACACCCGCGCGCCCATCTGCGCCAATTCATCGGCAAAAGCGGCATCGAAACTGTGCGCGTGATGCGCGTGCAACGCCAGGTCATAACCGGCGCCTGCCAGACGGCAGGCTATGGCAGCCCCGATCCGCCGCCAGCCGCCGGTTACCAGCGCAAGCGGACGAGGGCCGGACCCGGTCATCCCCGCCGGTGCCGGGTCAGCGTCATGCCGATGTCTTCGCCCGCCTCGCTGATGGCCAGCTTGACGATCTTGACCGTGACACTTTCGACCCGCGCGTCTTGCAGGAACAGCGTTTCGGCAATCTGATCGCCAATCGATTCGATCAGCGTGAAATGCACGCCCTGCGGCAGGCCGCCGGTGGCGGCAAATTTCAGGTCCATGTAATTCTTGCTGGCCGACAGCGGCGTGTCGGGGGCAAATTCGGCCTGCGGCTGCAACGCCACCGCGATCGAGATGCGCAGCGGTTGCGGCCGCCCGGTCTCTTCCGAGTAGACCCCGGTAAGAACGTCGGTTTCGATATTGGCGACTTCAAGGATCAGACTGTCTTGCACGGCGCGGGCCTGTGGCACCGCGCGCGCAATTTGTCCAGTTTCAGCACCGTGCAGCACCGCGATATCGCTCATCATTACGTCCTTTAATCGCCAGACCAGCGTGCAAAGATGGCGGTGGGCAGCACCCGGCCGCCTTCGCCCTGTTCGTGAATACCCAGATCGCCGTGTTCGATCGTGCCTGGCAGATGCCGCAAAGCCTCGTCCAGCAGCCCGGCCAGCGCCAGCGACGACATGCGCACCGCATAGACCGTCAGGAACAGGAACCGGCTGTCCTTGTCCAGCAGGTTCGCACAATCGCCGATCAGGCCGGGCAGCCCGTCTTCCAGCCGCCACACTTCGCCTTCGGGGCCGCGTCCGAATTTGGGGGGATCGAGAATGATCCCGTCATAGCGCCGCTGCCGCCGTACCTCGCGCGCGGTGAATTTCACCGCGTCGTCGACGATCCAGCGGATCGGCCGATCCTCCATGCCCGACAACGCGGCGTTGACGCGGGCCTGGGCCACCGATTTCTTCGAGGCATCGACATGCGTCACCGGCCCATGGCGCGACAGCGACAGCGTTCCGACGCCGGTATAGCCGAACAGGTTCAGCGTGGCGGCATCTTCGCGCCCGTCCAGCCGTTCGCCCATCCAGTCCCACACCGGGGCCATGTCGGGGAAGAACCCGAGGTGGCGAAACGGCGTGCAGGCGGCGGTAAAGCGCACCTCGTCACGCGCCAGCGGCCAGCCATCGCGTGGCACGGGGCTGTCGAAATGCCACCGCCCGCCGCCATCTTCGTCCGATCCGGGGATGAATTCGCCATCGGCGGACCAGTCGTCCAGCCGCGGCCGCCACAGGGCCTGCGCTTCGGGCCGGATGAAGCGATAGCGGCCATACGATTCGAGTTTGCGCCCATGGCCCGAATCGAGCAGCCTGAAATGATCCCAGCCGCTGCCGATCATCAACCCGGGTTGGAGAACCAGCCTGGCCATCAGGCAGCCCGTCGCGCAAGGTGCGATGGATCAAACATGGCGGGGCGTGGCGCGCGTGATGATATAATCGCGCAGGCCCTCGTAATCGCCGGGCAGGCGATCGTAGCGCTCTTCGCGATCGAACAGATCGCCGACGCGTTCGGGCAGCACCGGGCGCTGGCCGATCGCGGCCTGCACCGCATCGCCAAATTTGGCGGGATGCGCGGTGGCCAGCGTAACCACCGGCACATCGGCAGGCAGACCGGTCGCGGCGCGTGCCGCATCGAGGCCGATCGCGGTGTGCGGATCAAGCACTTCGCCGCATGCGTCGAACGCCCAGCGCTGGCTGGCGATCATGGCCTCGGCGGTGGTGCGCGCGCTGGTGAACAGGTGGCCCATATGCGCGCGTTGCGCATTGGTCAGTTGCAGCACTTTGTCGGCCTCGAACGCCTTCATCTGTGTCGCGATCAATGTGGCGTCGCGCCCGGCAGCGTCGAACAGCAACCGTTCGAAATTGGACGAGACCTGGATATCCATCGACGGCGCGGCCGTCGGCGTGACCGAACCGGCCGAATAATCGCCCGACGACAACGCGCGGTGCAGGATATCGTTGATATTGGTCGCCACGATCAGCCGTTCGATCGGCAGGCCCATTTGCGCCGCGACATAGCCCGCAAAGACATCGCCGAAATTGCCCGTCGGCACCGCAAACGCGACCTTGCGCTGCGGCGCGCCCAGTTGCAGCGCCGCCGCGAAATAATAGACCACTTGCGCCATCAAACGCGCCCAGTTGATCGAATTGACCGCGGCAATGCCGAACCGCCCGGTCACGGCGGCATCGTTGAACATGCGCTTTACCGTCGCCTGCGCGTCGTCAAAGCTGCCGTCGATGGCGATGTTGTGCACATTGGGCGCCAGCACCGTGGTCATCTGGCGGCGCTGCACATCGCTGACCCGGCCATGCGGGTGCAGCATGAAGATATCGACTTTGGCCCGGCCCGCCACTGCATCGATCGCTGCCGATCCGGTATCGCCCGAGGTTGCGCCGACAATCGTCAGATGATCATCGCGGCGGCCCAGAAATTCTTCGAACAGCAGGCCCAGCAATTGCAGCGCCACGTCCTTGAACGCCAGCGTGGGGCCATGGAACAGTTCGAGCAGCCATTGCCGTTCGTCCAGTTGCTTCAACGGGGTGACCGCGGCATGCGAAAACCGGCCATAGGCCAGGGTGGTCAGTTCCAGCAGGCGATCGGGTGTCAGGCAATCGCCGACGAACGGCTGCATCACCCGCTGCGCCAGTTCGGCATACGACATGCCCGCCATCGCCGCGATCGCGTCGTGCGTAAAACGCGGCCAGGCTTCGGGCACATAAAGCCCGCCATCGCTGGCTAGGCCCGCGAGTGTCACCCCTTCGAAATCGAGCGCGGGCGCATTGCCCCGCGTGCTGACATATTTCATGCGAAACCCCGTATGGTCGCGGGGGCGACTAGCCGCGATGGCCCATGAAGGCAACCGATGACCCGGCACCACGCGCGCGCATGCCTATTTTTGACGACGCCGCAGCGCCAGCGCATAGATGATCAGCGCGGTGGCCGCGAACAGGAACCATTGCACCGCATACGCCAGGTGGTTGTTGGCAATCGCGCGGGGATCGGGCGTGGCATTGGCGATCAGCCCGGCCTGCGGCGGATCGGCCACGATGTGCCAGTCAAGATTGCGCAAGGCAGGCCCAGCCGGCGCCAGCGCGACCCCGCTCTTTTTACCGGGCACCGCCACACCCGTCAGGCGGCCCCCGCGCCACCGTACCGGTGTTACCGTCGATGACCAGCCGATCACCACCGGCACGCGCGTCTGCACCGTCCCGGCACGATGACCGCACACCACGACATGCGCCCAGCCCGATTGGCCCATGGCATTGCCACCGCCCACAACCTGGTCGGGCCCGGCATCGGGGCAATCCCACTGCACATGACGATAGGCGGCGTTGCCGGGCAGATCGGCCCCGGTCACGATCAGCGGCGCAGCGATCGCCGCGGCGGCCGAATACTGCGCCAGCAGCGCGTCTTTCCAGTGCAGGCGCTGCACCTGCCATAGGCCCAGGCCGATCATCGTGCCAATGGCCAGCAGCACGACCAGCGTGGCGATAACGGGGGGGCGGCGCATCAGGTCACATCCTTGCGATTCAGGGTTTGATCCGCCGGGTCAGCAGCGTCACTTTGACCAGGCGCAGCGCGCCGATCATCACCAGCGCGACCACCGGCGGCCAGATCAGCGCGTGCAGCCACAGCGGCGGGTGCAGCGCATCGTCGAATCGCACCGCCCCCAGCGCCAGCAGCACGACCAGCGGCAGCACCACGGGATAGAGCGCGCGCGGCCCAGGCTCGTACGCGGCAAGGTCCAGGCCACAGCCGCGGCAGCGCGGGGCAAAGGCGGCCGGTGCGGCGAACACCCCCGATGCGCCGCAGCGCGGGCAACGTCCCGCCACGGCCCCGAATGCGAAAAGGGCAGCCCGGACCAGGCCGGACTGCCCTTTCGAGACGGGATGACCGTCGGGCGGGATCATTCGATCACGGCACCCCAGTTGCCCCAGACATAGATCGCGACAAACAGGAACAACCACACCACGTCGACGAAGTGCCAGTACCACGCAGCGGCTTCGAAACCGAAATGCTGACGCGGGGTAAAGTCATCCTGATACGCGCGCACCAGGCACACCACGAGGAAGATCGTGCCGCACACCACGTGAAAGCCGTGGAACCCGGTCGCCATGTAGAACACCGAACCATAGGTGTTCTTGCCAAAGCCGAACGGTGCATGGGCGTATTCATACGCCTGGATCGAGGTGAACAGCAGGCCCAGCAGGATCGTCGCCCACAGGCCCCGCTTCATGTCGGTGCGGTTGCCGTGGATCAGCGCATGGTGCGCCCAGGTCAGCGTCGTTCCCGAACACAGCAGGATCAGCGTGTTCAGCAACGGCAGATCGAACGCGTTCATCACCGATTCGATCGCCTTGGGCGGCCACTGGCCCCCGATCACTTCGGCTGCGATCTTTGACGGGAACAGCGAAAAATCGAAAAACGCCCAGAACCAGCCGACAAAGAACATCACTTCGGATGCGATGAACAGGATCATGCCATAACGCTGGTGCAACTGCACGACGGGGGTGTGGTGCCCCTCGTGCGCTTCCTTGATGACGTTGCGCCACCAGGAAAAGAACGTCAGCCCCACGCCGAGCACGCCGGCAGACACCACGGCCAGGCCATTGGGCATCTTGTGCATCCAGAACACCAGCCCGGTGAACATGGTCAGCGCCGACATCGCACCGACAAACGGCCAGATATCGGGCGGCAGAATGTGATAATCGTGATTCTTGGCGCCGGCCATGATCGTCCTATTCCCCAAAAAGATCAGTATTTTCGAACCCGAGCCCCGGCCCACGTCCGATTTGCCCGGTGCTTAGCGGCTCCATTCCCGCCGGACAAGGCCCGAAAATCCCACCGCGGCGTCCTTTTGTTCACCCGTTGGGGTTGGCGGCAACCATGAAGGTGTAGGACAGGGTGATTTCGTCGATGTCGTTGGTGTTGGCATCCTTCAACATCGCCGGATCGACATAATAGACCACCGGCATGTGCACTTCCTGCCCGGGCTCGAGCCGCTGGTTGTTGAAGCAGAAGCACTGGATCTTGTGGAAATAGGCCCCGGTCTGTTCGGGTGTCACATTGAACACCGCGCGGCCGACGATGGCATGATTGCTGATGTTCTTGGCATAGAACATGGCGATCTTGCGTTCACCGACGTGACCGTCCTGCGTCACCTGTTCGGGGCGAAAGATCCATTTCATGCCCGGTGCGACATTGGCATCAAACCGGATGGTAATCATCCGCCCGGTCGCGCGCACATGCTGCGCCTGTTCCGCGGTGGCGCGCTGGGTGGTGCCGTTGAAACCGGTCGCCTGGCAGAACATGCGATACAGCGGCGACGAGGCATAGCCCAGCCCCAGCATCGCCAGCGCCACGCCGCCGGTGATCATCGCCACCTTGTAATTGGCATTCATCCGGCCGCGAGGGTTGGTCGCCATGGTCACCGGGCCTGCTGCGACAGGCCTGCGGCAGGGGATTCATGGTGCCGCGCATCGGACGCGCCTTTGATCTTCACGATGGTGATCGCAAAGAACAGCATGGCCAGCGCCACCAGCACCACGCCAAGCGCGCGCGAACGCGATTTCTGGCGGGCGCGAAACGCGGCGAGTTCGGCAGGGGTCAAAGGTTGGGACATCGCATCAAAATCCTAGACCGGTGGCGGCATGATCAACCACCAGCATGGCGAACAGAACAAACAGATAGAGGATGGAATACGCAAACAGCCGCTTTTCCGGCTTCATCGTATCGCCCTCGGCCAAGGGGCGGCGCAGTCCCACACGGGCCGACAGCCACACAAACACCAGCCCCAGCGCCACGGCCGAAAGACCATAGACCTTCCCGGTATAACCCAGCCACCACGGCACCACGGTCAGTGGCAGCAGCAGCACGGCATAGCCCAGGATCTGGTGCCGCGTCGAGCGTTCGCCCGCAACCACCGGCATCATCGGGATACCGACTTTGGCGTAATCGATCTGCACGAACAGCGCGAGTGCCCAGAAGTGCGGGGGCGTCCAGACAAAAATGATCAGAAACAACAGGATCGGCATCAAGGTCACGTCATGCGTTACCGCGATCCAGCCGATCATCGGCGGAAACGCCCCGGCCCCGCCGCCGATCACGATGTTCTGCGGGGTGCGCGGCTTCAACCAGACCGTGTAGATCCAGGCGTAATAAAAGATCGAAAACGCCAGGATCACTGCGGGCAGCAGGCCATTGGCCAGCCCCATGATCATCACCGAAGCGCCCGACAGGCCAAACCCGAAATCGCGCGCCGACGATCGCTGGACGCGCCCCGCAGGCACCGGACGATGCTGCGTGCGCTTCATCCCCGCATCAAGGTCGGCTTCCCACCACTGGTTCAGCGCAGCTGCGCCGCCGGCGCCGACCGCGATGCACAAGATGGCGGTAAACCCCAGCACCGGATTGATATGCCCGGGCGCCGCCAACAGGCCGCACAGACCGGTAAAGATGACCAGCGTCATCACGCGCGGTTTGGTCAGCGCGAAGAAATCGCGCCATTCGGCGGCCATCGAGGGCAGCGGAGCGGTTACAGGTGCAGGGGACATCACGAGGGCGCCTATAAGACCCCTTTACGCGCAGGGAAAGCGAAAGCAGTGTGCAAACACGGCTGGTAATGGCCCACTTTCGGGCTATGATTTATCCCAACCATATCGATGGAGTTTGTTTCGATGCCTCATGTCCCCCGCGCGTTCGGCCCGATGGCCGCACTGGCCGCCACCTTTGCCCTGCTGGGCGCGCCCGCGCAGGCCGCCGTGCCGGCCCCGCAAGTGGGCATCGCCAGCTTTGACCAGCTGGCAAAGCCGCTGCCCCTGCCCTATGACACGACCGCCGATGCCGATCGCGCCGTAACCGAGGCGCGGCAGCGCGCGATTGCCCGGCACAAGCTGCTGCTGATCGATCTGGGTGGAAACTGGTGCCTCGATTGCCGGATTCTGGCCGGGACGATCGAAACGCCCAGGCTCAAGGCGTGGGTCGAAGCGCATTACGAAGTCGTCACCGTCGACGTCGGCCGGTTCGACAAGAACGGCCAGATCGCCGAACGCTATGGCATCAAAGGCCGGCTGCAGGGCGTGCCGTCGGTGCTGGTCGTGGAACCGCGCAGCAACCGCCTGATCAACCAGGGGCACACTGCGGCATTGGCCGATGCCCGCAGCATGTCACCCCAGGCGCTGGCCGACTGGCTGGCCGGCTGGGTCAGCTGATCCGCGCGACGGGCTGTTACGGCAGACGTGACAGCCAGTCGAGCAACAGCCGATTGACCTCGGCCGGTCGTTCCTGCTGGGTCCAGTGGCCACAGCCGTCCAGCATGTGCCCTTCGACACCCGGTGCAAAACGACGCATCATCGATACCGGATCGGTAACCTGGCCAAACAATGTGCTGGCCGGGTCGCGCGTGCCGCCGATATACAGCACCGGGCCATCGAGCGTGCGCCCCGCGTGGGGCGCCAGCCACGCAAAATCGGCCTCGTGGTTGCGATAGCGGTTTAGCGGACCGCGCAGGCCCGAGGCGGCAAATTCCGAAGTGTAGAAATCCAGATCCGCTTCGCTCAGCCAGCCGGGCAGCTGCGCGGGTGCTTTCAAACCGTCAAGCAGGCGCGCATCGGCGGGTTTGACCGGCCAGGCATCGGCGGGCGCCTCCCCCCCGATCGATGTCAGGAACAGCGTCAGGAAACGCCGCAATTGCGGCTCCAGCTCGGCCTCGGCACGCCCGGGCTGCTGAAAGTATTCCTGATAGAAGAACAGGCCTTTGCTGGTGAACTTTTCGCGGAACACCTCGGTAAAGGGGCGCGAGGGCGCGCCGCTGAACGGCACCGACAAGCCGGCGACGGCGCGAAACTGGTCGGGATGGACAAATGCCGAATTCCACACGATCGGCGCGCCCCAGTCGTGCCCTACCAGGATCGCGGGCGCATCGGGCGACAGCGCCGCCTTCAACCCCACCAGATCGCCGACGATATGCTCCATCGCATAGGCCGACACGTCGAGCGGCCTGTCCGACCCGCCGTAACCGCGCACGTCGATCGCCGCGACGGTATAGCCGGCCGCCGCCACCGGGCCGATCTGATGCCGCCAGGAATACCAGCTTTCGGGAAAGCCATGGACCATGATCACCAGCGGCCCGCTGCCCTGCAACGCCACGCGCAAGGCGATTTCACCGACATCGATCCGCCGCATCTGGGGCATCGCGCTCTCCCGCCTGATTGATTTAAGCGGTCATTTAACGCGGGACCGACAGCCTCGCAAATGCAAAACACCCCGGCGTTGCGGCCGGGGTGTCTGGTTGTGTGTGCTTTGATCGATCGATCAGTGCGCGGCGGCGCCGTCGATCACCGGCAGGGTTTCGAACTGGTGGAACGGCGGCGGCGAGGACAGCGTCCATTCCAGCGTCGTGGCACCTTCGCCCCAGTAATTGCCTTCGGCCTTGCGACCGAACAGCAGCGCGTAACCGATGTTGACAAAGAAAATCAGGATGCTGACCGACATGACCATATAGCCATAAGTCGCAACCGTATTCCAATGTTCGAATGCCGGCGCATAGTCGGGATAGCGGCGCGGCATGCCGTTCATCCCGAGGAAGTGCATCGGGAAGAAAATCAGGTTCACGCCAACGAAGAACACCGCAAACTGCAGGTGCGACAGGAATTCGCTGTGCCAGCGGCCGCTCATCTTCGGGAACCAGTAGAAGAACCCGGCAAACAGCGAGGTGACCGCGCCCAGAGACAGCACGTAGTGGAAGTGTGCCACCACGTAATAGGTATCCTGAAGGTTGTCATCGATGCCGCCATTGGCCAGGACCACACCGGTGACCCCGCCGACGGTGAACAGGAAGATGAACCCGATCGCCCAGACCATCGGCGATTTGAACGAGATCGAACCGCCCCACATCGTCGCGATCCACGAAAAGATCTTGATGCCGGTGGGCACCGCGATGACCATGGTCGCAGCGGTGAAGTACATCTTGGTGTCGACGTCGAGCCCGGTGGTGTACATGTGGTGTGCCCACACGATGAAGCCCACCACCCCGATTGCAACCATGGCATAAGCCATGCCGAGATAGCCGAACACCGGCTTTTTCGAGAAGGTCGAGATGATCTGGCTGATGATGCCGAAACCGGGCAGGATCATGATGTAGACTTCGGGGTGACCGAAGAACCAGAACAGATGCTGGTACAGCACCGGATCACCGCCGCCCGACGCATCGAAGAAGGTCGTGCCGAAGTTGCGATCGGTGATCAGCATGGTGATCGCCGCGGCCAGCACCGGCAGCGCCAGCAGCAGCAGGAACGCGGTAACCAGCATCGACCAGACAAACAGCGGCATCTTGTGCAGGGTCATGCCCGGCGCACGCATGTTGAGAATGGTGGTGATGAAGTTGATCGCGCCCAGGATCGAGCCGGCGCCTGCAAGGTGCAGCGAAAAGATCGCGAAATCGACCGCCGGCCCGGGTGAGCCCGACGTCGACAGCGGGGCATAGACCGTCCAGCCGGTGCCCGCACCGTTGCCCACGCCGCCCGGCACAAAGGCCGAGAACATCAGCGACAGAAAGCCCGAAACCGTCAGCCAGAACGACACGTTGTTCATGCGCGGAAAGGCCATGTCGGGCGCGCCGATCATCAGCGGCACAAACCAGTTGCCAAACCCGCCGATCAGCGCGGGCATGACCATGAAGAACACCATGATCAGGCCGTGCGCGGTGATCAGCACGTTCCACAAGTGGAGCTGCTGGTCAAAGCTGGGGTTCTTTTCGCCGAGGAACGCGGCAACCTTGCCCAGGTACTGGATGCCGGGATGCGCCAGTTCGGCGCGCATGATGCCCGACACCGCACCACCGATCACACCGGCAAAGATCGCGAAGATCAGATACAGCGTGCCGATGTCCTTGTGGTTGGTGGACATGAACCACCGAGCAAAAAAGCTCGGCTTGTGGTCGTGCGCATCATCGTGATGATGCGCATCGAAACCTTCGTGGTCAGCAGGAATAGTGGCCATGAAAAAGCAGCCCTTGATCGTAAAATGGGTGTCAGACGTCAGGCGTTACGCGCCGGTCTTGGCGGGTGCGGCAGCGGCAGTCTTCGGCGCGGCCGAGGCGGGCGCCCCGACAGTGCCGCCCTGGGCCTTCACCCAGGCTTCGAATTTGGCGCGGGGCAATGCTTCGACCACGATCGGCATATAGCCGTGGCGGACGCCGCACAGTTCCGAGCACTGCCCGTAATAGACGCCCGGCGCATCGATATGCATCACGCGTTCATTGATGCGGCCAGGGATCGCGTCGAGCTTGAACCACAGCGAAGGCACCGAGAACGAGTGAATCACGTCCGACCCGGTGGTCTGGATGCGAATGTCCTCGCCCGCCGGGACGACCATGCGGTTGTCCACGCCCAGTTGCGGCTGTTCGCCGCGCTTGATCGCTTCGTCGTTGGGCAGGATGTTCGAGATGACTTCGAACCCGCCATTGTCGGGATAGCCATAACCCCAGTACCACTGGTACCCGGTCACCTTGACGGTCACCGCACCCTTGGCCGGCGCCTTGTACTGGTGCGCCAGCAGGCGGATCGACGGCACCGCGATGACCACCAGGATCAACACCGGCACCAGCGTCCAGACCACTTCGATCATCGTGTTGTGGCTGGTCTTTGATGCAACCGGATTGGCGCGGCGGTTGAACCGCGCCATCACGACCAGCAGCAGGATCAGAACGAACAGCGTCACGGCGGTGATCACCGGCATCAGCAGCGCGTCGTGCATCAACAGCGCTTCGTGACCGATCGGCGAATACTGGTCCTGAAATCCGATGGCGCCGGCAGTCGGCTGCCCTTTGCCCGCAACCGGACGCATCGGCACATAGGCATCGGCCGCAGGCGCCGCCACCTTGGCATCGGCCGCCGGTGCCTTGGCAACGGTTGCAGCGGGCGCTGCTGCAGCGCTGGCCGCGGCAGCCGGCGCAGCCGTCTGCGCCAGCAACGTGGCCGGGGCAAAGGCCAGCGCCGCAGCGGCCAGGCCGCCGGCGAAAGTCTTTGTCACGGCACGGGAAATTTCGGCAATGCTCATCGTCGAACTATCCGTTCCCTCTTGGCGCCGGCGCTTCGACTGCACGGCGCACCCCATAACTTGCGTGAATCTGCAAACACCGGGCCTATACGCGCGGAAGTCAGGTCCCTCAAGCACCGTTGCGCCCATTTTTTACACCCTTGTGGGCAGTACGCAGTCGGGTATCGCCAATGCCCTCAGGAACTTGGGCCACAGGCGCAAAAAGGCTTGCCCCGGCCGCGCTGGCGCGCCATTTGCCACAGCATTGCCAAACAGCGTCCGCCTGCCGGCAGGGCGCATGCACCCACCATTCGGACCCAACCATGCAAGACAGCGAAATCCTTTCCGAATTCCGTGCCAGCGGGGCCCTGCTCGAAGGGCATTTCCTGCTTTCATCTGGCCGCCACAGTGCGCATTACCTGCAGTGCGCGCGCGTGCTGATGGATCCGATGCGCGCAACGCGGCTGGCTTCGGCGCTGGCGGCCACGTTCCCGCGCGAGCTGCGCCAGCAGATCCAGAAGGTGATCTCGCCGGCGATGGGCGGGGTGATCATCGGGCATGAAATGGGTCGCGCACTGGGGGTCGAGGCCATGTTCGTCGAACGTCCGACCGGCACGTTCGAACTGCGTCGCGGCTTTGCCCTGGCGCCGGGCGAGCGCGTGCTGCTGGTCGAAGATGTGGTGACCACCGGCCTGTCGAGCCGCGAGGCCATTCGCGCGGTCGAGGCGGCTGGCGGGGTGGTGATCGCTGCGGCGTCGCTGGTTGACCGGTCGGCGGGCGAGGCCGATCTGGGCGTGCCGTTCCACCCGCTGATCACGCTGAATTTCCCGACGTATGCCCCCGAAGACGTGCCCGAAGACCTGGCCACGACGCCGGCGATCAAGCCGGGCAGCCGGGCTGTGGCCGCATGACGGGTGCGGCGGCCAGCGCGCCGCGCCTGCGGCTGGGGGTCAATATCGATCATGTTGCCACGGTGCGCAACGCGCGCGGCGGCGATCATCCCGATCCGGTGCGCGCGGCCGAAATCGTTGCCTCGGTGGGTGGTGACGGCATTACCGCGCATTTGCGCGAAGATCGCCGCCATATCCGCGACGAAGATATTGCCCGGATCCAGGCTGCGACCAGCCTGCCGCTGAATTTTGAGATGGCCGCGACCGATGAAATGGTCGCGATTGCGCTGCGCCATCGTCCGCATGCCGCGTGCATCGTGCCCGAACGGCGCGAGGAACGCACCACCGAAGGCGGGCTCGATGCAGCCGGACAACACAACCGGCTGGCCCCGGCAATCGCGCGCCTGTCCGATGCAGGCATTCGCGTCAGCCTGTTCATCGCGCCCGAACCGCGCCAGATCGAGGCGGCGTTGCGGCTGGGCGCGCCCGTGGTCGAATTGCACACCGGCGAATATGCCCATGCCACGGGTGAAGCGCGCGCGATCGAGCTGAAACGTATTGCCGACATGGCCGCACTGGCCGCACGCAATGGCATCGAACCGCACGCGGGCCACGGCCTGACCTATGACAATGTCCAGGCGATTGCCGCGATCCCGCAACTGGCCGAACTGAACATCGGGCATTACCTGATCGGCGAGGCGATTTTTACCGGCCTGGCCGACGCGGTGCGGCGGATGCGCGATCTGATGGACGCGGCGCGATGATCATCGGGCTGGGATCGGACTTGTGCAATATCGAGCGGATCCAGGCATCACTCGACCGGTTCGGGGCACGTTTTGAAGCCCGGGTGTTCACGGCCGCCGAACAGGCCAAGGCGGCACGTCGACCACTGACCCGCGCCGGGACCCTGGCCAAGCGGTTCGCCGCCAAGGAAGCCTTTTCCAAGGCGGTCGGCACCGGCTTTCGCGCAGGCGTGTTCATGAAGGATATCGGCGTGATCAACGCCGCGTCGGGCGCGCCGACTCTGGCGCTGACCGGTGGCGCCGCCGCGCGGCTGGCGGCGATCACGCCGCCCGATCATACCGCCGTTGTGCACCTGACCCTGACCGACGATCACCCCTGGGCGCAGGCCTTTGTGGTCATCGAAGCGCGCCCGATCGTGGCACCGGCATGATCCACGACGAAACCCCGCCCGAACCGGCGCCGCACGTTGCCCCCACCCCCGCCCCGACCGAGCCCAACTGGCTGATCGAAGTGCGCGGGCTTGTGATGATGCTGGCCGCGGTGATCCTGTTTCACAGCCTGGTGGCCAAGCCGTTTTATATTCCGTCGATTTCGATGATGCCCAATCTGCTGGTGGGTGACCGGCTGGTGGTGTCGAAATATCCCTATGGCTGGTCTTGGGTGTCGGCGTCGTTCCACATTCTGCCGCGATCGCAGGTGCGCCTGTTTCCGGCCACGCCCGCATATGGCGATATCGTCATCGTGGTGCCGCCGGCCAGCGACGAGGACTATATCAAACGCGTGGTCGCACTGCCCGGGGACCGCATTGCCGTGGTGGGCGGGCAGATCGTGCTGAACGGCAGACGCATACCCCAGGTGCCGCAGGCGCCGCTGCTGCTGCCGGTCGATCCCAACCAGCCGTGCGATCCCGATGATTTTCCCGGCCTGCGCATCCGTGCCGCCGATGGCCGCAAATATTGCGAATTGCCGATCTTTCGCGAAACCCTGCCCAACGGCGCGACCTACCGCATCATCGACCACCGCGACCAGCCGCTCGACAACTATCCCGAAACCCGGGTGCCCGAAGGCCATGTCTTTCTGATGGGGGACAACCGCGACCATTCGGCCGACAGCCGCGCCCCGGTCGAGGAAAAGGGCCTGGGCGGCCCGGTGCCGCTGTCGAGCGTGGGCGGACGTGCTGAATTCGTGACATTTTCGCTCGACGGCAGCGAAGGCTGGAACCCGGTCAGCTGGTGGAAAGCCTTGCGACCCGATCGATCATGGACCAGACTGCGCCCGATGATGGCGCATCGAGGACAATGATGAGCGACCACGACGATCCGGAAACGCATCTCCAGACGGCGGGCCCCACCGACATCCGCGACGGATTGATCCGCACCGAGGCCAAGCGCGCGCTGGTCTGGGTCTGCGTGGTCGCGCTGGTGGCACTGGCGGCCTATCTGGCGCAGCCTTTGCTCGTCATCTTTGGCGGCATCGTGTTTGCCGCGATGATCGATGGCGGGCAACGACTGATCGCGCGGGTGGTGCCGTCAGTGCCGCGTGGCATCCGCATCACGCTGGTGTTGCTGGGCGCGGTCGGGTTCCTGGTGTGGCTGGTGCTGTTTGCCGGCAACCAGATTGCATCGCAGGCCGCAGCGTTGCCGCATCTGGTCCAGACCGAGGCGGTGCGGTTAAGCGATCTGGCCCGGACCAAGGGCCTGTTGCCGCAGACTGTCGATGTGCCCGGGCTGATCGGCCGCGTGGCCGAACAAGTGGCGGGCGGGGTCGGCATGCTGACGCGTGCGCTGGGTGGTTTGTTCGGCGGGTTGACCACGGCGTTCCTGATCCTGATCCTGGGCATCTATTTCGCAGCCGAGCCCGATCTGTACCAGCGCGGCGTGGCGTGGCTGTTGCCCGCGCAGACCCGCGACGACTGGCGCGGCACCGCACAGGCGATGGGGCAATCGTTGCGCCGGCTGCTGTTCGGGCGATTGCTGGGCATGGCATCCGAAGGGATCGCAACCTGGCTGCTGCTGCAGATCTGGGGTGTGCCGATGGCGGCGCTGCTGGGCCTGCTGACCGGATTGCTGGCGTTTCTGCCCAATATCGGCGCGCCGATTTCGGGCAGCCTGATGATCCTGGTGGGATTTTCGGGCGGGGTTCACACCGGGGTCTACTGCATCGTGGTCTATGCGCTGGTGCAGATCATCGATGGCAATGTGGTGGTGCCGATGGTGGCCAAACGAACCGCCGATCTGGCCCCGGCGCTGGTGCTTGGCGCGCAGCTGATCTTTGGCGTGTTGTTCGGCCTGCTTGGGCTGATCCTGGCCGATCCGATGGTGGCAATGGTCAAGATCGCGCTGGAACGCCAGGCGCAGCGCAACGATGACGGCACCGATCCCAGCGCAGGACCGGGATGACCCGCATGCGGCGCATGCTGGCCGGGTTCGGCCTGTTGATGGTTCTGCTGATTGCGATACAGGCTGCTGCGGTCCACTGGGCGGGACCGATGATCGAAACCTGGCGCATGGCACCGCGCACCGCCTATGCCGCGTTGCCGCCACTCGCCCCTGGCACGTATGATCAGCCCGCCATGTGGCTTGCCCGCCCCGATCTGCCCACCGATCCGGCGCGCCTGTTGCCCCCTGGGCAAGGCCATGAACGCAGGGGCGGCGCCTATGTGTTCTTTGTCCACCCCACCACGTTCATGGGGCGGACCCACTGGAACGCCCCGCTGGACCACGCCGATTCGCAGATGCGCGCGCGCCTGTCGGTGCGATCGATGGCCAGCGTGTTCAATGACGAAGCCGCGATCTATGCCCCGCGCTATCGCCAGGCCGCCATGGGCACGTTCATGGTCGATCGGCCCGAATCCGCACAGGCGCTGGCCCAGGCCCAAGGCGACGTGCGCGCAGCCTTTGCCCATTTCCTGCAGGCAATTCCGCGCGGCGCACCGATCGTGCTGGCAGGCGACAGCCAGGGCGCGCTGATCGTGCTGCACCTGTTGCACGATGCCGTGCGCGGCACGCCGGTCGCAGCGCGGATCACCGCGGTCTATCTGGGTGGATGGCCGGTGTCTGTGGCACACGATTTGCCGATGACGGGGATGCCGGCCTGCAGCCGTGCCGATCAAAGCGGCTGCGTGATGGCCTGGATGACCTTTGCCGATCCCGCCGATCCGCGCCAGGTCAGAACGATGGCGTCGCATTATCCGGCGCTTGACGGACACCATGCCGACGATGCACCGCTGTGTACCAATCCGCTGACCGCAGGATCGGCACCGGGCGCATCGGGCAATGCCAACCGGGGCAGCCTGGCGATCGGCGATGAGAACCGCGGGCCGGCTTTGGTCGTGCCATCGGTCGGCGCACGGTGCGATGCGGCCAGCGGTGTGTTGCTGATGTCCAACCCGCCCCATCTGGGCGATCAGGTCCTGCCCGGAAACAATTACACCATGTACGACTTCGCGCTGTTCTGGCGCAATCTGCGCGCCGACATCGCCGGGCGCGAAGCGGCGTGGCAGCGGGAGCACAGCCTGTCATGATCTGCACCAATGCCGCCGCCTATCGCGAGGCGCTGCCCCAGGGCGGGGTGCTGATGGGGCTTGATCCGGGCACCAAGACCATCGGCCTTGCGCTGTGTGACGCCGGCTGGCGCTTTGCCAGCCCGACCAGGACGATCACGCGGCGCAAATTTCGCGATGACAAGGCCGAGATTGCCGCGCTGATTGCGGCGCGCGCCGTGCGCGGGCTGGTGATCGGCCTGCCCATCAACATGGATGGCAGCGACAGCCCGCGGGCCCAGGCGGCGCGCGCGATGGCGCGCAATCTGGCCGATTTCGACCTGCCGATCCTGATGTGGGACGAACGCTGGTCAACCGTTGCCGCCGAACGCGCAATGATCGACCAGGACATGAGCCGCGCGCGCCGCGCCGAACGGATCGACGCGCATGCCGCCGCGCTGATCCTGCAGGGCGCGATCGATGCGCTGGCCGGGGCGATGTTCTGAAGGGTTGCATTGCGCCACTGGTCCATGCAGGACACGCCCATGGACAGCCCCGAGGACACTTCGACCCCGCTTGACAGGTTTGTCCAGGCCGCCGGTTTCAACCCGCGCGACTGGACCGCGCATTTGAATGCCCATGGCCACAGCGGGTTTATCGGCATGCGCTATCACGGTCATGGCACCGACTGGATCGAACTGGCGTTTGACTGGCGTGAAGAACTGGTGGGTGATCCCGAAACCGGCGTGCTGGCGTCGGGGCCGATCATCAGCCTGCTCGACAATGCTACATCGATGTCGGTGTGGACGCGGATGGGCCGGTTCTGTCCGCAGGTCACGCTCGATCTGCGGATCGATTACACCCGCGCCGCGGCCCCGCGCAAACCGATCATCGCGCGCGCCGAATGCTATCAGGTGCGCCGGTCGATGGCATTTGTGCGCGGCATTGCCCACGATGGCGATATCACCGATCCGGTGGCGCATGCGGCCGGCATCTTCATGCTGGTCGACGGCCAGGAGTGGGTGAAATGAAAAGCACCGAACTGCCCCCTTATGCCCGTGCCATGGGCATGGAATTTGCCGGTCACGACAACGGCAGCCCGGTGATCGCCATGGTCTGGTCGGCGCGCGCGATGGGGCGCCCCGGCTTCATGCACGGCGGCGCGATCGGCGGCGTTCTGGAAATGGCCGGGTTTACCGCGCTTGAGGCCGAGCTTGAGCGGCAGGGCATCGACATGCGGATCAAGCCGATCAACATCAGCACCGAATATCTGCGCGGCGGGTTGCCCGAAACGATCTATGCACGTGGCGAAGTGGTGCGCGCAGGCCGCCGCGTTGCCAATGTGCGGATCGAGGCCTGGCAATCCGACCGCAGTCGCCCGGTGGCCAGCTGCTGGATGAATTTCCAGCTTTCGCCGAAAAAGGCCTAGGCGGCCTTTGGTCGAGCCGTGGCGCTGCGCAATGTGTCCATGCCGCCTAGATTTTCAGTTCGAGCACAAGGCCCTCGGGCACCGGTTCGCCAGGCGCCAGCCGCTGCGCATCGGCGCGGGCGCGCGCCAGAATGGCAGGCGGCACACCCGGGTCGATAATCAGCGCATCGGCATGGCCCAGCAGCCGCGCCTGGCGCAAGGTCAGGTCTTCGGGATCGGTGCTGGTCAGATGGATCACGTGGCGCCCGATGGCATTGGGCACCGCACCGTCGATCCAGCGCGCCACCGCATCCCGATCGTGTTCGCGCATCGGATCGAGCGCGCCGCCCGGGGCCAGCGCCGCATCGAGCCCGCGCCGCCGCATGGCACCATCGGGCCAGCGCGCGCGCAAGGCAGCGCGCGCCGCATACAGCGCATCGGCCAGCGCGCCCAGTTTCTGCGGCAACAGCGCGTCGATCCGCAACCGCAACGCCTTGGCCAGCCCGGCACTGGCGCCTGCGGTGCCGACCGCAATCACCACCGGCGCCCGATCGATCAGCGATGGTGTCGTGAAATCGCACAAGTCGGGACGGTCGACCACATTGACCAGCAGCCCGGCACAACGCGCGCGCAAGGCATCGGCCTGCAACGCGGTTTCATCGTCATGCGCGATAAATGCGATCCTTGCGCCCTGGTCGATGCCGAGCGCCAGATCATCGATCACGCAGCCACCCGCGCGCTCGACCAGCCGCGCCTTGGCCGCCGCCGCCTCGCCGTGCCCCAGCACCACCACCGGTTGCCCGGCCAGACGGTGAAACAGCGGCAGCGCGGGCAGCGTCACACCAGGAAATCCGGCACGCGTTCGGCGGCCAGGATGGCCGAGGGTGCGATGCGGTCGGCCACCACCGCCCAGCGTTCGCCGTCGACCATCACTTCGGGCACCATCGCGCGCGAATTGTAGGTGTTGGCCATCGTCGCGCCATAGGCGCCCGCGGTCCGGAACACCGCCAGATCGCCGCGTGCCACGGTGTCGATGGTGCGCGCCATGGCGAACGTATCGCTCGATTCGCAGATGGGTCCGACGATATTGGCAGTCATCTGTTCGCCCGACGGCACCACCGCGGCAAAATCGTGCCACGCGTCATACAAGGCGGGCCGCGCCAGATCGTTCATCGCCGCATCGACCACCACCCAGGGGTGGCCCGCGCCTTCCTTCACCCGCACCACCCGCGTGACCAGCACGCCGGTGTTTCCGGTGATCACCCGGCCCGGTTCGAACATCAGCGTCACGCCCCAGCCGGCGGTGACGCGCGCCACCATCGCGGCGTATTCGGCCGGCTGGGGGAACACCTCGCCGGCCTTGTAAGGCACGCCCACCCCGCCGCCGAGATCGACATGCGTGATCGTCTGTCCGGCGGCACGGATGGCGCGCAGCAGCGTGCCGACTTTGGCAAAGGCTGCTTCCAGGGGGTCGAGCCGCGACAACTGGCTGCCGATATGCAGCGCAAGGCCGCGCATGGCCAGACCCGGCTCGGCGGCCAGCCGGGCATAGATCGCAGCCGCACGGTCAAACGGCACGCCGAACTTGTTGTCGGCCTTGCCGGTGGAAATCTTGCCGTGCGTGCCCGCATCGACATCGGGATTGATGCGCAGGACGCACGGTGCCGTACGGCCCTGCGTGCGCGCGATTTCGGCCAGTTCCAAGCCTTCTTCGGCGCTTTCCAGATTGAACTGCCCGATGCCCACATCGAGCGCGCGGATCAGTTCGGCACTGGTCTTGCCCACGCCTGAAAACACGATGGTGTCGGGCGCCATGCCCGCGGCCAGCGCGCGTTCGAGTTCGCCGCCCGACACCACATCGGCGCCATACCCTTCGGCGGCCAGGACCTTGAGCACGGCCAGATTGGGATTGGATTTGACCGCAAAGGCGATCTTTGCGCCGGGCAGAATGGCCAGCGCATCGCGGAACACGCGGGCATGGCGCGTGAGCGTTTCGCGCGAATAGACATAGACCGGCGTACCCACGGCATCGGCAATCCGCGACAGGGGCACGGCTTCGGCATGCAGCACGCCGTCGCGATAATCAAAATGGTCCATGAAGCGCTTTCTATCCCAAACTCAATTTTCCGGCGGCAGGTCGAACGGATCGTCGGCGCGTTCCTCGGACCGCACACGCACATCGACACTGCGCTCGGGCCGGGCCAGAACCGGGGGCTTGAGCATCTGTTCGGCGTTTGGCTTGTACCCGGTTCCATAAGGTGCAGGCGGCAGGCTGTGCCCGGCAAGCGGCTTCAGATCGCGCCGATTGCCGCAACCGGCCACGGCCAGCGCCGACAGCGCCACCAGGATCAAAGTCGAACGACACGCCATGGTCAGCTCTCCATTTGCAGTGCGGCCTGCGCCTCGGCCACGCGCAAGGCCACTTGTGCAGTGGCCGTGCCGCCGTGGCTGGCGCGCGCGGCCACCGATGCTTCGACCGACAGCGCGGCATAGACGCGCGCATCGATGCGCGGATCGATCGCCTGCAAGTCGCCCAGCGGCAACTGATCCAGCGCGATGCCCCGACTTTCGGCCAATCGCACCGCGGTGCCGGTGATGTGGTGCGCCTCGCGGAACGGAATATCGGCCTGCCGCACCAGCCAATCCGCCAGATCGGTGGCCGTGGCATAGCCCAGTTCGGCCGCCGCGCGCATGCGCTGATCGCGGAACCGCGCCTCGGCCACCATGCCGGTCATCGCCGCGATCGACAGCGCCAGCAGCGATGCCGCCTCGAACACCGGCGGTTTGTCGTCCTGCATGTCCTTGGAATAGGCCAGCGGCAGGCCTTTCATCGTGATCATCAGCGATGTCAGGCTGCCGACGATTCGTCCCGAATGGCCGCGCACCAGTTCGGCGGCATCGGGGTTCTTCTTCTGCGGCATGATCGAGCTGCCGGTCGACAGGCTGTCGGGCAGCACGACAAAGCCGAACGGCTGGCTGGCCCAGATGATGAATTCTTCAGCCAGCCGCGACAGGTGCAGCGAAATCTGTGCCGCCGCCATCAGGAAATCGAGCGCAAAATCACGGTCCGACACCGAATCGAGGCTGTTGGCGGTGGGCCGGTCAAACCCCAGTGCCGCAGCCGTGGCCGCGCGATCGATCGGAAACCCGGTGCCCGCCAGCGCTGCGGCACCCAGCGGACATTCGTTCATCCGCGCACGTGCAGCGGCCAGCCGCGACCGGTCGCGGCGGATCATCTCGTAATAGGCCATCAGATGATGGCCCAGCGTGACCGGCTGCGCGGTCTGCAGATGGGTAAAGCCGGGCATGATCGACGCGGTGTGTTCGTCCGCGCGGGTCACCAGCGCCACCTGGAACGCGTGCAGGCCGGCGTCGGTCTGATCAAGGCAATCGCGCACCCACAGGCGGAAATCGGTGGCAACCTGGTCGTTGCGGCTGCGCGCGGTGTGCAGGCGCCCGGCCACCGGCCCGATCAGTTCGGCCAGCCGGCTTTCGGTGGTCATGTGGATGTCTTCCAGATCCCAGTCTTCGGGCACGCCCGTGGCTGCGTATTCGGCAGCAACCTGATCGAGCCCGGCTGAAATTGTCGCCGCGTCGGCCGCTGACACGATGCCTTGCGCGCCAAGCATCGCCACATGCGCCTTTGACGCGGCGATGTCTTGCCCCCACAGTGCCTTGTCGAAGGGGATCGAGGCATTTATCTCGCGCATGATCGCCGAAGGGCCGGCCGCGAACCGCCCGCCCCACATCTGGTTGGAGCCTGATTTGCCGCTCATTGCCCGTCGTCTGCCCTTGGTGGTTGGTTTGGCCGCGCTGGCCCTGTCGGGTTGCGATAGAGACGCGCGCGCCCCGGCGCAACCGCCCAGCACCGCCGCAGCCCCGTCCGCACCCGCAGCCGACGGCTTTGCGGGCAAGATCGACACCAGTCACAAGGGTTCGGCGATGCCGACGATGACTGTCACCGACCCGTCGGGGGCAAAGCTTGGCATCGCCAGCCTGAAGGGCAAGCCTGTCCTGATCAATCTGTGGGCCACCTGGTGCGCGCCTTGCGTCAAGGAAATGCCCACTCTAGATGCGCTTGCCGCGCGGCAGGCCGGGCACCTGGCGGTGGTCACGGTGTCGCAGGATTCGGGATCGCCGCAAAAAGTGGCGGCCACGCTGTCGAGCCACCATTTCGATCATCTGCACCCCTGGCTCGACCCCGAAAACACGCTGGCATTCTTTTACAATGCCGGCGATCTGCCGACCAGCGTGCTGTATGATGCACAGGGCCGCGAAGTCTGGCGCATGGCGGGGGCGCATGATTGGTCCGCCACAGACAGCGATGCGCTGATCGCCCCCGCGATGCCGTAGGGGAAAGTGCAAAACCCGTGCAAACCCGCGTGTTTCACGCGCCGAGGTTTGTGCGCAAAGCCCCTTTCCGTGCGCCGTGCAATCCCCTAACCACCCGGTTAAATGGAGTCGGAATTGGACAGCACGATGCAGCAGGACACGGTCGAAGGGGCGCTGACGCTGCCGCAACTGGCCGACCGGCTGGTGCGCGATGGCGACCGTTTTCAACTGCACGGAGCCGCCGGTTGGATGCAGGGCCGCACGATGTATGGCGGGGCATCAAGCTATATCGCCTATCTTTGCGCGATCCGCAGCTTTCCCGATCTGCCGCCATTGCGCGCCGCGCAAATCGGTTTCATCGGCCCGGTGGGCGAAGATATCGAGGCCCGCGCCACGATGCTGCGCACCGGCAAAAGCGTCAGCCATGTCGAAACCACGCTGTGGTGCGATGGCGCGCTGGCGCATCGCGCAACCTGGCTGTTTGGCCGTGCGCGCGATGGCAACGGGTCCAGGGCTGCCGACCGGCTTGACCGGATGATTGCACCCGAACAGGCCGAACCGGTCGCGGCCCTGCCCCGATCGCCGGCGTTCATCCATCGCCTGGACTTGCGCCGTGCCGGTCCGCGCGGCGGCGACGGGCAGATTGCGGTGCGCCGCTGGGTGCGTCTGAAAGAGCGCGATGGCCTTGACCCCTATGCCGAACTGGTCGCGATCGGCGACACGCTGCCGCCCGGATCGATGCGCGCCATGGAACGCCCCGGCCCGCTCAGTTCGATCAACTGGTCGCTGACGCTGCTGGGCGAAAACCCCACCACCCGCGATGGCTGGTGGCTGCTGGAAACCGCATCGAACCATATGGCCGATGGCTTTTCGAGCGAGACCCTGCGCATGTGGAACACCGATGGCACCGAAGTGATGCGCGGCCTGCAATCGGTGGCGATTTTCGGTTAAGACAAGCCATAAGAGGACCCTGGAATGAAGCTGGCGAACCCTGCCGATCATGGTTTTGATCCCGCGCGGCTGGACCGCGTGGCGGCGTTTGTCGAACGCGATTATATCGGCACCGGGCGGTTTCCCGGCGCCGATATCATGGTCGCGCGCGACGGGGTGCCGGTGTGGCGCGCGACAATGGGCCGGATGCGCGCCGATGGCACGCCCTGGTCACCCGATGCGATCTGCCGCATTGCCTCGATGACCAAGCCGATCGTGTCGATCGCGTTCATGATGCTGGTCGAACAGGGGCTGGTCGCGCTTGATGATCCGGTGACCAAAGTCGTGCCCGAATTTGCCGATCTCAGGATCTATGCCGGTGGTGGCGGCGAAGCGCCGTTTGTGCCCGGCCCACGCGCGCGGCCGATGCGCATGGTCGATCTGCTGAGCCACCGATCGGGCCTGACCTATGGCATCCAGAACCGCAACAACCTCGATGCCGCCTATCGCAAGGGGCGGCTCGACGGCCATGCCAGCCTGGCGGGCAATGACGCCTTTATCGAAGCATTGGCCAAATTGCCGCTGGCGTTTCAGCCCGGGGATGCCTGGGCCTATTCGGTGTCGGTCGATGTGCTGGGGGTGATTGTCAGCCGGCTGTCGGGGCAAAGCCTTGGCGCATTTCTGAAAACCCACCTGTTCGATCCGCTCGGCATGGTCGATACCGGCTTTTCCTGCCCCGCCGACAAGGGACACCGGCTGACCGATGCGTGGTGGGCACCGGCGCCCGGCCAGCCGTTGCAGGTGCTGGACCCGGCGGAAAACTCGGCCACGTTGCGCGAACCACGCTTTGAAAGCGGCGGTGGCGGCCTGGTTTCGACGCTGGCCGATTATCACCGGTTCTGCCGCGCGCTGGTCGGCGGTGGCGGCGCCGATGGCGTGCATCTGGTCAGCCCCGCAACGCTGCGGCTGATGACTGCCAACCACCTGCGCCTGCCCGATGACGCACCCGCTGATCTGCCGCAGATCGCGCAAGGCCTGTTCAGCGACCCGAAGCAGGCGGGCACCGGCTTTGGCCTGGGCTTTGCGGTGACCACCGATCCGGTGCGCAACCTGACGCCCGGCAACGCGGGCGAATTTTTCTGGAGCGGGATCTATTCGACCAAGTTCTTTGTCGATCCGGCCGAGGGCCTGTCGATGGTGTTCATGACCCAGGTCGGCCCATCGGTGGTGTTTCCGATCCGCGAACAGCTCAAGACGCTCATTTACGCCGCGCTGATCGACAGCCGCGCCTGAAACCCGAAAGGAACACGTCATGTCCGACCCGATCCAAGGCGCCCGCGATCATATCGACGCCGCCCGCCATGCCGCTGCAAAAATCGATGACATTCCGGCAGACACCGCGCTTCTCCCGATCAACCAGGTCGGCGTGATCGGCGCCGGCACGATGGGTGGCGGGATCACGATGAATTTCCTGACCGCCGGCATTCCGGTAACGATCGTCGAAACCAGCCAGGAGGCACTGGATCGCGGCGTCGCGACGATCCGCCGCAATTACGAGGCGACGGTCAAGCGCGGCAAGATGGATGCGGCACTGGCCGAACAGGCCATCAGCCTGCTGACCCCGACGCTTGATTTCGACGCGCTGGCGGCTGCCGATCTGGTGATCGAGGCGGTCTATGAAAGCATGGACGTCAAACAAGAGGTGTTCGGGCGGCTGGACGCCATTGCCAAGCCCGGCGCGATCCTGGCCAGCAACACCAGCTATCTTGATATCGATGCGATCGGGGCGATCACCAAGCGCCCTGCATCGGTGCTGGGCATGCATTTCTTTTCACCCGCCAATGTCATGAAACTGCTCGAAGTGGTGCGTGGCAAAGCCACCGGCGCCGCCGAACTGGCCACCGTGATGGCGCTGTCGGTCAGGATCGGCAAAATTCCGGTGGTGTCGGGCGTGTGCCACGGCTTCATCGGCAACCGCATGCTGAGCCCGCGTCAGGCCGCCGCCCACGCGCTGATCATGGAAGGCGCCAATTACTGGGACGTGGACGAAGCGCTGCTTGAATTCGGTTTTCCCATGGGGCCGTGGCAGATGGCCGATCTGGCCGGTGTCGACATCGGCTGGCACCGCGATCCTGCGCGTATCGAAAGCTTGCGCGATGCGCTGTGCGCGGTGGGTCGCTGGGGACAGAAGACCAAAAAAGGCTTTTACGACTACGACGACAACCGTCAGCGCACGCCGTCGGACGAGGTCAAGGCGATCATTGCCCGGTTCGCCGCCAAAGAGGGCAAGCCGCAACGCGCAATCGGCAAGGATGAAATCCGCGAGCGCCTGCTGTACCCGATGGTCAGCGAAGGCGCACTGATCCTGGCCGAAGGCATTGCCCAGCGCGCAGGCGATATCGATACCGTCTGGCTGAACGGCTACGGCTGGCCGGCATGGACCGGCGGTCCGATGTACTGGGCCGACCATATCGGCCTGAACACCGTGGTCGATGGTCTGACCCGTCATGGTCAGCCGGTGGCCCCGTTGCTGGCGGCCAAGGCTGCGGCCGGCGAAACCTTCAACTGAGATGGACGGCGGCCCGATCAGCGTGGCGGACGTGGTGGCGGCAGATTTCCTGCCGCTGCCCGCGATTCTGGCCGCCCACGCCGCCCGCCGGGGCCGGGCCATCGCACTGGCCGACGAACACCGCCAGGTGACCTGGGCCGAGCTGGGCGACCGGACCGAGCGTTTCGCGGCCGGGTTGCAGGCCGCCGGGATCGCGCAGACCGAGCCGGTGGCGATCGCCGCAACCAATTCGGTCGAGGCGGCGCTGGCGTTCACCGGGATCTTGCGCGCAGGCGCCGCTGCCGCGTTGCTGACCAGCAGTGCTGCGGGCGACACCGTGCTGGCCATGCTGGCCGACAGCACCGCGCGCGTGCTGTTCCTCGACAAGGCGATGGCCGACAAGCTGGCCGATCTGCCGTTTCCGGCAGACGTGACCCGCATCGCACTGGATGACAGCGATGCCGGGATCGCGCTGTCGGACTGGCTGCCGCCTGCCGGCACCCGCGCCGCGCCGGTGACGATCGCGCCGCACCACCCGTTCAACATCATCTATTCCTCGGGCACCACCGGCACACCCAAGGGGATCGTGCAAAGCCACCAGATGCGCCACGAATATGCCCGGCGCACCTTGGCCGGCGGGTATGGCGACGACACTTGCGTGATCTGTTCGACCCCGCTTTATTCCAACACCACGCTGGTCAGCTTTTTCCCGGCGCTGGCGGGTGGCGGCAAAGTCGTGCTGATGGCCAGGTTCGACGCGCAGCGGTTCCTCGAACTGTCGCAGGCCGAACGCGTGACCCATGCCATGCTGGTGCCGGTGCAATACCGCCGCATCATGGAACTGCCCACGTTCGACCAATTCGACCTGTCGTCCTATGTGATGAAATCCAGCACATCCGCCCCGTTTCCCGCCTGGCTCAAGGCCGATGTGCTCAAACGCTGGCCCGGCGGTCTGCTCGAGGCCTATGGCATGACCGAAGGCGGCGCCTCGGCGATCCTGGTGGCGCACGAATTTCCCGACAAGCTGCATACCGTGGGCCGGCCCTCGCCCGGGCACATCATGAAGATCATCGATGAAGACGGCCACGAAGTGGCACAAGGCGAAACGGGCGAGATCGTCGGCCATTCGCCGGTGATGATGAACGGCTATCACCGCCAGGATGCCAAGACCCGCGAAGTGGAATGGCACGACGACGAAGGACGCCGCTATATCCGCCACGGCGATGTCGGGCGGTTTGACGAAGACGGCTTCCTGATCCTGATGGACCGGTCGAAAGACATGATCATTTCGGGCGGGTTCAACATTTTTCCCACCGATCTTGAGGCGCAACTGACCTGCCAGAGCGCGGTGCGCGAAGCCGCGGTGATCGGGGTGCCGTCGGACACATGGGGTGAAACCCCGCTGGCCGTTGTCGTGCTGGCCGATCCCGCCGCCGATCCGCAGGCGATTTTGGCGCAGGCCAACAGCCATCTGGGCAAGACGCAGCGGATCAGCGCAATCGCGGTGGTCGATGAACTGCCGCGCAGCGCGATCGGCAAAGTGCTGAAGCGGACCCTGCGCGACCGTTTTGGCGGCAACCCGGTAACCCACGCCTTTTCCTGATTTTACAAAACGAGAGGATTTTCCATTATGCGTGATGCAGTCATCGTATCGGTCGCCCGCACCCCGATCGGCCGTGCCTACAAGGGCGCGTTCAATGCCACCGGCGGGGCCACGCTGGGCGCACATTCGTTGCGCGCCGCGGTAGAACGCGCCGGGATCGAAGGCGGCGAAGTCGACGACGTGGTGTGGGGCGCGGCGCTGCAACAGGGCGCACAAGCCGGCAATATCGCACGCCAGGTGGCGCTGCGTGCGGGGCTGCCGGTTACGGTTTCGGGCCAGTCGATGGATCGCCAGTGCTCGTCGGGCCTGATGACAATCGCCACCGCGTCAAAGCAGGTGATCTTTGACCGCATGGACGTGGTCGCCGCCGGCGGACAGGAACTGATCAGCGTGGTCCAGACCAAGGACATGCGCGTGCAGCCCGATCCCGAGCTTTATGCGATGCACAAGGCGATCTACATGCCGATGCTGCAGACCGCCGAGGTGGTCGGCGCGCGCTATGGCATCGGCCGCGACGCCTGCGATGCCTATGCGTTCCAGTCGCAACAGCGCACCGCCGCCGCGCAGGCCGCCAACCTGTTCGCCGATGAAATCGTGCCCGTCACCGCCACGATGGGCGTTGCCGACAAGGCCACGGGTGCGGTGACCATGCACGAAGTGACCCTGACCAAGGACGAGGGCAACCGTCCCGAAACCACGCTCGAAGGCCTCAATTCGCTCAAGAGCGTGCTGCCCGACGGGATTGTGACCGCGGGCAACGCCAGCCAGCTGTCCGACGGTTCGGCCGCCGTGGTCATCATGGAGGCCGCAACCGCCGCGAAAAAGGGTCTGACCCCGCTGGGGCGCTATGTCGGCATGGCCGTGGCCGGTACCGAGCCCGATGAAATGGGCATCGGCCCGGTCTATGCCATTCCCAAGCTGCTTGGCCGGTTCGGCCTGACTGTCGCCGACATCGGCCTGTGGGAACTGAACGAGGCCTTTGCCGTGCAGGTGCTCTATTGCCGCGATCGTCTGGGCATTCCCGACGCGCTGCTCAATGTGAACGGCGGCTCGATCTCGATCGGTCACCCTTATGGCATGACCGGTGCACGCTGTTCGATCCACGCGCTGCTCGAAGGCAAGCGTCGCGGTGCGAAATACGCCGTGGTGACGATGTGCGTCGGCGGCGGCATGGGTGCCGCGGGCCTGTTCGAGATCTTCTGATCCTGGCAATCGCCTTTCGCGGGATCGGCAGGTCCCGCGAAAGGCGCCAGTCCGCGGGCTGCGAGGCCGGGCCGGCGGTTATTCTGCCCCGGCCTCGACCTTGCCCGGTCTTGGCGCAAAACCGGCCATGCCCAGCCACCATTGCAGCGCGATGATCCCGCCTTTGGCGGGTTGCAGCAGGGCCATCAGCATCGGCATGGCGATAAGCAGCGCGATGGCCACCAGCACCCATGTCGGCAGAGTGGCCGAACTGCCCAGCAGGATCATGATCGGTGCCATGACATGCGCGGTGACAATGATCGCGACATAAGGCGGAAAATCATCCGCAGCATGCACCGACCAGTCCTGTGCGCACAGCGGGCAGCGGGCAACCGGCTTCAGAAATCGCGCAAACAGGTGGGCCCCGCCGCAACGCGGACATGTGCCTGCAATCCCGCGGGCCATCGCGGCCCACAAAGTGCGCGGCAGGTCGGGCATCACTTGGCTTTGTCGGCAAACGGGTTCTTGGCGCTGCGCAGCGTCAGGCGGATCGGTACCGCGTCAAACCCGAGTTCACGACGGATGCCGTTGACCAGATAGCGGCGATAGCTTTCGGGCAACTGGTCAAGCCGCGTGCCGAACAGGATAAAGCCCGGCGGGCGGGTCTTGGCCTGCGTGATATAGCGCAGCTTGATCCGGCGGCCACCGGGTGCGGGCGGCGGATTGGCCGACAGCGCCGAATCGAACCAGCGATTGAGTGCGGCGGTCGGCACGCGCTTGCTCCACGCATCGCGCAGTTCGAACGCGGCGGCGATCATCGCGTCGAGCCCCTTGCCGGTGCGCGCCGATACCGCGATCAACGGCACCCCGCGCACTTGCGCCAGGCCGTCTTCCAACGCGGTGCGCACGCCGTTGAACAGCCCGCTGGGATCTTCGGCAATATCCCACTTGTTGATCGCAATGATCAGCGCGCGGCCTTCTTCAAGCACGAGCGAGGCGATCTTCAGATCCTGATGTTCCAGCCCGCGCGTGGCATCAAGCAGCAGCACGACGACTTCGGCAAAATCGACCGCGTGGCGCGCATCGGCCACCGCCAGTTTTTCCAGTTTGTCGACCACCAGCGCCTTTTTGCGCATTCCGGCGGTGTCGATCAGGCGCACCGGCCGTGCATCGCCGTTGGCGGGGTCGTGCCAGGTCCAGTCGATCGCGATCGAATCACGGGTAATTCCCGCCTCTGGCCCGGTCAGCAGCCGGTCCTGGCCCAGAATGCGGTTGATCAGGGTCGATTTTCCCGCGTTCGGGCGGCCGACAATCGCCAGCTTGAGCACGCTTTGCGGGTCGTACTCGGGCTCGTCTTCGTCGTGCTCTGCGGCGTCGTCGGGTTCACCCACCAGCGGCAGCAGCGCCTGGAACAGATCGCTCAGCCCCTCGCCATGTTCGGCCGACAGCGCGATCGGCTCGCCAAAGCCCAACGCAAACGCTTCGAACACGCCATCATCGCCCGCACGGCCCTCGGCCTTGTTGGCGACCAGAATCACCGGCACCGAGGATTCGTGCAGGTGGCGCCCGATTTCTTCGTCCAGCAGGGTCAGCCCGGCGCGCGAATCGATCACGAACAGCGCCACGTGCGCGCCGGCCAGCGCAGCCTCGGTCTGCATGCGCATGCGGCCGGGCAACGTGGCAGGATCGTCGTCCTCCCATCCGGCGGTGTCGACAATGGTGAATGCCAGGCCCAGCAGATCCGCATCGCCGAGTCGGCGGTCGCGCGTCACCCCGGGCTGATCGTCGACCAGCGCGAGCTTCTTGCCCACCAGCCGGTTGAACAGTGTGGATTTGCCGACATTGGGACGGCCGATGATGACAACGTGGGGTTTTTGGGGGGCAGACATGCGCGCCGCCGTGCCGGTTTGTCGGCAGAAAGGCAAGCAAATGCGATTGTCCAAGCCGCTTACCACATCCGCTTACACAGCATTAACCCTGTCCCAACGCAGCGCTTTAACCAGCGCTGGTCCAAATGGACGACCATGCAGGGATGGACCGTAGACAAGGCCGGCCGTTGGGTACGGGCCAATTGGGGATGGAGCGTGGCCGTTGCGCTGGCGCTGCTCACCCAGATTGCCCCCACGGCAACACAGGCCCGTCCGGCGGGAATTGTGCCCAATATTGATGCCAGCGACGACAGCGATGATGCCGACGCCTTGCCCTATCGCCAATGCGTGCCGTTTGCGCGCGAGGCGTCGGGGATCCAGCTGTACGGCGATGCGCACACCTGGTGGGACCAGGCCGACGGCAAATATGCCCGTGGTCGTCAGCCCAAAGTGGGCGCGGTGATGAGCTTTCGCCCGCATGGTCCGATGACGCTTGGGCATGTGGCCATGGTCAGCCGGATCATCGACGAACGCACCGTGTTGCTGCGCCATGCCAACTGGTCGCCGATCGACGGACGGCGCGGCAATGTCGAACTGGACGTGCGTGCAGTCGATGTGTCGCCTGCCAACGACTGGAGCGAAGTGCGCGTGTGGTATGCCCCGATCGGTGATCTGGGCACCACCCGCTGGCCGGTGAACGGCTTTATCTACAAGCAGAAGCCACGCAATGGCGACGAGATGCTGGCGCCGCGCGCGGTCATTCTCGCCTCTGCCGAAGTGCCGCGGATGACGCGGCTGGCAGCATCTGCACCGGTGGCGCACCGGATCGACGCCAATTTTCTGAAAGGGATCGAGTCTGCGTCTGTTGCGCCTGAGCGCAACATGCTGGTGGCGCGGCCCCAGACGCGCGTTGCCGCTGCCGCGCCGGCGCCCGCGCCAGCCCGGCTGGCCAGCGCCCCGTCATTGCGCGACGATCCGATCGGCCGGATCATCGCGACCCACATGAAACGCGCCAGCCGCTGATCACGCGTTAACGGTCTGTCCGGCCAGCGGCATCGCACGCACGCGTTTGCCGGTCAACCGCGACACCGCATTGGCCACCGCCGGCGGCACTGCCGGCAGGCCCGGTTCGCCGATCCCGCCCATCTTTTCGCCGCTTTCGACGATTCGCGTGTGCACGCGCGCCATGCGATCGGGACGCAACACCTGATAGCCATCGAAATTGCGCGCCACCGGCACACCGTCCCTGTAAACTGCCGTTTCGACCAGCAACTGGCTCAGCGCCAGGGCCGAGGCGCCCGTGACCTGCGCGGCAACAATCGCCGGATTGACCACCGTGCCCGGATCGATCGCCTGCCAGATGTCGTGCACTTTCACCTCGCCGCCTTCGATCGACACCTCGGCAATCGCAGCGGTTTCGGATCCGAACGGCGATGCCATGGCCACCCCACGCGCGCGGCGCGATCCATCGGGCGCCACATAGGGCCCGGCCTTCCACCCGCCCGAGGCTTCGGCAACAGCCTTGAGCAACGTCGACAGGCGGCGGTTGTCGGCAAGCAGATGCAGCCGCAGGTCATAGGGGTCCTTGCCCCCCTTGTCGGCGATTTCGTCCAGAAAGCATTCATAGAAAAAATCGTTCATCGAATGCCCGACCGAGCGCCAATAACCCAGCGCCATCGGCGATTTGACATAGCGTTGCGCGATATGACGGTGGGGAATGGCATATTGCTTGCCCGTTACCCCCTCCAGCGCGGCGGCATCGAGCTTGTCCCCGCGCCTGTTGGCCTGGCCTTCGCCGGGACCTTCGCACGCGCTGAACGCCTCGATCGCGACCGGCAGGCCCGCGGCATCAAGCCCGGCGCGGAACTGGACCACCGCCATCGGGCGCAGGGTGTCGCGCAGGAATTCCTCTTCGCGTGTCCAGATCACTTTCACCGGGCGGCCCACCGCCTTGGCCAGGGCGATTGCCTGCGGATACGGGCTGGCCCCGGCATATTTGAAATGGCGCCCGAAAAACCCGCCGATCATCGGCGAATGGAGCGCAATGTTTTCAGCCGTCAGGCCGGTGCGCTGGGCAATATCGGCCACGAACAGATCCGGCGCCTGGTTGGCCAACCATACGTCCAGCGTTCCATCGGCGTTGAATCGCGCCAGCGCGGATGGTGGTTCCAGCTGCGCATGGTTGAGAAACTGGCTTTGATATGTGGCGCGGATCACGCTGGCCGCGGTGGTCATGGCGTGGGCGGCATCGCCCACATGTTCGGCGACATCACCCGGACCATCGGCCGCGGCGAGCCGTGCGGCAAACCCCTCGGTCGAAAAATCCGCCGGCATCGCGCGGATCGCCGCAGGGTCGGCCGGTTCGCGCCAATTCACCCGCGCCGCTTCGACCGCGCGGCGGGCATGCCAAAACCGTTCGGCCACCACCGCGACACACCCCGGCAGCAGATGCACCGAGTGAACCCCCGGCATCGCCCTGATCGCATCGGCGTTGCCGATACTGTCCGGCTCCATCCCAAAGCGCGGCGCGTGCTGGACCGCGGCATGGACCATGCCCGGCACTTTGGCATCGATCGCATAGGCGGCCTTGCCGGTCGATTTGGCGCGCACATCCAGCCGCGCCACCGACTTGCCGATCCAGCGGAACTGCGCCTTGTCCTTCAGCACCACGGTTTCGGGCGCGGGCACCGGCAGATCGAGCGCCGTTTTTGCCAGTTCGCCATAGGCCAGGCTTCGATGCGATGCGGCGTGGATCACATGGCCCGGCGCGGTGGTCAATTCGCCCACGGGTACGCCCCACTGCAGCGCGGCCGCCTGCACCAGCATCGCGCGGGCACTGGCGCCAAGCCGGCGCATCGTGGCATAGCTTGACCGGACCGAATTGCTGCCCCCGGTGATACGACGCCCGGCGCCCGTGCCCATGACCTTGTAATCGGGTCCGGGGCTGGCATTTTCCACCACGAACGTGGCTGGATCGGCATCCAGCTCTTCGCCGACGATCTGCGCCATGGCGGTAAAGATGCCCTGGCCGCCTTCGACAAATGGGCTTTGCAGGCGTATCGTGCCGTCTGCGCGGATTTCCAGGAACGCGGCAACGCGTGTGCCCGGCGTCACCACCGCACCTTCGGCGCGTGCCTGGCCGATCGGCAGGCCAAAGCCCAGCACGAACGCGCCTGCCGAGGCCCCGGCAGCGGCCATCAGGAACCGGCGGCGCGAGATATTGACCGGTGCGCCCGTGTCCAGCGCCAGGTCGTGCGACAGATCGGTGATCATGCCGCGTGCTCCGCGCTGCCCGCCAGATCGTGCACCGCGGCACGGATGGTGGTGTAGGTGCCGCAACGGCACAGATTGATCATGGCCGCGTTGATATCGTCATCGGTGGGATGCGCCTTGGCCTTGATCAGCGACGTTGCCGCCATGACCTGGCCCGACTGGCAATAGCCGCATTGCGGCACCTGATGCCGCACCCACGCCTCGACCACGCGCCGACCCACCGGGTCCTGTTCGATGCCTTCGATCGTGGTGATGGCCTTGTCCGCCACGGATTCGACGGGTGTCACGCATGACCGCGTCACCACCCCGTCGATCATCACCGAACATGCCCCGCACTGCGCGATGCCACAGCCGTATTTGGTGCCGGTCATGCCCAGATTGTCACGGATCACCCACAACAACGGGGTTTCGCCTTCGGCATCGATGGTATGCAGCGTGCCGTTCACATGCAGCTTGATCATGGGTGAATCTCCGCTGGGCGTATTTTCGGGCAAAACTGCGCCGGGCCGCCGCGAAGGTCAACGCCCTTGCAGCGCAAGCTCGCGCCATTCGCCCGCGGGAATGCCCGCAAGCGTCCAGTCGCCGATTTGCCAGCGCACCAGCCGCAGGCAGGGCAGGCCAACGGCTGCGGTCATGCGGCGCACCTGGCGGTTGCGGCCTTCGCGGATGGTCAGGCTGATCCAGCAATCGGGCACCGTCTTGCGCACCCGCACCGGCGGATCGCGCGGCCACAAGTCGGGCGGCGCCAGAGCTTCAGCCTCGGCCGGCAGGGTCATCCCGTCCTTCAGCATGACCCCGCGCCGCAATTGCGCCAGTTGGGCCTCGGTCGCAGTGCCTTCGACCTGCACCCAGTAGGTTTTGGGCAATTTGAAACGCGGATCGGCGATCTGCGCCTGCAACCGTCCATCATCGGTCAACAGCAACAGCCCCTCGCTGTCGCGATCGAGCCGCCCTGCCGGATAGACCCCCGGCACCGCGACATGCGCCGCCAAAGTCGGACGATCACCCTCGTCGGTGAATTGCGACAGCACGCCCCAGGGTTTGTTGAACGCAATCAGGCGGGCCATGCGCCATCCTTGTCGAGCACAATTCCGGCCAGATTGTGCGACCGCGCGACATGGCGCACCCGCACCCGGTCAAAGCCTGCGACGGCCGCGTGGAATTGCGCCAGATAGCCATGAAACCGGCGCGGCACCCGCCGCGCCGTGCCCCGTGCCTGCCCCACCACCAGCGCCGAATCGCCCAGCAGGACGACGTCGGACAGCCCCAGTTGCCGCGCCACCGCGACCGCATCGAGCAGCGCCAGCCATTCGGCATCGCTGTTGTCGCCGCGGGGGTGATCGCCCCGCTGCAAGGTGCGCCCGCCCGCCACGACAGCGGTGCGGATGACCCCCGGATTGGGACGGCACCCGCCATCGAACCAGATTTTCATGGCCGCGCGCCGAACCCCGGGTCAGGTGCGCAAGGTTTTGATGATCGCGGAAAAATCGAGACCCGCATGGCCCGATGCGGCAAAGGCCTCGTACAATTGCGCCGCACGGTGGCCCATCGGCACGTCGGCACCGGCGTCCTTGGCCGCGGCCATCGCCAGCCGCAGATCCTTGAGCATCAGCGCCGTGGTGAACCCGCCCTGGTAATCGTTGTCGGCAGGGGTCTTGGGCCCCACGCCCGGCACCGGGCAATAGCTGGTCATCGACCAGCACTGGCCCGACGCCTTTGACGCGATGTCATAAAAGGTCTGCAGGTCCAGCCCCAGCTTTTCGGCCATGGCAAAGGCTTCGCTGGTGGCGATCATCGAGGCGCCAAGCAGCATGTTGTTGCAGATCTTGGCCGCCTGGCCGGCGCCTGCGCCGCCGGCGTGGATCACCGTGGCGCCCATCGCCGAAAGGACCGGTTTTGCAGCAGCGAATGCAGCTTCGGTGCCGCCCACCATAAAGGTCAAGGTGCCGGCGTTGGCCGCTCCGATCCCGCCCGACACCGGTGCGTCGACAATCGCATAGCCCTGCGATGCGGCCAGCATCATGACCTCGGTCGCGGTCGACACATCGATGGTCGAACAATCGATCAGCAAGGCCGATTTTGGCGTCCATTTCAGCACGTCGTTGGCAAACACGCTGCGCACGATCTTGCCATCGGGCAGCATCGTCACCACCGCATCGACCCCGTCGAGCGCGGCGTTGATGCTGGTGTGCGTGCCGCATCCGGCCAGCTTTGCCCGGCCCAGCGCCGCGGGGTCGAGATCGTAGGCTTCGACCTTGAACCCCTTGGCCACCAGATTGGCGGCCATGCCGCCGCCCATGTTGCCCAGCCCGATAAAGGCGATGCGCTTGGCCATGTCGTGATCCTTTTGTTCGCTGTGATACCGACCCTTGTGGGACGATCCGCCTTATTTCCCGATGAACACACCGGGACGTTTTTCGATAAACGCCGCCATGCCTTCAGCCCTGTCATGCGTGCCGGTCAGCACCTGGAACAGCCGACGTTCGAACAGCAGACCCTGATCGAGCGTGGTTTCGAACGCGGCGTTGACCATTTCCTTGTTGGCGATCGCCGCCAGCGGGGGCATCGCGGCGATCGCTGCGGCGGTCTTCAGCGCATCGTCCAGCAGATCGGCCAACGGCACGACGCGCGCGACCAGCCCCGACCGTTCGGCCTCGTGCGCGTCCATCATCCGCCCGGTCAGGCACATCTCCATCGCCTTGGCCTTGCCGATCGCACGCGTCAGGCGTTGCGACCCGCCCATGCCCGGCGCCACGCCCAGCTTGATTTCGGGCTGGCCGAATTTGGCGTTTTCAGACGCGATGATGAAATCGGCCATCATCGCCAGTTCGCACCCGCCGCCCAGCGCAAAGCCGTTGACCGCAGCAATCCACGGTTTGCGTGTGGTCTTGACCAGGTGGCTGGTCCAGCGCGCGAAGAAATCCAGCGCGTAGAAATCCGCCGTCGGCTTGTCGGCCATTTCCTTGATGTCGGCGCCGGCGGCAAAGGCCTTTTCGCCCGCGCCGGTCAAGACCGCGCAGCGTTGCGACGGATCGCCCTCGAACGCGGCGAACGCGGCGATCAGATCCTCGAGCACCACGCTGTTCAACGCGTTGAGCGATTGCGGTCGGTTGAGCGTGATCAGCGTGACGGGCCCACGCGTTTCGACAAGGATCGTTTCATAGCTCATAGGGGTTTCCATTCCTGATCGGCAGGCAGCGGGGCAAAGATCGCATCGAGCAGTTGGTCGGTAACCGCCTCGGGCGTGGGCGGGTCCCAGCGCGGCGCATGATCCTTGTCGATGATCACCGCGCGCACGCCTTCGGCAAAATCGGGCCGCACCAGCACGCGCGCACCGATGCGGTATTCCATCGCCATGTTGGCGGCAAAGTCGGGGCAACGCAGGCTGTCGCGCAACTGCCGCAACGCGACCTTGCAGGTCTGCGGGCTTTTGGTGTTCAGCGTGGTCAGCGCCGCGGTCGCCCATTCACCGCCGTCTGCGGCCAGCGCGGCCAGGATATCCTCGTACCGGTCCGACGCGAACAGCCGGTCGATGGTTTCGGCCTGCGCGGCAATTTTTGATGGTGGCGGCACCGCCGACAGGCGATGCAGGATTGCCGCGGCCCGATCCGGATCGGCGATCAGCGCGGCCTTCGCCTCGTCCAGCGCGGATTGCGGCAGGTAATGCGTAGCAAGCCCGGCCCACAGGCAATCCGCCCCATCGAGCCGCGCCCCGGTCAGCGCCATATACTGCCCCAGCCGCCCCGCCAGCCGCGACAGATACCAGCCGCCCCCGACATCGGGGAACAGCCCGATTCCGGTTTCGGGCATAGCAAGGCGCGTCGCCTCGGTGGCGATGCGGTATGTGGCCGGGCCGGCAATGCCGACCCCGCCGCCCATGGTGATGCCGTCCATGAACGCCAGCACCGGCTTGGGAAAGGTCAGGATCAGATGGTTGAGCTGGTATTCTTCGTAGAAGAACTGGCGCCCCGACGCGCCCTGATCGTTCAGCGCGGATGCGCGCAGGAATGCAATATCGCCGCCCGCACAAAATCCCCGCCCTTCGCCGTGGTCGATCACCACCGCGTCCACTGCCGGATCGTCGCGCCATGCCAGCAATGCCGCGATCATCGCGCGCACCATCGGCAGGGTCAGCGCATGGATCGCCTTGGGCCGATTGAGCGACAGGTGGCCTATACGGCCGGCAATGCGCGCCAGAATTTCGTCGGTCATTTCAGCAGGTCCCGCCCGACAATCATCCGCATCACTTCATTGGTGCCTTCCAGAATGCGGTGGACGCGCAGATCGCGCCAGAACCGTTCGATCGGATAATCCTTCAGATAGCCATAGCCGCCAAACATCTGCAGCGCGCGATCGACAATCGACGAGCCACTGTCGGTTGCCAGCTTTTTGGCCATCGCCGAAAACCGCGTCTTGTCAGGCGCGTCGGCGCTGACTTTGGCGGCCGCCAGGTACAGCAGCGCACGCGCCGCCTCGAGATCGGTAACCATGTCGGCCAGTTGGAACTGCGTGTTCTGAAATTCGCCAATGGTGCGGCCGAATTGCGACCGTGTCTTCACATAGGCCACCGCTTCATCCAGGCAGCGCTGCGCCCCGCCCAGCGAACAGGCGCCGATATTCAGCCGGCCGCCATCGAGCCCCGCCATGGCGATGGCAAAGCCCTGGCCTTCGTCACCCACGCGGTTGGCCACCGGCACACGCACATTGTCAAAATTGACTTGCGCGGTCGGCGATGCGTTCCAGCCCAGCTTGCGCTCGGGCGCGCCGAACGCCACGCCATCCATGTCGCGCTCGATCACCAGGCACGAAATGCCCCTGGGTCCTGCCTCGCCGGTGCGCACCATCGTCACATAGATGTCGTTGACCCCGCCGCCCGAAATGAACTGCTTGGTGCCCGAAACCACATAATGATCGCCGTCGCGCCGCGCAGTGGTGCGCAAGGCTGCGGCATCAGACCCGCTGCCCGGCTCGGTCAGGCAATAACTGGCCATGATGTCCATGCTGACCAGACGCGGCAGGTACTGTGCCTTGACCTCGGCGCTGCCGAACCGATCGATCATCCACGCCGCCATGTTGTGGATCGAGATGAACGCCGCGGTTGTCGGGCAGCCATAGGACAGCGCCTCGAAAATCAGCGCCGACTCAAGCCGGCCCAGCCCGATCCCGCCCGATTGCTCGCTGACATAGATCGCGGCAAAACCAAGCTCGGCTGCGGCGCGGATCGTCTCGCGCGGGAATTCATGGCCCTCGTCCCACCCGGCTGCAAACGGCGTGATCGCATCGGCGGTAAAGCGCCGCGCCATGTCCTGGATGGCGATCTGGTCTTCGGTCAGGCTGAAAGCAGTGGTCATCGCTGAATTCCTATGCGTTGCGCCCGCCCATGACAAAAGTGCGTGGGTGACGCAATGGATGACACGGTGTCAAAGCGCGAACTGCACACCTTGCGCCAGGGGCAACTGCGCTGAATAGTTCACCGTGCTGGTCTGCCGCCGCATATAGCCCTTCCACGCGTCAGAGCCCGATTCACGCCCGCCGCCGGTTTCCTTTTCGCCGCCGAACGCACCGCCGATTTCCGCGCCCGATGGCCCGATATTGATATTGGCGATGCCGCAGTCCGAACCTGCCGCCGACAGGAATTGTTCCGCCTCGCGCAGGTTCAGCGTGAACAGGCACGATGACAGGCCCTGCGGCACCGCGTTCTGCAAGGCGATGGCCTGATCAAGATCGTCATAGCCCACGACATACAGGATCGGCGCAAAGGTTTCGGTGCGCATCGTCGCGGTTTGATCGGGCATTTCGACCAGCGCCGGCCGCACGTAAACTCCACCTGCGGGCACACCTTCGGTCAGGATGTCGCCGCCTGTCACCAGTCCGCCTTCGGCCTGTGCGCTGGCCAGTGCGGCCTGCATCGCATCGCGCGCGGCACCATCGATCAACGGTCCCACCAGCACGCCGGGTGTGCGCGGATCGCCGATGCGCAGGCTGGCATAGGCGCGCTTGACCCGGCCCAGCAGATCATCGCAGATCGAGCGGTGGACGATCAACCGTCGCAACGAGGTGCAGCGTTGCCCCGCGGTGCCCACTGCCGAAAACAGGATCGCGCGCACCGCCATGTCGAGATCGGCCGAGGGGGCCACGATCATCGCGTTGTTGCCGCCCAGTTCGAGAATTGCACGGCCCCAGCGCGCTGCCACCGCGGGGCCGACGTGCGCGCCCATCCGCGTCGAGCCGGTGGCAGAAATCACCGGCACGCCCGGGGCCTCGACCAGCGCGGCGCCCAGGCCGGCCCCGCCGATCACCAGTTGCGCCAGGCCTTCGGGCGCATCGTCGCCAAACCGGGCCAGCGCACGGTCAAAGATCGCCTGCGTGGCCAGCGCGGTCAGCGGGCTTTTCTCCGAAGGCTTCCAGATGACCGGATTGCCGCAGACCAGCGCCAGCGCAGCGTTCCAGCTCCACACCGCGACGGGAAAATTGAACGCCGAAATGATCCCCACCGGGCCAAGCGGATGCCAGGTTTCGCTCATGCGGTGGCCGGGCCGTTCCGACGCGATGGTCAGGCCGTACAGCTGGCGCGACAGGCCAACCGCGAAATCGCAGATGTCGATCATCTCCTGCACTTCACCCAGCCCTTCGCTGGTGATCTTGCCCACTTCGCGCGTGACCAGCGCGCCCAGCTCGGCCTTGGCAGCGCGCAGCTCTTCGCCAAGCAGGCGCACCAGTTCGCCCCGGCGGGGTGCGGGCACCTGCCGCCAGGCGCCAAACGCGGTCTGCGCGCGGTCGATCACTGCCGGCATCGCCCCAGGCGCGGTTTCAACCACGCGGGCCAGCAGCGCACCGTCGATCGGCGAATGCACCGCCAGGGTGCCTTGTGCATGGTCAAAACGGGCAGGCGTCAGGGCATTGGAATTGGTCATGATAGATCCTGTGGCTGGGCTTCAACCAAAGATCGCTTCGCGCACCCAGTCAACCGTCGTTTGTGCCGATTGCAACCGCGCAGTCCCCAGCACGGCCGCCCAATAGCCCTCGGACCCGTCGGCCAGCCGCCATTCGTGCAGGCGGCGCGTCAGGATCTGCACATCGTATTCGGCGGCAATCCCGATCGCGCCGTGCACCGCATGCGCGCTGGCCGCCAGACGCGCGGCCGCGGCCGAGGCGGTGATCTTGGCACTGGCGGCCAGCGCCACCGGCACGGCCAGGCCGCGGCTGGCACCCTGGCGCGCCGCGATGCGCGCGCCAACCATATCCTGCGCCATGACCGCCAGCATCTGCTGGATCGCCTGCTGCCGCCCGATCGGCTTGCCGAATTGCACGCGCGTGTTGGCATGGGCACAGGCCATATCGGTCAGCCGGGCGCCGGCGCCCGCGATCAGCGCGGCGCGCACCACCGCGGCCACGGGGCGCAAGCCGCCGTCGGGCCGGGCAAAGGCGGGCCCCTGCGCCCGGCCGTGCAGCATCATGGCCGAAGAGCCCTGCACCCCGGTGGCCTGCGGTTCGAGCGCAGCCAGCGGCGACAGCACCAGCGTGCGCCCGTCATCGACCAGCGCATGATCGGCAAACCGCGCACCGCACACCGGCAAAGCCTGCGATGTCACCAGCACGATCGGCCCCCGGGGGGCAGCCCCGCCCAGCAATGCCCGCGCGACCATCGTATCGGCCACCGGCACCGGCAGGCCCTGCGCGCCCAGCGTCTCGATCAGCGGCGCAATGGTTGCCAACGACAGCCCGGCCCCGCCCGCATCCTCGGGCACCAGGGCATCAAGGAAACCCGATTCAGCCAGCGCCTGCCACAGCGCCGCGACCGGCGCGCCGTTTTCCAGCGCGCGCACCGCAGCCATGTCGGCCATATCGTCAAGCAAACGCGCAAACGGCCCTTGCAGTTCGGCATCGTGCATCGTCATCGCCCTATCGCAGCCCCATGCCGCGCGCGATAATCCCGCGCAGGATTTCGCGCGTGCCCCCGCGCAGGGAAAAACTGGGCGCAACATGCGTGACGTACAGCAGCGTGCGATACAGTTCTTCCCCCACCGGCTGGTCGGGGTGCGCGGCCAGATCATCGCCGATCACCTGTGGCAATTCCTGTTCGAAGCCGGTGCCGCGATCCTTGACGATGCTGGCTTCGACCACCGGGCTTTCGCCCGCGGCCAGCCGCGCCGTGCAGGCAATCGACATGGCACGCAGCGTGGCCAGTTCTGCGGTCAGCCGTCCCACCAGCGCGGCACAATCGCTGCGCCCTGCCGCCTGCAGATGCTGCACCCAGGCATCGAGCAGAACCACGCTCGAATAGATGCGTTCCGGGCCGGATCGTTCGAACGCCAGTTCGGCGCCGACCTGTTGCCACCCCTGGCCTTCGCCGCCGACCAGCGCATCGTGGCCAAGTGCGACATTGTCGAAAAACACCTCGGCAAAGTGCGCATCGCCGGTCAGATCGACAATCGGCCGGATGGTCACCCCCGGCGCCTTGAGATCGATGATGATCTGCGACAGCCCGGCATGGCGATCGTCCGGGGTGCCCGATGTGCGCACGAGCGCGATCATGTAATCCGAATGCAGCGAATTGGTGGTCCAGATCTTCTGGCCCTTGACCACCCAGCCGGTGGCGGTGCGGTCGGCGCGGGTGCGCACGCTGGCCAGATCCGATCCCGATCCGGGCTCGCTCATCCCGATACAGAACAGCGCTTCGCCCCGGCAGATGCGCGGGATATAGAATTGCCGCTGCGCCTCGGTGCCATAGGCGTGGATCAGCGGCGCCGATTGCCGGTCGGCGATCCAGTGTGCTGCCACCGGCGCGCCCGCGCTCAACAGTTCCTCGACCACCACAAACCGCGCAAACGGCCCGCGTTCGTGCCCGCCATAGGCCCGCGGCAGGGTCAGGCCCAAAAGCCCGGCCTTGCCCAGCGCCCGGCTGAAGCTTGCGTCAAACCCCTGCCATGACCGCGCGCGCCGGTCTGCCGGCAATGCCGCCACGTGCCGCGCCACCAGATCGCGCACCACGGGCCGCAGATCTTCATCCTGTTGCGGCAATTGCGCCAGTGTCAGCGTGTCAAACATCGGTGATCCCCGTGCGATGTGGTTCAATCGCACGATTAAACCACATCGCAAACTGCGCAAGGGCCACTGCCCGGATTGTCAGTGATGGCGCGTGCTGCGCAGATTCCATTGCGCCAGGTTGCCGCGCGTGCGCCCGTAATCAAGCAGGCATGCCATATAGCCGGGATGGAACTGCAACGGGTTTTGCAGTGCCTTGTCCCTGTCGCGCCACCAGCCGCATGTCTGTCCGGCATAGACATGCTGGTCGGGCGGCTCGCCCGGGGTCCCATCGGGATAGACCACGTTCTGGTTGGAAATATAGGCCATGCTCAGCGATCGCGCCGAGGCCTCCACCCGGCCCACCGACAGCTGATAGACCTGCGTTTCCAAAAGGTCCTCAACCGTGCGCTCGGCAAGCGTCAGCGCGCTCCATTTGCTGGCGGGATGGTTCGGATCCTTGTCGGTCGAATGCCAGTAGTTTGTCGCCAGCGACGTGTTGACCACCAGTGTCACGTCGGCATCATCATCGGTATCGGGCAAAAACACCCCAAATCGCGCGCCGCCATCGATGAACAAATGCTCGCGGCTGGCCACTTCGACCGGCTTGCCATCGTCGTCGAATTCGCGAAACCGCAAAGTCACGGGCATGGCGCCGATCGGCACCGATGACGATGCCAGCAACGCCGAAACGTAGGTTTCGCGCACTTTGGTCATGCGATCGGTGCTGTGCCCGCCTGCAAAAGCCTCAAGCGCCAGTTCGGTCATGTCGAGCGCGTAGCCATAGCCATCGTCGACATCGGCCACCCCCACCAGCAGCACCCGCCCGAGACAGGCCTGGGCGGCGACCTGGGCGATCGTGCCTTCGGTGATCATGCGCGTCAGCCGGTCGCGCAACGGGGTCAGCCGGGCGCGCGTGCCCTGGGTGACCACGCTGATACCACCCAGCGGAGCCGGTTTCAGGATGTCGCCTTCGCGGCTGATGCTGTAGGCCAGCGCCAGATCCTCGAGATTGCTGCGCTTTTCCGCCAGCGGCGGTTCCTGGTCCGCGCCGGGCAGGGCGCGCAGGCTGGGCGATTGGCGGTCGACCCATTCGTACGTGCGGTCACCTGCGACGGGCTGGCGCGCCAGAAACACGAATGTTGCCTGCAACGACCCGGTGCTGACGCCTGTCACCACCTCGGGTTCGGGGGGCAACTGGTGCTTGTCCTGCAACCCCAGGAACAGCCCGGCCCCGAATGCGCCGTCCTCGCTGCCGCCCGACAGCACGATCGAGGGGCCCGATGCATGCGGCGCGCGCGCCTTTTGCGCCTGTTCGTGCCCCACCAGCACATCGCAAGTCGCGCGGTTTTGCTCCTGATTGCGCGCACGTGCGTATGCCACCAGCCGCGCCACCGCAGACGGCACCGGCGCTGCGTGCGCCGCGGTGCCCTGCTGGTTGAGATTGGCCGGGATCCGTTTGGCGGAAATCGCGATATTGCCCACCAGTGCCGGGCGCGACTGGGTGCATGCTGCCAACAGGCCCAGCAGCACCGGCGCAAGGAACAGGCGCGCGCTCACGCCGCTTTGACCAGGGCGAGTGCAGGTGCGGTGTCGGGGCCCTGACCCGTGCTGTTCCAGACTTCGACCAGAAACTGGGTGAAGGGATCCTGCGCGATGACCGCAAAGGCATTGCGCAGACCGGCCGGCGGGATCGCCGGTCGCGCGGTCTGATCGGGCGCGGTGGCGGTCCGCAGCGATGCCGTTTGCAGCAATTGATGGCTGGATCCGTCGGGGTCTGTTTCCGCCTCCAGATCGTCGCAGAATTTCCTGATCTCGATCGCGCCGCGCAGACCGATGCCCGCCAGCTGATGCGCGTTGTCATCAAGGTAGACCCACGCGATCGCCTGGCTTTGCACCACGATCACCGCATTGAACGACAGATTGGTGCGCATCGAGATTTGCACCGGGTCGCAATAGGCCAGTTGTGCAATCGTCAGGATATCGCCGTCGGCCAGGCGATCGGCGGTTGGCGGGTCGATCCCGTCGAGTTTGCCCACCTGGTCCTTCAGATGATCGGGGCCGGTTTCCAGCCCCAGCTTGTTGGTGGTGATGCGTTTGAGCAGGACTTGCACTTGCGCCAGGGGAAAGGCGCCGAAGGCAAATGCCAGAAACGGTCCTGACCCGAACGGCGCGATCGACATCACCGCATAGCCCAACGGCACCGCCACAACCAGCCGCAGCGCCGCCGAAAGCACCGCCTGCGGCGGCAGATTGTAGCGCGTGGCGCCATCGAACAGGCTGGACACGACCCAAGCATAGGCGCCGGCAATTGCCGCCATGGCCGGGTCCGGCAATCCGGGTATCGGCGTGGTGATCGTGACGATCGAAGCAATCGACTGACCGCCTGTGCCATTTTCGATCGGCAGTTGACTGACCGCGGTCAATGCTTCGAGCAGCATCAGCGTAAAGGTGATGATGACCAGCAGGATGATCGGAACCGTCAGCCGATATCGCCCGTACCGGTGGTTGTACATTGCTTCGAACAGGTCATCGATATCGGCGTCTTGCGGGATTTCAAAACCGAAATTGTTCCAATAGGCCTGCTTTGCCGCGCGGTTCAGGCTGCTGAAAATATCGGTTTTCTTGATCCCCCAACCCCGCCGGATAAACGCAAGAACCGGATGGCAGCACAGATACGTCAGCACCAGCGCGGCAAACACCGCAAGCGCATAGGCAAACCGTGTCGTCTTTTTGCCATCGAATACAAGATCGGGCGCTTGCGCCGATTGCGGCACGGCCGTTGGTGTCTGCACAACCACAACCTGTGGGCTGTTTTGAGCGACGGCGGCAGCAATTGGCTGTTTTGCGGGCGCATCGATACAATATGCCGCCCCGGGCATTATCAACAAAAACGCCGCAAAAATAAGCATTTTCTGTTTCATGATCGCCCCCGATCAGCGCGAATTGATTCGGCGACTGACAGAATATTCCGCAGCGGGCGCTTGTCGAGCAAAATGACTGGTTAATTGCCGGCCTTGGCACCGTTCAGCATTTGCAGCTTTGCATCGGGTCGATACCACCTTTTCAAGCCGGACGTGCTGGTGCAGACGGCGCACAGCAACCCGATCGAAAGCCGACCCATGACGCGTCCACCCCTGCCGCCGTTCACCGCCGAAACCGCAGCGATCAAGGCACGCGCGGCCGAAGATGCCTGGAACGGCCGCGATCCTGCGCGGGTGGCGCTGGCCTATACGCCCGACAGCCAGTGGCGCAACCGCGCCGAATTCATCACCGGCCGCGATGCGATCGAGGCATTCCTGGTGCGCAAATGGGCGCGCGAGCTGGATTACCGTCTGATCAAGGACGTCTGGGCCCACGCGGAAAACCGCATCGCGGTGCGCTTTGCCTATGAATACCGCGACGACAGCGGCACCTGGTTTCGCGCCTATGGCAACGAAAACTGGCAGTTCGACGCCAATGGCCTGATGGAACGGCGCATCGCCAGCATCAACGAGCACCCGATCGAAGACGCCGCACGCAAATTTCACTGGCCGCTTGGCCGCCGCCCCGACGATCACCCCGGGCTGGGCGATCTGGGTCTGTAGCGGAACAGCAGGATCGCTCTGCCACCATGGCAAAAGTCGCTACGGGCAACATTCTGGTCCAAGGCGATATTCGCGCTTGCCTAAGCCCCGCACCAAACCTAGGGGCGTGCATGTGTCGGGGAGTAGCGCAGCCTGGTAGCGCATCTGGTTTGGGACCAGAGGGTCGCAAGTTCGAATCTTGTCTCCCCGACCACATATCGCTGGCTCATGGTAAAGCACGCCAGGCGCGCCAAGCCCTGCAATCAACTGGCATCTGTCCTGCCGCGCGATTGTTGCCGGCGGTCGATATTTTGAGGGGAACCACAGTGAACCGCATTGTCCCGGCGATTGCGTTTGCACTGTTGGCTACGGCCCCGGCATTTGCGCAGACCGACGATCATGGCGCCGCCCGTCTGAACGGGGACTGGACGCTCGACCTTCGCCCCAGCAGCGACGCCCCCGCCTATATCAAGACAATGACGCTCGACATCACGCCACAAGGCGTTGTCCGCGGCGAATTCTACGATCACATGATCGAGGACGGCCGCGCCTTCGATGCCAAGGGACGCACCTGCTTTGCGTTTCACACCTCCGACAACAGTGGCCCCTACCAGACGTCAGGTTGCCTTGCTGGCGACCGGATCGAAGGGCAAAGCTGGTCCGAAGGCCGGCATTTTCTGCTGACCTGGACAGCAACGCGCAGCGCTGCAAAAAAGTGACCTGGCCCACCTGACCAGCACCGTCAGTTCGCTACGCAAAAATACTTATGAAAAATTAACCAAGTCGGTTTACCAAACAGCATCCAATCCGACTTGCCCCACCGGCAAGTGATCGCGGATGTTTGACTTGGAACCTTGTGCATGCGGCGTTGCGTGGTCATGGCAGGATTGCTGGGTATTTTGCCCGGTCAGGCCATGGCGGCAAGCGGCCAGCACGCGAGCGCGGCAGGCGCCGCATCGAGCACGGTGATTGTTCCGATCACGCTGACCCACAGCGCGGGCGGGGTGTTGAACTTCGGCACGATGACAGTCGGCCCGGGCGGGGGCAATGTCATCGTTACCACCACCGGCACGGGTGTGGCGGTCGGCGCGGTAACGCTGATTTCGAGCGGGGCGGTATCCGCAGACCAGTTCACCGTAACCGGTGATGCCAACCGCAATTTTTCGGTCACCACGGGTGCCGGCTACGTCACGGCCGGATCATCGAGCATGCTGTTTGCCACGTCGCCGTCATCGGGCCAAGCCACGCTTAGCGCGAGCGGCGCGGGCACGTTCAGTGTGGGCGGATCGCTGTCGGTCGGCAGCGGCATAGCGCCCGGAGTTTACCACGGCACGTATACCGTGACAGTCACCTACGACTGACGCGGCCTGGCGCGAACCGTGGCGCAGGGGCGATGGCGCCCCGCGCCACCACGCCGGGCGTGATGGCGCGGGGCGCGATCAGCGGCCTAATGCGCCGCCGGCAGCACCGGGATCATCCAGGTCAGCACATATTGCTGCAGCACGATCAGCACACTCAGGATCGCGGTCAGGACAAAGCTGTGCAGGAAGGTGCGGGCAAAAACCTTGCCCTCCTGGCCCGACATGCCCACCACCGACACGCCTGTGGTGATGTTCTGCGGCGAAATCATCTTGCCCATCACGCCACCCGACGAATTGGCCGCGGCAAACAGCACCGGATTGAGATTCAACTGCTTGGCGGCGACCACCTGCAGATTGCCGAACAGCGCATTGCCCGAACTGTCGCTGCCCGACAGCATCACCGCGATCCACCCCAGGAACGGCGACAGGAACACAAACAACGCGCCGGTGGCGGCAACGCCGGCACCCAGGCTGTAGGCCAGGCCCGAATAGTTCATCAGATAGGCCAGGCCCATCACGAACATGACGGTCATGATCGCCATCCACGTCTGCCGCGCGGTGCGCACCGCACAGCGGACAAAGGCGGCGGGCGACAGGCCGACCAGCAGGGTCGTCACAAGGCAGGCAACCAGGATCGCGGTGCCGGTGGCCAGCGGCTGGAATGCCCATACCGCCTCATAAGGCTTGCCATGGTACAGCGTGATCGAAATCGCCTTGTCCAGGCCGGGCCAGGCGATCTTTTTCTGGCCGATCGCGGCAATCTTGTTGTCGGTCCAGATAATCACCGTGGCGGTCACCACGATCCACGGCAGCCAACCTTTCCACGGCGCAACGGTGCTGTTGCCGGCAACAGCGGTCAGCGCTTCGTCCCGGATGGCAAATTCCGGATCGTGGGCAGGCGTCCATACCTTGAGGAACAGCAACGTGACGATCAGCGAACCCATCGATGCGAACACATCGGTCAGCGAATAATCGAGATAGTTCGACGAATAGAACTGCGCCACGGCAAAGCTGCCGCCTGCCACCAGCAGCACCGGCCACAGCGCCTTGACCGAACGCCACCCGCCATAGACCGCGATCACGTAGAAGGGCAGGATCAGCGCGATGAACGGCAATTGCCGGCCGATCATCATGCCCAGTTGCGCCGCGGGCAGCGATGTCACCGAGCCCAGCACGGTAACCGGAATGCCCAGCGCCCCGAACGCCACCGGCGCGGTATCGAACATCAGCACGAACACCAGCGCATCGAGCGGCTTCATCCCGACCATGATCAGCATCGCGCTGGTGATCGCCACCGGTGTGCCAAATCCCGACACGCCTTCAAGCAGTGCCCCAAAGCAGAACCCGATCACCACCAGCACCACGCGCCGGTCGTTGGGCACATTGAGGATCAGCCATCGCCGCAGCGCCTCGAAATAGCCCGATTCGACCGAAATATTGTACAACAACAGCGCCGCCACCACGGTCCACATCACCGGCCACGCGGCAAAGACCGCGCCGTTGGCAATGGCATCAAGCGCCAGGCCCACCGGCATCTGCCAGGCGGTAACCGCCACCAGCAGCCCGACCACCAGCCCCGCCAGCGCCGCCTGCCAGGCCGGCCGGCGCAACACGCCCAGCAGGATCAGCACGGTCAATACGGGTAAAGTGGCAATGATGAAGGACAGCCCCAGGCTGCCCCCCACCGGTGTAACTAGTTGTGCAAACATTGTCGGCTACCCTCTCGTCATACGCGGCATGTTGTTGTTCTTATGCCGCACCCCACCGCGTGATCTCAGATTGCAACGGCTGCGCGCAGCTTTGCCCGGGCGCGGAACTTGTGCAACAGCGGCTCGGTATAGCCGCTGGGCTGTTCCACCCCTTCGAACACCAGCGCGCGCGCCGCCTGATAGGCCAGGCTGGTATCGGCATGGCCGGCCATCGGCTGATACACCGCATCGTCTGCGTTCTGCGCATCCACTTTGACCGCCATCCGTGCCAGCGCCGCATCGACATCATCGGCCGAACACACCCCGTGGACCAGCCAGTTGGCCATATGCTGCGACGATATGCGCAAAGTGGCGCGGTCTTCCATAAGACCAATGTCGTGGATATCGGGCACTTTCGAGCAACCGATGCCCTGGTCGACCCAGCGCACGACATAGCCCAGGATGCCCTGGGCATTGTTGTCGAGTTCGTCGCGAATGTCCTGGTCCGACCAGTTCCGGCCTTGGGCCAGCGGAATGGTCAGCAGTTGCGCAAGCGCCGGCACAGGCTCTGCCGCCAGCGCCTGCTGCACGGCAAACACATCGACCATGTGATAATGCATCGCATGCAACGTGGCGGCGGTCGGGCTGGGCACCCAGGCGGTGTTGGCGCCCGATCGGGGGTGGCCGATTTTCTGGTCGAGCATGTCGGCCATGCGATCGGGCGCGGCCCACATCCCCTTGCCGATCTGTGCGCGGCCCGACAGGCCGCAGGCCAGACCGATCCGCACATTGCGATCTTCATAGGCCTTGATCCAGGCGCTGTCCTTCATCGCGGCCTTGCGCACCATCGGCCCGGCCTGCATCGAGGTGTGCATTTCATCGCCGGTGCGATCGAGGAAGCCGGTGTTGATGAACACCAGGCGCCCCTGCACTTGCGCAATGCACGCCGCCAGATTGGCCGACGTACGACGTTCCTCGTCCATCAAACCGATCTTGATCGTGTGCCGGTCAAGCGTCAGCAGATCTTCGACCGCATCGAACAGATCGTTGGCAAAGGCGGCTTCGTCGGGCCCGTGCATCTTGGGTTTGACGATATAGATCGACCCCGCCTGCCCGTCCTTTGACCGGCTGTTGCGCAACGCGCCGGTGCCCCTGATGTCGTGCATCCCGATCAGCCCGGTGACAATCGCATCAAGGATGCCTTCGGGCGCTTCGCTGCCATCGGCCAGCAGCACCGCAGGCGTCGTCATCAGGTGGCCGACATTGCGCGCAAACAGCAGAGCACGGCCATGCAGCGCCAGCGCGGTGCCATCGGGCGCGGTGTAGTGACGATCGCCATTGAGCGTGCGCGTCATGGCGCGGCCACCCTTGTCGAACGTGTCCGACAGATTGCCCAGCATCAGGCCCAGCCAGTTGGCATAGGCAGCGACTTTGTCGTCGGCATCGACTGCCGCAACCGAATCCTCGAAATCGACAATCGTCGACAGCGCGGATTCAAGCACGATATCGGCAATCCCCGCGGCATCGGTCGACCCGATGGCCGAGCCGCGATCGATCACCAGTTCGATATGCAGACCATTGTGGCGCAGCAGGATCGCCTCGGGCGCTGCGGCGTCGCCGCGCCACCCGGCCAGCGCCGCGGGGTCGGCCAACGCCGGCACGAGCGCGCCGGCTGCGATCGTATAGCCTGCAACATCGGCATGGCTGCCCGATGCCAGCGGCACCGCGGAATCAAGAAACCGGCGCCCGCGCGCCACGACCTGGGCCCCGCGCTGGGCGTCATACCCTTTGCCCTGCGCCTTGCCCGGCAGCGCATCGGTGCCATACAGGGCATCGTACAGGCTGCCCCAGCGGGCGTTGGCGGCATTCAGCACAAACCGCGCGTTCAGCACCGGCACGACGAGCTGCGGCCCGGCCATCCGCGCGACTTCGGCATCGACCTGATCGGACGTGATCGCAAACGGGGCAGGCTCGGGCACCAGATACCCGATATCATGCAGAAACGCGGTATAGGCCGCCATGTCGATCGGCGCGCCGCGATGCGCCACGTGCCAGGCATCGATCTGCGCCTGCAAAGTGTCGCGAAATGCCAGAAGCCGGGCGTTTTCGGGCGCAAACTGGGCAAAGATTTCGGCCGCGCCGTCCCAGAATGCCGCCGCCGTGATCCCCGTGCCGGGCAAGGCGCGGGTTTCGATGAACTGCACCAGCGTGTCGGCAACCTTGATGCCGGATTTTTCAACATACTGCGTCATCACAGGACCTTTCACGCGTTGAGGCCGGCGGCGGCAATGCCGGCCAGCGCACACAATTCATCGTTGTCCGAGGTATCGCCCGAAATCCCGACACCGCCGATCGCGATGCCCGCACCATCGCGCACGATCACGCCGCCGGCGACGGGGACCAGGCCATACGGCGCCAAGGGCGCGACGCTGCCGATGAAATGCGGGCGATCGACCGCCATTTCGCCCAGCGTGCGCGACGATACGCCCATGGCCACGGCGCCCGCCGCCTTGCCCTGCGCCACCGCCGGGCGGATCGCGGGCGAGGCATCGCTGCGCTGCAAGGCGATCAGGCTGCCGCCGGCATCGACCACGGCCACGGTCAGCGGCTTGAACCCGGCGTCGCGGGCTTTGGCCAGGGCACCGGCGACGATCGCATTGGCCTGTTCGAGTGTGAGCACCGACATCAAAAACCTTTCCTGAAAACGAAAATCAAAGCTGTGCGGGGCGCGGGCCGCCATGCGCCCAGTCGATCAGTTCGATGGTGTGGACGACAGGCGTCTGCGTCCGCTGGCCGATCTGCACCGCGCAGCCGACATTGCCCGCCGCGATCACATCGGCGCCAAGCCGTTCGATATGGGCAACCTTGCGCTGGCCGATCCGGTCGGCAAGTTCGGGCTGAAGGATATTGTAGACCCCGGCCGAACCACAGCACAGGTGCGCCTCGGCGGGGGTGACCACGTCATACCCGGCCTCGATCAGCAGGCGTTTGGGCACTTCGGTCACCTTCTGGCCGTGCTGCAACGAACAGGCCGCGTGATAGGCAACGCGCAACGGTGCGCCCGTTCTGGCCGGGGGTGCGGGCAGCGCGATCTGGCCCAGAAATTCGCTGATATCGCGGGCCAGTGCCGAAAAATGCGCGGCGCGCGCGGCATAGGCGGGATCATCGCGCAACAGGTGGCCATAATCCTTGACCGACGTGCCGCAGCCCGACGTGGTGATCAGGATGGCAGCAACAGGGCCCTGGCATTCGGCGCCGGTCCAGGCATCGATATTGCGGCGCGCGGCGGCCAGTGCGGCGTCCTTGTGCCCCATGTGGTGCACCAGCGCGCCACAGCAGCCTTCGCCTTTGGCCAGGACGACATCGTATCCGGCGCGCGCCAGCACGCGCAAGGTCGCCGCACGGATGGCCGGTTTCAGCACCGGTTCGGCACAGCCCTGCAACAGGATCACGCGGCCCGCGGGCACCTGCACGGGCATCGGCGCAGGCGCCTGGGCCACGGCGTCGCGCGCCGGGATCAGCGCCAGCATCGCCCCCAGCGGCGGCGATATCCTGCCCAGCAGCCCGGCCAGCGGCCGCGCCATGCGCCCCAGCGCGATGGCTGCGCGAAACCGCGCCGGATAGGGCAGCACGCGCGCCAGCACCCAGCGCAGCATCCGGTCGGGCAACGGCCGGGTGTAGGTATCGGTGATATAGCTGCGCGCATGATCGACCAGGTGCATATAGTTTACACCCGACGGGCAGGTGGTCATGCATGACAGGCACGACAGGCAGCGATCGATATGCTTGACAACTTCGGCGCTGGGCTTGCGCGCGTTTTCCAGCATGTCCTTGATCAGATAGATCCGCCCGCGCGGGCTGTCGAGTTCATCGCCCAGCAGCACATACGTCGGGCATGTCGCGGTGCAGAACCCGCAATGCACGCATTTGCGGATCACCCCTTCGGCGACGGCGGTATCGGGATCGGCCAGCGCCGCCGGAGAAAATTGCGTCTGCATCTTATGAATCCCCGAACCGGCCGGTTTCGAACACGCCATCGGGATCAAACGCGCGCCGCACCCGGGCCTCAAGCGCCGCCACCGCAGGGGCCTGGGGATGGCGCGCGGGGATCCGGCCGCGCGTGGCGGCATCGGCGCGCACCAGATCGGCATGACCGCCCGCCGCCTCGACCAACGACCGCAGCGCGCCATCGGCCCGCGTGCCAACCCACAACAGCCCGCCCGCCCAATCCATCAGCCAGCGCGCGCCGGTCAATTCCAGCGCCTCGATCAGGCCGGGCGCATGGCCCGCGGGCACGATCACGCGCCACAACAGCGGCGCATCGGCCAGCGCGGCCAGATCGCGAAAGCCCTGCCAGAAGGCCGTGGCCGCATCCGCATCCAGCGCACCCAACACTCCGGTATCAGCCAGCAGGCCTTCGAGCAGCGCGCGCCGCGCCGCCACCGACGCGGCAAACCCCTCCAGCCGCAGCGCGGTCCGGCGCGCGATCGGATCGTGCGCCGCGGCCGCAACCGCGCCTTGCGAACCCAGCGCCCTGCTCATCGCCAGGACCGCCGCGGCGGGGTTCAGCCCGTCGATCACCAGCGTCTGCTGCATTTCGGCGCGCGGCAGCGTCTTTACGTGCAGTTCGGTCAGCGCGAACATCCGCCCCCAGCTGCCGCAGGCGATCTTGGGCAGATCGTAGCCGGTGACATTCTTGGTAACCCTGGCGCCTGCGACAAACGCTTCGCCCCGCCCGGACACCGCCGCAAACCCCAGCAGGTGATCGCGCGCCTGCCCGCGCGACAGGCGGCGCGATCCGGCCACGCCCGCTGCGATCACCCCGCCGATCGTCGCCGCGCCCCCGGCACATCCGTGGATCGGGCCATGATCGAACGGTTCGAACGCCAGCATCTGCCCGTGTGCGGCAAGCAGCGTTTCCACCTCGGCCAGCGGCGTGCCGGGGCGCACGGTCAGCACCAGTTCGGCCGGATCATAATCGACGATCCCTGCAAAGCCGCGCATGTCGACCCGCGTCACCGGACCGGTCGGCACCGCCCCGAACGCAGCCTTGCTGCCCCCGCCGCACAGCGCCAGCCGGGTCGCGCCGGCGCGCGCGGCCGCGACCAGCGCGACAAGGTCCGCAGCATCGCGCGGGCAGGCCATGGTGACAGACGCCATCAAAACCTCGGCAGATCGGGAAAGGCGGTCTGGCCGTGATGCACGTGCACCCGGCCCTGTTCGGCACAGCGGTGCAGCAGCGGAAACACTTTGCCCGGGTTGAGCAGGCCATCGGGATCGAACGCGGCCTTCAGGCTGCGCTGTTGCGCCAGTTCGCCATCGGTGAACATTGCGGGCATCAGATCGCGCTTTTCCACGCCCACGCCGTGTTCACCGGTCAGCACGCCGCCCACTTCGACACACAGCCGCAGGATATCCGCGCCAAACGCTTCGGCCTGTTCCAGCTGGCCCGCAATATTGGCGTCATACATGATCAGCGGGTGCAGATTGCCGTCGCCGGCGTGAAACACATTGGCCACGCCCAGCCCGTATTGCGCCGACAGATCGGCCATCCGCCGCAGCACGTGCGCCAGCTGGCGGCGCGGGATCGTGCCATCCATGCAATAATAATCGGGCGACAGGCGCCCCACGGCCGGAAACGCCGCCTTGCGCCCGGCCCAGAAATTCAGCCGGTCGGCCTCGGTTTCCGATATGCGGCAGCTGGTGCAGCCAAAGCCCTGGGTGATCGCGCGCACCGCATCGATCAGGTGATCGCATTCGGCCTGCGGCCCGTCGAGTTCGATGATCAGCAGCGCCTCGGCATCAAGCGGATAGCCGGCGTGCACAAACGCCTCGGCCGCGTGCGTTGCCGCCTTGTCCATCATTTCCATGCCCGCCGGAATGATCCCTGCGGCAATGATGGCCGCCACCGCCTGGCCCGCCGCCTCAACCCCGGCAAACCCGATCAGCAGCGCGCGCGCGGTTTCGGGGCGCGGCAGGATCGCCACGGTCACCTCGGTCACCACGCCCAGCAGCCCTTCGGACCCGACCACCAGGCCCAGCAGATCAAGCCCCGCCGCCTCGAACGTGGCCCCGCCCAGCCGCACCACTTCGCCGTCGATCAGGACCATTTCCACGCCCAGCACGTTGTTGGTGGTCAGGCCGTATTTCAGGCAGTGCACACCGCCTGAATTTTCCGCGACATTGCCACCGATCGAACAGGCGATCTGGCTCGACGGATCGGGCGCGTAATAAAATCCTGCATCCTCGACCGCGCGCGTGATCGCCAGGTTGGTGACCCCGGGCTGGGTCACCACGATACGATCCTGATAATCGATCGACAGAATGCGGTTGAACCGCCCCATGCCCAGCAGCACCGCATCGGCCAGCGGCAGCGCCCCGCCCGACAGCGATGTGCCCGATCCGCGCGGCACGACCTTGATGCCCTGTTGGTGGCACCAGCGCAGGATCTGCGCCACTTGCGCGGTGGTCTGCGGCAGCACGGTCAGCAACGGCGGCTGGCGATAGGCGGTCAGCCCGTCGGATTCGTAAACGCGCAGCGCATCGGGATCATCGATCACGCCATCGGGCACGATGGCCCGCAAGGCCCGCGCGATCGCGGCGCGGCGGGCCACGACCTGGTGATCGACGGGGGGCATGGCAAGCATGGCACAGTCTCCGAAGGCCCGACACGCAAAGCCCGTGCACGGTACTAGACAAGCGCGGGACCACTCGGTAGCGGGAAAAAATAACATTCACTCTTTCTTGAAAAGAACGAATGACCGACGCGATCGACTATGATCTGTTTGCCCGCATCGCCGAACTGGGCAGCATTTCCGCAGCCGCCGCGCGGCTGGGCATATCGCCACCGATGGCGTCAAAGCGCCTGGCCCGGCTTGAGGCGCGGCTGGGCACCAGGCTGATCAACCGATCGACCCGGCGCATCGCCCTGACCGCCGCAGGGCAGCAATTTCGCGATGATGCCGTGGCCATCCTGAACGCGATCCACAGCGCAGAGGCGCGGGCCGCGGGCACGACGCAGACCCTGTCGGGCCCGTTGCGGGTTTCGGCACCCACGTCGTTTGGCCGGATGCACATCGCGCCCTATCTCAAACCGTTTCTGGATGTGCATCCGCAGATCGAATTCACGCTCGATCTGGCCGACAGCTTTGTCGATGTGCTGGCCGACGGGATCGATGTGGCGGTGCGGATCGCCGGCACCGTGCCCGCTGCGCTGCATTCCACCGTGCTGGCCCCCAATCGCCGCATCCTGTGCGCAGCACCCGCCTATCTCGCGCACCACGGCGCGCCACAAAGCCTGCGCGATCTGCACCATCACAAATTGCTGGCCGCCCAGGGCCAGTCACCCTGGCGCCTGGCGGGGCCCGAGGGCCGCGTGACATTCGACGTGAAATCGGCGGTGCAGACCAATTCGAGCGAAGTCGTGCGCGAACTGGCGCTGACCGGCCTTGGCATCGCGCTGCGATCGTTGTGGGATGTAACCGCCGATCTGGCCAGCGGCCGGCTGGTGCAAGTGCTGAACAGCCACCAGGGCCTGCCCGATGTGCACATCCACGCCGTCCATCTGCGCAGCCCCGCCCAACCCCGCCGCGTGACCGCGTTCATCGACCACCTGCGCGCCCTGTATCAGCCAATCCCGCCGTGGGAACGGCCGATTGAGCCCTCGTCCTGAAAGGCGCAGAGGCTCAGCCAGCATGCCCAAGTTCCGCACAGGAAGCCGCAGCACCGCATAGGTTTTACGCAAGCACCGAACGCCAGGGAATGGGCGAAACCTGCCCTTTCATTCGATCAATTCCATGACGGAGATTGGGCCGACACCTGAAGGGCAGGAATTCGCAGCGATCGGAAAAAAGCTGTCCTGCGAGTTGCGCCCCAATTGCAGAAATCCAGCCTGCCGTTATAATTATGCTGCGGATGCCCTGGCGGAGCTCATCATGATAGACGGCGAGAGTCGGATTTGGCGCGGCCCAAAGCACAAGGCGCTATACTTTTTTGCGATCACAGCGTTGTTTGCGATATCCATTGGGTTACTCGTGCGCGGCTTATTGTAGGCAAATCTGCTTCGGGGCGGCCCATTGGCCGACTCCGGCAGGAGCAACCGTTGGCGGTAGCTGATCTGAATGACCGGGTCTGGTTGTTAGCGGCCGAACGCTCATCGCGTTTTCGAACGGCGGCCATTGCAAAGTCGAAACCATAAACCTGCCAGTCCGCAAACCTCCACTTTCCGACATAGCGACGCCTGCGGTCGTTCCCTGACTGCTGACCAGCGACTTCGGCTTGATTTTGGCCAAGACCCGACATTCAGCTAACGCCCCAATTGCAGAAATCCAGCCTGCCGTTATAATTATGCTGCGGATGCCCTGGCGGAGCTCATCATGATAGACGGCGAGAGTCGGATTTGGCGCGGCCCAAAGCACAAGGCGCTATACTTTTTTGCGATCACAGCGTTGTTTGCGATATCCATTGGGTTACTCGTGCGCGGCTTATTGTAGGCAAATCTGCTTCGGGGCGGCCCATTGGCCGACTCCGGCAGGAGCAACCGTTGGCGGTAGCTGATCTGAATGACCGGGTCTGGTTGTTAGCGGCCGAACGCTCATCGCGTTTTCGAACGGCGGCCATTGCAAAGTCGAAACCATAAACCTGCCAGTCCGCAAACCTCCAATTTTTGCCGATTGCACGGCTTTCGGCTTTCTCCATGTGCGGCCATCGGGTGAAGCCCGACAGCCGCATTGATCGTCAAATTTCGGTGCGCTCGGCGAGGATGAGTGCGTCCTCTATGTCGACACCCAGATAGCGGACAGTGTTCTCGATCTTGGTGTGGCCGAGCAGGATTTGCACCGCGCGCAGGTTGCCCGTCGCCCGATAGATCATCGCTGCCTTGGTGCGGCGCATCGAATGCGTGCCATAGTCCTCGCGCCGCAAACCGATGGCCGTGACCCACTCGTCCACGAGCCGGGCATATTGGCGAGTGCTCATCGGTCGGCAACGATCCAGACGACTCGGGAACACAAAATCGTGGGCGGTCCCACCGCGACGATTCAGCCATGAAGCAAGGCTGCCCCTAACGTCGCTTGTCAGCTCGAATTGCACTGGCCGACCAGTCTTCTGCTGGATTACGATAGCTCGGGTCCGGATATCAGGGCCAGCCACAAGGTCGCCGATCTTGAGTTTCACGAGATCGCAGCCACGCAACTTGCTGTCGATCGCCAGGTCGAAAAGCGCGCGATCGCGAAGCCGCTCCTCGCGGTCGAGGTAGAAGCGGATTGCCCAAATCTGCTTCTGCGTGAGCGGGCGCTTCGTGCCAACCATTTTTCCAGCATTCCATGCCACACGGTTTTGCATGGCCGGGTCTAAGTGCGAATAGGTCATCGTCATTCTCCTTGGCCGTCATTGGCCAATGAGAAAGGACGGAGCATACCGGCAATGCCGACACCGCTGCGGTGCATCCGGCATGGCCGCTTTCAGGTAATGCGTTCATCGCTGCTAATGACCGAGATTGGGGCGCATAGTTGCCGATACCCCAAAGACTGGAATTCGGTGCAACCTGCCAGCTGCCAATTTGCGCCCGCACGTTGCCGAAGGCAGCCTTGCCCCGGATTTCGTCCGGGACGGCGAGGGATTTTTCTTGGCCTGCGGGCGTTTGCTGCCAGGCGGGTTGCGATTTCCGCATGGACCCAAGCTGCCGGCAACGCCAAGCCGGATTTTGCTCGCGCGGCCTCGCACGATCGCACATGCCGTTATCGGGCGCTTCAGTATTGTTTGTAAGGCAGGAACTTGCCCGACATGGCGATGGCCACGCGGTCGCCGGCCGGGTCGGGTTCGCGGGTCAGGTCCATGCGGAAATCGATCGCGCTCATGATGCCGTCGCCGAATTCCTCGTGGATCAGCGCCTTGAACGTGGTGCCATAGACCGCGACCAGTTCGTAAAAGCGATAGATCAGCGGGTCGGTCGGCACCGCATCGGGCAGCGATCCGCGATAGGGCGCCTGTTGCAGCAGCTTGATCTCGAAGTCGGTCAGGCCAAGTTCGGCGCCGATCGCGTGTGCGGCCGCGGCGGGCAAGGCCTGCTGGCCCATCAGCGCGGCGGTCACGAATTCCTTGGACAGGCCATTGGCGAGCGCGGCCAGGCCCGCCCAGGTCAGATCGCGCTCGATCTTGGTCCGCACGATTTTTTCGGTCAGTTCGGCACGCATCGCAATCGTCATTGGCCAGATCCTAAATTGCAGGCGCCAGGCGATAATGGCTGACCCCCCATTCGCTGCCGCCAGCGTGGCCGAACAGGCCCTCTGTGGCAAGATAGAACAACCGCCAGCGCCGCCGCCAGCGCGCGGCATCCGCGCCATAGACCTCGTGCAGCACCGTGTCGATTTCGGCGCGATTGGCATCGAACAGCGTCAGCCAGTCGCGCGCGGTGCGCGCATAATGTTTGCCCGACCAGCGCCATTGCGCCTCAACCCGGAACAGATCGGGAAACTGCGCGATCAGGCCGTGGCTGGGCATGATCCCGCCGGTAAAGAAATGCTGCGCGATCCAGTCGGTGCGGTCGGCGGTGTCAAACCGATAGGGCTGTGACTTGTGGGTAAAGACGTGGACAAACAGCCGGCCTTCGGGGGCCAGCCAGTAGCGCACGCGTGCCAGCAATGCCTGCCAGTTGGACATGTGTTCGAACATTTCGACCGACACCACGCGGTCGAACACCGCCTGCGGGCAGAACGTGTTCATGTCGGCGGTGATCACTGTCAGATTGGTCAGGCCGCGCGCCGCGGCCTGCGCCTCGATATGGCGGCGTTGCGGCGCGGAATTGGACACCGCGGTGATCCGCGCCCCGGGAAACCGTTCGGCCATGAACAGGCTGAGCGAGCCCCAGCCGCAACCCAGTTCCAGAATGCGCTGTCCATCGGCCAGATCGGCATGGGCCACGGTTTCTTGCAGCGCCAGGATCTCGGCCTGGTCCAGTATTTCGGTGCCGGTGGGATACAGACAACACGAATATTTGCGCCGCGCCCCCAGCGACAGTTCGAAAAAGCGGGGCGGCAGTTCATAGTGCTGCGCGTTGGCCGCGTCGGTGTGTTCGGCAATGGCAAAGGCATCCATGTCGCGCGCAAACCGTGCCGATGTGTCGGGCCCCCGCGCCAGGCTGCGCCGCCGTGTGCCAACCAGATAACGGATGCCGGCGCGGGTTACCCGATCGGGCAGGGGGGTGGCTTCGACCGCGCGGATCGCAGCAGGAACAAGTGCCTCGACAAGTGTCATGGTTCGGATTTTCCCAGGATCGGAATGGGCCAGAAGGCGCGAATGCGCCGCTGGGTATCGGCAAAGGCGGCGCCCCGGCTGCGCAGCATATGCGCCTCGAGCGGGGGAATGCCCGATCCGTGGACCAGCAGCACATACATCAGCACCGGACCTGCCAGCGTGATCCACATCGCCGGATCGGACGCACCCGCGCCGATCGCAATCACCGGCCAGGCCAGCCAGGCCAGCCATTCGAAGAAATAATTGGGATGGCGCGACAGGCTCCACAGCCCACGATCGCACACCCCGCCACGGTTTTCCGGACGCGCGCGATAGGCCGCCAGTTGTGCATCGGCGATGCCTTCGCCCGCCACCGCCACGATCAGCAGCCCGATCCCGGCCCAGTCGGTCCATTGCCCGAAGGGTGCCGGCGCGCGCCCGGCCGCCACGATCACCAGCGCCAGCGCCAGCGCCGCCGCCGCCTGGATCTGGGCAAACTGGAACAGGCGCCGATCGGCGTGTTGGCCCCACGACCGGCGCAACGCGGCATAGCGCGGATCATCGTGCCCGCCGCGCCCGCGCCACCAGATGTGCGTGCCAAGGCGAACCCCCCAGGCCAGCGCCAGCAGCGCAACCAGCACCTGCCGCGCTGGAACGGCACCCGCCACCGGGGCCATGGCGCCTGCCGCGCCCGCCGCCGCCGTGGCATAGGACCACACGACATCCATCATGCCCGATGATCCGGGTCGTCGCGCCAGCCACCAGGCAAACGACATTGCGACAAAAAGCCCAAAGGACAGGTACAAGGTCAGCAAGGGCAGTGTCATGGCATACCTTACGTATGTGGGGGAAAAGTGGATGCAGGACGGTGTCATTGCATCCGGCACGACTTGCGCTGCGTATCGATTGTGCGGTTATGAACAATTTTGCGGAGCGTGACAGATGCCTCTCGGTGATAACCCGGCGCCAGGACCCGCGCAAATCCCGGCGCAAAAGGTTGCGGTTATCGGCAGCGGCATTTCCGGCCTGTCGGCGGCCTGGCTGTTAAGCCGTCATCATGATGTGCAGGTGTTCGAAGCCAGCGACCGTATTGGCGGGCACAGCAACACGGTCGAGGTGCAGGGCCGGCCGGTCGACACCGGGTTCATCGTCTACAACACGGCGACCTATCCCAACCTGACCGCGCTGTTTGACCATCTGGGCGTGGCGACACGGGCCACCGACATGGGTTTTGCGGTTTCGCTGGACCAGGGCCGGCTGGAATATGCCGGGGGTAATCTGGGCGGGCTGTTTGCGCAAAAGCGCAATCTGGCCTCGCCCCGGTTCTGGCGGATGCTGTCCGACCTGGTGCGGTTCTATCGCCAGGCGCCGCGTGATCTGCCCGATCTGCACGATGTGTCGCTGGGCGATTATCTGGACCGGCTGGGGATGAGCACCGCGTTTCGCGACGATCACCTTTATCCGATGGCGGCGGCGATCTGGTCGACCCCGGTGGCGATGATCCCCGATCAACCGGCGGCCGCGTTCATCCGTTTTTGCGAAAACCATGGCCTGCTCAATCTGGGCACGCGCCCGGCGTGGCGCACCGTCGAAGGCGGCAGCCGCGCCTATGTCGAACGTCTGTCGGCCCCCTTTGCCGACGCGATCCACACCGCGACCCCGGTGCGGTCGATCCGCCGCCTGCCCCATGGCGTGGAATTGCAGACCGATGCGGGCCCGGCGCGGTTCGATGCGGTGGTCGTGGCCACCCACGCCGACCGCGCGCTGGCGCTGCTGGCCGATGCCGATGCCGATGAACGCCGCGTGCTGGGGGCCTTTGGCTATCGCCCCAATCTGGCCGTGCTGCATTCAGACACCGCGCTGATGCCGCTGCGCAGGCGCGTATGGTCGGCGTGGAACTATGCCAGCATCGGCGATACGTCCGATCCGTCGCTGTCGGTAACCTACTGGATGAACCGGCTGCAAACCTGGCTGCCCGACGATCTGCCGCTGTTTGTCACGTTGAACCCGCTGCACATGCCCGATCCGGCCAAAGTGCACGCCACGATCGCCTATGATCACCCGGTGTTCGACATGCCAGCAGGCCGCGCCCAGGGCCAGTTGTGGGATTTGCAGGGCCGCCGCCGCACGTGGTTTTGCGGCGCGCATTTCGGCGCAGGGTTTCACGAGGACGGATTGCAAGCGGGGCTGGCCGTGGCCGAAGATATCGGCGGTGTGCGCCGCCCCTGGCAGGTCGCCGACGAATCCGGGCGGATCCAGATCACGCGGCCCGCGATCCCGGCGAAGGCGGCCTGATGGCGGCGTCGGCGCTGTATGTGGGGCACGTCATGCACCATCGGCTGCGCCCGCGCGTGCACCGGCTGCGCTATCGCCTGTTTTCGCTGCTGCTTGATCTGGATGAAATCGACGATCTGGCCGGACGCCTGCGGCTGTTTTCGCGCGGGCGGTTCAACCTGATGGCATTTTATGACCGCGACCATGGCGATGGCAGCACCCGGCCCTTGCGCGCGCAGATCGATGCGCTGATGGCCGAGGCGGGCCTGCCGCATGGCGGGGCAATCCGGTTGCTGACCATGCCGCGGCTGTTCGGATTTGCCTTCAATCCGCTGTCGATGTGGTTTTGCCACGATCGTGCCGGGGCGCTGTCGGCGATCATCTACGAGGTCAACAACACCTTTGGCGAACGCCACAGCTATCTGCTGCCGGCGTCTGCCGCCGCAGGCGAGGATGTGCAGCAGGACGTGACCAAGCGGTTCCACGTTTCGCCGTTCCTGCCGATGGCGATGACCTATGCGTTTCGGGTAAAGCCGCCCGCAGACCGGTTGGCCGTGGCGATCACCGCATCTGATGCGCAAGGCCCGGTGCTGTTTGCCGTGCACAAGGCCGACCGTACCGAACTGACCGACGCAGCGCTGCTGCGTGCCGCGGTGACCCACCCGTTGCTGACGATCAAGGTCGTCATCGGCATCGGTTGGGAAGCGCTGCGCCTGTGGCTGAAACGGGTGCCGGTGCACCATCATCCCGGCACCGCGCCGCCTGAGCCGGTAACCTTTTCCCCGTCGCTTTCGAAAGGCACGATCTCTTGAGTTCTTCTGCATCGCTGACGCGCGAGACGGGCGCATCCTATCCGCTGCGCGGTGGCCCGATCATGCGCGGCGTGCGCCGCTGGCTGGCGCAACTGGACAAAGGCAGCCTGTCGCTGGTCCTGCCCGACGGGCGCGAAATCCATCACCACGGCACCCAGCCCGGACCGCATGGCCAGCTTAGCCTGCACACCTGGCGCGGCTTGCGCCGCCTGTTGTGGCGCGGCGATCTGGGCTTTGCCGAAGGCTATATCGCAGGCGACTGGACCAGCACCGATCTGGTGCGGCTGATCGCGCTGGGCGCGGTCAACCTGTCGGGGCTGGACTCGGTGATGGACGGCGGTCTGCCGGTCCGCGTGTTGCGCCGGATGGTCCATGCCCTGCGCAGCAACAGCATGCGCGGCAGCAAACGCAACATCGCCTTTCACTATGATCTGGGCAACGATTTCTACCGGCCCTGGCTGGACCAAAGCATGACCTATTCCTCTGCGCTGGCCTTTGCGAATGGCCAGACGCTGGAGGCGGCGCAGGCGCACAAGCTGGATCGCATCGCGCAACTGGTGGGCGCAGCGCCCGGGGCAAAGGTGCTGGAAATAGGCTGTGGCTGGGGCGCGTTGGCGGCGCATCTGGCGCGTGGTGGCGCGCATGTGACCGGCCTGACGCTGTCGCAGGAACAGCTGGCCTTTGCGCAAGAACGGATGGCGCATGCAGGCCTGACCGGACAGGTCGATCTGCAATTGCGCGATTATCGCGAAGAGGCCGGCACTTACGACGCGATCGTGTCGATCGAGATGCTCGAAGCGGTGGGCGAGGCGTGGTGGCCGACCTATTTCCGCCAGATCCACGATCGGCTGGCGCCCGGCGGTCGCGCGGTGTTGCAGGTGATCACCATCGCCGAAGACAGGTTTGCACATTACCGGCAGGCGCCCGATTTTATCCAGCACTATGTGTTTCCCGGCGGCATGCTGCCCACGCGCAGCATCATGGCCAGCCAGGCGCGCGGCGCGGGCCTGGCGCTGACCCACGAGGAACAGTTTGCCCCGGCCTATGCCGCCACGCTGGCCGAATGGCGGCGCCGGTTCGATGCCGCGCGCGACGGCATGGCCGCGCACGGGTTTGACGACCAGTTCTGCCGGATGTGGACGTACTACTTGTGCTATTGCGAGGCAGGCTTTGCCACCGGGCAAATCGATGTCGGGCTCTACGTGCTGGAAAAACCGGCATGATCGCGCGGCGCGCCGTGCTGGGCGGGGGGCTGGGCGGTGCCCTGGCGCTGATGCTGCCCGACGTGGCGCGCGCCGCAGTGCAGACGATGCCCGCTTTGCGCCAGCTGCGGTTTGACGTGTGGCGCGGATCGCGTCAGCTGGGCACGCACGAACTGGTGTTTCAACCCCGCCCCGATGGCTTTGTGGTCGACGTGGCCGTCGACATCGCGTTCCGCGTCGGGCCGATCACGCTGTATCGCTACAACCACCATGCGCAGGAACGCTGGGCCAATGGCCAGGTTGCCGAGCTTTCCACGCGGACCGACGACAACGGCACCGCCCACCACGTAACCGGCAGGCGCGAAAACACCGGTCTGGTGATCCAGGCCGATCGTGCCGCGCCCTATACCGCGCCGGCCGATGCCCTGCCCGCAACCCACTGGAACCACCGCGAACTCGACGGACCCTGGATCAACACGCAGTCAGGCGAACTGATCCACCCGCGCGTCACGCCCGAAGCGCCGGCCCTGGTCGAAACCGCCAATGCCGGCCGCCTGCGGGTGCATCGCTATGCGCTGTCCGGCCCGGTCACGCTGGACTTGTGGTATGACGACGCGCTGAACTGGGCGGGTCTGAGTTTCGTCAAGGGCGGCGCCGAAGTCCGCTACGCGCGCCGCGCCTGACCCGCGCTCAACGCGCGGGGTGCGCCTTGCGCCAGGCCCTGACCGCGTCCAGCGTCCTGGTCACGTGGCCATTGGGGCTGAGCGCGCTATAGGCCAGGATGATCTTGCCGTCGGGCGCGATGACAAAGCTGGTGCGGTCCGACATCGAAAACAGCGGCATCTTGACGCGATAGGCATCGATGATCGCGGTGCTGGCCACACCCACCGCAAACTTGTTGCGGCATTCGGTCACCGAAAACTTGCCCAGCTTGTCGATCGGATCGTGCGCCAGGCCGATCACGGTCGCGCCCGCGGCGGCAAATTGCGCGGTGGCGTCGGAAAAGTCGTGCGCCTCGATCGTGCAGCCGCTGGTGAACGCGGCAGGGAAGAAATAGAGCACGACCGGCCCCTTTTTCAGCGCGTCCTGCAGGCGGAACTCAAAAGGTTTGCCCGCGATCACGGCCTGCGTGATGACCGGCGGCGCGCTGGCCCCGATCGGCAGCGCGGCAAAGACCGGGGTGGTCGCAACGGTTACCGAAGCCAGCGCGATCAGCGGCGCGAAATGGCGAAAGGTCAGGGCCATGGACATATCTCCTTTGATAGGGACAATACGCCCATACCTTGCCAGTGGATGCAAGCTGTCCGCAGGGGTCGATCACGCCATGATGCGCCGCAGGGGGCGCGCGCAGACATGCTGCACCAGCCCCGCGATGTCGACGAACGCCGGGTGCGCGGTCATCCGCAGCACGATCAGCCACAGCATCCCGCCCAGCACCGCAGCACCCGCCAGCGCGCCCGCACCCACCGCATCGGGCCCCAGCCACAGGCCATAGACCAACCCCAGCGGCGCCAGCGCAGCCAGGCTGGCCAGCGCGCTTTTGCCATAGATCATGGCCAACGCACGGCGATCAAACCCGACAACCTGGTCCATCAACCGCGCATAGAGCAGCACCCAGACCACGCCATAGACCAGGCGCGAGGCACCGGCCCCGTTCAGACCCCAGTGACACCCCGCCCACAACAGCACGACCGATGCCAGTGTATCGATCACATTGCGCACGATCAGTTGCCCGCTGCGCCCCATCAGCACCGGCAGATCGCAATGCAGCGGCATCGCGCACAGCACGATTTCCAGCAGGGCCACCATCCCCAGCACCGGCGCAACCCCCGCCCAGGCCGGACCATACAGCAGCCGCACGATCGGCCGCGCTGCCAGCGCAAGGCCCGCCATGCCCGGCCAAAGCACCGCGGTATAACCCGCGACCACACGCAGATAGGCCGGCCCCAAAGGCTCACCCCGGTCGCGAATGCGGGCAAAGGCGGGAAAGAACACCTGCCCGATGGCGCCGGCGATCAGCATGCGAAACTGGTCCGACAGCCCGACCGCGCGGCTGAACAGCCCGACCGCACCCAGCGACAGAAACCGCCCCACCACCATATCGGGCATCCGGCTGCCAAGCGCCCCTGTCACCGTAATCAGGCTGAGCCGCGATCCCGAACCCAGTATCGGCGCGATCCCGTCAAAGCGCAGCGGCCACAGTGCCGTCGGCCGCATGATCTGCGCGATGATCGCGCGTACCACCGCGCTTGCCAGCGTGGCCCAGGCCAGCGACGCGGCGCCCCAGCCCCACGCAGCCAGCGCGATTGCCACCCCACCCTGCGTTACCGCGCCACCAAGACTGACCACGAAATGGCCGTGAAACCCCATCGTGCGGCTGAGCACCGCCAGCGGCATCACCGTCAACGGCATGCACAGGTAGCTGCCCGCGATGATCAGCAGGATCGGGACGAGGCCCGGCTGATGATAGACATGCGCCGCCGGCACCGCGACCAGCGCGATCACGCTGGCCAGCGCCAGCGCGAACACCACGGCAACCGTGCTGCTGCGCGACAGGTCATCGCGCGTCAGTTGCGGCAGGGCGGCCACATGGCGCGCCATGCCGAAATCCTGGATCACCGCGATCACCAGCGCCAGCGCCATCGCGATCGAGAACAGCCCCAGATCCGCCGGGCCCAGAAACCACCGCGATATCACCACCGAACTGACAAACTGGATGGCAAAACCCAGGTATTGCCCGGCCATGGCCCAGACCGCGGCACCGCGCACGCCCATGCTGGCGGACCGGGATGACGCCTGGCCGGCGGTCATCGCACGCGGCCCGTTGTCCATCGCGCCAGGGTCGCGCGCGCACGACCGATTGCCACCGATCCCAGCGCACGGCGGGCCGACGGATGGCGTGCCGGCACGCCTGCGGGCCGCGCACGCACGGCATCGTCAAGCGACACCATGCCCGCGCGCACGCTGGCGTCGGCCATGCGCCACCACATCCGGCCAAATTCGGTGGTGATCAGCGCGCTGTCATCGGGCGTCAGCGCGCGGGCGGCGCGGAATGCGTGATCGACCTGTTCCAGAATGCGGCCAAGGCGGTCAAGCGTCGGCACATCCGGCACCGCCGCTCCACCGGTAAAATGGACAAGCATCAGCCGCGCCACCGCGTCCGCATCGGCGCCGAAGTGCTGCCCGTGCATGGCGGCCAGAACCGCCCCGGCGCTTTGATCCATGCGCCGGGTGAACCGCTGCGATGCCCCGCCCGGATGAATGCGATAGGTCAGCAGCGGCTGATCGATCCGCGCCAGCATGCCCAGCTTTGCCAGGCGATGGTAGAAATCGAAATCTTCGGCATAAAGCCGACAGGTGCGTTCGAACACATCGAGCCTGCGCGCTGCATCGGCGCGAAACATCACCGATGACCAGACCAGCGGATTGCCGAACTGCATCCGCCAGGCAATCAGCGCAGGCGTGGTGCGCACCGGCGCGCGCGGCGGCCGGATTTTGTCCGATTCCAGCAGATCGACCGCGCTTGCTACCAGCACCGCATCGGGATGGGCATCCAGCCAGGCGGCCTGGATGGAAAAACGCTGCGGGTGGCACAGATCGTCCTGATCAAGCCCGACGATATAGCGGCCGCGCGCGGCGGCAAAGGCGATGTTGCGGGCGACCACCGGCCCGCCGTTGACAGGCGCGGCAATCACGCGGATGCGCGGATCAGCCAACGCCTGCAGCCGCGCCAGCGTGTCGTCGGTCGATGCGTCATCGACCACCACCAGTTCGAAATCGGGGCAATCCTGTGCCAGCACGCTGGCAATGGTGTCCTCGATCAGCCCCGCGCCATTGTACGCGGCCATGACCACGCTGATCAGGGGCACAGGCGTCGCCGTCATGCCGCAGCCCGGCGCAACTTGCGTGGCGCGGCCAAATCGATCGCCCGGTCATCCATTACCTGGTCATCCAGCACCTGGTCGACGATCATCTGGCCGACATCGTTCTGCCACAGCCACAGCCCGTTGGCCTTGCCGCGAAAGCTGGGCTCCCCCCCCAGCCGCCCCCACGGCACGAACCCGGCGGCCAGACCGATGCCGAACGCGCCCGGCACCACCGCACCATCGGCGGCCATGATCCGGCAATGGCGATCGACCATCGGCCCCGGCACATCGCCATCGCTGGCCAGCACGATCGGCGCGCCCCGGGCGTCGAACAGCGGCAAGGCGCGCGGGCGGTATCCGGTGGCCCCGATCACCAGATCGGCGCGGGCGATCTGCGCGCGCGCGGCCGCATCATCGTGCAGATCGAGCCGGAACAGCGCCAGACGCGGATCGGGCACCCGCCCGCCGATAGCCAGCGCGCGCAACAGCAATTCGCGCGATTCCAGCCGGAACCCGGCCAGGCGATAGACAAACCCGCTGACCGGGCAGATGTCGGCATCGGTGAAATCGGTAAACCCGTCGTCGCGGGCCGCCTGGGCCGAATGATAGAACGGTCGCAACGGGCGACGGTGCATGACCGTAATCGCATCCGCGCCCAGCGGCAATTCGGCCCCGGCCTTCAACAGCCGCACCACGGTCGCCAGCGCAGTGGTCGATCCGCCGATGATGGCAATGCGCGGCGCACGCACCCCGTTCAGCCGCTGCACCATCGCCTCCAGCCCGCCGCTGCGCATGACATCGTCGGCAATCACCAGGCGATCACCGGCCAGATCGCCCAGCGTGCTGCCCGCAATCGGCGCCTGCGCCACATCGGGCGCGCGCATCTGCCCGCCGGTTGCCAGCACGATGTGGCGCGACACCACGTCATAGGCATCGCCATGATGCGGCTTCACCGTTGTCGCCCACAGCCCCTCGGGCGTCTGGCGCGCGGCAATCGCATCGTGGCCGGTCAGCACCGCACCGCCGTGGTCGGTCACGATATCGGCCAGGCGCTGCCCCGTTACCGCCAGCAGATCGCCCGCCACTGTCAACGGCGCGCCCAATGCGCCGACATGCTGCGCCATTGCCGTTGCCGCCGGATGGTCGGCCAGCGCCGCCAGGCGCGCCTCGGGATTGTCCTTGATTGCGCTCAGAAAGGTTTCCGCGGTGGTGTCCGAACGGATCGCATAGTCGCCCAATCGGCCCGCCCCCAGCGTGGCCGCGCGTTCGACCACGGCCAGACCGCCGGCGGCGAGTGCGCCCAGCCGCCCCTGCTTGGCCGCCGCCGTCAGCAGCGCGGTACCCGCAGGCCCCCCACCGATCACCAGTGTCGAATGAACCGGCCGGCGCGGCCGCGCAACCGCATCCGCCGTGCCTGCCAGCGCAGCAATCACATGGCGCAAGGCTGCGGCCACCAACCGCACATCGGCCGCAGTCATCGCATCGGTGATCGGCAGCGACACGATCCGCCGCGCGACATCATCGGCAACCGGCGTCGCCTCGATCTGCGCGGTGCGCCGGAAAAACGGCTGTTGTCCCAGATGCGGGCTGAAATAGGTACCCGCGCCCACGCCCAGTTCGGCCAGCATCGCGATGATCCGCGCGCGCTGCGAGGCGAGATGTTCGGGCAGCAGCAGCGACCAGAACTGGAAACATTGCCGGCCGCCGTCTGCCGCCTGGATCGCGAATTCGGGCAGTTGCGCACGATAGCATGCACCCAGCGCCGCACGGTGTGCGGCAACCGTGTCGATTTCGTTCAGCTTGGCCCCCGCGAGCAGCCCCGACACTTCGGACAATTTCGCATTCAGGCCGGGCATGTCGGCGCTGCGCGCATCGCCGAATCCGAAATTGGCCATCCGCCGCAACGTGTCGATCAGCGCGGTATCGCCGCTATGCACCAGCCCGCCTTCGGCGGTGGCAAAGGTCTTGGTGGCGTGCATCGAATAGACCACCGCCAGCGACGCGCCCGCGCCGAAATTCATGCCCCTGCCATCGATCGAACCCAGCGAGGCGGCAGCATCGATGACCACGGTCACATCGTGACGGCGCGCCAGCCATTGATAGCGTTCGAGATCGAGGCTGCGCCCGAATGTGGCATAAGGTACAAGCGCGGCGATGCGCCCGGCATGGCGGCGCAGCAGCGCCTCTTCGATGGCGGGGTCGCTGGCCCAGGTCTGGGCATCGATATCGTGGATCAGCGGGATCAGCCCGGCCCACACCGCCGCCTGCGCCGTGGCGGCAAAGGTCAGCGCCGGCACACAGGCAAAATAGCCGCGGTTGGCACGATCGCCGATGCCGTGGCGCAGCGCCAGCATCAGGCCAGCGGTGGCGTTCGACACCGCCAGGCATGCGCCGCGTCCGCCAAACAGCCGATCGGTCACATCGCGTTCGAACTGGCGCACGACCGGGCCGCCGTTGCTGTAGATCTGGCGCGTCTCGATTGCGCGCAGGGCATTGCCCATCGTGCTCAGACGCGCTGGATTGGGTTGGATCAGGGGTAGATGGACCATCGTGGCAAGGACCTGCAGATCGGGGTTGGCACGCTGCCAAACTAACACCGGTCTGTCAGGTTAACCGTCGTGATGTTGCGGTTTTGATCCTTACGATGGTTAAATTCGGTTTGATTTCAAAGATTCCAGACCGGACTGTCCGGATAAAGTACACCCCTTGCGGGAAAGATTGCCAAACGCGGCGTCGCCGCGCGGCTCAGCAGGCGGCAATGCCAGCCTTGGCCGATTGCGAATCACGCGCCGGTCATACCGAAACGCCCGGCCACCGCTGATCGGTGGCCGGGCGCATGGCGATGGCGGATGCCATCGGCAATCGCGAAGGCGATCTGTGGTCAGGCGGTCGCGGTGGCAATGCGGCGACGGAACACCAGGCCGATCACGCCCAGACCCATCAACCCGATCATGCCGGGTTCGGGCACGGCAGTACCGCCCGAGCTGGAAGAACTGGAGATATTGCCGACAACGTCACCCAGCATCTGACACGAAGGACACGATGGGGCCAGCCATTCACCCCAAAGATTGATCGATGTGCCCATGAACGTCACCATGTCCTGGTGGCCGGTCTGATCGAGCGTATAGGTATTGCCCTGATAGCTGATCGTGCTGCCCGGCAGGATCGTGACGTTGTACATGTCCATCGGCATCGCGCCGCCGGTAAAGCTCGAAAAATTGCCATTGAAACTGACATTGACATCGTTGCCAACCAGCGAGCCGTTGCCCGTTGCCGTATCCACCGTCAACGTGGCGCTGAACGGTGCCTGACCGGGGGCCGGGCCGACATTGGCAATGGTCAGACCCGGGCTGCCGCTTTCGGTGTAGCTATACACATCGGCATAGGCGTTCGAACCGGCGGCAAATGCACAGGCAGCAGCAGCGCCGACCCACAGCATGCGATAAAGATTGCTCATTGAACGGGCTCCGAACCTGGTGATTTGCTGAATCCTTTGTTAGCCATCGGATAGCCTGAATCGGGAAACAACTGCAATGGCGTTAACCTTGCCATGCTGTCTCAAATTCGCACATTGGCGTGCGGTCGACGCCGCCGGCCAGGCAGAACCCGGGTCATGTGATCGGAAAAACGATGCCAGGCCAAATTCGATTCTGTTTCATTTCTGTGAAAATACTTAAAAAGGTTGCACAGAACTGTGCCGTGGCAATCGCGGCATCTGCGGATCGGCCCGGCAACGGGTGTGGTGTTGCAGATTTGCACTTCTGTAACGAATGGCAGTTATGTCGCAATCCATGACCGGCCATCTTCATCACCGCCATCATGCCCGCAACAGGTTCCGATCGGCATGCGCAACCGTGGTGCTGGGGCTGACTGCGGCCTGTTCGACACAACACGCACCGCAGGCCGGATATCAGGCGGCGGCCGATGCCGTCGCGCGCAACGATTATCGCACCGCCGATACGATCCTGGCACAGACGCTGCAGACCGAGCAGCAGGACAACCGCGTGCTGTTCCTGGCGGGTAAAGTCGCTCTTGAACAAGGGGATGCGCAACGCGCGGCGGGCCTGTTGGAAAAACTGGCACAGCGCGACGCGATGGCCAGGCCGCCGGTCTATACCGACCAGGTGCGGCCCCTGCTGGCAAAGGCGCAGCTGGCGCTCAACAACCTGCCCGGCGCATTGCATACGCTGGGCAACGCCTATTTGTCCGACCCCGTTTCGTGCGCGGTCGAAGTGCGCGTGCTGTCGGCGGCGGGCGAATATCGCCATGCCATCGAAGTGCTCGATGCAGGGCTCAAGGCGTTTCCCCAGGCGGTCGATCTGCAAGTGCTCGACGGCATCCGTGCGCAAACGCTGGGCCAGACCGATCGGGCAGATGCGATTGCCGCGCGCTTGCTGAAAAGCGATCCCGACACCATCGAAGTGCTGATCTTTGCCGGGCGCCTGGCCATGGCAGAGCGCCGGATGGCCGATGCCAAGCGGATTTTCAGCCATGTCCACGATCTGCGTCCCGATCACCACGGTGCGCTGCTTGCGCTCGCCAGCATTGCGCGCGATGCCGGCGATATGGCGGCCGAACAGCACTGGGTCGATCTGGCGCGTCGCACAGGCAGCAGCGATCCGGCAACGGCGTCGTTTGCGGCGGAACTGGCGCTGGCAGCCGGTCACGCCGACGAAGCCGACCGGATTCTTGCGCACGTCGACGACGTGGGCGCGGCCAATGCGCCCTTGCGCATGCTCAAGGGCCTGATCAATGCCCAGCTCGACCGGCGTGATATCGCGATCGAGCAGTTGACGAATTACCTGGCACACGGCGGGCAGGACAGCCGCGCCCGGCTGGCGCTGGCCGTCATGCTGACCAGGCAGGGCGACAAGGTGCGCGCCTGGCAGGCGCTCAAACCGCTCGCCGACGAAGCCAATGCCGCACAGGCACCCTTGCAACTGGCGGCCGCCCTGGCCGCTGCCAACCACGATCCTGCCGCGCCCACATATGCCGCGCGTGCCAATGCGCTCGCCCACGATGACCATCGCGACCTGGCCGCCGCCAATGACGCGATCAACGCGGCCGACTGGCACCGTGCCGATGCGATCTACACCCGGCTGCTCGGCACGATGCAGGGCAATCGCGTCGTGCTGCTGAACAATGACGCCTATGTCAAAATCAATCTGGGCGATGCCAATGGCGCGGTCGCGCTGGCCCGGCAGGCCGCAGCCCTGGCGCCCAACGACCCCACCGTGCTCGATACGCTGGGCTGGGCGCTGTTCAAGGCCGGCGGCGCCAATGCCGAAGCGGCGTCGGTGCTGGCCCGGGCCGCCACCATGCAGCCCGGCAACCCGACGATCCGCGCGCATCTGCTGGCTGTGCGATCGCCCGGCTGACAGACCTTCAGAAGCTGTATCTGACCGAACCGGTCACGCTCTTGGTGTTGGGCACCAGCACGGTGATGCCGTTGCGCACGACATTGGCATCGCTGTAATTCAGCCCCAGATTGGCCGAGAGCCCTCGCGCCATGGCATAGAGCACGCCGACCGATCCCGCCACTTCGGGTGAACCGTCGATCTGCCCGTAATGCCCCTCGGCTGACAGGCCAAGCGTGCCGATCTTGGTCCGCGCACCGCTCGACACGAACCAGCGGTGCAGATCAAGCCCGCGCCCGGTCATCGTCTCGTAACCAAGCCCCAGATCGTAGATCGAGCTGCCATAGGTCAGATCGCCGACCACACCGGCTGCATCGGAGTGCAAGGTGCCCAGTCGGTCGGCAAGCTGGACTTCACTCTCGCGAAACCGCGCCGAAAAGCGCCAGTCATGATCGAATATCGGGCGATGATAGACCCCGCCAAGTTCGAAATCGCCATTCTGATCAACCACTGCCGAGGTGTTGACCGGGCCGAACCGCACCTGATAGCCGCCGCCCCAGCGCGACAGCTGACCCAGGAAATCATCATACCCCAGCACCGTTTCGCCATAGCCGGGGCGACGCCGCGTATCGTTGCGCACCAGATTGCCGACCTGGCCCACAAACAGCGTGCCCCAGCTCGACCGCACATAGCCGGTCACCGCATCGTTGAAATACGGGTGCCCGCCCGAATAGGTGTTGCAATAGGCGGCGCAGACCGAATTGTAGAGGCCGGGCCCGCTGGTGAACTGCGCAAAATAGACCGCGCCCAGCGTCCAGCGATTGGCCAGCCGCTGCGAAATATCGACCTGGCCATTGGCGGCAAATCCGGGATCATCGCCCGACACGACATAGGCGCGTTGAAAATTGTGCTGCCAGGCCAGGTCCGCGACCCCGCTGACCACCACAGTCGCCTGGCCCACCGCGAACGCCAGCGGTTCATCAAGCGTATCGAGATTGCCATAGCCGAGCAGCGGCCTGGCACCGTGGGCGGCGGGCGGCGGCACACTGTCGCTGCTCGCCAGGGCGGTTTCGGCGAAATTGGCAGCATTGGCGTTGGCCGCCACGGCGATCGGGTTGCCGGCAGGCATCCTGCCGTTATCGATGATGGCACGCACGACCGCGCCGCGCACCGGCGGCGCCGTGTCCGACCCCGCAGTCACGGTGGTATCGGCGGCATCGAGATCGCCATAGGGCAGGATCAACGCGGCCGCATGGACAGGGCCGGTCCAGGCGATGGCCCATGCACCGAACACGATCGGAAAAAGGGCGCGGTGTCTGGCCATGGCGTTACCCCCGCGCCTTGAAATATGTGGCCGTGATATGATCGGCCAGCGCATAGCCCAGCTTGGTCGATGCCTGATGGTCGCGCAGCCAGTGGACGCCGCCATAGATCCGGCTCATGCCGTTTTCTTCGGACAGTTGCGATAGCGAGGTGAAATGGCGCGTCTTGCCGCGCAGCACCGGCCAGATCACCTGATCGGGGGCCTGATGGCTGAACGATACCGCATCGCCGCCCAGCACATGCGCCAGCGTTCGCGTCGCCGCCGATCCCAGCGCGGAATGCCCGGCGATATAGCTGGGGAAATTCGGGGTGTTGATCACCGTTTTCCATTTGGGGTCTGGCACCACGCGCGGATCGGGATTGGCAAATTGGCGCGCCCGCACGCGAATGGCGGTCTCTGGCCGCAGGATGTCAAAGCTGTATTTGTTGTACCAGGCCACGATCGATGCGTCGCACTGCCCCATCCCGATCAGCGCATAGGCACGCGCCTTTTCCAGAAAGCCAAAGCCGCGCATGGCCAGCAGTTGCATGGCAATCTGCGCCAGATGTCCGCTGGTGGTCGCCCCCCAGGGACCATCTTCCCAGAAAATGGCGATTTGCGTCTGATCGGCGGTGCGAATGGTGCTGTCGCCCGCGCCAAGCGTGTGCAGCAGATGAAATTCCTCGGCAAATTCGGGGCTGCGCGGATCATAGAACGGGTCCGCGCGCCAGGCTTTGACGTTCTGGATCGACCATGGCTTGATCTTGCCCTGCCCGGCATTCAGCCCGCGGGCATAATCATCGAAAGCCGGCCCCGGATGGGTGGCATAGTGCTCGCCCGTCGGCAGCCATTGCAGGACATCGCCACGGCGGGGCCAGTTGTGGAAATAATAGGGCAGCTTGCTCGAACCCGACCCGTCGAACGTGCGCATCTTGACAAAATGCAGCCCGACCTTGCGCCCCCATTCGGCCCCGAGCGATTTGGCCGCACCATCGGTAAACCGCGTCATGAAGGCCAGGCGTTGCATGGTCAGCGGGGTCAGCAGCACTTCCGAAGCCACGGTGGCAAATGCCGCGCCATACGCCACTTCCGGATCCGCGCCCCGGGGCGCCGGACCAAGCCCGAAATTGTCCTCGAAGCGGCCGGATACCGCATTGGCCGCGACAAACCCGGCGATTGTCGGCCCGGCCAGGCAATAGGCCACGCGTGGTGGCGACAGCATCGAATCGCGGGCCTGCTGCACCAGCACATCGATCCAGAATGTCGCCGAATCAAAATCGCGTGCTGCGACGACCTGGCCGGCATAGGAGCCGGTTTTGCCAAAGGGCACCGCACAGCCGCTCAGGCACAACGAACCCAGCCCGGCACCGGCGCGTAAAAAGCTTCTGCGGTTCACCCTGATCCAGCCCTGATTGCCCGGTCGCTGACCAGCACCTTAGGGCAATGCGGTTAAGACCGGGTTTACCCCGACCTGACCGGCCCTTGCGCATGCGACCGACAGGCCCGGTCAATCGAACAATCGCGCCTGTTCCGCGCCGGTCCCCGACCACCGCTGCCGTGTACGATCGACCGTCAGGGCATCGTTCCAGGTGCGGCACAGGCCGAACGCGGCATCGCTATCGCTGCCAAGCCAGATCGGCCAATCGTGCGCGCGCACGATCACCGGCATGCGGTCATGCACCTGTGCCATCTGCGCGCAGGCATCGACCATGACCATGGCATAGGCATCGCCCCAGGCATCGGTCGGGCGCCACAGCCCGGCCACGGCAAATGGCGCGTCGCCGGGCAGAGCATACCAGGTGCGGGTCATCCGCCCCGCCGCCCCTTCCGCCTCGGCCCAGGCGCTGACCGGGATCAGGCAGCGGCGCGCGGCAAAGCTGGCTTTCCAGAATGCGGTGTGCAGTTTGTCATCGCGCGCATTGGTCACCGCCTTGGGCTTGAGCGGCTGGCCGCCCCGCCCTTTGAGCAGCAGCGGAAACCCCCAGATCATCGTGCGCACCACGCCGTCTGCCACCACCAGCCCGGGAGTGCCGGGATAGACCTCGTCCCCCCGGTTGGCTTCGATCCCGGCCACCGCATCGAACAATTGCGCTATCGCGGCGGTGCCGGCGTGCAGGCGATAAAGATTGCACATGCGCAGGCGCCGGTCAGGTCAGCCCGCGCGCGATCAGCAGTTCGCCGACCGCGCGGTGGGCCATGTCGATGGCGGCATTGGTAAAGGCCTGCGCCGCCGCATCCGAATTGGCGATCGTGATCCGCCCCCATGGTTGCCGCCCGATCACATGCGGGCGTTCGCGTTCGGGCAGATCGGGATCGCCCAGCGTGTCATAGGTATAGGCATACCCGTGCGGCCAGCGGTTCACCGTGATAGCCAGGATGTCGCGGTTGTGGTCAAAGCCATGCGGCCCCAGCATTGCCTGCAACTGGTCGCGCACCGCGCGTTCGCTGACGTCCCACGGGGTGTTCAGCATGTCGGCACGCCCGGCGCGGTGCTGGTCGCGGCGCGGCGCGCCCGGCGCATTGGGATTGCGGATCATCTTGACCACCACCGGATCGTCCACGCTGGCAGGCCCGGCATAGGCGCCGATGCTGATCGCCGGTTCGAGCATGGCGGTGGTGTGATACCCAAACGGCGCATGGATCTGGCGCACGCCCGCCGCCTGCCACGCACGGGCATTGCGCAGAACCACGCTGGTATATTGCATCGGCACCTTGCTGGCATAGCGCAGGGCTTCGCGCTGATGTTCGGGCAATTCGGGCGCGATGAACGGGATGATGGCGTTGAAACAGGCCGGAACAACGCCCGCGGCGGTGACGCTGGCGCGGGTGCCGTCGGGGCGGGCATAGACCACGCGCACCGCCTGTTCGAGCGTTGTCGGCACCGTGCCGTGGCTGGCATCGGTCAGATGTTCGACGCGCACGACAATGCTCGACAGGCGGATGCGGGTCGGGTTGGTCGGCAGGTCAAGCTGTGTGTAATCGGCGCGCGCGGCCACCACGCTGTCCATGTCGTGCGCATCGGGGATGGCGTGGGGCACCAGCAGCCCCACCAGCAGCCGCGCGATCGAGGCATTGCCGTCGGGAAAATGAAAATTGTCGCTTTCCGCCTCGATCGCCTCGGCAATCTGCATCCCGGCAAAGCCTGGCGCATGGCCGCGCATCGCGGTCCACGCCGGGCACGTGTCGACGCGCATGTTGTTGCGATAGCCCTGGCCTGCGAAAAACCGCAGCGCCTCATTCCCCAGCCCCACGTGCCGGGTCAGAAAATCCTGATAACTCATGTTTTTCAACGCATCGGCGCGCGCCTGCGGGGTAAGCCCCGGCAACCAGTCGCGCGGATCGGTGTAAAGCCGCACCAGTTCGGCGCGCGCACCACCCGACAGCGGCGCTTGTGCAAAGAATGTCTGCCATGGCGCCTTGCGATAACCGGCGACCAGCCGGTCCGCGCCGAAATGCGCCTTGTCAAACCAGACGCCCGCCCCCATCCCGGCAAACACCGTGGCCGACCGGTCGTAGCGCGCCTGTGTGGCTGGATCGATGCCCAGTTCGGGCAGCAGGCCCCTGGCGACATAGCTGTAGGGAAACGGCGTTTCGATGCTCATCGTCCCGCCGTACGAAACGATCGTTCGGCCGTTGACATGAAATTCGTTGCGCTTGGCATGGCCGCCGAAATCATCGTGGTTGTCGAGGATCAGGATGCGCTGCGCCTGGCCCAGCGCAGCCCGCCAGAAATGCGCTGCGGACAATCCGGAAATGCCGCCACCCACAACCACCAGATCATAGTGTTCGCCGCTGTCCAACGCGCTGACCGGTCCGGCAAAACCGCCATCGCGCGCGTCGTGCGCTGCCTCGAAACTGCCCGGATATTGCCCGCGCAGGCCCGCGCGCGCCGGGGGGTACAGCGCCGCATCGGGCGCGGCTGACACAGCGGGCGCCGCGCGTGCCGGTTCGGCCCCGATCAATCCCAGAATGGTGCCTGCCCCAACCCCGCCCAGGAAATCGCGCCGCGCCACATGCGTTTGCCCTGCCGCACCGGCAGCAGCGCCATCCGACAGATCGGATCGGGTGTCTTGGGTCATGGTCAATCCCGAAAAAGCAGGGGCCTGGTCACGCAGGCCGACAATGCACGATCCGGACCGCCTTGCCCATAGCCGGGCACGGTGTCGCTTTTCAAAGGATGACCGCGGCGCCGGCACCCCCCGATGCCGACGCCGCGATCCTCAACAGCAAGGCCCCATGCGCCCCACGGGCTTTACGCCCCGCGCGCGGTCGGCTGCTGTTGAGTCACGCAATGGATGTTGCCGCCGCCCAGCAGAATGTCGCGGGATGGCAGCATGACAATCTCATGCGTGGGAAACAGACCTGTCAGGATCGCCTCGGCCGCCGCATCGGTCGGCACACCAAAGGCGGGCGCGATCACCGCGCCGTTGACGATCAGGAAATTGACATAGCTCGCCGCCAGCCGATCGCCCGCGGTGGCGGACAGGCGGGGATTGGTGCGATCAAGCCCGCCCGCCTCTTCGGCGGTAAGGAACATCGGGGTCGGCATCGGCATGCGTTCGACGCGGATCGGGCGTCCTTGTGCATCGCAGGCGGCCAGCAACCGCGCCTCTGCCGCGCGCGAGACGGCGTAGTGCGGATCGGCCGGGTCATCGCACCAGGCCAGCAGCACCACGCCGGGCGCGACAAAGCATGCCAGATTGTCGACATGGCCACCAGTAATGTCATCGGGCACGCCATCGGCCAGCCAGATGACCCGGCTTGCCCCCAGGTAATCGCACAGGCAGGCCTCGGCATCGGCGCGGGTCAGCCCGGGATTGCGATTGGCATTAAGCAGGCAGGCCTCGGTGGTCAGGATCGTGCCCTGGCCATCGACGTGGATTGCGCCGCCTTCGGTCACCAGCGGCGCGCGAAAATGCCGCGCACGTTCCAGATCGCACATCTTGGCCGCGACCGCATCGTCGGCATCCCACGGGAAATACAGCCCGTCGGTCAGCCCGCCCCAGCCGTTGAACTGCCAGTCGATCGCGCCCAGCCGGCCGTGGTCGTCGATCACGAATGTCGCGCCAGTGTCGCGCAGCCAGGCATCGTTGGTGGTCATTTCCACCACGCGCACCGCCGGATCGAGCTGCCGCACGGCATTGCCCCATTGCCCGGCAGAGGCCAGCATTGTCACCGGTGCAAACCGGGCAATCGTGTTGGCCAGCCGCGCAAATGCGGCCTGCGCCGGCTTTGCCCCCAGCCGCCAGGTGTCGGGCCGTTCGGGCCACGCCATCCAGCACCCTGCCTGCGGTTCCCATTCGGCGGGCATGCGAAAGCCGGCTGCGCGCGGGGTCTCGCACGGCGCAATCAGGGTGTGGGCGGCCATGGTCATGCGCCTGCCACGTGGCGATGCACGCCATCAAGCGTCAGCAGCGGGCCGTACAATTCGGGCCGCCGGTCACGAAATGTGCCCCAGAACGCGCGGTGTTGCGCAATCGCGTCCAGATCGAACGCGGCGGTCAGCACGCCGGGTGCATCACGCCCGGCATCGCACAGCTTGTCGCCGGTCTGGTCGGCGATGAACGAGCGCCCGAAAAAGGTCATTTCGGAGCCTTCCTGCCCGGCTTCGGTCCCGATGCGGTTCGATGCCACCAGCGGCATGACATTGGCGCCGGCCTGCCCCTGCATCGTGCGCTGCCAATGGCCCGAACAATCAAGTTCGGGCAGGCTCGGCTCGGTGCCGATGGCGGTGGGAAACAGCAGCACTTCGGCCCCCATCAACGCCATCGCGCGATGCGTTTCGGGAAACCACTGGTCCCAGCAGATGCCCACGCCGATCACCGCATGCGCGGTGCGCCACACCCGGAACCCGGTGTCGCCGGGCGAGAAATAGAACTTTTCCGAATAGCCCGGCGAATCCGGAATATGCGATTTGCGATACGTGCCCAGCACCGCGCCATCGGCGTCGATCACCGCCACGGTGTTGAACACGTTCTGCCCGGCGCGTTCAAACACCGAAACCGGCAGCACCACGCCCAGTTCGCGCGCCACGCCCTGAAAATGGCGCACCGCCGGATTGTCCGCGACCGGGCGCGCCAGATCGAGAAAACGGCTCAGCCTGTCCTGACAGAAATAGGGCGTTTCAAACAGTTCGGGCAGCAGGATGATCTGCGCGCCTTGTGCCGCCGCCTGGCGCACCAGCGCGTCGGCCTGCGCGATATTGGCCGCGTGATCCCACGAACAGGCCATCTGCGTGGCCGCAAGCGTTACCGTGCGCATGACAAATCTCCCCCAAGGCGTGCCCGCATCAGCAGGGCATAGATCGCGCCGGCCACCAGCGGCCCGGCCAGGCACGACAAATCGGTGCCGCCAAAGCGTTCCGCGATCGGCCCGGTCCACAATTTGCTGACGATTGCCGCCAGCGCGGCGGTGGTGCCGGCCAGTTGCGCGACCACGCCTGCAACATTGATCCCGTGCCAGTACCAATACGGGCTGCCGGGCGTTTCATCGCCCAGCCCGGCACCGTCATAGCGATTGCGCCGCAGCACCAGATCGGTGGCATAGATTGCCATGCCCGGCCCCAGCACCGCCACCGACAGAGCCAGGAAATCCTGCAGCGCGGTCAGGAAATCGCTGACAAACAGCGCATAGACCGTGCCCGAAAACGCCAGCACGCCATCGGCCAGCACGGTCAGCGACCGCCGCAGCCTGACGCCTGCCGCCTGCAACGAAATGCCCGAACTGTAGGCGGTCATGATGTTGTTGGTGATCGAGCTCATCGCGATGAACGCCAGGAACACCGGCGTCAGCCATCCGGGCAACAGCGTGGTCAGCCCGGCTTGCGGATCGGCCATGTTCGCCGCCGTTGCCGCAAGCGCGCCCAGCAGACCCAGCAGGATCGCCGGCACGAACCCGCCCAGCGCGGTCCACAGCGCCACCGCGCGAATGCTCGATCGGGCCGGCAGATAGCGGGCGAAATCGGCCGATGATGTCCACGAAATCGGGTTCGAGGCGATCACCACCGACGCGGTAATGACCATGCCCAGACCCGCCATGCCGTGTAGCACATGCGCCGGATGCCACGCCCAGTCGACCCGTGGCAGGATCGCGGCGGCCAGCGCCGCCATGCACAGCGCCAGCACCGCAGTGAACGGCTGGGCGCAGCGCACCATCGTGGCATGGCCATAGATACTGACGGTCAAAGTCAGCGCGGCGGTGGCGAGCACCACGCCCAGCCGGACCGGCATCGCGGGATCAAGGCCCGCCCAGACCAGCAGCTGGCACGTGGCAAGCGATCCGACCGACAGGTTGATCGCGCCATAGCCGACGCACACGCCCCACCCCGACACCACGACATTGACCCGGTTGGCGCGCACCCCGAACAAGGCGCGCATTACCACATAGCTGGGCCGCCCCGACGCCGGGCCGCTGGCCGCGATCAGCCCGACGACAAACCACCACAGATTGCCCAGCACGATCGCAACGGCCGCCTGCGCCAAAGTCAGCCCCATGCCCGTCACCACCGCGCCCAGAACGACATAAAGATAGGTGACGTTGGACGAGGCCCACAGCATCAGCAGTTCGCGCGGGCGCCCGTGGCGTTCCGCATCGGGAATCCAGTCGATCCCGCGCACTTCGACCTGGCCGAAGGTATCGCCGCCGATCAGCGGCGTTTCGTCAGGCAGGGGATGCACGGCGCTGGCCATCGCAGACGGTTCGACCTTTGCAAAAACACTATTGACCGGGTGGACAACAAAACCGTTACTCATTATTGGTCACTTGATCAATTGTTTTCTGGCAGGACCCTTCCGACCATGGCGACCATGCTCAAGCCGGTGCGCAGGCGGCTGAAACCGGACGAACGCCGCGCCGCGATCCTGAGCGCTGCCGGCGATGTGCTGCTGCACGACGGTATCGGTGCCTTGACCTTGCGCCACCTGGCGCAGCGGCTGGGCGTGGCGCCCGGACTGGTGAACCACTATTTCCCCGAGATCGAGGCATTGGCTGCCGAAGCCTTTGCGATGATCGCCGAAGCCGAAGTCATCACGCTGTTCGCCGCCGCCACGGCCATGGCAACACCCGTGGCGCAAGTTGCCCGGCTGGTGGCCGACCTGCTCGATCCCCAGCGCCGCGCGGTCAGCCTGCTGTGGCTCGACGCGTGGCAGGCCAGCCGCAACCGCGCGCAATTGCGCGCGGCGGTGATCGTCGCGATGGACCTGTGGCAGGACCAGTTGTGCGCACTGATCGCGCGGGGCGGCTTTGCCGCGCCCGATCCGGCCGTATCGGCCACCCGCATCCTGGCGCTGATCGACGGGTTGAGCATCCAGGCGGTGATCGACGCGCCCGATGCCCCCGGCCATGCCGTTGCGCGCGGCATGGTGATCGAAGGTGTGCAACGCGAACTGGGCATCGTGCTCGATCTGGTCTAGACACGATCATGGCCAAAGCTGATCGTCTCGAACGCCTCGACACCCGCCGCATCGATCTTGAGGCGGATTACAAAGCCGCGCTGATCGAGGCGCTGAAAGTGACCGCGTCGGGCAAATGGGGCCTGTTCGATCACAAGCCCGACCGCCTTGCGCGCGCCGGGGCCGCCCCGGTCATCGCCCATCTGACCGAACTGGGCGATACGATCGACGCCGCGCGCGAAGCCTTGTTCATGGAGCCCTTTGCGCTCCACCACGAATTCCTTGCGGCGCGCGGCCCGGTCAGCGCGCAGGCGGTGGGCGAACCGAAGCAGGCTCAGGCCTGGCTGGCGCGCGCCGATCTGGCTGGCTTATGATCCAGGTACGACAAACCTGATTGCAAACCCGACCAATGCGACGGGCAACGGCACGATTGCGCAAATCCATTTAAGCCGCGTGCAGGCTGGTGCCAAAGTCAAAAAACCGGGCGATAGCCGGGGATAGCTGCCCGCCATGCGGAAATGGCACAGGTTCTCGGCCAGATCGAACAGCCATGACGGCAACGCCACCAGCGCAAGCCACGACCATGCCGATGGTGGCGGATAGGCGATCAGCAACAGCGACGCCAGGGCCAGCGCGGCTGTCGCGCCAGGAAACCAGAAATCCATGGTCAGGTAGAAACGGCGATAGGCCGCACGCCCGTCGGGACCCAGCGCGGCGAAAAATGCGCGTGCAATGGCCGGCGTATAGCCTGGAAAATACTCATCGAGCACTTTGTGCGGCAGATCGGCCGGTGTCTGCGCAAAGATCGGCGCCTTTGCGCGCGGAACCAGGTATCCAAACAGAACGCCGCTGCACAGGGCCAGGGCGGCGAACCCTGGCCAGGTTCCAAGCAGGCCAACCGCGCCCGCCATGATGCGATCAAGGCCGCTGGTCATGCGGGTTGGTCCAGCATGTCGGCGATGGCGGCAACGGCCATGTCTCCCGGATCAACCGCGGCCAGGCCCTCGCCCCGAGCGACCGCATGCATCAGCAGGCCCGAACCGAGCAGCTGCGCCATGCACGCTTGCGCGATGGCGTGCGCGCGGGCCAGCGCCGGGGGATCGTGGTCACACGCGTCGGACAGCACCAGCCCGATGATATGCTGCTGCCACGCCATCAGCGGCATCGCCACGAGACGGGCCACATCGGCATCGCGTCGGGCGCGCACCATGATTTCGTTCAGGACGACGAATGTTGCCGGCGATGTCTGCATCAAAGCGATGCTCGATTGCATGTGCCGTGACAGCTTGGCCCGGGGCGTGCCGGGGGCCTCGATGGCAACCGCAACCGATCTGAATTGTGCAGTGAACTGTTCGACCACCGCTTTGACCAGCGCCACCTTGGACGGAAAATGGTGCACCAGCGTCGCGTTATTGATCCCGACATCGCGGGCCACATCGCCCAGGCGAAATCCTTCAAATCCGACCGCATAAAGGCGGTCGATCGCCGCCGAGACAATCTGCGCCTTGCGATCGGTTCCGGACAGTCGCGTGGTCATCGGGTCAGGCCGGCTTTGCGATCATCAGCCACAGGATCAGCAGCCAGATCAGCGGACTGGCCAGAGCCAGCCACAGCGCGCCCGGTTCGCGAAGCACGATGAACACGCCGTCACCCGGCGCGGCGAGCAGGCGCTTTATCCATCGATTTTCCGGGATGGCGCCTCCAATCCCGGCAACCGAGATCAGCACCAACGAACCGGCAAGCCAAGTTTGCGCAAGGCCCGCGTTCAAGGCAAGCACGATGCCGATCGCAACGCCCGCGGTTACCGCGATCCCGCCGATCGTGAAAACGCCCGCATATGCGCGCAAAACCGTTCTGGCAGTTTCGGCATCGCGCACGCCTGCCAGAACGAAGCGCACGATCAGCCGCCCCATCGGCGAGGCGCCAAACGCCACCATCATCAATCCGATATGCGTCCAGACCAGAACCGTGTGCATGGCATGTCACCCGTGATCGCCGTGTGTCGCGTGCATCCTAGCATAGGTCCCGGATTAGTCAACCAACTGGTTGGTTGACTAATCCGGGGCAAAAACCCCGGAACCGGCCGGCGGTTCCGGGGGCCGGAAAAAACGCACATCACACCGCGATGCAGGCCAGCTTGATCTCCAGATAATCGTCGAGACCCAGGTGCGATCCTTCGCGCCCCAGGCCCGATTCCTTGACCCCGCCAAAGGGTGCGGCCTCGGTCGAAATCAGCCCGGTGTTGATCCCGACCATGCCGTATTCCAGCGATTCCATCAGGCGCCACTGGCGCGCGGCGTTGGCGGTGTAGACATAGCTGGCCAGGCCTGCGCGCGTGTCGTTGGCCAGATCGACGGCTTCGGCCTCGTTGGAAAATCGGATCAGGCCGGCCAGCGGTCCAAACGTTTCTTCGCGCACCAGCAGCGCGTCGGGACGCACATCGACCAGCACGGTCGGCTGATAGAACCGGTCGCCTGCCGCATGCGGCGCGCCGCCGGTCAGCACGCGCGCACCGTGCGCCACCGCATCGGCGACATGCGCCGCAACTTTGGCCACCGCGCGTCCGTCGATCAGCGGGCCCTGTTCGGTCGGACCGGCCAGGCCCGGCCCGACGCGATAGGCCGCCACCCGATCGGCCAGTTTTTGCGCGAACACGTCATAGACCGCGTCGTGGACATAAAGCCGGTTGGCGCAGACGCAGGTCTGCCCGGTGTTGCGGAATTTCGAAACCAGCGCGCCCTCGACCGCGGCATCGATATCGGCGTCTTCAAACACGATGAACGGCGCGTTGCCGCCCAGTTCCAGGCTGACGCGTTTGACCGTGCCGGCGCATTGCGCGGCCAGCAGCTTGCCCACCGGGGTTGACCCGGTAAAGGTGAATTTGGCGACGCGCGGATCGCCGGTCAAAACGCCGCCGATGCCCTTGGCCTCGCCCGTGATGACGCTGAACACGCCTGCGGGCACGCCCGCCTCTTGCGCCAGCACCGCCAGCGCCAGCGCCGAAAACGGTGTCAGCTCGGACGGTTTTACCACGAACGTGCACCCCACGGCCAACGCGGGACCGGCCTTGCGCGTGATCATCGCCAGCGGGAAATTCCACGGCGTGATCGCACCGACCACGCCCACCGGCTGCCGCGTCACGACCAGCCGGCGGTCGGCCATATGCGGGGTCAGCACTTCGCCGCGGACCCGGCGCGCCTCTTCGGCAAACCATTCAAGGAACGCCGCCGCATAGGCGACTTCGCCTTTGGCCTCGGCCAGCGGCTTGCCCTGTTCGGCGGTCATGATCAGCGCCAGATCGTCGGCATGGGCATGCATCAGATCGGACCAGCGGCGCAGCACCGCGCCGCGCTCTTTGCCGGTCTTTGCCTTCCACGCGGCAAACGCATTCCTGGCCGCGCCCACCGCCTCGTCCGTTTCGGCCGCGCCGAAATCGGGCACATGGCCGATCACTTCGCCGGTGGCGGGATTGTCGACCGCGATCGTGCGGTCACCCGTGCGCCAGGCCCCGGCAACAAACGCGGCTTCGCGCCACAGATCGGGGCGCGCAAGATCGGGGCGGGATTTCACCAGCGTGGCAGGGGCGTTCATGCATCGACCTTTCCGGAGACTTTGGCGAGCGAGGCTTCGACGATGTCGAGCCCTTCGTCAATCAGGTCATCCGATGCGGTCAACGGCACCAGGATGCGGATCGTTTCGCCCTTGGTTCCGCACGACAGCAGGATCAGCCCGGCTTCGAGCGCGGCCCCGGTCACCGCCCTGGCAGCGGCGCCATCGGTTTCGCCCGCGGCATTGGTGACATCAAAGCCGATCATCGCGCCCAGTCCGCGCAGATTGGCCACCGGCAGCCCGGCCGCGGCAAAAGCGTTGATCCGGCGGCGCAGACGTTCGCCGATCGCGGTGGCGCGGTCGAGCAGGCCTTCTTCCTCGATCACGTCGAGCACCGCGAGCGCCGCCGCGCATCCGATCGGTGATCCGCCATACGTCCCGCCAAGCCCGCCCGGATCGAGCGCATCCATCAGTTGCGCCCGGCCGATCAGGCCAGACAGCGGAAAGCCGCCAGCCAACGACTTGGCAACGCAGACCAGATCGGGCTCTACCCCGCTGTGTTCGATGCCGAACAGTTTGCCGGTGCGCGCAAACCCGGCCTGGACTTCATCGGCGATCAGCAGAAAGCCATGGCTGTCGGCCAATGCGCGCAGGGCTTCCAGGAATTCGGTGGGCGCGACATGGAACCCGCCTTCGCCCTGCACCGGCTCGATAATCACCGCGGCCACGCGTTCGGGCTCGACATCGGCGGCAAACAGGTACTGGATCGCGGCCAGGCTTTTTTCCACGGTGTTGCCGTCGATTCCGGTGGGGAACGGGGCGTGGTACACTTCGGGCGGCATCGGCCCGACCTTGCGCTTGTAGGGGGTGACTTTGCCGGTCATCGCGCTGGCCAGCAGCGTGCGGCCATGGAACGCACCGGTGAACGCGATCACCGCCGAACGGCCGGTGGCGGCACGCGCGATCTTGACCGCGTTTTCGGTCGCTTCGGCGCCGGTGGTCAGCAGGATCGTCTTGGCCTCACCCGAAAACGGCGCGCGCGCATTCAGCTTTTCAGCCAGCTCGATATAGCTTTCATAAGGCGCCACCTGAAACGCGGTATGCGTAAACCGGCCCAGCTGGTCTTCGACCGCGGCGATTACGCGCGGGTGCCGATGGCCGGTGTTGAGCACCGCGATCCCGCCGGCAAAATCGACATAGCGCCGTCCTTCGACATCCCACAGTTCGGCATTGTCGGCCCGCGCGGCATAGACCGCGGTGGACGAGGCAAGGCCGCGCGGAACGGCGCGGTCACGGCGGGCGGCAAGCGAGGCGTTGTCGGTCATGCGCAAAAACTCCGAGAGGCGAACCGGCGACACCATGACACCACCCCCTTGCGCCGATAAGCCGACAAATGGTAGCAATCTGGTGACCAGGAGTTACCATGTCGGACCGTCCGCACTTGCCCCCCTTTGCCGCCTTGCGCGCGTTCGAGGCGTTTGGCCGCCACGGCAAAGTGCGCCGCACGGCGGTGGCATTGGGGGTCAGCCACGCCATCATCAGCCGGCATCTGTCGGCGCTGGAGGACTGGCTTGGCACGATGCTGGTCGATCGGGTGCATGGCGGGCTGACGCCGGCGGGCGCGGATTACCACGCGCTGATCGGCCCCGCGTTCGATCAGTTGTGCAGCGCGACCGAGCGCATTCGCGGCGATGCCGGGGCGCGGCTGCACGTCTGGTCGATGCCGGGGCTGGCCTATCACTGGCTAACCAGCCGCTTGCCCGATTTCGGGCGGCGTCATCCCGGGCTTGCGGTCACGCTGCGCCCGTCCGACGCCGCGCCCGATCTGGCCCGGCACGAGGCTGATGCCGATCTGCGCTGGTGGCGCGATACCGATTATGCGGCCAGCGAACACACCGGCATCGTCCGCATGCCGATGATCCGTCCGCGCGTGTTTCCGGTGGCGCGGCCCGATGCACCGTGGCTGACCGATCGGGCGATCGGCCGACCCGCCGATCTGTTGACCCTGCCGCTGCTGCACGAAGATGACGATATCGAATGGCGGGTGTGGTTCGCCGCGCACGATCTGGGCGCGGCCAGCCTGCCACCGCCGGTGGCCCGGTTGTGGCAGGCGCACATGACCCTGGTGGCCGCACGCGAAGGGCAGGGCGTTGCGCTGACCAATGCGTTTCTGGCCGGAGAAGACCTGGCCGCCGGGCGCGTGGTCGAACTTGGTGCCGGCAACGCGGCGTTTCGCGCGGTGTCGCTGGGCGCCTATTACCTGACCACGCCGCGCGACAGCGGCCAGACCCGCCCGATGCGCCAGTTTGCCGCCTGGTTGCGCGATATGGTGGCCGAAGCGCCGGGCACTTGGCAGGCCGATCGGTAGTGGTGCACAAAAAACACCACTGGCGTGTCCATTGCCACTTTTGATTGTTGCCTTTTCGCCGCATCAGGCGGTGTCTGCAGCACAACCGATAATGAGGCATCCATGGCCACGCTTGCCAAGCTTGATATCCGAAGCCCCGAAGAGCTGATTTCTGCCGCCGGCGACGTCGACCTGTCGCATTTCTGGATGCCGTTCACCAACAACCGCCATTTCAAGGCCAATCCGCGGCTGTTCGCCTCGGCCCGGGACATGCATTATGTCACCACTGATGGTCTGCGCCTGCTCGATGCGACGGCCGGGCTGTGGTGTGTCAACGCAGGCCATGGCCGCGCACCGATTGTGGCCGCGATTGCCGAGGCGGCGCAAACGCTCGATTTCGCGCCGACATTCCAGTTGGGGCACCCCACCGCGTTTCAGGCCGCCAGCGCGGTGGCCAAGCTTATGCCCGAGGGGCTGGACCGGATCTTCTTTACCGATTCGGGCGGCGAAAGCGCCGACACCGCGCTGAAAATCGCGCTCGCCTATCACCATGCGCGCGGAGAGGGCACGCGGTTCCGCCTGATCGGACGCCAGCGCGGGTACCACGGCACCAATTTCGGCGGCATGTCGGTTGGCGGGATCGGCGGCAACCGCAGGCGCCATGTCAGCCAGGTGTGGGGGGTGGATCACCTGGCGCATACGCATGGCGATGCAGTGCGGTTCCAGCGCGGCATGCAGCCGTCGAACGGCAATCTGGCCGACGAACTGGAAGAACTGGTCGCGCTGCACGGGCCCGAAACGATCGCGGCGGTCATCATCGAGCCGGTGGCGGGTTCAACCGGCGTGCTGGTGCCGCCGCAGGGCTATCTGCAACGGCTGCGCGATATCACCCGCAAATACGGCATTCTTTTGATTTTTGACGAAGTGATCACCGGCTTCGGGCGGCTGGGCACGGCGACCGCGGCCGAATATTTCGGCGTAACCCCCGATATCATCACGCTGGCCAAAGGGCTGACCAACGGCGCGGTGCCGATGGGCGCGGTGGCGGTGGATCGGGCGGTGTATGACGCGGTGGTGGATTCGTCGCCTGCGGGGATCGAATTCTTCCACGGCTATACCTATTCGGGCCATCCGCTGGCCGCGGCAGCGGCATTGGCGACGATGACACTGTACGAGGACGAAGGCGTGTTTGCCCATGCCGCCGGGCTTGCCAGGACATGGGAAGACGCCGCCCATGGCCTGCGCGATGCGCCGCACGTGATCGACATCCGCAATCTGGGTCTGGTCGCCGGGATCGAACTGGCCCCGCGCGACGGCGCGCCCGGCGCGCGCGCAATGGACGTATTTCATCGCGCCTTCGACGCAGGGCTGTTGATCCGCGTCACCGGGGACATTATCGCGCTGTCACCCCCGCTGATCGTGTCACAGGCCCAGATCCACCAGATATTCGACACATTGGCGCAGGTCCTGCACCAGACCGCCTGAGGAACCCATTGATGACCATTGTTGAGCATTATTTCGCCGGCTCTGCGCGTGCCCGCACGCCCGACGGCGATCGCCTGTCGCCGGTGTACAACCCGTCAACCGGCGAAGTGGCGCGCCAGGTGCGGCTGGCCAGCGTCGGCGATGTCGCCGCCGCGGTTGCCGCCGCCAAAGAGGCGCAACCGGCATGGGCAGCGATGAACCCGCAACGGCGCGCACGCGTGCTGTTCAAGTTCAAGGACCTGATCGAACAGCATATCGACAGCCTGGCCGAACTGCTGTCGAGCGAACACGGCAAGACGGTGCCCGACGCCAGGGGCGATATCCAGCGCGGGCTCGACGTGGTCGAATTCTGCTGCGCCGTGCCGCATCTGCAAAAAGGTGAATACACCCACGGCGCCGGTCCGGGCATCGATGTCTATTCGTTGCGCGCGCCGCTGGGCGTGTGCGTCGGGATTACCCCGTTCAATTTTCCGGCCATGATCCCGCTGTGGATGCTGGCCCCCGCGCTGGCCACGGGCAACGCCTTCATCCTGAAACCTTCGGAACGCGATCCCAGCGTGCCGGTGCGGCTGGCCGAACTGCTGGCCGAGGCGGGGCTGCCCGACGGGGTGTTCCAGGTCGTGCACGGCGACAAGGTTTCGGTCGATGCGTTGCTTGACCATCCCGATGTCAAGGCGGTCAGCTTTGTCGGATCGTCCGACATCGCCCAGGCGGTCTATGCGCGCGGCACGGCCAATGGCAAACGGATCCAGGCGATGGGCGGGGCCAAGAACCACGGCATCGTGCTGCCCGACGCCGATTTCGACCAGGCGGTCGAGGATATCCTGGGCGCGGCGTATGGATCGGCGGGCGAACGCTGCATGGCGCTGCCGGTGGTCGTGCCGGTGGGCGAAGCCACCGCCGAAGAACTGCGCCGTCGCCTGGTGGCCGGCATCGCCAAGCTGCGCGTCGGCGTGTCGAACGACCGCGACGCCGATTTCGGCCCGGTGGTCAGCGCCCAGCACAAGGCCAAGATCCTGTCGTACATCGACGCCGGGGTCGAAGAGGGCGCCGAACTGGTGGTCGATGGCCGCAACTTCACGCTGCAGGGCCACGAAAACGGCTTTTTCGTAGGCCCCACGCTGTTTGACCGGGTCAAGCCCAAGATGCGCTCGTACCAGGACGAGATCTTTGGCCCCGTGCTGCAGATCGTGCGCGCCGCCGCGCTGGACGAAGCGATCGCGCTGGCCAGCCAGCACCAGTACGGCAATGGCGTGGCGCTGTTCACGCGCGATGGCGGTGCTGCCCGACGTTTTGTCGAAACGGTCGAAGTGGGCATGGTCGGGATCAACGTGCCGATCCCCGTACCGGTCGCCTATCACAGCTTTGGCGGGTGGAAACGCAGCGCCTTTGGCGATCACAACCAGTACGGCACCGAAAGCATCCGCTTTTTCACCAAGACCAAAGTCGTCACCCAGCGCTGGCCCGATGCAGGCGGCGCCGTCGCCTCGGGCAGCGCGTTCGTCATTCCGACGATGGCCTGAACAAAACGGGGGGCGCCGTTCGCAGCACACGGCGCCCCTTGTTTCAGCCCAGCAGCACTTCGGCGATCTGCACCGCGTTGAGCGCGGCGCCTTTGCGCAGATTGTCGCCCACCACGAACAGCGCCAGCCCGTGTTCGACCGTGGGATCAGGCCGAACGCGGCCGACGAACACCGGGTCCTGCCCGGTGGCCTCGATCGGGTTGGGCACATCGCTGATTACCACCCCGGGCGCCTGGGCCAGCAGCTCCAACGCGCGCGCCGGGCTGATGGGCCGCGCGAATTCGGCGTTGATCGACAGCGAATGCCCGGTGAACACCGGCACGCGCACGCACGTGCCCGATACCGGCAGGTCGGCAAGGCCCAGGATCTTGCGCGTTTCATCGCGCAGCTTCAGCTCTTCCTCGGTATAGCCATCCTCGGCCAGCACATAGTTCAGCGGCACGACATTGTGCGCGATCGGTACCGCCCACTTTTCGGCCGCCGGCAGATGCCCGTGCCCGCCGGTCGCCAGATCGCGTGCCCGGCCGCCGACGTGATCGATCTGCCGTGCCAGCACATCGATCCCGGCAAGCCCGCCGCCCGACACCGCCTGATAGGTTGACACCACCAGCCGCGTCAGCCCCGCTTCGTCATGCAGCGGACGCAGCACCGGCATGGCCGCCATCGTCGTGCAGTTGGGATTGGCAATGATCCCCAGCGGCAGATCGGCAAGCGCCTGCGGGTTCACCTCGGCGACCACCAGCGGCACGCGCGGGTCCGACCGCCAGGCCGAACTGTTGTCGATCACGATCGCGCCCGCCGCCGCGGCCTTTGGCGCAAGCGCGCGCGAGGTCGATCCGCCGGCGGAAAACAGCACCAGGTCCAGGCCTGCGAAATCGGCCGTTTCGGCGTCCTCGACGGTCACGCCATCGATCTCCCGCCCGGCCGATCGCGCCGAGGCAAACAGGCGCAGGCTGGCCATCGGAAAATCGCGCTCGGCCAGGATCTCGCGGATCATCGTGCCGACCAGTCCGGTCGCGCCGACAATGCCGACATGCAGCCGTTGGGCGGGGGCAAATCTGGAAACCATGCGGTGTTCTCCTGTCTGTTGCAGGGATCAGCGCGGGGTCATGTGTCTGTTGGTAAACCCCGCTGCATCCGTTGCGGGGTTGGTGTTCGGTCGGGCTGCGGTCAGATCACGCATGCCCCCGACACCAACCGCGCATGGGCGGCGGGTTTCGGGGTGATGGTAATGATCGGCTTGACGAACATACGCGTGCCCATAGGGGCAAACGTGGCGGGACGCAATCGGGCTTATTCGCCCGCGCGCTGGCGCAAAAAGGTGCGCAGGCGGGCGATTGCTGGGCTGCTCCAGCGATCGGCGCGCGCGACGAACCAGTAACTGCCGATCGCCACGGTCTGCGTGCCCGGCACCGCAACCGCGACCAGCGCGCCACTGGCCAGATCGCGTTCGACCAGAAACCGGTTGGCCAGCGCCAGCCCGCGCCCCTGGCGCGCCGCGGCCACCGCCAGATGTGCATGCCACAACAGCGGCCCGCCCAGCATGTGCCCGGTCGGCGTCACGCCATTGTGCGCCAGCCAGGCGCGCCACTGTTCGTGGTGTTCCTCGTGCAGCAATGGCGCCGACAGCAGATCGGCAGCGCATGTCAGATCAAGCGAGGCGGCCAGTTGCGGGCTGGCGACGATCATCAAGGGCGGACGCGCCAGCTCGAGTGTCTGCAGCCCCGGGCCGCCCGGACGCGGCGGCCAGTCATCGCCATAGAACCGGATATCGGCATCGGCCTGGAACTGGGCAAGATTGGCACAGGCATCGGTGGGGCGCAGTTCCACGGCAAAGCCCGGATCGCTGCGTTCGAAATCGGCCAATTGGTCCGACAGCCATTGCGTGGCCAGACCGGGCACCGCCCACAGCCGCACCGCATCGCTTGTGCCCGTTGCCATCGCATCGCGCGTGGCCGCGGCCAGATCGTGGATCGCGGCAGAAACCCGTGCATGATACGCGCGCCCGGCTTCGGTCAGGGCCACCCGTCCACCACCGCGATCGACCAGCGGCACACCCAGCCAGTCTTCCAGCGCGCGCACATGGCGGCTGACCACCGTATGATCGAGCCCCAGTTCCTGGCCGGCGCGACGTATCCCGCCGACCCGGCCAAGCACTTCAAACGCGCGCAGTGCGGCAAAGGGCGGCAGGCCCAGCGCGGTCACCCCGGCCCCCGGCACCTTGCCGCCAGGCGCTTATTTCAGCGTTGCAAGATAGGCGACCAGGTTCGCGCGCTGGGTGTCGTTGGTCACCGCGATCACCATGCGCGTGCCCGGCACAAGCTTGCCCGGTGCCTTCAGAAACGTGTTCAGCGTTGCCGGGTCCCAGGTCAGCTTGGACGCCTTGAGCGCGGCCGAATAGGAAAACTGGGTGGATGCCGCCTTGCGACCGACCACCCCGTACAGATTGGGAGCGGCCACGCCGACGGCACCGGGCTTGTAGGCGTGGCATGCGGTGCACTGGGTAAACACGGCCTTGCCCGCGGTGGCGTCCTGCGCACTGGCGGCAACGGGCGCCAGCAGGGCGATGGCGGCAAAAGCGTACATCTTCATGAGACAAGGACTCCGTGTCGGTGGGTTTAAAGCAGCGTTAGATACGTATCATACTCGAAGCGATCGATATGCGCGATGAACGCTGCACGATCCTGGCGCTTGCACGCAACAACAATGGCGCGCAGCCGTTGCCCGAAGATCTGCGCGACCGTGTCCGATCCGGCAAAGCGGTCGATGGCTGCACCCCATTCCACCGGCAGGCGGACGCCGGTGCCGGGATCGAGCGGGCTTTGCGGGGGCGGCGGCATCTGCCCCGCCTCGATCCCCTGCAACATCGCGCCGAGCATGGCGCCCATCGCCAGATAGGCATTGGCATCGGCGCCCGAAATACGGTGTTCGATCCGCGTCGCTTGGCCGCCCACCCCCAGCTTTGCGCCATCGATCACGCGGATCGCGGCAGACCGGTCATCGTGCCCCCACCCGGCCGACACCGGCGCATGCGCGTCGGGGCGGAACCGGCGGAACGAATTGGCGTTGGGGGCAAAGGCCAGCATGGTGTCGGGCATGGCCGCAACCAGCCCTGCCACCGCATGGAACAGCAGCGGCGCGGGCGCGCCTGTGGCCGGATCGGCCATCACATTGGTGCCACAGGCATCGTTCACGCTGGCATGAATATGCATGCCGCTGCCCGAAGCGTCGCCATAAGGTTTGGCCATGAACGTTGCGCCAAACCCGTGTTTTTGGGCCAGGCCGCGCACGATCCGCCGCATCAGCATGGCGTCGTCGGCCATCGCCAGCGCATCGGCGCGGTGCAGGATGTTCAGCTCGAACTGGCCCGGGCCCGCCTCGCTGATCACGCCGTCGGCGGCGATACCGATCGCCCGGGCGGCCTGCAGGATCGCGTCGATCAGCGGCTGGTGCGCGGCCAGCGCGCTGGTCGACAAAGTATCGTTGCGCCGCCAGCTGGCTGCCCCTGCGCCATCGGGCGGCACCGGCACCCCGTCGATCAGGCGATAGAGATAGAACTCCAGTTCGACCGCAACCACCGGGGTCAGGCCGCGCGCGGCATAACGCGCCACGATCGCGGCAAGCGCCGCGCGCGGATCGGCCTCGGCCGCATCGCCCGCGTTGTTGCGCATTGTCAGGAATGCCTGCGCCACCCGCCCATCGAGCCACGGGATTGCAGCAAAGCGCCCGGCGACGGGATAGCCTGTGCCATCGGGATCGCCGGTGCCGAAGGCAAGCCCCGCCTCCATCACGTCGCAGCCCCAGGCGTCCTGCGCAAACACCGACAGCGGGATCGGCAGCCCCTTGGCATCGAGCGCCAGCGCCTTGTCGCGCGCCAGCCATTTGCCTTTCGCCGCACCCGCAATGTCGAAAACAAAGGCTTCGACGCCATCGATTTCGGGATGCGCGGCCAGAAATGCCGTCAGCGAGGCCTGCTGTTCATGGGACATGTGTGATCACATATGCCATGCCCCCCGGGCTGTCCAGACAGGCGCGGCGCGGATCAGGGCCGGGGAAATGTCGCGTGCAGCCACGTCAGCACCGCCGCTGCCAGCGCCGTGCGATGATCGTTGAAGCTGTGGTCGGTGGTCATGTGAATGACCTGGGCGGGCCGGGCACCGCCCGCCGCGGCGGCGGCGGCCGTGCCGGTGGCCGCAAGGCCGTCGTCCGACGTGATCACCAGCACCGGGCGTGGCGCGATTTGCGCGGCGCGCGCCGACCATTGCCAATCGGAAACATGGGTCTGCGCCTCGGCCACCAGCGCAGCCAGAGGCGCATTGGTATAGCTGGCATCGTCGGAAAATTCCGCCCTTGCGGCCGGGTTGGCATTGGCAGCCAGCGTCGCCTGCACCATGTCCGCCGCCGAAATCAGCACATACCCCGACACCTGCCGGTCATCGCCCAGCATGACCGTGGCAAACCCGCCCATGCTGTGCCCCAGCACGACAATCCTTTGCGGATCGACGCCGTGCGCCACACCCTCGGGCGAACGCAGCCACGCCAGCGCGGCATGGGCATCTTCGACCACATGGCCATAGCTGAACTGGCCCGGCGCACCCCACACCCCGCGATAATGGATCGCGAGCACGTTCCAGCCATCGCGCTGCAACACCCGCGCCAGATCGAGATTGAGTTCGGTACCCGGAAAGCCGTGGAGCAGCAGGATCGTGGGATGCGCGCCGGCACCCGCCGCCACGAACAGCCGTGCCGGGATCATAAGGCCTGCAGAAGGATACCGGATCTGCACCAGCTGGGCAGGATGCGCGGCGTCGCGTGGCGCATCGGTACCGATCGCGCGCAAACCGGTGCTGTCCTGGGCAAACGCAGGACCTGCCGCCAGCATCAAGCCGGCGGCAAGCAGAGTGGACAAACTGTTGGCGCGCATCGCTGATTCTCCCCCGTCAAGGACGGGCAGAGTATCAGCCCTTTGGCGCGACCACCACCACGACAAAGCTGCCCGGCTTGGCCTGCGGGCGCTGCCCCGCGGCGGCGGGCAGGTACGATGCTGCGGGCAGATAGATCCTGCCCGTGCGCGGATCGAGCGCGCCGGTGCGCGCGCCGACCTGGGTTGGAATGGTGGCGACCACGGCATAGTGCGCCGGATCGGCGGTCGAAATTGCGGTCAGATTGCCATCGCGGCCAGCCGGCACAAACACCAGATTGCGCGTCGGATCGGCGATGACGGCATCGGGGCCCTTGCCCACGGGCAGGGTCTGCACCAGCTTGCCACTGGCGGCATCGACAACGGTCGCAACTCCGTTGGCGCAGGCCGACATCACCCGCGTGCCACCCGACTGCATGGCCAGGCCGGTCGGCCCGTCACAGCCGGTCAGGGGAATGGTCCGCATCAGCGTGCCCGCCACCAGATCGACTTCAGCCAGGGCATTGGATTCTTCCAGATTGATGAACGCATGGCCCTTGCCATCGCTGTCGCCGGCTTCAAGCCCGCCCGCCACAGTGATCGTGCGGACAATCGCGTGGGTTGCCGGATCGATCAGCACCACGGCGTTGCTGCCGGGGTTCATCACCACGATCAGGCCGGTCGTGGCATCCTGATAGGCGTAATCGGGCTTTTTGCCGGTGGCGACTTGCGCGATCTGCGCGCCGGTCGCGGCATCGAGGAACCGCGTCGTGCCGCTGGTGCCATCGGTTTCGACCAGGGTTGCGCCCTTGTCGATCGGCAGGACTTCGTGCGACCGTTGCGCCGGGGCAAGGTGGTCGGTCACTTTGCCGGTGGCCAGATCGACCGCCATCACCGCATCGGCGCGCGCGACGTACAATTGCCCGCGCACCGGATCGACCGAGGCATAATCCCAGCTGCCATCGGCGCCGGGAATACGCGCAACCACGCTGTAATCGGCAGGAGCGGCCCGAGCCGGCCCCGCCAGACCGGCAGCGGCAAGAGCGACAAGCGATATCAGACGAATACGCATGCAAATGTCCTTGGGCAACGGGTTGGAATCTGGGTCAGTGGCTAATGCCCGCAGGACGCTTCGTCAAAGCGTCTGACGGGCATGTCACAATGTGCGGCAACAGTCGCGCCGCTGCCCCGGCTGCGGTATGGCGGCACCATGACCGACCCCCGCTTTGACACGATTGCCGCGCTGATCACCCGGTTTGGCGCACAGCGTTATGGCGAGGACGTGACCCAGATCGACCACGTCCTGCAATGCGGCCGGTTGGCGATCGAAGCGGGCGAGGACGATGCGGTGATCGTGGCGGCGCTGCTGCACGATATCGGCCAGTTCATCGATGATGCGGGCGCCATGGCCGAAACCGTAGCGCACGACGCGCAGCACGAGGCGCTTGGCGCGCAATTCCTGTCGCGCTGGTTCGGGCCCGAGGTGACCGAGCCGGTACGGCTGCATGTCGCAGCCAAACGCTATCTCTGCGCCACCGTGCCCGGCTATGCCGAGGCACTGTCGGGCGCATCAAAGCTGAGCCTGACGTTGCAGGGCGGGGCAATGGCGGCGCCGGAAATCGCCGATTTCGCGGCGAACCCCTGGTTTGAACAGGCCGTCCGCCTGCGCCATTACGACGATGCCGGCAAACGCGTGGGCTGGATCGTGCCAGATCTGGCCAGCCACCACGACCGCATCGTGGGCGCGATGCGTCAGGCCGGCTGAAGCCGGTAACGCGGGCCAGACGCGATCTGCGCGATCAGCAGTCCGGCGGCGACCACCCCGAATATCCCGGCAATCACGAACGCCGGATTGTAGCTGCCGAATTCCTGCCGCACGAGCCCTGCGCCAAACGCGGCGGTGGCCGCGCCAAGCTGGTGCCCGACATTGACCCAGCCGAACACCACCGGCGCCTCGCGCGCGCCAAAGGTGCGCGTGGCCAGCGCCACCGTCGGCGGCACCGTGGCAATCCAGTCGAGCCCGTAGAACACCGCAAACACCGCCAGGCTGGCCGTACCGAAATTGCAGAACGGCAGCACGATCAGAGAAATTCCGCGCAACCCGTAATAGGCCACCAGCAGGCGACGCGGATCATACCGGTCGGTCAGCCAGCCCGACGCCGTCGTGCCCACCAGATCGAACAGCCCCATCGTCGACAACAATCCGGCCGCTGCCACCGGTGCAATGCCGTGGTCGCCACAAAACGCGATCAGATGCGTGCCAACCAGGCCATTGGTGGTCAGCCCGCAGACGAAAAACGTGCCGAACAGCATCCAGAACATCGGCACGCGCACGGCACGGCCCAACGCCGAAAACGCAAAGGCCAGCGCATCACGCGCCGCCACGGGCGCGGGTGCCGCCGGTGCATGATCCTCGCCAAAGCGGCGCGCACCGACATCGCCGGGGTGTTCGGGCACCAGCCACAGCACCAGCGGCACCAGCACCAGACACACCGCACCGACCAGGCGCACCACCGGCAACCAGGCGCCGGTACTGGTCAGCCAGGCCAGCACCGGCAGAAAGATCAGCGATCCGGTTGCCGTACTGGCCGACAGCACCCCCATCGCCAGCCCCTGCCGTTTGGCAAACCAGCGCGCGACGACCGCAGCACCCAGCACACTGGCCACCGCACCGCTGCCCAGCCCCGACAGCACGCCCCAGGTCAGCAGATAATGCCAGCTTTGGCTCATGAACTGGCTGGCCAGCGTGGCCAGGCCCATCAGCAACAGCCCGCTGGCCATCGTGCGCCGGATGCCGAACGACATCATCAACGCCGCGGCAAACGGACCGACCAGGCCATAAAGCACGATGCCCACCGCCGATGTTGCCGAAATCGTCGCCCGGTCCCAGCCGAAATGCAGCGAAAGCGGCACCATCAGCACCGACGGCGCCGACCGCACACCCGCAGAAACCAGCAGGGCAAAGAACGTGACCGCCAGGACTGCGATCGCGCGCTGGCGCAGAAATGTCAACCGGGCAAACTCCTTCGACGGGCGCTCAGGCGGCAAAGTCGCGCCGCCTTGTACACTTGCGATCCCCAAACACGGCCCGCGCCTAGACCAAAAACCCCGATTTGCGAAGGCCGTGATACCCACCTTCGTTGGATCGTCGCAGCCCGGCCATTGACGCCCCGGGACGCGCCGAATACCCCGACACGGCTTATGCACAAACCCCTGGCAACCCGCCCGGCCAAGGCCTGGCACCCGGCGCTTGGCGACATCGGCGCCGGCGGCGGCACCCTGCTGGCGCTGGTGGCGGTCGCCGGCGCGCTGGTGGTGCGCGGCGGGGTCTATTTCAGCCAGTGGGTGCCCGATGTGTTCATCCCGCTGGAAGGCGTGCTGCATATCCGCGCGGGCCAATGGCCGCACCGCGATTTCGTCACCCCGGTGGGCAGCCTGTGGTACCTGATCCATGCGCTGCTGGCGCAGATCGTGCCGCTGTCGGCGCGCCTGCTGGTCGGGGCCAATCTGCTGGTCGCGCTGGTTGCAGGCGGCGCGGCGCTGATCGTGTGTGTTGGCAAAATGCCGCGCGCGCTCGCCATGCTGTGCGCATTCCATGCGGGAATGGTCGCGCTGTCGCCGCGTCAGATTGGCGAAGGCATCTCGCATATATCCAACAACGCCAGTTACAACCGCCATTGCTGGGCGTTGATCGGCGTAATCGCGCTGGCAGCACTGCTGCCCGCGCCCGGGCGCCGCCGCGCAGCGATCGATGGTGCGGTTGCCGGGCTGCTGATCGCGGCGTGTTTCTATATCAAGATCACCTATGCAGCAGCGGGCATCGGCTTTCTGGGGCTGGCGCTGATCACCGCGCGCGGGTTTGCGGGCTGGCGCTTTGCCGGGGTGGCCGGCGCGGTCGCGGGGGTGGTGATCGCGGTGGCGGGCCTGGTGACCGGCGATCTGCCCGGATACCTGGCCGATATGCGCACGGCGGTCAGCGTACTGCCCGACAGCAGCCGCCTGTTTGAAAGTTCGCTGCTGCTGATCCATGCGCTGCCCAGCCTGATGCTGGTCGTGCTGGTGGCGGTGGTGGCAGGGGCACGGCCCGACCGCGCGACCACCCTTGCCAGTCCAGGGTTGTGGGCAGGATTGCTGACGGCGCTCGCGGGGATCGTGATCGGCATCCAGAACCATCCGGAACCGGAAAATCCGCTGCTGCCGCTGGCGCTGCTGATTGCGTGGATCGCAACCCGTGCGCGATCGGACGGACCATGGCGGTTTGGCGCCCGGCCTGGCCTGTTTGCCATCGGCGCGGCGCTGGTGCTGTCGCTGTCGGTCGACCTGCTGGCGGTGGGCTGGACGATGGTTGCGCCAATCGATACCGGCGCATCGACGCGCTGGATGGCGCAAACGCAGATCACCGATCTGCGTATCGGCAGCGGCTTTACCGGACCCGACCTGCCGCTTCGCGCCGAAATCCCGCAAAGCGATGCGCAGATCCTGACGCGCTGGGACGAAGCGATGGCAATGCTGCGCCCGCATCTGGGCACGCGCCACGATGCGATCGTGCTGCCGTTCATCTGGGACAACCCCTTTCCGATGATGCTGGGCCTGCCGCCGGTGCGGCACGAAGTGGCTTGGTGGGACGTCACCCGCACGTTCAACGACAGGCGCAAACCCGATCCGCGTCTGTTGCTTGGGCCTGTGGATTTCGTGCTGGTATCGCGCGATTATGCCAACCCGAGGACGGGCGAGGCGATGTGGGATGCCTATGGCTCTACAGTAACGCGTGATTTCCGCGTGGTCGACCATGCCCCCCATTGGGACCTGTGGGCGCGCAAGGACTGCGCCATCCGCCGGTTTTGCTGATGGCCGATGCATAACGCCAAATTTACGACAAGGCCTGTAGGGCTGTGCCTCCACCCCGAGAATGGCACCACCCCATGAATTCTGCTCACTCCGATGCTCTGCACCCATCGCGCTGGCCTGACCGGGCGCTGGTGGCGCTGGTCGTGGCGGTATTGCTGGGCATTGCCGGCGTGCTGATGGCACCGGGCGGGGTGTTTTTCAGCCAGTGGTCGCAGGATCTGTTCATCCCGATGGAAGGGGTGCTGCACTTGCGCGCCGGACAATGGCCGCATCGCGATTTTCAGACCCCGGTGGGCAGCGCGTGGTACGTCATCAACGCAATGCCGGGCCTGATCATGCCGATTTCGGCGCGCGCGATGGTGGCCGCCAATCTGATCGTGGCGCTGGCAGCGGCGTGCGCCGCGCTGGCCGTGTGCCTGGGACGGATGCCGCGCTGGCTGGCCGGGCTGTGCGCGGTCTATATCGGGCTGGTCGCGCTGTCGCCGCGCCAGATCGGCGAAAGCTTTGCGCACGTGTCGAACAATGCCAGCTACAACCGGTATTGCTGGGCGCTGATCGGTGTCATCGCGCTGGCGGCGATGCTGCCCGCGCCGGGGCGGCGCCGCGAAGCGATCGACGGCGTGATCGCCGGAGTGCTGATTGCGGCATGCTTTTACATCAAGGTGACGTATGCGGCCGCCGGGATCGGATTTCTGGGGCTGTCGCTGATCACGGCGCGCGGCTTTGCGGGCTGGCGCTTTGCCATGGTGGCAGGGCTGGTGGCGCTGGGCACGATCCTTGGCGCGGGCCTGCTGACAGGCGACTTGCCCGGCTATTTTGCCGATATGCACACCGCTGTCGTGGTGCTGCCCGATGCCGCCCGCCCCGATGCCGCGCAATTCCTGTTGCGCCAGGGGATGCCGGGCCTGGTGTTCGCGGTCCTGCTGGCGCTGATTGCGGGCGCACGGACGCAGCGGCTGCTCAATCCATTTGGTGCTGGCCTGTGGGCAGGGCTGTTGACCGCGGCAGCCGGCATCGCGATCAGCCTGCAAAACCATCCGGAACCGGAAAACCCGCTGCTGGCTGTGGGCCTGCTGATCGGCTGGCTGGTGACGCGCACCCACGAACCTGCCCCGTTCCGGTTCCCCGAGGCGCTGGGACTGATCGCGGTGGCGATCGGATTCGTGGCCCCGATGACCGCCGATCTGGCCGCGGTGCGCCAGACTGTGGTGGCGCCGGTGGATGCAGGGCCTGCCACGCGCTGGCTGGCCCAGACGCATGTACCCGATTTGCGCATCGGCACGGTCTATACCGCGGCCAAAGTGCCCCCCGGCAATCCGATTCCGGTGACCGATCTGCAGATCCTGGCCAGTTGGGACGAAGCGGTACGCCTGCTGCGGCCGCACCTGCATGGCCGGCACGATGCCGTGGTGCTGCCGTTTACCTGGTCCAACCCGTTCCCCCTGTTGCTTGATCTGCCGCCGGTGCGGCACGAAGTGGCGTGGTGGGACCCGGTGCGCACGTTCAACCCCGCGCATCGCCCCGATCCGGCGCTGTTGCTGGGTCCGGTCGATTTCCTGGTGATCCCGCACGACCGGATACCCGATGATCCCACGACGGTGATGTGGGCCAGCTATGGCGCGCAAGTGCAGCGCGACTTTTACCCTGTCGCGCACAGCGCGTACTGGGACCTGTGGGCGCGCAAGTCGTGCGCGGTGCGATCGCTGTGTTGAACGTGCGCGCCTGGATCGAACATTTTCGCCAGCGGTTCGGCGCGTTTGCCGTGCTGTCGGGCACAGGCTTCCTGCTTGATTTTGCGACCTACACCACGCTTGCGCAGCTGCACGTGCGGTTGTTCGCGGCCAATCTGGCAGGCGCGGCGGTGGGCATGGGCACGGTGTTTGTCGGATCACAGCTGGCGGTGTTTCGCGACAGCCGGGCGTCGCTGCCCGTGGCAACCGGGCTTTATGCGATGTGGAGCATGGTTGCCGTGCTGTTCGCTTCGGTCCTGATCGATGCGGTGGGCGGGCTGCTGCACACTTCTGCCATGGCGTCGCTGCTGGTGGCGGGATTGGCCCTATTGCCGGTGCAGGTGCCGGTTAACCTGGCGATCAGTACAAGTGCCAAGATTGTTGTAACTCCGTTAACTATCCTTTTAAACTTTTGCGCGATGACCCTTATCAATGGCCACCGCACCCTCCCCCAGCCCGTGCCCAACGGCAAAGATCAGGATCCTGATCTTTGTGCCGATGTACAATTGCGCAAGGCAGATCGGCCGGGTCGTCAGCCAATGTGAAAAGGCCTGTGCCGCGGGCGTGGATCTTGCGGTGCTGCTGATCGACAACCGGTCGCGCGACGATACGCTTGTGGCCGCCCGCACCGCGCTGGCAACGGCGGCCTTGCCCGAAGCCTGGCTGTTGCAGAACAACGACAATTACGGCCTGGGCGGATCGCACAAAGTGGCGTTCGGCTTTGCCCGCGATCACGGGTTCGACCACGTGATCGTGCTGCACGGCGATGATCAGGGATCGTTGGCCGATATCGTGCCGCTGCTGGTGGCCGGCGAACATGTGCTGGTCGATGCCCTGCTGGGCGCGCGGTTTCAGCCGGGCGCGCGGCTTCAGGGCTATTCGCTGCTGCGCACGGTGGCCAACCGGGTGTTCAATCTGGTGTTTTCCGCGGTCGCCGGACGGCGGCTGTACGATCTGGGTTCGGGGCTGAACCTGTTTCGCACCGCGATCTTCGATGATGACTGGCACTTGCGCTATGCCGACGATCTGACGTTCAATTATTACCTGATTCTGGGGCTGGTCCATCACCGGCGCACGCTGCGCTTTTTTCCGATCACCTGGCGCGAAGACGATCAGGTGTCGAATGCAAAGCTGACCAGCCAGGGCCAGCGCATGCTGCGCCTGCTGGCCGGGCGGGTGGGTTCGCCACGCGCCTTTTTCGCAGGCGAACACCGCAGCGTGGTGCGCGATGCCTATCCCGCCACGCTGGTCTGGCACAGTGCGATGGCCGAGGCCGCGGCATGACCTGCCCGCCGCAGCGGCGCGGCATCGCGCTGGCCACCGGGCTTGCCTTTGTGGTCATGGCCGCGCGCACCGCGATCGGCATCCGTAGCGCGATCGGCGTGCTGCCCGCATCCAGTCTGTGCCTGCTGCTGCTGACCGGTGGCGGCCTTTATCTCGCATCGCATGGCTTGCGCGCGGTGCGGCTGGCGGTGATCGCGGTGCCGCTGCTCGACCTGACGTTGCGCAAAGCGATCATGCTGCATCTGTTTGTAGCACCCTGGTCGTTGATCATGCCGCTGAAGCTGGATGAACTGGTGCGGGTCAACGAACTGTCGGTCGCGGGCGGGTCCTGGCCGCGCGCGGTGATGACGCTGCTGATCGATCGCACGATGGATGCGGTTTTGCTGCTGGGGCTGATCCTGGTGCTGCATGCAGGCGGCATCGGCGGCAATGCGCTGCTGGCGGTGATGCTGGGGGCGGCATTGCTGGTCATCTGCGCCACGTTCCTGGGCCTGCCGATCGTGCTTGAACTGGTGCAGCGCCATGTCTTTGCCCACCATTACCACGCGCATGCGGCGCGCGTGCTGCACGTGACCGATACCGTGCGCCGCCTGCTGATCCGCGGGCGGACCACGATTGTCACCACCGCGCCGTTCCTGGTGCTGTCCAGCCTGTGCATCGCCGCGCTGGAACTGGCCGCCGCCGCCACGGCGCTGCGCCTGACCGGCACCGCACCGGGCGCGCTGAGCACGATCAACCTGCTGTTGCGCCGCACCAACGACAGCTGGCGGATGATCGTGTTCAACCAGCCGGTCGACCCCGAAGTCGCGCTGCTGACGCTGGCGTTCCTTGTTCCGCTGCTGATCAGCTGGCTGCTGGTGGCGCTGCCCTATCTCGACAGCCGCACACCATCGCGCCGGCTTGCCATGCGCCGCGACAATGGCGCGCCTGCCGCCTTTGCCGCACGAGAGGCGTGACCGCCATGCTGATCCTCTATGACGATACCAGCCCCGCCCCGGTGGCCATCCGCCAGATCATCGGGGTCGAACGTTTTGCCGATCTGCTGCGCCAGCGGCGGCGACTGGCCGAAATCATCGAACAGATCGCGCTGATGGACGAAGGCCGCCGGTTTGTGCGCATGTCCGACGCGGCCAGCCGCGCCGCCGGGATCGACATGCTGGAACGCAGTTCGCCCGACGATCGCATATTCCGCCTGCCCAGCAGCCTGGTGCCGGGCAAGCTGGATATCTTTGCGCGCACGCTGCAAAAGCTGCCCTATGCGCTTGACCGCACCATCTTTGGCGGGCGCTTCGATGACGAGGCGGCAGCACTGCTGTCGCGCGAAGACGCGCTCAGCCTGCTGCGGATCACCGATCCGGGCGAACGGCGCAGTTTCTTTTCCGGTCTGTCCGCGCATGCGATGCATGTCGGCAACGACATGGGCCTGATCGATCTGCGCAATGTCGATGCATTCCTGGGATACATGACCGGGGCCACCGAAACGCGCCATTTCAACCAGATGGCGCAAGCCAGCGGCGTGATGCGCAAAACCTCGGCCGACATTGCCAAGATGCGCGGCGAATACCGCTATTTCCACGTGGTGCCGGAACCGATGAAGCGGTTTCTGCTGCCCACGTTCGATTACGCCGAAACGGCCGACAGCGCGTCCTATGCCATGGAAAAGCTGTCGGTGCCCGATGCCGCGATCCAGATGGTGCACCACGCCTTTGACGAAGCCAGCTTTGGCACGCTGCTCGAGGCGTTTTTCGCGTTTGTTGCCGCGCGCGGGCACAATACCGTGGGCCGATCGGTGGCGCGCGAAGCCGCGCGGACCGAAATCCTGGACAAGATGCACGCCCGGCTCGATATGTTTGCCGCGACCGAACAGGGCCTGCGCGTCGATGCGCTGATGACCGCGGGCGGTCCGCATGGCGGGCTGACCGCGATGCGGCACCGCGCCACCGCGCTGATCGAAGCGGCCATCGCGGATGACACTTCGGACACGCTGGCCATCGGCCATGGCGATCCGTGTTTGTCCAATATCCTGTTCCACCGCGATATCGGCCTGTTCCGCCTGATCGATCCGCGCGGCGCGCAAACACTGGATGCGGCCTGGATGCACCCGTTGTACGACCTGGCCAAGTTCAGCCATTCGATCCTGGGCGGGTATGATTTCATCAACAACGGCCTGTTCGAATGCCAGCTCGACACCGGCCTGGGCCTGTCGCTGAAACTGGAACGCGGCGGTCCGCCCGAATGGGCGCAGGCTGCATTCCTGCATGCGCTGGCACAGTCCGGCACCTCGGCGCGGGTGGTGCGCGCCTATGAACTGTCGCTGTTCCTGTCGATGTTGCCGCTGCACCGCGACAATCCGCGCAAGCTGCCGGCGTTCTGCCTGACCGCATGCGCGATCATCGACGAACTGGAACACAGCGCATGATCCGCAGCGAAAAGGTGCTGGTGGTCGATGTCGACGGCACGCTGTGCCCGGCCAAACCCGAAGGCACAGCGTATGGCGATCTGCCCGCTGATCCGGCGATGAAGGCGCGGCTGGCCCAGCTTGCCGATCAGGGCTGGCACATCGTGCTGTTTTCATCGCGCGGGATGCGCACGCACAACGGGGATGAAGCCGCGATCCTGACCCATGTCCTGCCGCCAATGGTCGAATGGCTGGATCGCAACGCCATCCCCTATCACGAAGTGCGCCTGGCCAAGCCATGGCCCGGGCACGACGGGTTCTATGTCGATGATCGGGCGGTGCGCCCGCGCGAATTTCTGACCCTGTCGCTTGAACAACTGGCCGAACGCTGCGCTGCGGACTGTATTTCATGACCACCGGCACACTAGCCATCACGATGGCCGGGTTTGGCCGCCGCTTTGCGCAGGCCGGACATACCCGCCCCAAATACGAATTGCCGGCACTTGATCGCCCGCTGTTCGATTGGTCGATGGCGGGTCTGGCCGGGTTTCTGGATGCCGGGTGGTCGTTGCGGCTGGCCGCGCGCAGCGGCGAAGGCGCGCGCGAATTCATCGCGGCGCGCGCGCACGTGCGCCAGTTGCGGGTCGATGCGATCATCGAACTGGACCAGCCGACCGACGGCCAGGCCACGACCGCTCTGCATCTGGCGCAGACCGCGCCACAGCATCTGCCGTTTGCGGTGTTCAATATCGACACCTTCATCGCCCCGGGCGCGCTGAGGCCCGATGCCATTCCCGCCGATGCAGCCGGCTGGGTGCCCTGTTGCGACGCGCCCGGCGATGGCTGGTCGTTTGCGCGGGTGGACGAACATGGCCGGATTGTCGAACTGCGCGAAAAACAGCGCATCGCGCCCCATGCCACGATCGGATTTTACTGGTTTGCCTCGGCCGCGCTGTATTGCGATCTGTACCGGCGCTTTTTTGCCGATGCTGCGGCGATGGAACAGGGCGAACGCTATATCGCGCCGATGTACAATGCGCTGATCGCGTCGGGTCAGCCGGTGCATATCGCGCATGTGCCGTTTGACGCGGTGGGCGCGCTTGGCACGCCTGCGCAAGTGGCCGCATTTCAGGCCGATCCGCCCCCCGCCGCGCGTGCGCTGGCAGGGGGCGAAACCATGGTCAGTACGCGACCTTGACGTTCACGCCGAACGTGCGCGGCTGATTGGTGGCCACGCGGATCAGCGACGGGATGGTATAGGCAAACCCCGTCGTGTTGATGCCCAGCTGGGCATGGGTGTTGGTCAGGTTGTCGGCAAACAGCGCCGCGGTAATCTTGCCGTTCATCAGCGCGATCCGTGCGCTGACAATGTCATAGGCGGGCAGCGTGCCATACGTATAGTCGATGTCGGTGGTCTTGCCGACGTAGGAATTCGACACCCGCGCCATCAGGTTCCACGTGGCATTGACCGGCGTGGTATAGGTCAGCGCGGTGTTTTCGGTGAACTTGGGCACGTTGAGCAGCGGCAGCCCCGCCACGACCAGCGGGTCCTGCGCCTGCAATGCCGGATCGGCGGTCTTGATCGCCGAATGGGTGTACGTGCCGCTGAATGAAAACAGCAGATTGCGCGTGATCTGCGCGGTGATTTCGACTTCGGGGCCATAGGCCTCTGCCGAACCGGCATTGGCGGTCAACGGATAGCCGCAGGCCTGGTTGACCGACTGCTGCACGTTGGACCAGGTGATATAATAGACATCGGCATTGACCGACACGCGGTTGCCAAAAAACTTTGCCTTTTCACCCAGTTCGTAGTTCCAGATGCTGTCGGGCCCATAGGTTTCGGCATTCAGCGTGCATGGCGGATTGGGTATCTGCTGGTTGATCCCGCCGGGGCGAAAGCCCTTTGACGCGGTGGCATAGACCGTCAGATCGTGCGCGTGTTCATACGACAGCGTGACTTTGGGATTGATCCCGGTGTTCGACGTGGAAAACGTGCTGAGATAGGGCGTTTCATTGCCCGACAGCGCCAGCAGGCCGGTGGTTTCCTCGTTCGCGGTGCTTTCAAACTTGTACCAGCGCGCGCCGGCGGTCAGTTTCCAGCCCCCGCCAAAGCTGTAGGTGCCTTCGCCGAACAGGCCATATTGCTTGATGCGATAGGGATTGTTCGCCTGGTACAACACGCCGTCGGGGTTGGCCGCCAACGCACCGGGGATCGTTGCAACGAACTGCGGCAGGTTGTTGCTTTCGGCAAAGATCGATTCAAAATGGCTGTAGAACGCGCCCACGGTCCAGCGCAGCGGCCCGGCACCCTTTGACACCAGCCGCAATTCTTCGCTGAACTGGTGGGTGGTGTCGGTTTCGTTGAACGGGCTGGTGTAATACTGGCTGGTGGCATAGCCATACAGCGGCAGCAGGCTGTACAGCGCCTCGGCGGTGTCCTGCGTCTGGCTTTCGGTGCGGGTATAATAGGCCGTGGCGCTGGTCAGATCGGCAAAGCCAAGATCATAAGTCGCGGTCAGGCCATATAGCTGAAACGTGTCGCGGATCGGTTCGCGCGCGTTGTCGGGCTGAAAGTGATAACCCGGCAAGCCCGGGGGTGCGTCGTATTCATCATACCCGCCCATGTTGATCTGCTGATAGATCGCCAGCCCGCTGATCGTCAGGCGATCGCTGGGCCTGGCCAGCACTTCGGCGCGCGCGCCCTGCAGGTGTTCCCAGTTGATCCGCGGGGTTTCGCTGGCGATCGCGCCGCCCAGCACATTGCCGCGATCGCAGCCGGGCCAGCCGCTGCCGGCGCAATAGCCACCCGGATTGACCGGCGCCGGAAAGTCGGGTTCGACCACGCGCGTGATCCACCCGTCGCGGTACTTGTCGGTCGCCACCACGCGGATCGCCAGCATGTCCTGCACGATCGGCAGATTGACCATCAGATTGCCGCCGCCGTTCACGCCGCCGCCCTTGGTGGTGGACACCGATGCATCGATCGAACCCTGCACCGTGGTCAGGTTGGGCTGGTTGGTCACCAGCTTGACCGTGCCGCCCATCGAGCCCGAACCATAAAGCGTGCCCTGCGGGCCGCGCAGCACTTCCACCCGGTTAAGGTCGTACAGATCGGGATCGATCACCACTTTGCCCGCCAGCGAAGCCGCCGGCGCGGTCAGCGAATAATCGTCGAGATAAAAGCCGACGGTGGGCGAAGCCCCCCCCGATGACGACAGCCCGCGCATTTCCAGCTCGGTCTGCCCGGGGCCGGCGGTGCGCATCGACAGCCCGGGCACCGCCATGACAATGCCGGCCACGCCGGTCACGCCCTGGTTAAGCAGCTGATCGCCCGACAGCGCGGTGATGCTGATCGGCGTATCCTGCACGGTGGACGACCGCTTTTCGGCGGTCACGACGATTTCGGTGGCCGCGGGCGCTGCCGCATCGGCAGGCTGGCCCTGGGCATGGGCCGATCCGGCCGCGCCCAGGATCAGCGCAAGGACCGAACTGGTATACAAACTGCGCGTGGCAAAGTTCATGGCGAACTCCCTGTTCTGGTTGTTTTGGCAATGCCGCCTGGCGCGCGGGCCCCTCGCCCACGCGCCAGGCGGGGGTATCAGTGGGCGTCGGGCAACAGGCCCTGTTCGACCAGCACCGGCGGATGGCGGTGGTGTGTCGCCTGTTCGAAGGCAAAGGCATAGCCCAGCAGATCGCCGTCGTGGAACGGACGCCCGGCAATTTCCAGGCCGAACGGCAACCCGCTGTCATAAAACCCGCCCGGCACGACCACCGCGGGCACGCCCAGCATGTTGACCCAGCTGGTGGCCGAATGCGGCCCGTCGCTAAGCCCGCCATTTTGCGGCATCGTTTCGTCCACCGGCGGCATCTGGATCGCCGGATAGACATACCCGTCCAGATGCAGCCGCTCCATCGTGTCGAGATAGGTCTTCATGACCTTTGCGAGCGGGTCCCACAGATTGGCATTGGCATCGGGATCGGTTTCGACCAGCCGCTGGCGGATCTTGACGTCGCCGGCCAGAAATTCCGAATTGTTGGGCTGGGTGCCGATGATCGCCGCACCCAGCGGCGCGCCCATCACGCGTTCGTATTCGCCGCTGGAATGGTATTGCGCGGGGCCGAAATTGGCCAGGAACAGGTCGGTCCCTTCGCGCACATAGGGATATGTCGCAATGCGCACCGCATCGTAGGCAAAGCTGGCGGGCAACACGCTGTCATCCACCACCACGGTGGCACCCGCCGCGCGCAGATCGTCGATCGCCTTCATGAACGCGGCGCGGGTGCGCGGATCAAGCGGGATCGCGGCATTGGCAGCGGCCTTTTGCGCGGCGCCTTCGGGCACGATCGCGGGAATGCCGTGGAACGGAATGCCCAGCCCCTGCAGGATGAACGCGGGCACGCCAAACCGTTTGCCCTTCAACGCATCGGCCTTGAGATAGGCGGTATAGGGCGCGCCTTGCGCCCTTTGCGCCGATCCTTTGGTAACCGGATCAAGCGGATCTTCGCCCGCCATCACCCCCAGCGCAATTGCCGCATCGGTCACGTTGCGCGCGATCGGGCCGGTGTTGTCCAGCAACCAGTCGAGCGGGGCGATCCCCGCGATCGACACCAGCCCACGCGTGGGGAACACGCCGACCAACGCGCTGGTGCCCGCGGGCATGCGGATCGAATTGCCGGTGTCGGTGCCATTGCCCAGCATCGCCAGGTTCGACGTGACCGCGGTAACCGTGCCGCCCGAAGACCCGCCCGGCGAAAACCGCACGTCATAGGCATTGCCGGTGCGCCCGAACGAGCTTGACCGGTTGGTATCGGCATCGGCGAAATCGGGCATGTTGGTATGCCCGATGATGATCGCGCCCGCCGCCTTCAGCCGCGCCACCACCGTTGCATCGCGCGGGGCCACCAGTTCGTGGCCGGGCACGGTATACCCCTCCCACCCGTCGGTGGTGATTTTGCCGGCAATGCTGGTGTTGGCCTTGATCACGATCGGCACGCCCCACAGCGCGCCGTGGCTGGCGGTCGGGCCGCCGGCCGCATCCTGCCGATCGGCCAGCGCGCGCGCCTCGTCGGCAAAGACCTGTTCCACCGGATGATAGATCGGATTGTACCGCGCGATCCGCGCCAGATACCAGTCAACCACCTGCCGCACGGTATAGGTATGATGATCATACAGCGCATGCAGCTGCGGGATCGACACCTCGATCAGATCGGCATCGATCGCCGCCTTTGCCGGGGCAGCGGGCGCCGCCAGCGCACACGAAGACCACGCGATCAGCCCCGCCACCGAAGCCCGCGCGACCAACCTGCCCCATTTCACCATATGCAAACCCCCATGCGCGCCACGCCGGGCGATCCCGACCGGCCGCCACACACCGACACAAGCCGCCACCGGACAGGCAAGGCCCGGCCCGAACCGACGCCGTCTCTTATGCAGCATAACGATATTTGCCAAAGTCCTTTTGGGGCAGTGGGCTTTGGGGTGGGCTCGTCCAACCGCGACAATGCGCCCGGGGCAAAGGGGTGCGCAAGACGGATGGAAAAAATGGTGCCGCTTAGAGGATTCGAACCTCTGACCCCATCATTACGAATGATGTGCTCTACCGACTGAGCTAAAGCGGCGCGCCCTTGGGCGGGATGGGTGCCCTTAACGGGAGGTGGGCGGGGTTGCAATGGGGTTTGTGGCCCAATTCGCCGGCCGCATATGCAAATGGGCGGGATTGTTGCCAATCCCGCCCATTGCCGTGTCGTGCGCCCGGGGTCAGCCGTCGATCGGGCGGCGGTATGTTTCGGGCAGGAACAGCGCGCCGATCACCGCGGTGCCGGCCGCCACCACCACCGGGTACCACAGGCCATAGAAGATATCGCCATTGGCCGCGACCATGGCAAAGCTGATCGCCGGCAGCAGCCCGCCGAGCCAGCCATTGCCGATGTGATAGGGCAACGACATCGCCGAATACCGGATGCGGCTGGGGAACAGTTCAACCAGCAGCGCGGCGATCGGGCCATAGACCATGGTTACCAGCAGCACGAGGTAGAACAGGATCGCGATCACCAGCGGGATGTTGATCCGGGCCGGATCGGCCTTGGCCGGATAGCCCACGTTGGCCAGCGCGCCTTTGACTGCGGGCTTGGCCTCGACCGCGGGCTTGCCGCCTTCGGCAGGCTTGGCGGCGGTGGCGGCCTTGCCCACCACCGATGCGGTAAAGCCGGCAATCGCGGCCTTTTTGGCATCGCCGCTGACTTTGGCCGGATCGGGTGCAACAAAGGTGGTCTGGCCGATGGTGATCGAGGCGATCGTGCCGGCAGGGGCGTTGACGTTGGTATAGTTCACGCCCGATTTGGCGAGCATGGCCTTGATGATGTCGCAGCTGGTGGTGTCATACGATTTGCCGCCCACCGGATCGAACTGCGAATTGCATTCGGCCGGATTGGCGGTGACGGTGACGGGTGCATTGCTTTGCGCGGCGGCCAGGGCGGGGTTTGCCGCGGCGGTCAGCATGTGGAACGCGGGGAACAGCGTGGCCGCCGCCAGCACGCAGCCGGCGATGATCACCGGTTTGCGCCCGATGCGGTCGGACAGCGCGCCAAACACCAGATAGAACGGGCTGGCCAGAACCAGCGCCGCGGCCAGCAGCATGTTGGCGGTCAGGCCATCAAGCTTCAGCATCTTTTCAAGGAACGTCATCACGTAAAGCTGGCAGCCGTAGAAAATCACCGCCTGGCCCGCGATCGCGCCAAAGAACGCGATGATCACCACTTTCAGATTGACCCATTGGCCGAATGCTTCGGTCAGGGGTGCCTTTGACCCGGTGCCTTCGGCCTTCATCTTCTGGAACACCGGCGATTCGTGCAGTTTCAGGCGCAGCCATAGGCCCAGCACCAGGAACAGGCCCGACAGCAGATAGGGAATGCGCCAGCCCCAGGCCGAAAACGCCGCTTCGCCCACGCCCGTGATCGGTGAACGCACCATGATCACGATCAGCAACGCCATGGCCAGGCCCGCGGTGGCGGTGATCTGGATCCAGCTGGTGTAAAGCCCGCGTTTGGTGCTGGGGGCGTGTTCGGCCACATAGCTGGCCGCGCCGCCATATTCGCCGCCCAGCGCCAGGCCCTGCATCATGCGCAGGCCCACCAGCATGGCAGGCGCGGCCACGCCCGCAGTCTTGTACGTGGGCAGACAGCCGACCAGGAATGTGGAAATCCCCATGACCGACAGCGTGACGATAAAGGTATAACGCCGGCCGACCAGATCCCCGATACGGCCGAACACCAGCGCGCCGAACGGGCGCACGATAAAGCCCGACGCAAACACCAGCAGCGCCATGATATAGGCGGTGGTGGGGTTCAGCCCGGTCAGGAACTGCGAAGCGATAATCGCCGTCAGCAGGCCATACAGATAGAAATCGTACCATTCGAACACCGTGCCAAGCGAACTGGCGGTGATCACCAGCCGTTCGCTGTTGGTCACGGTGTGGTGTTTGGGTAGCTGGTCGAACGTTGTCGCCATGACATACTCTCCTAGAGCCCCGGCGCGCATCCCGGGGCGCATTTCCTCAGGTGATTGTACCCTCTGCGACGCCAAAGGGCTCGGTCTTTGCCGGATTGTAATGCCATGCGCATGGGGGATTGGCGCAAGCCCGGCCAGCCCGACCAAGGTCGAGGGTCAGGCTTGCCCAAGGGCCCGGGCGCCAACGCGCGATCGCAATCGCCTTGCGCCGCGCGCGCGATGGACCATACTCGGATAAGACCATGGTCCAGATGCGCAAAGCCGATGCATATGCGGTAAAGCGGCACGAATTGGTAAGAGGAGCCTGATTATGGGCGATGTTGTATATCCGGTGCCGGCCGAATGGGCCGCATCCGCGTTGATCGATGAAGAACGCTATTTCGCGATGTATCGCCGCTCGGTCGACGCGCCCGAGGCGTTCTGGCGCGACGAGGCGCAGCGGATCGACTGGATCACGCCTTTTACCAAAGTCCGGAACACATCGTTTCACGAGGCCGATTTCGGCATTCGCTGGTTTGAGGATGGCACGCTCAACCTGTCGGCCAATTGCCTTGACCGGCACCTGGCGACGCGCGGGGATACGGTGGCGATCCTGTGGGAACCCGACAGCCCGGACGAACCCGAGCGCCGCATCACCTATGCCCAGCTCCACGCCGATGTCTGCCGCTTTGCCAATCTGCTGAAGGCGCGCGGGGTTGCGCGTGGCGATCGGGTGACGATCTATCTGCCGATGGTGCCCGAAGCCGCGGTGGCAATGCTCGCCTGCGCGCGGATCGGCGCGATCCATTCGATCGTGTTTGCGGGATTTTCGCCCGATGCACTGGCCGGGCGGATCATCGATTGCGACAGCCGCATCGTGCTGACATCCGATGAAGGGCTGCGCGGCGGGCGCAAAGTGCCGCTGAAGGCCAATGTCGACGAGGCGCTGAAACAGTGCCCCGATGTCTCGACGGTGATCGTGCTGCAACGCACCGGCGCCGCCGTGCCGATGGTCGCGGGCCGCGATATCGACTGGAACAGCGGCGTGGCCGAACAATCGGCCGATTGCGCGCCTGCCGAAATGCGCGCCGAAGACCCGCTGTTCATCCTCTATACCTCGGGCTCTACCGGCAAGCCCAAGGGCGTGCTGCACACCACCGGCGGCTATGCCGTATGGGCGTCGATCACGCACGAATACGTGTTCGATTATCGCCCGGGGCAGATCTATTGGTGCGCCGCCGATATCGGCTGGGTCACCGGGCATTCGTACGTGGTCTATGGTCCGCTGATGAACGGCGCGACCACGGTGATGTTCGAAGGCGTGCCCAACTGGCCCGATCCAAGCCGGTTCTGGCAGGTGGTCGACAAATACGGCGTCGAAATCTTCTATGGCGCGCCGACCGCGCTGCGCGCGCTGATGCGCGAAGGCGATGACTGGGTCAAAAAGACCGACCGGTCTTCGCTGCGCCTGCTCGGATCGGTCGGCGAACCGATCAATCCCGAAGCGTGGGAATGGTATCACAAGGTCGTGGGCGACAGCCGTTGCCCGATTGTCGACACCTGGTGGCAGACCGAAACCGGCGGCGCAATGATCACCCCGCTGCCTGGCGCCACCCCGCTGAAACCCGGATCGGCAAGCAGGCCGTTCTTTGGCGTCAAACCCGCGCTGGTCGACAACGACGGCCATTTTCTTGACGGTGCGGCCGATGGTTGCCTGGTCATCACCGACAGCTGGCCGGGCCAGATGCGCGGGGTGTGGGGCGATCAGGAACGGTTTTTCCAGACCTATTTCACCACGTTCAAGGGGCTCTATTTCACCGGCGACGGGTGTCGCCGGGATGCCGACGGGTACCATTGGATCACCGGGCGCATCGATGACGTGATCAACGTGTCGGGCCATCGCATGGGCACCGCCGAAATCGAAAGCGCGCTGGTCGCGCATCACCACGTGGCCGAAGCCGCAGTGGTGGGCATGCCGCACGCGATCAAGGGCCAGGGCATCTATGCCTTTGTCACCTGCAACGCCGAAGTCGAACCTGACGATGCGCTGCGCAAGGAACTGATCGCGTGGGTGCGGCACGAAATCGGGCCGATCGCCACCCCCGATGTGATCCAGTTTGCCCCCGGCCTGCCAAAAACCCGATCGGGCAAGATCATGCGGCGGATCCTGCGCAAGATCGGCGAAAATGACCTGTCGAACCTGGGTGACACATCGACATTGGCCGATCCGTCGGTGGTCGACAATCTGGTTGCCAACCGGCCGCAACTGGCCGGCGTCTGATCGGTGCAACGGGTGGCATGGCCCCGGCGCCATGCCACCGGCGTGCATCGCCCCGCCCTTGGCCATTGCAGGCGCCACAATTTTGGCGCAAGGAACCGTGCGGAACTGGCCCCCCACCAGTGCAGCCTGGACGCGCGCCATGCGCGGTGCATGCTGACGGTCGGTCGAAGGGAGAAGCCGTGGGTAGAGCTGGCTCGGTTTGTCTGCACAGGGATCGGCAACGGATAAGTGGATCGTCTGCCGGTTGCTTTCTTGAATTGCCGATATGGGCTTTCATGGAGGGAGGGCGCAGCCCGACCGGAATGAAGGCCCATATCGGCGGCCAATTTCATGCTGCCACTTTCACGGGCAGGTTGTCAAAATACGCTTGATTGGGCGTCTTCGCCCCAAGGCTCGAATGTGGCCTGCGGGCATTGTAGAAATTCAGATACCGACCGATCTGAGTCCTCGCTTCGCTGACTGCACCATAGGCGTGCAGATAAACCTCCTCG
>NZ_AUBA01000002.1 GCF_000429005.1 Novosphingobium acidiphilum DSM 19966 | reverse complement strand
GATCAGCTGTGGATCAAAACTGCCAGCGCGGTCGCGCGGCACATCGATCTCGATCTTGCCAGTGGCCGTCGACACCGTTTTGCGCCCGTAGCCATTGCGGGTGTTGTCCGCCTCAGCTTCGTCGCCCAAGTGAAAATCCATCTCGGCGTTTAACGCCCGCTCGGCCAAGGCCTTCTTGAGCGCATTGACCAATTCGCCAGAATTCAGTGCGACTGCCGCATCGCCGCCGGCCAGCAATTGGTCGAGCAGGTCATCGGGAATCGCAGGGGCTTTGCGTCGTGCCATAAAGGGTCTCCTTTTTACCCATTATGCCACCCCGCACACGAAATTCCTGACACTGCCAGGGCATGAAGCTGGAGCCGCACTGCGTTGCCCCTCATCGTGCGGCACGACAGCCGGGTCCATTTGACCGCGTTCTTGCCCTCCTTGATATACTGCTCCGCCGTGCCACGCTGGTTGTAGAACACCACGACTCGATCGGCACCGCGCGCGAGGTTGGTGACGATGAAGCCGACGCGCGGATAAAGCTCGCCCGGGTGCCATTCAACCTTGGCAACCACCCGCCGTTTCCGGCTCCATGATCCGGCCTGATAGCGAAAGCTGGCGTAGAGCCGCCGAACATGGCTGGGTGGCCGCCCCACCGGACGCTTGAGCAGATGGGCGATCTGGCGCTGGAGTGCCGGGTTGGCCTTGAGGCGGATGGCGTAGTTGTAACCCTCCGCCTCCAGGAAGTCGTAAAGGTCAGGCAGCGCGAAGGCGGCATCACCCCGGAAGAACCTCCGTTTGATCGCGCCGCCGCGATAACGCGCCACCACCGGTTCCAACACATCGCGCCAGCCATCGGCGCTGTGCACGTTGCCAGAGCGCAGTGAACATCGCTCCAGATCGCCGAACTGATTGAACACGAACAACGGATGATAGCAGGTGCAGCCGAAGTGGCCGTTGTAGGCGGTGCCTTCCTGCTCGCCATGCGTGGGGCTTACGCTGCTGTCCATGTCGAGCACCACGACATTGGTCGGGCGGCCGGCATGCACCACGTCGATCCACCGGCCCGACAGATCGGCGAGCGCCGTGACATTGGCTTCTTTGGCCAGAACCTCGGTCTCGAAACGCCCCATCTGACTGGTCGAGGCAGCCTGTCCCATCACGGCCTGCCCACCCACGATCCAGCGCATCGCCGGGTCAACCCCGAGCCGGTCGGCGTCGTTGACGTCCTCGTAGCCTGCGAGCCGCCCGAACACTGATTGCCGGAACTGCGCCATCAGGCTGTGCCTGCTATTCCGGCCCGTCCTGCTATCGGCCAGTGCATCCCCAGCCATGCCCGTCAGGCCCAGCGCGTCATCAAGTTCCCGAAAGGCCAGCAAGCCGGCATCCGAAGTGATCCGCGACCCGTGAAACTCCAACCTCAGGCGGCGGTCAAAATCGACCCGCAAATCACCCGTTTCCGCTTCACCCGCCGGGTGCGCCATAAAATCAGCCCTCAAGACCAAATATCATGCTGATATTGCTACACTATACTGCCAAAATTGCCAGATTTTCCCATTCGCATCTGGGAAATGTGGGTTAAGTGCAGCGTCACCGTAATTCCCGGGTTATTGAATTGTTTCTACTAAAGCGCAGGTTCGCGTCAAAAATTGTCGTATCGTCAGCCTTTGATCGCATCCGGGCCGCTTCGACAGTGAGCATGCACAGGGGGCGGCCTGCGGGCTTGACGCAGCGCTTGCGCAATCTGGCGCGGCCCCTCCACCAGCTTCGCTGGTCCCCCTCCCCGGTTCGGGGAGGATTTTCGCACTGCCTATCCCGCCTGTGTCAGCTTGCCGGTCAGGATGACCGGGCCGGTCGGCAGGCCGGTGGGTGAGCCGCCCAGGGGTTCGACCGATACGGCAATCGTGGCGTCCTTGTTCAGCAGGCCGGCCACGGTGCCGGGCGCGGTGCGCCAGACCGGGTGATCGGCGGGCAGCACGCCCAGCGAACGCGGCACGCCGTCGGCGGGGATGACCCACAGTTGCGCGGTGTGTTTGGCATCCAGGCCCAGCTTGCCGGTCGATACGGTCAGCGTTTTTGCGCCCGGATCGAACGCCACGCTGACCACGCCGGGCTGGCCTTGCAGCATTGCCACCATCGGTGCGGCAGGGGCGGGGGCCTGCGCCACGATCGCAGAGGCGGGCGCAGCGGGTTGGCGCTGGGTGTTCAGCCACACGGCGCTGCCAACCGCCACCACCAGCGCGACACTGGCGGCCATCGTGGCAAAGCGCCAGCGCGCCACATCGCGGTTAAGGCGTGTCACCGTGTCGTTGGCGGGCAGACGCCGCTCGATCGCCTGCCACACCCGCGCGGGCGGGGTTTCGGCGGCATCGGCAAACAGCGCCATGGCATACCCGAACCAGCGCGCATGCGCCGCGCCGAACGCGGGATCGGTGTGCAGCAGGCGCGCGGCGCGATCGGCCTCGGTGGGGTCGATCAGGCCAAAGGCCAGCTCGGCGGCCAGGATTTCGGGATCGTCGTCGCCATGGGGCTCGGTCATGCCAGGCACTCTTTCAATCGGATCAGCGCGCGGCGGATGCGGCTTTTGATGGTGCCAAGCGGGCGTGCGGTACGCTCGGCCAGGTCGGAATAGCTTGCCCCGTCGAAAAACGCAGTGCGGATCAGGCGCTGGTCGGTCGCCTCCAGCGTGCCCAGGCAATGGTGCACGCGGCGCGCATCGTCGTTGGCGGCCAGGATGTCTTCGGCCAGGGGTGCCGTGTCGACGATATCATCGTCCAGCTCGATCGGTTCGTCGTGCCTGCCGCGCCGCATCCGCAGCCGGTCAAGCGAACGGTTGCGCGCGATCGTGCCCAGCCAGGTCATCGCCGATCCGCGCGCAGGGTCGAATTGCCCCGCTTTGTGCCACACCGTCAGGAATACGTCCTGCAAGGTTTCTTCGGCTTCCTGCCGGGTTTCCAGCATGCGCAGGCAGATGCCGAACAGCCGCGGGCTGGCGCGGCGGTACAGGTCGGCAAAGGCATCGCGGTCGCCCAGGCTGACCTGCACCAGCGCCTGGCCCAATCCCCCGTCAACGGAGCGCGGCGAAAGGCTCATCGCCGCGCTCCGTCATTGCCAACCTGCCGCATGCCCGTGCCTCCATTGCTGCCCAGCACCCTGATACGGACAGGATGAAGATGTGGATGCAACGCAGGCAAAGTAATCCTGATCATCATCCCGGCCAACGGGTTATTTGGTCACGATATCCTTGTGCATCGGGGCCAGCGCCGCCAGCAGCCGGTTTTGTGCCGGAAACGGGATGTGCCGCTGGTTCATCGCGATCTGCAATTCTTCGACCAGCGCATAGAACGCGCCTTCGGTGACCTGCAGCCCGCGATGCGATTCCGCCATGCTGCGGCCTTCATAGGTGCACGGGCCGTTCAGCACGACGCAGAACTGTTGCACCAGCAGATGCTTGATCCGCGCCTGGTCGGCATGTTCGAAAAACGGCCGGGTGCGCGGATTGACCAGCCAGCGGTTCATCGCATCGTCCATCAGCGCGGTCAGGCCATCCTTGCCGCCAAATTCGGTATAAGTGTGATCGCCGCCATGGACATGCGGCAGCGTGGGGTAATGGTCCACCGGCGCGTCGGCAGCGACAGGCGTGGTGGACAGGGCGAGCGCAAGAAAAAACGGAAGCATATGCAGATATCCTGTGTCTGGATTGGGGGGGGAATCAGAAGCCGGCCTGCAACGACAAATACGCGGCATGCTGGCCGCGCAGCGCGATCTGGCCCAGATCGGCATAGGCGGCGGTGACCGAGAGATGGCGATCCACCGCATAGGCGACAAACCCGTCCCAGGCGGCCTGTTCCTTGAACGTGGTGCCGCCAAGCGCACCTTCCAGCTGGTTGGGCTTGGTGCGCACTTCGCCGCCCACGGCCAGCTTGCGCGTGATCAGATAGGCGGCCGATCCTTCGAATTCGGCCTTGTACGCCATGTCGGTATGGCCCAGCCCGCCAAATCCCAGAATGCCGTACTGGTTGGCGCGGGTCAGCCGCACCGTGCCGTTGACCAGCAGGCTCTGGCCCAGGAACAGCTTGGTCGCGGCAAGGTAGAAATCGGTATCGGCGCGTTTCAGCCCCAGCGCGCCGCCCACCACGGTGGTGTCATCGTTGATCTTGTGTTCGGCACCGACCGAAATCTGCGGCAGCAGCGTGTTCTGATCGAGCACGGCATTGCCGATCAGCCGCAGTTTGGCACCGATGATGGTCTGGCTGATGGTGTAATCGTTGCCCAGGCCCAGCGCACCCGCCAGCGCGCGCAAGTGAAAATTCTGCCGCGCCAGCGACACTTCGATGCGGTCGCCGAAATTGGCCGAGGCGCCATAGGCATACAGGCGGAAATCCTGCGTCGAAACCCCGGTGCCAAACGCCTGCAGGCCCACTTCGTGCTGCGCGCCATAACCGCCGATCAGCGCCCAGGGCACCAGGCCCCCGCCGCCGGCGCCTTCGATGGTGGACACCCCGCCGGTCAGCAGCAGGCGCGCGCCGCCATCGGCAATCAGATTGGTATCACGGCCCGGTGCGCTGTCGGCGGGCATTGTGGCCGCGGCGCCGGCCTGGTCGGCGGGCGCCGGCGCATCGGCCCACGCAGGCGCCGTCCAGGCCAGGCCCAGCGCGGCCAGCGCGGTGCCGACGCGTCGCACGCGCGTGGATGGTCGAAACAGATCGGTTTTGTGCATTGCGTGTTTCCCCACATGGCGCCGGGCAAGCTGGTCCGACCGGTTCGGACAGTCCTTGCCGCGGCTGCTTGGCGAAACGGGATACGCAGCGATCGGTGCAGCGGATGCATCGGCGATCGCGATCGCCCCACAAGAAGCTTGCCCTGTCCAAAGGGGAAGTGGCAGGCAGGCGCAGTGGCGGGGCCGATCCTGCCGATTGTCCCACGCGGAGCCCTTTGTGCCTGAAACCACGCCCTCGAAAACCCCGGTCCCGGCCGGATCGCTGGCCATCGCCGCGCTGTCGACCGTGGTCGAATGGTATGATTTCACGCTGTATCTCTATTTCGCGACGGTGTTGTCGCGGGTGTTCTATGGCGGGGGGCAGGGCTCGGTCGCGCTGGTGTTGTTCGGGTTTCTGCTGGCCTATGGCATGCGGCCGCTGGGCGCGGTGCTGCTGGGCATGTTTGGCGATCGGCATGGCCGCCGCCGTGCGATGATGGTGTCGATGGCGGTGATGACCGTGGCGATGGCGCTGACCGCCTGCCTGCCGACGCGCGCGGTGGCGGGGCCGGTGGCGGGGTGGTTGCTGTTCACCCTGCGCTGCCTGATGGCGTTTGCGGTGGGCGGCGAATACACCGGGGTGGTCGCCTATCTGGTGGAAAGCGCGCCGGTGGCGCGGCGCGGCTTGATCGCTTCGCTGGCATCGGCGGCCAGCGAAGTGGGCGCACTGCTGGCGGCGGCGGTCAGTGCCGTGGTCGTGATGTCGATCCCGCATGCCGCACTGGATGACTGGGGCTGGCGCGTGCCCTTTGCGATTGGCGCCGCGCTGGCCGGCACCATCTGGATCGGGCGTTCGTTCATGGCGGAATCGCCCGAATTCCTGTCGGCAGAGGCGCAAGGCGTGCTGTCGGCGCATCCGCTGGCGCGCGCGGTCGGCGCCGAACGCGCAGGCGTGTTGCGCGGCTTTGCCATTTCGGCGCTGGGTTCGATCAGCTATTACGTCGGGCTGACCTATGTGCCCACGTTTCTGGTGGCGATCCATGCGATGACCGAGGCTGCGGCGTTGTGGCTGTCGACGCTGGCCGCGCTGATGATGATCGTGATCACCCCGCTGGCGGGGCTGATGTCCGACCGGTTCGGGCGCAAGCCGATGCTGATCGGGATTGCGGTGGCCGGCGCCTGCGTGCCGACCGCGCTGTTTCCGCTGATGGCGCATGGCGGCGCCGGGCTGGCGCTGGGCGGCGCGCTGGTGCTGGCGGCGATCAGCGGCGCGTGGAGCGCGGTGGCGGCCGCGGCCACCGCCGAACAGTTTACCGGCGCTGCGCGGCTGTCGGGGTTGGCGCTGGGGGTAACATCGGCCACGGCCGTATTTGGCGGGGTCTCGCCCTGGCTGGCGCAGATTTCGCTGACTTTGACCGGGGGCGTATGGGCGCCGGGCGCGATGATTGCGGTGGTGGCGGCGTGCGTGGTGCCGGTGTTGCTGATGATGCCCGAAACCGCGCCGCGGGTGGTGGCGGGTGCCAACCGCAGGCGTTGAATATATCGCAACAGGCGCGACACGGTGTTGCATTTTTGTTACTTAATTGTTGCAAAAATGCGTACATTACCCCGTGCACCCCCGCAGACGATTGACTGAAAATCCCTTGCGCCTAGGCAGCAGGGTATCTGGCACGGTGCACAGGCAACCGCCTGCGCATCGTGGGATACCACAGACATGGGGGATAAAATGTCCACATTTTCAAATAACAAGCGCAGCCTGCTGGCTGCCCTGAGCGCCGCCACGGCGATCGGTTCGTTCGGCGTGGCCGATCTGGCACTGGCCCAGACTGCGCCTGCCGCACCGGCTGCTGCTGCGCCTGTATCGGATGACGGCGGCGCACAGATCGTTGTGCTGGGATCGCGTCGCAACGACCGCACCTCGACCAACTCGGCCTCGCCGATCGACATCATCAGCAGCAAGGAACTGGGCACCCAGGCCGCATCGAACCTGCTCGACGTCGTCAAGAACGTCGTGCCGTCGCTGTATGTGCCGCAGAATGCGATTTCGGACGCATCGACGTTCGTGCACTCGCCTTCGCTGCGCGGATTGCCGGCCGACGAAACGCTGGTCATGCTGAATGGCAAGCGCCTCAACCGTTCGGCGCTGGTGCAGGTCTATTCGGGTGGCGACACCGGGCTTGGCTATGGTTCGCAAGGGTCGGACATCGGTTCGATCCCGACGATCGCGGTCAAGAGCCTGGAAGTGTTGCGCGATGGCGCGACCGCCCAGTACGGCTCTGACGCGATTGCCGGCGTGATGAACTATGGCCTGCGCGACAACGACCACGGCGTCGAAGTGCAGGGCCGTTATGGCCAGTATTATGACCATGGCGATGGCAAAAGCTACCAGATCGCGGCCAATGCCGGGTTCAAGCTGGGCGACGTCGGCTTTGCCAACCTGTCGGGCGAATACAACGACGATGGCCAGACCAGCCGCGGCCAGACGCGTCCGACTGCGTTGGCCTATGCCGCGCAGAACCCGGGCAACGTCGGCGCGCTGCCGTATTATCCGCTGCCTGCGCAAGTCTGGGGCAACTCGCCCACGCATGGCTGGAAAGTGCTGCTGAATTCCGGGCTCGACATTTCCGACACCGCGAAGTTCTATGTGATCGCCAACGCGTCGCACAGCCACACCGAGGAAAGCTTCAACTATCGCGCCTCGACCGATGCGGTGCTCGATCCGACCGGCACGACGCTGCAGTCGCACTATGCGCCGGGCGATATCGTGATGTGCGCGCGCAATTTCCTGAACTACAGCGCAACACCCGGCAACGATGCCAATGGCTGCGCCACCACGCAGGACCCATACTTCCACAACCTTTATCCGGCAGGGTTTACCCCGGTGTTTGTCGGCGTGGTCGAAGAACTTTATGCCGTGACCGGCGTCAAGGGCAACGCGGGCCAGCTGACCTATGATGTGTCGGTGTCGGCCAGCAGGAATTCGCTCGACCTGTCGATGCACAATTCGCTGAACACCGCGTTCAGCCCCAACAACCCGAGCTCGGACGCGCCGTACAACACGACAACGCAGACCAGCTTCAACTTCGGCCGTCAGGCGCAGAAGGAAACCAACGCCAACCTCGATCTGACCTATCCGGTCGAAGTCGGGTTTGCCAAGCCGATCACGCTGTCGGGTGGCCTTGAATACCGCAAGGAAACCTATCAGCTCGGCGTGTCGGATTTCCAGGCCTACGCCCAGGGCGGTGCATCGGGTTACGGCGGGGTCAGCCCCAGCCAGGCCGGCAGCTGGAGCCAGAGCAACGTCGCCATTTATGGCGGTGCGGAAACCGATATCACGTCCAACTGGACGGTCGGCACCGCCGGGCGTTACGAACATTACAACACGTTCGGTTCGGCGACCGTTGGCAAGATCAACACCCGGTATGAATTCATTCCCGGCTTCGCCCTTCGCGGCACCGTCGGCACCGGGTTCCACGCACCGTCGCCCGGGCAGGAGCACAACTCGACGCTGACCACCAATTTCATTGGCGGCAACTCGATCCAGACCGGCACGTTCCCGGTCGACAGCTCGGCGTCGGAATATTACGGCGCCAAGCCGCTGACCCCGGAAAAGTCGACCAACTTCGGCGTGGGCTTTACCGCCAAGCCGGTAAGCGGCCTGTCGCTGACGGTTGACTATTACAACATCAAGGTCCGCAACCGCATCTTCGTGTCCGAACCGTTCACGATCACCTCGGCCGATCTGCTGGCCAATCCGTCGCTGGCGGCTGTGGGTCTTGGCGGCAACGTCAGCTACTTCACCAACGGCCTCAGCACGCTGACCCGCGGTATCGACGTGGTGGCAAGCTATGGCACCACGTTTGCCGATGGCCGCCTGAACCTGACGCTGGCTTACAACCACAACCAGAACGCGGTGACTTCGGCCAACGACAACGTGGTCAACGCGGCGCAGATCTCGGTGATCCGCAACCTTGCACCGCACGATGTCGCGCACTTCAGCGCGAATTACACGCACAGCAAATGGTCGCTGACCCTGCGCGAAAACTACTACGGTTCGTGGAGCGATGCGGTTGACTACGGCACCGCCGACGGCGTCTCGGGCGCCAATGGCGGATCGCTGCAGGTGTTCGGTGCCAAGGCGACGACCGACCTTGACATCACCTACAACTTTGCATCGCAATTTGCGCTGACACTGGGTGCGAACAACCTGTTCAACACCTTCCCGGACAAGCTCAACGCCAGCTCGCAGGGGATCTACCCGATCACCGGCGGCGGTTCTGACGGCCAGGTCTACCCGCGCAATGGCGGACCTTTCGGCATGAACGGCGGCTTCTGGTATGTCCGCGCAACCGTGAAGTATTGATCCTTCGGGTTCATCCGGCACGTTTTTGAAAGGGGGGCTTCGGCCCCCCTTTTTTTGTGCGCAACCCACAGGTGATTCGAGGCTTGACCGGCAGGGGCCTTCGCGACACGAGGGGCAGATGATCGATTCAGCCCTTTTTCGCAGCGTGCTTGGCGCCTATCCCACCGGCGTGGTCGTCATCACGGCCGTTGATGCGGCCGGGCTGCGGCACGGCCTGGTGATCGGGTCGTTCACGTCGATTTCGCTCGATCCGCCGCTGGTCGGGTTTTTCCCCGACCGGCGATCGCGCTCATGGGCTGCGATTGCGCCGGTGGGCCGGTTTTGCGTCAATGTGCTGGGGTCGGACCAGCTCGACCTGTGCCGGCGATTTGCCGCGCGGGCCGACGACAAATTTGCCGATCTGGCGCATGGCCACACGCCATCGGGCCAGCCTTTGCTGGAAAACGCGATCGCGTGGATCGATTGCGCGGTTGAACGCGTGACCGACGTGGGCGATCATTTCCTGGTGGTCGGCGCGGTTGAGGCGCTGGGGCGTCGCGATGCGGGCACGCCGCTGCTGTTCTTTGGCGGACAATACCACGATCTGGCCGAAATACCGGCCTGAGCAGCGCGGCGCAGTTTCATCGGCACATTTTTTCGGCACGTTTGACCTGGGTCAACGTGCGGCGTCTTTGCACCTGTCAAAACGGTTTTCGACGGAACAGCCGGCGGTCACTATCCTCGATCACGGGCCGTTTCGCCGATTTCTCCCCAACTCGGGCGGCCGGCGATCCCGGCCGCCCCATTTTCGTGGCGCACAGGCAAATTCGCCAACGTTGGCCAAAGGTTGAATTGTCGCCAGCCCAAACGTTTGATACCGTGCCCGTTATGTCATCTTGCAAAACATGTATCGTCCGGAACCGTGCCATCTGTGCAGGTCTGGAAGACCGCGAACTGGTGGCGTTGAACGCCATGGGCCGCCGCCGCAATGTTGCCGCGGGCGAACCGCTGATCTGGGAGGATGACGATTCGCTCGTTGTCGCCAATGTGATCGAAGGTGTGCTGAAAATGACCACCTCGACCGAGGACGGGCGCGAACAGATTGTCGGCGTTGCCTATCCGTCGGATTTCATTGGTCGACCATTTGGCCAGACCAGCCGGGCCAGCGTGGTTGCCCTGACCGATGCGCGGGTCTGCGTGTTTGCGCGCAACGATTTTGACCGCTTTGCGCGCGAACACCCCGAACTGGAACACAAGCTGCTGGAACGCACGCTGGCCGAGCTTGATCGCACGCGCAGCTGGATGATGCTGCTGGGGCGCAAGACCGCGTCGGAAAAGATCGCGACGTTCCTGCTCGATATGTCCGAACGGTTTGGCGAAACCGGCTGCGCCACGACGCTGACCCCGGCGCGGCGCTTTGCGCTGCCGTTTTCGCGCCAGCAGGTGGCCGATCTGCTGGGCCTGACGATCGAAACCGTCAGCCGCCAGTTCACCCGGCTGAAAGCCGATGGCGTAATCGGCCTGCCTTCGCGGCGCGAAGTCGAAGTGCTGGATCGCCGCGCGCTGGTCGTGCTTGCCGGGTAACATCACCGGTAAAGCGGCGGGTGGACCAAGCGCGAAGGATCCCAGACTTCGCCTTGTCCCACCCGCCTCCCCGGGAATGACCGCGGGGATCTGGGGGCCGGACCCTAGAACCGATAGCTGACCCCTGCGCTCAACACCCAGGGATCAAGCTTGTGCTGCGTGCTCAGCACATTGGCGCTGCCGGCGTAGAAATTGGCGGTGGTATCGACCCAGTATTTCTTGGCATCGAGGCTTAGGCCATAACCGGTCTTGCCGATCGGGATGTCGACCCCGGCCTGCGCGGCTATGCCCAGATTGCTCGACATCGACACTTTGGTCACGCCAAGCGCGGTGGCCGTATCGCCCGGGCGTTCACCCATCACCAGATACAGCGAAGGTCCCACGCCGACATAAGGCCTGATCGGCCCGAGCGGCAGATGGTATTTTACCGTCACGGTTGCCGGAATGATCAGAACATGATTGACCAGATTGGTTCCATTCAGCGACCCGCTGCCATCCACATGGTGCGCGGTGATGCCTGCAATGGTTTCCACCGAGATGGTCCGGGTTAAGAAATATTCGACAGCCACGGTCGGCGTCACGGTGTTGCTGGCATAAGTCTGGGGCGCGCTGAAGGCCGCCATGCTTGCCAAAGACGGATCGATCGATCTGACCTGGCTGATCTTGCCATCGGGGATGACCGCTGTGGCCAGCAGCTTTATCTGCCATTTTCCATCGGGTTGGTCATCAGCCAGCGCCGGGGCGGCAAAGGCCAGAACCGGGGTGGCAAGCAAAAGTCCCAAGGCAAGGCGCGCACGTGTGGTCATCTTAGTTGTCCTGCTGCCGCGCCTTGCCAACCCCTCGTTGGCCCGATTGCCGGTCGCGACGATGCCAGGCTGATGCGGCAATCGGCTGCGGCCCACATTGACGGAGCGCAAATTTGCAGCCTCCGATCAAATTTCCATTATGGTTAAATTCTGATGCCACGCATCGCGGTGGCGAATTGACCGGGGTCAATGCGCGCGCGCCATCGGGCGGGCAGGGCCGGTCGCAGGAACGGCTATGGAAGGGACGGGTCCATGGAATTGGTGTTGATGCGCGCGGGCGTCTGGTTTGCCGCGATGGTGCTGGCGATCATGGCCAGCGCGCTGGCGGTGGACTGGGGATTTGGCGTGCACATGGTGATCTGTGCGGCGGCTGCGGCCATCGCGCTGATCGTCACATTGCGCGGGGGCGATTTCGATGCGGCATCGCGCAGCGTGCTGCGGTCGCCCATGCCCGGCCGATACGACGACGAAGTGATCCGCTGGGCGGTGATTGCCACGGTGTTCTGTGGCATGGCGGGGTTTTTGGCGGGGTTGTATATCGCGCTGGAAATGGCGTTTCCGGCGCTGAACTTCGGCATCGAATATATCGCCTTTGGCCGCCTGCGCCCGCTGCACACGTCGGCCGTCATCTTTGCCTTTGGCGGCAACGCCCTGATCGCAACGTCGTTCTATGTGGTTCAGCGCACCTGCCGGGCCAGGCTGGCGTTCCCCGGTCTCGCCCGTTTCGTGTTCTGGGGGTATCAGCTGTTCATCGTGCTGGCCGCCACCGGCTATCTGATGGGGATCACCCAGGGCAAGGAATATGCCGAGCCCGAATGGTATGTCGATATCTGGCTGACGGTGGTCTGGGTCAGTTATCTGGCGGTGTTCGTGTTCACGATCCTGCGCCGATCCGAACCGCATATCTATGTGGCCAACTGGTTCTATCTGGCGTTCATCCTGACCGTGGCGATGCTGCATCTGGTCAACAATGCGGCGATCCCGGTCAGCTGGTTCGGCAGCAGGTCGATCTCGGTTGCAGGTGGCGTGCAGGGCGCGCTGATCGAATGGTGGTATGGCCATAATGCGGTCGGCTTTTTCCTGACGGCCGGGTTCCTGGGCATGATGTACTATTTCGTGCCCAAGCAGGCCGAACGCCCGGTCTATTCGTATCGCCTGTCGATCATCCATTTCTGGGCGCTGATCTTCCTTTATATCTGGGCCGGTCCGCACCACCTGCATTACACCGCGCTGCCCGACTGGGCGCAGACGCTGGGCATGGTGTTTTCGCTGATGCTGTGGATGCCCAGCTGGGGCGGGATGATCAACGGGCTCATGACGCTGAACGGTGCGTGGGACAAACTGCGCACCGATCCGATCCTGCGCATGTTCGTGATGAGCCTGGCCTTTTACGGCATGAGCACCTTCGAAGGCCCGATGATGAGCATCAAGTCGGTCAATTCGCTGTCGCATTACAGCGACTGGACGATCGGCCACGTCCATTCGGGCGCGCTTGGCTGGAACGGCATGGTCACCTTTGGCGCGCTGTATTACCTGGTGCCGCGCCTGTGGAACCGCACCCGGATGTATTCGGTGCGCATGATCAACTGGCATTTCTGGCTGGCGACGCTGGGCATCGTTTTCTACGCCGACAGCATGTGGGTGGCCGGCCTGACCGAGGGCCTGATGTGGCGCGAATACGGTGCTGATGGCTATCTGGTCAATTCGTTCGCCGAAACCGTGGCCGCGGTGCACCCGATGTATGTGCTGCGCTGCTTTGGCGGGCTGCTTTACCTGACCGGCGCCTCGATCATGACCTGGAATATCGGACGCACCATTGCGGGCCATGCGCTGCGTCCCGAACCCGCGTTCGGTGGCATCGCCTTCGACCCCGCCAAAGACGTGCCGTTGACCCCGGCCACAGCCGTCTGACCTGAAGGAGCACGACCCATGGCAATCTCATTCCTTCAGCGCCACAAGATGATCGAGCGCAATATCACGCTGCTGGCGGCGCTGGCATTCGGCGCTGTGACCATCGGCGGCATCGTCGAAATCGCCCCGCTGTTCTGGATCGACAACACGATCGAGAAAGTCCAGGGCATGCGGCCCTATACCCCGCTCGAACAGGCCGGTCGCGACATCTACATCCGCGAAGGCTGCTATCTGTGCCACAGCCAGATGATCCGCCCGTTCCGCGACGAGACCGAACGCTATGGCCATTACAGCCTGGCCGCGGAATCGATGTACGACCATCCGTTCCAGTGGGGATCGAAACGCACCGGCCCCGATCTGGCGCGCGTGGGCGGCAAATATTCGGATGCCTGGCATGTCCAGCATCTGAAGGACCCGCGCTCGGTCGTGCCCGAATCGATCATGCCCACCTATCAGTTCCTGGCCACGCGGGACCTTGATGCCGGTGACATGCGCGCCGAGACCAAAGTGCTGTCCGAGGTTGGCGTGCCTTATACGCAACAGGACATCGCCAGGGCCAATGCCGATCTGGCCGCCCAGGCCGATCCGCAGGCCGACGCGACCGATCTGAAAAAACGCTATCCCAAGGCGCAGGCGCGCGATTTTGACGGCGATCCCAGGCGCCTGACCGAGATGGACGCGCTGGTCGCCTATCTGCAGGTGCTGGGCACCATGGTCGATACCGGTGCGCCCGCCGCGCAGGAAAAGCTGGCGAAGGAGAAGGGCCGATGAACGCCGCATCGACATACGACACGCTGCGCGCGCTGGCCGACAGCTGGGGCCTGGCCGCAATGGCGGTGGTGTTTCTCGTGCTGTGCCTGTGGCCGTTCCGCCCCGGCGCACGCAATGCCGCGGACAGGGCCGCCAATTCGATCTTCGAGGATGAACACGATGGTGCATGATCATGACCAGGCCGGCCCCGACACCGGCAAAACATCGCGCCTGGACGAGGCGACGGGGACGCACACCGTCGGCCACGAATGGGACGGGATCGAAGAACTCGACACGCCGCTGCCGCGCTGGTGGCTGATCCTGTTCTATCTGTGCATTGTGTTTGCGATTGTTTACGTCATTCTCTATCCGGCCTTGCCCGGATTGCGCGGGGCCACGCCGGGTGTGCTCGGCTGGACCAGCCGCGGCGCGCTGGCCGCCGATATCAAGACGGCCGATGCCGGCCATGCGGCGGTGCGCGCGGCGATCGCGGCCATGCCGGTTGAGGACCTGGTGAAAAATCCGGTGCTGCAACGCGCCGCAATCGAGGGCGGGCGCGCCGCGTTCAAACAGAACTGCGTGCAATGCCACGGCGCGGGTGCGGCGGGCAGCAAAGGGTATCCCAACCTCAACGACGATGACTGGCTGTGGGGCGGCGATATCGGCGCGATCGCACAGACCTTGCAGCACGGCATCCGTTATCCGGGCGATGACGCCACCCGCATCAGCCAGATGCCCGCGTTTGGCCACGATGGGATCCTGACCCCGGCACAAGTCCAGGACGTGGTCAGTCATGTCCGCGTGATCAGCCATCAAGAGGCGGTATCGGCGGCATCCCAGCGCGGCGCTGCGATCTTTGCCCAGAATTGCGCGGTGTGTCACGGCGCCAACGGCGAAGGCGGGCGGCAGGTCGGGGCGCCACGGCTGAATGATGCGATCTGGCTGTACGGCGGGGATCGTGCTGCGCTGACCGAAACGGTGACCAATGCGCGCGCCGGGGTCATGCCCGCCTGGCAGCAACGGCTCGATCCGGTGACCATCAAGATGCTGGCCGCCTATGTCCATTCGCTCGGCGGGGGCGAAACATCGCCTGCGGCCAGATAACCCGAAAAAGGCCCGCCAGTCATGATTGCGACCGATCCCAGGCTCGCTGAACCGACCCACGGGGACACGCCACAGCTTTATGCCAAACGCGTTCCCGTTTTTCCCCGCAAGATCGATGGACCTTTTCGCCGGTTCAAATGGGCGGTCATGGTGGCCTGCCTTGCGGTTTACTGGGTAACGCCGTGGTTGCGGTGGAACCGCGGCGCGTTTGCGCCCGATCAGGCGGTGCTGGTCGATCTGGCGCACCGGCGGTTCTACATGTTTGCCATCGAGATCTGGCCGCACGAATTCTATTTCGTGGCCGGTTTGCTGATCATGGCCGGCATCGGGCTGTTCCTGGTGACCAGCGTGGTCGGGCGCGCGTGGTGCGGCTATGCCTGTCCGCAGACCGTGTGGACCGATCTGTACCAGCATATCGACCGGTTGATCGATGGCGATCGCAACGCCCAGCTGCGGCTGCATAATGCGCCATGGACCGGCTCAAAGCTTGCGCGGCGGCTGCTGAAATGGTCGGTCTGGCTGGTGGTTGCGTTCATGACCGGTGGCGCGTGGATCTTCTATTTTGCCGACGCGCCGACCTTGCAGCGCCAGTTCTGGACCGGCGTCGCCGATCCGGTGGCCTATATCACCGTGGGCCTTTTGACGCTGACCACGTTCGTGCTTGGCGGGTTCATGCGTGAACAGGTGTGCATCTATATGTGCCCCTGGCCGCGCATCCAGTCGGCCATGCTCGATGAAAAATCGCTGCTGGTGACGTACAAGCACTGGCGTGGCGAACCGCGCGGCTCGCTCAAGACCGCGCATCGCCACCTAGAGACCGGGCTTGCCGCGGTGGGCGATTGCATTGACTGTCATCAGTGTCAGGCGGTCTGCCCCACCGGCATCGACATTCGCGACGGGGCGCAGATCGGTTGCATCACGTGCGGCCTGTGCATCGATGCCTGCGACAAGGCGATGGCGCAGATCGGACGCCCGCGCGGGCTGATCGATTACTGCACGCTTGAAGATTCGGCGCGCGAAGCCCGGGGCCAGGCCGATACGCCGGTGCTGAAGACCATTCTGCGCCCCCGCACGCTGATCTATTTCGGCGTTTGGGCGGCGATCGGGATGGGCCTGCTGTTCATGCTGGGCACGCGCACGCGGCTGACGCTGTCGGTCGCCAAGGATCGCAACCCCGACTATGTCCAGCTGTCGGGCGGGGCGGTGCGCGACGGGTTCACCGTAAAGCTGCGCAATATGGAAGATCGCCCGCGCCGCGTGACGGTGGCCACCGCCGGCATTTCCGGCGCGCGGATCTTTACCGACGACATGGACGATCATGCCGCGCGCGGCGCGCTTGCCATGGTGGTGCCGGCCGACACCACCTTGCGCCTGCGGCTCTATCTGCTGGGTCCCAAAGGCGCAAAGCCGGGCGCGGTTTTGTTCCAGCTCAAGGCAACCGATCGCGAAGGCGGGCAGGATCAGGTCCGCTCAACATTTTCCACCCCGGAAGGAAACGGACAATGATCCCCCAAGCTTTGGCGCAGCGCCCACGTCGCCCCTTTTCCGGGTGGCACATGCTGGCGATCCTGGTGGCCTTTTTCGGCGTGGTGCTTGTGGTCAATCTGGTCATGGCGCGGCTGGCGCTGTCGACGTTCAGCGGCGAAGTGGTCGAAAATTCCTATGTCGCCAGCCAGCGTTTCAACGGCTGGCTCGATCAGGCCAAGGCCGAACGCGTGCTTGGATGGAAGGCTGGCCTGTCGGTGACCGACAACATCCTGCAGGTGGCGATCACCGACAATGCCGGGCAGCCTGTTCCCCATGCGCAGGTTTCGGCACATGCCACCCATCCGCTGGGTGCAGACACCGATCTGGTCCTGCGCTTTGCCGAGGCGCGGCCGGGGATCTACACCACGACTTTGCCTGCCGGCCGGTGGCAGATCCACCTGCTGGCACGCGCCGGTGGCCATGACTGGCATCATGTGGCCGAAGTCACCGCACAGGCAGGTCAGTGACCGCCGCGGCCCTGCCGCGCGCGCCCGGCGCGGGGCAGGCAACGGCACCCGTGCACACCGTGATGGTCGTGCCGGCCATGCATTGCGCCGGATGCATGGCCAAAGTCGAACGCACGCTGGGCCGGATCGACGGGGTGGTATCGGCACGCGTCAATCTGACCGCGCGGCAGGTCGATGTGGCGCATGATGACAGGGTCTGCGTGCCCGATCTGGTGGCCGCGCTGGCGCTGATCGGATTCGACGCGCAACCGCGGATCGATCTGGCCGAACCGGTGTCGGCGGTGCGCCCGTTGCTGGCGCCGCTGGCGGTGGCGGCGTTTGCGTGCATGAATGTCATGCTGTTGTCGGTATCGGTGTGGTCGGGGGCTGATGGACCGACACGCGCGCTGTTTCACTGGCTGTCGGCGATGATCGGGGTGCCCGCGATCGTCTTTGCGGGGCGGCCGTTCTTTGCCTCGGCCTGGGGCGCGGTGCGGCGCGGATCGACCAATATGGACGTGCCGATTGCGATCGGGGTGATCCTGGCGACAGCACTTTCGGTGCATGAAACGATCACCGGCGGGCCCGAGGCGTGGTTTGACGGCACGCTGATGCTGTTGCTGTTCCTGCTGGCGGGGCGCGCGCTGGATGCGATGATGCGCGATCGCGCGCGCGCCGGGGTCGATGCGCTGCTGCGCCAGGCGCCGGGCGGGGCGATGGTGGTCGATGCCCAAGGGGCCGCCACCTGGCGCGCAGTGACCGATCTGGCGCCGGGCATGGTGATGCGCGTGGCCAGCGGCGAACGGCTGGCCGCCGATGGCGCAATCGTGTGTGGGGCCAGCCGTTTCGACCAGTCGCTGCTGACCGGCGAAAGCGCTGCGGTGCCGGGCAACCCTGGCGATCGGGTTCTGGCCGGCACGCTCAATCTGGAAAATCCGGTCGATGTGCGCGTGACCGCCAGCGGTCAGGACACGTCGCTGGCCGAAATCGCGCGTCTGATGGCTGTCGCGGGGCAAGCGCGATCGCGCTATGTGCGCGTGGCCGATCGCGCTTCGCGGCTCTATGCGCCGGTGGTGCACACGCTGGCGGTGCTGGCCTTTGCGGGGTGGCTGGCAGCAGGCGCCGGGCTGCACCAGTCGCTGGTGATCGCGATTTCGGTGCTGATCATCACGTGCCCTTGTGCACTGGGATTGGCGGTGCCGGTGGCGCAAGTCGTGGCGACGGGCGCGTTGTTGCGAAGGGGCGTGCTGGTCAAGGACGGATCTGCGCTCGAACGTCTGGCCGAAGTGGACCACGCCCTGATCGACAAGACCGGCACGCTGACATTCGGGCGGCCCGTTCCCGATGCGGCCAGCCTGGATATGCTGCATGGTGATGAAGCGTCCGTGGCGCTGGCGCTGGCCAGTCACAGCCGCCACCCGCTGTCGGTGGCATTGACCCAGGCGCTGGGGTTGCGCGGCGTGCGCGCGGTCGATCTGACCGACGTGGCCGAAATTGCCGGGCGCGGGATGACCGCGCGGCGCGGCGCGATGGTGGTCACGCTGGGACGCGCGGCGGGCGCTGACGGCATGGCCACCGCCCTGACCACGCCGGGCAATCCGGTCCGGATCATCCGCTTTGCCGACGCATTGCGCCCCGACTGGCACCAGGCGCTTGCGCGCCTGCGCGCGTTGCATGTCGAATGCGCGATCCTGTCGGGCGACAATGCCGCTGCGGTTGCAGAGGTGGCGCAGATCACCGGCCTGCCGGCGCGCGCAGCGGTCAGCCCGGCCGACAAGCAGGCCGCGATTGCCGCGCTGCAGGCGACGGGCGCCACGGTGCTGATGGTGGGCGACGGGCTGAACGACGGGCCCGCGCTGGCGGCGGCCAATGCCTCGATCGCGCCGGGCAGCGCCAGCGATGTCGGGCGCCAGGCGGCGGATCTGGTGTTTACAGGCGTTTCGCTGCTGGCCGTGCCGCGCGCCATCGGTGCGGCCCGCGCCACGATGCGCGTGGTGCGGCAGAATTTCGTGCTGGCGATTGCCTACAACCTGCTGGCGGTGCCGCTGGCGATGGCCGGGCTGGTCACGCCGCTGGTCGCGGCTGTGGCGATGAGCACGTCTTCGCTGCTGGTGATCGCCAATTCGCTGCGGCTGGCAGGCACGATCCGATGACGTCGCTGGCGCTGCTGATCCCGATCGCGCTGCTGATGGGAATGATGGGGCTGGCCGCGTTCTTCTGGGCGCTGCGCCGCGGACAATTCAGCGATCTGGATGGCGCGGCGGCGCGGATCCTGATCGAGGATGATGATCGGGATGCACCATGACGCGGGCAAAGCCATGGGTCGCGGGCGGGCTTGGGCTGCTGGCGCTGGCGCAGATGACCGCGCCGGCGCCGGTTGGCGCGCGTGTCGTCATGGTGGCGCTGTGTGGCGACGTTGCCGGCCGTGCGGTGCCGATCCGCCTGCCGGGCAAGGGCGATGCGCCGCCGGGCGCGCCGTGTTGCAAGATTTGTCATAGCGCAATGCGCAAGCGCGGCGCGGGCAATAGCTGTTGCGACGGAGAGGACCCCACCGATGCAACCTGAACGCTTTGCCGACTGGATCTATCATCCCGAATTGCTGGCGCAGGCGGTGCCGCGCTACACCAGCTATCCCACCGCGGCCGAATTCAACGAACAGGATCTGGCGCAGGACCAGCATGATGCGCTCAAAGCGGTGCGCGGCGATGTCTCGTTGTATCTGCACATCCCGTTCTGCCACGAAATTTGCTGGTATTGCGGGTGCAACACCAGTGCGGCCAATCGCACCGCGCGCGTCGCGTCGTATCTCGACGCGCTCCATTGCGAAATCGTCGCGGTGTCGCGGTTGCTGCCCCCGTCGGTGCGGGTGTCGCGCATCGCGTTCGGCGGTGGCAGCCCGAACGCGATCCAGCCGCACGAACTGGTGCGGCTGGTCGATGCGCTGCTGGTCAATTTTCGCGTGCCGTGGCCGGTGTTTTCGATCGAGCTCGATCCGCGCAGCCTGACACCGGCCTGGCTGACCGCGATCCGCGGCATCGGCATCATCAAGGCCAGCCTGGGGGTGCAGACGTTCGACCCGCGCGTGCAGGCCGCGATCGGCCGGGTGCAACCGCGCGATGATATCGCCCGCGCGGTTGACGGTCTGCGCACAAGCGGCGTCGATTCGATCAATTTCGACCTGATGTATGGCCTGCCGTTTCAGGACGATGCAGTGCTGGCCCAGACCCTGGACGAGGCGGCGGCCCTGGGTGCAGATCGCATCGCGCTGTTCGGGTATGCCCATGTGCCGCACATGATCGCACGCCAGCGGCGGATCGATGCCAGCGAATTGCCCGATCAACGCGCGCGGTTTCGCATGGCGGCCCACGGCCATGCGCGGCTGGTCGACGCAGGGTATCAGCCGGTCGGCTTTGATCATTTCGGCAAGCCTGGCGATGGCCTGGCCCAGGCGGCGCTGGCGGGAACGCTGCGGCGCAATTTCCAGGGCTTTACCGACGATCAGGCGCCGGTGCTGCTGGGCCTGGGATCGACAGCGATCAGCCAGTTTGACGGGGCGTTCGTGCAGAACGAAAAGAACACCGGGCGTTATCGCATGCTGGCCAGTGCGGGCGTGCTGACCGGCCGGCGCGGCACCGTGCGCAGCAACGAGGATCATCGGCGCGGCGGCGTGATCGAGGCCCTGCTGTGCCGGGGCGAGGCGCAGATCGATGCCGACCTGCGGACAGCGGCCCTGGCGCGGCTGGCGCCCTTTGCGGCGCGCGGCTTGATCGCGTGGGACAACGATCGTCTGATCCTGCAACGCGGCAGCGAGCCCTATGCCCGATCGATCGCGGCGGTGTTCGATGCCTATCGCAGCGGCGAGCGGCGCTTCAGTTCGGCGGTCTGAGATCAGGGAATAAGTATGCGGTCGCGTTGTTTGCGGCTGCACAACAGGCAGTTGCAGTCTAGTTTCCCGCCTCCATAGTCTTGCGGGAACAACCATGAAGCCGATCGAAACCATCATGCGCACCGCGCCGGTCATTCCGGTGCTGGTGATCGAGGATGCCGCCCACGCCGTTCCGGTGGCGCGCGCCCTGGTCGCCGGTGGCCTGCGCGTGCTGGAGGTGACTTTGCGCACGCCTGCTGCGCTCGATGCGATCCGCGCGATGCGCGGTGTCGAAGGCGCCATCGTCGGTGCCGGCACTGTCACCAATCCCTGCGATCTGAAGGCGGCAATCGATGCAGGCGCGGAATTCATCGTCTCGCCCGGTTTGACCGCGCGGCTTGGCGAAGCGGCCGTGGCGTCGGGCATTCCGTTCCTGCCGGGCACCGCCAACGCTGCCGATATCATGACCGGGCTCGATCTTGGCCTGACCCATTTCAAGTTTTTCCCGGCGGCGACCTCGGGCGGATTGCCCGCTTTGAAGGCGTTGTGCGGGCCGTTTCATCAGGTCAAATTCTGCCCGACCGGCGGCATCAACCTGGCCAGTGCGGCCGAATGGCTGGCGTTCGATCCGGTGCTGTGTGTCGGCGGCAGCTGGCTGGTGCCCAAGGGCGCGCCCGACGAAGCCGCGATCGAGGCGGCCGCGCACGCGGCATTCGGCTTGCGCACCTGACCGGCGATGGCACGGCGCGCGGCAACCGACAGGAAACAGATCATGACCACGGTCGATACGTTGCGCGCGCGATTGCAGACGTTGCACCAGCGCACCGCCGAAACGCCGCTGTTCAATCCGGTGTTTCAATTGAGCCACGACCTGTCGCGCCAGCTTGAATCGGGGGCAATCGACCTCGATGCGATCGAGGCGCTGGTGGCAGAGCTGGAATGCGAGGCGCTGCAGACCCGCGCGATACGGCTGCGCGCGCTGGTTGCGCCAACCGATCCGACCGGCAATCTGGATCGGATCGTCGGGCTGTTGAACGAGGAAGACGGTTTTTCCGAATTTCGCCGCCGCTGGGAACGCCCGCTGCTGCACGCGGTGTTTACCGCGCACCCGACATTCCTGCTGACGCCGGGCGATGCCGATGCGGTGGCCAGTGCGGCGCTGGCCGATGATCCGCGTCAGGCCACGGTCTGCGCGGTGCCGGGGCCGGGCCCTGCGATCACGCTGGAATTCGAACATGCCGAGGCAATGGCGGCGATCGAACGCGCCGCGATTGCACGCGATCGCATCAACACCCGCCTGCTGGCGCATGCCCGCGCGCGCTGGCCGGGGCGCTGGCTCGATTTCCGGCCGCTGCCGTTCCGGTTTGCCACCTGGGTCGGCTATGACATGGACGGGCGTACCGATATCGGGTGGAGCACCTCGATCCTGTTCCGCCTGCGCGAAAAGGTGCGCCGCCTGGCGGGTTATGCCCAGACGTTGCGCGCAATCGATGCCGCCCATCCCGCGCTGGCAACGCTGATCGCGGGGCACGACCAGGCGGCGGCGATGGCCGATCTGTTTGCCGCGCCTTTGACCGATCCGGCGGTGTTGTCGGATGTGGCCAACCGCATGACGGCTGACGACCCTGCGCGGCTGCTGTCGCTGGCGCCGATCATCGCCGCGCTCGATGCCGATGCAAAGGCGGCGAACGACGCCAGTGCCGTGGCCTATGCGGCGCTGGCCGCGGCGATGCGCGCCGACGGGCTGGGCATCGGCTGGATCCATTTCCGGGTCAATTCATCGCAATTGCACAATGCCCTGCGCCGCCGCATCGATCCCGATGGCACGCTCGACTGGGGCAGCCGGGGCGCGCTGTCGCGGCTGCGCGAAGTGCTGGCCGGCACCGCGCCGCTGCGGGTGAATTTCGGCGCGCTGGCAATCGAAACCTCGACCGCCATGCGGCAGTTTCTGGTCATGGCGCAGATCCTGCACCATATCGATGCCGATGCGCCGATCCGCATGCTGATCGCCGAATGCGAACAGCCGCAGACCGTGCTGGCTGCGCTGTATTTCGCGCGGCTGTTCGGCATCGAAGACAAAGTCGATGTCTCGCCCTTGTTCGAAACCGAAACCGCGCTCGAACACGGGGGGCGCTTTCTCGATGCCTTGCTGGCGGAACCCGCCTATCGCGATTATGCGCGAACGCGCGGACGCGTGGCCATCCAGACCGGGTTTTCCGATGCCGGGCGCTTTCTGGGTCAGATCCCCGCGGCGCTGGCGATCGAACGGCTGCAGGGGCGGCTGGCGCAGGCCATGCGCGCGCACGACATGACCGATGTCGCCGCACTGATCTTCAACACCCACGGCGAAAGCATGGGCCGCGGCGCGCATCCCACCGGCATGGTCGACCGATTGTCGTGGCCGCTCAGCCGCTGGGCGCGCAGCCGCTTTGCCCGCGCCGGCGTGATCCTTGAACCCGAGGTCAGCTTTCAGGGCGGCGACGGTTATCTGTTTTTCCGCAATGACGATCTGGCGCTTGCCACGCTGACCCGGATTGCCGAGGCGCAAGGCCTGCTGTCGGGCGAATACACCCGCGATCCGTTCTATGACCGCACCGATCTCAGCCTCGATTTCTATCGCTCGATCCGCCGCGTGCAGCGCGACTATCTGGGCAGCACGACCTATGCGCGCGCGGTCACCGCGTTCGGGCTGGGCATGCTGAAAGTGACCGGCAGCCGCGTGTCGCGCCGCCAGTCCGATCTCAACGCCGACCGTACGATGAGCCTGCGGCAGATCCGCGCGATCCCCCACAATGCGATTTTGCAACAGATCGGCTATGCCGTGAACGTGATCGCGGGGGCGGGCACCGCGGCGGGCGAGGAAATCGAGTCGGTTGCCGAATTGCTCGGCGCGTCCGACCGGGGCAATCAGCTGGTGCGGCTGTTGCGCGCCGCCAATGGCCTGGCATCGATCAAGACGGTGGGGGCCTTTGGCGAGCTGTTCAATTCGGCCTATTGGGCAAGCAGGCCTTATCGCGGCACCGAAACCGCGCTGGAAACCGGATGCCTGGCGCTGGCCGATTATCTGACCAAGGATGATCGCGCCGGGGTGTTCCGGCGGCTGGTGTCGCGGCTGCGCGTCGACTGGATGAAGCTGCACCGGCTGCTGGCGCTGGTGCCGGGCGCTGCTGCGGGACGCGATCCGGCGATGGACGATGCGCGACGCACGATCGGGCTGCTGCAATCGGTGCGCCTGACGCTGCTGATGCACATGTTTCTGCGCGCGGTGCAGGTGCCGCAGTTTTCGCGCGCCAACGATATCAGCCGCGAAGACGTGCTGGAAATGGTGCTGTCGCTGCGCGTGGACGAGGCACTGGCGCAATTGCGCCGCGCCTATCCGGTGATCGAGCCGCGCATCGGCGATTTCGCGCTGGACGAACCGACCGATTATCCCGACCACGAGGCCGAGGATTACAGCGCGATCCGCACCCGTTTCATCGATCCGATCGACAGGGCCCACGCGCTCAACACGCGCATCGCCGTTGCCATCGCCAACTATTTCGGTGCGCACGGCTAAGCGGTTTGGCCCGGGTCTTTGTTTCGCGCAGGGGCGGGTCAAGGAGGTCCTGAATCGTACCTGACGGACTATGCGGCCAGCAAATAGAGGCCCGGGTGGTCTTCGTCGCTGTCCACATTATCGCTGCGCAAGGATTTCGCCCTTACAATCAGGCTACGACGCGCACGCGTGCCGGTGGCGCGCCATGCGATCACCTTGCTGCGCGCCAGCGCCAAGAGCGGCTGAACCCGGGCAGCGCCTCCCAGCACAACCGTCATCGCCAACGCATCGCAATAGACGGTCAGATCCCACGTCCAGGCCAGCATCAGATCCGCCGAGCCGAGCATGCCGATCACTTCACCCGCCAATAGCAGCGCGCCGATCGTTATTAGCGCAAGCAGCAGGTGTCGCCTGTCGAGCCGGCTGAACCAGGCCACCGGGCGTTCGGCAAGATGATGGTGCAGGTGCCGTGCGGTCGGGGTATCCGGGAAGAGCCGCATCACCAGCATGCACAAGCCCATCATTCCAGCAAGCATTGCCAATTCCCCTTTCACCCGATGTTGATGCATGAGGTGTAGGGAATAATACCTGCTAAGGTTGGATGTCTCAATCTGCGGCTGTTGCGCGCCGCCAATGGCCTGGCATCGATCAAGACGGCGGGGCCCTTTGGCGAGCTGTTCAATTCGGCCTATCCGATGAACAGCCGCCCGTGGCGTGCGGGGCGCGGCGGGGTGTTGAACAGCGCGCCTGCCGACAGACGGCTGCCGCGCACCACCAGCATGATCAGATCGCCCGCCTCGATCCGCAGGTCTTCGCCGGGGTGCTGGATTGATTGGCCGCCGTCGCGGTCGATCTGCACGATAAAGAACGCGCCATTGCCGCGCTGTTCGGCCTCGCGCACGGTCAGGCCGGTCATGCCGCCGCTGTCGCCTGCCACCACAACTTCAAGATCCAGGCCAAAGTCGTTGAGATTGCGCTTGATCGTGCCCACTTCGCGAATGTCGCCGAGCACGCTTTCGGTGGCGGGAAACAGGATCAGCTCGGTAATCCGTTCGGCGCCGATGTGCGTGGGCAGCACCACCTTGTCCGCGCCGGCATGGAACAGCTTGCTTTCGGTGGTGGGTGCTTCGCCGCGCGCGATGATCTGCACTGCGGGGTTCAGGCTGCGCGCCGACAACGTGATGAACACATTGGCGGCGTCATCGGACAGCACGCTGGCCAGCACGCGCGCCTGACCGATCATCGCCTGTTTCAGCGTGTCTTCGTGGGTTGCTTCGCCGATCAGGATCAGATGCCCGGCGGCGCGCGCCTCTTCGGCCCGGCCCGCATCGCGTTCAATGATCACGAACGGGTGATGGGCCTCGGTCAGTGCCCGGGCCAGTCGCACCCCGATCCGGCCATAGCCGCAGATGATGGCATGGCCGTGCAGCCGTTCGATTTCGCTTTGCATCCGATCAAGCCCCAGAAAGCGGCGGAATTGATACAGGTTGAACACCTGGATCAGTGCACCGGTCAAGACGATCATGCCGGTGCAGCCCAGCACGATGGTCATGATCGTCCACAGCCGCAGAAATGTCGTGTCGACCGGCCGCACCTGACCATATCCGACCGAATAGACCGTGGTCAGCACCATGAACGCGGCATCGCCCACCGACCATCCGGCCAGGACATAGCCGAGCGTCGCAACCACAAACACCCCGCCCATCCAGACAATCGTGCCCGACAGCAGTTTCAGCGGAGAGGCAAGCAGCCCCCCCGTTCCGTGGGTTTGGCCCGGTACGGGCGCGGTGTAGTGTATCTTGCCCGCCATATCGGGCCTTGTGTGACGTATCCCCGGCCGGTCTGTCCAGCAGGCAATGCGCACAATACGAAACGGGCGCGGCCATTGGCCACGCCCGTTTGGTGTCCGGCAATGGATACCGCCGTTTACTTGGGTGCAAGCACCATCAGCATCTGGCGGCCTTCCATGCGGGGAAAGGCTTCGACTTTGGCAATCTCGGCCACATCATCCTGCACGCGGCGCAGCAGGTTCATGCCCAGCTGCTGGTGCGACAGTTCACGACCACGAAAACGCAGGGTGACTTTCACCTTGTCGCCATCGTCGATGAAGCGATGTACGTTCTTCATCTTGGTATCATAATCGTGGTCGTCGATGTTGGGACGCATCTTGATCTCTTTGATCTCCTGCGTCTTCTGGCTCTTGCGGGCGAGGTTGGCCTTTTTCTGGGCTTCGTAGCGGAATTTGCCAACATCCAGGAATTTGCACACCGGCGGGTCGGCGTTCGGCGAGACTTCGACAAGGTCAAGTCCGACCTCGGCAGCCTGTTCGATCGCTTCGCGGGTGTACATCACGCCCAGGTTTTCGCCGTTCTCGTCGATCACGCGCACTTTGGGCACGTTGATCATCTGATTGAAGCGGGGCCCGCTCTTGACGGGGGGCGCCATCATGCGCCGGGGAGGGGGAGCTATCTTCGGTTCTCCTGTTATTACGGTTCGCGCTCATACCACATCGCGCCAACAGTTAAAGAGCAATCGGGGCGGTGGGGGCCACTTTCAGCCCCGACAGTCAGGCGGCCCCGCCCCACAGCGCAAACCGGGCGATACGGCCTGCCGCGGGCACCAGCGCATCGGCGGTGCGGGCAGGCGCCAGCGCGGCGCGAATGGCCGGCGAATCGGCATCGAGTCCCCCGGTCAACGCGCCGAACGCGGGCAGCACCATGCGGGTCGCGCTGGCCACCACACAGGGCCGGCGAATGGTGCGGCCGCGCACGCCCACGCGCAGGCGCGGGTGGAAATGGCCCGACAGTTCGGGCCTGGCTTCACCCGGCACGGCTTCGTGGCGCAGCACAATCCCGGCCACGGTCGTTTCGATCAGGTGTGTGCCGGGCAGGGCCGGGGCCACCGATGCCGCGCCCTTGATATCGTGGTTGCCGGTGATCCACACCCAGTCGGTGACGCGGGTCAGCGCGGCCAGCATGCCCGCCGCATGCGGGTCGAGCCGGTCGGGCCCGCCCGCATCGTGAAAATTGTCGCCCAGGCAGAACACCCGGCGCGCGCCCGTCAGCCGTACCGCGTGCGCCAGCCGTTCCAGCGTTTCGCGGCTGTCATACGGCGGCAGCATCTGGCCGGTGCGCGCATAGAAACTGGCCTTTTCCAGATGCAGGTCGGCCACCAGCAGCGCGTTTTCTTCAACCCAGTACAGCGCGCACGCGGCATCGCCGCCGGTGCCCAGGCAGAATTCCTGCGTCTGAAAGGCAAATGATGCGAACGAAACGGGAACCATGATTGTCCCTTGCCGGATGGTCTGCGGCTTGGCAAGTCTGGCAGCATCAAAGCCGAGGATGCCAATGACCGAAACGACACCTGCCGACTGGAGCCAGGCCACCGCCCGTGCGCGTGCGTGGTTCGAAAGCTTGCGCGATCAGATCTGCGCCGCGTTCGAGGCGATCGAGCGCGAGGCGGGCAGCGATGCATGCTTTGCCTATACCCCGTGGCAGCGCGATGCGAACGAGGGCGAAGGTGGCGGCGGGGTGCAGGGCCTGATGAAAGGCAAAGTGTTCGAAAAGGTCGGAGTCAATGTCTCCACCGTGGGTGGCGCGTTCAGCCCCGATTTTGCCCACACCATCAACGGTGCCGATGCCCAGAACCCGGGCTTTACCGCCACCGGCATCAGTCTGGTCGCGCATATGGCCAATCCGCATGTGCCCGCGGTGCATATGAACACGCGGTTTCTGACCACGCGCAAGGCGTGGTTTGGCGGCGGCGGCGATCTTAATCCGCCGATCCCTTATGCGGAGGACACTGCCGATTTCCACGCCGCGTACAAGGCGGCCTGCGACGCGCACGATCCGGAATACTATCCCCGGTTCAAGGCCTGGGCAGACGACTATTTCTATATCCCCCATCGCAAGGTGCACCGCGGTGTCGGCGGGATTTTCTATGACCATCTCGAATGCCCCGACATGGCCGCGTTCGAGGCGAACTTTGCCTTTACCCGCGCGGTGGGTCAGGCCTTTCTCGACGTCTATCCGCGCCTTGTCCGCCGCCGCATGGCGCAGGACTGGACCGCCGCGGACAAGGCGCAGCAGCTTGCCTGGCGCGGACGTTATGCCGAATTCAACCTGGTCTATGACCGCGGTACGCTGTTCGGTCTGAAAACCGGGGGCAATATCGATGCCATCTTGATGAGCCTGCCGCCCGAGGCCACGTGGGCCTGAACGCCGGGCCAGTGTGATGGCGATTGTCCACGACGGGGCTGCGCCACTGGCGCATGGTTTTCACAGTGTGGCCCGCGGCGATCTGGCGGCGGTGGTCACCGCGCTTGAAATGCGCGCAATGCCCCAGGCGCTGCGCCGCCCGGTGGCAGAGCCCGATGTGCCGGTGCAATTGGTGCGCTGGTCCGGGTGCGATCCGGCGCGCTATCGCTTGTTGTACCAGCGTGTGGGTGCGCCATGGCTGTGGTGGTCGCGCCTTGCGCTCGACGATGCAGCGCTGGTTGCCATCCTGCATCATCCGGCGGTTGAACTGTACGCTGTAACCGACCGTGCACGCGTGGAAATCGGTATATTGGAGCTCGATTTCCGCGTGGCCGGCGCGTGCGAAATTGCCTTTTTCGGCTTTGTGCCAAAAGCGACCGGGCAGGGGTTTGGCAAATGGCTGATGCGGCGAGCGCTGCAACGCGCCTGGACGCGCGGCGACGCGGTGCCGGTGTCGCGCGTGTGGGTCCACACGTGCACGCTGGACGACGCGCGCGCGGCCTCGTTCTACGCGTCGCAGGGGTTTGTGCCGGGCGCGCGCTTTGTCGAAGTGTTCCGCGATCCGCGTCTGGCCGGGCTGTTGCCGGCCGATGCCGCGCCGCTTCACCCGCTGATTGTCGATTGACCGCTAGCCGCTTGTGCGGGGCGCAGCCGGGTGGCGATCATCGCCACCAACAGCAGCCCGGCAAACGGCATCAGATTGGCATGCAACGGCAGCGCCATGGCGCGCGTGGCAAGCGGCGCCAGCCACAGGCCGATCACCGCCGGTTTTTCCCAGGGTCGCCAGCCCCGGGCGCGGGCCGTGGTCACCAGCCACAGCGTCGGCTGGATCAGGAATGGCAAGTCATAACTGAACAGATACGGTGATGCGACGGCCGTGGCCGCCAGCATCAATGCGCCGGTGCCGGCATTCGCGCCCGATCGGCGCGTCGTGCGCCACACCACGACGGCCAGCATCAGCGTGATTGCCGCCTGGCCCGCCAGCGCAACACCGGGGTTGGTCCATTCGCGCAGCAGGGCATAAGGCGTGGCCATGCGCAGCCAGAACGGCCCGCCATTTTGCGCCATCAGCACCGCGCTGACATCGAAGCTGCGCGGCCAGGCCGCCCAGGTCTGCGTTCCGAACGCCAGCAGTGACAGCACGCACAGCCCCAGCGCCGATGCCGCTCCGGCCGCCAGCACGCGCCAGCGCGCGCCCGCGATCAGCCACAGCGGTACCAGCACCGCCAGGTGCGGCTTGATCACCAAGGCCCCGAACAGCACGCCGGCGATCACGTCATCGCGGCGATTGCACCGCGCCAGCGCAATCACGCCGCCGACCAGCAGCGCGCCGGTAACAAACCCGTTCTGCGCATGGCATGCGGCCAGATAGGCCACCGGACTGGCCAGCACCACCAGCGGCGCACCCGGCAACAGCCGGCGACATACCGCAAACCACAGCGCCCAGCCGCCCAGCGCCCAGACCAGCCAGGCCGCCCCATAGGGCATCAGTCCCAGCGGCGCGGTCAGCAACAGATAGGGTGGCGGATTGACATAGGCGACCATCTGCCCGGTGTGGCTGGCCGCCTGCGCCGCGTGTTCGGCGGCAAGGTTGAAGGCGTCTTGCGGTGTGCCCGCCAGGACCAGCCGCCCGGCCCCCCAGAACGCCAGGAAATCGCTGCCGACATGACCCGTGGCCTCGGAAAAGACATGCGCCAGCATGCGCATATAGGCGATCAGGATAAAGATCGACAGCACCGGCAATCGCGATCGATCGGGCCAGCGATTGGCGCGCAGCGCGTCGTGGGCACGGGTCGCAAGGGTGCGCGTGCGTGCAGGCCATGGGGCCTGACGCTGCGCGGTGGTTGCAACCATGATCGTTGCCCTGCTCATCCTGCCAATGGATTAACCACGAAAAGATCAACGAATCGTATGCACGGGCGGCCCTTTTTCCTTGCCCTGTGCGCACATGTGCCCCCATCGTGGGAAAACCATGTTGCGTCAGTATGAACTTGTCGAGCGCGTGCTCGCTTATGCCCCGGATGCGGACGAGGCGATGCTCAACCGTGCCTATGTCTACACCGTGCAGAAACACGGCACGCAGAAACGCGCCAGCGGCGACCCGTACTTTTCGCACCCGGTCGAAGTGGCGGGCCTGATGACCGAGCTGAAGCTCGATCAGGAAACCATCATGACCGCGCTGTTGCACGACACGGTCGAGGATACGCTGGCCACGACGGCGGAAATCGAACGCCTGTTCGGGGCCAATGTGGCGCGCATGGTCGATGGTGTGACCAAGCTGTCGAAAATCGAAACCATGACCGAGAACGAGCGCGCGGCTGAAAACCTGCGCAAGTTCCTGCTGGCGATGAGCGAGGACTTGCGCGTCCTGCTGGTCAAGCTGGCCGACCGGCTGCACAACATGCGCACGCTGCATTTCATCCGCAGCGAGGACAAGCGCCGTCGGATCGCGCGCGAAACGATGGAAATCTATGCCCCGCTGGCCCAGCGCGTGGGGATGTACGAATATATGTGCGAAATGCAGTTGCTGGCGTTTCAGCAACTGGAACCCGACGCCTATGCCACGATCACCGGCCGGCTTGAGGCGATCCGCGCCGCGGGCGAAGGCCAGGTTGATGCCATCGCGCTGGAAATCAAGCAGGCGCTGGCGGAATCGGGCCTGCGGGTCGAAGTGGCGGGCCGAGAAAAGCACCCCTATTCGATCTGGAAGAAGATGGCCGAACGCCACGTGTCGTTCGAACAGATTACCGATATCATGGCGTTTCGCGTCGTCACCGACCGGGTCGAAGACTGCTATGCCGCGCTGGGCCTGCTGCACCGCACCTGGCAGATGATCCCGGGCCGGTTCAAGGACTATATCTCGACGCCCAAGATCAACGGGTATCGCAGCCTGCACACATCGCTGATCTATAACAACGCGATGCGCGTGGAAGTTCAGATCAAGACGCAGGAAATGCACCAGACCAACGAATATGGCCTGGCGGCGCACTGGGCCTACAAACAGGGCGGCTTGCAGCCCGACGGGCAGGTCGGCTGGCTGCGCGATCTGGTCGAAATCCTCGATGCCAGCAACGATCCCGAGGAACTGCTCGAAAACACGCGCATGGCGATGTACCAGGATCGCATCTTTGCGTTTACGCCCAAGGGTGCTCTGTTTCAGTTGCCGCGGGGCGCCACGCCTGTGGATTTTGCGTTTGCCGTGCACACCAATCTGGGTGCGGCAGCGGTGGGCGCCAAGATCAATGGCCGCCATGTGCCGTTGCGCACACCGCTGATCAATGGCGATGTGGTCGAAATCATCCGCAGCCGCACTTCGGAACCCCAATTGTCGTGGCTGTCGTTTGCCGTGACGGGCAAGGCGCGCGCCGCGATCCGCCGCGCCGTACGGCAGAAGGAACGCGCCGATATCGCCGTGATCGGCCGCAAGCTCTATGACGAAATCGTCGATCGCCTGCCCACCAAGATCGGCAAAAAGGCGCTGAACGAGGCAATCAAGCGCCTGAAATTCAACAACGAAGACGAATTGATGGTGGCCATCGGGCAGGCCCGCGTCAGCGATCGGCAAGTGATGGAGGCGCTGGTGCCGGGCAGTGCCGCCAACCTGCCGCAGGGTGACGATTGGCCGCAGGATTCCTGGCCGCGGCAGCAACGCGCAATTGCCGTGCGCGGATTGACCCCGGGCGCCGCGTTCAAGCTGGCCCCGTGCTGCCACCCTGTGCCGGGCGACCGCATCGTCGGGCTGCGCCGGCCCGGCATGGGCGTCGAGGTCCATTCGATCGATTGCCTGCAACTGGCCAATGGCGTCGATGCCGATTGGATCGACCTGTCATGGGAAACCCCGAACGACGGCGCGGTCGGCCGCCTGCGCGCCGAACTGTACAACCGCCCGGGCACATTGGCAGAAATGGCGGGCATTTTCGGCAAAAACCACGCCAACGTCGTCAATCTGGAAATGACCCAGCGCGAAAACCCGTTCCACACGTATGTGGTTGACCTGGAGGTGCGCGATCTGGCCCACCTGACCCGCATCATCAGCGCGCTGCGCGCCAGCGACGCGGTGGCGCAGGCGGACCGCATCTGATCGCCAGTATCTGGCCCGGCAGGGCGCTGTTTCAGGCGCGCGCGGCTGCTGCCACGGCCGCAAGAGCCGCCAAAGTCCGCTCGATCTCTTCGCCGGTGTTGTAATGCGCAATCGCCAGGCGCACGACCCCGGTGTCTTCGTCCAGCCCCAGCTGCCGGGCGGGTTCGAGCGCGTAATTGTGCCCCGACCAGACGCAGATATCCTGATCGGCCAGTCCTTGCGCAAAGGCATGCGTGGCAATCCGGTCGTGCGTGAACGACACGGTGGGTACGCGCTGGGCGATGCGGTTGGGATTGGTGATGCCGTGGATGGTGATGCCCGGAATGGCCAGAATGCCTTCGATCAGCCGCAGCGTCAGCGCAGTTTCATACGCGCCGAACGCGGCATATCCACCCAGCATGCGTTCGCGGCGGGTGCCGGTATGGCCCGCCAGATCACCCAGCGATGCCAGGTAATCGGCCGTGGCGACAAGACCGGCCAGCAATTCGGTTTGCGGCGTGCCGAGTTCGAACCGTTCGGGCAATTCGTCGGATGAACAGCGGCATTTGTACGCTTCTAGCCCCTCGAGCACGCTTTCGCGGCCCCACAGCACCGCCATGTGCGGGCCAAAGAACTTGTAGGCCGAACAGACCAGAAAATCGCAATCGATCGCCACGACATCGGGCAGGCGGTGCGGGGTCAATTGCACCGCGTCGACATAGGCCAACGCGCCGAATTCGTGCACGACGCGCACCAGCGCGGCCATATCGTTGATCGACCCGGTCATGTTGCTGGCATAATTCATGGCCACCAGCCGCGTGCGCTGCGACATCACGGCGCGCAGCGCTTCGGGCTCGATCTGCCAGCTGTCGGTGTCGAACGACACCCAGCGCACGGTCAGCCCATGATCGCGCGCCATCAGCAGCCACGGCGCAACATCGCCTTCGTGATCCATCCGCGTCAGCACGATTTCATCGCCCGGCTGGCACAGCCGCCCGATCGAACGCGATATATGCATCGTCAGCGCGGTCATGCTGCTGCCGATGATCACCCCGCGCGGGGTCGGGGCGCCCACGATATCGGCGCCTGCCTGGTGGGCGGCATCCCAGATGTCCATCGCACGGCGCGAACCGGCGAATTTGCCCCCCAGGTTGCACGCGCCCTGCGCCATGCCCTGCGCCACGGCATCGATCACCGATTGCGGCACTTGTGTGCCCGCCGCATTGTCCAGGAACACCGGTGGCCGGTCGGTTCCGGCGATCGCGGGAAAACGTGCGCGGACACAGTCGATGGGGAACGGGGTCATAGTTTCTCCGGCAAGGCGGCCATCAAGGCCAGGTTGGCGCGGGCGCGCCAAGCGCAACATTGTCCTGCCCGATCGTGGGCGCCGGACCCGTTTCGCACGATCCGACCGAAAACCGGACCGGCGCCTGCAGGTGCAGATAATCGCCCTCGGTCGGGTGCGTGCGCTGCTGGAACAGGCCAACCTCGACCAGATGCGGATCGGTGGTCAGATCGGCCAGGTCGCGCACCGGCATCGCCGGGATCTGGTGTTCGGCAAACAGACGTGCCCATTCGGCGGTGCTGCGCATCGGCGTGCGCCGGGCGATTTCGCCATAGGCCTGGCTGATATTGGCAGCGCGGTCGCGCGGGGTGGCAAAGCGCACGTCGTGCAACAGGTCATCGGCATCCAGCAGCGCAAACACCTTGCATAGCGCAGCATCGGTATAGGGCACCAGGCTGATATGCCCGTCGGCGGTCGGAAACGGCTGGCGCGCCGGATCGATCTGGCGAGGATATCCGGTCGGTTCCAGCGGCGGAACCAGCACCCCACCAAACAGATGCTCTTGCGCCATGAAATGCGCAAACGTCTCGAACATGGGCACTTCGACGAACTGGCCGCCGCCAAACCGCAGCTTGTGCACGATTGCCGCCAGGATTGCATAGGCCCCGTGCAGCCCGGCCACTTTGTCGGCGATCAGCGAAGGCAAATAGCGCGGCGCCGGATTGCCGTCGGCGCGCGGCAACAGCGTGGCGGTGCCCGTGGCCGCCTGGATCACGTCGTCATAGGCCTGCAGATCGGCATAGGCGCCGCCCGAGCCGAACCCCACGCAATGCACATAGATGATATCGGGCCGGATCGCGCGCACCGCGTCATAGCCAAAGCCCAGGCGTTCGATCGCGCGCCCGCGCACATTGTGGATGAACACGTCGGCCTCGGCCAGTTGCGCGGTCAGCGCGGCCTTGCCCGCGTCGGTCTTCAGATCGACCGCGAGCGAGCGTTTGCCCTTGTTGAGATTGAGCGTGCAGGGGCCCATCCCGGGGGTGTTGCGCGGGCGTCCGGCGTGGCGGAACTGATCGCCGGTCGGTCCTTCCACCTTGATCACGTCCGCGCCCAGATCGGCCATGATCTCGGTCGCATAAGGGCCGAACACCACGCTTGTCAGATCGACGATACGGATGCCATCCAGCATTTTAGGCGCGGCCACGCGGCAATCTCCCCTGGTGATAGCACAAGCCTAATCGATCGGTTAAGGCCGCACAACCGCCATGACGATCATGCTGTCATGGCACGCGGCGCACCGGCACCGGCACGTTGCACGCGTCGACCCCGCCCGCCGGATGCACGAAAAACCGGTCCCGCCGATTGGCACGGGCGGCGGCATAGCCGGCGAAGCTGGCGCTGGTGGTGGACAGCATCTGATAGGTCGGCAGGCCGGGTACCTCGGCCCCGTTGCGGATGGCCGTGATCGGCACGCGTTCGCCGGCGGTGGTATAGAACCCCAGCGCTGCGGTGCCGCGCGGCAGGATCGACAGAAATTCGATCCCCTCGATCACGCGCCCGACCAGCGCGATGTTGCGATCGAGCTGCCGCGGGGCATGGCCGATCACGACATACAGTTCGGCGCCGCTGCCGGCATCGGGTGGATTGTCCCGCCCCACGCCAACCATGCCATAACAATGCAACGGCCACGCGTGGTCCTTGTCCAGCCCCATCGGCCACCCGGCAATGATCCGTGTTTCGGGGGCATAGGCATCGCCGCCCTGCGCCAGCGCGGTGTCGGCGCCTGCGGGCAGGGCAAAGCGCGGCGTCAGATAGCCGCCTTCGCTGGTGTCGATCAGGCCAGGCGGCAGGGGCTTTGCGTTTGCCTTGTCATCGCCGTTGGGGTCGCCCCATTGCACCACATAATTGTCCTGCGCCCGGTTGATGCTGGTGCCATCCCACCAGTGCGCCGCGGCCAGTTTGCGGATATTGCCGATCCACGCTTGTGAAACCGGCGCGGGCAGCAACTGGATAACCACACGCCGCGCGCGGCCCGCCGTATCGGGGGCAAGATCCATCACCAGCAAGTCCGACGGCGCAATCGCCACCCATTCGCCCGGTCTTGCCGCCGCCACGATCTCGGGCGGCGAAGCCACGTCGCCGGCGTCTGCCCGGCAGGTGGCGGGAACAAGCGCCAGATGGGCCGCAGCAAACAGCACAAGACCGGGGCGGAACGAGCGATGGATTGATCTCGACATATTCACACCATGCCACCGCCTGCGCCCTTGCGAAACCCCCGCCATGCGTCTAGGCGCGTCGCTCATCCAGAGCATGCGGAGCGGTGGCCGAGTGGTCGAAGGCGCTCGCCTGGAAAGTGAGTATACGCCAAAAGCGTATCGAGGGTTCGAATCCCTCCCGCTCCGCCACGACTGCGAACCAACGAGATGGGCCTTCAAGAGGCCAGACATTCCCAGCTTCCGCACCGTTTTGTCATTGGCATCTAAGCCTTGCAAATTGCCGGAAGCGCCAAAATCGGTTTCTGACTGGCTTTCGTCTCTTCTCATGGCTTTACGGTCTCATGGCAGGCGGGTGGGTGGAGAACCCGAGGCGTGGGCGTTCTGCATGGCACGCCTGCAAAGCCGCCGTTTCTGAAGCGCTCGCGATGGGGATACTGGCCCTGAATTTCGTGGCCCGGGACTTCGAGAAGCCGAAAATGGCTATTTGTGCATTTTGCCAATATGCGCCAAAAAATGGTTATAAATATGAAGGTTTGATAATGAACGGTGCCGGCAACACGAAAATGGGCAAAACAGAATGGCAGATTGCCCAAATTAATATCGGGCGTTTGCTGGCCCCCCACGGGGATGCCCGGGTCCAACCGTTCTTTGATGCACTCGACCGCATCAACGCTATGGCCGATGGCGCGCCCGGGTTCGTTTGGCGCCTCCAAAGCGAGACCGGCAACGCAACTGACGTGCAGGCAACGCCCGACCCCCTCATAATTGTGAACATGTCGGTGTGGACGAATACGGAAGCGCTGTTTGCGTATGTCTATCGCAGCGGGCACGCGGCTGAAATGTCGCGGCGTCGTGCGTATTTCGAAAGATTTGAAGGTGCCTATCAGGCATTGTGGTGGGTACAAAAGGGCCACCAACCAACTGTTGCGGAAGGCCTGTCACGGCTCTGGATGATCGATCGGTTTGGGTCTTCGCCATTCGCATTCACGTTCAAGGCGCGCTTTGCGGAACCAGGGCACATTGAATAACGCTATGGTGTGAACGGCACCTCAGCCCGTGGAACGGCTTCGCGGATAGCGAACCCGCGAAGTGGTGGTGCCTACCGTTTTCGCGCAACGCATTGTCGCCTGTCAGCCCCAAAGACACAGAATTTAGGCAATTGGCGCGGTTGATCGCGGGCATCAATAATCCAAGACAGCTGTATCACCGTTCGGGTGCAGCGCTGTTAACCCGCAGCGCTGGAGGAAGGTGAAAATACCGTCGTAGAGGTCTGGATCTCGGGTCGGGTCGTTGTCGCAGCCTTTCGGCACAAAGATGACCATGCCCTGGCGTGCACGCGTCAGCACCACGCGGTAGGCGTTCTTCAGATAGAGCCGGAGGAACCTGTCGTTGACCGATTGCCAGCGCGTGCCTTTGAATTTGTGCGGTTTCCACCCCGTTCCATCATGACGCATGTCGGCGTCCCAGCAGACGCAAGTCCAGTCCAGTTCCAGTCCTTGCACGTCGAATTCGCTGGCGACGTCTTCGAGGTAAAACGACGAGCGCACATCGTCGCGACCGTTCAGGAACCAGTTGGGCGGTTCGATTGCCGCCTTGACGTTCAGACCCACCGCTTTGAGCCGCGACGCGCCGGACGAGGCAACCAGGCCATAGCGTTCCGACCCGCGCGCCCTGGCCTTTAGCCAGGCCCGAGCTTCGTCCAGATCGCGGCTCAGCACGATGGGATAGTGTTCAAGCCCGGCACATGCCGCGCGCGCGGCGGCCGCGTCGCCATCGACAACATGCGAAATGAAGCTCGACAGCGTTTCGGCGCGAAACGAGCGCATCGACACCCCAAGGTGCAAGTCTGGATCAAGCACGACGCGTGGCCCGGTCAAAAAGGCCCGCGCATCGTGGTTCAGGTCATAATCGGGATGGTCGATGCGGTCGGATGTATGGACCTGCCAGTGTGCAAACCGGTTCTTCAGGGCCGCCATCCATTCGCTCAGGCCGGCTTCACCATCATTGATTTCCTGACCTCCGCCGACCAGGCAGATGATCGTGCACCATTGCGGGTGGCGGTCCATTACGCCCAACAGGAATTCCGGTTCGGACACGTCAAAATCCACCAGGCCGCGTTTTTGGCGCATGAAGCTTGCGGCCTTGCGCCGGTTCCAGGCCCGCTGCGCTTCGTCAAAGATAACCACGTGGTCGGACGGTGCGGCACTGGAATGAACATATTCATCACGGAAATGATGGATATTCTGGATAAACGCCCGGACGTGGCGTTCGGCCGCCGACCGTTGCCCCCCGGTGCGCGCGCGATGATCACGAACCAGCGCTTCGCGCAGGACATCGACAAGGGGGCCGTTGCCCGAAAGAAATGTGGCGTGGTTATCGTCTTTGCCCGCGCTGCGGCGCGTGGCGATGTTCAGTCCGGCCAGCGTCTTGCCGGCACCGGGCACGCCGGTGATGAAGCAGATCGCCTTGTGATTGCCACTGCGACTGGCCTCGATCGCGTGGTTGACCGCAGCTTCGGTGCGCGTCAGGTTGATGGCGCCAGCGTCGCTGCGCGTGATATCTGCGACATTGTGCCGCGCATAAAGCGCGGTCGCCGCCTGGATGATCGTGGGCGTCGGGCGATAGCCGCTGTCCTGCCATGCCGACACATCGAAATCGGGCGCGCGGTGGTCTGCGCCAAACATGCCGATGACGGGCCCCAGATCCTGCGGGCAGAGCTGCAAAGGCCTGGCCACGTGATCAAACGCCAGTTCAAGCTGAATGTCGCGCGAAGTGCGTGCCAGGGTCGGGACAAGGATCGGAAAGATCGCCAGCGCATGGCTGCCTTCATGAAAGTTTTTCAGGTCGAGCGCATAATCCTCGACCTGTTCCATCGCCGCGGGTTCGAACCGCGATTGGCCGTCCTTGAATTCGATGACAAAGATCGCCCGGCCGACGATCACGACGGCGTCGGCGCGCTTGCCCATGCGCGGGATTGCGAATTCAAAGTACAGCGTGAAATCGTTCGTGCCGGCAAGCGCGGTGCGCATCACCTCGATCTGGGTCAGCCAGGCCTGCCGTTGCCCGGGCTCGACATCAAAATGGTGCCACCGGGTCAGCTCACCCAGAATATGCGAAGGGGTGTCGGCAAAAAACTGCTCGCGATTTGCCGAGTAATAGGCGCGCATCAAACCCCCTGTGGCCTTGGCGCATACTCAAATGATTTGGGGGCAGGTGGCAACACGAATTCGATCGATATTCGTGCCCCGGTGGCGTCGCGCCGATTGCGTCAGCCGGGCAAGCGCACAACCAGAACTTTGCCGACCCGATCGGCATTGCCGGAAATCTGCAAGATGTAGGTACCCGGCGCGAGCACGAAGTCGACGATTTTGTGCACCCCGCTGCACGCCGGGCCATGACTGTGCGCCGCCGATACCACCGCTGCGCCATTGCCATCGACCAGATCGATCCACGCTGCGGACCCAAGCGCCACGCGATAGGTTCCGCGCGCCGCCACGGCGACCTGCAGCAGCCCGCCAAAGCTGGCCGCCCCTGCCGGCTTTTCGGGCCGCCGCGGATACACCACCGATGGTGTCTGCATCAGGGGCACAGTTGCCGCCTGGCCGATGACCAGCGCCGCATCCGGCAAATGTGCGGCGCTGGCGGCAGCGGTGCGCGCGACCGGCGTGGCCCACGCGGCCAGCTCGGTCGGCAGACTGCCGGGCGTCGTGCACGCCGGCACCTGGTCGGCGGCACTGGCCCCGTGGGGCAAGGCAAACACTGCTGCCGCAACAATGATCCATGTCTTCGAAACCATGCAACAAGGTCCTTTGCCAAACGGTCTTGTCAGACCAGGCGGCGCGGACACATTCCGCAGCGCCACGGTTTCGTCCACGCTGCCTAGCGTTTGATCTGGCCTGCCAGGAATTTGGTGATCCCGCGGCCATAGGGCGGGCGAAGGGCCTTCAAAGGGCCGATGTCTTTGGCGATCTGGCTGTAAATCGCCTTTTTGTGGCTGAATTCGCGAAAGCCATCGATCCCGTGATAGCTGCCCATGCCGGCGGGGCCGATGCCGCCAAACGGCAGGTCCTCTTGCACCACGTGGAAGATCACGTCGTTGACGGTGACGCCGCCTGCCGTGGTGGAACGCAGCACGCTTTCGCGCTCGGCCGCATCGCTGCCGAAGTAATAGAGGCCAAGCGGTCGGTCATGCGCGTTGACATAGTCGATCGCTTCGCTGACCGAGCGATAGGTTTTGACCGGCAGGACCGGTCCGAAAATTTCCTCCTGCATCACTTTCATGTCGTCGGTGGCGTTGATGATCAGCGTGGGCGCAATCTTGCGGTGCTCCTGCTGGCCCAGGTCCTCGGCCTCGGGTTTCAGTTCGATGATCTGGCCGCCCTTGGCGCGGGCATCATCGATATAGCCGGTGATCCGGTCAAAGTGCCGCTGCGCGACGATTGCGGTGTAATCGGGGTTGTCCTTGATTGTCGGAAACATCTGCCGCACTGCCCCTTGCGCCCCGGCAATAAATCCGTCGAGCGTTTCCTCCGGGGTCATCACATAGTCGGGCGCCAGGCAGATCTGCCCGGCATTCAGGGTCTTGCCGTTCATGATGCGCGCGGTGGCCGTGGCCATATCGGCAGACCGGCCAATGATGACCGGGCTTTTGCCGCCCAGTTCCAAAGTCAGCGGCACCAGGTTTTCAGCGGCCGCCCGCATCACGTGGCGGGCAACCGCCGTCGCGCCTGTGAAAATCAGGTGGTCGAAGGCAAGGCCGGCAAAGGCCTGCCCGATCTCGGGCCCGCCGGTCACGACCGCGATTTCCTGTTCGGTGAAGGCTTTGGCAAACATCTCGGCCATCAGCGCCGACGTGAGGGGCGTGTATTCCGATGGCTTGATCATCGCGCGGTTGCCTGCGGCCAGTATGCCGGCAAGCGGTGCAAAGGTCAGATTGATCGGGAAATTCCACGGGCTGATCACGCCGACCACGCCTTTGGGTTGAAAACGCACCTCGGCGCGTGCCCCAAACAGCGCCAGAATGCGCGGCGAGGTGCTTCGACGTTCGGGTCTGATCCATTTTGCCAGATTGTCGCGGGCGTGTTTGAGCGGGCCGATCGATGCGCCAATATCGGTAAAGGCGCTGGCTTCGCGCGAGCGAGAGCCAAAGTCGGCGTTGAGCGCGTCCTCGATCTGGCCACGATAATCGACCAGCAGGCCGATACAGCGATCGAGCCGATCCTTGCGCACCGACAGATCAGGCGGCCCCTCGCGCAGATGCGCCTGCTTCTGCTGCTCCAAAATCGCCTGCATCGACGTTTGAGACGTGGTCATCCTGGTCATCCTCTCGCGGACCTGCGGGCCCAAGCCCCGACGTTCGATCGATTTTGCACCGTTACACACACTTTGCCAATGCATGCCTTGCTATATTTTGCGAACTACAGCTTGTTCGTAACACGCGGCGGCGGCGCCTGCCGCGTGTTTTGACGCAGGCGCCTATTCGCTTTACGGGCGCCGACATGATTGTCCTTCTTTCCCCCGCAAAGACGCTCGATTTTGAGCGCGCGTTACCGCCCACAGAGGTTACCAGGCCGCATTTCGCCAAAGCTGCGAACGATCTTGCCAAAGCAGCGGCACAGCTGTCGCAGGAACAGCTGGCACAGCTGATGCATATTTCGCCGCGCCTGGCCGAGCTTAATGCGACACGTTTTCGGGACTTTGACACTTTGCCCGAGCGGCCGGCGCTGTTCGCCTTTGCCGGGGATGTCTATACCGGCTTCGACGCGCATTCGCTCGACGAAGCGGGGCTGGCCTTTGCGCAGTCGCATGTGCGGATGCTGTCCGGCCTTTATGGCCTGCTCCGGCCGCTCGACGCGATCCGGCCCTATCGCCTGGAGATGGGCACGCGCTGGGCGCCGCGCCAGACCCGGCTGACCGACTGGTGGGGGTCGCGCATTGCCCAATTTCTGTTGCAACAGCTTGCCGACGAGGGGTCGGGCACAGTGCTCAACCTTGCCAGCGTCGAATATTTCGCGGCCGTCAAAGGCAAGCTGAAAGGCGCGCGCATCATCGAAGTCGAGTTTCGCGAGCCTGGTCCCGATGGGCCGCGTTTTGTCAGCTTCAACGCCAAGCGCGCACGCGGCATGATGGCGCGCTGGCTGTGCGAACACCATGTCTGCGACATCGATGCGATGCGCGGCTTTGACAGCGATGGCTATCGCTTTGCCGAAGACCAGAGCGATGCCGATCGCTGGCAGTTCATCCGCGCCTGAGCCGGGGCGTGCTGTTCGCGCACGGCATCGCAATGCGCTGTGGCGTGATCGGCGCCGATTGCGCAGGGTGTGCCGGACTGCCGGGGCGGGTGTGGAGGACGGGGCTACCCATATCGCGATCGATCCGGATCGACCACCACCGGCCCATCGCGCGGGGGCAGGTGCCAGCGCGCCTCTGCCCTCGGCCGGCGCGGCGGACGTGGTGCGCGGTCACGCTCATGCCCGGCCAGACCTGTCCCAGATATTGGGCAGGTGCGCATTGGCATAGCCCGAAATGAAGCGCTTTGGCGTGCCGTCGGGGTCATACGTCGCGCGTTCAACCGCGCCGATATTGGCGCCATAGATGTGGATCGAAACCGACGGCGTATCGGGCAGGGCGTTCCACACGCGGTGGATGTCGCCCACGCGCGGGCTGACGGCTTCAACTTCGCCGGGCCGCAGCATGCCGACCGTGCCGTCGCTGCGCAAGGTGCCGTCGGGCGCGCGATGATAACGCTCGGCCCGTTCGCGCCCGCGCAACATGCCGATCAGGCCCCACACGCGATGATCGTGGATGGGCGTGCCCTGGCCCGGCCCCCACACAAACGAGACCACGCTGAACCGTTCGCGGCTGTCGCAATGCAGCAGATATTGCTGGTACCGGTCGGGATGATGTACGGCACAGTCATCAGGCAGCCAGTCGTCATGTGCCACCAGCGCGGCAAGCAGTTTGCCACCCGACTGCAGCACTTCGGCTTCGTCCTGCGTGCCCGACAGCAGTTCGGCAAAGCTGGTGACAAACCCGCGCAGCCGCGCAAGGCCCTTCGCGTGGGCGGCTTGTCCGGCAGTGTCGATCGTCAAGAATGGCCTCCGTGCGGGAAGGGAAACATGCCGGATGAGGCGGTTGCGCGCCCGGGATGTCAAGCCGCGTGTGCCGCAGACCTGCCGCGCAGGACGCGGGCACAGACAGGGGTGAGGGGTGCGCTATTATTTGCAACAATCCGTTCAGATGATTGCAGTGGATCGATAGGGTGTTTGCAGGCATGAGCTTGGCCCATGCTGCGAAGATCGTCCTTGCCGTCGGTAGATCCGTTCCTGATCTGGCTGGTGACCGTGGTCGCCATGGCCTCGGCGCTGCCCGCCCGGGGCGTGGCCGCGGGCTGGTTCGGGGTTGCGGCCGATCTGGCGATTGCCCTGCTGTTCTTTCTGCACGGGGCCAAGCTGTCGCGCGCAGCAATCGTCGATGGTATTGGCAACTGGCGGTTGCACGGGCTGGTTTTTGCGTCGACGTACGGTCTGTTTCCCCTGGTCGGGCTGGCGGTAACCGGGCTGATCGGTGGGGTGATCGATCCGCGGCTGGGGGCAGGATTGCTGTTCCTGACGTTGTTGCCGTCAACCGTGCAGTCCTCGATCGCGTTCACTGCGCTGGCGCGGGGCAATGTCGCGGGCGCGGTGTGCAGCGCATCGCTGTCGAACCTTTTGGGCATTGTGCTGACCCCGCTGCTGGTCGGATTGCTGATGCATTCGGCAGGGGCGGGCGCGGTCTCATCGTGGGGATCGGCGCGGACAATCGCGTTGCAACTGCTGGTGCCGTTTGTCGGCGGTCATCTGCTGCGCCCGGTGATTGGCGGCTGGGTCGATCGGCACAAGACAATCCTGCAACCGGTTGACCGCGGTTCGATCCTGCTGGTGGTCTATACCGCGTTCAGCGCGGCGGTGGTGAACGGCATCTGGACCAAGGTGACCGTGCCGCAACTGGGCCTGTTGCTGGTGGTTTCGGCGTTGATCCTGGCGGTGGTCATGGGGGTCAATGTCATGGTGGCGCGGCTGGTCGGGCTGACGCGGGCCGATGCGATCGTGCTGCTGTTCTGCGGATCAAAGAAAAGCCTGGTGTCGGGTGTGCCGATGGCGGCCGCGCTGTTTGCGCCCGCAACCGTCGGCATGGTCGTCCTGCCGCTGATGATCTTTCACCAGCTGCAGCTGTTTGCCTGTGCCGTGCTGGCCGGACGGTTTGGCCGATCAGCGGCGCTGCGCGATGCCGCGATCCGGGTGCCGCAGGGCGAAGACCAGGCGGCGCACGTGGCGGCGGCGCGGGGCATGGTCATTCCCGAGGCGTGCATGCCCGGCGTGGTCGCCAATCTGGCGCTGCTTGGCCGCCATGCGGCCACCTTGTCCGGGGGCAGCGACTGATGCAGGCGATCGAAATTGCCGCAGCCGTGCGCAGCGGGCAGGTGCGCGCGATCGATCTGGCCGAAACCTGCCTGGCCCGGCTGGCGCAGGGTGATCCGTTCGCCGCGGTCACGCGCGTGCTGGCCGAGCGTGCGCGCGATGAGGCGGGGCGGGTGGATGCCGCGGTTGCCGCAGGACGCGATCCCGGTCCGTTGGCGGGCGTACTCTACGGGGTGAAGGACCTGTTCGATGTGGCCGGCCTGCCGACCACTGCCGGTTCGGCCATCTATGCCGATGCCGCACCCGCGGCCCACGATGCGCAAGCCATCGCACGCCTGCGCCAGGCTGGCGCCGTGCTGGTGGCAACGCTCAACATGGATGAATTTGCCTATGGCTTTGCCACGATCAACGCGCGGCACGGCACAACGCGCAATCCGCATGATCCCGCGCGGCTGGCGGGCGGATCGTCGGGCGGATCGGCCGCGGTGGTGGCAGCGGGGATTGTGCCGTTTGCGCTGGGATCGGACACCAATGGATCGATCCGGGTCCCGGCCAGCCTGACCGGGCTTTATGGTCTGAAGCCAACGCATGGCGCACTGCCGATGGCGGGCGTATTTCCCTTTGCCGAAAGCTTTGACGATGTGGGCCCGTTCACCGCTTCGGTCGCCGACATGCAATGCCTGTGGCAGGTCTTGGCCGGATCGCCCGACGTCGCCGGCACCGGCCACGAATTGCGCGTTGCGCGGCTGGGCGGCCGGTTCCGCGATAACGCGGACCCCGACCAGCTGACCGCGATCGATGCGATTGCGCCGGATGCGCCGCTGATCGCCGTGCCCGACATTGCGCGGGCGCGCTCGGCAGCGTTTGTGATCACCGCCTTCGAAGGCGGGGCGCTGCATGCGCAGGCATTGGGCCGTGCGCCGATGCAATTTGATCCGGCCACGCGCGATCGCCTGATCGCAGGGGCGCTGCTGCCGCGCGGGCTATACGAACAGGCGCAGGAATTTCGGCTGCAATTCAAACAGAAAATCCTCGACCTTGTGGCGGTGTATGATGTCATGCTGGCGCCCGCCGCGCCGTGCGTGGCGCCGCCGATTGCCGATCCGCGCATCATGATCGACGGGGCCATGGTTCCCGCACGTGCCGATCTGGGCGTGCATACCCAGCCGATCAGTTTTACCGGCCTGCCATCGCTGGCCGTGCCGCTGCGCCGTCCGGGGCGGTTGCCGTTGGGCCTGCAACTGGTCGGCAAACCGGGGGGCGAACCGGCGCTGTTGCGTTTTGCCGCCATGCTGGAAGACAAAGGTTGGACCGGCAGCACCTTGCCGGTGGGGGAAATGGCATGACATCGGGTCAGGATTGGGCGCTTGGTCGCTATTTCGCGTTTGCCGAACGCGGCACTTCGGCGCGGACCGAAGTGCTGGCGGGCTTCACCACGTTCCTGACCATGGCTTATATCGTGCTGGTCAATCCGGCGATCCTGGGCCAGGCCGGGATGCCGGTGGCTTCGGTTGCGGCGGCGACATGCTTTGCCGCCGCCTTTGCCTCGATCCTGATGGGGCTGGTGGCCAACACGCCGCTGGCGCTGGCGCCGGGGATGGGGTTGAACGCCTATTTCAGCTTTACCGTGGTGCAGCAGATGGGGGTGCCGTGGCCGGTGGCGCTGGGCTGCGTGCTGATTTCGGGGGTCGCGTTCCTGTTCCTGACGCTGACCGGGGTGCGCCAATTGATCGTGTCGGTCATCCCCAATACCCTGTTTGCCGCGGTGGCGGGCGGGATCGGCCTGTTCATCGGGTTTATCGGGCTGAAGAATGCCGGGATCGTCGTCGGCAGCCCGGCCACGATCGTTGCACTGGGCAATCTGAAGGCGCCGGGTGCGGCGCTGGCGCTGTTCGGCCTGGCACTGATCGGTACGCTGAGCGTGTGGAACGTGCGCGCAGCGATGCTGATCGGCATCGTCGCCACAACGCTGGTTGGCTGGGCGCTGGGACAGGTTTCCTTTCATCCAGAGCCTTACAGCTTGTCCGCACTGACCGGCACCGCGTTCAGGCTGGATCTGGCGGGCGTGTTCGGGCTGTCGGGTCGGCATGGGCTGGGCCTGGTTGAAATCCTGTTCGTGTTCCTGTTCGTCGACCTGTTCGACAATATCGGAACGCTGGTGGCGGTGACCAAACGCGCCGGATTGATGGATGCGTCGGGCCGAATTCCCGGACTCAACCGCATCTTGATGACCGATGCGGTGGCCACCATCGTCGGCGCGATGGCGGGCACCAGCACGGTAACCAGCTATGTCGAAAGCGCCGCCGGGGTGCAGGCGGGCGGGCGCACCGGTCTGACCGCGGTGGTGACCGGGCTGCTGTTCCTGGCCACGATGTTTGTGGCGCCGTATGCGCAGCTGGTGCCGCTGGCGGCCACGGCGCCCGCGCTGATCGTGGTCGGCGGGCTGATGCTGCTGCCCCTGCGCGAAATCGATTGGGAAGACCCGATGGCGGCGATCCCGGCGTTTTTGACCGTGGCGATGATCCCGCTGACGTTTTCGATCGCCAATGGCCTGGCCTTTGGCATCACCGCGCATGCCGGATTGAAACTGGCGCGCGGACGGGCGGTAAAGGCTGACTGGTTCCTGTTTGTGCTGACCGGGCTGTTTGTGGTGCGTTTTGTATGGATGGCTGCGGGATAACATGATGGAATTGATCACCGTTTCAGGCCGCAACGGCATGGTCACCGCACCGCATCGGCTGGCGGCTGACGCGGGGCTGTCGGTGCTGCGCGATGGCGGCAATGCGATCGAGGCCAGCGTTGCCGTGGCGGCGACGCTGGCGGTGGTCTATCCGCACATGACCGGGATCGGCGGCGACGGGTTCTGGCTGATCGCCCAGCCCGACGGGCGGGTGCAATCGGTCCAGGGCTGCGGCGGTGCCGCCGCCGCGGCGGATCTTGCGATGTATGCCGGGCACGAAGCTGTGCCGTTTCGCGGGGGCCTGGCGGCCAACACCGTGGCGGGTACGCTGTCGGCCTGGGCCGAGGTGCTGACCGATCCGGCCTGCGCGATGCCGTTGGGTCGGCTGGTGGCCGATGCCATCGCCCATGCCGAGGCTGGCGTTGCGGTTACCGCAGGCGGCGCGGCGCTGGCCGCGGCCAAGGGCGATGAACTGCGCGGACAGCCGGGTGCCTACGCCACGATTTTCGAGCCGCAGGGACGGCCGTTGCGTCAGGGCGATGTGCTGCGCCAGCCGCTGCTGGCACAGACGCTGCACACGCTGGCGCACGATGGTGCAGACGCGTTCTATCGCGGGGCGCTGGCCGAACGGGTGGCCGCCGATCTGGCCGCGCTGGGCAGCCCGGTCGGGCTTGTCGATCTGGCCGCGCATCGCGCAACGCGTCACCAGGCGCTGCACACGCGCATTGCCGGTGCACACCTGTTCAACAGTCCGCCGCCGACGCAGGGGTTTGCGTCGCTGATGATCCTGGCGCTGTTCGACCGGCTGACGGCCGACACGGCCGACGGGTTTGCCCATGTGCATGGGCTGGTCGAGGCGACCAAGCAGGCATTTTTGCTGCGTGACCGGCATGTCGGCGATCCCGCGTATCACGATTTCGATTGTCAGGCGCTGCTCGATGATCCGGCCGCGCTTGCTGCGGTGGCTGCAACCATCGATCCCGCCACGGCGCTGCCCTGGCCGCAGCCGCCGCAATGGGGCGACACCTGCTGGTTTGGCGCTGCCGATGGCCAGGGCCGGGTGGTCAGCGCGATCCAGTCGACTTATTTCGAATTCGGCTCGGGGCTGGTCCTGCCCGAAACCGGGATCATATGGCAAAACCGGGGCAGCAGTTTTCGCCTGGCCGCCGATGGCTGGAACGCGCTGCGCCCGGGGCGCAAGCCGTTTCATACGCTCAATCCCGCGCTGGCACGGTTCGACGATGGCCGGGTCATGGCCTATGGCACGATGGGCGGCGAAGGGCAGCCGCAGACGCAGGCCGCGCTGTTCACACGCTATGCCCGCTATGGCGTCGATCTGCAGACTGCCATTGCGGCACCGCGCTGGCTGCTCGGCCGGACCTGGGGCGAACAGAGCACCACGTTGAAGATCGAGGACGGGTTTGACGATGCGCTCTATGGCGATCTGGCGGCAGCCGGCCATGATGTCGAACGCGTCGGCGGTTTGACCGCGACGATGGGCCATGCCGGCGCGATTGTGCGCCATGCCGATGGCCGGCTTGAAGGTGCCACCGATCCGCGCAGCGATGGCGGGGTGGCCGCATGGTAGACGCTTTGGCCACCGGCGGCGCGCGCGCGGTGGCGCGGTGCGATGCGCTGGGCGTGATACCCTATTCCGATATGCCCCACGGGCTTTATCGCGGGTATCTGACCCCGGCCTATCGCGCCGCGCAAGATGCGCTGTCGGGCTGGATGGCAGCGGCCGGCATGGCGGTGTCGCGCGATCCTGCGGCCAATCTGGTGGGCCGGTATGAGGGCAGCGATCCTGCCGCACCCGTGCTCATGATCGGCAGCCATCTCGACAGCGTGCGCGATGGCGGATGCTATGACGGGCCGCTGGGGGTGATGCTGGGGATCGAGACGGTGGCCGCACTCCACCGCACCGGGCGCCGCATGCCGTTTGCGATCGAGGTCATTGCCTTTGGTGACGAGGAAGGATCGCGCTTTCCCGCCGCGATGCTGACCAGCCGCGCAGTGGCGGGAACCCTGTCACCCGAAGCGCTCGACCTGGTCGATGGCGATGGCGTGGCGCTGGCCGATGCGGGGGTCGATGTGGCGCGGTTCTGCACGGCGGCGCGCGCACCGGGTTCGGTCATGGCCTATCTTGAGGCGCATATCGAACAGGGCCCGGTGCTTGAGGACCAGGGCCTGGCGGTCGGCGTAGTCACCGGTATTGCCGCACAATTGCGTTATCGGGTGCAGGTTGACGGCATGGCCGGGCACGCGGGCACGACCTCGATGCCGTTGCGCCGCGATGCGTTGGCCGGCGCGGCCGAAATGATCGTGGCAATCGAAGCCATCGCGCTGGCCGACCGGTCGGACGTGGTGGCAACGGTGGGCCGCATTGCCGCAGGGCCCGGTGCCGCCAACGTGATTGCCGGTCAGGTCGATTTTACCATCGATGTGCGATCGGGCGATGTGGCACGGCGTGACCGCGCCGCCGATGCCATCCTGGACGCGATCGAGGCCATCGCGCAACGCCGTGGCCTGGGCGTTGGCATCGAACGCATCCACGATCTGCCCGCCAGCCCGTGCGGTCCGCATTTGCAGGACCTGCTGGATGCGGCGGTGGCCGACGCGGGCCAACCGGTTCACCGCCTGGTGTCGGGCGCGGGGCACGACGCCATGGTCATGGCCGCGCTGTGCCCGACCGCCATGCTGTTCATCCGCTGCCGCGGCGGGATCAGCCACAACCCTGCCGAACATGTCGAACCCGCCGACGCCGAAGTGGCGCTGCAGGTGATGGTCGGCTTTGTCGAAAAACTGGGAGACGCCTGTGCCCGCTCTTGATCCGCTGCTGTTCGGTGAAATCGATCCGCCCCAGCGCCTGTTGATGGGGCCGGGCCCGGTCAACGCGCACCCGCGTGTGCTGCGCGCGATGTCGGCAGACCTGCTGGGTCAGTTTGATCCGGAAATGACCGCCTATATGAACCAGGTCATGGCGCTGTACCGGCCGGTGTTCGGCACCGCCAACCGCTGGACCATGCTGATCGACGGCACAGCGCGCGCCGCGATCGAGGCATCGCTGGTCAGCCTGGTGGTGCCCGGCGATCGCGTGCTGGTGATCAATTTCGGCCGGTTCGGCCTGTTGCTGACCGAAATCCTCGGGCGCATCGGTGCGGTGGTTGAAACGGTCGATGTGCCATGGGGCGAAGTCGTGGCGATGGATGCGATTGCCGATGCGATCGCCCGCTGCAATCCGCGCGTAGTGGCCTCGGTCCATGGCGACACTTCGACCACGATGGCGCAACCGATGGAAGGTCTGGGTGCCTTGTGCCGCGCGGCAGGGGCGTTGTCCTATGTCGATGCCACCGCAACCTTGGGCGGGATGGAGATCGCTGCCGATCGCTGGGGCATCGATGTGGTGACCGGCGGCCTGCAGAAATGTCTGGGCGGGCCATCGGGATCTGCGCCGATCACCATTTCGGATGCGGCCGCCGCGCATATTTTCAACCGCCGCCATGTCGAACAGGGCATCCGCCGCACCGACATCGTCGATGGCACCGGTGCGCGGATCGGTTCGAACTATTTCGACCTGGCGATGATCATGGATTACTGGTCGGAAAAGCGGCTCAATCACCATACCGAGGCCACCTCGATGCTTTACGGCGCGCGCGAATGCGCCCGCGTGGTGTTGGGCGAAGGGCTTGAGGCATGCTTTGCCCGCCATCGTCGAGCAGGGGCTGCGATGACGGCGGGCCTGCGCGCATTGGGCCTGACGGTATTTGGCGATGACGCACACCGCATGACCAATGTGACCGGCGCCTGGATTCCCCAGGGGATCGACGGCGAACGCGTGCGGGTGGCGATGCGCGATCATTTCGAGATCGAAATCGGCACCGCCTTCGGTCCGCTGCAGGGGCGGATCTGGCGCTTTGGCGCGATGGGCTACAACGCGATGAAGCACAAGGTGCTGCTGACGCTGGGCGCGCTCGAAGCCTGCCTGACGGCTGAAGGCATGGTCCTGCCCGCAGGCGCGGCGGTGCCGGCGGCGCTGGCCGCATGGGACGCAACGGCATGATCCGCGATCTGGTCGGCTATGGCGCGATGCCGCCCGATCCGTGCTGGCCGGGCGGGGCCCGCGTGGCAGTGCAATTCGTGATCAATTACGAAGAGGGCGCGGAAAACAGCGTGCTCAACGGCGATGCCGGGTCAGAGGCGTTCCTGTCCGAGATGGTCGGCGCCGCCAGCCACCCTGCGCGCGCGATGGCGATGGAAAGCCTGTACGAATATGGCAGTCGGGCGGGATTCTGGCGGCTGCATCGTCTGTTCACGCGCGCGGGCCTGCCGGTCACGGTGTTCGGTGTGGCGCGCGCGTTGGCGATGAACCCCGACGCGGTTGCTGCGATGCGTGCCGCCGACTGGGAAATTGCCAGCCACGGCTATCGCTGGATCGATTACCAGACCGTGCCGGAAGAGGTGGAGCGCGACCATATCGCGCAGGCCATCGCGCTGCACACGCAGGTCACCGGCAGCCGCCCGCTGGGCTGGTATCAGGGGCGCACATCGCCAAACACCGCGCGCCTGGTCGCGCAAGAGGGGGGCTTTGCCTATGATGCCGACAGTTATGCCGACGATCTGCCCTATTGGGATCGGCAGTATGGCCGCGCGCAGCTGATCGTGCCCTATTCGCTCGATGCCAACGATATGAAGATGGTCGCGCTGAACGGCTTTACCGAGGGTGACCAGTTTTTCCGCTATCTGGTCGATACATTTGAACAATTGCGCGACGAAGGCGGGCGGATGATGTCGATCGGGCTGCACGGGCGCATCGCCGGGCGCCCGGCGCGCGCGCGCGCGCTGGCACGGTTTGTCGACCATGTGATTGCCTGCGGTGATGCCTGGGTTGCACGGCGCATCGATATCGCCCGCCACTGGACCAAGGTGCATCCGGCATGATGATCAACGATCCCGCGCTGCTGGCCGAAGTCACGGCCGCGTTCCACGCCTATGAAGCCGCGTTGATGGCCGACGACGTGGCGGCAATGGATGCACTGTTTCACGATGCCGCCACCACCAACCGGTTTGGGGTGGGTGAAGTGCTGTATGGCATCGATGCCATCCGCGAATTTCGCAAAGGCCGCGGCGGTTCGCCGCAGCGGCGCCTGGGCCATGTCGCGATCACCGTTTATGGCACGGCGTTCGCCACCGCCGACGCTGAATTCTTCCGCGAACACAGCACCCGGCGCGGTCGGCAAAGCCAGGCCTGGGTGCGCTTTGCCGACGGCTGGAAAGTGGTGTCGGCGCATGTCAGCCTGGAAGGGGAAACGCATTGACCCTTGCCGACATCAACGCGCTCGACACGGCCGCCTTTGTCGCCCGGTTCGGGGCGCTGTTCGAACATTCGCCATGGGTTGTGGCACGCGCAGCGGGCTTGCGCCCATTTGCCGACCTGCACACCGGGCTGATGGCCGCGCTGCATGCAGCCAGCCCTGACGAACAGCTGGCGCTGATCCGCGCGCACCCGGAATTGGCGGGCAAGGCTGCGATCGATCGCACGCTGACCGAGGCTTCGGCGGCCGAACAGGCCTCGGCCGGGCTCGACCGCCTGACGCCTGCGGAATATGCGCGGTTTCACACGCTCAACGCCGCCTATCGCGCGCGGTTTGCATTTCCGTTCATCATCTGCGTGCGCCTGACCGACAAGGCCGGGATCCTGGCCGCGATGGAACAGCGGCTGGGCAACGATCGCGACAACGAGATCGCCGCCGCAATGGCCCAGATCGGCGAAATCGTGCGGCTGCGGCTGGAGGATATGGCATGAGTGCGGCGCTGTTTTCGATCGATTGGGCCGAATGGCTCAATCTGGCGCTGCGCTGGCTGCACCTGACCACGGGCATCGCCTGGATCGGATCGTCGTTCTATTTCGTGTGGCTGGACAACCATCTCAAGCCCGCGGTGCATGGTGCGGCTTCGGGCGAATTGTGGTCGGTCCACGGTGGCGGGTTTTATCACAACCAGAAATACCAGGTGGCGCCGCCAACCATGCCCGACCAGCTGCACTGGTTCAAATGGGAAGCGTACTGGACCTGGATGAGCGGCTTTTCATTGCTGGTGCTGGTCTATTATCTGGGTGCAAGGGGCGTTCTGATCGATCCGTCCAGGCTGGCACTGACCCAGCCCGCGGCGATCGCCATCGGTCTGGCGGCGCTGGGCGGTGGCTGGCTGATCTATGACGGGCTGTGCCGGTCGCCGTTGGCGGCAAACCCCCGGCTGTTCGGGGTGGTGTGGTTTGCGGTGCTGGTCGGCGCGGCGTGGGCACTGTGCCAGGTGTTCAACGCGCGCGGGGCCTATCTGCACATCGGCGCGATGATCGGCACGGTGATGGTCGGCAACGTGTTCTTCGTGATCATCCCCAACCAGCGCAAGGTGGTGGCGGCGCTGAAGGCCGGACATGTGCCCGACCCCGCCTTGGGCAAGGCGGGCAAGACGCGCTCGGTGCACAACAACTATATGACCCTGCCGGTGCTGTTCATCATGCTCAGCCACCATTACCCGATGACCTATGGCGCGACACGGCCCTGGCTGGTGCTGGCGCTGATCGGGGCCACCGGGGTATCGGTGCGGCACGTGTTCAACCTGCGGCACAAGGGCAGGTCGGGCGTGGCGTTCATGGTGCTGTCGGTGGCGCTGGCGCTGGTCACCGTGGCTTATGTCGCGCTGGAAAAATCGGCAGCGCCGGCTGCCGGTCCGGCGCCCACGACGTATGCCGATGTCCAGCCGCTGTTTGCCAGACATTGCACTGGGTGCCATGCGGCGCACCCGACCAACCCCGGGTTCGGCGAAGCGCCGCTGGGTGTGCTGCTGGACAGCTATGCCCATGCCAGCGCGGTTGCGCCGCGGATCAAACAGGTCGCGGTCGATGCCGAAATCATGCCGCTGGGCAATACCACCGGCATGACCCGCGCCGAACGCAACACATTGGGCCGCTGGATTGCGCAAGGAACCCCGCCATGACCACGCTATCGACGCATGTTCTCGACACCGCGCACGGGCATCCGGCGGCGGGTATGACGCTGACGCTGACTACACAGGGCGGCACGGTGCTGTTTGCGGGCACGACCAACGCCGACGGTCGTTGTCCCGGGCTGCCCGCGCTTGAGGTCGGGCGCTATTGCCTGGCGTTTGCCGTGGCCGACTATTTTCGTCAGGCCGGCGTGGACTTGCCCGATCCGCCGTTCCTTGACCGGGTCGGCATCGATTTCGGCATTGCCGATACGGCGGGGCACTATCATGTGCCGCTGCTGGTTTCGCCCTACAGCTATTCGACATATCGGGGCAGCTGAGATGACCGTGCGCTTTGTCCTTGATGGCGCGGTGGTGGAACTGGACCAGGTCGATCCGACGGGGACGTTGCTCAACCATCTGCGTTATCGCATGGGTCGCACCGGCACCAAGGAGGGCTGCGCCGAGGGCGATTGCGGCGCCTGCACGGTGTTGCTGGGCGAACTTGATGCAGGGGGAACCGCGATCACCTGGCGCGCGGTCAACGCGTGCATCCTGTTTCTGCCGATGCTTGACGGCAAGGCGCTGATGACGGTGGAAAGCCTGGGATCGTCGGATGCGCTCAATCCGTTGCAGGCATGCATGGCGGGCAATGGCGCGTCGCAATGCGGGTTCTGCACGCCGGGCTTTGTGATGTCGCTGTACGGCCGCGCAATCGGTGCGCGCGGGTCGGACCTGCCCGCGGCCGATGCGATAGCGGGCAATCTGTGCCGTTGCACCGGTTATGGCCCGATCCTGGCCGCGGCGCAGGCGGTGACCACGCTGCCGCACGATGACACCGCGACGATCGCCGCACTGCAGGCGATCGCCCTGATGCCCGCGCAAGGCGGTGCCTGCGGCACCCGGCGCTGGTTTGCGCCCCGCACGCGCGAACAACTGGCCGAAATTCTGGATGCACACCCCGACGCGCAGATCGTGGCCGGCGCCACCGATGTCGGCCTGTGGGTGACCAAGGGCCTGCGCGAGATAGCGACGCTGGTGTTTCTGGGCGGGATTGCCGACCTCGCGACCATCGCGGAAACGACCGATGGGGTAACGTTGGGGGCGATGGTGCGCTATGCCGACGCCCATCCCGCGCTGGCGCGGCTGCATCCCGATCTGGGCGAGCTGGTGCGGCGGATCGGCGGGTTGCAGGTGCGCAATTCGGGCACGATTTGCGGGAATATCGCCAACGGATCTCCGATCGGCGATGGCCCGCCGGCGCTGATTGCGCTGGGGGCCACGCTGACCCTGCGCAGCACGGGGGGACGGCGGACCATCGCGCTCGAGGATTATTTTCTCGACTATGGCCGGCAGGATCGCCGTGCAGGCGAATTTGTCGAAAGCGTGCATGTGCAAGCGCCCGGGCCCGACGATCTGGTGCATATGTCCAAGCTGTCGCGCCGGTTCGACAGCGATATCTCGGCGGTCTGCGGGGCATTCCGGTTGACCCTGCGCGATGGCGTGATCGCCGATGCCCGGATTGCGTTTGGCGGCATGGCGGCAACCCCCAGGCGCGCGGCCGCCTGCGAAGCGGCGATGATCGGGCAGCGCTTTGCCGAGGCCACCATCGCGCAGGCTGCGGCGGCGCTGCACAGCGATTTTACCCCGCTCGATGATGTGCGCGGGTCGGCGCAATACCGGCGGACTGCTGCGGCCAATCTGCTGTGGCGGCTTTATCACCAGGCGCAGGGCACGCTGGTGTCGGTGCAGCACGTGGAGGCCGACTTTGGCTGAGCCCAGCCACCCGCACGACAGCGCGCATCTGCATGTCAGCGGCACCGCGCGCTATGGCGACGATCTGCCCGAACCGGCCGACATGCTGCATCTGGCGTTTGGTCAGGGCACCCAGGCGCATGCGCGGATCGTGGGCGTCGATCTGGCGGCGGTGCGCGCGGCACCCGGGGTGATCGCGGTGTTCACCGCGGCGGACATTCCCGGGGCCAATGATGTCAGCCCGGTGGCGGGCGATGACCGGCTGCTGGCCGAAGATGTGGTGACCTATGTGGGGCAACCGGTGTTCCTGGTCGCCGCAACCAGCCAGATTGCCGCGCGCAGGGCGGCACGGCTGGGCCGGATCGCCTATGAACCGTTGCCGGCGTGCCTGACCGTGGCCGAGGCGCAAGCCGCGCAATCGCTGCTTGAACCCACCCAGCGCATGGCCCGGGGCGATGCCGATGCCGCACTGGCCGATGCGCCGCAGCGCCTGTCGGGCCGCTTCGCCATGGGCGGGCAGGATCACTTCTATCTTGAAGGGCAGATCGCGCTGGCCCTGCCGGGTGAAGACGGGCAGGTCCATGTGATCAGTTCCACCCAGCATCCCAGCGAAGTGCAGCATCTGATCGCGCATATGCTCGATCGCACATCGGCCGATATTACGGTCGAAGTGCGGCGCATGGGGGGCGCATTCGGGGGCAAGGAAACGCAGGCCGCGTCGTTTGCCGCCGCAGCAGCACTGGTCGCGACCAGGACCGGGCGCGCTGCAAAGTTCCGCTGCGACCGCGATGACGACATGGTGATGACCGGCAAACGCCACGATTTCAGCGTGGCCTATGATGTCGGGTTCGATGACCGGGGCCGTGTGCAGGCGCTGCGGCTGGTGCTGTCGGCGCGGTGCGGGGCGACGTTCGATTTGTCCGCCGGGATCAACGACCGGGCGATGTTTCATGCCGACAACTGCTATTACCTGCCCGCAGTCGAGATCCTGTCCGAACGGCTGAAAACCCACACCGTGTCCAACACCGCGTTTCGCGGGTTTGGCGGGCCGCAGGGCATGCTGGCGATCGAACGGGTGATGGATCACATTGCCGGTGCGCTGGGGGGCGATCCGCTGGATGTCAGGATCGCCAATCTGTATGGGCCGGGCCGCGATGTCACACCCTATGGCATGACGGTGACCGACAATATCGCGCCGCAGATCATCGACCGTTTGCGCCACACATCCCGGTATGACGCGCGCCGCGCCGCGATCGCGGTATTCAATGCGCGCAACCCCGTGCTGAAAAAGGGCATCGCGCTGACGCCGGTAAAATTCGGCATCAGCTTTACCACCACGCATCTCAACCAGGCCGGGGCGCTGGTCCATGTCTATGCCGACGGGTCGATCCAGATCAACCATGGCGGCACCGAGATGGGCCAGGGCCTGTATATCAAGGTCGCGCAAGTGGTGGCGCAGGTGTTTGCGGTGCCGGTGGGGCAGGTGCGGATCACCGCGACGCGCACCGACAAAGTGCCCAACACGTCGGCCACCGCCGCTTCGTCGGGCACCGATCTCAACGGCATGGCGGCGCACCATGCGGCGATGGCGATCCGCGAGCGGCTGACCGCCTTTGCCGCACGCACGTTCGGCTGTGCCGATCGCGATGTGCATTTCACCCGCGATGGGGTCCAGGCCGGCGCTGTCGTGCTGTCTTTCGCCGATCTGTGCCGCAAGGCCTATCTCGGGCGGATCCAGCTGTCGGCAACCGGGTTCTACGCCACCCCGGATATCGAATATGACCGCGCCGCCCACAAAGGCCGGCCGTTCTACTATTTCGCCTATGGCGCGGCGGTGTCCGAAGTGGTGATCGACACGCTGACCGGCGAACACCGTGTGCTGGCGGTCGATATCCTGCACGATGTCGGCCGATCGCTCAATCCGCAGATCGATCGTGGCCAGATCGAGGGCGCATTTGTACAGGGTCAGGGCTGGTTGACCACCGAAGAGCTGGTGTTTGACGACAAGGGGCGCCTGCTGACCCATTCGCCGGCAACGTACAAGATTCCGACCGCCTCTGACCGGCCGGTCCATTTCCACATCGCGCTGTGGGATGGCGACAACACCCAACCGACGATCCACCGGTCAAAAGCGGTGGGCGAACCGCCGTTCATGCTGGCCAACGCGGTGTTCATGGCGCTGATCCAGGCCGTGGCCGCCACCGCCCCCGACAAGCGGAACATTGCGCCGCTCGATGCCCCGGCCACGCCCGAACATATCCTGCGCGCGATTGCCGGGCACCGCGGGCCATGACGCGCTGGCTGGGCTGTCTGCGCGCATGGGCCGGCACGATGCCCGTGGCGATGATCAGCGTGCTGGCCAGCGAAGGCTCTGCGCCGCGCGGCGCGGGCACGCGCATGCTGGTTACCGCCGATGCCTGTGACGGGACCATCGGCGGGGGCCAACTGGAATTTCGCGCGGTGCAGCAGGCGCGCGCGGTGCTGGCCTATCCGCCGGGCACCTGGCGGGTGCAGGACTATCCGCTGGGCCCTCTGCTGGGCCAGTGTTGCGGTGGACGGGTGCGGCTGCTGGTCGAACATGTCGATCCGGCGGCGCTGGGCTGGCTTGCCGATGCCGGTGAAGACCAGGTGCTGCTGACACGGCTGGGCGCAGGCGCGATCGATCGCCGGCTTGCGCCCGGTGGCGTTGCCCAGCCGCTGTCCGCGCGCGGACCTCTGCCGGGCGAGGGGGCAAGCTTTGCCGAATTGCTCGGCCGCTATCGCCGCCCGCTGTACCTGTTTGGTGCCGGCCATGTCGGACAGGCGATTGCGCGGCATGCGGTGCATCTGCCGGTGCGGCTGGCCTGGTTTGACACCCGTGCCGAATTCGCCGGGCTGGACGGGGTGACGATTGTCGCCGACGACCGCGTCGAAACGTGCGTGGCCGATGCACCCGACGATGCGGCGCTGGTGATCCTGACCCACGACCACGGGATCGATTTTCGCCTGACGCGGGCGGCCTTGCAACGGCCGGGCCTGGCCTATATCGGCCTGATCGGGTCTGCCACCAAACGTGCACGATTTCTGGCGCGGTTGGCGGGTGACGGCGTTGCGCCGCGCGATTGCGCCCGTCTGACCTGCCCGATCGGCGTGCCCGGCGTTGCCGGCAAGGAACCTGATGTGATTGCGATTGCCGCGCTGGCGCAAATTCTGGGGCTGGGAGAATGACCGGTCCCGATATCCGGGCTTTTCGGGGCGAATTGCTGTCGGTGCCGCGCGATCCGCGCGATGATCGCGATGCCGTGCGGCACGAAAGTGATGGCCTGCTGGTGGTCGAACACGGCGTGATCGTGGCGCGCGGGCCCTATGGCGAGCTGGCGGAACGTTTTGGCCGTGTGCCGACCACGGATCTGCCCGGGCTGATCGTGCCCGGCTTTGTCGATGCGCATGTGCATTACCCGCAGATGGACCGGATCGCCGCGCATGGCGAACAGCTGCTCGACTGGCTCGATCGGCATATCTTTCCAGCGGAAATGGCCTTTGCCGACCGCGCCCATGCCGATCGCGTGGCCAATGCGTTTCTTGACGAATTGCTGCGCCACGGCACGACCAGCGCGCTGGTTTTTGCCACGGTGCACGCCCAGTCGGTCGATGCGCTGTTCGAAGCGTCACTGGCGCGGCAGATGCGGATCATCTCGGGCAAAGTGCTGATGGACCTTGGCCCTGCGGGTCTGGCCGATACGCCGCAATCGGCGCGCGCCGGGACCGAGGCGCTGATCGCGCGATGGCATGCCCGCGGGCGGCTTGGCTATGCAGTCACGCCGCGGTTTGCGCTGACGTCGTCGGATGAACAGCTGATGGTGGCCGGGCAGGTGCTGGCCGCGCATCCCGAGGCGCTGCTGCACACGCATCTGGCCGAAAACCGGCGCGAAATCCAGGCCGTTGCGCAACGGTTTCCCGACGCGGCCGATTACCTTGATGTGTATGACCGGTTCGGCCTGGTTGGCGCGCGTTCGGTCTTTGCCCATGGTGTCCACCTGCCCGACCGGTCGTGCGCACGACTGGCGCAAAGCGGCGCGGGCATCGCGGTATGCCCCAGTTCAAACCTGTTTCTGGGTTCGGGCTTTTTTGATTTTGGCCAGGCCGACGCGTTTGGCCTGCGCATCGGGCTGGGCACCGATGTCGGCGCGGGCACGACCTTTTCGATGCTGCACACGGCTGGCCTGGCATACCAGGCGGCGCTGGCGCGCGGTGATCGGCTCGATCCGTTTCGCGCGCTGTACCTGGCGACGGCCGGCAGCGCTGCGCTGTTGCATGTGGCCGACCGGGTCGGTGCGCTTGAGCCCGGGCAAGAGGCGGACTTTGTCGTGCTTGACACCGCCGCCACGCCGTTGCTGGCGCGTCGCACGGCGGGCGCCACTCTGGCCGACCGCCTGTTCGCCTTGCAGATCCTGGGCGATGACCGCGCGATCCGCCAGACCTGGATCATGGGCCGCTGCGCGTGGGACCGCACCTGCCCGACCGGCCCGGCGATCAGGTAATCTCGGCCGGGGCCACGCCCAATGCGCCAAACCCGGCCAGCATTTCGCGCAAGACTATATCGGCGGCATAGGATGTGGGCCGCGCCGTGGCGGTGCACAGTGCCAGCGTCATCGGGCGCAGCACCGGTTCGGCAATGGGGGTAAAGGCCAACAATCCGGCGCGGACTTCGGCAATGACATCGAGCGACGTCAGCATGCCGATGCCGATACCTTCCTGCACCATCGACAGGATCAGCTGGATATTGTCCGACACCACCTTGCGGTCGAGCGTGATCTGGCTGGTCGATTCGAGCACCCCGATCTGCTGCGCCACCGCAAGCGGCGCGGTCGGCACGATAACCGGTTCGCCGACACAGGCCGAAAAGCGCGCCTTGGCCTGCTGTGCCAGCGGGTGATCGGGCAAAGTGACAAAGCCCAGCACAACATCGGTAAAGGCGCGCACGGTCAGATCGCGGATCGAGCGCGGCTCGAAAAAGATGCCGAAATCGACTTCGGCATTGGCGATCACGCGGTGGATCGCCTGGCTTTCCATCACCCGCACACCGATGGTGATACCGGGATAAAGCGCCTGGACCGTGCGAATGCTGCGCGGGATCGTGCCCTTGGCCAGCGCGTCGATGATCGCAATATCGACATGGCCACGTTTCAACCCGCGCAGATCTTCGATCTGGGCGCGCACATCGGCCAGCGATTTCTGCCAGCGCCCGCCCGCCGCCATCATGATTTCGCCCGCTGCGGTCAGGCGCAGCCCGGTGGGCAGCCGTTCAAACAGGGGCATGCCCAGATCGGCTTCGGCATTGAGGATCTGTCGGTCGATCGCGGACGCCGAAACGTTCAACTCGTCTGCCGCCCTGCGGATCGAGCCAAGCCGACCGACCGTGGTGAAATACCGCACAAAGCGTGAAAAGGCTGGCATGGAAAGCTGTCGTGACCCCGCTACAATTTTTGCAACACTGTGTCGGATTCATTGCGTTTGCCCGCAAAGTGTCAAGGTCATAGTCCGTTGGCCATCACCCTTTTGCAAGGGCGGGGCAGGGCGCACCAGTTTGCCGGGATAATTGGCGCGTTCGCGGCAAAGGATTGCCGCGGAACGCTGTGCCGTGCCTGCTCGATGCAATCGGGGATCAGGGCAGGGGCGTGCCGCAGCGGCTTTTTTGCGTGAAGTCGGTCTGACGGGCTGGTGAATTTGACGATTATGGGGGTATTCATGCTGCAAGACCGAAATTTCGATCTCCGTCCTCGCGCGGCGATGCGCAACGGCCGGGTGCAAACGCTGATCGTGGCCGGGCTGCTGTCGTGCACCGCGCTGGTCACGCCGGTCACGGCGCAGACCGCGCCTGCTCCGGCTGAAGCCGCGCCCAAGCCCGAAGAGGCGATCGTGATCACCGGTTCGCTCAACGCGCTGCCGATCAAGGGGGTCGGTTCGGTGTTCGGCTTTGACAAGACGCTGGTGGAAACGCCGCGTTCGGCCTCGACCATTTCGAAAGAGCAGATGGACCGGTTCGGCATCACCCAGATCTACGATCTGGTGTCGCAGACGCCGGGCACCTTCACCAGTTCGTTCTTTGGCACCGGCGGCGCACTCGATATTCGTGGCGCGCCCAGCGACGTCTATTACCGCGGCATGCTGCGGCTGGACAACCCGGGCAACTATGCCACCCCGATCGGTGCGGCCGATCGCATCGACATCGTGCGTGGCCCGGCCAGTGTCATCTATGGCCCGTCGAAAATCGGCGGCTACATGAACTTCGTGCCAAAGACCGCGCGCGCGGCCAATGGCGAATATGCCGCCGACGCCAAGGGCGACATGGAAGTCGATCTGGGCAGCTGGGGCCGCAAGATCATCAAGGCCAGCATCACCGGGCCGGGTTCGATCGGCGACCACAAGTTCGGGTACAGCCTGTATGGCGAAATCGAGGATTCCGACAGCTATTACCGCTATGTCAATACCAAGAACGCCTTGTTTTCGGCGGCATTCGACACCGACCTGACCGACCGGCTGCGGATGGAATTTGGTGGCACCTACCAGAAATACGACGGCAAGCAGAACAGCGGCTGGAACCGCCTGACGCAGGACCTGATCAACACCGGCACCTATATCACCGGAACGGCGCGCATTCTGCAAACCAATGGCGCAAACAGCTTTACGCACCAGGATGCCGCGGGCGCCAATGGCGGCAATGGCCTGACCGAGTTCGGCAGCTTTTCCTGCGCGGGCGTCGATGGCACCTTCAACTTTACCCCGTTCAAGGACGGTATCAACGCGCAATGCTATACGCCGGGCGTGACGGGTGCCAGCACCGACATGAACCTGGTCAATCCCGGCACCACGCATCTCAGCATGCGCGACACGCTGACCGGGCCGAATGACAAGAACAACAACATCCAGAAAACCGGCTATCTCGATTTTATCTGGGAGGGCGCCGGCGATCTTAAAATCAGGGATCAGTCGTTTTATGACGGGGGCGTCAGCCTGAACGAAAACGCCTATGGCTTTTCGCAGGCGTTCAGCAGCTATGTCATCGAAAACAAGCTGATCGTCTCTGACAGCTTCCAGACCGCGTTTGCCAAGATATCGGTGCAGGCATCGCCTTCGATCCGGTACACGCATTTTCAGTTTGCGGATGACTTTGGCGCAGAGTTCTGGGACCGGCCCGACATCAGCGTGGACAATCTCTACACCTCGTATGACACCCGTCTGCTGTCGACCCAGATCCCTGGTAACGGCATCGGCGCAACGTACACAAACGACGGGTATTCCGACTATCTGATCGGGCACTACACCGATCTTGGTGCGGCAGCCCTGATTGATATCGCATCCAATCCCGGCATCGATTTCATTGGCGGCATACGTTACGACAGCGTGCACGCGCTTTCGACGTCATTGCTGTCGTATTATTATCCTGGCGATATCGCCGGCAATGTCGGGGTCAGCTTGCCTGCATCGGGCACTTACAGCGCGTCCGGCACCGAAGGTGGCGTGTCGTGGAGCGCCAGCCTGTCGTACAAATCACCGTTCGGCCTGGTGCCCTACATCACGCTGGCGCATCAGCTGACGATCGTGGCGGGCGAAGGCTCGGAACTGTACCAGGCGAATATCCTCAGCAACAATGTGCTGGGCAAATCGAACCTGTTCGAAGGCGGTCTCAAGGGCGAGTTTCTGAACAAGAAGCTCTACACGGCGGTGTCGTATTTCAACCAGAAGCGCACCCAAGCCGGCGCGGAAAGCGGGCTGACCAACCAGATCCTCCAGACCAAGGGGGTCGAGGCTGAACTGCGCTGGTCGGTGGACCGCCACCTGCTGGTGACAAGCGCGTTCACGCACATGACCGTGGCCAATGTCGGCGCCCTGGCCGCCGGTTCGTACTTCAACTATTTCGGGGCCGGCGACTTCCCCGGGATCAATCCGGCGTTGCTGTTTGGCGGTTCGGAAATCGGCCTGGTCAAGATCACCAGCGCGAACGACCAGCGTCCGGGTGAACCGAAAAACGTCGGGTCGGCTACGGCGACTTATGCGTTCGAAAACGGCATCGCGCTGACCGGCGACGTCAGCCATGTCGACTCGGTCTGGGCAAATTACACCGAATCCGTGAAACTGCCCGCCTATTGGCTGGCCAATGTCGGCGTGTCGTACACCAAGGGGCCCTGGCTGTTCCGTTTCCAGGTGAAAAACGCCAACAATGCGCGATATTTCCGCGCTGGCGGCCAGGATCTGTTTGGTGCCGACATCGCGCTGCCGCAGTTGCCGCGCAGCTTTGCCGCAGCCATCAAGTACAAGTTCTGATGCCGGACCGGGGACAGCGGCGCCAACCGCTGTCCCCGGGGTTTCCGGCCCGGATATCGCGATCGTGCGGATATCTCGAGGCCCCGCAATGGCCTGAGGTTTTTACCGAACGCCGATGCGGCCTGGCCAGATGAATGTTCGGAAAGGGCGCAACCGTGCTGCAAGTCTGTCGTCGACTTGGCCTTGCCATTGGCGCGCTTGGATGTGCCATGCTGGCAACCGCGCCTTCTGCCAGGGCCCAGCCGGTGACGCCCGCACGCCTGGCGGCCGTGCTCGCGTGCCGGCCCGGCAAACCTTGTGCGCACAGCCTGCCGGTCAAGGTGGTGATCGTCACCATGTTCGAGATTGGCAAGGACAGCGGCGATGCGCCGGGCGAATTCCAGCTGTGGAAGGAACGCCGCCACCTTGATACGCGGATCGCGTTTCCACAGTCGCATCACGATCTGTTCTACAATCCGCATACCGGGGTGCTGGGCATAGTGACGGGCATGGGCTCGATCCGGTCGGCCACTGCGACGCTGGCGCTGGGGCTCGATCCGCGGTTCGATCTGTCACGCGCCTATTGGCTGGTTGCAGGCATCGCCGGGATCGATCCGCACCATGGCTCGATCGGATCGGCGGTATGGGCGCACTATCTGGTCGATGGCGATCTGAGCCACGAGATCGATGCGCGCGAAATGCCGCAGGACTGGAAATACGGGCATTTTGCGCTGCACAGCCGGGGCCCGCAGGACCCGACCCCGCTCGATCCGGCGATCAACGGCGAAATGTTCGAACTTAGCCCTGCGCTGGTCGACTGGGCCTATGCCCAGACCAAAGACACTGCCTTGCCCGATGATCCGGGACTTGCCGCCGCGCGCGCGCCGTTTGCGGGTTTGCCCATGGCGCAGCGTCCGCCGTTTGTTTTGAAGGGGGACCAGCTTGCCGCGATGACCTTCTGGCATGGTGCGCTGATGACCGATTGGGCCAGCGACTGGGTTAGGTACTGGACCCGGGGCAAGGGCGAATTCGTGACATCGGCGATGGAGGAAACCGGCACGATGCAATCAATCGTCTATCTTTCGGCCATCGGCCGGGCCGACCGCAACCGCGTGCTGGTGCTGCGCGCGGGCAGCAATTACACGATGCCGCCGCCCGGCGTGCCCGCGGCGGATTACCTGCTGCGCGAAAACCAGGGCTATGCCGGCATGCACGCCGCGCTGGAAAATCTGGTCACGGTGGGCGGCGCAGTGGTCGACCGGCTGCTGGACCACTGGGACCGTTATGCCCGCACCCCGCCACAATGAGTGTAACCGCATGGGCCTGACCGTTATCCGCAACGCCGACAGCGTGGTCACGATGGACGATGCGCGCAGCGAAATTGCCGATGGCGCGATCGCCTTTCGCAACGGCGTGGTGGTGGCTGTCGGACCCACGGGCGCATTGGCGCACGTGATCGACGCGGCCGACACGGTGATCGATGCGCGCGGCTGCGTGATCACCCCCGGGCTCGTCAACACGCACCACCATCTTTACCAATCGCTGACCCGCGCGGTGCCGGGCGGGGCCAATGCCTCGTTGTTCGGCTGGCTGAAATGCCTTTACCCGATCTGGGCGAACTATCGCCCCGAAGATGTTCGCGCCGCAACCCGGCTGGGCCTTGGCGAACTGGCGCTGTCGGGATGTACGCTCAGTTCCGATCATCTCTATCTGTTTCCCGACGGCGTAACGCTGGACGACACGATCGAGGCGGCCGCCACCATCGGCATCCGGTTCCACCCGACGCGCGGATCGATGAGCGTGGGCGTTTCGGCCGGGGGGCTGCCGCCCGACAGCCTGGTGGAAAGCGAACCGGCGATCCTGCGCGATACGATCCGCGTGATCGACCGGTATCACGATGCGTCGGACGGGGCGATGGTTCGGGTCGGCGTGGCGCCGTGTTCGCCATTTTCGGTCAGCCAGGGGCTGATGCGCGATTCCGCCCTGCTGGCGCGAGACAAGCGCGTGATGCTGCACACCCATCTGGCCGAAGACGCCGACGATGTGGCATTTTCGCTTGAACGCTTTGGCTGTCGCCCCGGCCAATATGCGGATGATCTCGGCTGGACCGGGCCGGATGTGTGGCACGCGCATTGCGTCCAGCTTGACCATGACGAGATCGATCTGTTTGCGCGCACGCGCACCGGTGTGGCCCATTGCCCCGGATCGAACTGCCGGCTGGGGTCGGGCGTGGCGCCATTGCGCCGCATGGTCGAACGCGGCGTGCCGGTGGGGCTGGGCGTCGATGGATCGGCCTCCAACGACAGCGGCAACCTGTTGGCAGAGGCGCGCCAGGCGATGCTGTTGCAACGCGTGACCGGGGGCGCCGGCGCGTTTGATCCGCGCACCGCGCTTTACATTGCCACGCGCGGCGGTGCGCAGATGCTCGGACGCAGCAATTGCGGATCGCTCGAACCCGGAAAGCGCGCCGACCTTGCGGTGTGGGACATGGCCGACCTGTTTTCGCTGGGCGCGTGGGACAAAGTTGCCGCACTCGTGCTGGCCCCGCCGCCCGGCGCGCGCGATGTGTTTGTCGAAGGCCGCGCGGTCGTGCGCGATGGCGAACTGGTGCAAAGTTCGCGGGCCGAAATTGTGCGTGATGCGCAACGATCGGTCGCGCGCCTGATGCGGCTGGCATGATGCCGCGTCACACAGCAACGGGGATATAATGATGGCCGGTTCCGTAACAGCCACTGCCGTATCGCACCCAGGGGGCGGCGGGATCATGACCGCCGAACAGGCGCGCGATCCCGACTATTTCCCCGGCTTTGGCACGGCCGTGCCGCTGGGCATCCAGCACGTTCTGGCGATGTTTGTCAGCAATCTGACCCCGCCGATCATCGTTGCGGGGGCAGCAGGGTTCGGGTTTGGCTCGGCCAATCCGGCACAGCTGATCTACATGATCCAGATGTCGATGCTGTTTGCCGGGATCGCCACGCTGTTGCAGACCATCGGCTTTGGCCCGGTGGGCGCACGGCTGCCGCTGGTTCAGGGCACCAGCTTTGCCTATATTCCGATCATGATCCCGATTGTCGCAGGCCGGGGCGTGGAGGCGATGGCGGCACTGACCACCGCGGCCTTGTGCAGCGGCATCCTGCATGCGGGATTAAGCGTGTTTGTCGGGCGCATCCGGTTTGCGCTGCCGCCGATGGTCACCGGGCTGGTCGTGCTGATGATCGGCCTGTCGCTGATGCGGATCGGTATCGAATATGCAGCAGGCGGCGTGCCCGCGATCGGCACTGCGGCCTATGGCGCGGGGCCAAGCTGGCTGCTGGCAGGGATCGTCGTGGCTGCCACGCTTGGTCTCAAATTCTTTGCGCGTGGTATCTGGTCGAGCGCGTCGGTGCTGCTGGGCCTGCTCGCAGGCTATGGCGCGGCGCTGGCGATGGGGCGTATTTCGTTTGTACCGGTGGCGAGCGCGGGCTGGGTCATGCTGCCGTCGCCGTTCCATTTCGGCTTTGCGTTGCAGGCCTCCGCCATTCTGGGATTCTGCCTGACCGGATTTGTCTCGTCGATCGAATCGATCGGCGATGTCGATGCGATCTGCGAAGGCACCGCCGGACGGCCCGCGACCAATCGCGAACTGATCGGGGCGGTCAGCGCCGATGGCGTGGGTACCGCGTTTTCGGCAATATTCGGCGCCATGCCCAACACCACGTTCAGCCAGAATGTCGGTCTGATCGCGATTACCGGGGTGATGAGCCGCCACGTCGTTACGGTCGGCGCGGTGTTCCTGGTGCTGTGCGGCCTGGCGCCCAAGATTGGCGCGATCATTACCACCATCCCGATCGAAGTGCTGGGCGGCGGGGTGATCGTGATGTTCGGCATGGTGGCCTCTGCCGCCGTGTCGATGCTGTCGGGGGTGACCTGGAACCAGCGCAATATGCTGATATTCGGCGTCGCGCTGTCGATCAGCCTGGGACTGCAACTGGAACCCGCGGCGGTGGCGCATGTGCCCGAAACACTGCGCGTGCTGCTGACGTCGGGCGTGCTGCCCGCGGCATTCATCGCGGTGCTGCTCAATCTGACCTTGCCGCACCGTTTGCCGGGCGATTGATTGCACATCCGCATAGGAGACCTGTTGCCATGCGCCTGTTTCATGCCCTGCTGGCGTTGCTGATCGCCGTTGTCCTGGCTGGTGCCGCACCCGCCGCCGCTGCGCAACGGCGCAAGGTGATCATCGATCAGGACGCGCTCGAAGGCCCCAATCTGCAACCGATCCTGATGCTGCTGCAGGACCCCTCGGTCGAAGTTCTGGGCATTACCATCGTGTCGGGCGATGGCTGGGCGCCAGAGGAAACCGCCGCAACCTTGCGCATGCTTGAACTCGTCGGCCGTAGCGATATCCCGGTGGCGCAGGGTGCCATCTATCCGCTGGTCAACACGCAGGCGCGCAACACGCTGCGCGAGGCAACGTACAGCCCGATGCCCTACAAGGGCGCGTGGATGGAAAGCTGGCCCAGCTACAACACGTTGAAGCGCCGGCAGACGCATGCGCCCGAGGTGGTGCCGCCGATGGACGAGGGCATGCCGACGACCCGGCCAGACCCGCGTTCGGCAGCGCAGTTCATGATCGACATGACGCGCAAATATCCGGGCCAGGTGACCATTCTGGCGATGGGTCCGCTGACCAATCTGGCGCTGGCGCAGCGGCTGGACGATGGGTTTGCGGGGCGTGTGCAGGAATTGATTTCCGAAGGCTGCGTGCTGCTGCCCCCCGAAATCGACCGGCCGCTCGACGAATTTGCGATGCAGGCGGCATATGCGCCGCGCATGTCGATCAACCATTTCTGGGATCCGGAAGCATCGCGGATCGTGTTTACCGCACCGTGGCCCGCGCTGACGCTGGTAACGAACGATGCCAGCCGCCAGGACCTTGCCAATGCCGACCTGCTGAAACAGGCCACGCGGTCGGGGCATGCTGTCGCCCGCTATGTGGCGCAGATCGCGCAGGCCGGATACCCGCTGTGGGACGAAACCGCGGTTGCGGTATGGATGGACCCGACGATCGCAACGCGCCAGACGCGGCTGGCGATTGATGTCGATCTGATGCCAGGTGCCAGTTACGGGGCGCTGCTGACCTGGGCGCCGGGCAAGGGGCCGCACCTGGGCGAACGCGATGTGCGCGTGGTGCTGGGCGTCGATACAGCGCGGGTGAAGGCAAAGTTTGTCGAACTGCTGAACCGTTAGGGCAGCGCCGCAACAAACGCCCGCGCCCGCGTGGCAACGTCGTGCGCAGTCATGCCGGGCTTGTAGAGCGCTGAGCCGAGCCCGGCGCCTTGTGCGCCTGCGTCCATCCACACATGCAACGTGTCAACGCCGACACCGCCCACCGCAAACAGCGGAATTGCCGCGGGCAGGACCGCGCGCTGTGCCTTGAGCACGGCGGGGCTGGCGGCTTCGGCGGGAAACAGTTTCAGGCCATGCGCGCCTGCATGCAGCGCGGCAAAGGCTTCGCTTGGGGTCTGGTATCCGGGCAGCGAAACCAGCCCTTGTGCGACGCTTTCGCGGATCACCGCGGCATCGACATTGGGCGAAACGATCAGGCGGCCCCCGGCAGCGGCCACCGCATTGACATCGGCGACGCGCAGCACGGTTCCTGCCCCGATCAGGACATCGGGGCCATACCGATTGGCCAGCAGCGCGATCGAGCCAAGCGGATCGGGCGAATTGAGCGGGACCTCGATCATCGCAAACCCCGCATCGACCAACGCATCGCCGATCGCGGCCACTTCGTCGGGCCGGACCCCGCGCAAGATCGCGACCAGGGGGCAACGTGACATCGCGGTGTTCAGCAGCTGTGCGGGGTCGGTCATCGTTGGCTCGCTTTCCAGATATGGTTGATCCCGGCCACGAATGCGGCCTGGCTGTCGATCAGCATGGGCAGCCCGCCCGCCAGGCGGATGGCCGACGCATAGAGCGCACCCAGTTGCGGATCGGCCAGCAGATAGACGCTTTGCCCGGGCCCGAGCGTCTGGCCCCATACGTCATGCCCGATCAGCAGCCCCGAGGTATAGGCCGCGCTGTCTTCGATCGCGCGCTGGCCCAGCAGCGCGGCGGCGCGCACCCGGAACAGCCGCGTGGTCAGATGGCCGTCCATCGCATCGCGCACGCCGGCCTGAAACGACGGGCCATCGGCAACCGTGCCGTGCAGAAAATCGGCCAGCAGGCTGTGCGATTTCAACAGTGCAAACAGTTCGCCGGTCATCGCCGTGGCAAATTCGACCAGTCTTGCGCCGTGCACATGCGCCCATTTGCAATGCGTGCCCGGCTGGCACAGCAGGCCGTGGTCGGGCACCAGGTTGCCGGCCACCGCGCCCAGGATCTGCACCTCTTCGCCGCGCATCACATCGCCGGCCGGGTCGCACACACCGGGCACGATGGCCGTGCGGTCCGGCTCGATCCAGTGCAACGACCGGGCCAGATCCTCGATCCCCACCGGGCACGGGCGATAGGGCACATTCACCCAGCCCCGGGCCGAGCCGACCATACCCGCCAACAGCACCGGTACATCGCCATGCCGGGCGCGAATGCCCGCGACTTCGCGCGCAAAATCACCCGATGGCACCATCATCAGGCCCATCGCGTCGCACACCGTTTCAAGCACGTTTCCGGCAGCATCGAGCACATGCACGCGCCGGTTGGTCGTGCCCCAGTCGATCGCCAGCAGCGCGGCGGTCATGTCACCACCATACCGCATAAAGCACGACCAGTATGGCCACGATCAGCGCCGAGGCCCACGCAAAGGCGCGGCTGGTGTCAAACGAGACACCCTCCATGATCCCCAGGCCCGTGCGCACGGGCGCAGGCCGCGCCAGTGACACCGCGATCGTCAGCCCCAGCGAAATCACGAACACGATTGCCATGCGATGCATGAACGGGACCGCTTCAAGCATGGCAATGCCGCCAAACCGGAACAGCGCGCTCAGCACCACGCTGGCCAGCGCGCCGGTCAGTGCGCCGGTTTCGGTCGCGCGCGGCCAGAACAGTCCGGTCAGGAAGATCACGGTGATGCCCGGCGTGACGAAGCCCGAAAATTCCTGAATATACTGGAATGCCTGGTCCATGCTGCCCAGCAGGGGGCGCGCCGCCAGGATGCCGATCACCGTGGCGGTCACCGCGGTGATCCGCCCGACTTGCACCAGCCGCGCTTCACCCGCGGTCGGGTGGAACCGCCGGGCATAGATGTCGAGTGTGAAGATCGTCGCGATCGAATTGATCTTGCTGGCCGTCGACGCGATGATCGCCGCGGTCAATGCCGCAAACACAAGGCCTAGCAGACCCGTCGGCAGCAGGTGCATCATCGCCGGATAGGCATTGTCGGGCTTGGCCAGATGCGGCGCCAGCACGACCGCGGCAATACCCGGCAGCACGATGATCACCGGCATCAGCAGTTTGAGGAACGCGGCAAAGACAATGCCCTTGCGCGCTTCTTCCAGCGATTTGGCTGCCAGTGTGCGTTGAATGATATACTGGTTGAACCCCCAATACGACAAGTTGGCGATCCACATCCCGCCGATCAGCACGCCAAGCCCGGGCAGATCCTTGTAATGCGGATCGCCCGTCTTCAGGATCATGTGAAAATGGTCGGGCACGCGCGCGATCAGCGTGCCAAATCCTGCCATGATCCCGCCGCCTGCGCCAATCCGCGACAGCGTCAGCCCGCTGATCACCAGTCCGCCCATCACCAGCAGCGTTACCTGCACGATATCGGTCAGCGCCACCGCGCGCAGCCCGCCGCGGAACTGATAGGCCAGCGCAAACAGGCCAAGCCCGGCCAGCGCCGCGTCCTGGTTCACGCCTGCCACTTGCGTGACCGCGATCGAACCCAGCCACAGGATCGAGGTCAGGTTTACAAACACGTAGAGCACCAGCCAGAACACGGCCATCACCGTGCGGATGCTTGGCCCGAACCGCGCCTCGAGAAATTCGGGCATCGTCGTGATGCGGTTTTTCAGGAACACGGGCAGAAAGAATTTGCCGACAATCAACAGCGTCGCCGCCGCCATCCATTCGTAGGATGATATCGCCAGGCCGATCGCATAGCCCGACCCTGCCATGCCGACGATCTGTTCGGCCGAAATGTTGGCGGCAATCAGCGACGCGCCGATCGCCCACCACGGCAGCGCGCGGCCGGCAAGGAAATAGCCGGCGCTGTCTTCGACGGCGCCTGCCTTTTTACGGCTGACCCATTGCGCCAGGCCAAAGATGAATATCGCATAGGCCACGACCATGGCCGCATCGATCGGCGAAAGCGTCATTGCAAACCCTCTCCTGGCATCGCCTTGCCCGCGCGTTCGGCCGGCAGGCTTTGCATTGGTCTATTTATATGATTAAACTGAAGCCCAGCGGGAGCATTTGCATGGATATCGAAACCGACGACGGGCGCAGCGGTCTGGGCCGCAATCTGACCTATGGCCTGCTCGAACACCTCGGCCGCCAGATCGTGACGGGCGCTTTTACCGATGCGGCCTTTCCGACCGAGGCCGATCTGTCGCTGGAACACGGGGTCAGCCGGTCTGTCACGCGCGAAGCGGTCAAGATGCTGACCGCCAAGGGGCTGCTTTCGGCCCGACCGCGCCAGGGCACCAGCGTGCAGCCGGTGGCGACCTGGAACCTGTTCGACGCCGATGTGCTGCGCTGGCTGCTCGAACGCAAGTTTTCACCCGAATTGCTGAAACAGTTCAACGAATTGCGCGCCGCGATTGAACCGGCCGCAGCCGCGCTTGCCGCGCAAGCCGCCGATGCACGCGGGCTGGCCCTGATCGAGGCCGGTTTCGCGCGCATGGTTGCAGCCGAGGATGGCAAGGACGACGGGCTGAATGCCGATATCGCCTTTCACCTGGCGATCCTGCGCGCCTCGGGCAATCCGTTCTTTGCCCAGTTTCGCGATCTGGTGGCGACAGCGCTGCGCACGTCGATCAAGTTCACCAACCGTATTGTCGGGCGTACCGCCGATCTGGCCGCGCATGGTGCGGTCAAGGATGCGATCGTGGCGCGCGATCCGGCGCGCGCACACCATGCGATGGCCGCGATCATCGGCGATGTCATGCAGGTCATTGCCACCGAGCAGGCCGATCACGGCGGTTAACCCCCGAACCTGTGGGCGGGCAGGCCGCGCACGCCCGGATCAACCTCGAACAGGCATCCGGCCAACGGTTCATCCACGCCATCGGCGGCGCTGGTGACAAACAGGCGGTCAAGTTCGGGCCCGCCGAAACACGGGCGGGTGATCTGGCTGGCGGGCAGGTCGATCCAGCGTTCGCGGTGTCCGTCTGGGGTAAAACGGCTGACGCAGCTGCCCCCCCAATGCGCCACCCACAGCCCGCCATCGCGGTCGGTGGTCATGCCGTCAGGCGCGCCCCAGCCGGGGGCAAACCGCACGAACAGTTCGCGCGGGCCAAGCGCCCCTGCGGCATCCATGGCAAAGCGATAGATCACGCCACGTGCGCTGTCGGCGTGATACATCCAGCGGCCGTCACCCGACAGCGCCGGCCCATTGGCGATGCGATAGGGCGCATCGGCCTTGTGCCAGGTCAGGTCGTGATCCAGCCGGTACAGCGCACCGTGATCGTGGCTGCCGTCGATCGACATCGTGCCCGCCCAGATCCGCCCGTGGCGATCGGCCACGGCATCGTTCAGCCGGTTGCCGGGCCGATCGGGCTCGGGATGTCCGACGGGCACCAGCGCAAAGGGATCGAGCGTCAGTGTGTGAAACCCGGAACGCATCCCGGCGATGAAGCCGGGCGCTGCGGCGCGTTCGATCACCCAGCCGATCATGTCGGGCATCGCCCATTCGGCATGGGCCCGATCATCAAGCCCAAACCGATGGAGCCGCTGGCCCAGAATATCGACCCAGTATAGCGCGTTTTCGCCAGGCAGGTAGGTCACGCCTTCGCCCAGCCGGTCGCGGCGGTCGTCGGGACGGGGCAGGATGGTCCAGTGGCGCGCCATGGCCTGTTCAGTGGCTGTCGCGGGGCAAGCCGCGGGTCTGGGCGATGCGCTGGTATTTGACTGCGCGTTCGATCACCGCGCCGCCGTCAAACTGGCCGGTTTCGGCGCGGGCCAGTTCGTGCCACGGGGTCTGGCTTTCGGGTCCGGCAAACGGGTTCTGGTCGTTTTCGGTCTTGCGACGGGTCAGTTCGGCCTCGGTCAACAGCACATCGACCCGCCCCCGGGCCAGATCGATGCGGACCACATCGCCCGTGCGCAGCAACGCCAGGCCGCCGCCGACCGCCGCCTCGGGCGCGGCGTTGAGGATCGAGGGGCTGCCGCTGGTGCCCGACTGGCGTCCATCGCCGATGCACGGCAATGCATCGACACCGGCGCGGATCAGCGCCGCGGGCGGCCGCATGTTGACCACTTCGGCTCCGCCCGGGTACCCGATCGGGCCCGCGCCGCGGATCACCAGGATCGTGCGTTCGGTCACGCCCAGCGCGGGATCATCGATGCGCGCGTGATAATCCTCAGGGCCGTCGAACACCACCACCGGGCTTTCAAACGCGTCGGGGCTGTCGGGACTGGACAGGAACCGCGCGCGAAATTCGGGCGAGATGACGCTCTGTTTCATCACCGCCGCATCGAACAGATTGCCGCGCAGCACGGTCAGCCCGGCATGGTGCAGCAGCGGGCTGGCCAGGGGCCTGATCACGGCCTCGTTTTCGATCTGCACGTCGGCCACGTTTTGTGCGACGGTCCGGCCGTTGGCGGTCATCGCATCACCGTCGAGCAGCCCGCCGCGCAACAGTTCGCCCATCACCGCCGGCACGCCGCCGGCCCGGTAATAATCCTCGCCCAGGTATTCGCCGGCCGGCTGCAGATTGACCAGCAGCGGCACATCGGCGCCATGGTCCTGCCAGTCGTCAAGCGTCAGCGCGACCCCCATGTGCCGCGCAATGGCGTTGAGATGGATTGGCGCATTGGTCGATCCGCCGATCGCCGAATTGACGCGAATGGCATTGAGGAACGCGGCGCGCGTCAGGATGTCCGAAGGCTTGCGATCGGCGCGCACCATCTCGACGATCTGGCGGCCGGTTTCCCATGCGGATTCGGCCCGATCGCGATAGGGCGCGGGGATCGCGGCATTGCCCGGCAGGCTCATCCCCAAGGCCTCGGCCAGCGAATTCATCGTCGTCGCGGTGCCCATGGTGTTGCAATAGCCAACCGATGGCGCGCTCGATGCGACCAGCTTGATAAAGCCTTTGGTGTCGATTTCGCCCCGGGCCAGCATCTCGCGCGCTTTCCACACGATCGTGCCGCTGCCGGTGCGTTCGCCCTGATAGCTGCCGTTGAGCATCGGCCCCACTGACAGCGCGATCGCCGGAATGTTGACCGTGGCCGCCGCCATCAGGCAGGCCGGTGTGGTCTTGTCGCAGCCGATGGTCAGCACCACACCATCAAGCGGATATCCGAACAGCGTTTCAACCAGCGACAGATAGGCCAGATTGCGATCAAGCCCGGCGGTCGGCCGTTTGCCGGTTTCCTGGATCGGGTGGGTCGGGAACTCGATCGGAATGCCGCCCGCATCGCGAATGCCGTCTTTCACCCGCTGCGCCAGCACCAGATGGTGGCGGTTGCACGGCGACAGGTCGCTGCCGGTCTGGGCAATGCCGATGATCGGGCGATCGGACTGCAGTTCTTCGATCGACAATCCGTAATTGAGATACCGTTCGAGATAGAGCGCGGTCATGTCGGGCGAGGCCGGATTGTCGAACCAGGCGCGCGAACGCAGTCGCAGCGTTGGGGGTTGATCCGACATGCCTGTTCCGCTCCTTCTTGGTCGCTGCGTCACGGGTATAGCCCCGTTGTCGCGGGGCGCACGCACGCTGTTGACCGCTTTAAGCAGATATATCATATAAAAGTAAAGTAGGGGATGAACCGTAATGCACAAAAGCGTGATTCGCCTCGGCCTCGTCGGTGTCGGCAAGATTGCCCGCGATCAGCATATCCCCGCCATCCGCAATGATCCGCGCTTTGCACTGGTCGCCACGGCCAGCCTGCACGGCAGCATCGATGCGGTGCCGGCGTTTGACGACATCGATGCCATGCTGACAGCAGATCGCGCCATCGATGCGGTGTGCCTGTGCACGCCGCCCGGCGTGCGCGCGCAATTGGCGCGCCGTGCGCTGGCGGCCGGATTGCATGTGATGCTGGAAAAGCCGCCTGCGGCCAGCCTGTCGCAGGTCGATGCGTTGATGGTGGCCGCGCGTCGTGCGGGCCGGTCGCTGATGGCCACCTGGCATTCGCGCGAAACCGCTGCGGCCGACGCGGCACGTGCCTGGCTGACCGGACGGCGGATCGTGTCGGCGCAGGTGATCTGGCGCGAAGATGTGCGCCAGTGGCATCCGGGGCAGGACTGGTTGCTGGCAGCGGGCGGGTTTGGCGTGTTCGATCCGGCGATCAATGCGTTTTCGCTGCTGACCCGGATCCTGCCGGGCGCGCTTGAGGTTGTGGCCGCAGACCTGGCCGTGCCGGTCAATCGTGGCGCCCCGACGGAGGCGCGTGTGGCCATGCTCCACGATGGCCATGCCGCGGTTACCTGCGATCTGTCGATTGTGCATGCCGGGCCGCCCCAATGGGATATCGTGGTCGAAACCGACGCCGGGCGGCTGGTACTGGGCACGGGCGGCCATCGCCTGACGATCGACGATCACCCGCAGACGACCGATGCCGATGGCGAATATGCGCGGATTTATGCGCGCTTCGCCGCGTTGATCGATGCCCGGGCCAGCGACGTGGACGCACGCCCGCTGATGCTGGTGGCCGATGCGATGCTGCTGGGGCAGACCCGCGCCTTGCCGGCATTTGAATTTTAAGGACGAACGCGATGCCAAAGCTTGATCGTCGATCCGTGATGGCAGGCGCTGCGGCCGTGACCGGTGCCATGTCTTCGGGCCTGCGCGCCGCCACACCTGCGCCCATCGCCGCACCGCTGCGCCGCGAAATGGTGCTGGCCGATGGCTGGCGATTTCACCTGGGCCATGCCGCCGATCCGGCGCGCGATTTCGGGTTTGGCGCGTGGCAGCGCAGCTTTGCCAAGCCGGGTTTTGAGCTTGGCGCGGTCGTGCTGGCCGATTTCGACGATCGCGGCTGGGAACAGGTGCGCGTGCCGCATGACTGGGCCGTCGGGCTTGACTATGCTGCACCCGCCGCGGTGCCCAAGGGCAAGGAGGACTTTGCCGCGGCGCATGGTTTTCGCGCGATCGGCCGCGATTTTCCACAAAACAGCATCGGCTGGTACCGGCTGACGCTGCCGCTGGGCGCAGGCGACAAGGGCCGCGCGATCTGGCTGGAATTCGACGGCGTGTTCCGCGCGTCGATGGTCATCGTCAACGGCTATCATGTCGGCGGCAGCGACAGCGGCTATGCTCCGTTCAACGTCGATATCGCCGATTTCGTCAATTACGACGGCACGCCCAACCAGTTGGTGGTGCGCGTCGATGCCAGCCTGGGCGAGGGCTGGTTTTATGAAGGCGCAGGGATCTATCGCCATGTCCGGCTGGTGTCGGCGCCTGCGGTGCATATCCCGCCATGGGGGGTGTTTGTGCGCGCCCAACCACAGGGTGAAGGCGCGCGGATCGCGATCAGCACCGAGCTGTCGGGCACGACCTCTGCGATGGTGCGGCACAGCGTGGTTGCACCCGATGGCCGCACCGTTGCGACAGGCGCGTTTGCCCAGGGCCACGGCGAACTTGCCCTGGCGCGCGCACGCATGTGGTCACCGGCCGATCCCGCGCTCTATCGCCTGATCAGCGAGGTCATGGTCGATGGCGCGGTGATCGATCGCGTCGAAACCCGTTTTGGCATCCGCGCGGTGCGGTTCGACGCGCGGCAGGGCTTTTTCCTCAACGGCACACCGATGAAATTGCTGGGGGTGTGCAACCACCAGGATCATGCCGGCGTCGGCACCGCCATTCCCGACGCGCTGCATGCCTGGCGGATTGATCGCATGCGCGAAATGGGCGCCAATGCCTGGCGCAGCGCGCACAACCCGCCGGCACAGGCGTTGCTCGATGCGTGCGATGCGCGCGGCATGATGATGATCGCCGAAACCAGGCTCAACACCACCAGCCCCGAAGGTATCGACGAACTTGACCGGATGATCCGGTCAAGCCGCAACCATCCCTCGATCATCCTGTGGTCGGTGGGCAACGAAGAAGGCCACCAGGGCACACCGCGCGGCGCAATGCTAAGCCGCAAACTGGTCGCGCGGGCCAAGGCGCTCGATCCCACCCGCCTGACCACGCAGGCGATGGACAGCGGCTGGAACGAACCCGGGGCCGCCACCGCAGTCGATGTCGTCGGGTTCAATTACCGCACCGACCAGATCGCGGCGTTTCAGGCCAAACATCCCGATGTGCCGGTGATCGGCACCGAAACCGCCAGCACGGTGGCCACGCGCGGCGCCTATGCCAACGATCCGGCCCGGCATGTCGTGCGCGCCTATGACACCGAACATCCGTGGTGGGCGGCCAATGCCGAACAATGGTGGCCGATTGTCGCAACCAGTCCGGGGATAGCCGGCGGGTTTATCTGGACCGGGTTCGATTATCGCGGCGAGCCGACCCCCTATGCCGCCTATCCCAGCACATCGAGCTATTTCGGGGCTTATGACTTGTGCGGTTTTGCCAAGGACAATGCCTTTTACTACCGCGCATGGTGGCGGCGCGATCAGCCGCTGGTGCACCTGCTGCCGCACTGGACCTGGCCCGATCGGGCGGGCCAACCGATCGAGGTGTGGGTGCATGGCAACACGCATGATGTGGAATTGCTGCTTAACGGCGCTAGCCTGGGCACGCAGGCGATGCCCGAAAATGGCCACCTGGTGTGGCAGGTGCCGTATGCGCCCGGCACATTGACCGCGATCGGGCGCAACGACAGCCGCGTGGTGGCGCAAGACCGGCGCGTAACCGCAGGGGCACCCGCCCGGCTGATGCTTCGCGCCGATCGCATCCGGCTGTCCGCCGATGGCGCTGATCTGGCCATGGTGCGCGTCGAAGTGTGCGATGCGCAGGGCAATCCGGTGCCGACCGCAAACACCCCGTTGCGGTTTGGCCTGACCGGTGCGGCGCGCCTGATCGGGCTGGGCAACGGCGATCCGACTTCGACCGAACCCGACAAGGGTACCACGCGGCGTGCGTTCAATGCGCTGGCACTGGCCATCGTGCAAAGCGATGGCCGCCAGGGCGCGGCGCGGCTGGTGGTGACGGCCCAGGGCATGCCCGATGCCGCGATCGACCTGTTCTTTCACACCGGAGCCTGATGCCGATGCACCGCCTGCGCACCTGTCTGTTCATCGCCGGCCTGTTGGCCACCCCTGTTCATGCAGCGGCGCTCGATCTGGGGGCCGATCTGTCGTTCACCAACGAAATGGAGGATTGCGGCGCCAGGTTCCGCGATGCCGGCGGGCACCCCGCCGATCCGTTCGTGTTGCTGAAGGCGGCCGGCGGCACGATCGCGCGCATCCGCATCTGGAACAATCCCGACTGGACGCGTTACAGCACCTATGACGATGTGCTGAAATCGATCCGCCGTGCGCATGCCGCGGGTCTGAAAGTCCTGCTCGATTTCCATTATTCCGACGATTGGGCCGATGCCGACAAGCAGCGCGCACCTGCCGCCTGGGCAAAACTGGACACGGCCGCGCAAGCGGCCGCGCTGCACGATTATACCCGCGATGTGCTCGAACGGCTGGGCGCCGCCGGCCAATTGCCCGAATGGGTGCAAGTGGGCAACGAGATCAATTCCGAACTGCTGGGCGGCACGAAGGACCACGCGATTGACTGGTCGCGCAACGCGCGCCTGATCAACGCCGGGATCGCCGCAGTGCGCGAAGCGGGCAGGGCGCATCACGCCCCGATCAAGGTGATGCTGCACATTGCCCAGCCCGAAAACCTGTTCCCCTGGCTTGATGCGGCAACCGTGGCCGGCGTGCTGGATTACGACCAGATCGGGCTGAGTTATTATTCCAACTGGTCGAAATACAGCTTTTCGGGCCTGGGCAAAGTGATCGCGGCGGCCCGCGCGCGTTATGGCGCGCAAGTCGTGGTGGTGGAAACCGCCTATCCCTTCACGCTCGACGGCGCGGACAGCAGCGGCAATGTGCTGGGCGAACACGCCCTGGCCCCCGGCTATCGCGCCAGCCCCGAAGGCCAGAAGCGCTATATGATCGATCTGACCCGCACCGTGGTCGCCAACGGTGGCAGCGGCGTTGTCTATTGGGCGCCCGACTGGGTATCGACCCGATGCAAAACGCGCTGGGGCACCGGATCAACCTGGGAAAACGCCGCCTGGTTTGACCTCGCCCACCACGCCGCCCTGCCGGTGTTTGATTTCCTGCGGCAGGATTACGGCAAGCCTGGCCCGTGACCGAGGAAAAGCGCTTTTACAAGAGGAGGGGGCAAGGCGGCCAGCGCGAATTCGGCAAAAAAGGAATTACCGTGACAGGAATTACCGTGACAGGGGAATTACCGTGGAATTACCGTGACAGGGAATTACCGTGGAATTACCGTGACAGGGAATTACCGTGACAGGGAATTACCGTGACAGGGAATTACCGTGACAGGGAATTACCGTGACAGGGGAATTACCGTGACAGGTGCGAAAACCCCTTTATTGCATCATTGAGAAGGAAGGTGTAATGGCGGGGCATGTCACGTCTCGCAAGAATGGTTCTGCCCGGCGTTCCGCACCATGTCACGCAGCGTGGAAACCGCCGCGAGCAGACATTTTTCGAGGATGGCGATTATGCACTTTACCTTGACCTTCTGGCGGAGGGCGCAGAGCGCGCCGGGGTCGAGATCTGGTCCTATTGCCTTATGCCGAACCACGTCCACATCATTGCTGTGCCGCGTGATGACGATGGTTTGAGCCGGGCATTTCGCCATGTCCATCGCCACTATACGGGTTACATCAATGCGCGGATGCGTGTGACTGGTCATCTCTGGCAGGGTCGGTTCAGCTCTGTTGCCATGGATGAGCAGCATCTTTTTGCTGCATTGCGCTACGTCGCATTGAATCCCGTGCGTGCCGGTAAGGTGAAGCGCGCCGAAGACTGGCCGTGGTCCAGCGTGCGCGCGCATTATGCCGGATGCGATGACCATGTCGTCCGGGTTGGTCCTGCGCTTGAGCGGATAGGCGATTTCCGCGCGTTTCTTGGAGAAGCCTTCGATGAATCGTTCACATATGCCGCGCTGCGCAAGGCCGAAAGCCTGGGCCGACCGATTGGATCACCCGAATGGCTGGTCGATATGGAAGCGCGTACCGGGCTGGACCTCATTCCCAAAAAGCGGGGACCGAAGCCTAAGGGTATTTAGGGGTTTTCGCACCTGTCACGGTAATTCTCTGTTGCCATGGATGAGCAGCATCTTTTTGCTGCATTGCGCTACGTCGCATTGAATCCCGTGCGTGCCGGTAAGGTGAAGCGCGCCGAAGACTGGCCGTGGTCCAGCGTGCGCGCGCATTATGCCGGATGCGATGACCATGTCGTCCGGGTTGGTCCTGCGCTTGAGCGGATAGGCGATTTCCGCGCGTTTCTTGGAGAAGCCTTCGATGAATCGTTCACATATGCCGCGCTGCGCAAGGCCGAAAGCCTGGGCCGACCGATTGGATCACCCGAATGGCTGGTCGATATGGAAGCGCGTACCGGGCTGGACCTCATTCCCAAAAAGCGGGGACCGAAGCCTAAGGGTATTTAGGGGTTTTCGCACCTGTCACGGTAATTCCCGCTGCATCATTGCATGCCGCCGGTTGGTCATCGCCAGTACTCCCCAGAATATCGTTCCCGCCATCGGGTGCCGCTGCTGTGGCGCGCGCCATGGCACACGGCGCGGGCCTGGTGTGTGTGGCGCGCAACGCGCGGCCGATCTTGCCTGAGCGTGCCAAAATGCCGCGCCATCGGGCGGGGTGGGCGCGGCGCGGCGTGGCTCAATCGTATGGTTGGTTGCGGTGGCGGGTATAGGCGACAATCCTGGCCGCATCGGCGGCCAGGTGATGTTCTGCGCGCCAATAGTGGAACGCCGCCCACAATCCGGTCGGCGCCAGGATCAGCAGCGCCAGCCGCAGCGATGATGCGGTGGGGTGCCCGCCCGAAAAATGGTCGCTCAGCGCGCCGACGACCCAGGGCGCGACGATCAGGTTGAACACATTGGCGATCAACAGCGCGACCGCGATGAACACCGCGCGCATGCCGGCCGGCGCCGCGTTCTGCACCAGCGCGAACGTCGGGCCGACGTAGAGATAGATGGCCGGGACAAACAGCCACAGCATCAGTGTCATCACCGCAGGATCATGGGTGAAATAGGCATAGAACGACGGAATGGTGGCGAACGCGGTGCTGAGCGACAACAGCCGCAGGATCCGGCGCGGATCGGCGAACAGGCGATGCCCGACCAGCCATGCGGTGATCAGCGTTGCGCCGGCGCCGCCGATCAGATGGATCGGCGACAGCAGCACGCCGCCGCTGCCATCGCCCATGTGGTAGGTCCGTTCGATAAAGGCCGGGGTGAACCAGATCAGGCCCCAACCCCACAGCGCCGAGATACCCAGCCCCATCATCACGTGCAGGCTGCCGCGCTGCGCCGCCATGAACCGCACGGTTTCGCCAAACGACGGCGCATGATCCGCGATGGCCGGGTCATACCGGCCGCGGCGCGGTTCGCGCATGGTCAGCACGATCAGCGCGGCCAGGACCAGCCCCGGCACGCCCAGCACCAGGAATGCCGCGCGCCATCCCTGCCCGGCGGCAATGCGCCCGGCAATATCCGAACCCAGCCACGCGCCAAGCGGTGCGCCGAGCGCGAAGATGGTGGTTGCCATCGCGCGGCGCGACGGCGGGAAATAGTCGGCGATGATGGCATTGCAGGGCGGTGTTCCGCCGGCTTCGCCCGAACCCACCCCGATCCGCGCAAACATCAGGTGCATCGGGGTGCGCGCCACCCCGCACAGCGTGGTCATGATCGACCAGATCGCCAGCGCCGCCGCCAGCACGTTGCGGCGGTTGGTGCGATCGGCCAGCCACGACATCGGCAGCCCCATCGTGACATAGAACAGACCCAGCGCAACCCCGGTGAACAGACCGGCCTCGGTCTCGCTGAGATGAAATTCGAGCCTGATCGGTTCAAGCACGGTCGAGATGACATAGCGGTCGGCAATGCTGACGGTATAGACCAGCATGGTCAAAGCCAGGACATACCAGCGCGTCAGCGTCGTATCGTCCTGCGCGTCATCGTAACGCGCCGCGATTGTGCGCACTGTGCCTGTCATTGTTGCCCCCGTTCGATCCCCGTGCGCCTGCTGGTATCACAGCTTGCACCGCTGGCCAGCAGATCTTGATGCGCGATGCGCAGAGTTCCGGGCACAAGGTCCGGGGACGTCGGCCAACCCGGAACGGGTCATCCAGGGCTTTAACAGCGGCAGGGTGTCGATAGGGCTGCCAGTGCGGCCCATTTCCGCAAAAGGAACGAAGGGCCGCAACGATGCGCATGATCCTGCGCAAGCAGGACAGTTTTTTGAAGAGACTGGCCCTGTCGATGTGCCACTGTGCCCCACGAAAAGCGCGTCGTTCGAAAAGACCGTAGCAGAACCCTCCCCAGCAGGGGGAGGGTTCAGATGCGCGCAGGGCCCGGTGGCTCAGTACTTGAACGTCACGTCGGCCAGGTAGTTGACGCCGTATTTTTCGTAGCGGGCGATCTGGTTGGGGTCGTTGTTGAAGTAATAGCGTGAGGCTTTGTTGAGCAGGTTGTTGGCCTGGAACCGCACGCTGATCGACCGGGTAAGGGCATAGGACACGCTGGCGCCCAGCGTGGTTTCGGATTCCAGCCGGGTCAGTTGCGCGGCGTTCCAGCCAAAGATCGCGGTATAGGGGCTGTGGTGTTTCAGGCCGACGCGCGCGTCGATGCCATGGCCCGAATACCACAGGTCGCTTTCGCTGGTGAACGCGGCCAGGCCCACCGCGGCAAACGGATTGCTGACAGGCGCCAGTTCCTTCAGGTTTGACGTGACCAGCGCAACATTGGCATAGATGCCGAACTGCCGCAGCGCGGGCACAAAGTAGAACGGCGTCTGGAAGGTGACTTCGCTGCCCGCGATATGCCCGCCGGGGCCATTGGCCGGGCCGGTGATCGTATAGTTCGTGCCCGCGATCGTTTCGGGAAACACGGCATAGCCGACATTGGTGCCGATCTGCTTGTAATATCCGGCCACCGCCAGCAGCGCATCCTTGTGGAAATACCATTCCGCCGACAGATCGCCCTGGGTCGCCATGAACGGACGCAGCAGCGGATTGCCGGCCGATCCTTGCAGATAGGACGGCGGGTAATAGCTGAGGTTGGTGCTGGCGCGCAGTTCGTCGAGCGGCGGGCGGCTCATTACCTCGGCCACGCCCGCGCGCAGGATCACATCGGGCGACAGCGTGAAATTGACATTCAGGCTGGGCAGCGCGCGGAAATAATGGTTGGTGAAATAGGTCGGCTGATAACTGGTGACATTGGCGCCGATCGTGGAATCATAGGTGGTGGTGCCCTGGAACGCCGATGATCCGGTAACCACATCGACCAGCCGCACGCCGATGTTCCCGGCAAAGGGCACTGCGCCCGCTTGCCCGGCAAAATCCGCCTTTGCATAGCCTTCGTAGGTGTTTTCGGACACGCGCCAGTATTGCGAATTGTCGCCGCTGTCGGTCGTGTTGCTGATCGCAACCAGCTGGTTGAAATTGCCATAGACCAGGTTGGGCACGGTGATGCCGGTGTTGTTGACACCGAATTCGCTCAGTGTCGGGGTGCCGGGGTTGATCGACACCGTGGCAAAGCCCGAGGTAAATGTCTTGGTGCGCCCGGCCATGCGCACACCCGCGCCAATGCCGGTGAACAGGCTGTCGTGCAGGCGGTGATACACATCGAACTGAAACGCACCCAGGCTGTCGACCAGCCGTTGCGGCCCGGTGTCGCCGGTCATGGTGAAATTCTGGCTGGCGGGCAGGGCGGGGTCGCCGCTTTCGATCACGCTGGGCAGGACGCCGGCGGCGGTGTTGAACGATACCGTCTGCGGATAGACCTGCGATTGCGCCGCGTAATAGGCATTGGTGCGCGCGGCCTGCGAATAAGACCCGTCAAGCTTGATCGTGGTGTCATCGTGGCTGTACTTTACGTTCAGTCCGGCGGTCAGCAGATGCTTGTCTTCGGAATAATCGTCGATCACGTTGGTAACCGAGGAATAGTTGTTCAGCGTGGCGGCCACGATGCTGTTGCCCGCAATCGTGAAATGGCCCGGCTGATAGATATCGCCCGGCGCGCCGATGGTGCCGCCATAATCGCCCCAGCCATTGGCATTGCCATACCATTGCTGGAACTGCGGCTCGGCGATTTTTACGTCTGAATACAGGATGTCGGCGTTGATATCCCAATCGGCATCGGGCTTCCACTGCATCGCGCCGGTGGCGCTCCAGCGGGTTTCGGTGGTGGCATCGACTTCGGTCTGCGCGCCATAGGGGGCGTTGACCGGGCTGCCGTTATACACCGGCGCACTGTCGCCGTTGGTGTTGGCTTCGTTATAGCCCCAGCCCTGGAACGACACTTTGCCGTTGCGCTGTTGCTGATAGCTGCCGCCTGCGGCCAGTGCAAAGGTATCGGTCAGCTTGGCCACATATTGCAGGCTGCCGCGGGTGCCCCACCGGCTGTAGCCGGGGATATCCTTGCCGCCGTCGTTGTATTGCGCACCGGCGCGCACGGTCAGCGGCGATCCGACATAATCGAGCGGGCGCAGCGTGCGGATGTCGATCGTGGCGGCAACCCCGCCGTCGATCAGGCTGGCATCCTGCGACTTGTAGACGGTAACCGCCGACACGTCTTCGGACGGATAGATTTCCCAGCGCACATTGCGATCGGGTTCGGAGGTGGCAACTTCGCGGCCATTGACCAGCCCCAGCACCAGCCGGGGCCCAAGCCCGCGCACCGAAGCCTGGCTGTCATTGCCGCGATCGCGCGAGGCGTTGACCCCGGGCAGGCGGTTCAACTCGTCGGCAATGGTGATGTCGGGCAGCGCGCCGATATCCTTTGACGAAATCGTGTCGACCACCAGCGTGTTGATCCGCTTGGCCTGCAACGCATCGCGCAGACTGGCGCGCAAGCCGGTGACCACGATCGCGTTGCTGTCCTGGGCCGGGGAATCCTGCGCCTTGGCTGGGGCATCGGCCGGGGCATCCTGCGCGGCATCGCCTGCGGCCATCGCTGTGCCGGGCAGCAGTGCACAGGCCATGATGCCGGCGAACGATGCCATCATTATCGAAGTGCGCTTCACGGCAGGTTCTCCCACGATTTCATCTTTGATTCCGATTTATCACATAAATATGATGTAGCGGGATCAGATGTCAACAGGGCACCGCCGCGCATGCTTCGCCGCGGGCCGTTTTGCCCGACACGATACCGTCACATTGGCGAAGAAAACCGGTGGCCGGGTGTCAGAGAAACGCCACGGCAAAGCCCAGCGCCGCGACAAAGCTGGCGATCGTGGCGGTCAGCACGGGGATCGTCGCACGCCAGCCCATCTGCATCAGCAGGTCCATGCGCGAACGGATCGCGGTGGCGGTGACGGCCAGCAGCAGCAGCGCCTTTGATCCGGCAAGTGCTGCCTGGCTGACCGGGGCCGGCAACGTGATCACGCTGTTCAGCGCCAGCACGCCCAGAAACGCGGTGATGAACCAGGGCAGCGCCAGACGCCGCCATACCGACGGGGCGGGGCTGCCTTCGCCCTCGCCACTGCCCAGCGCCACGCTGGCCACCGCCACCAGCGGTGCCAGCAGCGCCACGCGCGCCAGTTTGACAATCGTCGCATAACTGCCCGCCGCATCGGAAAAGGCATAGCCGCCGCCGATCGCCTGCGCCACGTCATGGATCGATGCGCCGATCAGAAACCCGGCTTCGCGATCGTTCAGATGCAGTTCGGCCGCCAGCGTCGGATAGATCGACATGGCCAGCGCGCTGGCCAGCGAAATGCCCACCAGCGTCAGCGCAAACTGCGCCTGGCTCAGCCGGTTTTTGCCGATCACGCCATACAGCGCCAGCGCCGCGCTTGCCCCGCAGATCGCGGTCGCGCCGCCCGCCAGGATACTGGCATAGGATGATTGCCCGGCCATCCGCCCGCCCGCCATCGCGGCCACAAAGGCGCACGCCATCACCGCCAGCAGCGCCACAAACGGCCACACGCCCAGCGCACCGATCTGCGCCAGCGTCACCTGCAGACCCAGCGCGACGATGCCAAGCCGCAGACACGTGCGCGACGCAAAGTCCAGCCCGCGGTGCGTGCGCGGATCGTGCGCGATGAAATTCAGCGACAATCCGACCAGCAGGCCCAGCAGGATAATCGGAAAATGGTAATGGTCCGACAGCCACGCCGCCGCTGCCGATGCCACGCCACACGCGGCCAGGCCCGGAAACATCGACATTGCGGGGGCGGTGCGCGGGGGCCGGGTGGTTTCGGCCAGATGCAGTTCGCCATACAGATCCCCGCCATGCGGCAGTGAATCCCAATCGATGCCCGCGCCTTGCGCCATTGTGTCCGTGCCCTTGCGCAAAGGATCTCTGTCCTTCGGTGTCATATGCCGCTTTTCATATCCCGCCGAAACGCTAGAGTGCAAGCCATAAGCACCGGGAGACGGACGAGTGGATAGCGGGGATAGCGGTGCAATGGCAACCGCGGCGGATCGCGCGGCCGGCCGCGTGATGCTGGCGCTGGTTGCACTGCTGTTTGTCGGCAATGCGCTGAACTATGTCGACCGGCAGGTGCTGGCGCTGCTCAAGCCCACGCTGCAGGTTGAATTCCACTGGAGCGACCGCGATTACGCGCATCTTGGCGCGGCGTTCCAGATTGCGGCGGCGGGTGCGCTGCTGTTTGTCGGCTGGTTTGTCGATCGGCTGGGGGTGCGGCTGGCCTATGGCATCGCGGTGGCCACGTGGAGCATGGCGGGCATGGCGCATGCGCTGGCGGGCACGGTGCAGCAGTTTGTGGCGGCGCGGATCGTGCTGGCGGCGGGCGAATCCGTTTCGACCCCGGCCGGTGTCAAGGCGGCGACAATATACCTGCCGCTGCGCACCCGCAGCGTGGCGATCGGCCTGATCAACACCGCGCCCAATATCGGTGCAATCCTGACCCCGGTGCTGATCCCGCCGTTTGCGCTGGCGTTCGGGTGGCAGGCAGCGTTCATCGTGACCGGCAGCCTGGGCTTTGCCTGGCTGGTCGGCTGGGCGCTGGCCACGCGCAATCTGAAACCGCTGGGCAATGTGCCCGAACGTGCGCGCGTTGCCTGGGGCGTGCTGCTGGGCGACCGGCGCACCTGGGCCGTGATCGGGGCCAAGGCGCTGACCGATTGCGTGTGGTGGTTCGTGCTGTTCTGGATGCCCGATTTCTTCAACCGGCAGTTTGCCATGGGGCAGGGCGCCATCGGCTGGCCGATCGCGATCATCTTCTCGCTTGCCGCACTGGGTGCGATGTCCTCGGGCGGGATCTATCCGATACTGCTGTCACGCGGGTTTACGGTGAATGGCGCGCGCAAATCCTCGATGCTGTTCTATGCGCTGGTGGTGCTGGCCATGCCGCTGGCGCTGACCGTCGGCAGTCCGTGGATCGCCGCGGTGATGATCGGCCTGGGCCTGTTTGCGCACCAGGGATTTTCGACCAATATCTTTGGCATGACCGCCGATGTGGTGCCCGCGATGCGTGTTGCCAGCGTGATCGCGCTGGGCGCGGTGGCGGGCAACCTGTCGGGCACGGCAATTATCGAGCTGGCTGGGTGGTCGTTGAGCAACGGCCACGGCTATGTGCCGATGTTTGCGATCTGCGGCGGCGCCTATCTGGCCGCGCTGGCGTTCATCCAGGCGATGCTGCCGCGGCTTGAACTGGCGAATGTCTAGGCGGAATCTGTCCTTGCCGCCTAGGCTTCAGTTGTACCCCGATGCTTTCAGCCAGGCGGCATATTCGGTGAACCACAGATCGCTGGTGGTGCCATTGGGTTGCGAGGCAAAGCCATGGCCGCCCCCGCTGAACAGGTGGAATTCGATTTTTGCGCCCGATTTGCGCCAATTGCTGATCAGGCTGAAATCCTGTTGTCCGAAAAACCGGTCGTCGGCAGCGATGGCGGCGAACAGCGGCGGGGCACTGGCCGGCACGCTGTCGGCTTGCGTGGGGCCATAGACCAATCCGGCAAAATCGGGCCGCGCATCCGGCGCATTGGCCTGCAGCGCGCCCAGCACCGCCATCGCGCCGGCGGAAAAGCCCAGCACGCCGATCCGCGCGGGATCGACATGCCATTCGCCCGCATGCGCGCGCACCATGCGGATCGCGGCCTGTGTGTCGGCGATGGCCAGCGGGATCATCTGCGCGCGCATCGCGGCACCTTCGCCGCGCTGGAATGTTGCCTTGATCGCAGCCTTGTAGGCATCGATGCCATCGCCCACCGGCTGGGTGCGGTATTTCAGGATGAACACCCGCACGCCCAGCGGGGCCAGACGGCTGGCCACATCATAGCCTTCGTTGTCCATCGCCAGGAACTGGAACCCGCCGCCCGGCACCAGGATCACCGCGGCCTGCGGTGCGGTGCCGGTCATGCTGGCGGGCATCGGGGTCAGCGTGGGGCGCGACACGTTGTACACCTGCCGCTCGCGCGCATCTTGCCGCGCCCAGGCCTCGGGCGCGCGATTGGGCAACGTTGCCGCCATCGGCAGCGCGATCGACGGCGGCTCGGCCGGGGTGGCGACAGGGGTCACCCCATCCACCCAGTCGCCCGGCCTGGCCAAGGCGGGCGCCGCACAGGCCAACCACGCCGCCGCGACCAACCAACCCCTCACAGCACCAGCGGCCCGTGCTGGATATGCGGCAGCACATGGCGGGCAAACAGGTCGGCCTCTTGCGCGTGGGGATATCCCGACAGGATGAACGCCTCGATCCCTTCGGCCTGATAGGCGTGCAGCTTGGCCAGCACCTGGTCGGGATTGCCGACAATCGCCGCGCCGCAGCCCGATCGCGCGCGGCCGATCCCGGTCCACAGGTTGTCCTCGACAAAGCCGTCGCCGCCGGCCGCGCTGCGCAATTCGGCCTGCCGCTGAACGCCGTAATTTTTGGCATCGAGCGACTGTTCGCGGATCGCGGCGCCGGTGGCATCGTCAAGCTTTGACAGCAGGCGGTCGGCCCACGCGCGCGCCTCGTCCTCGGTTTCGCGCACGATGACATGCGCGCGATAGCCGAATTTCAGGGTGCGGCCATGGCGCGCGGCGCGTGCGGTCATGTCGGCAATGGTGTCGCGCACTTTGTCCATCGTGTCGGGCCACATCAGATAGACATCGGCCCCTTGCGCGGCGCATTCGCGCGCCTCGTGGCTCAGCCCGCCGAAATAGAACGCCGGGCATCTGCCCGAAATCGTGGTCACGCGTGGCGGATCAAGCTTCAGACGATAGAACTCGCCCTGGTGATCGAGCGGCTGGCCATTGAGCAGCGTGCGCACGATCTGCATCGCCTCGGTCGCGCGGGCATAGCGCGCGGCCGAGGCGATGGTTTCACCCGGCATGTCCGACGAAATGATATTCACATTCAGCCGCCCCGCGCTGCCTGCGGCATCGGGGCCCAGAATGCGGTCAAGCGTGGCGATGCGCCGCGCCAGTTGCGGTGGCCAGTCTTCGCCGATGCGCGTGGCCCACAGCAGCTTCATACGGCGCAGCATCGGCGCCACCGCCGCGGCAAAGGCCGTGGTGTCTAGCCCCAGGCTGTATCCCGACGGCAGCAGGATATTGTCGAACCCGCCCTCTTCGGCGCGCAGCACGATATTGCGGCAATGCTCCCAGCTGGATTTCAGCGCCGGGTCGCTGACCCCCAGAAATTCATAATCGTCGTCGCACAGCGCCGAAAACCATGCCACTTCGCATTGCGGCGCGGAAACCTTGGCGGTCATGGCAGCGCTACTCCTCTGGCGGCAACCAGCACCGCGTACCAATGCGTGCGGGTCCATTGCACGGTCAGCGCACTGGCCGCTTCGGCGATGCGGGCGGGGTTTTGCGATCCCACGATCGGGATGATCCCGGCCGGATGCGCCATCAGCCAGCTATAGGCGGCGACCGTGCGGCTGATCCCCAGCGGCGCGGCAAAGGCATCGAGCGCCGCGGCCACGGCGATGTCGCGCGGGCGTTGCGGATCGGCCAGGCGACCGCCACCCAGCGGCGACCAGGCCAGCGGAGTCAGGCCCAGCATCATCGCCTGGTCCATCTCGCCATTTTCAAGGCAGTCGATGCGCAACGGGCTGATCTCGGGCTGGGTCGTGGCCAGATCGATGTCGAGGAAATGGTTGAGCGCGGCGGTCTGCGCCATCGTGAAGTTCGACACGCCGAGCGCACGGATCTTGCCCGCCGCAAATGCGGCATCAAGCGTGCGCGCAACCTCTTGCGGATGGGCCAGGATATCGGGTCGGTGGATCTGCCACAGGTCGATGCAATCGACGCCCAGCCGCCGCAACGACGCGTCGATCGCCGCGTCGAGATAGGCCGGGCTTTGATCATAGGGCACAGGCGGCAGGATGCCGCCCTTTGTCGCCAGCACAAAGCGATCGCGCAGACCGGGTTCGGCGTGCAGCACCTGGCCCAGCAGCGCCTCGGCATCGCCAAACCCGGCAGTGCCGTCAAAACCATAAATGTCGGCCGTGTCGAGCAGCGTAATCCCGGCATCGAGTGCAGCATGGACCAGCCGCGCGGCCTCGGCCACGCTCCGCGCTTCGTCGGCCAGGCGCCACATGCCCCAGGCGATCGGCGACGTGCTGAGCACGGATACGCCCAGGCGGCGGATGGCAGGGGGCAGGGGTAGTACACTCATGGGATGATCCTTGCAGGCGGGGCAACAGATGCGCGTTCGATCAGCGTGTGCGGCAGACGGCGGTGCGTGATATCGCCCCCGCTGATCAGAATTTCGGTGGCGGTACGGGCAAGATCGGCCATCGGCTGATGGATCGTGGTCAGCGCGGGCCACACCGTGCGCGCCAGCGTCGTGTCATCGAACCCGGCCACCGACAGCTGATCGGGCAGCGACAGGCCCCGGTCATGCGCCACGGCCAGCACGCCTGCGGCCATGTCGTCGTTGGCGGCAAAGATCGCGGTGGGGGGATGGCGCAAATCGAGCAGCACTGCGCCTGCGGCCATCCCGCTTTCAAAATCGAACGCGCCGGGCATCACCAGCTGCGGTTCGAAGGCAATGCCCGCACGATCGAGCGCCCGGCGATAGCCAAACTGGCGATCATCGCTGCCCGGATGATTGGGGTGGCCCTTGATAAAGCCGATGCGGCGGTGCCCCATGTTGATCAGGTGGGTGGTCATATCGTCTGCGGCCTGCGCATCGTCGATGAACACCGACGAAGTCAGCGCATGGTTGGTGCCGGGTGAAATCCGCACGAACGGGATATCCAGCGCATCGAGCGCGCGCAGCACCGCCGGGCAATCGGTTACCGGCGAAGACAGCACGATGCCATCGACATGCGTTTCACCAACCAGCCCGCGTACCTGATCGCCCACATCGGGATCGGCGACATCGACCGGTTGCGCCAGCAGGCGGATGCCGTGCGTCTTGCAGCAATCCCAGCAGCCTGACTGGATCTGGAACATGTAATAAGGGCTGTGGTTGTCATAGATCAGCGCGATCTGGTTCGATTTCGATCCCGACAGGATGCGCGCTGCGACGCTGGGGCGGAAATCCAGCTCGTGCATCGCGCGTTCGACCTTTTGGCGCATCGGCACACTGACATAGGGGTGGCCGTTGAGCACCCGGCTGACCGTTTTGACCGCCACGCCCGCGCGGGCGGCCACATCGCGAATGTTGGCGCGTTCGCTCATTCCTGTATCATTCCCCGCATCGCTTCGAACAGCGGCGCATAGCCGCTGTCGAGGCGATAGAAAACCGGCGGTTGCCCGATCGGTGCAGCAATGAACACCTCGCCCGGATCATGATCGATACCGCTCCACACATGTCGCCACGGCGTGGTGCCCGGCAGCACCACCCGGCGCGCGGACGCGCCCTGATCGATCACCGGGGCCACGAGCAGATCTGCGCCATAGAGGAACTGGTCCTGGATCGCATAAAGCGCCGGGTCATCGGGATAATGCAGGAACAACGGCCGTTGCGCAGGCAGGCCTGATGCCACGGCCTGGTCACACAGGTGGCGCACATAGGGGGCCAGGTGCGCATGGACCCGGCTCCACGCGGCAAAACAGGCCAGCAATGCCGGCGTGCTGTCGTATTGCAGGTTGTCGTCGGGCCGGTTGCCCTCGTGGCTGCGCATGACCGGGGCAAAGGCCGCCAGTTCGCACCAGCGCATCATCAGTTCGGCGCTGCGCTGGTTGCCGTGCAGCGAGGTATAGCCGCCGCAATCCGAATGGCTGTAGGCATTGCCGACCAGCCCCGCCGACAGCGCTGCGGTGATCACCGTGCCGATACCGTCGTGCCGGGTGAAATCCACCGATTGATCACCCGCCCACAACAGCGGGCAATGCCGCGACACCCCCGAAAAGCCGGCGCGCATGAAAAACAGCGCATCGCCGTGCCGCCCGCGCGCTGCCAGCGCCTGTTCGTTGACTTGCGCCCACAGCACCGGCCACAGGTTGTGCGCTTCCATCGCGTCGATCCCGCTGTACAGGCGCACATCGGTGGGCAGGTATTCGCCAAAATCGGCCATCCAGCCGTCAATGCCGATATCGAGCATTTCCTGGCCCAGGATGCGCGACGCAAACCAGTCGCGCGTTGCGGCACGCGTGAAATCGATCACGCCGCAGTCAAATTCTCCGAAATCAACCAGATAGGGCGTGTCTTCGTGCGGATGCAGGGCCAAATGGCCGCCGGTTGCGGCCTCGCCATACAGCGTTGCGTCAACCGCCAGATACGGGTTGGCATAGGCCATGAAGCGAATGCCCCGCGCGTTCAGATCGCGGATCCGCGCGGGCAGGTCGGGATAACGCGCGCGGCTGTATGTCCAGTCCCAGAACAGGCGGCGGCCAAAGCCGGTTTCGCGGACCCCTGCCCAGTCTTCACACCACAAAGCGGCGACCGCAGTGCCTGCGGCGATAAAGCCGTCAAGCCGGGCAAAGCTGTCCAGCCCGGCCTTAAGCCCGACGATCGCGCCGCCAATCGCCCAGTCGGGAAGGGCGGGCGGGCGGCCAAAGCGCGTGGACAAACGCCCGACCAGGTCCTGCGGGCCATCGGCGGCAATCAGGTCGAACCGCGCCGTGCCAGACCAGACTTCGACCGCGTGATGGGCGGGATCGGTGAAATCGAGCACGCTGTAACAGGTGCTGGCGCAATGCACCGCGATCCAGCGCGAAGTCAGAAATGTTGGCTGCGGGTAATTGGTGTTCCAGTAATCCCCTCCGGCCATCGCGGTTTCGTCCATCAACCGGGTCAGGGCGGTCGATTTGTCACGGCCGACGCCGGGTTCGCTGGTCCACATCGGAAACGTGCGGCCATTCAGCGCAAGATAGCTCATCTGTTCGCCGCCGCCCCAAACGGTCTCGTCGGTGGTTGCGTGGAATCGCACGTGGATCCGGTCATGCGCCGGGTCGATGGCGGTAATGTCAAAGCCTTCGTCGGCCAGATCGATGCGCGCGATCGGCATATCGCCATCAAGCAGCAGCACACATGCGCCGTCCTGCCGCCATTCGCGCGGTGCAACCATCCCGTGCGGCGCGTCGGTCATGCGGTAATTGCCGCGCAGCATTATCACCTCGGGCGCGCCACAGGCAACTGTCACCGCTGGACAGACACGATCGTGAATCAGCACCGGCCGGCCCGCAAGCACCAGTGCAAATCCCGACTTCGTGGCTTCCAGACGCAGTTTCATCCCGATTCCATCGTTGGGTCCGGCGTGGGACGGGCGGATTGGGTCCGCCACGCGGGAAATTGGCAGACCACTTGTGACACCGATTGACATATCGACCGAAGCGCGGCAGATCAACAGGCAAGTGCAGGCCCGGACGTTACGCCGGAGCACTGCCAGCGCAGCGGCGTACCCGGGATCAAGCCCGGGACGGTCCTGCCAACGAGGATGAAAGGCATGCCATCACCACGACCGCATGAATGCCTGCGCCGGCCCACCGCGTGTTATCATATTTCACCGCCTTGCATTAATCTCTACAAATATAATTGACTTATTACGATCGTCACAGCAATGCCCTCACGACCAGCGGGTAACCGATCAGCACCACGGGGACAGGCGTGACACGCGCCGTCCCTACAGGGAGGAACGACATGAGATCGACATATTGTGTACTGGCCGCGCTGCCCCTGGTGGCGCTTGTGGCATCGCCAGCGCTGGCAGCCGAGACACCTGCGCCTGCTGCCGACGCGGCATCCGCACCTGCCGAAATCATCGTTACCGCCCAAAAGCGGTCCGAACCGCTGCAAAAAGTGCCGGTGGCGATCACTGTCGTATCGGGCGACGCGATGGCACGATTGTCGACCAACAATATCGAGGATACGCAGCGGCTTGTCCCCGCGCTGACGTTCGTGAAAGGCGATACCAGCCTGAATTCCGCGCTGTTCCTGCGCGGTCTCGGCACGGTCAGCTTTTCGATCGCGGCCGAACCCAGCGTGACCAGCGTGCTCGACGGCGTGGTGCTGGCGCGTGCGGGTGAAAGCTTTGGCGATCTGTACGATATCGACCGGGTCGAAGTGTTGCGGGGCCCGCAGGGCACGCTGTTCGGCAAGAATTCGTCGGCTGGCGTCATCAACATCGTAACCAGGGAGCCGGGCAAGACACTGGGCGGATACCTGGATGTCGAAGGGTTCAGCGGCGGCGAATACAAGCTCAAGGCCAGCCTGGGCGGCCCGATCAGCGATAACTGGCGCGCCGGGATCACCGCATTCTACAGCGATTACAAAGGCAACATCTGGGACGAAACCACCCAGAGCAAGATCAACGGCTACAAGCACTATGGCGTGCGCGGGCAGGTGATAGGCGATGTCACCCCCAATCTGCATGTCAAGCTGATCGCCGATTACCGCAAGGCCGATGACCAGTGCTGCGCCTTTGTGATCGGTGCGCTCAATCCTTCGCCAACCCCGGGCCAGGCCGCGCTGCAAAGCATTTTGCCGCCGGCGCTGGGCGGGGCCACGCGTCAAAGCATCCAGAGCCTGCCCAACCGCACCGAGGAAGAAACCTATGGCGTGTCGTTGCAGGCCGATCTGGCGCTGGGCACACACACGCTGACCTCGATCACGTCATGGCGGCAGTGGAACAACGAGGAAGTGCGCGATGGCGACTGGATCGACCAGTTGTATGTCGGCGTGCCGCTGATCCATGACGATGGCCCCGAACGCGCGCATACCTTTACCCAGGAACTGCGCCTGACGTCGCCCACCGGCGGTTTCCTCGATTATGTGATCGGCGCGTTCTACTATCAGGCCTTGGCCGAACGTACGTATACCCGGTCGGATACCTATTGCCTGTCGACCACGGCCACGGTGCAGGCCAATGGCCTGACCCCGTGCCCTGCTGCCGGTTCGACCACCGCCAATCCGGTGGGCGTGGGCGTGTTCGGATCGACTTTTGACAACGTTGCCGCCTATGGCCAGGCCACCTGGCATTTCAGCCCGGCGTTCCGCGCGGTCACGGGCCTGCGCTATACCCATGACAAGGTTTCGGCCTATGACACGCGCACCGACAACTTTACCGGCAGCACGTTTCCCGGTGTAGGCGGCCCGGCCGGGATCGCGGCCAGCTTCGATGCCAATGTTGCCGCAGCCCAGGTTACCAACGGCGCCGGGTTCAACGGCACGCCGTGGACGGGCCAGACCAGTGCCAGCAATGTCTCGGGCAAGGCGGCGCTGGAATATGACCTGGCCAAGGGCCACATGCTCTACGCCAGCTATTCGCGCGGCTACAAGGGCCCGGCGTTCAACGTGTTCTTCAACATGCAGTGGTTCAACACCGCGCCGATTTCGGCCGAAACCTCCAACGCATTCGAAGTGGGCCTGAAAAACAGCTTTGATCATGGCCGGATCATCTTCAACGTCGACGGGTTCTACACCAAGGTCGACAACTACCAGGCCAATTACCCGACCACCGTCAATGGCGCGGTGACCACCACGATCATCAACGCGGGCAATGTATCGACCCGCGGCGCCGAAGTGGAACTGCTGTATCGCCCGACGCCGCAGCTGACGATCAATGGCGGCTACAGCTACACCGACGCGCATGTCGACCAGTTTCTGGAACCGCCGGCAGCCCAGGCGGTAAACTTCATTGCGTCGGGCACGCCGCTGGCCTTTGCACCCAAGAACAAAGGCAATCTGGGCGCAACCTATACGGCCCTGCCGCAAGGCCTGCCGTTCGGGATCGAATTCAACGCGCTGGCCGCCTATAGCGACAAGCAGGTTTCCACGCTGGCGCCGACCAACACCGCGGCCCAGCAGGTGGCATTCCAGAACCAGATCCTCAAGGCCTATACCCAGGTGGATATCAGCGTGGCCGCGGTCGATCTGGCCAAGCACTATCGGCTGGCGTTCGTGGTCAAGAACCTGTTCAACGATCACTATGCCTCGACCATCGGCACCGGTGGGCCGGGCGGGTCTTACCTTTATCAGATTCCGCGCGATTCCGATCGCTACTGGGGCTTTACGCTGCGCACCAGTTTCTGATCGGCCGACGCCATGAACAAGGGGCCGGCGCGGCGCGCCGGCCCCTTTTGTGTGCGCTTGGCGGCCGGGGCGCCTGTCAACCGGCGGTCAGGCGACCGCGGCGACGATGATGATTTCCACCTTGAAGTCGGGCGTGGCCAGCTTGCCTTCGGAAGTGGCGCGTGCCGGGGCGGGGTGCCCGGCGATCCAGCCGTCCCACACTGCATTCATTTCGCCAAAATCCGCCATGTCGGCCAGCCAGATCGTGGCGGTCAGCAGGTGGTCCTTGTCGCTGCCGGTGCGCGCCAGCAGCGCGTCGATCGCGGCCAGCACGGCCCGGGTCTGTTCGGTCACGGTCGCGCCTGGCGCACCGACTTGCCCGGCCAGATAAACGGTGCCGCCGTGGACCACGGCCTGGCTCATGCGGGGCCCCTGATCGATGCGGGTAATGGTCATTGTGGTCTCCTTGTTGGTGCGTGTGCCGGTGCCTTGTTGACGAAAATTGCCGCGATTGCACGCGGCTTTGCGCGAACCGGCCATGGTTGCCGGCGTGGCATATGGCTATTTGCGATAGCGTTCGGTGGTTTTGTGTTGCATCGTCGGCGCGCAACCAAACCCTGAAATTCGAGAGCTGATGCCCAACGTACAAACTGCAACCCTGGCTGTGCTGCGCGCCTTGCGCATGACCACGATATTCGGCAATCCGGGTAGCACCGAACTGCCGCTGCTACGCGATTTGCCAGCGGATTTCCGCTATATCCTGGGCCTGCAGGAATCGGTCGTGCTGGGCATGGCCGATGGCTATGCGCAAGGCACCGGCCGCGCCGCGCTGGTCAATCTGCATGCCACCGCCGGCACCGGGCATGCGCTGGGCAACCTGTTCACCGCATGGAAGAACCAGACCCCGCTGGTGGTCACCGCCGGACAGCAGGCGCGTTCGATCCTGCCGTTCGAACCGTTCCTGTTTGCGGAACAAGCCACCGAATTTCCCAGGCCGTTCGTGAAATGGGCGATCGAACCGGCACGCGCCGAAGACGTGCCTGCGGCCATCGCGCGCGCCTACATCGTGGCGATGCAGCCGCCGCGCGGGCCGACCTTTGTGTCGATCCCGGTCGATGACTGGGACAGGCCTTGTGAACCGGTGCATATCCCGCAGGCCGGGGCAACCAATCCGGGCGATCCGGCGTTGCTGGCGCAGGCCGCGCAAGTGTTGGCGCGCGCGCGGCAGCCGGTGCTGGTGGTCGGTGCCGGGGTGGCGCGCGACGGCGGGTGGACCCGTGTGATCGCGCTGGCGGAACGGCACCAGGCGCCGGTGTGGGTCGCGCCGTTCAGCGCCCGGTGCAGTTTCCCCGAAGATCACCCGTTGTTTGCCGGATTTCTCGATCCGCGGCGCGAAGCGATCGTGGCGGCGCTGACGCCACACGATGTGATCGTGGCGCTGGGGGGGCCGTTAAGCCTGTATCACGTCGAAGGCGATGGGCCGCACCTGCCGCCGGGTGCGACCACCGTGTTCATCGCCGACAATCCGGCGCAGGTCAGCTGGGCGCCGTGCGATCTGGCAGTTGTCGCCGACGCCGATCATGCGCTGGCGGCGCTGCTGGTGGGGCCGGAGCCGGCGCCGCGCACCGCGATCGCGCCACGCGCGGCGGCGGCGGCGCCCGATCGGGCGATCCTGACCGACCGGCTGGTGTTCGACCATCTGGCCGCGCTGCGTCCCGCAGGGTCGATCGTGGTGGAAGAAGCGCCGACCGCGCGCGGACCGATGCACGATCATCTGCCGATCACCGTGCCCGACACGTTCTATACGTGCGCCAGCGGCGGCCTGGGCCATGGCCTGCCCGCCAGCGTGGGCATGGCACTGGCCAGGCCCGACCGGCGCGTGATCGCGGTGCTGGGCGACGGTTCGGCGATGTATGCAATCCAGGGGCTGTGGAGCGCGGGGCAGCTTGGCCTGCCGATCAGCTTTATCATTCTCAACAATCGCCGGTACGAGGCGTTGCGCGGCTTTGGCCGCCTGTTCGGGATGCACAGCGTCGCGGGAACAGATCTGTCGGGGATCGACTTTTGCGGGTTGGCCACGGCCCAGGGCATCCCGGCCCAAAAGGTTGGGGAACCCGATGGTGTCGGGCCCGCGCTGCGCTGGTCGTTTGCGCAGACCGGGCCGACACTCGTCGAAATGATGATCGTCTGATCCCGCTGTGGCACCGCGGCGCCACAGGGGTGCTTGATCAGGCGATCACCGGGGCTTGACGAATTTCAAGGTCATCCGATCGCTTTCGCCGATGGCAAGGTACTTGGCCTTGTCCTTGTCGCCCAGTTGCAGAACCGGCGGCAGGGTCCATACGCCTTCGGGCCAATCGTGGGTGTCGGCGGGGTTGGCGTTGATCGCGGTTTCGCCTGCCAGTTTGAAACCGGCTGCTTCGGCCAGGCGGATCACGGTCGAACGCTTCAGGTAACCGCTTTTCTTTTCAAGCGCGCTGTCCATCGTCTCGGGCAGATGGTGGTCGACCACGCCCAGCACGCCGCCGGGCTTGAGCATGCGATAAAACGCCTTGAACGCCCCGTCGGGCGTCGTGCCACCGGCAAAGATCAGGTTGTGCACATTGCGGAATGTCACCACCACATCGGCCGAATTGTCGGGCACGGTCGAAGACCCGGTGGCAGGATCAAGCGTTGCTGCGGTCGCCCCGTGATAACGATCGCCGCCCGCGGCGATCAGTTTGGCCAGCGAAGCCTCGCTCTTTTCGCCATGCACGACCAGACCGATGTAATGGCCGTGCGGCGCCAGCATCGGCGCAAGAATGGCGGTGTACCAACCGCCGCCGGGATTGAATTCAACCAGGGTCTGATCGGCGCGGACCCCGAAAAATTCCAGGGTCTGTACCGGGTGGCGATATGGATCGCGGTGGCGTTCGGCCTCGGTACGGTGGGGGTCGGCCACGGCGGCGGTGATGTCGGATGTGCTTTTGGCGGCAAGCGGCGCGGTGGCCACAGTGGCAAGGGCAAGCGAGGCAAACAGCCCCGATGCAAGAATACGGGCGCGCATGAAGGGGACCTTTCGAAAACAGGGCAGGCGATTGCAGGTGAAACTAGCACGCCGCGCGGCCTTCGCCACCGGAACTTGCGCGAAAGGGGGGTCAGATCGGTGTGACGTCGTGAAACCGGCCAAAATCGATCCATTGCCGTCCCGCATCATCGCGGCGCATCACATCGACAAATTCATGATTCCACAAAATGCGCCCAGGGCCATAGCCGTGGCGCGCGATCACCGGCTGCGACACGCTCGAATCGATCCCGGTCATCAGGATGATCAGCTCGTCTTCCCGGGCATCGAACTGGTCCTGCGTCACGCCGAACAGCGGGCTGGCTTCGTCGATGCGGTGCATCACCAGCCAGCTGAGCGCGAACACCGGAGAGCTTGCCCGGATCAGCGGCAGGTCGAAAAAGCGTCGCATCATCCGCCCGTCGATCGTCTGATACCGCAGGATCGATACGCGCACGCTGGCTTCGACAATGAAATTGCTGCGCTGGTTGGCGGCGCGGAACATCAGCGTGGGCCAGCCTTCGAAATTTCGCACCACCGCCACATCGGAAAACATGATCCGTGCGCGCGGGATCGAAAAACGGGCAAACACCAGCCCCGAGGTCAGTGCAAACACCAGAATGCCGATGGCGATTTCCAGCACGACGACCACGTTCACATACGTCGAATCCGGATAGATATTGCCATATCCGACGGTGGCGATGGTGTGCACGCTGAAGATGAAGCTGCGGAACAGCACGCTGTCGGGTGTATGCGCGCCGATCTGCACCAACCCTGCAGGGTCAAGCGCATAGAGCAACGCGAACACCAGATTGAGCCCGGTGAACACCGCGGCAAAACCGGCAAAGAACCTGGTCCAGCTCGTCCTGATCCAGCGATGGTACAGATCCTGGTGCCAGCGCTGATCCATGCCTTTGCGCGCGATATCGGGCCCATCGGCGTTGCGGATCGATTGTGACAGGCTGCGGGGATTGGCGTTGCTCACGGCGGGGACGGCCTTGCTGGTCGTGGGATTGCGGCCCTTGTGCCTTGGCCTTGGCCCCGCGTCGATGGTCAATGGCAACACGCGCCGATCGCAACATCAGGCAGCGACCCAAGAGTTGGCACGATGTGGTTGGTCAGACGGCCTTCTTTGCCTTGTGCTCGGCCAGCAGTTGGTCAAGTTCGACGATCCGCTGGCGTTCGGGCGTGCCCACGGGCAGGCCCTTCAGGCGGCAGGCGGCCCACAGGCTTTTGCGTTCGGATTCGAGCGCCTTGAGATAGAGATCGGCCATTGGTCAGGTCCTTTTTGCGGGTTTGCGCGCGCGCGTTTGCCATGCGGGGGTGCCGCTATCCTGTTCGGTCAATTTGCGCCAGCGGTCCAGCCGGGCGCTATCGAGCGTGCCGTTGGCCAGCGCCGCCTGGATCGTGCAGCCAGGCTCGGTGGTATGGCTGCAATTGGTAAAGCGGCAGGCAAGCGCGGATTGTTCGATATCGTCGAACACTTCGGCCAGGCCCGCCGCGGCGTCGATCATCTGGAATTCGCGCATGCCGGGTGTGTCCATCAGCCAGCCGCCGCCTTCCAGCCGATGCATTTCGCGCACGGTGGTGGTGTGGCGGCCTTTGCCATCGTGGTCGCGCACGGCCTGGGTGGCGATCAGGTCCGAACCGCGCAAGGTGTTGACCATCGTCGATTTGCCGACGCCCGATGATCCCAGCAGGGCCACGGTTTCGCCCGGGCCGCACAGCGCCGCAAGCTGCGCCACGCTGGCCCGATCGCGCGCGTTCACGCATTCGACGCGCAGCCCCGGTTGCAGCGCGCGTGCCTGCGCGGCAAAAGTGTCGGGCCGGTCGGTCAGATCGATCTTGGTCAGCACGATCACCGGGTTCACCCCCACTTCGCGGGCCAGCACGAGATAGCGTTCCAGCCGGGGAATGTTGAAATCCTGGTTGCACGAGGCCACGATCAAGACCGTATCGACATTGGCCGCGATCAGTTGCAGCCGATGATCGCCGCCCGCCGCGCGCCGTTTGAACAGGCTGGCGCGGTCCAGAATGCGCTGCGGCTCAAGACTGTCGCGATCGATCAGCAGCCAGTCGCCCACGGTCGGCCTGTCCTCTTCCCCGCGCGACGAGGCAAGGTGCGAGGCAATCTGGCATTCAAGCGCTGCGCCCGCCACCGCCAGTTTGCCGCGATGCACCGCCATGACCCGGACAGGGCGGCTGGCATTGCGCTCATCGGGCGTGATCTGGTCGACGAAAAACGGCCGCCAGCCAAGGTCTTCAAGTGTGGGTTCAGGTTCGGTCATCGGTGGTGCGCAAGGCGGCCTTTGCAGGGGTGAACAGGCAGTGCTCGATTCAGGCCCATACAGATCATCCATGGCTATGGATACGTTGATCGGGGCGGTTATTGCGGGCGCCCGATTGGCTGTGCGGCCCCCCCGTCGGGGCGCGGGTTGGGGACAAATGCCGGCACTGTGGCGGCATTGCCAAGCTGCCACAGCGTCGTGCCGCTCAGGCGCAGGATCCTGGCCATCTTGGCATAGTTGATCTTGTCGGCGGTGTCGGTTTCGTGGTGATAATCGGGGTGAAACCCGGTGAAGAACCAGAATGCGGGCACATCGTGCAGCACAAACGGAAACTGGTCTGACCGGAAAAACACGTTCAGCACATTGTCGCGGTCGAACCGGTCATCCAGCACCAGCCCCACATCCTTGTTCGCCGAAGCAATCGCGGCGTTGAAATCGGGGCTGTAAGGTGCGCCGATCAGGTTCAGCCGGTTGGTGGTGTCGGCGGGAATGGCGATCAGGCCGTCGGTCTGCGGACTGGGCGCCTCGTTGCGGCCGATCATGTCGAAATTGATCATCGCGCGCGTTGTCACCAGGGGGCGCAACGGGTGCGCGGCCATTTCATAGGCGCCCAGCAGTCCGCGTTCCTCGGCGGCAAACACGCTGAACAGGATTGAGCGCCGGGGCCGTACCGGCATTGCCGCAAAGGTGCGCGCCAGCGCCACCACGCCCACCGTGCCCGAGGCATTGTCATCGGCGCCGTGCCAGATCTGCGCGCCGTTCTGGCTTGATCCATCGTGGTCGTGGTGGCCCGACAGGATCAGCGTTTCGTTTTTCAACAAGGGGTCTGAACCCGGCAGCAGCGCCACGACGTTGTAACTGATGCCGCGCCGCCGCAGGGCGTTTTCGATATGCAGGTGCAAGGGTGCGGTCGCCAGCGCCGCGCCGCGCGGGGCCAGATCGCGATCGATCGCCGCCTGCAACGCGCCCGCGTCCATCCCGGCCGCGGCAAAGATCGCTTTGGTTACCGGATCGGTCAGGGTCAGCACCGGAATGTGCAGTTCGTCATCGGCGCGGGCCTGCAATGGCAGGGGCGGGGTGCGCGTGATGCTGCCGCCGATCCGGCGCGACCGTTCGGCGTTCGACAGATGCTTGCGGTTGGGTTCGGGCAGCACGATCACCGCCAGCGCGCCATGCGCCTGTGCATTCAACGCCTTGACCCGTGCGGTGGCGTGGCGCGTGTTGCCCGCGCCGTTGAACCGCGATGCGGGGTCGTCTTCCTGCGGTTCGTGGTCGAACACCAGCGCGATTTTGCCGCGCGCATCGATCCCGCGATAATCGTCATAGTCGAGCCCCGGCACCGTGATGCCATAGCCTGCAAACACCAATGGCGCGGTCAGGTCGACATCGTCGCGATAGCCGCCGGTATAGCTGGGCGGTGCAAACCGCCGATCGCCCAGCGCGATGAAACTGGTGCGGCCATCGCCGATATATTCGATCAACGGTACTGCCTGCAGATAGCTGGGCATGCCGTCGGCATCGATCGCGGCAGGTTGCAGCCCGGCCTTGGCAAATTCCGCAGCGATCCAGGCGATCGCGGCATCGTCGCCCGGTTCAAGCGACATCCGCCCGCGCAACGCGTCCGACGCCAGAAAGGTCAGATCGGCGCGCAAGCCGGCCTCGTTGATCGCGGCGAGCGCGGCTGCCACGGGCCGGGGCAGCGGATCGGCACTGGCAGGCGTGGCAACCAGGGCAACGACGGCAAGCGCGGGGCACAGTCGCATACGAATAAATTTCCTCCCGATCGGGCATGATCTGCTTAAGCTGTGCAACACAACAGCCGAAGCGGCGCAATGCAAGGGTCTTCCTTGCACGCGATGCCAGCGCGCGGCGCGATCAATACGGGATGAGGTCATGCGTAGAATCAATCATTTGCAAAATCTTGCGCTTGCCACGTGCCTGATGCTGGCGGCCACGGGCGCGCAGGCCGCACCCGATACGCTGGATGTTTCGGCGCACGGCGCCACCGTACATGTGACCGCGATTACCGACACGATCTTGCGCGTCACTATCGATCGCGATGGCAAACCGGGCGAAACGGCCAGCTGGGCGGTATCGCCGGCGATGCTGGCACATCGCGCCCCCGCCACCATCGATTACGGCACGTTGCGCACCGCGCAGCTGACGGCCAGCGTCGATCCCGCAACGCTGCATTTGCGCGTGGTCGATGCCAGCGGGCGCGCGATTGTCGACGATGCGGCAAACCCGGTGGTGCTGGATCGCGACGGTTTCACCCTGCGCAAGGTCATGGGCACCGATGAACATTTCTTTGGCATGGGCGACAAATCCGGTCTGCTCGACCGGCGCGGCGGCAGCTTTGTCAACTGGAACACCGATGCGTTCGGCTATGCGTCGAGCACGGATCCGCTGTACAAGTCAGTGCCGTTTTTCATTGCAACGGGCGGGGCAGGGGGCAGCTATGGCCTGTTTCTCGACAACACCTGGCGGACATGGTTCGATTTCGGCCATCGCGAAGAGGGTGTGGTGGCGATTGGCGCGACCGGGGGCCCGATCACCTATTACGTGATTGCGGGGCCAACCGTGCGCGATGTGGTGCGCCGCTATACCGATCTGACCGGCAAGGCGCCGCTGATGCCGCGCTGGGCGCTGGGTTATCAGCAATCGCGCTGGGGCTACAGCTCTGCAGCGCAAGTCGAAGCGATCGCCACGCATCTGCGTTCGGACCATATCCCGGCCGACGTGGTGTGGATGGATATCGATTATCAGGATCGCAACCGCCCCTTTACGTTCAACCCGGTCACCTTTCCCGACATGCACAAGCTGACCGACACGGTCGGGGCATTGGGGATCAAGCTGGTGACGATTGTCGACCTGCATGTCGCGCATGCACCGGGGCAGGCCTATGCCCCCTATGACAGCGGCACCGCGGCCAATCATTTCGTGCACAACCCCGACGGGTCGGTCTATGTCGCACCGGTCTGGCCGGGGCCGGCGGTGTTTCCCGACTTTACCGTGCCGGCCACGCGCGCCTGGTGGGGCACGCAGTTCAAGCGTCTGACCGATGCCGGTGTCGGCGGCATCTGGAACGACATGAACGAACCGGCCATTTTCGAAACGCCCAGCAAGACCATGCCGATCGACACCGTGCACCGCATCGCCGGCGACGGTTTTGCGCCGCGCAATGCCAGTCATGCCGAAATCCACAATATCTATGGCATGGAAAACACGCGCGCGACGTATGACGGATTGCGCGCGCTGCGCCCCGAAGAACGCGCCTTTGTCCTGACCCGCGCCAGCTATGCCGGAGGGCAGAAATACGCAGCGACCTGGACCGGCGACAACAGTTCGACCTGGGACCACCTGAAGCTGTCGGTCAGCATGCTGCTCAATCTCGGGCTGTCGGGATTCAGCTATAGCGGGGCCGATGTCGGCGGGTTTACCGGGGGGCCGTCACCCGATCTTTTGACCAAATGGTTCGAAGTCGCAGCGTTCACGCCATTTTTCCGCGATCATGCCGCCAACGATGCACCGCAGGCCGAACCCTGGGTTGACGGGCCGGCGCACCTGGCGATCCGGCGGCATTTTGTCGAGGAACGCTATCGCCTGATGCCCTATCTTTACAGCCTGGCCGCCAGCAACGCGCAGACCGGCGATCCGATCATGCGTCCGGTGTTCTATGACTATCCGCAGGCGCTGACGGCGCCGTGCAACACCGCGCTGACGTTCACGCTGGGGGCAAAGCTGCTGATCGCGGGCAGCCCCAAGCCCGAATCGCTGCAAGCCTATGACGTCTGCCTGCCCGAAGGCGGCTGGTTCGATTACTGGACGGGCGAAGCCGTCACCGCACAGCCGATCGGCCACAAACCTTATGCCACGATCAGCGTGACGCCCCGGCTCGATGCGCTGCCGGTGTTTGTGCGTGCGGGATCGATCGTGCCGCGCCAGCCGCTGGTGCAAAGCACCAGCCAAGTGCCCGACGGGCCGCTGGAGTTGCATGTCTATCCGGGTGCGGACTGTGCGGGCGAATTGTACGACGACGACGGCCACAGCATGGCGTTTGCGGCAGGCGCCTATGCGCGCCAGGCGGTGCGCTGCACCACCGGTGCAAACGGTGTGCAGTCCATCACGTTTGATGCGCGCCAGGGCACATGGAAACCATGGTGGCACGCGATCGCGCTGGTGGTGCATGGTGATCACGCGCCGATTTCGGCCACGGTGGGTGGCAAAGCCTATCCCGCCGCATCGGGCACCCGGACGATCGTCATCCCCGATCAGCCCCAGGCTGTCACGGTGACATTCAACGCGGGCTAGCAATGCGGGATCGGCCGGCGGCGATGCGTGAAAGCTGCCGGCGTGGACTTCGTGCATCACCTGTGACCTTTTCGACGCGGCCGGCTTGCGCGGGCGCGCGCGGTGGTGCAGCGTCGCGTCACGCAAAGACGTAAAAAGGGATTTGACATGAGGTTTGAAACGAACCGCGTGGGTCGTGCCGCGCTGTTGTCGGCATTGCTGGGCGGATCGATGCTGGCGGGATCGCAGGCGCATGCCGCCGACGCACAGGCGCCCGCCGCTGCCGCGCCCGATACGGGATCGCAGATCGTGGTGACCGCGCAAAAACGGGCGCAATATCTGCAGGATGTGCCGATCAGCCTTGAGGCGTTCGGATCGAAAAAACTTGAAGAAAACCAGATCACCAGCTTTGACGACTATGCCAAGCTGTTGCCCAGCGTCAGCTTTCAGTCGTTCGGACCGGGGCAGTCGCAGATCTATTTCCGCGGCGTGTCGAGCGGTTCGGATGCCAACGGCAGCCATTCGGGCCCGCAGCCGACCAGCGCGATCTATGTCGATGAAATTCCGCTGACCACGATCGGCGGCGCGCCCGACCTGCATGTCTATGACATGGAACGGGTCGAGGCGCTGTCGGGGCCGCAAGGCACGCTGTTCGGATCAAGCTCGTTGTCGGGCACGCTGCGCCTGATCACCAAGAAGCCCAATCCGGGCAAGTTCGAAGCCGGCTTCGATGTGACCGGCACGACCTTTGGCAAAGGCAGCAATTCGTCGGGTGGCACTGTCGAAGGGTTCGTCAACGTTCCGCTCAATCGCGATATCGCGGTGCGTGCCTCGGCGTTTTATGAACGCGATGGCGGCTTTATCAGCAATGTGCCCGGCACGCGGACCTACCAGGTCATCGACCAGAACGGCAATCCCGCCAGCTTTGGCCCGGTTTCGAACGCGCCTTTCGTCAAGCGCAATTTCAACGACACCGAGACAGCGGGCGGGCGCGTGGCCCTGGGCGCCACGTTCGGCGACTGGTATCTGGAACCTTCGCTGATCTATCAGCACCAGAACAGCCACGGCAGCTATCTTTACGATCCCACGGTCGGCGATCTGCAGGTGCAGGATTACACGCCCGAATTTGGCAGCGACGAGTGGGTTCAGGCGGCGCTGACGATCAAGGGCAAGATCGGCACCTGGGACGTGACCTATGCCGGGGGATATTTTGCGCGCACGGCGCAAGTGGTGCAGGATTATTCGGCCTATACCGTGGCCTATGACGCGCTGTCACCGTCTTACGCCACGTTCTTCGACGGGCATGGCAACAACATCGATCCGACGCAGAACTATTCGGGCAAGGATATCTATTCCAAGCTGAACAACGAACTGCGCGTCTCGTCACCGGCCAGCGAAGCCTATCACTTCACCGCCGGGGTGTTCATGGAACGCCAGACCGACAAGATGTTCAACGATTACAGCGTAACCGGACTGGCCGGTGAAGTGGCCAACCCCAACGAATACACCACCGCCGTGCCCACCTGCGGCGACGATGTGTTCTGCACGCGGGTCTATCGCGTGGACCGCGACTATGCCGCCTTTGCCGACGGGTCGTACGATCTGTTGTCGAATGTCACGATCGATGCGGGGATCCGCTATTTCACCACCAAGAACTCGCTGTCGGGCTTTTCGGGTCTGGCAAGTTCGGTGCTGGCTGCCGGGTCAACGCCGGTCGCGGGCAAAAGCTGCGTCATCGGCACCGGCGGGGTCGATCCATGCCTGGTGTTCGGCAGCACGGTCAAACAAAGCGGCGAAACCCACAAGGTGAACCTCAGCTGGAAAGTCACCCCCGACAAGCTGGTCTATTTCACCTATTCGACCGGTTTTCGCCCTGGCGGGATCAACCGTATCACCAGCGTCCTGCCCTATCAGGCCGACAGGCTCGACAATTTCGAACTTGGCGCCAAGACGCAGTGGCTTGATCGCAAGCTGACGGTCAACATGGCCGCCTTTGTCGAAAACTGGAACAAGATGCAGTTCGGCCTGGCCCCTCCGGGTGCGATCGGCGTGCTGGCCACCTACAACGCGGGCAATGCCAAGATCAAAGGCGTCGAAGCCAATTTCAACTTGCACCTGGCGCCGATCACGCTGTCGGGTTCGGGATCATATATCGATGCCCGGCTGACCACGCCGTTCTGCAATTTCGGCGTGGGCAACAACCCTGATTGCACCAATGGCCTGGCCGCACCGGTGGGCACGCCGCTGCCGATCCAGCCGCAGTTCAAGGGCAATGTCACCGCGCGGTACGATTTTGTCGCAGGCGGGGTGAAGGGCTGGTTCCAGGTGACGGGCAACCACCAGGCGGGGGCGCGGCAATATCTGACCAATGTGCCGGGCACCATGATGCCGTATCTGCCCAATTCGGCCGGGTTCGGCACGGTCGACATGTCGCTGGGCGGCAAGTTCCGCGGTTATACGATCGAGGCCTTCGTCCAGAACCTGTTCGACGAGCGCGGGATCCTGAGCGTCAATCCGATCTGCGTGCCGACGATCTGCGGCGCCTATGCACGCAACTATCCGATCAAGCCGCAGCAATTCGGCCTGAAGCTGAGCGCGCGGTACTGATCGTGCAGGCGCAGGGGCGGGCGCATCGGCCCGCCCCTGCGCCGTCAGGCGTTTGCGCCGCGATCGTAGTCGAGCACGGCCTGCAACAAGACATTCGCGCCCTGTTCGGCCTGTGCGGGGGTGATGTTTTCGGCGATGTTGTGGCTGATGCCCTGTTCGCACGGCACAAAGATCATCCCGGTGGGGGCGACACGCGCGGTATAGACCGAATCGTGCCCGGCCCCCGACTGCATTGTGCGGTGGCTATAGCCAAGCCGCCGGGTTGCTGCTGCAATCGCCGACAGCACATCGGGGTCAAATTCCACCGGGGGTGATGACCACACCGGCGTCAGCGTGATGGCGACGCGCAATTCGGCCTGCAATGCTTCGATCGCGCGGCGCAGCGCCGCTTCCATCGTGTCGAGCCCGGGCACCTGGGGATGGCGCAAGTCGACCGTCAGGCGCACTTCGCCCGGCGCGGTGTTGCGCGATCCCGGATAGGCCTGGAACAGGCCGATAGTCGACAGCGAGGCCCCCGGGTCCGACCGGCCGATCGCGTCGACCGCCAGTGCCAGACGCGCGGCCGCATGCAGCGCATCGCGGCGCAGATGCATCGGCGTGGTGCCGGCATGGCAGGTCTGACCCCGGACCGTGACATCGTACCAGCGAATGCCCTGCACGCCGCTGACCACACCGATCTCAAGCCCCTCGGCCTCGAGCACCGGGCCCTGTTCGATGTGCAATTCGAAATGGGCGGCCAGGCGATGCCCGCCCGGAAGCTCGTCGCCGGCAAAGCCCGACCGGGCCAGCGCCTCGCCCAGGGTCACGCCATCGCGGTCGGTCTGCGCCAGCGCATGGTCAAGCGTGAATTCGCCCGCGAACACGCCCGAGGCGACCATTGCCGGGGCAAACCGCGCGCCTTCTTCGTTGGTCCAGTTGATCACTTCGATCGGGTGGCGGGTGGTGATGCCCGCATCGTGCAGCGTGCGCACCAGTTCCAGCCCGGCCAGCACGCCCAGAATGCCGTCAAACCGTCCGCCGGTCGGCTGCGTGTCGAGGTGGCTGCCGATTGCGATCGGGGCAAGGTCTGCGTCGCTACCGGGGCGGCGCGCATAGATCGTGCCGATCTGGTCGGTGGTGACAGACATGCCAACCGCTTCGCACGCGGCGACAAACCAGCGGCGCACCGCGATATCTTCGTCCGACAGGGTGATCCGGCACATGCCCCGGTCGGTGCCCGGGATCGCGCCGAACTGTGCGGTTTCGCACAGGCTGGCCCACAGCCGTTCGCCCGAAATGCGCAGATCGCCAAGGCGCGTGGGGGTCATGCCAGCGCCTCGCGGTTCAGCGGCATGGTCATGCAATGGATGCTGCCGCCGCCACGCGCAAACAGATCGAGCGGCGGATCGATCACGGTTATGCCGCGCGCGCGCAGTTCCGCGTTGATCCGCACGCTGTGCGCGGGGCTGATTACCCGATTGTCGCCCAGCGCCAGCAGGTTGCAGCTCATCGCCATGACTTCGGGATAAGTCGCGGCGACGATCTCGATGCCGTGATGGTTCAGGTAACGGGCAAATTCGTCGCCCAGCACATCGATGCACGCCACCGCAAGCCGGTCGGTCGCCATGCAGAACAGCACGTCGAGATGCAGGAAATGTTCGGGGAATTCCTCCAGGCGGGTTTCCCAGCCGTGTTCGGCAAACCATCCGGCAAACTGCTGTGCGCCGGTGCGGTTGGTGCGCACGCCCGAATGGCCGATGATCATCAGGCCGGGGCGCACGATATGGATATCGCCGCCTTCAAACACGCCCTCGCTGCCGAAGGCGTGAAACCCGTCGGCGGACAGGTGAAAATCAAGCACGGCGGCGTATTCTCCGCGCCGTTGCGGCAATGCCAGCTGGGTCAGCACCGGGCCCCAGGGTGTCGTCTGGCTCGAATCGCGGGTATAGACCTGATAGGGGTGCGCAGCGCTGGGCTTGAGGAAATGCTGGCGCACTTCGGCGCGGGTCAGCGCATCAAGCAGGCCGTCCCACTGGCGCAGCATTTCGGCACGGTTGAACTGTGTGGACGCGGCCAGCGTCGAAACTGCCACTGCATTGGTATCGAGCCAGCGGTAATGATCCGGCGCACACAACAGCACATCGGTCAAAACGCCCGTTTCCGAATCCACTTTCCAACGCATCGCCACCCCCTTCGCGCAGCCCCGTACCGAGCGGGGATGCGCGCGGGGTGCAGTCTTATGCGGTTGCCTTGACGAAAACAACGCCCCACGCCGGCAGGTGCCGGGTGTCGGCACCGTTCAGCGTCAGGATCACCTCGCCCGGCGGGCTGTGATGGACATGCGCGGTCTTGCCGATGTTGAACGCGCAATGGATCATCTCGTCATCCAGGCGGCGGGTAAAGGTCAGCACGTCGCCATGGGCGCGCAGCGCCTCGATCGCGCCGAGGCGCAGCGCGGGGTGGGCGCGGCGCAGCGCGATCATCGCGCGGGTGTGCGTCAGCAACGCATCGGGATCGCCCTCCTGCGCGCTGACCGCGCGGGCAATATTGCCGGCCGACAGCGGCAGCCAGGGTTCGCCCCGGGTAAACCCGCCATGCGGAGCCTGCGCATTCCATGGCATCGGCGTGCGCACCCCGTCGCGACTGAGCGTCAGCGGCCAGTTGGCAATCGCTTCGGGGTCCTTGAGCAGATGAAACGGGATATCGTCCTGCAACAGGCCCAGTTCCTGACCCTGATACAGGAACACATTGCCGCGCATCGCTGTCAGCAAGGCCAGCGCGAGCCGCGCAAACGGCCCGCGCGAGGCTTCGTCAGCCCAGCGGGACAGGCAGCGCGGCGCATCGTGGTTTTCGAACGCCCAGCTGGGCCAGCCTTCGGACAGGCCATCGGCACAGGGCGCATCGGGCCAGTCGCGCATGACTTTGGCGACAAGATCGGCGCTCAGTTCGGGGGCATAGAGGAAATCGAAGCCATAGGCGCTCGACAGCCGGTGCTCGCCCGCGGTGTAGGCTTTCATCAGCGGCATGGCGCCGTCGCCGCCGACTTCGGCCACGGTGAACACCGCGCCATAGTCATCGCAGACCGCGCGGATGCGTTCGACAAAACCGACGACGTCGGGGTGGTTCTGGCTGAATGTCTTGACCTGAAAATCATAGGGCCGCGTACGCGGGTGGTCGCCGGTGGCGGGCGGGTTGTCGGTCAGCGACGGATCGAACATCGAATGGTTCAGCGCATCGAACCGGAACCCGTCGACGCCGCGTTCAAGCCAGAACCGCGTCACATCGAGCAGCGCCGCCTGCACCGCGGGCAGGTGCGCGTTCAGTTGCGGCTGTTCCTTGAGGAACTGGTGATAATAGTATTGCTGGCGCCGCGCGTCCCAGGTCCAGGCCGGGCCGCCAAACACCGATTGCCAATTGTTGGGCGGGGTGCCGTCGGGGTTGGCGTCGGCCCAGACATACCAGTCGGCATGCGCGCTGTGCTTTGCGCTGCGGCTGTCGACGAACCAGGCGTGGCGGTCGGACGTGTGCGCAAACACCAGATCGATAGTGACTTTCAGCCCCAGTTCGTGCGCGCGGGCGATCAGCGCATCGAAATCGGCCAGCGTGCCAAAGGTTGGATCGACATCGCGATAATCGGCCACGTCATAGCCGTAATCGACCATCGGGCTGGTGAAAAACGGCGAAATCCAGATCGCATCGACCCCCAGCCTGGCCACATGATCAAGATGCGCAGTGATCCCGGGCAGATCGCCGATGCCATCGCCATTGCTGTCGGCAAAGCTGCGCGGATAGATCTGATAGATCGTGGCCCCGCGCCACCAGGCCTGCCCGGTGTCGGCGCCCGCACGCGGCATCGGTTGGGTGGCAGTCATTTGCGGGCCTCACAGATTGCATAGCCCAGTGCGGGCAATTCCAGACGGACCGACCCGGGCGCATTGGCCAGGGCGGGGCACGTGCCGATCAACGCGGCAAACCGCGTGGTCGCCACGTCGATCTCGATTTGCGCCGTAACCGGGGTGGCTGCGGTGTTGAACGCCACCAGGACCTCGTGTCCGTCAACCGGGTCGATGCGCGATACGGCGAACAGGCCGGGCGTGGCCGAACGCGCGCGCACGATCTGCTGCCCGCGCCGCAGGGCAGGCGTGGCGCTGCGCACGCGTGCCAGATCGGCGATCGCGCGAAACAACGGGTGATCGGTGCCGAAATGCGCGGTTGCAGTGGTGGTCGTGGTGCCGATCAGGCGTTCGGCGTTGTACGCGGGCACTTTCGATCCGAACTGGTCTTCGCGCGCGGCCTGGTCGTCGCCGCCCGAGGGAAAGCCCTGTTCATCGCCGGCATAGACCGACGGCACCCCGCGCAGGCCAAACATCATCGCATGCGCCAGCGTGACGCGCGCCAGCACTTGCGCATCGTCGGCCTGCGGCAGGGCGCGGCGCACAAACCAGCCGATGCGGCCATTGTCGTGGTTCGACACAAAGGTCACCAGATCGCGCGCGCCCGCCTCGCCGCCGGCATACAACGTGTCGACCGCAAACAGGTCTTCCAGCCGGTCGGTGCCGCCTTTGCCGCTGACCGCATCGATCACGGCAAAGCGAAAGCCAAAGTCGATCGTGGCCGGATAATCGGCCACACGGGTAAACCGCGCCTGATAGACCGCATTGTCGGGTCCGCCGCCGACTTCGCCAAAGATCGCGAAATTGGGCAGGCCCTGATCGCGCGCCACCGCGCGGATCGCCGGGACAAATGCCCGCCAGAACGCCGGATCGACATGTTTGGCAGTATCGACGCGGAACCCGTCGACGTGAAAGCGGCGCACCCAGTCGGCATAGATATCGATCATCCCGCGGATCACGCGGGGGTTTTCGGTCATCACATCGTCCAGCCCGCCAAAGTCGCCCATCGTCGAGCTTTCCCCGGCAAAGGTCGAATTGCCGCGATTGTGGTACAACAGCGGATCGTTCAGCCAGTCGGGCACCTTGAGGTGTTCGTCGCCCGCGTCGAGATAGGGGGTATAGGCATAGTCGGGCCGCACCAGATGCGCGAAATTGTCGGCAGTGCCCACGCCGTCGCCGGCAAAACCGGGGTTGATCGGCGCTCCATCGACCCCCAGGTGCCGCTGATAGGGATAATCGGCGCGCGACCGGTATGGGCAATCGCCGGTGGGGCATTCGCGGTAATGGATCACATCTGCCGTATGGTTGATGACGATATCCATATAGATCTTCAGCCCGCGCGCATGCGCCGCCTGCACCAGCCGGGCAAAATCGGCGTTGGTGCCGAAATGCGGATCGACCTGGGTGAAATCGGTGATCCAGTAGCCGTGATACCCGGCGCTTTCGTGCCCTGGCGGGCCCTGCACGGGGCGGTTTTTCATCACCGGCCCCACCCACACCGCGGTTGCGCCCAGCGATTTGATATAGTCGAGCCGCCGGATCACCCCGGCCAGATCGCCACCGTGGTAGAACCCGGTGGCCGTGGGATCATACCCGGTGTGCAACCGATCGCCCGACAGGCCGCCGGTGTCGTTGGCGGGATCGCCATTGTCGAACCGGTCGGGCAACAGGAAATAGATCACTTCGTCCTGCACCGGACGCGCCGCCACAGCGGACAGGACAGGCGCGGCCTGCGCAGACACGCCAAACGCCAGCGCCGCCAATGCGGCGCCGGCCTGCAGGGCAAACCGTGCAAGCGAACCTTTCGGGCGCGCGGGCCGCAATGCGGCGCACGTCGCAACGGATGATGGCACGACTTCTCCCTTCTTTTGTGTCTTGTGCCATCGGTTTGCGGCCACGTTTACAAGAATACGTATACCGCCGAAGCGGCGATCGCGCATGTGTCACCGCACGGCAATTGCCAAGGGGGGGCTGCCCCGGTAGCGTTTGCACCTATCATGCAGACCAATCCCCAGATGCTTCGTTCGATCGTGATTGTGGGCGGCGGCTCGGCCGGGTGGATGACGGCGGCCGCGCTGGCCAATGCCGTGGGCACGACCGTGGCGATCACGCTGATCGAATCCGATGCGATCGGCACGGTGGGGGTGGGTGAGGCGACGATCCCGCCGATCCAGTCGTTCAACGCCAGGCTGGGCATTGCCGAGGCTGATTTTTTGCGCGCCACGCGCGGCAGTTACAAGCTGGGCATCGAATTTGTCGGCTGGGGTGCGGCGACATCGCGCTATTTCCACCCGTTCGGCAGCTATGGCGCCGATTTCGACCGGGTATCGCTGCACCACTGGTGGCTGCGCGAACGGCTGCGCGGCGATGCGACGCCGTTTGACGACTTTGCGATGTGCTGGGCACTGGCGCGCGAAAACCGGTTTGGCGCGCCGGTCGACAATCCGCGCGATGTGCGATCAACGCATGGCTATGCGTATCATTTCGATGCCGGGCTCTACGCCAAATTCCTGCGCCGCTATGCCGAAGACCGCGGCGTGCGGCGCGAAGAGGGACGTATCAACCAGGTCCAGCGCGATGGCCAGACCGGGCACATCACGCATGTCACGCTGGACGACGGCCGGGCGATCGCGGGCGACTTTTTTGTCGATTGTTCGGGCTTTGCCGGGCTGCTGATCGAACGCGAACTGAACGCGGGGTTTGAAAGCTGGGCGCACTGGCTGCCGTGTGACAGCGCGGTGGCGATGCCGTGCACCAACACCGGGCCGATCACACCCTATACCCGATCGACCGCGCACGCCGCCGGCTGGCAATGGCGCATTCCCTTGCAGCATCGCCAGGGCAATGGCCATGTCTATTGCTCGCAGGCGATGGGCGACGATGAAGCACAGGCCGTGCTGCGCAGCAATCTTGATGGCGAAGCGCTGGCCGATCCGCGCGTGATCCGTTTTACCGCCGGGCGCAGGCGGCACGCGTGGGTCGGCAATTGCGTGGCCATCGGGCTGTCGTCGGGGTTTCTCGAACCGCTTGAATCGACCAGCCTGCACCTGATCCAGAGCGCGATCGAACGGCTGCTGCTGGTGCTGCCCGACCGCAATCACGATCCGTTGAACGCGCAGGAATACAACCGCGCCAGCCAGGCCGAATACGAACGCATCCGCGATTTCATCATCCTGCACTATCACGCCAACACGCGGCCCGAACCATTCTGGCAGCAATGCGCCAGCACACCCGTGCCCGACGAACTGGCCTACAAGATCCGCCACTGGATGGCCGCCGCGCGGCTGGTTTCACCGCAGGATGAACTGTTTCGCAATCCCAGCTGGCTGGCGGTCTATCTCGGGCAGGGCATGGTCCCCGACACGTATGACACGATGGCCGATATCCGCGCGGGCACGGTCGATCCTGCGGCGCAATTGAGGCGATTGCGCGGCTTGATGCAGGCTGCGGCGCAGACCTTTCCGGCGCATGACGCGGTGCTGGCCCGGCTGGCGGCGCCCGAACCTGTCGCCTGATCATGGCCTTGCGCCACCGCATCGAAATGATCGGCAACGAACGGCAGCCGGTGATCGTGCTTGACCAGTTTGTCCCCGATCCGGCCGCGTTGCGTGCCCGGGCCGAGGCTTTGGCGTATCAGCCGATGGGCCGGCATTATCCCGGGCTTCGCGCCGAAGTTGCCGATGACGATGTGCAGGCCTTTCTGGCACCGGTGCTCGAACTTGTCGCCGACACGTTCGGTTTTGTCTCGGTGCCTGCGATTGTTTCTGCGGGCTATTCGATCGTCACCACACCGCCACAGGCCCTGACCCCGATCCAGCGGATTCCGCATATCGACGGGCTTGAGCGCGAACGGATCGCGTTGCTGCATTTCCTGTCGCGGACCGACCAGGGCGGCACCAGTTTCTGGCGCCATCGCAGCACCGGCTTTGAAACGATCGATGCCGCACGCCACCCGGCCTATGACGCAGCGCTGCATCGCGATGTTGCGCAGCATGGTTTGCCCCAGGCGGCCTATATCACCGACGATACCGCGATCTACGAATGCATCGCGCGGTTTGACGCGGCACCCAATCGTGCGCTGATCTATCGCAGCCACGCGCTGCATTGCGCCGATCTGCCGCCCGATCTGGACCTGACGCCCGATCCGCGCCGCGCCCGGCTGACGGTCAACACGTTCCTGATGGGCAGTGCTGCGCAATAAAGGCGGCATGATCGGGCAGGGCACCGACCTGGCGCGCGATGACCTGGCGTATCAGGCCCAGCAGTTCGCGCACCTCGCCATCCGAAGGGGCATCGGCGAGCGGGTGGTACCCCTGCGGCATGATCCCCTGGCCGACCATCACCTGCAACCAGCCGATTTCGGCAAACAGTTCCTCGTTGAACCGGGTGATGCGGCCATTGGCGCAAAACAGCGCCAGTTTTGCCGCCAGCGTCTCGGGCACGGGCATCGCTGCGCACATCTGCCAGAATGGTTCGGGCCGGGTGTTGACATGATAGTGCAGGATGATGAAATCGCGCACGCGTTCCCATTCAAACCCGGCTTCGGTGTTGTAGGCGGCCATGTCGGCATCGCGCAGCGGGCCGTTGGGCAGGTATTTGATCACCCGTTCGATGCCCGATTGCACCATGTGGATGCTGGTTGATTCAAGCGGTTCAAGAAAACCTGCCGCCAGCCCCAGCGCCACGACATTGCGGTTCCAGAACCGGCGCCTGCGCCCGGTGGTGAACCGGATCGGTCGTGGATCGGCCAGCGCTTCGCCATCAAGGTTGCGCAGCAAGACTGCGGCCGCTTCGTCATCGCTGATCTGCGACGAGCAATAGACGTGGCCGTTGCCGGTGCGGTGCTGCAACGGGATGCGCCATTGCCATCCCGCCGCATGCGCGGTTGACCGGGTATAGGGGGTCAGCTTTGCCACAGGTGCGCAGGGCACCGCCAGCGCGCGATCGCACGGCAACCAATGCGACCAGTCGTCATACCCGGTTTGCAGCGCGCCTTCGATCAGCAGTCCGCGAAATCCCGAGCAATCGATGAACAGGTCGCCCGCGACGGTATCGCCGCCGGCCAGTTGCACGCCCGTCACATCACCGGTTTCGCCATCGCGTCCCACCGCAACGATGCGCCCTTCAACGCGGGTGACACCGCGCGGTTCGGCCCAACTGCGCAAGAAACCGGCATAGCGCGACGCGTCGAAATGGAAGGCATAGGGCAGATCGGCAGGGTCCGCCTTGGCAAACCGGTTGGCCCATCCTGCCTGGGCATTGGGGGCATAGGCATCGAGCGGGGCATGTTCACCCAGCGTTTGCCCGCGCAGCCAGAAATGGTGGAACGGCACCGTGCCGGTCGGGCGGCCAACCGCGCCAAAGGCATGCATGTAGCGGCTGGTTTGCGCACCCCAGCCGGCAAATTCGATGCCCAGCTTGTACGTCGCCTGCGTTGCGCGCATGAACGCGTATTCGTCGATGCCCAGCGCGGCGTTGAGCAGACGGATCTGGGGTATCGTTGCCTCTCCCACGCCGACAATCCCGATCTCGTCGGATTCGATCAGCGTGATGGCATAGCGCTGCGGCGGCAAAAACCGCGCCAGCGATGCCGCGGCAATCCATCCGGCGGTGCCGCCGCCGACAACAACGATGCGTTGAACCGTGCTCATGCCGTCACCATACCCTGCCGCCACAAAAGAAAAAGGCGGCGAACAGGCACAACCTGTTCGCCGCCCACGGTGAGGGACCGTGTTATCAGAACTTGATGGTCATACCGGCGAGATACGTCGAACCATACTGGTCGCGAATGTTGATCTCTTTCGGATCGCTGTTCACATACGACAGGGTCTTTGCATTGGTCAGGTTGTGACCTTGCAGATAGATCGAAACGCCGTTGAGCGGGCCCGACTTGAAGTCATAGCCGATCTGCGCATCGAGCGTCGACTGCGCCTTGGTTTCGTTCGCCGTAACCTGCGCGCTGAACAGCTGGTAATCACCCAGATATTCGCCGCGATGGGTAAAAGAAGCGCGGGCATTAAAGCCATATTTTTCAAAGTAAAATTGTGCCTGGAAAACGTCTTTTGACAGACCGGGCAACGTAATAGCTGCACCATTGGAGAACTTGATTTTGCTTGTCGTGTTGGCGTAGTTGCCAATCACGCCAAACCCGTCGAGTTCGGGGGCGATCACCTTGAGCGGCAGCACTGCGCTGACTTCGAAGCCATAAACATCACCCGAACCATCGTTGATCGGCGCCGAGGCCCAGCCTTGCGTGGTGTAGTTCGTGTTGGTCAACAGCGCCTGGTTGGTCACAAGCGCGCTGTAGGCCGAGAAGTCATAGCCATAGGTCGTGGATGTGCTCGGCCCGTTGCTGTTGATGTTGCCGGTGTTGAGGTTCGAGTTCTGTGTCGCGAAGTTGCTGATGTGCTTGTAATAACCCGCCAGCGCGATCTTGCCCTGATCGTGGGCAAAGTACTTTTCAACGGCAAGGTCGACGTTGTCGGCAAAATAGGGCCGGATGTAGGGGTTGCCACCATTGCCCGACAGCAGCGGTGTTTTGCCGTTGATCTGCGGGACGGTGGTGCAACCCTGGGTGCCGCAGTAATTGACCGAGAACGACGCATTTTCATTGTCGAGCGTGGCGCGGGCCAGGGTGCGGCTTGCGCCGAACCGGACAAACGTCGACGGCGCGACTTCGATGCGCGTGTTCAGGCTGGGCAGGAAATACGTGTAGGTGGTGCCTGCTTCGCTGGGCGAGAACTGGGTGGCTGACAGCGCAATGTTGCCGATCGAGCTCTGATTGGTGTGGACGATCTGCATGCCCGCGTTCCCGCGAATGTTCATGCCCGCGGTTGTCCCGTCGAAATTCAGCTGCGCATAACCGGTCAGCACGCGTTCGCGCACAGTCCAGTCGCGGGCACTGTCGCTGGCAAGCGACTGTGGCGCGACGCGCAGCAGGTTTTGGGCGGCGATCGGGTTAACAGCGATGAGGCTGGTGCCTGTCACGCCATAAGGTGTAACTGAACCGGTGATGATCGACTGCGGGATGGCGACGCTGTTGGCGCCGCCGTTGGTACCCGGCCAATTGCCGCAACCAGCGACCGATGTCGTGCCCGGCGCGCCCGGCAGACAGATGAAGTATCCCGAATAGGCCGAAACCTTGTTTTCATCGGAATAGTTCGCCCCCACTTCCCAGCTTTTGAAGAAGCCGGTGCCCAGATCGCCGTCGAGTTCGCCACGCAGCCCCTTGATTGTGTCGGTTACGTCGGGAACGTTGTTGAACCCGACCTGGCCCCAACCTTGTGGGTCGGTCAGCGAAACCTGGTTGGGATCGGCGTAGTTGGCGCCGGCGATGTTGACGCCATACGACCCATCGGGCTGGCGGGTGATGGTCGCCGTGGCCGGATTGGTGATGTTCTGAAACGAAGTACCGCCGTAAATTTCGTACGTGTTGTCGTGGCGATGCGCGTGCGAAATGTTGGCATCAACCACCAGCTTCACGCTATCCGACAGCTTGGCCTTGGCATTCCAGCCCACGGCATACGTGCTGGCATCCGAGGTGTTGAAATCGTTACGCAGCACGGGATTGACCAACCATTGTTCCGACTGGACATACCCATTGTTGGCGGTTTCGCTGCCTGCTACTTCGGAGTCATGGCTCCAGCTGGCCAGCGGCATTTCCCAACCGCGCGAATATTCGCGGGTCTTGGACTGGGTGTAGAGGCCGTCTACCGACATCTCGAACGCGTCGCTCGGGCGATAGACAACGTGGCCAAAGCCCGACTGGCGATAAAGAGTGTTGGTGTTTGCATAGTTCTGGATGTCGTCGGGGCCGATATTGCCTGCCGCATCCGGACTGCCCGGCCCGTAATAGTTGCCGTTGCCGCCGCCGGTTGCCCAGTGATAGTCCTGCGTTGGGTCCTTGATTGCCGAAAAGCCCAAAGACACGCCGATGGTGTCGTCGGCAAATTTGTCGACATACACGCTGGAAACCTTGTAGCCCTTGTTTGAGCCTTCAGGGTTGAGCGGGGCATACTGGCCAACCTGACCCTGGATATTGATGCTGAAGCTTTTCTTGGCCTTCAGCGGATCGTAAGTCTTCAGATCGACCGTGCCTGCCAAGCCTTGGTTGAGAAGGTCTGCCGAAGGCGTCTTGATGACGTCGATTTCCTGGAAAAGGTCGCCCGGGAACTGGCCATAGTCAAACCGGCGGTTGTCATCCACGGTGGCGATCATCCGGCCATTCAGGCTGGCGGTGGTGTAATCCGGGCCAAAGCCGCGGATCGACAGGTATTTGGCGCGGCCAGAAGCCTGCTGCACGGCCAGGCCGGGCAGGCGCGACAACGCGTCGGCGATCGACACGTCGGGCAGCTTGCCCACGTCTTCGGCCGAAATCGCTTCAACCACCGAAACCGACAGTTCCTTGATGCGGTTGGCGTTGGTGATCGAACGGGCATAGCCGCTGATCACGATCTGGCCGGCTTCGGGTTCGGCCGCCTTGGTGGCAGGCGCGGTCGCGTCCTGCGCCATCGCGGGCGTAAACCCGGCAACGGCCATGGCTGCAACACCCGTCTTCAAAATCTGCTTGAACAGCGCCGTCGAGCCGTGGCTCGGATTCCGCTCGGTCATGTCTCTCTCCCTGCCAGTGCGCTGGGCGCATCTTGCGAGTTGCTCAAAACTCGGCCGTGCTGTTGCATCCCCCCTGGGATGGTTCCCCCACCACGACATCGCTGCTCTGCTTTGCGCCCGAGGGGGCCTCCGGGTAAAGACATCGACATACGTATGTTACGTCCATGCACGGGCATGCGGGTATCCGCCCCCGTTTTCCCCAACGACCCCTTTGAGAACCGCTGCGGGCCTGCTAGTCATTGCGCGCAGAAAAAAACGCGCGGTGAGAGGGACCGCAACAGGCATGAGCTTCAAACCGACATCATTCGATATCGCCCAGCGTGCGGGCGTTTCGCAGCCGACCGTGTCGCGCGCGCTGCGCGGGCATCCATCGGTCAGCGAAGCGACGCGTCTGCGGATCGAGGCGATCGCCGCGCAATTGAACTATGCCGTCGATCGCAATGCGTCACGCCTGCGTTCGCGCACCACCAACACGCTGGCGCTGCTGTTTTTCGAAGATCCCACGCCCGATGAATCGCATATCAATCCGTTTTTTCTGGCCATGCTGGGGTCGATTGCCCGCACCTGTGCGCAGCACGGCTATGACCTGCTGACCTCGTTCCAGCAGTTTTCGCGCAATCTGCATGTCGATTATGAATACAGCCGCAAAGCCGACGGCATCATGCTGCTGGGCTATGGCGATTACGAGACCTATCGCGAACGGCTGGCGCAGCTGGAGGATGAGGGCACGCGCTATGTGCGGTGGGGTTCGGTCACCGCCGATGCGCCGGGCATGACGATCGGCTGCGACAACCGGCTGGGCGGCAAGCTGGCGGCGCGCCACCTGATTGCACAAGGCTATCGCCGCATCGCCTTTCTGGGCGAGGCATCGAGCCATGCGCCCGAAATCGAGGATCGCTATCGCGGGGCCTGCGATGCCATGGCCGAGGCCGGGATCACCCCCGACCCCGATCTGGTGATCAGCGCGGTAACCACCGATACCGCAGGCTATGTCGCGGCGCGCGCCTTGCTGGCGCAGGGCACGCCATTCGATGCGGTGTTCGCCGCCTGCGATCTGATCGCGATCGGCGCGATGCGCGCGTTTGAAGAGGCGGGCCTGTCGATCCCCGCCGACATCGGCCTGGTCGGGTTTGACGATATTCCGCTGGCGGCATTCACCCACCCGCCGCTGACCACCGTGGCGCAGGACGCCACGCGCGCCGGGGCGCTCCTGGTCGAGGCGCTGATCGCGCAGATCAAGGGGCAGGATATCCAGAATGCCGTGCTGCCCCCGCGTCTGATCGTCCGCCAGTCGGCGATCCGGCCGCTGTGATGCGGTTGCGGGGCGGTGGGTGACACCAGACCATGACAGTATTCGTATGCAGTGCGGTTGTTGGCGGGGTGGGGGCGTGCTTCACAAACCGGCAAACAGGCCCCGCTGCGGGTAAGCGGTCCTGGCGATAAATTGATACCCCCGGGGAGAGAATGCATGGACAAGCCGCGCCGGTCCTTTTTTGGCCTGTGTCGCATCAGCGTGGGCTTTTTCGGCATCCAGATCGGGTTTGCGCTGCAAAACGCCAATATGAGCCGGGTGTTCCAGTCGTTGGGCAGCAGTGTCGACGATCTGGCCGCGCTGTGGATGGCGGCGCCGTTGACCGGGCTGCTCGTCCAGCCGATTATCGGCCATCTGTCGGATCGCACCTGGCTGGGCCGGTTCGGGCGGCGCCGGCCCTATTTCCTGGCGGGTGCGGTGCTTGCCTCGCTGGCGCTGGTGGGCATGCCGCAGGCGCAGGGGTTGCTGGCCGCAGCACTGCTGCTGTGGCTGCTCGATGGCAGCATGAATGTGGCGATGGAGCCGTTTCGGGCCTTTGTCGGCGACAGCCTGCGTTCGGATCAGCACGCTGCGGGCTATGCGGTGCAGACCGCATTTATCGGCGCGGGTGCGGTGGTCGGTTCGATTTTTCCCTTTGTGCTCAGCCATTTCGGTGTGGCCAATGTGGCATCGGCCGGCATGATCCCCGATACCGTGCGGATCAGCTTTTATGCAGGTGCCGCCGCCTTGCTGATCGCGGTGCTGGCCACGGTTTTGGGCAATCGCGAATATTCGCCCGATGAAATGGCCGCGTTCGGGCACGAAGACGATCATGCGCATCCCGCGGTCGATCTGGTGGCGCGCGGCTGGACCCCCAGCCTGGTGTGGATTGCCGGCGGGCTGGTCGTGCTGGCGCTGGTGCCACGGCTGCATCTGCAAAAAGAGGTCTATCTGCTGGGTGCATTGCTGGCGGGCTATGGCGTGCTGTCGCTGGTGGCCTGGGGGCTGGCGCGGGTGGGGCGCGGGCAGACGATGCTGGCCAGCATCGTCGGTGATTTTTCGGGCATGCCCGCGCTGATGAAACGGCTGGCGGTGGTCCAGTTTTTCAGCTGGTCGGCGCTGTTCGTGATGTGGATCTATTCCACGCCGGTGGTGGCGCAAGTGTTCTATGGCACCAGCGATACCGCGAGTGCGGGCTATCAGGCGGCGGGCAACTGGGTCGGGGTGCTGTTCACCTGTTACAACGGTGTGGCGGCGCTGTTTTCGCTGACCGCGCTGCCGTGGCTGGCGCGCACCATGGGCAGCGCGCGCGCGCATGCCTTGTGCCTGTTGGCTGGCGCTGCGGGGCTGGGCAGTTTCATGGTGCTGCACGATCCCATGCTGCTGATCGCGAGCGAGATCGGGGTGGGCATGGCCTGGGCCTCGATCCTGGGAATGCCCTATACGATCCTGGCGTCCAGCCTGCCGCAGTCAAAGCTGGGGGTTTATATGGGCCTGTTCAACGTGTTTGTGGTGGTGCCGCAATTGCTGGTATCGACGCTGATGGGATCGATCCTGAAACTGGCGTTTCCGGGCCAGCCGGTGTGGACGATGGCCTTTGGCGCAGGTGCGCTGGTGATCGCTGCGGGTTTTTCGATGCGGCTCAGGCCTGCCGCCTGATCAGCGCGGTACGCGTGCACGACAGCACTTCGTCCCCGCGCTGGTTGGTCAACGCGTGGCGAAAGACGACCAGCCCTGCTTCGGGCCGAGACTTGCTGTCGCGCAGTTCGATAACTTCGCTGTGACAGGTCAGCGTGTCGCCGATGAATGTCGGCCGGGGCGTGACCACTTTGTCAAAGCCCAGATTGGCCACCAGCGTGCCGACGGTGGTGTCACCCACCGAAAGCCCCACGCACAGCGCAAAGGTAAAGGTGGAATTGACCAGAATCTGGCCGAATTCGCTGGCGCGCGCGGTTTCGGCATCAAGATGCAGCGGTTGCAGGTTGTGGGTCATCGCTGAAAACAGCAGGTTGTCGGTTTCGGTGACAGTGCGGCTGGGCTGATGCGTGATCCGCGTGCCGATCGTCCAGTCTTCGAAAAAACGTCCCGGCATCAGCCCTGTTCCTTTTCCACACGCACCAGCAGCGCCTCTGCGCCGACTTGCTGCCCGGCCGCAACAGGCAATTGGCTGATCACGCCGTCGATCGGGCTTTTGATCGCCTGTTCCATTTTCATCGCTTCGAGTGTCAGCAGCGTCTGACCTTTGGCAACGCGATCGCCCACAGCCACCATCACCGCGGTCACCAGCCCGGGCATCGGCGCGTGCAATGCGCCGGCCGTTGCGGCATCTTCGACCCCGGCCGGACGCCAGGGCCGGATCAACCAGGTTGCGCCCGCCTCGCTGGCCAGGACGCCGTGGGGCATGGGCGTGATCGCCCCGCGCGCGTCGCCCGCAACCGCCACCGTGTGAACGGCTTCGCCGTCATCAAGCCGCAGTGTGGTCGGTATCGCCGGGGCGTTGAGCCGCCATCCCGCCATGGGCCAGGCCGGGCCATGCAGATGCTGCGCCACTGCGCGCAACAGCGGCATGCCAGGCGCTGGACGCGCCGCCCAGTCGTCGCCACGCCGCCCGACCAGTCCGGTATCGAGCCGCCCGGCCACGACATCGGCGTCGGCCAGCGCGCGCGCGACGAAACCGGCATTGGTGCGCACCGGCCAGCATTCGACCGCGCGGGCCATGTCGGCCAGGCCCGCGATGGCCTCGGTCCGCGTCGGCGCGTGCTGAATAAGCTTGGCCATCATCGGGTCGTAAAACGGGCTGATTGCATCGCCCTGTTCGACACCGCTGTCGATCCGGCCCGTCTGTGGCAGGCGGAAATGATCAAGCCTGCCGATGCTGGGCAGAAATCCGGTGGACGGATCTTCGGCATAAAGCCGCGCTTCGACCGCATGGCCCGCCATCGTGATCGCCGCCTGGGTCAGCGGCAGCGGTTCGCCCGATGCCACGCGCAATTGCCATTCGACCAGATCTATGCCGGTGATCGCCTCGGTCACCGGATGTTCGACTTGCAGCCGGGTGTTCATTTCCATGAACCAGATGCGATCGGCCGACAGCGCGCCCGAACCATCGGCGATGAATTCGATCGTACCCGCCCCGCAATAATTCACCGCGCGGGCCGCGCGCACCGCGGCGGCGCACAGCGCCGCCCGCGTGTCCACGTCCATGCCCGGCGCAGGCGCCTCTTCGATCACTTTCTGGTGGCGCCGCTGCAGCGAACAGTCGCGTTCGAACAGGTGCACCACATTGCCATGGGCATCGCCAAACACCTGCACCTCGATATGGCGGGGCGAGGCGATGTATGTCTCGATCAGCACATGCGCGTTGCCGAACGATGCCAGCGCCTCGCGCTGGCACGATGCCAGCATTTCGGCAAACTGTGCCGGGTCTTCCACCAGCCGCATGCCTTTGCCGCCGCCGCCGGCAACCGCCTTGATCAGCACCGGATAGCCGATTGCCGCCGCCTGTGCGGCCAGAAACGCCGGTTCCTGGTTTTCGCCCATGTAGCCGGGGGTGACGGGCACGCCCGCCTGCGCCATCAGGTGCTTGGCCGCATCCTTCAGCCCCATCGCGGTAATGCTGGCGGGATCGGGCCCGACCCAGATCAAGCCGGCGTCGATCACGCTTTGCGCAAAGGCCGCGTTTTCTGACAGAAAGCCATAGCCGGGATGGATCGCCTGCGCGCCCGCGCCCAGCGCGGCGGCGATGATCCGGTCCCCCGCCAGATAGGATTGGCGTGCTGGTGCCGGTCCGATTGCCACGGCCGCATCGGCCATGCGCACATGCAGCGCGCCGGCATCGGCATCCGAATGCACCGCCACGGTGCGAATCCCAAGCGCGCGCGCGGTGCGGATGATCCGGCAGGCAATCTCGCCGCGATTGGCAATAAGCAGGCTTTTGATCATCGGCTACATCCGGAACACGCCGAAGCGTGGCGCTTCGGGGAAGGGGGCTTCTAGCGCTGCCGACAGCGCCAGGCCGATCACATCGCGCGTTTGTGCCGGATCGATGATGCCGTCATCCCACAGCCGGGCACTGGCGAAATAGGGACTGCCTTCGGCATCGAACCGGTCGCGGATCGGGGCCTTGAACGCTTCGGCCTGTGCGGGTGTCCAGGTGGCCGCATCGCGGTGCACCGTGGCCAGCACGCTGGCCGCCTGTTCGCCGCCCATCACCGAAATCCGCGCATTGGGCCAGGTGAACAGGAACCGCGGATCGTAGGCGCGCCCGCACATGCCGTAATTGCCCGCGCCGAACGATCCGCCGATCAGCACGGTCAGCTTGGGCACATTGGCGGTGGCGACCGCAGTTACCAGCTTGGCACCGTGGCGGGCGATCCCTTCGGCTTCGTATTTGCCGCCCACCATGAAGCCGGTGATGTTTTGCAGAAACAGCAGCGGAATGCGGCGCTGACACGCCAGTTCGATGAAATGCGCGCCTTTGGTGGCGGATTCCGAAAACAGCACGCCATTGTTGGCCAGGATCGCCACCGGCTGTCCGTGGACATGTGCAAAGCCGGTGATCAGCGTGGTGCCATACAACGGTTTGAATTCGTGAAATTCGCTGCCGTCGACCAGCCGCGCGATGATTTCGCGCGCGTCCATGCTGCCGCGCACATCTTCGGGGATCAGGCTGTAGAGATCATCGGCCGGATAGAGCGGCGCAACCGTTTCGCGGCGGTTGACCGGGGTCGGTTGCGCCGGGGGCAGGGTGCTGACGATGTCGCGCAGGATGGCCAGTGCGTGATCGTCGCTGGCGGCCAGATGGTCGGCCACGCCCGATTTGCGTGCGTGCAGATCGCCGCCGCCCAGGTCTTCGGCGGTAATGTCTTCGCCGGTCGCGGCCTTGACCAGCGGCGGCCCCGCCAGAAAGATCGTGCCCTGGTTGCGCACTATCACGGTTTCATCGCTCATCGCGGGCACGTAGGCGCCCCCGGCGGTGCAACTGCCCATGACGCAGGCGATCTGGGCAATGCCCTGTGCCGACATCTGCGCCTGGTTGAAGAAAATCCGCCCGAAATGGTCGCGGTCGGGAAACACCTCGGCCTGGTGCGGCAGGTTGGCCCCGCCCGAATCGACCAGATAGACGCACGGCAGGCGGTTTTCGGCAGCGATCGCCTGCGCACGCAGATGCTTTTTCACTGTCAGCGGGTAATAGGTGCCGCCCTTGACCGTGGCATCGTTGGCCACGATCATCACCTGACGGCCCGACACGCGGCCGATCCCGGTGATCAGACCGGCACCCGGCACAGCGTCATCGTACAGGCCCGTTGCGGCCAGCTGCGCCAGTTCCAGAAACGGCGATCCCGGATCGAGCAGGCGTTCGACGCGTTCGCGCGGCAACAGCTTGCCCCGCGATGTGTGCCGTTCGCGCGCCGTTTCGCCACCGCCTGCGCCGACCGCTGCGACCCGGTCGCGCAAGTCTGCGGCCAGCGCGCGGTTGTGCACATCGCGCGCCATTGCCTCGGGGCTGGTGCGGTCAAGCGATGTCGGAATGACGGGCGCGGTCATGTCAGACCCCCTGGTGCAGGCGCGCGCTAGCGCGCGGGGTCTTGCGCATCACGACCGCGCCCCGATCAGTTCGCGGCCGATCAGCATGCGGCGGATCTCATTGGTGCCCGCGCCGATATCGAGCAGTTTCGCATCGCGCAGATAGCGTTCGACCGGCCAGTCCTTGGTATAGCCGGCGCCGCCCAGTGCCTGCACCGCCTCGCCGCTTGCGCGGAATGCGTTTTCGCTGGCCAGCAGGATCGCGCCCGCCGCGTCGAACCGCGTGGTCTGGCCATTGTCGCAGGCGCGTGCCACCGCATAGACGTAGGCACGCGCCGATTGCAGCGCCACGTACATGTCGGCCACTTTGGCCTGCATCAGCTGGAACGATCCGATCGCCTGGCCGAACTGGCGCCGTTCGCGCACAAACGGGATCACCGTGTCGAGGCAGGCCTGCATGATGCCCAGCTGCAGCCCGGCCAAGACGACGCGTTCGTAATCCAGCCCGCTCATCAACACGCCCACCCCGCCGTGCAGCGGGCCCATCACCGCGTCTTCGGGCACGAAGCAATCGTCGAACACCAGTTCGGCGGTGGGCGATCCGCGCATGCCCATCTTGTCGATCTTTTGTCCGATCGAAAATCCGGCAAACTGTTTCTCGATCAGAAACGCGGTAATGCCGCGCGATCCGCCTTCGGGCGCGGTCTTGGCATAGACCACCAGTGTCTCGGCGATCGATCCGTTGGTGATCCAGTACTTGGTGCCGTTCAGGCGAAACCCGCCGGGCACCGCCTCTGCGCGCAGTTTCATCCCCACCACATCGCTGCCCGCGCCGGCTTCGGACATCGCCAGCGCGCCGACATGTTCGCCGCTGATCAGCGGGGCCAGGTATTTCGCCTTTTGCTCGGGCGTGGCCCAGCGGCGGATCTGGTTGATGCACAAGTTCGAATGCGCGCCATACGACAGGCCCACGCTGGCACTGGCACGGCTGATTTCCTCGACCGCGATGACATGGTCGAGATAGCCCAGGCCCAGCCCGCCGTCGGCTTCGTCCACGGTCAATCCGTGCAGGCCCAGCGCGCCCATTTCGGGCCACAATTCGCGCGGGAAACGGTCTTCGGCATCGATCGCCGCGGCGATCGGCGCGATGCGTTCGTCGGCAAAGCGCGCGACCGTATCGCGCAGCATCAGGGTCTGTTCGGACAGGCCGAAATCGAATTCGGGGGTCGCGCGCATCACATCCTCTTCACCGGTTATGCCGGCAATCTAGCCGATGCGGCAATATCGCGGAAATTGAAAATGGGCGCATCCTCATATAGGTTTCATCTATGATAAAACGCCATCACATCCGCCAGTTCCTGGGCGTGGCCGACGCGGGCAGCTTTGTGCAGGCGGCAGCACGGCTGCATATCACGCAGCCCTCGCTGTCGGCAGGGATTGCCGAACTGGAACGGTTGGTCGGCACGCGGCTGTTCGTGCGCAACCGGCGCCATGTGCGCCTGACCGAGGCGGGCGGCGCATTCCTGCCGCTGGCGCGCGACCTTGAACGGGCGTTTCGTGCCGCCGACGGATTCGGCCGGGGCGCATCGCCCGATTGGCCAAGCTTGCGGCTGGGCACGATCCGCACCGTTTCGGGCGGGGCACTGCGCGCGGTGGTGATGCCTTTGCTGCGCGCATTCGGGGTTGAACTGGTCGAAGGCACCGACCAGGAATTGCGCGGACACCTGGCCAGCGGGCGCATCGCCGGCGCACTGACGCTGCTGCGCGACGGCGAGCGCGGTGGGCATCATTTATGGCAGGAAGACTATCGCATGATCGTGCCTGTCGATCATCGTCTGGCCCGCGTGGGCACCGTTGAGCCCGAGGAACTGGCCAGCGAAATCATGATCGCGCGCCGGTCTTGCGAAGTGCTGGACGATACCAGCCGGTTTTTCACCGCGGCCGGGGTGCGGCCACGGTTTGCCTTGCGCAGCGACAGCGATGAACGGTGCATGGCGATGGTCGCGGCAGGCCTTGGCATCACCACCGCACCGGTTTCGCTGGCGATTGCCGGAACGGTGCCGATCGATGTTGCCGGATATGCATTTCGGCGCAGCATCGGCCTGCTGTGCGACGCGGGATTTGCGCAATCGTTGGCCGAACACGATCTGCTGCCGGCCATGCGCGATCAACTTGGCGCTTGCATGGGGCTGTCATCTGGTGTTCGAACGGGGGACGCCGCCTGAAACGGGTGTTTCGGGTCATCCAAACCGGTCCCTTGTGCCCAGAGTCGATCCCGCCACCGCTGTGAACCTGACTGCCGCCTTGCTTGATCGCCGCCTGTTCCTGCGCCGTCTCGGCACCGCCGGGGCCGTGGCCTTGGCCGAAGGGGTGGGGGTGCTGCCCGAAGGCGCGCCGCGCGCACAGGCCGCCGAATTCGTATCGCGCCGGCCATTGCCCCGCGATCGGCGCTTTTCCAGCCCCGCGGTCGAAACCGAAATTGCCCGCGTGTCGGCCCAGATCGCCGATCCGGAACTGGCGTGGCTGTTTGCCAACTGTTATCCCAACACGCTCGACACCACGACCGAAGTCGGCACGATGAACGGCCGGCCCGATACCTTCATCCTGACCGGCGATATTCCGGCGATGTGGTTGCGCGACAGTTCGGCGCAAGTGTGGGGCTATGTCCATCTGGCCAAGGACGATCCGGCGTTGCAGCGGATGTATCGCGGGCTGATCGGGCGGCACGCGCGATCGATCCTGATCGATCCTTATGCCAATGCCTTTGCACGCGATCCCAATTCGCCCAAATCGCCGCTGTGGTGGGTGTCGTCCGATGCCACCGCGATGCGGCCCGGCGTGGCCGAGCGCAAGTGGGAGATCGATTCGCTGTGCCACCCGGTGCGCCTGGCCTGGGGCTATTGGCGGGCGACGGGCGATACGGCCCCGTTCGACAGCGAATGGCACCGCGCCGCGCAAGTGATCGTCGCCACCTTGCGCGCCGAACAGCGCAAGGACGGCAAAAGCCCCTATCGTTTTCAACGCACCACCCCCAATCCGATCGACACGGTGATGCTGGGCGGCATGGGTGCGCCCACGCGCAAGGTCGGGCTGATCCATGCGATGTTCCGCCCTTCGGACGATGCCTGCGTCTATCCGTTCCTGATCCCGGCCAATCTGTTCGCGGTGCGCGCGCTGCGCTGGCTGGCCGAAATTGCAGGGGTGGTGCTGCACGACGCCGCGCTGGCCAACGATGCCATGGCGCTGGCCGATGAAGTGGCCGCGGCGCTGATGCAATACGGCCGGATCGGTGAAGGGGCCAATGCGGTCTGGGCCTACGAAGTCGATGGCTATGGCAACACGCTGTTCATGGACGACGCCAATGCGCCCAGCCTGTCATCGCTCGCCTATCTCGGTGCGGTGTCGCGCGACGATCCGCTGTTCCGCCGCACCGAGGCGCGCTGCTGGTCGACCGCCAATCCGTATTTCTTTTCCCAGGGCGGCCATTCGGGGATCGGCGGCCCGCATGTCGGGCTGGGCATGATCTGGCCGATGTCGCTGACCGTGCGCGCGCTGTCGTCGGACGACCCACGCGTGGTGGCCGGGTGCCTGGCGCAGCTCAAGACCAGCCACGCCGGCACCGGGTACATGCACGAAGCGTTCGAGGCGGGCAATCCGACGCATTACACGCGGCCGTGGTTTGCCTGGGCCAATGGCCTGTTTGGTGAACTGGTCATCGACCTTGCCGCGCGGATGCCGCGCGTGCTGGCAGTGCCGCCCGCGCTCAAGCCCGGCTAAACGCGCGCCATGCCGGGCAAGTGCGCGGTGGTCATCCGCGTGCGACAGAACTCTGCAAAGGCCGCTGCCGCGCGGGTCTGGCGCAGGACCGGATTGGTCAACAGGCCGAGCGCGATCGGGGGCACATCATCGGCCAGTGGCACATAGGCAAGGGGGCGCCCATTGGCGGCAACGCGGCTGGCGGGGCGCGCGGTCATCAACGACCAGCCAAGCCCGCTGCCGACCATCGATCGGATCGTTTCGGGTTGGTCCGAACGTGCCGCGGGCCGCATCGGCACCCCGGCCGTTTCGAACAGCGATCGGAAATAATCGCGGCTGATCGGCATATCGAGCAGGATGAACGGCACCGCGACCAGGTCGGCCAGCGCGAGCCTGCTGCGCGTGGCCAGCGCGTGGTCCGCACCCAGCACAATATACGTGGGCAGCAGCGCCAGCGGCTCAAACGCCAGATCGTCGGCCTTTTGCGCATAGCTCAGCGCCAGATCGATCTCGCCCCGGCGCAACCGCGTGGCAAGGTCGGCCTCGTCATGTTCGATCATCGACAGATCGATGCGCGGATGCGCGGCGGCAAAGCCCGCCACCAGTTCGGGCAACACCAGCGATGACAGCGTGCGAAAGGCGCCGACGCGCAACGGCCCGGCAATGCCGTCGGCGATATCGCGCGCCAGATCGCCCAGATCATCGGCCGCGCGCAACAGATCGCGCCCCGCCATCAACAGCCGTTCGCCCGCCGCGGTCAGCGACAGGCCCTGCGCATGGTGGCGCACGAACAGTTGCACCCCGAATTCCGCTTCGAGTGCTGCGATCGCCGCAGAAATCGACGGCTGCGAAATGTGCACGCGCTCGGCGGCCAGCGTGATGCTGCCGGCTTCGCCCGCGGCAACAAAATAGCCCAGTTGTTTCAGCGTAAAGCGGCTCACCGGTCGCCCGGAACGCCATAGCTTGGCGAATCGGCGGGATCGAGCGCGCGCGTAACATAGGCATGCATCTGCGGCTGCCACAGCGCCCACAGATCACGCAGCGCGGCAATCGGCGCATGGTCGGCCCAATCGACGCGCAGATCGACCAGCGGCCAGGGCTGGTCTGCCACCACCAGCAATCCGGCGGAATGAACCGGTCCTTCCTCGCCGCCCGCCTCCAGCGCGGCTTCGAGCGCGCACAACAGCCGTTCGGCCAACTGTGCAGCAGGATCGGCGGCCCAGGCGGCCAGCATGGCGGACAGCACGCGATCGTCGGCCAGCATATTGCCCGCCGCCACGGCGTGCGGCGCAATCACATGGCCGTTGCGCCCCAGCGCGCGCGCGCCGCTGAATGCGGCATTGCCGGCGTGGTTCACCGCTGTCACCTGTCGCCACGGGGCATGGATGCCTGCGGCTGCGGCAAGCGCATTGACGGTTTCGTCCGCGCCATAGCCGCGCGCCATCAGGTCAAGCCCCAGCGGACCCAGGCGCGGATCGGTCACATTTTGCGTGGCCACTGCGCCCACGCCTGCACGCGCATGCGCGCACCGCGCCGCCACGGCCGGGCTTGAAGACGACAGCGCCACCCCGAACTGCCCGGTGCGCGGGCAATGTGCGACAATCGAAAAAGTCATGGAATGACCGCCGTCGCCTCGATCTCGACCAGCCATTCGGGCCGGGCAAGCGCCGATACGACCAGCCCGGTCGAAACCGGGAACACGCCTTTCAGCCAGCGACCCATTTCACGATAGACATCTTCGCGGTACCGGATGTCGATCAGATAGACGACTACCCGGCACACGTGGCTCAGATCGCCGCCCGCTTCCTGCATCAACAGGGCAATGTTTTCCATCGCCTTGCGCGTTTGCAGCGTGGCATCGCCGACATGCACGCTTTCGCGCGTATCGAGGTCCTGCGCGATCTGGCCGCGCACAAACACCATGCGCCCGCTGGCAACGACCGCCTGGCACAGATCATTGTCAAGGTTCTGTTCGGGATACGTCGTTTTGGTGTTGAACGGGCGGACGCGGGTGTGGGTGGGCATGCGGGCTCCTCAGGCGGCGACAGGCGCGGCGATATGGTCGGCAAGGTATGCGGCGTCATGCCACACACCCCAGATGAACGCCGAAGCCCGGCGCGACAGGCCGGGCAGGCCCAGGAAATACAACCCCGGCACCGGGCTGATGCCGCAGGTGTGGCGCGGCGAACCGTCAGGGTTGAACACCGCGCAGTCGATCCATCCGAAATCAAAGGCATAGCCGGTGGCCCATACCACCGATGTGATCCCGGCGGCGGCCAGATCGAGCGTTGTTGCCGGATCCGCGATGCAATCGGGATCGGGGCCGATCCGATGCGCCTCCGGCTCTGGCGGCAGGTCCAGCCCTGCGCGCAGCGCATAGGCATCGGCTTCGCGCAGCGTGGCCAGATAATCGGCATCGCCCGCCGCGATGGTGGCGGGCAGATCGTCGGCAAAGGTCAGCCGGCCTTCGGCAAAGCCGGTGGCGCGGCCGACCAGCGTGATCCCGGCGTGGCCCAGCGCGCGAAAATCCACGGTGTGCCCGCCATGCGCGCCGCTGACCGCGATCGTCACATGCGGTCCGCCGGTTTCGACCGGCTTTTGATCCCATTTGCCCAGCACGCCCAGCCACCACACGAAATCTCGCCCGCGATAGCGCCGCGGTGGCCGGCTGTGCGGCCCCACCGCCAGCCAGGTCCTGCGCCCCGCACGGTTCAATTCGTCGGCAATCTGCACCCCCGATGATCCGGCGCCGATCACCAGTACGCCGCCTGCGGGCAACTGGCCGGGATTGCGGTAATCCGCCGAATGGATCTGAGTCATGCCCGCCTCTGCGGGGATCAGCGGCGGGATCACCGGATTGTGAAACGCTCCTGTCGCCACGATGACGTTGCTGGCGGTCAGCGTTTCGCCGGCGTCGGTCTGCGCCACGAAGCGCCCGTCGGCACCGCGCGCCACCTGCGTGATTTCAACCCCGGTGCGGACCGGGCCGCCAAAGCATGCGGCATAGCGTTCCAGATAATCGGCCACTTCCTCCTTGGGCGCAAAGCCGTCGGGGCCGGTTACGGCAAAGGTCTGATCGGGAAAACGGTCGTGCCAGGCCGGGCCATTGGCCACCAGCGAATCCCAGCGCCGCGTTCGCCAATGTTCGGCCAGGCGTGCGCGTTCGATCACCAGGTGCGGTCGGCCACGCCGGGTCAGGTGCGCGCTGGCGGCGATGCCCGCCTGTCCGCCGCCGATGATCAGCGTTTCAACGTGTTCGCCGTGCATGGCGTGCCATTCCCCTGCGTGTGTCGTGCCGAATATACCGCACCGCCTGGTTTGGGCAAATAACGAAAACCGTCAGTCCTGGATCGGAAAAGCTGAACCAAGCCCCGCCTCAAGCCTGTCGATCAGTCGTGCCAGCATCGCATCGCAGCGCGCCAGTTGATCCTCGGTCACAAATTCGTCGGGCTTGTGCCCCTGGTCCATCGATCCGGGGCCGCAGATCACCGCCGGTACACCAAGCGTCCGGGCAAACAGCCCACCTTCGGTGCCGAACGCCAGCTTGATTTCTGCCCCGTTGTGCCCCGACACCGCGCGCGCCAGCGCCAATGCCCCGGGATGGCGCGTGTCGAGACCGGGATAGGTGTTGATCGTTTCGATCGTGATCGCACATTCCGGAAACCGTTCGCGCCAGGGGGCGACGATGGCTGTGGCACGGCTGCGGATGTCGGCCTCGATCGCAGCCACATCGTCGATCGCCAGATCGCGGATCTCGAATTCCAGCGTGCAGGTTTCGGGCACGATGTTCAGCGTTTCGCCGCCCCGGATCGTGCCGACATGCACGGTGGAATAGCCGACATCATACGCCGGATCGGGCGCGGCGCGCGCGATCAGATCGTTCTGCACGTCGCGCAGGGCGCCTATGAAATCGGTGGCCAGATAGATCGCGTTCAACCCCTGCGGTGTCAGTGCCGAATGCGCGGCGCGCCCGGTAAAGGTCACGCGATAGGCCGATTTGCCCTTGTGCCCGCTGGCCAGTTTCAGGCCCGTCGGTTCACCAATCCACACCAGCAGAGGGCGCACTGGCTGCGCCGCCAGCACCGGCAACAACGAACGCACCCCGACACAGCCGATTTCCTCGTCGAACGAAATCGCCAGGTGCAGCGGCGTGCGCAACGGGCGCAGCGCCGCGATCCGCACGGCATGGATGGCCGAAGCCAGAAACCCCTTCATGTCGGCCGTGCCGCGCCCATAGAGGCGCCCATCCTCGGCACGCAGCACAAACGGATCGTGGCGCCAGTGTTGCCCCGCCACCGGCACGACATCGCTGTGTCCCGACAGCACCACACCAGGCACATCATGCGGCCCGACGCTGATCCACATATTGGCGTCGGGCCCGTCGTCGGTTGTCACAACATGCGCCCCTGCCGGTTCGACCAGCGCCCGCACGTAATCGACCAGCGCGCGGTTGCCGCTACGGCTTACGGTGGGAAACGCGATCAGGCGTTCAAGGATTGTGCGTGTGTGTGGCATGATGTCCGGTCTGCGCCGGATCGGGGCATGGGCGCAAAGGATTTTTTTGGTTGCCGCTGGTGCCTGCAGGTCACCATGGGGTGTCCTTTAAAACACTTGCCCGCCCAATTGCGCGCGCGTAACCGCCCAACTGAGCACCCCGATTGCGGGGCGGGACCGTATAGCAAAAGGCAGCGACGCCATGGCCGGCATGACCAGGTTCGATTGGAGCGACCCCTTCTTCCTCGACGCGCAATTGACCGAGGAAGAGCGCATGATCCGCGATGCGGCCAAGGCCTATGCCGAGGACAAATTGCAACCGCGCGTGATCAAGGCGTGGAGCGACGAGACCACCGACACCGGCATCTTTCGCGAAATGGGCGAACTCGGGCTGCTGGGGCCGACCGTGCCCGAAACCTATGGCGGGGTCGGCGCGTCGTACGTTGCCTATGGCCTGATTGCGCGCGAGATCGAGAAGATCGATTCAGGCTATCGCAGCATGATGAGCGTGCAGTCGAGCCTGGTGATGTTTCCCATCTACAGCTTCGGTTCGGAAGAGCAGAAGCACAAGTATCTGCCGGGGCTGGCGCGGGGCGAACTGATCGGCTGTTTCGGCCTGACCGAACCCGATGCCGGATCGGACCCGGGCGGGATGATCACGCGCGCGGAAAAGATCGATGGCGGCTATCGCATTTCGGGCGCCAAGACGTGGATTTCCAACGCGCCGATTGCCGATGTGTTTGTGGTCTGGGCCAAATCCGATGCGCATGGCGGGGCGATCCGCGGTTTCGTGCTGGAAAAGGGCATGGCCGGGCTGGTTGCGCCCAAGATCGCCGGCAAGCTGAGCTTGCGCGCGTCGATCACCGGCATGATCCAGATGGACAATGTCGAAGTGGGTGAAGATGCGCTGTTGCCCCATGTCGAAGGGCTGAAGGGGCCGTTCGGTTGCCTTAACCGTGCGCGCTATGGCATTTCGTGGGGGGCATTGGGCGCGGCCGAATTCTGCCTGCATGCCGCGCGCCAGTACGGGCTCGATCGCAAACAGTTCGGGCGGCCGCTGGCGGCGACGCAGCTGTTCCAGAAAAAGCTGGCCGACATGATGAGCGATATTGCGCTGGGCCTGCAGGCCAGCTTGCGCGTCGGGCGGCTGATGGACGAGGGCCAGTTTGCGCCCGAAATGGTGTCGATCGTAAAACGCAACAATGTCGGCAAAGCGCTCGATATTGCGCGGATGGCGCGCGACATGCACGGCGGCAACGGTATTTCCGAGGAATATCAGGTAATGCGTCACCTGGCGAACCTGGAAACGGTCAACACCTATGAAGGCACGCACGACGTCCATGCGCTGATCCTGGGGCGGGCAATCACCGGCATCGCGGCGTTTTGACCGTGACGCCGCTGGCCGGGCTGAAAGTCGTCGAACTGGCGCGCGTGCTGGCGGGACCGTGGGCCGGGCAGACGCTGTCCGACCTGGGCGCCGAGGTGATCAAGGTGGAATCCGCCGCCGGCGACGACACGCGCACCTGGGGCCCGCCATTTGTCGAATATGCCGATGGCAGCCGCGATGCGGCCTATTACCATGCCACCAACCGGGGCAAACGCTCGGTCATTGCCGATTTCGCGACACCCGAAGGCCAGCAGGTGGTGCGCGACCTGATCGCCGACGCCGACGTGCTGATCGAGAATTTCAAGCTGGGCGGGCTCGCCAAATACGGGCTGGATTATGCGAGCCTGTCGGCGATCAATCCGCGGCTGATCTATTGTTCGATCACCGGGTTCGGCCAGGACGGACCCTATGCCCCGCGTGCCGGGTATGATTTCATCATCCAGGGGCTGTCGGGGATCATGGACCTGACCGGCGATCCTGCCGGATCGCCGCAGAAGATCGGCGTTGCCTTTGCCGATATCATGACCGGGCTTTATGCGGTGATCGCGATCCAGGCCGCGCTGGCCGCGCGTGCCAAAACCGGGCGCGGCGATCATATCGACATGGCGCTGTTCGACGTGATGGTCGGTGTTCTGGGCAACCAGGCGCTGAACTATCTGGTGTCTGGCATCAGCCCGACGCGGATGGGCAACGCGCATCCCAACGTGGCACCCTATGCGGTCTATCCCACCGCCGACGGCTGGTTCATCCTTGCGGTGGGCAACGACGGACAATTCGCCCGATTCTGCACGGTGGCGGGCTGCCCCGATCTGGCCAACGATCCGCGCTTTGTCGGCAACACCGCGCGGCTCGACAATCGCGAAGCATTGGAAGACGCGATCCGCGCGGTGACCCGCCGGTTCATCCGCGATGACCTGTTGGCCCAACTGGCCCAGGCCGGCGTGCCCGCGGGCCCGATCAACACCGTGGCCGACGCCTTTGCCGATCCGCAGATCGTGGCGCGCGGTATGCAACTGGCGCTCCATGCCGATGACGGCACCCCGATCCCGGGCGTACGCACCCCCATCCGCTTTGCCGGGATGGACCTGGCGACAGACAAAGCTTCTCCGCGCAAGGGCCAGCACGGGGGGTAGAGGGGTTATTTGCCGCGCGGCACGCCGCACCCGCCGCACGCCAGTTGCAGCGATGCGCCGGTTTGCAGTTGTTCGACCCGCGCCTGTTCGGCGCGGCGGCGTACATCGAGTTCGGTCGCCTGTGCCGTTACAACATCCAGAATGTTCGCCACGCCCTTGACATAGCGTTCATAGGCCAGGCGTGCTGCGCTGTCGGCCGAACGCGCAGCGCGATCTTCTGCGGCCACTTGGTCGGACAGGCGCGATGACCGCGCCAACCCGTCTTCGACTTGTTGAAACGCGGTCAATACGGTGGCGCGATAGTGCGCAGAGGCCTCGCGCCATTCGGCTTCGGCCTGGCGTTGGCGCGCCCGACGCCGCCCGCCGTCAAACAAGGGCAAAACCAATTGCGGCCCGATCGACCAGAACAGATTGGGCGTTGCGGCAAGCCCCGCCAGGGCGGTTGCTTCCGTGCCCCCGGCTGCCCCGATCGCGATCGCAGGAAACCAGGCCGCCCGGGCAACGCCGATTGCGCGGTTTGCCGCATAGACCCGGCGTTCGGCAGCCGCAATGTCCGCGCGCGCCTGTAGTACGTCTGCGGGCACCACCGCCGGGACCGCGAGCGGCCGCATCAACGGCACCTCGATCGGAATGTCGAAGCCGCTGGCGGGAACCCCCACCAACGTGGCGATGGCATGTTCTGCCACCGCCCGGTCCCCCCGCACGCGCGCCAACTGTGCCTGCGTGTCGGCAAATTGCGCGTCGATGCGCCCGATATCGATCCCGCTGGCAATGCCCTTGACGAACCGCAGCCGAACGATCCTTGCCGCATCGCCATAGGCTTTGACTGCACTGGCCAGAATTGCAACCTGCGCATCAAGCCCGCGCAAGTTGATGTACGACGAGGCCAGTTGCGCCGACAACGCAAGACGCGCGTAGGCAAGATCATCGGCGCTGGCGTCGGCCTGTGCGCGTGCTGCCCGCGCCCGATCGGTCAACCGTCCCCACAGATCGAGCTGATAGCTTGCCAGCCCGCCCGCGGTTTCCGCGCCGTAGAGATCGGGCTGGTTGGACCCGCGCAGCGGGCGGTCATTCGACTGACGATTGGCCGACAGGTCGATATTCACCCCGATCTGCGGCTGGGTGTCGGCATGGACAATTCCATATTCCGCCAGTGCGGCGTCATGGCGGGCGACCGACTGCGCAAGCGACAGATTGTCCGCCAGCATTCGGGTTTCGAGATCATCGAGTGTCGCATCGCCAAACCCTTGCCACCAGCGCGTGTCGCGATCGGGGTGGCCGGGTGTCGCGGGGATCCAGCGCTGGCCGTCCGCTTCGCGAAAGGTGGCGGGAATGCTGACCGCTGGCGGCGCATATGCCGGTGCCTGGCTGCAACCGGCCAGCAGCGCCAGCACCGGCAGCAGGCCCGCGCGCGGGCAAAGCTTAGCCATGCGCGGCCACCCGCACCGTGTCACCATCCTGCAGCGAATCCGGCGGACTGTCGATGATCCGCGTCGCAGCCGACAGCCCGGCGGTGATTTCCACCATTGACCCCATATCGCGGCCGATGGTGACCGCGAGCATGCGAACCCGCCCCGCGCGGTCGACCGTTGCAACACGCGTGCCGCCACGCAGGATCAGCGCGCTCGCCGGGATGGTCACTTCCCCAGCGGGCACCGGCAGGCGGAAGCTGACTTGCGCAAAACCGCCCGGCTTCAACCGCCTGTCGGCATTGTCTGCCAACAATTCGACACGCAAGGCGCCGGTTTTGGTGTCGACCCCGCCCGATTGGCCGATCACCCGTGCTGCGAACACCCGCCCGGGCCACGCGGGAACCGAAAGATCCGCCACCAGTCCTTTTGTCATTTGCGGGGCATAGCGTTGCGGCACATCGACGTAGACGCGCAAGCTGCGGTCATCTGCCAGCGCGAACATCGGTTGCTGCGTGGTCGCACCCGGCCCGACGAGGTCGCCGATATCGGCGTTGCGCAACGTGATCACGCCGGCAAATGGCGCGGACACGGTGCTATAGGCTTTGAGTGCAAGCAGGCGCCCCAGGCTTGCCCGGGCTTCATCGACGCCCGCCGCGCGTGTTGCCGAATCAGCGGCCTTCTCGTCGGCTTCCTGGCGCGATACTGCGGTGGATCGCAGCAGGTCCTGCCAGCGCGCCGAGGTGGTGCGCGCCAGCATGGCCTCGGCGCGGGCCCGGACGAGTGCTGCGCGGGCCTGGATGATCTGCTGGTCGAGCTCGGGCGTATCAATCCGGCCGAGCGTTGCGCCGGTGACCACCCGGTCGCCGATATCGGTATACCAGGCATGGATATATCCAGGCACACGCGCAAAGATCTTCGCCTCGGTCCACGCTTCGATGGTGCCGGGCTGGACAAGCGTTGCGTTCGCTGCGGTCGATCTCGGGGATATCAGCCGCACCGTCGGGGTGGCTTGCGCGGTGGACCATTGCTGCGCGCCGTAGCCATCATGCATGCGCAGGACCGAGCCCACCAGCACGATGACCAGCGCCGCCGCGCCGATCGCGATGCCGGCGGCGCGCAAACCGCGGGGTGGAGGATTTTGCAGGGGCGAAATATCAGACATGCAGCGAGGCTCCGTCCCGCGCGTGGCGATGGATAAGGCTGAAGACGACCGGTACGAACACCAGCGTGGCGATTGTTGCAAAGACCAGCCCACCGATGACAGCGCGTCCCAGCGGGGCGTTCTGTTCGCCGCCTTCGCCCAGGCCAAGCGCCATCGGTGCCATGCCGATGATCATGGCGAGCGCGGTCATCAGCACCGGACGAAACCGTGTCGCGCCCGCGGCCAGCGCCGCTTGCAGCGCGTTGCCGCCTGCCGCCAGTTGTTCGCGCGCAAAGCTGACCACGAGCACCGAATTGGCGGTTGCCACCCCCATGCACATGATCGCACCGGTCAGCGCCGGAACCGAGAGCGTGGTCCCGGTCGCAAACAGCATCCAGGCGATCCCGGCGATCGCAGCCGGCAGCGCCGAGACAATCGCCGCAGGATCGGACCAGCTTTGGAAATTTACGACGATCAGCAGATAAATCAGCACAATTGCGCCCGCCAACCCCCAGCCAAGGCCCGAAAACGCGGTGTTCATGGTCAGCACCTGGCCGCGCAGCTGGACATGCGCACCACCGGGCAAACTGGCGGTTTCATGATCGAGAACACGCTGGATATCACCGGCCACCGCACCCAGATCGCGGCCTTGTATCGTGGCATAGATATCCAGTGCTGGCTGCACCGCGTAGTGCGAGATGACGGCGCTCGTCCGTTCCCGATCGATCGTGCCGAGTGCGCCCAGCGTTTGTACCGCGCCCGCCACGTTGCTGCCCACCGGGACATTGGCCAGCGCGGACAAACTGTCCGCGCGATATTGCGGGGTCTGCACCACGATCGGATAGGACACGCCGTTTTTCGGGTTTAACCAGAACGCGGGCGCGGTCTGCAGGCTGCCTGCCAGGTTGACCGACAACGATCGGGTGACATCGCCTTCGGTTATGCCCAGCCGATCTGCCTGGCTCCGGTCGATATTGACCGCCATGCCGGGGTAATTGCTCGCCTGCTGCAAATGGGCATCAGCCAGGCCGGGGATGCCGCGTAGCCGCACAAGCAGATGATTTGACCAGGCTTCATTGGCCGGCAGGTCGGGCCCGGTGATCATGATGTCGATGGGTGCAGGCGCGCCAAAGTTAAGGATCTGGCTGACGATATCGGCGGGAAGAAACGAGAATGAGGTGCCCGGGAACGCGCGCGGCAAACTCTCGCGCAGACGCTTGACCCTGTCGGCTGAAGGGCCGTGGCCTTCGCGCAAGGTCACCAGAATGTCGCCATCCTGTGGTCCGATGCCGCCGGTGTTGGAATAGGCCAGGTTGATGCCCGAAACCGGCATGCCGATATTGTCGACCACCGAGGCAATTTCCCCGGGGGGCAGGCTTGCGCGGATCTGTGCCTCGACATGATCGAACAACCCGGCCGTTTCCTCGATACGGGTCCCCACCGGCGCCCGAACATGCAGGCTGATCTGTCCGGAATCGACCGCCGGAAAGAAATTGCGGCCCAGAAACGGCACCAGCGCAAGCGATAGCACCACAACCGCAGCGGCGCCCCACACCACATGACGCGGGCGTGCCAGCGCGAGCGCAAGCGCCTGCATGTACCAGCGACGAAGTGCTTCGAACCGCGCTTCGAAGCGGTGCTGGAACTTTCGCAGCGGATTGTGGGTCTGCGGGTGGCCTACTGCGGCATCGTGCGCCGCCATCTGATTCGACGTATGTGCGGCCGCGTGCTGGCGCAGCAGATAATTGCCCATCGTCGGCACCAGGGTGCGCGACAGCACGAACGAGGCGATCATCGCAAACACCACCGCCTTGGCCATGGGCGCAAACAGGAAACCCGCCACGCCAGGCAAAAAGAACATCGGCACGAAGGCAATGCAGATGCACAGCAGGCTGACCAGGGCCGGTTGAACGATCTGCGCTGCACCGTCGAGGATGGCCGCCTCGACCTGCTTGCCCTGTTCAAGGTGCCAGTTGATGTTTTCGATGGTTACCGTCGCATCGTCGACCAGAATGCCGACTGCCAGCGACAACCCGCCCAGGGTCATGATGTTCATGGTCTCGCCCGTAACGGCAAGTCCGGCCACCGCGGCGAGCACCGCCAACGGGATCGATATCGCGATGATCACGGTCGATCGCCACGACCCGAGAAACAGCAGGATCATTATGCTGGTCAGCGCAGCCGCAATCACGCCTTCACGGATCACGCCCGACACAGCGGCCTTCACAAACAGCGACTGGTCGGCCAGCGCCGCAACATGCAGGTCCTGCGGCAGGATCGGGCGCAATGTCGGCAGCAGCGCCTTGACCGCATCGACAATCGCGATCGTTGATGCGCTGCCCGCCTTGAGTACCGTCATCAACACCGCCCGTCGCCCGTCGACCCGTACCACGTTGGTTTGCGGGGGCGATCCATCGTGCACATTGGCGACATCGCGCATGGTGATCGTCGCGCCGTCCTGGGTTCGGATGGGCAGATTGTTCAGATCGGCGATGGCGTCGGGACTGTTGTTCAGCCGCACGGCATATTCATAAGTCCCGATCCGTGCCGAACCCGCAGGCACGATCTGGTTCTGCGCTGCCAAAGCCGCGCCGACATCGGCGGGGCTTAGTCGATGGGCGAACAGTGCGACCGGATCGAGATCGACCTGGATCTGGCGCACCCGGCCACCATAAGGCGTGGGAATGGCGGCGCCTTCGACCGTTGCAAGCGCCGGGCGAATGCTGTTCTGGCCGATATCGAAAATCTTTTGTTCGGTCAGGCTGTCCGACGATAGCGCCAGTTGCAGGATCGGAACGGTCGAAGCGTTGTAGTTCAGGATCTGCGGCGGGGTGATGCCGGGCGGCATCTGCTTGAGCACCGTTTGTGAAATCGAGGTAACCTGGGCGGTGGCGGTGCGGATATCGACCCCGGGGCGGAAGAATATCTTTACGACACCCACCCCCGTCAGCGACTGGCTTTCGACATGGTCGATATCGTTGACCGAGTTGGCCAGCTGTCGCTCATAGAAATAGACCACGCGTCCGGACATGTCGCTCGGCGGCAGACCATTATACGTCCACACCACGGCGATAACCGGCATGCGGATATCCGGAAAAATGTCAGTGGGCGCGCGTAACCAGGCAATTGTTCCGCCAAGCACGATCAGAATTGCCATGGCCACGAATGTATAGGGTCGGCTCAGCGCGATCCTGATCAAATGCAGCATGTTTACGGGCGATCCGATTCAACTTGGCCAAAGCCACTGGTTGATCAAGGCTATTGAACCGCGCGCACAACCTATCAAATGAAATGCAATTTATTGGCCGGGTCCTGTCGCGGGCACGTTATGCTGATGATCAGACCCGGGGCTGCGTCGCCCAGCGTCATGGCAAATCCGTGCAGTTGGACGATGGCTGCGACCAGACTGAGGCCCAGCCCGGATCCGGCAGCGCGACTTGCGGTCGATCCGCGCCTGAACCGACCCAGCACCAGCGCGCGTTCGGTCTCGGGGATGCCCGGCCCGTCGTCGCGCACTTCGATGACCACCCGATCGTTTGCCGTTGTCACCGAAAGCACGACATGCCCGCCCGGTCCGACGAATTTCAAGGCGTTTTCGACGAGATTGCTGATCACTTCGAGCAGCAGCGTCTCATCGCCGACGATGATCTGACCATAGGCGCCATGCAGCGAAACATTGATGCCCTGTTCTTCCGCCAGCGGCTCGTAAAGTTCGGCAATGTCGGCAAGCAGCGCCATCGGATCAACCGGTGCAAACCCCGATCTGCGGCCCGATGCTTCGAGTTCCGAAATGCGCAGCAGCGCGTTGAACCGCCGCAGGACCTGATCGACATCGGCAATCGCATCGGCCACCACCGATGCCATCGGACCATCCTGATCGGGTCCGCGTCGCGGCGCCAGCGCCTGCAATCGTTGGCGCAAGTGTGCCAGCGGCGCGCGCAAGTCGTGTGCGATTGCGTCGGTTGCACCTTTGACCTGTTCCAGCAAACGTTCGATCTCTTCCAGCATCGCATTGACCATTCCGGCGATCAGATCGAGTTCGTCGCCACGCGGGGTGACCGGCATGCGCAAGCCCAGTTCGCCCGCCGCAATTCGGCGCGCCACATCGCGCACTTGTCCGACACGGCGCAGCGGTCCGCGACTGAGCAAGGCACCGGCCAACAGTGCGCACACCATTATCGCGATCCCGCTGGAGATCGTGATGGCAAATATCCGATGCCGCAAATCGATGATCTGGGTGATGTCGCGCGCCACTTCGATGCGTTCGCCATCGGGCAATTGTTCAACCTGCGCGCGCACCGGCACCGGCAAGGCGGGACCCGCAGCCACCTCGAACGCGCCGCTTGCACGCGGAACAGCCGGCAGCGCGAAATTTCCCGCCCTGATCCGACCGTCGGGTCCGAGCAGTGCATAGAAATTGAGGCCACTTGCGCTATTGGCAATCAGGGCATCGATTTCGGCCGGCAGTTTTGCTGCTGGCAACGCGGTCAACCGGTGCATTTCATGCGCCAGCACCTGATCGGTGCGCGACGTCAATGCCCGCTCTGTCAGCGCCGAGGTGACCCCGATCATCGCGACGGCGGCCACGGTGAAGACAACGCTGAAGCCGACAGTCAGGCGAAAGACGATCGTATGGCGCACATCGGGAAACCGTTTGGTCAGGCTGCGGAAGCCCCGCACTGCCATCATCCCGCGATGTCCAGGCGGTATCCTTCGCCCTTGATTGTCTGGATCGGTGAAGACCGTCCAGGCCGGTCCAGTTTGCGGCGAATTTTGCCGATATGAACATTGATCAGGTTGTCGGCGGGTTCGAAAAAATAGCCCCAGACCTGTTCGAAGATCATCTGGCGGCTGATCGTCTGACCGGGGTGGCGCGCCAGAAATTCCAGCAGGCGAAACTCCTTGTGCAGCAGCGGCACCTGTTCCCCCGCCCACCAGGCCTGTCGTTTGATCAGGTCGAGTTCCAGCTCGCCGATGCGCAGCATGGCATCGGCGGGATAATCATGCCCGCGTCGCAGCAAAACCTCGACGCGCATGGCCAGCTCGTCGGGCGAAAACGGCTTGACCATATAATCGTCGCCGCCGGCCCGCAGGCCGGCAATACGCTGGTCGACGTCGCCCATCGAACTGACCACCAGCACCGGCGCGGTCACTTGTTCGGCGCGCAATCGGCCAAGCAAGACAAGCCCGTCCATGTCCGGCAACAGTCGATCGAGCGTGATCACATCGAAACGTTCAGCCTGCGCGCAGGCCAGCCCTTCGCGCCCCGTCGCGGCATGGCGGGTGGAGTAGCCCTGTTCGGATAGCCTGGCGAGGATGATTTCGGCGGTGGCCGCATCATCCTCCACCACCAGCACGTGGGTCATTGCGTTCCCCTAAACCGCGCGGGGCCCGGTGCCAAGCAAGCTCAACGCCGCGTCCAATCGCGCGCGACAGCCAGATCGGCAACATGGCCGTTGGCCAGGGGCAGGGTAATCGTCCAGTTGATCGCGTCGAAATATTCGCCGCCCCAGGGCGTTTCGACATCCCGATAATGACAGGCCATCGCATTGCCGGTGGGTTGGCCACAGTGCGCACCGGCTTTCGCAAGAATGCCTGCCGCGGCTGCGGCATCGGTGCCAACCGGCACTGCAGCCCGCAATTTCGCGGTTGCACCCGCCAGAAATTGCGCGGGCGTGTGGATCACGTGGCTAAAACTGACCCAGGACGGCAGCAATGGGTCGGTGGGCATGTCGAATTCCATGTCGGCGAACCGCAGCCCGTGGTCGGGATGGTCTTCATAGAATTCCTCCTGCGCGTGCGCGGTGGTCACGCCAAACAACGCAATGATGCCAAACGCGGCGGCTGCAATGGAACGATGGGTCATGGGAACAAATCCTTTCCCCATTCTGATGCGAAAAATCAGGCTTTATCATCAAGTGAAATGGCTTTTAAATTGATCATTAATATGAAATCGATTTCACTTGACATGAATATTGGTGAATTTTCGAAAGTGAAATTTAATTCACAATAACGCGACGCGATTACACGGCATTTTGAAATATATCGGTCATGGAGCGGTCATAACCAGCGCCGTCCAATCCACGTTCCATGAGGGAATCACTGTGAAATATTTGAATCGCCACACCCGCCGCGCGGCTGCACTGGTGGGTACCGCTTTGTGCCTTGGTTTCGCAGCCAGTGCGTTCGCGCAAAGCGCTGCGCCGGTCGCTGACGACAGCCTGACGTTCCATGGTATCACCCTGTCGGGCAATGTCGATATCGGCGTGCAGTATGATAACCATGGCGCACCCGAAAGCGACTACCATCCCGCCGGGACCAACCCGCTGGTTGCCAAACAGAACAATGGCTCGATCACGGCGATCATTCCCAGTGGCCTTGGTCAGTCAAAGATCACGCTTGCCGGCAAAGAGGCCATCAACGACGAATTCTCGGGCGTATTCAAACTTGAAACGTTCTTCAATCCGCAGGCAGGCACGATCAGCGACGCGCTGAAATCACTGACAATCAACAACGGCGTCGGGCTCGCCTCGCAAACGATGTCGGCCGATTCGAGTATTGCCGGCCAGTTCTTCGGGGGCGCCGCCTATGCCGGCATCAGCTCGAAGCATTATGGCACGATCACGTTTGGCCGTCAGACTAGTCTGGTTGCAGACGGCATCGGGGCCTACGATCCGATGGCTGCCTCGCAGGCATTCTCGGTGATTGGCATGTCCGGCACTTATGCAGGCGGCGGCGATACGGAAGACCGTCGATTTGATCAATCGATCAAGTATATGTTCCAGATCAAGCATTTCCGTGCTGCGGCGCTTTACAAGATCGCACAGCTCGGCGGTGAAGCGCATTCGGCCGTATCGTTTCAGGCCGGCGCCAGCGCTGCCAATGCAACGATCGATCTGTTTTACCAATCGTCGAAGGGCGCGGTTTCGGCCTCGTCGCTGAGCGCGGCACAAGTCACCGCGCTCGGCGCCACGTGCCCGGGCTGCACCCTGAGCAAAACCCTGGCGGGGACCATCTCTGATAACGAGACGTATGCGATCATGGGGTCTTACAAGATCGCGTCGGTCAAGCTGCTTGGCGCCTATGAAAACGTCGAATACAAGAACCCGAACAGCCCTTTGGCGGGCGCTCCTGGTACCGCATACAACGACATTGGCGGATATACGATCCCCTATGCGTTGCTGAACCAGACCGCCTATACCAACCCGAAAAAGCTCGATGTATTCTGGGCGGGTGCCCAGGTGGCGGTCACGCCCAAGTTGTCGATCTGGCTTGCCTACTACAACGTTCACCAGAACAGCTATGCCACCGGCGCCAATGCCGGATGCACGACCGCAGTCAGCAGCGGCTGCAGCGGAGACCTGCAGGCATTCTCGGCCGCGGCAATCTACAGCTTCAACAAGCATTTCGACATCTACACCGGCTTCATGGCCAGCAATGTAACCAACGGGTTTTCAAGCGGCTATCTGTTTACCAATGAAATCGATCCCACGGCGGGTGTCCGCCTTCGGTTCTAGATCGGTGGCCGTGTGGACGTCGCGTTGAACCGGATCGATCGCGCGACGTTCATGTCTCTGTTCCCCCACATGCACGACGCGGTCGTGGATGTGGGGGCTTCTGCGGGTTGATCCGGGCGTCAGTCGGGATCAACCAACTGCCGGTCGTCCTGATTTTCGTTTCGAAAATGAGGGCGGCCGGGCCTTTTTTGTAGGCCTGAGTCAGATCATTTTGACGTTTTGATGCGAGAAATCTTCAGCAGATTGCGGATTTACAGGCGGCTGCGGCTCGGTCGACGAGATCGCGCGGCTGGCTCTCGAATTCTGATTGACCGGTGTGAAGCCACGTTGTGGTCAATCAGATACTGGCCACTACATCGCGTTTTCTTCTGCGGACTGGAATGGAGTGGCCAGGCTGATCACGTTCGGTGTGCGCGTTGTGCGGCGCAATCGTTCAGCCTTGGCCTGACCGGGGTGTGACGGCGTCGGCAGTTGGCGCAGCTGGCAGCAAAGGCGGCGAATCGGGATATTCACGATGCAGGAATGCCGCCACTGCGTCCGGGTTTGGGGGCCGGACAGGACGGGCGTCCGTGTGGAACGGCAGCGGTTGCAGCGGCAACTGTGCCAGCGCGAAATCGCTGCGATTGCGGGCATAGTCGATCAGGATCGAGCCGCGCTGCAGCGCAAGGCCGGCGGGCAACAGATAATAACAATCCTGCCTGAACGGGCCGACAGTCTGTGCCAGCAGCGAGTCTTTGGCCACGGGCTGATCCTTGATCGCGATCGGTTTGAGCACGATGTCGCCCGTGGCAGTGTGGACCCGCACATTGCGCAGGGGCAGTTCGGAGCCATCTGCCACCGCAACACTGATCTGGATAATGCCGTTATGGCCGACTGCTTCATATTCCGCAGGCGTTGCCGGCCACGCCATGTCGTACAGTGCGATCCGCGATGCCGTCTGGCCGTGTTCGTGCAAGATCCGCGCTGTCTCGTTCATGCGGAGCAGGATGTATGCGGGTTCGCTGGGCCCCTCGGTTTCGCCGCCCGATTGCATGAAGTGCTGCGGGGGGTTCGCTTCGACCGCGGGCGGTATCGCCAGGGCCAATATCGCTGCCAGCAAAGCCATCGCCACCCCCTTATGCAAAACCGCAAATTTCTGGCGAACATTTGCACAAGCGGGTGCCAAGTCAATCATCCACCCTTTTTTGAAGGCGCCCAAAAATGTCTATACATATTGCGGGACGCATGGCAGATTTCTGCGTGTGGTCGGCATTGATGGAGCGGCGCGCGCGGTGACGCAGACGCGAAACATGGCAACGGTGGGCGCGGTCGTGCCAGCGGCAGCGCTGGTTGCCGTGCCGTGGGCCAACGGCGGCGGAGTTACGCGGGTGATTGCCGACCGTGCCGATTTGCGCCTGAGCCTTGCAACGATTGCGCAGGCGGGCCCGTTTTCGCGGTTTCCCGGCGTCACGCGGCACTTTGCGCTGGTTGCGGGGCAAGTGGTGTTTGGTCCCCATGGGCTGGTGTTGGACGCAGGTTGCGATCCTGTGGTGTTTTCGGGCGGTGATGCGGTCGATGCCACGCCCCTTGGCGGGCCGGCGCTGGCGTTTAACCTGATGGTGCCCGACGGTGCGCCGCGCGTGCGGCTGGAACGGTTCCATGGCCGGGATATGGTCGATGCGCTGGCGATATTCGCGTGCGAGGCGATCACGGTGGATGGTCTGACGGTGACAGCGCATGACACGGTGTTTCCGACCGGGCCGGTGCGCCTGTCGGGACCCGCGCTGGTGGTACGGTGATCCGCGCGGGCGCTGTGGCGCTGGCCCTGGTGCTGGCCGGGTGCCACGGCGATGCGCTGCGCGGGGACGTGCGCGAACTGGTGATCGGCACCGAAGGCGCCTATCCGCCGTGGAATTTCACCCGCGCCGATGGCAGCCTGGGCGGGTTCGAGCCCGAATATCTGCGCGATCTGTGCGCCCGGCTGCACCGGCGCTGCCGCATGGTGGCGATGGACTGGGATGGCATGATCGGTGCCTTGCAGACGGGCAAGATCGACCTGATCGCCGATGCCGTGCAGATCACCCCCGAACGTGCAGGCGTGCTCGCATTTGGTCGGCCATATGCGTTGACCACCGGCGTCATCGCCACGTTGCGCGGCAGTCCGCTGGCCCGGTTGGGCGATGACGGGGTGACGATGGACCTTGACGGCAAGGGCCCGGCCTTTGCTGCGATGACCGACCGTTTGCGCAAGGGCCTGGCGGGCAAAGTCATCGGGGTGGAATTGTCGGGCGCCTTTGACACGTTCCTGACCCAGACGTTTGCCGATCGTGCGGGGCCGGGGGTTTCGATCCGATATTACCGCACGATGGGCGAACGCGATCTCGATCTGTTGAACGGGCGCATCGACGCCACGCTTGAAGATGAATCCTATATCCGCCCGCTGCTCGCCACGCGCGACGGCGCCGCGCTGGTCATGGCGGGGCCGCGCATGATCGGCGGATCGATGGGGCGGGGCGAAGCGCTGGCCTTTCGCCCCGGCGACCCGGGCTTGCGCGCGCAATTCGACCGCGTCATCGGCGATACCCTGGCCGATGGCACGGTGCGCCGGCTGGGGCTGAAATGGTTTCGCATCGACGCCGCGCCCGGTGCGGTGCGGCGATGAGCGATGATCTGCCGATCGCAACGCTGCTGGGCTTTGGCCCCGATGGCTGGGGCTGGGCGCTGGTCTCGGGTGCGGGGCTGACTTTGGCGGTGGCGCTGGGCGCGATGGCGATCGGCACGCTGCTGGGGGCCCTGCTGACCGCGGCGCAGGCGTCGCGTGCGGTCTGGCTGGCGCGGGCGGCGGCGGCCTATGGCGTCATCTTGCGCGGGGTGCCCGAATTGCTGGTGGTGCTGCTGCTGTATTTTGGCGCGCCGGGCATGCTGGCCGCAGGTGCGGCATTGTTCGGACTGCCGCCGCCGGGATCGCCGCCGGCCTTGCTGACCGGGTGCCTGGCCATCGGGCTGGTCTCGGCGGCATACCAGGCCGAAGTGTTTCGCGGCGGGATGCTGGCCGTGCCGCGCGGACAGATCGAGGCGGCGATGGCCGCGGGCATGGGTCCGTTTGCGCGGTTTCGCCGGGTGATTGCGCCACAGGTGCTGCACCATGTGCTGCCGCCGCTGGGCAATATCTGGCAATTCAACCTGAAGGATTCGGCGCTGGTGTCGATTGCGGGGCTGGCCGAACTGATGCGGGTCAGCCTGGTCGCGGCCGGATCGACACGGCGGCCGTTCCTGTTCTTTGCCACCGCGATGGTGCTCTATCTGGTCATGACCAGCGCCAGCACGGCGCTGTTCCGGCTGGCCGAACGCCGTGGACAACGCTGGGCGGGGGGGCGATGAGCGAAGAACTGGCGTTTCTTGCGGCCACCGCGCTTGCCATCGTGCGCGCGCTGCCGATCACGCTGGTGCTGTCGCTGTCCAGCGCGATCGGGGCAAGCATGCTGGCAGCCGTGCTGGTCGCGGCGCAACAGACGCGGATCGGGCGTCCGCTGGCGCACGTGTGGATCTTCGTGTTTCGCGGAACGCCGCTGCTGTTGCAGATGTTCATGGTCTACTACGGTGTGGCCGCGCTGGGACCGATCCGCCATGGGGTGCTATGGCCGCTGTTTCGCGATCCGCTGTTCTGCGCCTGGCTGGCGCTGACGTGCTGTTGTTCGGCCTATATCGCCGAAGTGTTGCGCGCGGCACTGGCCGCGGTGCCAACGGGACAGATCGAGGCGGCCAAGGCCTGCGGCATGGGGCGCGGCACACGCGTGCGGCGGGTGATCATGCCACAGATGCTGCGGCTGGCGCTGCCGGCTTATGGCAACGAACTGGTCATGCTGATCAAGTCGACATCCTTGGCCAGCACTATCACCGTGGTCGATGTGACCGGGGTGGCGCAACTGGTGATCGCGCATTCCTATCGCACGATCGAGGTGTTTTGCCTGGCGGCAGCGGTCTATCTGGCGCTGACTGCCGGATTGACCGCGCTGCTGCGGCGTATCGAAAGGGGTCTGGCGCAATGACCGAAACCGTTTTGCGCGTGCGCGGCATCACCAAAAGCTTTGGCGCGCGCGCGGTGCTGCGCGGCATCGATCTGGATGCACATCGCGGCGATGTCATCGCGATCCTGGGCGGCAGCGGATCGGGCAAGAGCACGTTCCTGCGCTGTCTCAATCTGCTCGAACTGCCCGATGCGGGCACGATCGAAATTGCCGGGGCCGCGGCGCCGCTGGTGCACGACACGCAGGGGCGCGCGCGGATCGCCGATCCGCGCGCGCTGAACGATTTGCGCGCGAAAACCGCGATGGTGTTCCAGAATTTCAATCTGTGGACGCACATGACCGTGCTCGACAATATCGTCGCGGCGCCGGTGCATGTGCATGGCGTGCCCCGGGCAGAGGCGGCGGATCGCGCGCAGGCGCTGCTTGAAAAGGTCGGCATGGCCGGCTTTGCCGCGCACTGGCCGCGCCAGTTGTCGGGCGGGCAGCAGCAGCGGGTGGCGATCGCGCGCGCGCTGGCAACCGATCCCGATCTGATGCTGTTTGACGAGCCGACGTCTGCGCTCGATCCCGAACGCGTGCGCGAAGTGCTCGATCTGATGCGCGCGCTGGCCGACGAAGGCCGCACGATGCTGATCGTCACGCACGAAATGGCGTTTGCGCGCGATGTGTCGACCCGCGTGGTGCATGTGCGCGACGGCGTGATAGAATCGATGGGCCCGCCCGCGCTGATGTTCGGCGCCGATGCCTCGCCCGTGTTCCGGGCGTTCCTGTCTCACTGAGGCGTGGGCAATCCCGCACGCACCAGCGCGGCGCCGGCCGCCATCACCGCATGCATCGGCCGGTCGTCGGTATAAGGCGCAATTGTGCGACGCACATGCGCATGCAGCCGTGCGGTGGCGGGCGCGCGCGCTGCGGGTGGCACGGCGGTATCGTGCGCCTGCGCCGCGGCGGCCAGTTCGATGCCCAGGATTGCCTCGACATTGGCGACCAGCGTCAGCGCCTTGAGCGCGGCCGGGGTCTGGTGCGACAGGTAATCCTCCTGCAGACCCGACGTGATACCGCCATCCAGGCTGGCAGGCGCAGCCAGTCGGCGGTTTTCCGCGACCAACGCCGCGGCGCTGTATTGCGCGATCATGAAGCCGCTCGACACGCCTGCGGCGTCGGCCAGGAACGGCGGCAGGCCGCTGACCAGCGGGTTGACCAGCCGATCGAGCCGCCGTTCGGAAATCGTCCCCAGATGCGCCACCGCAATCCCGAGCGAATCCAGCGCCAGCGCCAGGCCCGCGGCAACCGCATGCGCCTGTGATCCTGCGCGCGGAGCATCGGGGGTGCCCAGCACCACCGGATTGTCGGTAACCGAGGCCAGTTCGGCATCGATCATTGCACCCACATGGGTCAGCGCATCGCGCACCGCGCCATGCACGTGGGGCACCGCGCGCAGCGATATCGGGTCCTGCAACCGTGCGGCGCCGGTCAGATGCCCGCTGCCGGCCAGCCACGCATTGAGCGCGGTCGTGGTTGCGGCAATTCCGTCGGACCGGCGCAAGGCCATCAGCACCGGGTCAAACGCGACCGGATTGCCGCCCAGTGCCTCAAAGCTCAGCGCCGCAACCGCATCAGCAGCATCAACCGCGCGCCACGCGCGCGCCAGCGCGACCGCGCCAAGTCCGGTGGCACAGGGCGCGCCGTTGATCAGGCTCAGTCCTTCCTTGGCCTCAAGCACCAGCGGGGCAAGGCCCGCGCGCGCCAGCGCCTCGGCCCCGGTCAGGCGTTCATCCCCGATCCGCGCATGGCCTTCGCCGATCAGCACCAGCGAAATGTGTGCCATGTGCGTCAGATAGCCGACCGATCCACCCTGCGGCACTTCGGGCACGATGCGGTGATCGAGCAAGGCCAGCAATGCCTCGACCACCGCCACGCGCACCCCCGAACAACCGTGGGCATGGTTGTTGGCCTGTGCGGCCATGATCGCGCGCACTTCGGGTTCGGGCAGGGGGGCGCCCACGCCGCAGGCATGGCTCATGATCAATTGCCGCGAAAGGCGACGTTGCAGCGCGGGTTCGACCGCGCGATCGACCAGCGCGCCCACCCCGGTGTTGATGCCATAGGCGGCCACGCCCTGCGCGACGATGGCGCGCACCAGGTCGCGTGCTGCGGCAATGCGATTGCGCGCGGCCTCGCCCAGCACCAGCCGCGCACCCAGCGCCACCTCGGCCAGCGTGCGGGCATCGAGCGGTCGATCAAGCGATGCGGGTAATGGTGTCACCTCAAAAGCTCCATGGCGCGCGAAAATGCATGGATCGCCACCCTTTATGTATAGTCATATTGACAAATCGGTCGCGATAGCAAGGATGTTGTGTGATTGTGCGAAATTGCGCAATGGTAGGGCGATTGGCCAAGGTGGACGGACATGATCCGCCCCGGGCCGGGGAAGACATAAACAGGAGTTTCGCTTCATGAGGGCTTATAACAGGGGCGCGCGTCGGGCTGCGCTATTGCTGGCTGGTGCCGCGCTGGTTCCGTTTGCGGCGGCTTCGGCTGCGGCGCAATCGGCTGGTACGGCCCCGGCTGCGGCCGATGCGGCGGCCTCTGCCCCGGCAGGCGAAATCGTTGTGACCGCCCAAAAGCGGTCGGAAAGCATCCAGCATGTGCCGATCAGCATGCAGGCGCTGGGTGCGGCCACGCTCGAACAGCATCAGGTCGCCTCGTTCGACGACTATGCCAAGCAATTGCCCAGCGTGTCGTTCCAGTCGTTCGGTCCGGGCCAGGGTCAGCTGTTCTTCCGCGGCATCACGTCGGGCGGTGATGGCCTGGCGTTTGGCGCGCTGCCGACCAGCGGCGTCTATCTCGACGAAATTCCGGTGACCACGATCGGCGCGCTGCTGGATATCCATGTCTATGACATGAGCCGGGTCGAGGCGCTGTCGGGGCCGCAGGGCACGCTGTTTGGCGCCAGTTCGCTGTCGGGCACGCTGCGCATGATCACCAACAAGCCGGTGCAGGGCAAGACCGAGGGCAGCTTTGACGTTACCGTCGACAAGTATGGCAAGGGCGATGCCGGGGCCACGATCGAAGGCATGATCAACGTGCCGCTGGCGAAGAACGTGGCCGTGCGGGTGGTCGGATTCTACGACCACGAAGGGGGTTACATCAACAACACCCCGGGTTCGCGCACCTATCCCAATTACTATACCGATGGCGAAGGCGTCGAACAGACCGCGCCATACACCGCAACCAACAGCGCCTATGTGAAAAACCACTACAACGACGTGACGACCTATGGCGGGCGGGTTGCTCTGGCGATCGAAACAGACAGCGGCTGGAAACTGACGCCGCAGCTGATTGCGCAGCACATGCACAGCAACGGCACGTTCCTGTTCGACCCTGCCGTTGGCGATCTGCAGGTGCACGACTTCACGCCTGAATACGACACCGATCAGTGGATTCAGGCCGCGCTCACCATCGAAGGCAAAGTCGGCGATTGGGATGTGCTCTATTCCGGCGGCTACATGAACCGGAATATCAAGACCGCGGCGGACTACAGCTATTACACGGTGGCCTATTCGGCGCACAGCGGCATCGGCTATGACGGGTATACGCGTTTTACCGACAGCGCGGGCCATCAGATCGATCCGACGCAGCAGTTCAGTTCGTCGCAAAAGCTGACCAAGCAAAGCCAGGAACTGCGGTTCAACTCGCCCGCGTCGTCGGCGCTGCGGGTAACTGCCGGGCTGTTTTACCAGAAGCAGACCAACCACAACGTCAACAATTATTCGGTGCCCGGTGCAGCAAGCGCCAATTTCAGCGAATATATCAATGGCATCAACGTTTTTGGCGACGACCTGTTCCTGACCAACGCCTATATTACCGACCGTGACTATGCCGCGTTCGGTCAGGCCAATTATGACATCACGTCGCACCTGACGCTGACCGCCGGGTTGCGCGGATTTATCTACACCAACAATCTGTATGGATTTTCCGGATATCCGAACTATCCGCCGGCCGGCTTGTGCACATTCCCGTTGCCGACGATCGATTCATGCAATTTCGAAAACAAGCGCTCGCACGGCTCGGGCGAAACGCACAAGCTCAACCTGACCTGGCAGGTCGATACCGACCACATGGTCTATGCAACCTATTCGACCGGGTTCCGCCCCGGCGGCAACAACCGCGACAATTACAGCGTGCTGAGCCACACACCGCCCGGCAACCCGATCGGTACGGTCTACAACCCCGACAAGCTGAACAATTTCGAACTGGGCTGGAAAACCAGCTGGTTTGACCACGTGCTGCGCTGGAACGGTGCGGTCTACTACGAAAAGTGGAATGACCTGCAATATGCCGAACAGGGCGCGGGTGCCGGCATCACCAATATCCAGAATGTTGGTGGCGCCAGGGTCTATGGCATCGAAAGCGATCTGCAACTGCGTCCGGCAAAGGGTCTGACCCTGACCGCCTCGGGCGCGTACAACGACGGCGCCCTGACCGCCAATTTCGGTGACTTGCGCAGCGACGGCACGCCCAAGGGCAATTATGCCCCGACGGGCACCCGTCTGCCGGTGCAGCCGAAGTTCAAGATGTCGGCCACCGCGCGGTATGAATTCCCGGTCGGTTCGGTCGATGCCTTTGTGCAAGGGTCGATGAACACGCAGTCGAACGCGACCAGCCTGCTGGGCGTGGGCGACAATGCGGTGTTCGGCAACAGCCCGGGCTTTACCACGGCCGATTTCTCGGTGGGTGGCAAGACAGGCAATTACACGTTCCAGCTGTTCATCCAGAATGCGTTTGATGAACGCGGGTCGCTGTCGCACAACGCCCAGATTTCTCCGGCGGACTTTGAAAACACCTTTGCCGCGGGTTCAAGCTCTGCGCATTACACGCGCACCTACCCGATCAAGCCGCAGTATTTCGGCCTGAAAGTCGGCACCAAGTTCTGATCGGGAAAGGGGGCGAAAGCCCCCTTTTTCATGGCCCCGTAGGGCCGAACCGCGCCACCAGTTCATAGCGGTCCGCGACGAAATGCTGGCGCACGCGGGTTACCGTATCGGGCCCCCGCCAGGTGCGCCGTTCCAGCATAAGGCAGGGCGCCCCGCGCGCGATGCCCAGCGCGCGGGCAACCGCAGGCGGTGCTGCGGCGGCGCTGATCCGGTTTTCGGCCTCGGTCCACGGGACATGCGCGATCAGCCAGGATCCCGGCGGCGCCACGGTCAGGTCGGCATCGGCTATAGCGGGCACCAGCGCCAGATTGACCATGCGTTCTTCGAACGCCAGCGGCAGGCCATCGGCGAAATGCACGCCGGTCAGTTTCAGCACTTTGGCCTTTACGCCCAGCGCTTCGGCTTCGACCTGGTCGGGTGCGGTCACTTTGTGGCTGGCCAGATCCCAGCGATAGGCCTGTCCGCGCGCGGCAATTGCCGCGGCCAGATCGGGCACTTCCAGCACCATCGATTGCGCGCGCGGGCGTGCCACGAACGACCCTGCGCGTTTGCGCCGTTCAAGCATGCCGGCCGCGGCCAGCGCGGACAGCGCCTTGTTGACCGTCATCCGTGCACAGTCGTACTGCGCCATCAGATCGGTTTCCTTGGGAATCCGGTCGCCAGGGCGCAAATCACCGCTCATGATCGCGGTTTCGATCTCGGCACGAATGCGTTCGTGCAGCGGGGCAGGCTTCATTCCAGCAATCCGGTAAGCACCGCGCGATAACGCCGGACGATGGCATCGCGCGCGTGATGGCGACCTTGCGATACCACCTTGGCACCATGACGCCATACGCAATCGATCACCGCGCGTCCGCCGGCGAACAGCCAGCCATCGATCAGCGCATCGTCGCGGCGCCCGATCAGGCAGGGATGATCGGCATCCAGGCTGACCAGATCGGCACTGTTGCCCACCGCCAGTCCTGCAGGCGCCCCCAGCGCCGCTGCCCCCCCGCGCAAAGCACCGCCGTACAGCGCCGCACCCGTGCTGGTGCCCGGTGCCGGGGCCAGCAGATTGCGGCCACGATGGACCAGCCGCTGACCATATTCGTACAGCCGCAATTCCTCGCTGGCATCGATCAGCACATTGGAATCGCTGCCCACGCCCCAGGCGCCCGTATAGTCGCGTGCGGGAAACAGGCCGTCGCCCAGGTTGGCCTCGGTGATCGGGCACAGACCGGCGGTCGCGCCGCTGGCCGCCAACGCGCGCGTTTCATCGGATGTCATGTGTGTGGCGTGGACCAGGCACCAGCGCCGATCGACCGGCGCGTGTCGCAGCAGCCACTCGACCGGCCGCAGGTTGCTCCAGGCCAGGCAATCGTCGACTTCGCGCGTCTGTTCGGCAATGTGGATGTGGATCGGCGCGGCGCCTGCCATGGCGTCGAGCGCGCTGATCTGGTCGGGCGTGGCCGCGCGCAGCGAATGCGGCGCCAGCCCCAGCACGGCATCGGGCAGCGCGGTCAGTGCGTGCGCGGCGTCACCGCGCAGCCGGGCAAAGCTGTCCAGACCGGTGATAAACCGTCGCTGTCCCGCATTGGGCGCCTGTCCGCCAAACCCGCCGTGGGCATAGAACACCGGCAGCAGGGTCAATGCGATACCTGTTTCGGCGGCGGCCTGGGCAATCGCCGCGCACATCGCGGCGGGATCGGCGTAGGCTTGTCCCGCCGGATCGTGGTGCAGGTAATGGAATTCGCCGACGCGGGTAAACCCGGTTTCGAGCATTTCGGCATAGGCCAGCGCGGCAATCGCCGCGAGATCGTCGGGGCCCATGCGTTCGAGAAAGCGGTACATGACCTCGCGCCAGGTCCAGAAACTGTCGTTGCTGTCGCCGCGCCGTTCGGCCAGCCCGGCCATGCCGCGCTGAAACGCATGGCTGTGCAGATTGCCAAGTCCGGGCAACAGGATCGCATGGCGTTCATCATCGGGAAGGGGGGGCGCATCGCCCGCGATCGCGGCAATCCGGCCGCCGGCAAGCGTGACCCGCACATCGGTATGCCAGCCGTCCGGCAGCAGCGCGCGTGTGGCATGCAACACCTTCGACATCACCGGTTTCCTTTCGGTCGCATCGCGTACAATGCTCTTGCGACGCCGCTTTAATGTCTATACATATTCGCCGTGCGAGGCAATCGGCTTCGCATGGCAACCTGCAACTCTGGTGCGAAAGGTCGGGGCATGTCCGCAGCGGTTTCGTGCGATACGCTATGGACGGGCGCGCGTCTTGTTCCGATGACCGATGCGGCGCGACCCGACGCCATGATCGACGATGCCATGATCGCCGCGCGCGACGGGCGGATTGTCTACGCCGGGCCCGGCGCAGGCGCACCCGCATTTGCTGCAGCGCGCACAATCGCCTGCGCGGGGCGGCTGGTGACCCCGGGGCTGATCGATTGCCACACGCATCTGGTCTATGGCGGCAGCCGCGCGGGCGAATTCGAAGCGCGGCTGGCGGGTGCCAGTTATGAACAGGTCGCGCGCGCCGGGGGCGGGATCGTTTCGACGATGCGTGCCACGCGCGCCGCCAGCGTTGACGATCTGGTCGCGCAAAGCGGTCCGCGCCTGGCCGACATGATCGCCGATGGCGTGACCACGGTCGAGATCAAATCGGGCTATGGCCTGAACCTGGCGGCAGAGCGCACGATGCTGCGCGCGGCGCGCGCGCTGGGCCAGGCGCAGCGGGTTTCGGTCATGACAACGTTTCTGGGCGCGCATGCGCTGCCCCCCGAATATGCGGGCAACGCCGATGGCTATATCGACGATGTTGCACATGTCATGCTGCCTGCGCTCGCCGCCGAAGGGCTGGTCGATGCGGTGGATGCCTTTTGCGAAGGGATCGGATTTTCGCCCGCGCAAGTCGAACGCGTGTTCCAGGCGGCGCGTGCGCTGGGGCTGCCGGTGAAATTGCACGCCGAACAGTTGTCGAACCTGCACGGGGCGGCGCTGGCGGCGCGGTATGGTGCGTTGTCGGCCGACCATCTGGAACATCTGGATCAGGCGGGCATTGCCGCGATGGCGGCAGCGGGCACCGTGGCGGCCCTGTTGCCGGGCGCCTATTACTTCACCCGCGAAACCGTGCTGCCGCCGATCGACGCATTGCGTGCGGCCGGCGTGCCGATTGCGCTGGCGACCGATTGCAACCCGGGGACCAGCCCGCTGACGTCGCTGCTGCTGACGATGAACATGGGCGCCACGCTGTTCCGGTTGACCGTGGCCGAATGTCTGGCCGCGGTCACGATCCATGCGGCGCGTGCGCTGGGCCGCGACGATATCGGCCTGCTGGCCCCGGGAACGTGGGCGGATCTGGCGGTCTGGGATGTGACCCAGCCTGCCGAATTGGTGTATCGCATCGGGGGACGACCCCTCCATGCGCGTTTTTGGAGAGGTCAATGACCACGCTTGTTCTGCTGCCCGGATCCGTCAGTCTGTCCGATTGGCGCGCCATATGGCAGGGCGCCCCGGCCACGCTCGACGCGTCGGCAGCGCCGGTCATTGCCGCCAGCGCGGCGGCGGTTGCGCGCATTCTGGCCAAAGGTCAGCCGGTTTACGGCATCAACACCGGGTTCGGCAAACTCGCCAGCGTGCGTATCGACGATGGCGATCTGGCCATGCTTCAGCGCAATATCGTGCTCAGCCATGCGGCGGGCACGGGCGCGCCGTCGCCGGTGCCGATCGTGCGCCTGATGATGGCGCTCAAACTCGCCAGCCTGGCCCAGGGGGCCAGCGGGGTGCAGCCTGCTACCGTGGCCCTGCTCGAGGCGATGCTTGCCCGCGGATTGACCCCGGTGGTCCCGTGCCAGGGCTCGGTCGGTGCCAGCGGCGATCTTGCGCCGCTGTCGCACATGACCGCCGCGATGATCGGTGTGGGCGAAATCGACGTTGCCGGAGAACGCCTGCCGGCCGCGGTCGCGCTCGATCGCGCGGGGCTTGCGCCGCTGGTGCTGGGGCCCAAAGAGGGGCTGGCGCTGCTCAACGGCACGCAATTTTCGACCGCCAACGCGCTGGCCGGGCTGTTCGGAGCCGAAGACCTGTTTCAGGCGGCGCTGGTTACCGGCGCGCTGTCGACCGAGGCGGCCAAAGGCTCGGACACGCCGTTCGATCCGCGCATTCATGCGCTGCGCCGCCACCAGGGCCAGATCGAAACCGCCGGTGCGCTGCGCGATCTGATGGCGGGCAGCCCGATCCGCGCCAGCCACCGCGACGACGATCCGCGGGTGCAGGACCCGTATTGCCTGCGTTGCCAGCCCCAGGTGATGGGCGCCGCGCTGACCGTGCTGCGCCAGGCGGCAGCGACTCTTGATGCCGAAGCCAACGGCGTGTCGGACAATCCGCTGATCTTCCCCGAAACCGACGAAGCGCTGTCGGGCGGCAATTTCCATGCCGAGCCGGTGGCCTTTGCCGCCGACATGATTGCGTTGGCCGTATGCGAAATCGGCTCGATTGCCGAACGGCGCGTGGCGATGCTGGTCGATCCGGCGCTGTCGGCGCTGCCCGCGTTCCTGACCCCGCGCCCGGGGCTGAATTCGGGGTTCATGATCCCGCAAGTCACCGCCGCAGCGCTGGTGTCGGAGAACAAGCAGATGGCCTATCCGGCCAGCGTCGATTCGATCCCGACCAGCGCCAACCAGGAAGACCACGTTTCGATGGCCGCCCACGGTGCGCGCCGTCTGGCGGCGATGGTTGCCAATGCGCAAGGCGTGATCGGGATTGAATATCTGGCGGCGGTGCAGGGGCTGGAATTTCACCGGCCGATGCAATCGTCGACCCCGCTCGAAGCCGCGCGCGACCTGTTGCGCGCAGTTGTGCCCGCGCTTGACGACGATCGCCATTTCCACCCCGATATGGAAGCCGCCAACGCGCTGGTGCGCAGCGGGCAGCTGGGTGCGGTGGTGGCGCGCGTGTTGCCGGGCGTGCGGTGATGGACTGGTTGCGGATATCGCGGGGCGATGCGCCGCTGGTGGTCGCGTTTCCGCACGGCGGTACCGATCTGGCCGGATTGGACGCGCGGTTCGTGTCGCCCTGGCTGGCGCGGCGCGATGCCGACTGGTGGATCGCCGGGCTTTACGACTTTGTGCATGATCTGGGCGCAACCACCGTTGCCACCACGATCAGCCGCAGCGTGATCGATTGCAACCGCGATCCGTCGGGCGCGTCGCTTTATCCCGGCGCCGCGACCACCGAACTGGTGCCGACCACCACGTTCGATGGCGAACCGCTTTACGCCGGCGCCTTGCCCGATGCCGATGACATCGCCGCGCGGCGCGCAACCTGGTTCGACCCGTATCACGCGGCGCTTTCGGCCGAGATCGCGCGGCTGCGCGCGATCCACCCGCGCGTCGTGGTCTATGACGCGCATTCGATCCGCAGCCGGATTCCGCGGCTGTTCGACGGTGCTCTGCCGCAGTTCAACATCGGCACCAACGGAGGGGCCACGTGCGCGCGCGAACTTGAAACCGCGATTGCCGGGGTCTGTGCCGCCTCGGGGCTGGGCCATGTGGTCAATGGCCGGTTCAAGGGCGGCTGGACCACGCGGCACTATGGTCGGCCCGCAACCGGGGTCCATGCGGTGCAGATGGAACTGGCGCTGCGCGGCTATCTTGCCGAACCCGATACCGTCACCGCTTCGAACTGGCCCGCGCCGCTTGATCCGGCGCCGGTCATTACCCCCACCTTGCGCCGCGTGATCGACGCCGCGCTTCACTTTGCCTTCTCGGGAGAATCCGCATGAGCACCCGTCTCGACAACACCCGCGTCATCCGCGCAGCCACAGGCACCGGTCTGACCGCAAAATCGTGGCTGACCGAAGCGCCTTTGCGCATGTTGATGAACAACTTGCATCCCGATGTTGCCGAACGGCCTGAGGAACTGGTGGTCTATGGCGGGATCGGACGCGCCGCGCGCGACTGGGCCAGCTTTGACAAGATTGTCGCGGCATTGCGCGATCTGGACGACGACCAGACGCTGCTGGTGCAATCGGGCAAACCGGTGGGCGTGTTCAAAACGCATGCCGATGCGCCGCGGGTGCTGATCGCCAATTCCAACCTGGTGCCGAAATGGGCAACCTGGGAACATTTCAACGAACTCGATCGCAAAGGCCTGGCGATGTATGGCCAGATGACCGCGGGATCGTGGATCTATATCGGCACGCAGGGCATCGTGCAGGGCACGTATGAAACCTTTGTCGAGATGGGGCGCCGGCATTTCGGCGGTGATCTGGCGGGCAAATGGATCCTGACCGCCGGGCTTGGCGGCATGGGCGGGGCGCAGCCGCTGGCGGCGGTGATGGCCGGTGCCAGTTGCCTGGCGATCGAATGCCAGGCCAGCCGGATCGAGATGCGTCTGCGCACCGGCTATGTCGACCGCCGTGCAGACACACTTGACGAGGCGATGGCGATCATCAACGCCGCCAATGCCGCCAAAACGCCGGTGTCGGTCGGGCTGTTGGGCAATGCCGCCGAATTGCTGCCGCAAATGCTCGAACGCGGCATTCGCCCCGATCTGCTGACCGACCAGACCAGCGCGCACGATCCGGTCAACGGCTATTTGCCCGCAGGCTGGACCGTGGCCGAATGGATCGACAAGCGCGAACGCGAACCCGAAGTGGTGGCGCGTGCGGCCAAGGCGAGCATGGCGCGCCATGTCGAGGCGATGCTGGCGTTTCAGGCGCTGGGCGTACCGACCACCGATTACGGCAACAACATCCGGCAGGTGGCGCAGGACGAAGGCGTGATCAACGCCTTTGCCTTTCCGGGGTTTGTGCCCGCCTATATCCGCCCGCTGTTCTGCCGGGGCATCGGCCCGTTCCGCTGGGTGGCGCTGTCGGGTGATCCCGAAGACATCTATCGCACCGACCAGAAGGTCAAGGAACTGATCCCCGACAACCCCGCGCTGCATCGCTGGCTCGACATGGCGCGCGAAAAAATCCAGTTCCAGGGGCTGCCGGCGCGCATCTGCTGGGTCGGGCTTGGCGATCGGCACCGGCTGGGGCTGGCGTTCAACGACATGGTCGCCAGCGGTGAATTGAAAGCGCCGATCGTGATCGGGCGCGATCACCTCGACAGCGGATCGGTCGCCAGCCCCAACCGCGAGACCGAGGCAATGCAGGACGGATCGGATGCGGTGTCGGACTGGCCTCTGCTCAACGCCTTGCTCAATTGCGCCAGTGGGGCGACCTGGGTGTCGCTGCATCACGGCGGCGGCGTGGGCATGGGCTATTCGCAGCATTCGGGCATGGTGATCGTGGCCGATGGCACCGAGGCCGCTGCGCGGCGTCTGGAACGCGTGCTGTGGAACGATCCGGCCACCGGCGTGATGCGTCATGCCGACGCCGGATATGATATCGCGCTCGACTGCGCGCGCGAAAAGGGCCTCGATCTGCCTGGTATTCTGGGCTGATCAGCCCGGACCTGTACCAAACGGCAAGGCGCGCGGGCGAACAACGCAACCGTTGTTGGCCCGCGGGTGCCGCGGGTGCCGCCAGATGCATTAATGCAATTCCTGCGGTTCAGTCTTCGGGGTGTCACGCACAGTCGGTAGCCGTCCCTCATCAGGTCGATGAGGGATATCAACCATGTCACAACTTCTGCATACACGGATTTTGGCCACTGCAAGTTTGATGGTCCTGTCGCACGCTGCGCAAGCACAGCAAATGCCCGCCCCGGCAGAGGCGAATGATACTGCCAGTGCGATCATCATAACCGCCCCCCGGCTGGAAACGACTGCGCGCAAAGCGCAGGAAATCGCGCCGAACATGGTCAATATCCAGTCGGCTGAAGCGATTGCCAAATATCCGGATTACAACGCTGCCGAGGCATTGAGCCGCATTCCCGGGGTTTCGCTGTCGATTGACACGGGCGAAGGGCGGTTCGTCAACATTCGCGGGCTGGATGGCAATCTGAACGGGGCCAGCTTTGGCGGCACCGCGCTGCTCAACACCAATGCCGGCGGCACGTCGTTTACCGGCGCAGGCCGCGCGGTGGAATTTGACACGATCCCGACCGGGGCGATCGACCGGATCATCGTTACCAAGACCGGCCTGCCCGATCACGATGCGGAAGGCCTGGGCGGCAGCGTCGAATTGAGCCCGCGTTCGGCGCTGGCGCACGATCATTTCTTTCTGGAAGGGACATTGGGCGAAGGCTACGAACCCGAACGCAAAACCACCAACCTGAATGAAGAAATCGTCATCGGCGGCGCGCTCGGCACCAATGCCAATGGCCACAAGCTGGTGCATTTCGTGTTCACCCAGAACGAACACAACGATGGTCGCGGGTTTGATGATATCGAGATTGGCAATTATATCGATGACCCGACGGTCCTGCCGGGTGCGGCCAACCAGGACAAAGTGATCAGCAGTCAGCAATTGCGCCGCTATCGCTATCACCGTCAGCGCTTTGGTTATTCGGCGGCGATCGACTTTACGCCTGATGACAACAACCGCATCTATTTGCGCGCCAATGCCGCAGGGTATCAGGAAAAGGTCGTGAAGAAATTCCTGACCATCGGCGGCCTCGACGGGACGGGGGGCTCGATCGCGGTCGATCCGACCAATCCCAACGCTTTTGACATTACCGGTGGCAGCGCCACGGTAACCTCGACCGACGAAAAGGAAACGCATCGCAACGTCGTGGGCCAGTTTGGCGGCGAACATCATCTGGGCGATGTCAAAATTGAATGGCTCGCTGCCTATGAACGCGCGACCTATTATCAGCCCTACAATTACAGCACGCGCTTTGGCGGGCCTTCGGGGCTGGATGTGACTTACGACAATGTCACCAACCCCGACCGCCCGGTTGACCGCGTAACCAATGGCATCAACATTGCCGATCCCAGCCTCTATGCGCTCAACCGCGTCGGCAATTCGGACGAATATACCGCCGACCGCGAATTCAGCTACAAACTCGACATCAGCCTGCCGGTGCATCTGACCGCGAACGACGAAGTCAAGATCGGGGGGCTGCTGCGCTATCGCCGCAAATACGATGCGGCATCGTCGGTAAAGCAAACAATCCACAATGGGGCGCTGCTGTCAGCCCTGGCAATCGGATCGCCAATCACCAATTTCTATGGCGGGCTTTACGACCTGGGCTATGACGGCAACACCCAGTTGGTCGAGGCGAATTTTCCGACGCCCGCACTGACCCCGCTCAGCCTGACCGACACCAATACGCTGCTGTTTGACGATGTCGAAAACATCACCGCAGCCTATGCCCAATACAGCGGCAATCTGGGCCAGTTGCATTTTGTCGCCGGCGTGCGGATGGAACACACCAAGGAAATCTATGGTGGGTTTACCACGGTTGCACCATCACAGGCGACCGACCCCGGTGATTACAACACGACCACCGCCGATGCGAACGGCAACTATCTTTATGCCCCGCGCAAAAGCTACACCGATTTCTATCCCAACCTGCAACTGCGCTACGAATTCCAGCCCGATCTGATCATGCGCGCAGTCTATTCGGCCACGATTTCGCGTCCGGGTTTCAATCAGACCGTGCAGCAGGCAGTGGTCTTTACTCCGGCCCAGAACGGCGGAAACGGATCGATCTCGAACGGCAATCCCAATCTGAACCCGGCCTACAGCCACAATTTCGATCTCAGCGTGGAAAAATACCTGCCCAACGCCGGGATCATTTCGGTGGCTCTGTATTACAAATTGATCAGCAACTTTATCGTTGCGCGCAACATTACCGCGCCAGGCACGACGTTCGGTCTGGTCGATCCGTCGATTTACGTCAGCACGACCTACCAGAACGTGGGCGGCACCTATGCACGCGGGATCGAGGCATCGTATGTCAACAAGTTCACGAGCCTGCCGGCACCGTTCGATGGTTTTGGCGTCGACATGAACTTCCTCTACGCCGATTCCAAAGTCGATCTGCACGATGGTCTGGCGCCTACGCAAATCCCGGGGACGGGCGAATACACCGGCAATGCGGCGCTGTTGTACGAGGCGCATCGCTTGCGCATGCGGCTGGCGTTCAAATACGATTCGCCCAGCGTTTTCAGCATCGCCGGCGGACCGACGACGTTTACCAATGGCAAGACCATCCAGTCGGACATCTATCTCGCCAGGCGCGCTACGCTGGATTACACTGCGGGGTACGAATTCAGCAGGAACGTCAGCGTCTATGGATCGGTGAAAAACATGACCAACGCGCCGCTCAAGTACTACGAAGGCACCAGCAATCGCCCGGTTCAGCGCGAAATCTATGGCCCGACGTTTGAAGCCGGCGTAAAAATCAGGTTGTAACCGTGGTTCCGGTTGACCGGTCCGCGCGCGTGCCAATGGCCGTGTGCGGACCGGAAACACCGGCGCCTGTGCGGATCGGGTGAACAGGCGGACCTGCATTCACTTTGCGTCGTAAAATTGGCGGACTGGATTGAAACGATGAACAGGCGTTGTCTGACCCGCTCGCTCGCTTGGCTGGGGTTGCTGGCCGCATCGGGTCTGGCGCCGATCAGCCCGGTGTCAGCAGCACCGGGCGATCACGCCACGCTGGAACGGGTGGTGATCGTGATGCGTCACGGTGTTCGCCCACCGACCAAGGCCAAGGCGCTGGCCGATGGCTATACCGCGCGCACCTGGCCCGTGTGGCCGGTCGCGCCGGGCTGGTTGACCCCGCATGGTGAGGCAGCGGTTGCCCTGGCGGCGCAATTTGATGCGATCCGCTATCGTGCGTTGATCCCGACACATTGTCCGCCCGCTGCCAAAGTGCGAGTTGTTGCCGATATCGATCAACGCACGCAGCGCACGGCGCTGGTCTATGCCGATACGCTGTTCCCAGGGTGCCATGTTGCGGTTGAAACCGTTGGTGAAGGCCGGCGCGACCCCCGATTTTCTCCATTTGAGGCAGGATCGACGCTTGACCCGGCCCAGGCAAGCATCGCGGTGCTGGGCGCTTTGCCGGCGGGTGGCACGGCTGCGATCGATGCTGCGCAGCACACCCGGCTGGCGCAGATTGATGCGGTGCTGGGGTGTTGCGCACCACCGGCTTGCGCAGGACAGGCGGTTTGCCATCTGGCGCAGATGCCCCTGGTCGTGACGACCGACATGGGGCGGGCACGGATCACCGGGGGCATTGCCACCGCGGCGTCATTTGCCCAGACGCTGTTGCTTGAATACGCCGAAGGCAAACCGATGGCCGATGTCGGATGGGGGCAGGTTACGCCTGCGATGATCACCGATCTGTCAAGCCTGCACGCCCTGGAGTATGCGTTGGTGGCCCGGCCGCCACTGGTTGCCAAGGCAGGTGCGGCCGCGTTGCTGCAGGCGGTTGCGGCCGATCTGCGTGATCCGGCAGGCCCGGCATTTGCGCTGTTCGTCGGGCATGATACCAATCTGGCGTTGATCGGCGGCGCGCTCGATGTGCATTGGCAGGGGCGCGGGTTTGCCGCAGATGACCCCGGGCCCGGCGCGGCGCTGGTGTTCGAGCTGTGGCGCGGCGCAAATGGCCGCCGCCAGGTCCGGCTGCGCTATCGTTCGCAAAGCCTTGACGAGATCAGGCAGCTTGCGCCCTTGACACCGGAGGACACCCAGCCGCTTGCCATTCCGGCCTGCACCGCGCACGGGCGGTGCAGCCTTGCGGCCTTTGCCGCATTGGTCGGGGCCATGGCCACACGCTGACGCGCAGGCAGGCGCGCAGGCCATGCCGCTTGCGCGATTTGCGACCGGCCCGGCGTGCAGATCGCGCATCGTCCTGGCCAAACAGGGCCGCATGCCGGGCGCACCATTGAGCCCCGGGAACCTTGCCATTTGACGCGCAAACAACCCGACAATCAGGTATTCTTGCGACTGCAAACGATTGTTGTCAGCGCGATTGATCTGTGACATCACGAGGGCGTGAGGGCTGACAATGCTCCGGGAGAGAAGATTCGTGCCTGCTCAACGCCCGCATCTGCCGCTAGGCCGCATTCTCGAGATGAACCTGGGGTTCCTCGGGCTGCAGTTCAGTTTCGGGCTGCAACAGGGCAATATGGCGCCGATCTACAGCTATCTTGGCGCCAACGAAAGCCAGCTGCCGATGTTGCAGCTGGCGGGTCCGTTGACCGGCCTGCTGATCCAGCCGCTGATCGGTGCGCTGAGCGATCGCACCACCGGGCGCTGGGGCCGGCGCACGCCGTATTTCCTGATCGGCGCGGTGCTGTGCTGTGTCGGGTTGTTCGCGATGCCGTTGTCTTCGTCGATCCTGATGGCGGCTTCGCTGCTGTGGGTGCTCGATGCGGGCAACAATATCACGATGGAGCCCTACCGCGCCTATGTCTCGGACCGGCTTGACCTGTCGCAGCGGCAATTCGGATTTCTGTCGCAAAGCGCGTTCACCGGCCTGGCCCAGATGCTGGCGTTTCTGACGCCGGCGATCCTGGTCGGGCTGGGGATGAACCAGGATTGGGTCGATCCCCATCATATTCCCTATACCGTGCGCGTGGTGTTCTCGATCGGCGCGGTGCTGTCGCTGACCACGATCCTGTGGTCGATCTGGCGCGTGCCCGAATTGCCGCTGGCGCCGGCCGAGCGTGCGGAAATCCTGTCGCGGCCAAGCGGATTTGGCGCCACGCTGATGGAAATCGCGGTGGCCATCCGCGACATGCCGCGTGCAATGCGCAAACTGGGCGTGATGAGCCTGTTTCAGTGGTTCGGCATGTCGGGGTACTGGACATATGCAACCTATTCGATCGGGCGCACGATCTATCACACCGCCGATCCGCAGACTTCGGCGTTTCACAGCGCGGTGCTGACCACCGGCGAAGTCGCCGCGTTCTACAATGCGGTGGCCTTTGTCGGGGCCTTTGCGATGGTGCCATTTGCGCGGCGGATCGGCCCGGGGCCCTTGCACGCGCTGGCACTGGCCGCGGGCGGGCTTGGCATGATCGCGCTGCCGCTGATGCAGGACAAGGCCATGCTGTTCATTCCGGCGATCGGTGTGGGCCTGGCCTGGGGCAGCATCATGGGCAACCCCTATACCATTTTGACCAGCGCCATCCCGGCGGTGCGCACCGGGGTCTACATGGGCATCTTCAACATGATGATCGTGTTGCCGATGCTGCTGTTTGCCGTGGTGATGAGCCGGCTTGACCTGGGTGTGGTATCGATCGGGTTCGACGTCTATCACGCCGCACTGGACAGCGATCCGCGCAACATGCTGCGGGTTTGCGGGGCCTGCCTGATCGCGGCCGCGCTGGCCGTGGCCTGGGTCGAAGAAGGTCGTGCGCGGCCCGTCCTGCCCGAGCCTGTGGCCGCGTGACCCCGATGCTGCTTTGTGCAGGCGATGGCGCGATCGTGCTGGAACCCGTCGCCCATGGTGCCCCGGTGTGGCGCCATTGCGGCGCACGCGTGGGTGCATCGCCGCTGCCGCCGCTGGCCATCACGCGCACGGCCGCGTCGTTTTCGCTGGATTGCGATCGCCCGTTGTCGACGGCACCGCTGGCGGGCGAAGGCTGGTTCGGGCCGTCGTTCGTGACGCTGCGCCGCGACGGGCTGTCCCTGCCGCTGGTCTGGACCGGCGTCGCGATCGCACACGACGATACGGTTGTCCGGATCACCCTGACCGATGATCTTGCGCAGGTGACACTGGTGCAGACGTTCGCGGTTGATGCCGGGGCGGGCTGGCGGATCGAGGCCACGCTGATCAATCGCAGCGACGGTGCGATTGCCGTCGATGCCCTGGCCAGCGTGCTGCTGCCTGTGCCGGCAAGTGCCGCGCGCGTGGTGTCGTGGCGCGGCCGGCACAACGCCGAACTGGTTGAATCCTGTGAAGCGCTGCCCGAACAGATCTGGCAACGCGAAACCCGGCGCGGGATTTCGGGCCATGGCGGTGCGCCGGGTGTCTATGTCGGCGCTGCCGGGGCCGGTTGGGATGCGGGCGACATGCTTGCGCTGCAACTGTGCTGGTCGGGGGACAGCCGCATCGCGATCGAACGCGATGACGAAGGCTATCATATCCTGACCGCAGGCGCAGTGCTGCAACCAGGTGAGGTCATTCTGGCGCCCGGAGACAGCTGGTCTGCGCCCGATGCGCTGGTGGCGTTCAGTGCGTGCGGGCGCAATGGCGCGATGGCGGCGCAGCATGCCATGGTGCGCGCGATGCTGTGCTGGCCCGACGGGGCCATGCACCCGCGCAAGGTGCATCTGAACAGCTGGGAAGCATGCTATTTCGATCATGATGCGGCACGCATCCTGGCGCTGGCGCGCGCTGCGGCCGATATCGGCATCGAACGCTTCGTGCTCGACGATGGCTGGTTCAAGGGCCGCGGCGATGACAGCGCGGGGCTGGGTGACTGGACCCCCGACCCGGTCAAATATCCCCAAGGGCTTGCTCCGCTGGCGCAGGCGGTGCGCGCCATGGGCATGGAATTCGGCCTGTGGGTCGAACCCGAAATGGTCAATCCCGACAGCGATCTGTATCGCGCGCATCCCGAATGGGCGCTGTATCGCGATGGCCATCCGCATTGGACCGCGCGCGGGCAACTGGTGCTGAACCTGGCGCGTGCCGATGTGCGCGATCATCTGTTCGGTGCGCTTGATGCCCTGCTGCGCGCAGCGCCGATCGGGTACCTCAAATGGGATCACAACCGCGACCTGGTGCCCGCAGGCGGCGCGGCGCAAGTGCGCGGGGTCTATGCGCTGCTGGCGCGGCTGCGCGCGGCGCATCCGGGTGTTGAAATCGAATCCTGTGCGGGCGGGGGCGGGCGCAGCGATGCGGGCATGGCCCCGTTCGTGCACCGGTTCTGGACCAGCGATACGATCGATGCGGTCAGCCGCGTGGCGATGCAGCGCGGTTTCCTGGCGTTTCTGCCCCCCGAAATGATGGGCAGCCATGTCGGCGCCAGCCCGGCGCACGCCACCGGCCGCAGCCAGAGCATGGCGTTTCGCGCGGCAGTGGCCACTTGCGGCCATTTCGGCGTGGAACTCGATCCCGACGCGCTGGGGGCGGATGATCGCCGGAACCTGGCGCAATGGATCGCCTTTGCCCGCAGCGCGCGCACGATGGTGCACGGGCAGGGGGTTTGGCTGGGGCAGGGCGGCGACGGCCTGGTCTGGCAGGCGCAGGGATGTCCGCGCCAGGGCCTGTTGCTGTGGGCAATCCGCCGTGCGCCCCCGCAAGATCGTCGTCCGCGCCCGCTGGCGCTGCCGTTTCTGGCGGGGCACGGCCCGTTTGCGGTCCGCATGCTGGGCATTGCCGGCGGCCTGGCCGGCCATGCCGCCCCGGTGCCGGACTTATGGTCCGCCGACGCGCCGGCCGTGTTTGATGGCGATTGGCTGGCGCACGCCGGGCTGCCGCTGCCGCCGCTGCGCGCAGAATCGGTCGCGGTGTTCCACATCGCCGGGGGGGATCGCGCTGCGGTGCCCGCGCTGGCGGCGTTTCCCTTTTCATCCTGATTGCAGACTGTTCCGTTCATGACCCAGACTTCGCCTGCTTCTCCCCAATCGATTGATCAAACCATTGCGCCGTTCGGGGCCAGCCGCTGGGTGTCGGCAGATTATACCGATCCGCCGGTGCTGCCGGTGATCACTGCGGCCGATGTTGCGCCGATCCTGCCGGGCCTTGATCTTTGGGATTGCTGGCCACTGGCGCATGAAGACGGCCGCAGCGTGGTTCACGAGGGTCGCACGCTGTGGTTTTTCCTTGGCGCGCCGGTCCTGCCCGATCCGGTCGGTCGCCATCTGATCGCGCGCATCCGGCTGTTGTCGCACGGCGCTGATGGCTGGCGCGATCATGGTGATGCCTTGCCCGACGGTTTCAATCCGGGATTGCGCGAGTGGGCAGGCAGCGCGGTGCTGGCCGATGACGGCGCAACCGTCACGCTGTTCTATACCGTATCGGGGCGCCGGGGCGGCCCGCCGTCGTTCGAACAGCGCCTGTTTGCCGTCGAAGGTCGGCTGGACGGCCTGGCCATTCGCGACTGGCAGGCCCCTTGTGAAATCATCGTTGCCGACGGCGTGCGCTATCTGCTCGACCGGCAGGAAATCGAACATCCCGAACCCGGTACGATCAAGGCGTTTCGTGATCCGGCATGGTTCCGCGATCCCGTCACGGGCAAGGCGCATATGGTGTTTACCGCCAGCGCCGGATGGAGCAGCGATCCGCACAACGGGGTGATCGGCATCGCCACGCGCGAGGGCGATGGCTGGGTTCTGGGCGATCCGCTGATCGAGGCGATCGGCGTCAACAACGAACTGGAACGCGCGTGCCTGGTCCACCGCGACGCGCGCTATTACCTGTTCTGGTCGACCCAGCGGCATACGTTCGGGCCGCAGACGGTGGCCGGACCCAACGGCATTTATGGCGCAGTGGCCGACCGCATTGGCGGCCCGTGGCGCATGGTCAACGGCAACGGACTGGTCGCGGCCAATCCGCTGGACGAACCTACCCAAAGCTATAGCTGGTGGGTCACGGGTGAAGACGAAGTGTGGAGCTTTATCGATTACTGGGGCATGCAGGGGCGCACGCTGGCCGACCATCCCGATCTGGTGCGCAGCCAGTTTGGCGGTACGCCGGCACCCGTCTTCCGCCTGCGCTATGACGGTGATCGGGTGCTGATCGACACGTAATCAGGCGCTTTCGCGAATGACGAGTTCGGGCGGCAGGATTGTCGCCGGGGCATTGATCCCGGCCATCCGCTGCATCAGCGCGCCGACCATCGCCTTGGCGCCGCCGGCTATGTCCTGACGCACGGTGGTCAATTGCGGCACCGTGCTGGTGGCGATCGGCAGATCGTCAAAGCCGACCACTGCGATCTGCTGCGGCACGCGGGCACCGCGTTCGTGCAGCGCGCGCAAGATCATCATCGCGATCACGTCGGATGCGGCAACAATGCCGTCCAGGTCATCGCCCAGCTGCGCCAGTTGGGCCACGATCGTTTCGCCCAGCGCCTCGCTCGACAACGGGGTGGGCATTTCGCGCAAGGTGACATCGCTGCGCCCGGCAATCGCATCGCGCACGCCGGCCAGACGATCGGCGATTTCGGGCCCGCGCGTTTCGCCCATGAAGGCCAGCCGGGTCTTGCCCTTGGCCAGCAGGTGTTCGGCCGCCAGCCATCCGCCCAGCCGGTTGTCGCTGCCCACGGTGCACTGAACCTGGTGCGGATGGTGCGATCCCCAAATGACCAGGGGCATGTAACGCGCAGCCACCGCATCGATAACCGTGCTCTGGTCCGATTGTCCGATGACCAATGCGCCGTCGAGCATGCCCGATGTGACAATCCGGTCCAGCCATTCGGTATCACCCGGGATCACCCGCGACAGCATGATGTCGTGCCCGCTTTCGGTCAGTTCATCGGCCAGATAGCCGAACAGCGTCATGAAAAACGGGTCGGAAATGTGCTGGCGGCTTTCGTGGCCCAGCGGAAAGACCACGCCGATCACCCCGGTGCGCTGGGTGCGCAACCGGCTGGCCATCTGGTTCAGCCTGAACCCGTGTTCGCGCGCCAGAGCCTGGATACGCTCGCGGGTTTGCGGATTGACCAGCGATTTGCCCGCCAGCGCGCGCGACACCGTGCCAGGCGATACCCCGGCCATGCGCGCCAGTTCGGTGATATTGCGGATGCGCTGCCGTGGTGCGTGGGCCTCGGCCTCGTCCGGCTTTGTGTTTGGCAGGGTTCCGGTGGTGTCGTGTGTCATGCGCGCATGTCTGGCCTGCACCTTGACGGAATGCAAGATGGGCCGGGGTTGGGCGAACGGACTGGTGATGCTGTTGCGCCACAGTGCCCAAATGATGCGACAAACGAATGCAATCCTTTGCAATGGGGGTTGCAAACGTTTGTAGGTGGATTTAGGAGGCGAGTCATCCGATCCCTGCCAAAGAGGTGGGGACGATTCCATGGGGGAGTTCCTGATGAAGCGCCCAGCTCTGCATACCTGTGTTTCGGCCGCGGCCATTGCCGTAGCCTTTGTTTCCATGCCAGCCTTTGCTGCCGACCAGGCACCCGCTGCCGCTGCAGCAACCACGCCGGCTGCCGACGATACGCTTGGCGCGATCGTGGTGACCGCATCGACCGGTTCGCGCACCAAGCTCGACACCTCGACCTCGATCAGCTCGCTGACGTCGGCCGACATCCAGAATTTCAACGCATCGTCGACCGCGGAACTGTATCGCCTGATCCCCGGCATCCAGGTTGCAGGCACGCAGGGCGATGGCGGCAACTCGAACATCGGCGTGCGCGGGCTGCGCACCCCCACCGGTGGTTCGCCGTTCGTGCAGATCCAGGAAGACGGCCTGCCGGTCGTGCTGTTTGGTGACATCCAGTTCGGCAACAACGACTACTGGACCCACCCGATGGTCACCGACGAACGCGTCGAAGCGATCCGCGGTGGCACCGCCGCGACGCTCGCTTCGCAGGCGATCGGCGCAGTGCTGAACCACATCAGCTATACCGGCCGCAACGAAGGCGGCTTTGTCGAAGTCGAAAAGGGCGCCAATTACGATTGGACCAAGGTGAATTTCCGCCTGGGCGGCAGCATCAATGAATCCACCTATTACAACATCGGTGGCTATTACGACGTGGGCCACGGCATCGAACATGCCGATTACAACGTCAGCAATTCCTATGCCATCAAGGGCAACGTGACCAAGGAATTTGCCGACGGCAAGGGCTATATCCGCATGCTGTTCAAGGTGGCGGACACGCAAGAGCCCAGCTACAACGGCTGCCTCAGCTCGGCCAATGTCAGCGGTACTTCGGTGTCCGGGTTTGGCCCGTCGCCCGTGTGCGATGCGCGCAACACGGCGCCCGGTTATTCATCGTTGAATTCCAGCGTGCTGTTCGCGGATGCCAGCGGCAACCTTGCGCGTCAGCCGATGGATGGCATCAAGACCAAGGAAAAGATGCTGCAGTTCCAGACCCACTATGATTTCGGTGGCGGTCTGACGGTTGACGACAATGCGCGGATTGCCCGCATGAGCGGCAATTTCGACGTGCAGTTCTATGGCGCCGGCCCGACGTCGGGTGCTGTGGGTGAAGGCCAGTCGCTGATCTATGCCAACGGCCCCAATGCCGGTCAGGCGTTCACCGGTGCCTATGTCAGCAACAGCAATGCGGTTCATACCAACATGAACCACATGGATCACATCGCCAACGATCTTGCCGCGCATTACAAGTTTGACCAGGGCAGTTTCAAGGGCGACCTGAAGCTGGGGTATCTGTATTATTCGCAGCGGATCGCCGAAGACTGGCATTCGAACCCGTCGCTTAACGAAGCCACCGGTTCAACCCCGGCTGAACTCGATCTGGTCAGCGGCCTGAACGGCACCGGCAATCTGCTGGCAGCAGGCGGCCAGACCGGCTTCAACGAAGGCTGGAACCAGCAGTTCGACATCACCTTCACCGACAATGCGCCTTATGCCGACCTGAACGTCGACCTGGGCAAGCTGAACCTTGACGGCAGCATCCGCGAAGAAATTTTCGCGGGCAACGGTTGGGCGCAGGGCAGCACCGGTGCTGCGGTCGGCACCGCGCATGTCAGCCAGGTCGATCCGCGTACCGGCTCGACGGTGGTCACCTCGCTGCCGCTGCTGGGTTTTGACGGTGTCGTGAACGCCGTGAATTTCAGCGAACACGCAACCAACTGGTCGGTGGGTGCGCTGTACAAGGTTACCGACATGCTTTCGACGTTTGCGCGTGCGTCGCATGGTACGCGTTTCAACGCTGACCGTCTGACCAACAGCATCCCGTCGTATTTCAACGCCAATGGTTCGCTCAGCGCGTCGGGTCTTGCCAATGCGGCATTCCCGGTCGATCAGTACGAACTGGGGCTGAAAAACCGCGGCGGCCTGTTCGGTGGGCGCTACACCGTCGAACTGACCGGGTTCTATTCCAAGTACACGATCTCTTCGCAGGAAATTTCGCAGACCAACTGTGAAAACCTGCTGGGCATCGACGAGACGACCTGCATCATCTCGGGCAAGTACAAGGATACCGGTCTTGAACTGTTCACGACCTATCGCAACAGTGGCCTGGCGCTGGTCTTGAGTGCGACGTATGACCATTCCAAGGTCGCCGCCAGCCAGAACGCACCGTTTGCCAAATCGCCCAACATTCCTGATCTGACCTATTCGGGTCTGGTCAGCTATACCATCAAGCAGGCAGAAATTGGCCTGAGCGTGAATGGTCAGACCAGCACACTGGGTGGCGATGGCCGCACGTATGCCGGGTCGGCGCTGTTTGGTCTGTTTGCCAAAGTGCGCCCGGCCGATCACATTCAGCTTGGTCTGGACGTCTACAACCTGTTCAACAGCTATGCGACGCAGGGTGCAGCCAGTTATATCGGCAATGGCCTGTTCAACGCCGGTGTTGCCCAGGGCCGCGCGGTCAAGGGTTCGGTTCGCTTCACCTTCTGATGGTGTGATCCCGCCGGCCACGCATGCGTGGCCGGCATGACCTGATCATGGGTGAAGGATCGCCGATCCTTCACCCATTTTTTTTGGCGAATTGCGGCTGTCGGTCTATCTGATCGGCCAAAGCAGGAGTGGAAAGAGCATGAGCCGGGCGATCCGATCGATTGTCATTGTCGGCGGCGGTTCGGCCGGGTGGATGACCGCAGCGGCCCTGGCGCGCACGTTGCAGCGCGATTGCACGATCACGCTGGTTGAATCCGAAGACATCGGCACGGTTGGCGTGGGCGAGGCGACGATCCCGCCGATCCGCCTGTTCAACGAAATGCTGGGCATCAGCGAAGCCGATTTCGTCAAGGCGACGCACGGGTCGTTCAAGCTGGGTATTCAGTTCAACGGCTGGTCACGCCCAGGCGAAAGTTATTTTCACCCCTTTGGCACATATGGAAAGCCATTCGAGACCGTAGGGGTTCATCAATATTGGCTGCAACAGCATGTTGGCGGCGCGATCGATCCGATCGACAACTATTGCATGGCGTGGCATCTGGCGCAGGCCGGACGCTTTGCCCCGCCGTCGCGCGATCCGCGCAATGTGCTCAGCACTTACGACTATGCCTATCACTTCGATGCGGTGCGCTATGCCGGGTTTTTGCGTGCCTATGCCGAGGCGCGCGGTGTGGTCCGCCACGAAGGCAAAGTGGCAGGCGTTGCCCAACATGCCGAAACCGGCTTTGTCGAAACCGTTACGCTGGAAGACGGGCGCGCATTTGCCGCCGACCTGTTCATCGACTGCTCGGGCTTTCGCGGCCTGTTGATCGAGGGGGCGTTGCACACCGGCTACGAAGAATGGACCCATTGGCTGCCGTGCGATCGCGCATTGGCGGTACCCTGTGCGCCCACGCCCGATTTCATTCCCTACACCCGCTCCACCGCGCAAGAGGCGGGCTGGCAATGGCGTATTCCCATCCAGGGCCGCACCGGCAACGGCTATGTCTATTCCTCGGCCTTTATCGATGACGAGACTGCGGCGCGCAATCTGCTGTCGCGGCTTGATGGCGCAGCGCTGGCCGATCCGCGTGCTTTGCGTTTCGTGACCGGGCGGCGGCGCAAATCATGGAACCGCAATGTCGTCGCGGTCGGTCTGTCGAGCGGGTTCATGGAGCCGCTGGAATCAACCAGCCTGCACCTGATTCAGGCCAACATATCGAAATTGCTGGCATTTTTCCCTGATCGCGATTTCGATCCGCTGGTGATCGATGAATTCAACCGCGTGGCCGCGACCGAAACCGAACGCATTCGCGATTTCCTGATCCTGCATTACCATCTCAACCAGCGCGACGAGCCGTTGTGGCGCGCGTGCGCGCAAATGCAGATTCCCGACACTTTGCAAACGCGGATCGAACATTTCCGCCGCTTTGGGCGCCTGATCGCGCGCGACATGGATCTGTTCGGCCCGCCTTCGTGGACGGCGGTGCAGATCGGGCAGGGCAACCGCCCCCAACGGCTTGACCCGGTCCTGGCCTATCGCGAAGCCGACGGTGCGGCCTGGCTTGCGAAATTCCGCGCCGCGATGGCGGCAGAAGCCGGCAAAGTGCCCAGCCATCGGGACTATGTCGCGCAGCACTGCGCAAGCCATGGCTGACCTGTTTGCGCAGGCGCTGGCCCATCGCGCCGCGCAGCGCATGGCCGATGCGGACGCCGCGCTGACGCAGGCGTATGACGCAGCGCCCGATGATCCGCGGGTGGCGTTTTTGATCGCGCAATTGCGCTATGAGCGTGGGCTGCCCGCGGCAGACCTGTTTGCGCGCGCGGTGGCGCTTGCGCCTGACAACCGCGATGGATTGCGCAACCGGGCGCTGGCCGAGGCATCGGAAGGGCATCCGGACCGCGCCGAGGCGCTGCTGACTGTGGCGCTGGACCGCGATCCCGCCTGGCTCGATGGCCAGCGCGCGCTGGCTTCGTTGCGCTGGGTCGGGGGTGATGCGGACCGGTTTGACCGGGGCTGGGCACTGGCGGCGCGGGCACACCCGCTGCAGCAGGGGCTGTGGCTGGGGTGGTTTGGCGCGCTGGCCCAGGTGCGCGCGTGGGCGCGTGCGAGCGCGGTGCTGGACGAGGCGCAGCACCATCTGGGTGAAACCCCCGCGGTGCTGTCGGCGCGCGTGTTTGTCGCCGGGGAAACCGGCGATCTTGATCGATGTGCGGCGCTGCTCGATCGGCTGGCTGGGCGCGACGATGAATTTCTGCGGATTGCGCGGATCAGGCTGGCGCTGCGCCAGGGTGATGCGGCGCGCGCGCGCGACGGCGCGCTGGCCATGCTGGGCGGGCCGGGGGCGCGCCAGGCGTGGACTTATCTTGGCACCGCGTGGCGGTTGCTGGGCGATCCGCTGGCCGAATGGCTGGAGGGCGATCCGGCCTTTGTGCGCGCGCACGATGTCGGCCTGTCGCCGGCAGAGCTTGGCGAACTGGCCGATGTCCTGCGCGGGCTGCATGGCGGCAGTGCGCCTTATGCCGAACAGACCGTGCGGATGGGCACACAGACCGACCGGTCGGTCCTGCTGCGCCACGAACCGATCCTTGCGCGCGCAAAAGATGCCTTGATGGAGGCGGTGCAGGTGCATGTTGCGGGCCTGCCGCCGCATGATCCGCGCCATCCACTGTTATCGACCCCGCGCGAAGCGTTGACCGTGGCGGGCAGCTGGTCGGTGCGACTGGGACCGGGCGGGTTCAACGTATCGCACAGCCATCCGGCAGGCTGGCTGTCGTCGGCGTTCTACGTGGCGGTGCCCGATGCGGCGGTGATGGGTCGGGCGCCAGCGGGGCATTTCCATTGGGGTGCACCGCCGGCCGAACTGCGGGTTGATCTGCCGCCGCGCGGGGTGATCGCGCCGGTGGTCGGGCAACTGGTGCTGTTTCCGTCGTATGTCTGGCACGGCACCGTGCCGGTGGAACACGGCGAACGGCTGAATATCGCGTTCGACGTGGTGCCGGGTCAGAGCCCCAGAGCCTGACGCCCCAGCTGGATCGCCCCGGTTATCCCGGCATCATCGCCAAGACCGGGGGTGACGATATAGCTTTGCAGGCCCGGATCGAGCCGGGGATTGCACACATAGCCGTTGAGGCGCGCCGCGGTCCGTCGGCGCACCACGTCGATAAGGCCCGGTGCCTTGCTGACCCCGCCGCCGAAAATCAGCCGGTCGGGCATGTGCATCAGCACCAGATCGGCCGCCAGATCGGCAATATAACCGCCAATCAGCTCGATCTTGGCGGGATCGCCGGCGAGCTGGTCCAGGCTGGTGCCCCAGCGCTTGATGATGGCGGGGCCTGCCACCAGGCCTTCAAGGCAATCGCCGTGATACGGGCACACGCCGGCAAAGGGATCGGCCGCATGGTCGTGCGTGGGGTGGATATGCCCCATTTCGTAATGCGAAAATCCCATCAGCGATCGCCCGTCGCGCAGCACCCCGGTGCCCACCCCGGTGCCGATGGTGGTATAGGCCAGCGTGCGTGCGCCCTGGCCAGCGCCGTGCAACCATTCGCCGATGGCCGCGCCATTGACGTCGGTATCGACCACGATCGGCACGCCGAATGCGCCCAGCACGTCGTGAAACCGCGCGCCCTGCCAGCCCGGCTTGGGCGTGGTGGTGAAAGTGCCATAGGCGGGGGACGCGGGATCGATGTCGATCGGTCCAAAACTGGCAACGCCAAACCCGGTAACAGGCCCGTGCGTGGCGGCAGCTTCGCGGAAGAACGCGGCGACATCGGGAAAGCATTCGGCCGGGGTGCGCGTGTCGATCCGCGCGCGGGCCACGATCGTGCCATCGGGCTTTGCCAAGGCGCAGATGAACTTGGTGCCGCCCGCCTCGATGGCCCCGATCAGTGCGCCGTGCTGGCCTTGCATCCCCAAATCCCCTTTCGCATCGTGGCGCATCACTGGCACACAAGGCGCGTCGGTGCCAAGCACCGACGCGCCTTGTGCAATCGTTTTCGCGATGGGATCAGGCCACGCCGGGCAAGGCTGCGGCGCTGCGCGTGCGGTGGATAAACAGGCTGTAGATCGCGACACACAGCACAAACACCCCCGCCGACAGTTCGACTTCGGTGCGCTGGTCCTTCATCACCAGCATCATCACCAGCACCGCAACAATGCCGGTGGCGGCGGCGATGCTGATATAAGGAAACGCCCAGACTCTGACCGGCAGCGTTTCGCCTGCGGCTTCCAGCCGGCGGCGCAACCGGATCTGCGACAGGATGATCAGCAGATAGACAAACAGGATCGTGGCGCCCGCCGATTGCAGCAGAAAGGCATAGATGCCCTTGCGCGAAATGATCGCCGTGATGACGACGGCAAAGCCCAGCAATGCCGAAATCAGGATGCCCCGGTCGGGCACTTTGCGCGACGAAGTCTTGGCGAAGAACGCCGGACCATCGCCGCGCTGGCCCATTTCATACAGCATGCGGCTGGTGACATAGATCGCGGAATTGAGGCACGACACGATCGCGGTGAACACGACCGCGGTGATCACCCGTTCGGCATAAGGCACGTGCACCACGCCGAGCGCGGCAATGAACGGGGATTCGCCCTCGACCGCTGCGGACCACGGCAGGATCGCCAGGATCACCGCGATCGATCCGATGTAGAAGAACATGATGCGCAGCGCCACGGTGCGCGCCGAACGCACCACGTTGGTCGCCGGGTCCTCGGTTTCCACCGCCGCGATCGTCGCAACTTCGCTGCCCATCATCGAAAAGATCACCGTGGGCACCGCCAGGAACACCGCGCCAAAGCCTTCGGGGGCAAAGCCGCCGTGGCTCGCTATCTGATGCGCCAGCGCGCCGGGCCCGGGGCCAAAGCCAAAGATATAGCCAAGCCCCAGCGCGATGAAGCCGATGATCGTAACCACCTTGAAACTGGCAAACCACAGCTCGAATTCGCCATAGGTCTTGACCGACAGCAGGTTGACCCCGGTCATCACCGCGATCAGCCCGGCGGCCAGCACGGCGGCGGGCAGGTGGATCACCGTGGCCAGCATGTCTGCGCCCGCCAGCGCCTCGAACGCGATCGTCGTTACCCAGAAATAGTAATAGAGCCAGGCATTGGTGAAGCCGGCCCATGGCCCCAGGCCCAGCGAGGTATACCCGGTGAACGAACCCACGCCTGGGCGCGCCATCGCCATTTCACCCAGCATGCGCATGATCACAAAGACCAGCAGCCCGCACAGGAAATAGGTGCCCAGCACAGCCGGGCCGGCGATGCGGATGGCCGTGCTCGACCCGACAAAAATCCCGGCACCGATGATGCCACCGATCGAAATCATCGTCACATGACGCGGCTTGAGCGAATGGGCGAGTTTTGCGTCGTGTGACATGCGGCTTTGATGATCCCCCCGGGCCAGAACAGCTTTTATCTGCTGGCGGTCTTCTTGTGTTGCGCGTCGTAGCCCTGACGCTGCTGATCGATCAAGTAGGCATGGATCGCTTCGACATCATCCTTGGTGACAAGATCGTCGAGCGGCGCCATGCCCAGCTGTGCCAGTGCGCCTTTGAGCACGATATCGTTGAACATCGAATGGATTTCGGGCGGCAGGCGCGACAGGTCGGGCGCGACGCCCGGGCCGAAACCGTGGCAGCGCGAACAATACTCGGTAAACTTTTCCTCGCCATGCGCGATCATCGCCGTGGTCGCGGTAGACGCCGGTGGTTCGGGATAATCGAACGGATTGACGCGCTTGTCGGGGGGCGGCACCGGCCCGCCGCCCAGCTTGAACACCAGGATGCGATTGGTGTTCTGGTTGAGATAGGCCGCGCTCGACGGCGGAATCGGGAAACTGATGCCCGACCCGCCATAGCCGACCTGCACCGCGATATACTGGACACCGCCGACTTTGTAGGTCATCGGCGCGGCCATGATATGGCTGCCGGTCTGCAGCTTGGTAATCGGTTGGCCGGTGGTGGCGTTGTAGACCCACAAGGTGCCGTCGCCGCGGCCCTGCACGACGATATTGCCCGCGGTTGACAAGACGCCGCCGTCATAGCCGCGGTTGCCTTCGGACGTGACCTGTTGCCACACCACTTTGCGCGTGACCGGGTCCCAGGCCTTCAGGATTTCGCGTACCAGCTTGGTGCCGGGGCGTTCCTTCTGCAGTTCGGATTTTTCGGGCAGCGCCCCGAACAGCCGTTTGAAGCCCGCGGTGTCGTAGGTTTCATCGGGGATCACCCCGTCGGCGTTGAAAAACCCTTCAAGATGCGCCAGCGCGCCGCCGTTGTGCGCCATGTTGAAGATCACGTTGGGCACATCGAGCGAGGGGATATAGACCAGCCCGGTCTTCGGGCTGAACGACATCGGGTTCCAGGTGTGGCCGCCCGCCCACGACGGGTAGACGTTTTTCGGCTTGTGCGAATAGTCGGCCACCTCGGTGAACTGCGGCCGGCCGGTAACCAGATCGACGCCCTTGGCCCAGTTGACATACGTAAAGGCATCGGCGGCAAGCAATTTGCCGCTCTTGAGATCGAGCGTGTAATAGAACCCGTTCTTCGACGCCTGCATCACCACGCGACGCGGAGTGCCGCCAATCGGCAGGTTGGCAAAAACAAACTTCTGCACCGCGTCATAGTCCCAGCTGTCGCCGGGTGTTTCCTGATAGTACCAGTTCATGTGCCCGTTGCGCGCATTGACCGCGATGATCGAGGCGTTGAACAGGTCATCGTGCCGCTCGCTGCCGTCCTTGACGCGCAGATAGGGCGATGCATTGGCGGTGCCGAACACGATCTGGTCGGTCTGCGGATCGTAGGACAGGCCGTCCCACACCGCGCCGCCGTTCTGGTACTTGCCGTCGCGATTGGGCCCCCACGATTTGGCCGCCATGGCCAGTTCGGGGTGCTCGTAAGGCTGATCGGGGGCGGGCGGCACGGTGAAAAAGCGCCACTTGAATTTGCCCGTCCTGATATCCCAGGCCGAGATATAGCCACGCGACGACCCATCGCCGAGATCCGATCCCGAATTGCCGATCACCACGGCATCGCCGGTCAGCAGCACCGCGCCGGTCGAGGCATAGGCCTGTTTGCGGTTGATGATCGTGTCGGCGGTCCACTTTTCCGTGCCGGTTTTGGCATCGAGCGCGTGCAGCCGGCCATCTTCGGAGGCCACAAACACCACCCCGTCGCGATAGGCGACGCCGCGATTGACCGTGTCGCAGCAGGCATTGCGCGCCGACATCGGGTCGATCCCCGGATCGAACTGCCACAGCAATTTGCCGCTGGCGGCATCCAGCGCATAGACAATGCCCCACACGCCCGAGGTATACATCACCCCGCCGATCACGAGCGGCGATGCCTCCTGCCCGCGTTCGGTGCCCATGTCATACGACCAGGCCAGACCCAACTGCGCCGCATTGCCGTCGTTGATGTCGGTCAGCGACGAAAACCACGTGCCGGCCTGGTCCCCGCCCACATAGGGCCATTGGTCGGCCGCCACCGGATACGCCGCCGACGACAGGTCGGGCATGCCGGCATGCGTGGCTGACCCGGGCAGAACGATCGCGCTGCACAGCGCCAAAACGGAAACCAGGCCGGTTGCGGCCTTGCGAAGATTCGTGTGTGACATGGTCGAATGTGTCCGTCGGAATATTGTCGATGGCAAGCGCCTATCGCGGGCATTAGCCATCGTTATGCACCACAATGCACAGCCCCGGCCAGCGGAAGACCGGGCCGGGGCAGGGCAACCATGCGCAATTGCAGGCGGTCAGAAATGATAGCGCACGTTGATCCCCCAGGTGCGCGGCCGGGCAAAGGTCGATTGCGTTGCGCCCGAATAGAGCGAACCGTCATAGGCATAGATGCGATAGGCGTGATTGAAGATATTGTTCACGTAAAACGCCAGATCGACATTGCTGTCCTTGGGGGTAAAGCCGATCCGCGCGTTTTCGACGCTGTAGCCCGGTTCCTGTTCGACCGGTGCGCACAGCAGCGTAAAGCACATGTGTGACTGGTACAGCGCGTCGGCCTGAAGCATGGCCATCCCGCCCGCCAGCGCAAATTCATAACGGATCAGCGCATTGCCCGACCAGTGCGGGGTCTGCGGAAGATCGTGGGTCACGGTCGTTACGCCATCGGGCAGCAGCACATTGGGCACATGGCTTGATTCCCATGCGCCGGTCAGATTGAACGTCAGGCCGATAACCGGATGCGTGCTGAATTCGGCCTCGATCCCTTTGGCTTTGGCAGGCAGGTTGCGGATTTCCTGCACATAGCCCACCTGGGCAAACGCCTGATAGTTCTGGTAATCGTAATAATAGCCGACAAGGTTCAACGACGAATGGGCAGGCAGGCTGGTCTTGATGCCCACTTCGTAATCGTTGAGCACTTCGGGGCGGAAGGCAATGCCGTTCAGCGTATCATAGACCGCCTGGCCCGGGGTTGGCGTGCCGGTTGAAAAGCTGAACCCGCCCGATTTCGATCCGCGGTTGAACGCGGCATAGATCAACGTGTCGACCGTGGGTTTGTAATCGAGTTCGGCGCGCGCGGTCACGCCGCTGTAGTTTGCGCTGGCGTCGGCTCCGGTTGCGGTGATGGTCGATCCGGTGGCCTGGCTGGCGCCGGTCGGGTCGTTGTACGACACGCCGTCGGGGCAATAATGGATCGTGAAGCCGGTCCAGTATTCTGCGCCGTTGTAGCAGCCCAATTTGTGATCATGCCAATAGCGTGCACCAGCAATGAATTTGAATTGATCGTTGAACTTGTATTCATCCTGCGCAAAGAACGCATAACTGCGGGTTTGCTGATAAAACTGCACCTGCGGATCGTATTCATCAAACGGCGTAGCGTATTGCGCGTGAAAATGGCTTTCGATCGACATGCCAAACGCGCCGAACACCAGATAGTTTTGGCCAAAGCTGGTGGCGGCGCGCACTTCTTGCGAAACCTGGTTCGATTTGAACCGCTGGTTGAAGATCGTGCCCGGTGCATAGCAGGTGACCGACGCTGCGCCGGGGCAGGGGCCGGGGGTGTAGGTTGCGCCCTGCACATAGGCAAATTCGGGCTGGCTGTCGCCGAGTTCGTTATAGAACTTGTTGATGTACTGATAATCGGTGATCGAGGTTACGTCGAACAGGCCCAGTTTGGCATCCATGCGGTAGGTCGCGCCAAAAAACTGGCGGTCGATCCCGGGATTGCCCGTGGCAGCGATCGTCCACGGGTTGCCGCCGGTCAGAATGTTGACATTGGTGCCGTTGACCTGACCGTTAAAACCGGTGCCCATCGCGCCGGGGGTGACATTGGTGCCAAAGCCGGGCGAAGCTGCATAGCCGGGCAGATTGTAGCTGGAGTTTGGCGCCCAGTATGGGCAGACCACATTTGCCGGAAGATCCACGCCCTGAAACTGTGCATTGGGGCATGACGGCGAAAACGAATACATCGCGCCCTGCCGTTCGTGATCGGTCTCGGTATAGCGCAAGGTCAGTTTGGCGGTGAAATCGGACGAAGGGGTCCACTTCATGATGCTGCGCAGCGCCCAGTGATGCGCGCCGCCGCGGTCGCCCTGGCCGGGCACGATGTTCTTGATATAGCCATCGTCGCGGTCGTAGATCCCCGATACGCGCACATCCAGATCCTTGGCGACCTGGCCCTGCAACGCGCCTTCAAGAATGGTTTCGTTGAACCGGCCATATGTTGCCGACAAATACCCTTCGGTCTTGTCTTTGGGCTGGGTTGAAATGAACTGGATTGCACCACCGGTGGCGTTGCGACCGAACAATGTGCCCTGGGGGCCGCGCAGCGCTTCGGTGCGCGCCAGGTCGAATATCGGAAAGCCGGCGGTCGACATCGACGAGGAATAGCTGTCGTCCTGATAGACGGCGATCGGCGGTTCCTGCTCGTCACCATACGACGTCATCGACACGCCGCGCATGTTGTAGACCACCTGGCTCGACGCATAGGCGTTGTAACGCAAATTGGGGATCGCCCGCACCACGTCGGTGGCATTGGTGATGTTGAGGTCGTGAATGGTTTCCTTGTCGAGCACGGTAATGGCGATGCCGACGTCTTTCAGCTTTTGTTCGCGGCGCTGTGCGGTCACCACGATGTCGGCTGGCCCGGCCGGCTGCGCCGCGGCTTCGGCGGCCGGGGCGGCGGGGTCCGCCCATGCTGCGTCCGGCGCGAATGCCGCCAGCGCTGCGCCAGCCAGAAGAGCAGCCGCAATCTTCGGGCGCGGCGAACCGGCGCGCGCGCCATCGGCCATGCAACCCGTTGCACCCACATGCGCTGTCTTGGTCATGAACTGCTCCCCATAGTGTGCACCCGGGCGGCGTCGCGGCCAGGATGCGACGCCCCGCTGTTACCTGCCGAAATTGCCTGATGCGGGTGCGTCTAACAACCCTTGGAGTAAATCTTTTTAAGCGTGGAGAAACTTTTTCAGGCGACGTTTCGCCCGCTGACGCGCATGCTATGCGCAGAAAATCAACAAAAACAGATGTTTGCAAAAATGGATCATCGTTCCGCAGGGTATCAGTCAAAATCGGCTGGCGGGATTAATAAAACTGATTGCAACGCATGCCGGGGACGGGCGCGAAACGCTGCGTGACACGCCAATAATTTATGAGAAACATTAGTATGAGTAATGCAGGGTGCCGTGGCAGAGCTTGGTTAAATTTATGATTAAAATAGGTTTTTCGTGAATTCGTAGCGGTGCTTATCCCGCTGTTTTCCGGCAGAACCCGTGTGGATTCACTTGCCCGTTGGGCCCATTTTTGGCAGCGTTCCCGTCCAGGGAGACGCGCATCCGCGTGGCCGTCGCAGGCGGTTGCGGGTGCCTATGAAAGGGAACTTTCCATGATCAGCACCATGCAGGGCGCGGCTGCGCGCCATTCATCCGTGGCGCGTCGCGCGTTGCTTGTTTCGCTTTTGGCCGGGGGTGCGCTGCAGGGCATGGCGCCGGGTGTGGCGATCGCGCAAGCCGCCGTTTCAGCCACGCCGCAGCCCGAAGCCGCGTCCGCCCCTGTCAATGCCGACATCGTCGTGACGGCGCAGCGCCGCGAACAGAAGCTGAAGGATGTCGGCATCGCGATCACGGTGCTCGACAAGGAAACGATCAAGAACCTGAATATCACCAACGCCACCGATATCGTGCGCGCGATCCCCAACTTGCGTTTCAATGCCTATGCCTCGTCGCAGGTGGTGTTCAACATGCGCGGGGTTGCGCAGAACGATTACGGCGATGAACAGGAACCCCCCGTCGCGGTCTACCAGGACGACAGCTATGCCTCGTCGATGGCCACTGCCGGTTTTCCGATCTTCGACCTTGCCCGGACCGAGGCACTGCGCGGGCCGCAGGGCACGCTGTTCGGCCGCAATGCCACAGGCGGCGCGGTACAGTTCATTTCGACCCAGCCGCGCGACGTCACCGAGGGTTTCCTGTCGGCGACGTATGGCAGCTTCAACCAGACCCTGCTGGAAGGTGCCTTGCAGGGGCAGCTGGCCAAGGATTTCGACGCGCGCATTTCGGGCATCTATGACCGCGATGACGGCTATATCAAGGACGTGATCCCCGGGCAGCCCAATCGCGGCGCCAACAATCACTGGGCCTTGCGCGGCATATTCAAATGGTCGCCGTCGTCCGATTTCACCGCCAAGCTGACCTTGCGGTATACCGAGGCCGATCACGAGCGGCAGGCGGCGATGTACACGCTGTCACCGTCATGCCCCAATGCCAATTTCCAGGGCGTCAATCTGCCCGCCAACCAGGTGTGCAGCTATTGGAGCGCGTACAATGGCAACACGCCGGGCGCGATGGCCACAGGCTATACCAACCCGTCGGTCATCGCCTGGCAGGGGGGTGATCCCTGGTCGATCGCCGCCACCGGCAACCCGGGCGTCGAGCGCCAGTTCTTTGGCGCAAGCTATCGCATGGATGCCAAGCTGGGGCTGTTCGATCTGACCTCGGTCACCGACTATCAGTACGTCAACAAGTTCTACAACGAGATGGGCGACAATCAGCCCGAATTTCCCTATGTGCAGGGCGCGACATATACCCCAGGCCCGTGCCCCGGCATTGCGTCGGTCACCTGTTATGCCCCGGGCACGATCTTCTCGCAAAAGGACCGGACCAACCAGATTTCCGAAGAGCTGCGCGCGGCGACCACCTTCGGCAAGAACTATCTGGTGGTGGGCGCGTTCGGCATGGCGATCGAAAGCCATTTTGGTGCGCAATACGCCACGCCGTTCGATGAATATGATCCGCAGGTGCAGTTCTATCAGCACACCCGCAGCCTGGCGGTGTTTGCCCAGGACGAATACAAGTTCGACGATCAGTGGAAACTGATCCTGGGTGCGCGCTACTGGAACGATCACAAAGTCGGTTGCTATAACGGGCAGGAATATTGGTCGGGCTTTTCGATCCATTATTGCCCTGACGGCATTTCGTTCAACGATCCCACCGGCACCACCGCCGCAGCCGGCGGATCGATCACCGCATCGCCTTCGGCGGCGCGGCCGACCTTTTCGGGTGTGACCGCGCGGGCCGAACTGGATTACAAGCCGTCGGTCGGCACGCTGCTTTATGCCAGCTACAACCGCGGTTCGAAATCGGGTGGCTTTACCTTCTCGACCGGCACCCCGACGCTGGGGCAGGCGGTCTATGACACGATCAACGGGATCGCGTTCCGTCCCGAAGTGCTCGATGACTATGAAGTGGGTATCAAGGCCAGCCTGCCGGGGCATTCAAGCCTGAACGTGGCGGCCTATTATTACGATTATCACAACTATCAGGCGTTTGTGCAGGTCGGGTACACGCAGGAAATCCGCAATCTGCCCGCGGTCGCCGGTGGGGTCGAGGCCGAATTCACCTCGCACCCGATCCCGGGGCTGACGCTCAACCTGGCGGGATCATGGGAAGAAAGCCATGTGCACGATGTTTTGCTGCCCGATGGCGCGACCGTCGTTACCCACGATCTGCCGCAGGCGCCGCACTGGTCGGGCAACGCGCTGATCCGCTACGAATTCGCCGCCATGGGCGGTCTGGCGGCGGTGCAGGCCGACAGCCTGTACCAGTCGCACATGTGCTTTACCGTGATGTGCGCGCCGGTTGAGCAGGAGCCGGGCTATCATGTCGAAAACGCGCGGATTTCGTTCACGCCAAAGGACAGCCCGATTGATCTGGCGTTCTATGTCAACAATGTCTTCAACCACGCCTATCGCATCTATGCCTATGACGGTTCGCTGTATTTCGGATCGACCGAAGGCATTTACGGCAAACCGCGCACCTGGGGTGTGAACGCGCGTTATCATTTCTGACGCCTTGCCTGCCGTGCCCCGTCGGGGGCATGGCAGGTGGGCCGAATCGGCGGTTCGACGATGGGCGCGATGGCTTCGGGCCATGGCGCCCGTCGCGCATTGGGTTAAGTTTGGCTGATATTCGACATTAGTGTTTCGTATGGCCATGCGTTCACTTGGCGCATGCGTCGTGAAACTGGCATATCGCGGTTTCTATCCGGATCGACAGGCCTGAGGGGCAAGCATGAAAACGACAGCACGCGTGGTGGTGATTGGTGGCGGAGTGGTCGGCGTCAGCACGCTGTATCACCTGGCCAAGCTGGGCTGGTCGGATGTCGTCCTGATCGAGCGCAAGGAACTGACCTCGGGCTCCACCTGGCACGCCGCCGGGTTGCTGCCGCTGTTCAACCTCAGCTATTCGGTGGGCAAGCTGCACCAGTATTCGGTCGATTTCTACCCTTCGCTCGAGGCGGAAACCGGGCTGAATGTGGGCTTTTCCAATGTGTCGAACATCCGCCTGGCGACAAGCCCCGACCGCATGGACGAATACCGCTATTACGCGGGCGTGGCTAAAACGATCGGGGTCGAGGTCAACTGGCTGACCCCCGAACAGGTGCGCGAGATCTGGCCGCTGGTCGAGACCGACAATATCCTGGGCGCGATCCAGCATCCGGCTGACGGCTATATCCAGCCCGCCGACCTGACCCAGGCGCTGGCCAAGGGCGCGCGTCAGCGCGGCGCCACGATCTATCGCAACACCACGGTCACCGGCATCACGCAGAAGACCAATGGCGAATGGGTGGTCACCACCGACCAGGGCGAGATCACCTGCGAACACGTGGTTTCGGCCACGGGCAGCTTTGCCCGCCAGACCGGCGAAATGGTCGGCCTCGATATCCCGGTGGTGCCGGTCGAACACCAGTATATCGTCACCGAACAGCACCCCGCGATCATGGAGCGCAAGCGCCAGGGCCTGCCCGAAATGGGCGTGCTGCGCGAATCCGATGCCAGCTGGTACATGCGCGAAGAGGCCGGCGGCCTGCTGCTCGGGCCGTATGAAGTCGGCGCGCCCGCATGCTATGTGAAGGGCCCTGCGGCCAACAGCGAATACGAACTGTTCCCCGACGCGCTGGAACGGCTTGAGCCCTATATCCTGTCGGCCATGGCGCGCGTGCCCGCGTTTGGCGAAGTGGGCGTCAAGAAAGTCTACAACGGTGCGATCGCATACACCCCCGATGGTTCGCCCATTGTCGGACCGGCGTGGGACAGGACAAACTTCTGGCTCAACGAAGGCCATTCGTTCGGCATCACTGCCGCAGGCGGCGCCGGGTGGCAGCTGGCCGAATGGATCGTCAATGGCGAGCCGACGATCGACATGATGGGCGTCGATCCGCGCCGCTTTGGCGATTATGCGGGCGAAGGCTACCTGATCGAAAAGAACGAGGAGGCCTATGCCAAGGTGTTCTCGATCCATTACCCCGATGAAGAACGCGAAGCCGGGCGCGCGCTGCGCCGCACCCCGTGCTATGACCGGATGAAGGCGCTGGGCGCGGTGTTCGGCAGCGTGTTCGGCTGGGAACGGCCGAACTGGTTTGCGCCGCAGGGGTATGAACTGACCGACGCCGATCTCGATCGTGCCGACGTCATCCTGAACCACAACCACCCTGATGTGGCGGGCGAGGCGATCCGCGAAAAGTGGTCGTTCCGCCGGTCGAACTATTTCGATTTTGTTGGCGCGGAATGCCGCCATGTGTCGGAAAAGGTCGGCATCCAGGACATGAGCGCCTTTGCCAAGTGCCTGATCTCGGGCCCTGGCGCCGAAGACTGGCTGAACGGCCTGCTGTCCAACGTGGTGCCCAAAAAGATCGGCAAGCTGTCTTTGTCGTATCTGTTGACCGATGCCGGCGGCGTGCGCGCCGAATTCACCGTCTACAAGAAGGGGCCGCAAAGCTATTATCTGGTCTCGGCCGGCGCGATGGAGCGTCACGATCAGGATTATCTGGTCAAGGCCTTGCCCGCCGACGGCTCGGTGCGGTTCGAACGCCTGACCACGGCGATGGGTGTGCTCGTGCTGGCCGGGCCGCGTGCGCGCGATGTGCTGGCCAAAGTGACGCGCACCGATCTGTCGAATGCCGCGTTTCCGTGGCTGACCGGTCAGTCGATCTCGGTCGGCGCGGCGCGGGTCGATGCGCTGCGGGTGAATTTCATCGGTGAACTGGGTTGGGAAATCCACCACCCGATCGAAATGCAGAACTACATTTTCGACACGTTGATGGCGGCGGGCGCGGAATTCGACATCAAGCCGTTCGGCATTCGTGCGATGACCGCGATGGCGCTGGAAAAGAGCTACAAGCTGATCCCGCGCGAACTGTCGATCGAATACAACGCGCTGGAAAGCGGGCTCGATCGTTTCGTCAGCATGAAAAAGCCGGCCTACAAGGGCCGCGACGGGATCATCGCGGCCAAGGAGGCCGGGCTGAAATGGCAGTTGGTAACGCTCGAAGTGTTTGATGTAACCGATGCCGATGCGCGCGGGTCCGAACCGATCTACCGCGATGGCGCGCTGGTTGGCCGCGCCACGTCGGGCGGCTATGGCGCGCGCGTGGACAAAAGCCTGGCGCTGGCAATGGTTGCACCCGAACACGCGACGCCAGGCACCGAGCTCGAGATTTCGATCCTCGGCACTGTGCACAAGGCCGTGGTGATCCCAGATTCGCCCTATGACCCGGAAAACCACGCATTGCGGAGCTGATCCGATGCAACAGTTCGATGCCATTGCCCGTCTGCTGGACCAGAACCGGCCCGGATACACCCTGCCGCGCGACCTTTATGTCGGTGAAGAGGCTTATCGCTTCGATGTCGAGGTCATGCTCAAATCGGTCTGGTTGTATGCCGGAACCGTGGCGCATGCCAAAAAGCCCGGCGACTGGTTCATCTTTGAACTGGGTCACAACCAGGTGATCATCGTGCGCGGGCGCGATGGCGAAATCCGCGCGTTTCACAACACCTGCCGCCATCGCGGCGCGCGGGTTTGCGAAGCATCGAGCGGCAATGCGCCGCGGCTGATCTGCCCCTACCATTTCTGGACCTATGGGCTGGATGGCAAGCTGCTGGCCGCGCGCAACATGCCCGAAGGATTTGACAAGGCCGAACACGGGCTGGCGCCGGTGGCCATCGAAAATGTCGCCGGTCTGCTGTTCGTCTGTCTGTCGGACACGCCGCCGCCATTCGGCCGTGCCAAGGCCGACATCGCCGAGCAGGTCAGCCTGTACAACCTCGACGCAATGAAAGTCGCGGTTCAAGACGACCTGATCGAGCCGGCCAACTGGAAGCTGGTGATGGAAAACAATCGCGAGTGCTATCACTGCGACCAGAACCATCCCGAGCTGCTGAAATCGTTGTCGACCTACGGGTTTGGCAAAGGCCTGCCCGAAGATGGCGAAGCCGACGTGGTCGACGATGCGGCGTTCGATGCCATGCTCGAGGCGCAGCGTCAGCACTGGCGCGACCTGGGGGTGTTTCACGAACTGATCGAATTTCCCGAAGAGAACGGTCAGACCGGCTGGCACCGCGTGGCACGCCTGCCGCTGGCGCACGGCGCGGTGTCGCAGACGCTGGATGGCAAACCGGCCAGCCAGGTGCCGATCTGGCAGCACGGGCTGACCGAACAGTCCAGCCTGTCGGTCTGGACCCAGCCCAACAGCTGGCACCATTTCTGCAACGACCATGTCGTGACGTTTTCGCTGACCCCGCTGGGCCCCGACAAGACGCTGTTGCGTACCAGCTGGCTGGTGCACGAAGATGCGGTCGAAGGGGTGGATTACGATCCCGACAATCTTGCGGCAGTATGGCGCGCGACCAACGGGCAGGACAGCTATCTGTCGGCGGTGAACCATCGCGGGATCACCAGCGACGGCTATGCCCAGGGGGTTTATTCGGTCGAGGAAAAGCTGGTTGACGCGTTCAAGCAGTTTTACGTCGACGCCAGCGTCCGCGCGTTGGGCTGAGCACAGGAACGGATGATCGGACGATGAAGCGTTTTTCTGGCCTGAACCTCTTTGCCGAGGCCTTCAACGGGCACAAGGGATGGCCCGAACATTGGCCCGACAAGGCGCCCAAGGCCGCGTATGATGTGATCATCATCGGGGCCGGCGGCCATGGGCTGGGGGCGGCCTATTACCTGGCGGCCAAATACGGCATCACCAATGTGGCGGTGATCGAAAAGGGCTGGCTGGGCGGCGGCAATGCCGGGCGCAACACCACGATCATCCGGTCAAACTATCTCTACGACGAATCCGCGCATCTGTACGATCACGCGGTGAAGATGTGGGACGGGCTCAGCCAGGAACTGAACTACAACGTCATGTATTCGAAGCGCGGCGTGCTGATGCTGGCGCACAATGTGCATGATATCCAAAGCTTCAAGCGGCACATCCATGCCAACCGGCTGAACGGTGTCGACAACGAATGGCTGACCGCCGAGCAGTGCAAGGCCTATTGCCCGCCGCTCGACATTGCCGCCAACGCGCGCCATCCGGTGCTGGGCGGCGCGCTGCAACGCCGCGGCGGTACCGCCCGGCATGACAGCGTGGCCTGGGGCTATGCCCGCGGCGCGGTCGCGCGCGGTGTGGACATCATCCAGAATTGCGCGGTTACCGGAATCCGGCGCGGGCCCGATGGCGCGGTGCTGGGGGTCGAAACCGAAAAGGGATTTATCGGCGCAAAAAAGATCGGCGTGTCGGCCGCGGGCAGCACATCGCTGGTGATGCGCATGGCGGGGCTCGATTTTCCGCTCGAATCCTATCCGTTGCAGGCGCTGGTGTCTGAACCGGTCAAGCCGATCTTCCCTTGCGTGGTGATGTCGAACACGGTCCATGCCTATATCAGCCAGTCGGACAAGGGCGAACTGGTGATCGGCGCGGGCACCGATGCCTATGTCAGCTATTCGCAACGCGGCGCGCTGCATATCATCGAACACACGCTGGCCGCGATCTGCGAGATCTTTCCGATCTTTACCCGCATGCGCATGCTGCGCACCTGGGGCGGGATTGTCGACGTCACGCCCGACCGATCGCCGATCCTGGCCAAGACCCCGGTACCTGGGCTTTATGTCAATTGCGGCTGGGGCACCGGCGGGTTCAAGGCCACGCCGGGCGCTGCCGACCTTTTGGCCCACACCATCGCCCATGATGCGCCGCACGCGATCAACGCGCCATTCAATCTCGACCGGTTCCGCAACGGCCGGTTGATCGATGAAGCCGCCGCCGCGGCTGTCGCGCACTGACGAGAACACCGATGATCCTGATCCATTGCCCTTATTGCGAAGAAGACCGGCCCGAGGTGGAATTCACCTATGGCGGCGAGGCGCATATCGCGCGCCCCGCAGACCCTGCCGCGCTGAACGACCGCGAATGGGAAACCTACCTTTATATCCGCCGCAATCCGCGCGGGCCGCACGCCGAACGCTGGCGGCATGCGCATGGTTGTGCCCGGTTTTTCAACGCGGTGCGCGATACAGTGACCGACCGGTTTGAAGTGACCTACAAGACCGGCGAAGCACGCCCCGGAGATGCCAAGTGAGCGGTTATCGGCTTTCCACCGGCGGTCGCATCGATCGCAGCCGTCCGCTGGCGTTCAGTTTCGACGGGCAGGGCTATCAGGGTTTTGCCGGCGACAGCCTGGCCTCGGCGCTGGTCGCATCGGGTGTCACGCTGTTTGGTCGCTCGTTCAAGTATCACCGTCCGCGCGGGCTAGTCGGGATGGGGCCAGAAGAACCCAATGCGCTGGTCAGCGTCGATCGCGGTCCGGCGCGGATCACGCCCAATCTGCGCGCGCCGCAGGTGGCGCTGCACGAAGGGCTGATGGCCAAAAGCCAGAACCGCTGGCCTTCGCTGAAATTCGATGTCGCAGCACTCAACGATGTGTTTGGCGCGCTGTTTCCGGCCGGGTTCTACAACAAGACGTTCATGTGGCCGCGTTCGGCCTGGGAACATCTGTACGAGCCGGTGATCCGCCAGCTGGCAGGACTGGGCGACAGCCCGGTGGCGCGCGATCCCGATCATTACGATGCGACTTATGCGCATTGCGATGTGCTGGTGGTCGGTGGCGGCATGGCCGGGATTGCGGCTGCTTTGGATGCCGCGGCGCAAGGTGGCCGCGTGTTCCTGATCGACGAACAGGATGAACTGGGCGGCGGGGCATTGTCGGATCTGGCCCAATGGGCCGATCTCAACGCGTTGAAGGACCGGCTGGCGGCGGCCGCGAATGTGACCGTGCTGACGCGCACGGTGGCATTCGGGTATTATCACCAGAACTTCATCGGCGCGACGCAATACCTGACCGACCATCTGGCCCCTGCGCAGGCCGATGGCCCGCGCGAACGGCTGTGGCGGATCCGCGCCGGCGAAGTCGTGCTGGCGCAAGGTGCGATCGAACGCCCGCTGGTGTTCCATGGCAACGACGTGCCGGGCGTGATGCTGGCCAGCGCCGGACGCACATTGGCGTTGCGCTATGGCGTGGCCGTGGGCCAGGCCGTGGTGGTGATGGCCGCGCATGACAGCGGCTGGCGCGATGCGCTGGCGTTGGCACAAGCCGGCGTGACGGTTGCCGCGATCATCGACGTGCGCGGCGTCGTGTCTGCCGATCTGGCCGATGCCGCACGGATTGCGGGCATCGCGGTGCATATCGGCAGTGCGATCACCGCCGTGCACGGGCGCCACGCGGTCAAGGGCGTTACCTTTGCCGCCGGTGGCACCGGCCGTGGCGCAAGGCTGGCCTGCGATGCCGTGCTGATGGCCGGAGGCTGGACACCCAGCGTGCATCTGTGGAGCCATGCCAAGGGCAGCCTGGTGTGGAACGACGCCTGGGGTGCTTACCTGCCCGGGACGGCAATCGAAAACTGCCGCGCGGTGGGGGCCTGCGCCGGGGCGTGGGATATGGGTACAGGCGCCATCACCGCGGTGCTGCCCAACCGCCGCGACGTGCGCGCGCAAAAGGCCTTTGTCGATTTCCAGAACGACGTGAAGGCGCGCGACATTCATCTGGCGGTGCAGGAAGGCATGCGCTCGATCGAACATATCAAGCGCTATACCACCAACGGCATGGCGACCGACCAAGGAAAGACCAGCAATCTCAATGGCTTGCAGATCGCATCTGCCGCATTGGGGCGCCCGGTTGCCGAAATCGGCCTGACCACATTCCGCCCGCCGTACAGCCCGCAGACCTTTGGCGCGCTGATGGGCCATCACAAGGATGCGCTGTTTCAGCCGGTGCGCAAATCGCCGATCGATGATTGGGCGCGCGAACAGCGCGCAGTGTTCGAAAACGTGTCGAACTGGCGGCGCGCGCGGTACTTCCCGGTCGGTGGCGAAGACATGGAGGCTGCCGTGCTGCGCGAATGCGCCGCCGTACGCAATGCGGTGGGCATGTTCGACGCCTCGACCCTGGGCAAGATCGAAGTGGTCGGGCCCGATGCCGCCGAATTCCTCAACCGCATGTACACCAACCCGTGGAAGGGGCTCGCGCCTGGCCGGTGCCGCTATGGGCTGCTGCTGCGCGAAGACGGGTTCATCATGGACGATGGCGTGTCGGCGCGCATGGCCGATGACCGGTTCCACCTGACCACCACCACCGGCGGGGCCGCGCGCGTGCTGGGCATGATGGAAGACTATCTTCAGACCGAATGGGCCGACCTTGATGTCTGGCTGACCTCGACCACCGAACAATGGGCGGTGATCGCGGTGCAGGGCCCGCGCGCACGCGACGTGATCGCGCCGCTGGTGTCGGGCATCGATCTGAGCGCCGAGGCGTTCCCGCACATGGCGGTGCGCGAAGGCACCATCGCGGGTGTGCCGACGCGGTTGTTCCGCGTCAGCTTTACCGGTGAACTGGGCTTTGAAATCAACGTGCCCGCCAGCGCAGGGCGCGCGGTGTGGGAGGCGATCCACACCGCCGGCCACGCGTTCGGCATTGTGCCCTACGGCACCGAAACCATGCACGTGCTGCGCGCGGAAAAGGGCTTTATCATCGTCGGGCAGGATACCGACGGCACGATGACCCCGTTTGACATGGGGCTCGACTGGGCGGTGGGCAAGAAAAAGCCCGATTTCGTCGGCAAACGCTCGCTCGCGCGGCCCGACATGTCGGCGCCGGGGCGCAAACAGTTCATCGGTCTTTTGACCGAAGACGCGCAGGAATTGCTGGAAGAAGGCGCGCAGGTCGTGGCCGATCCCGATCTGCCGATCCCCATGCCGATGATCGGGCATGTGACATCGTCCTACCGCAGCGCGGCGCTGGGGCGCACGGTTGCATTGGCGGTGATCGCCGATGGCCGCGCGCGGATCGGGCAGACCATTTTCGTACCGATGCCGGGCAAAGTGATCCGCGCCACGGTCACCGAACCGATGTTTTATGATGCGCAAGGAAGCCGCCTCAATGCTTGAGATCGCCCCGCTTGCCGTTGCCGGCATCGATCTGACCCTGGGCACCACGCCGGTTTCCGGCACGGTCTATGGCCATTCGGTTACCCTGTCGCCCGCCGCGCCGATGGTGCGCTGGTCGTTGCGCGCAAAGGATGCGGGCGTGTTGTCGGCGGCTATCGGCCGCGCGCTGCCCGACGCGATCGGCACGCACCACGATGGCATTGCCCGGCTGGGCCCCGATGAATGGTATGCGCTATTGCCCGAGGGCAGTACGCTGCCGGTTGTCGCAGGCCAGCCGCTCAGCCAGGTCGAGGTTACCGCGCGCGCGGTCGGTCTTACGCTGACCGGGCCTGGCGCAGCCGCCGCGCTGGGCCGTGGTTGCCCGCTCGATCTTGCGCGGTTGACCCCGGGCCGCGCCACGCGCACCGTGTTTGAAACCGTTGAAATCCAGATCTGGGCGCTGGCGCCCGAAACATTCCATGTCGAAGTCTGGCGCAGCTTTGCGCCGTGGCTGTGGCATGCGCTGGCCGAAGCGATCGTCTGATCGACGCCGGTCCCCACCAGTCCACCCTTACGGCCCGCAAGTTTCACCACTTGCGGGCCGCTTTTTGGGCAAGTCAGTCAAATACCGCCTCATACGTGCCCGATGCAGGGTTCAGCCGCTGGAAGATTGCCACGCTCAGGCACCACCCACCGACCAGCCAAAGGCCAACCAGGATGTTGGTCAGCAGCGATTGCACCAGCGCATTGTCCTGTTTTCCGGCCAATGTCGCGATCACGGTTGCCGTTGCAAACACCGCGAGCCCGGCCATGCTCAGCGTCAGCAGCACCAGAAATATTGTCCAGCCCGAATCCTGTGTCGCGTGCCAGCTTGATTTCAGCGACTGCGTGCTGGCCTGATCTTCGGCAACGATGAACGGGGTCGATATCGACCAGCGCGCCGCGAGATAGAGACCCGGCACCACCAACAGCACGACGCCCAGCGCAACACCCAGCCCGCCCAGAAAACCGGCCGCGAACAGGCTGCCATAACGGCGCTTGCGCGATGCGGTACCGGCTCGATATCCGGGCAGAAGCGCTTCGACGAAATGGTATTGGCCAAATACGCTGATCGCGACACTGGCAAACATCCCCAGGCCCGCACTGGTTGCCTTGTCCGCCGTCATGTCGAACACGGTGTCGATCATCGCAATCAACGCGGTCGCCAGCAGGACCAGTCCCGCATTCGATCGGATCACGCTGCCCAAACCGGCCATGATGTCGCCAAAACGCAATTCGGATGTTTGCATGTCGTCTGCCCCCGCTGTTGCGATGCAGCCTATTGCGGCCGACACGGCAGGGGAAGGGGGCGTTTGCGCCTTATGTAACGCGCCAAACCCACAGCCTGATGCCCAGCGGATAGCGCGCCCCCGAGCACACAAAGATTGATCGGTTCAGCCATTCGTACGCGCCGTTGGGGGCGATGAATTCGGGCACAGTACGAAAATAATATTCAGCCGGATCAACCACTTCACCTGCGATCAGCCGCGCCATCACCTCGGGCGGGCCGTGGCGCAGGCCGCGGTTGCGGATCTGGATCACCACACCGTCGTCGGTTTCGATCGCATAGATCGCATCGGCCACGGTCACCCCGTCATGGCGAGTCCATTGCCAGTCGGCCGCATTGCCGATCAGGCGGCCCTTGATCTGTGGCCCGTCGACCCGGCCACCGCCCACGATCGGCACGATGCGGCGCGTGCCGTCATATGTATCGCCAATCGCGCGCGGTGGCTCAAGTTCCCCGTGCGCTTCATAGACGAATTCAAGCCCGGGCTTGATCATGCGGCCAGGCCGATGTCCGCGCCATTGACCCAGTTGCCGTGCAGGCCGAACCGCAGGCGGATCGGGATATGCACAGTGGCGAGCGGACCGTTGGTGATATCCAGCGCGTCGAAAATCAGCAGATCGCTGCGCGCCTCGTCCAGCCGGTTGCACACCTGCACGATCCATCCCTGGCCTTCGGGGGCATCGGCGCTGCGCGGCACAAAGCATGGTTCCTGCAGGCTGCTCACCGGTCCGCACCACCAGTGCTGTTCCGCGCCTGTTTCGAAATCCTTGTGAAACAGACAGTTCATCAGCAATCCGCCTGCGCTGCCGCCACGCATTGCCACTGGGCGGGCCATGTCCATTTCCAGAAACCAGCCATGGCGCGTCTTGCACCCGGCAAAGCGGTCGTCGATGCGCGGGAATTCCGCTGCGGTTTCGGACAGGCGAGTGATCGCGGCAAAGCTGTCGTCGTTGCTTGACAGGTCAACCACCCATTCGGTCGGATAGCTGATGCCTTCGTGCGGGTTGAACGGCGCGCCGTGGGCATCGGGAAAAAACGGAAACATGTTGTTCTTTGCCTCGCAGGTCACGAAATGCACGGTGCTGCCGTCCTGCCATGCGTTGAGCACATGGCTGGCAAAACAGTTGTCGCGCCTGAACCAGCGGATATCGGCCTGGGTCACATCGTCGCGCCGCGGAATGATGCCAAGGTAGACCGGCATGGTCGTGTCGAACCCGAAATGCGGCTTGCCCGCCTCGAGCCGTTCCCAGCTGCCGATCGACGGCACGATGTGCAGGACCAGATAATCCGGCGTAATGCCGAAATCGTGCATCATGCAGTAATAGGGTGCCTTGAACCACACTTCGCGGACCAGCGTGCCGTCGGGGGCGACCTCCATATAGGTCACATCATCGGTGCACAGGCCGCTGGCGGCATAGCCGATCGCGACCATGTTGCCGGTGGCGTGGTCGATCTTGGGATGCGCAGTAAAGGTCTGTCCGGTCATCGCGCCGCCGAACGTTTCGATCCCCAGCGTGTCCATGCTGACCGGGTCCATCACCAGCGCGGGGCTGTCTTCCTTCAGCGCCCACAGCTTGCCGGCAAAGACAAAGGCATTGGTGTTGGCGGTGGAACGGATTTCGCCGGCCACTTGGGGAAGATCGGTCAACGGGTTGCGATAATTGCCAAACAGTGCTTGGCCCGCGGCATGTTCCAGTTCCCATTTGCGCGTGCGTGCCCAGCGCTGGCGAAAATCGACCTGACCATCGTGGATGTGAAACCGCGTGATCATGCCATCGCCGTTGAAGGATATGTCATCGCCGTGCAACGGAGGGAATTGCGGATCGGGCTGAACACGGTAGAAAGCGCCCGATAATGCGTCGGGAATGGTGCCCTCGTGCGCCAGATCGGCGATGTCGGCTTCGATGCGCGAAGGCGTGTTGAAACCGGTAAACGAAGGTGTCTGTGGAAAATGAGCCATGGACATCGCTCTCAAATGTTATTGTATGTTGCACTGACAATCCTCCAGGGACACGTGGATGGCAAGACCAAAAGAAACGCTCGTACCGACCACCCCCCATGTCGAGGGGGATGAGGACATTGGCGAAATCCGTTCGATCGTGGGGTTTCACATCCGCCTGGCCCACGGTGCGACATATCGCCATTTTACCGAGACATTCACCGACATCGACCTGACTCAGAAACAGGTCTCGGTGCTGTGGCTGATCGATGATCACCCCGATATCGCCCAGACCGATCTGGCGCACCGCATGCGGATGGACCGCGCCACCACCATGGCGATCGTCAACCGGTTGCAGGATCGCGGTTACCTGGTGCGCGGCGCGTCGCTGACCGACCGGCGCAAACAGACGTTGAACCTGACCGATGCCGGGCGTGATGCGCTGGCCAAGGCCAAGGACGCGATCCTTGAACACGAACGCTGGCTGAAATCGCGCTTTACCGATCAGGAGGTCGAAATGCTGATCGAGATGCTGACGCGTATCCACGAATAGGCGCGCCCGGGCCTTTGCGGGGTTGTAATGCGCGCAGGTCCGACCATCTGAAGACAAACCGCGCGCCGCATTGGCGCAACCAAGGATACGATCATGGCCAACGGTGACCCTGCCGACAATTTTCCCGCCGGCTATGTGCCACAGGCGGTGTGGACCTTTGACCAGCCTTCGGGCGGAACGTTTGCCAATATCAACCGGCCGGTATCGGGCGCGACGCATGACAAAGTGCTGCCGGTGGGCAAACATCCGTTGCAGCTGTATTCGCTGGGCACGCCCAATGGCGTCAAAGTGACGATCATGCTCGAAGAACTGCTGGCGCGCGGCCATGCGGGCGCCGAATACGATGCCTGGCTGATCAACATCGGGCAGGGCGATCAGTTTTCCAGCGGGTTTGTCGAAATCAATCCCAATTCGAAAATTCCGGCACTGGCCGATCATTCGCTCGATCCGCCGGTGTTCCTGTTCGAATCGGGATCGATTGTTTTCTACCTGGCGGAAAAGTTCGGCGAATTTTTGCCGACCGAAACCCGCGCGCGCGCTGCGGTGATGAACTGGCTGATGTGGCAGATGGGCAGTGCGCCCTATCTGGGCGGCGGCTTTGGCCATTTCTACGCCTATGCCCCGATCAAGATCGAATACGCGATCAATCGCTTTACCATGGAAACCAAGCGGTTGCTGCACGTGCTCGACACCCAGCTGGGCAAGACGCAGTATGTTGCCGGCGACGACTACACCATTGCCGACATCGCCAATTTCACCTGGTACGGCAATATGGTGCGCGAAGCCTACAGCGCGCAGGAATTCCTGTCGGTGCACGAATATGCCAATGTATCGCGCTGGGTCGATCTGGTCGCTGCGCGTCCGGCGGTGCAGCGCGGGCGCATGGTCAACCGCGCGTTTGGCGATCCGGCCGGCCAGCTGCGTGAACGCCACGATGCCAGCGATTTCGAAAACAACACGCAAGACAAAGTCGACGCGCGCGGCGGCACGCGCGTATGATCCGATGCTGCGGACGGTCGGGTGGGCTTGCGCAGGCCCGACCGTCGCTCATCGTGACGCGGACTTGATCGTACCGCGGTAAAATGTCCCTCTGCGTCAGTCGGACTGATCGGGTTTGGCCAGCTTTACTTCGGCGTGGTGGTCGCGGATCCAGGTGATCAGCTGCGCGTTGACTTTGTCGGTCAGGCTGGCCAGTTGCTGGCGCTGGCGCAAGGTCAACGTGCTGAGCAGCGCATCGGCCACCACATCGAAATAGGGCTGGGTGCGGCGATAGGCCTCGTGCCCGTCGTCGCTCAGCCGCACCGGGCGCCGGCGGCGATTGTCCGGATCGACAGCATCCTCGATCCAGCCGCGTTCGCGCAAGGTTGCGATGGCGCGGCTGACATTCATCGGCGGCAGGCCGGTGATTTCGACCAGATCGTGTCCGGCCAATGCGCCTTCACCTGCCAGCGCCATGATCACGCGCAGTTCGTTGCTGCTGATCTGGGCAGGATCGCACACGCCGTCGCGCATCGGTCCTGAAATGAAACTGCCCAGTTTGAGCAGCCGCACAAGCAGATGCGCGGGCGCAGGAACAGTTTTGGTGATGGATTGATCGTTCATAGGCTGCCAGCTAAGCCACAGCCCGCGGCCGGTTGCAAGTGGGGCCAGCCACCGAAATGACAACGTTTGTTATCTTGGGCACGGCTTGTTGACCCCACGTCAACACGCTATGTCGTATGTATTGCATACTGAATTGGAGCACGTATGACCGCGCGGATCATCGATGGCACAGCGCTTGCCCGGCATCTGCGGCAGGATATTGCGACGCGCGTCGACGCGCTGTCCGCACAGGGCGTGATCCCCGGCCTGGCGGTGATCCTGGTGGGCGATGATGCCGCCAGCGCGGTCTATGTTGGCCGCAAGGTCAAGGCCTGCGACGCGGTCGGCATCCGCAGTTTTACAGAGCGGTATCCGGCTGCGATCGACACCGGTACGTTGCTGGCGCGCATCGCCGCGCTTAACGCCGACCCCACGGTGCACGGCATTCTGGTGCAATTGCCGCTGCCCGGCCATATCGACATGCCAAGCGTGCTCGAGACGATCAGCATCGACAAGGATGTCGACGGATTTCACCTTTATAACATCGGCGCGCTGGTCACCGGCAACACGGTGTTTTCGCCATGCACCCCGTACGGTGTGGTCAAACTGCTCGAATCCGAAGGCATTGACCTCAAGGGCCAGAACGTGGTCGTGGTTGGCGCCAGCAATATCGTTGGCAAACCGACCGCGCTGATGCTCATGGCCGAAGGGGCAACCGTGTCGATCTGCCACATCCACACGCGCGATCTGGCGCAATATACGATCATGGCCGACATCCTGGTGGTGGCCGCGGGTGTGCCCGGGCTGATCGTGCCGCAGATGGTCAAGCGCGGCGCGGTGGTGATCGATGTCGGGATCAACCGCCTGGCGGACGGGCGCATCGTCGGCGATGTCGATTTTGCCGGCGTCTGCACCAGGGCCGCCGCGATCACGCCGGTGCCGGGCGGGGTGGGGCCGCTGACGGTTACGATGCTGCTGGAAAACACCGTGGTGTCGGCCGAACGCGCGCTGACAGCGATGGCTGTTGACGCCTGATCGTCAGGCGACATCGCGCATGGGTTCGCCCTGCTGCCCCGCAATCACGATCCGGTTGCGGCCCGATTGCTTGGCGGCATACAGCGCGTCGTCCGCAGCCTTCAGCGCGGCGCTTTTGGTGCGATAGGCCAGCGCATCGGCAATGCCCCCGGAAAAGGTGATCCGGCCAAACGGGGTGTCGTTGGTGCGATTGACCAGCCGTTTTTGTGCGATCGCCTCGCGCGCGGCGTCCAGCCTGGCCCAGGCATCGGACACGCTGGTGCCGCGCAACAGCACGGCAAATTCTTCGCCACCGTGGCGGGCGACATGGCATTTGGCATCGCCAATCCGACCGAGTGCCTCGGCCACGAAGCGGATCACCCGATCACCCGCGGGGTGGCCATGCGCATCGTTGATCCGTTTGAAATTGTCGATGTCGCAAAACGCCACGCACAGCGCTTCGCCGCCCAGTCTGGCCTCGCGCACTTCGCGGTCATACATTTCGTCGAATGCGCGCCGGTTGGGCAGGCCGGTCAGGTGGTCCTGGTTGGCCTGCAGCCGCGCTTCGTCGAGCCGGGTCTGCAGCGTGGCTATATGCGCCTCGCTGCTGGTCAGTTCGCGTTCCACCGTGCGGGTGTGGTCCAGCATATGGCGGGTCAGCGCGGTCAGTCGTGCGATCACATCGGTGCTTGCCGCTGCCCCTTGCAGATCGGCAACATGGCCTTCAAGCGCCACCGAATAGGTACCGGTGGCGACGCGCACCCCGGCCATGGTCCGGCCCAGATCCGACAGGCTGTGTTCCAGTTCTCCGACCAGCATGGCGACCGCCTCTGCAGTGGCATCGCGGGCCTGCGCTGCACAGGCTTCTTCCAGCCATTTCAACGTGATCGGCAGGCCTTTTTCGGTGCGTTCGAGGACCCGCTGCGCCAGTTTCGGACTGGCGCCAGTGACGCAGTCGTAGGCGATTGCCAGTGTGAAGGGCAGCACGTCCAGGTCGTGGTCGATCAGGAAATCGGCAACTTGTGCCAGCATCCGGCGTTTGGCCGGCAGCCAGATCTCGCGCTGGGTCAGTTCACGGCCCAGGTCGTGGTCCGGTCGGGCGGGGTTGTCGCGCGTGGCTGGGGCGCTGCGCGGGGCCAGGCCCAGCCATTCGCGCCAGCCTGAATGCTGCTGCGCCGGATCAGGATGTTCGTCTGCTGTCATACGGGTAGAGAACGGCAGCAGTAGCGCGATATTAACCAAGCCCGGGGCGCGGGCCCCGGGCTTGGTCATTATATGGTCAGCGTACGCGCGGGCCGCCAAACGGCATCGGCGGGGGCGGGCGGCGATGGCCGCGCGGCAATTGCGCCTGATAGGCACGGCCGCAATGTTCGACGCAATAGGGGAAGCCGGGGTTCACCTTTTCGCCGCAGAAATGGAAATCGGGCTCGCCGGGATGGCCCATCGGCCAGCGGCAGATGCGATCGTTGAGATCGAGCAGGCTGGTCTTGTCGGCGATTTCGGCGCTGGGGCGCGCGGGCACCAGGCGGCGTGGCGGAGCGGGCGGGATGGGCGCCTGCTGATCGCCCGGACCCTGGCGCAGAAATCCACCGGGCCCGACCGAGACAATGCGCGGCTGCGGCGCGGCAGGCGGTGCATCGGTGGCAGGTGCCGCGGCCAGCGGCGCAGCGGCGGGTGCCGCCGGTGCCGGCGCGGGCGCGCGCGGTGCTGCTGCTGCTGGCGGGGGTGCGGCAGGGCGCGGCGCAGGCGCGCGCGGTTCTGCCGGCGCGGCCGTACGGGGCGCAGGTTTGGGCGGCGGTGCCTCTGCTCGTGCTGCTTCGGTCTTTTCGTTCGGCTTTACCGGCGAAGGGCGCGCTTTCAGGCCCAGGCGATGCGCCTTGCCGATCACGGCGTTGCGGCTGACCCCGCCCAGTTCTTCGGCGATCTGGCTGGCGGTGGCGCCGCCTTCCCACATTTTGGTCAGTGTCTCGATCCGCTCGTCCGTCCAGCTCATGCCAATTCCTTCATGCGCGCCAATGCCCGCCATACTGTTCTTTGGGGTGAGGGCAAACTGCGCTTGCCGCCATCCGCTTGCTATTGTCCGACCGCCGCGATACCGCCTTGGTCATGCTTGATCAATCGATCCCGACGCTGCCATCGGCAACGCTCGCAACCGTCTATCCCAATCCTGCAGCTGTCGGGAATTTTCCGCCACCGGGTCAACCGGTGTTTCGCGGTTTCAACCGTTTGGGCCTGTGGACCCTTTATATGAAGGAAGTCCGCCGGTTTTTCAAGGTTCAGCTCCAGACCATCTGGGCGCCGTCGGTGACGACGCTGCTCTATCTGGTAATTTTCACGCTGGCGCTGGGCGGCGGCGGCCGCACGGTGATGGGCGTTCCCTTCGCCAGCTTTGTTGCGCCGGGGCTGATTGCGATGGGCATGATCAACAATGCCTTTGCCAATGCCAGCTTTGGCCTGCTGGTGGGCAAGATGCAGGGCACGATCATCGATTATCTGATGCCGCCGATCTCCGAAATGGAACTGCTGATCGCGCTGGTGGCGGCGGCGGTGACCCGCGCCATCCTGGTGGGGATTGCGCTGTATGCCGCGATGTGGCTGTGGCCGGGGGTTGATCTGACGATGCATCACCCCTGGGCGGTGATCTGGTTCGGGCTGATGGGATCGGTGCTGTTTTCGCTGATCGGGGTGCTGACGTCACTGTGGGCCGACAAATTCGACCAGAACGCCGCGGTCACCAATTTCGTGATCACGCCGATGGCGATGCTGTCGGGGACATTCTATTCGGTGGAACGCCTGTCACCGGTGTTTCGCGCGATCAGCGGATACAATCCGGTGTTCTATATCATGTCGGGGTTTCGCTATGGCTTTCTGGGCCAGAGCGATATCGGTGCCACCAATACAGCGGTGCTGGGCGGGGCGATGGGCCTGGGCGTGCTGAACGTCGTTCTGGCTGCAGCCACGTATGCGCTGTTGCGTTCGGGGTGGAAGCTGCGCGACTGAATATCGCGCAGCGCTCCGTGATCAATGCGACAGCTTGCGGCGCAGGCGATAGCGCCCGTCGCGGAATGCCTCGAACATTTCGGTCACCGACGGGTGGTCTACCGGGCCTGCTTCGGCATCGGTGATCAGGTTTTGCTGGCTGACATAGGCAACATAGCTGTTTTCGCCGTTTTCGGCGAGCAGGTGATAGAACGGCTGATCGCGGTCAGGCCGGATATTTTCCGGGATGGACTGATACCAGTCTTCCGAATTGGCAAATACCGGGTCGATATCGAAAACAACGCCGCGAAAATCGAACAGCCTGTGCCGCACGACTTCACCGATCGAAAACCGCGCCTCGCACACCGGCGGAGCGACGATTTCACGGCCGCTTTGGGCCGAAACATAATTCCCGTGTTCCATAATCAGGCATATAGGCGTTGGGGCGGACGCAAACAAGCAAGGCATGGCCTTTGCCGCCATCCTTGATGGGCAATGTTATGATCAGCCGATTGCTTTTTGCGCTTGGCAAGCCACCACCCATGCGCTAACGGCGCTTTCCCGACCGGGGCGCACCAGCGGCGCCCGACGACACTTCGCGGAGAGGTGGCAGAGTGGTCGAATGCACCGCACTCGAAATGCGGCATGCTCGCAAGGGCATCCAGGGTTCGAATCCCTGCCTCTCCGCCAATATCTCTGAAAAGCATTGATAACGCTCGAAAGCCCGCTTCTCCGGGCTTTGTGCGCTGGCGTTTGCTACAAAGTGTGCTACAAAATCCCTGTCGAGAAGGGATGGGTTTGGCATGGAGCGCGTGAAGGATCATCGCTACCTTTATCGGCGCGAAGGGTTTCTTTATTTCCGCCGTGGTGTGCCCCAAGATGCGCGTGCCGCGTTCGGTGGAAGGCACGAAGTATGGGTGGCACTCGAAACCGGCGACGTGCGTGAGGCGCGCCATTTGATGGTGAAGCATCTAGCCGAGTTTGATAACTGCCTGTCCACGGTGCGGCGGACCAAATCTCCTGTAGCTGTGCAGAAGCAGTCGCGCGTGCCGTTGCGCATAGAGATTGAGGAAGCCGTCCGTGAAGTTCTTGCCGAACGATTGGCGCGCGCTCGAACCGACTATTTTATGCCGGAGGATCGTGCGGCAGGCAGAGAACTTGTCGCGATACTGACCCACCAAGAGAGCATGATTGCTCGAGGTCTTGACCTTGAAGCAAATGCCGAAGTGCCTCTTGCAACAGAGTGGGCGGCGGCAGCTATCATCGAGCGGTATGGTTGGGAATTGCCAACGTCCCATCCGGACTATTGGTTCTTGCTACAGTTTGTCGCGCAGAGCCAGAAGGAGGCCGTTCAGCAGCAGCGAGCAGCGATCAATGGCAGTCCGCTTCAAACCAGCGATGACCGTTTCAGTCGCGAGCAATACCAGTCGGATCAAGAGCGGCGGCGCGCACGCGAGAATAATGGGCCGGTTTCCTTGATAGGTCTGTTCGATGATTATGCGAAGGAACGCAAACCGGCTCCGGCTACCGTCAAGGCGTATCGGCGACAGGTGGCCGCATTCGTCGCGTTCATTGGGCACGACGATGCGAAGCAAATACAGTTCGCGGATGTCGTTGCATGGAAGCAGCACTTGCTCACAGTCCCCAACGCCAAGGGCACTGTGCGGACGGCCAAGACGGTCGGAGAGACATACCTGTCTGCCTTGAAAACCGCTTTGAAGTGGGGCGTTGAAAACGCGAAGCTCAAATCGAACCCGGCAGAACAGGTTCGCGTCCGTGCCCCACGCCCCTTGAAACTGCGCTCCAAGTCACTGTCTGATAGCGAGGCGCTTACGATCCTTCGCGCCACGCTCACCGCGCCGCCTGCTCGGCTTTCCGCAGAAAGAGCTTTCGCCCGGCGCTGGGTTCCTTGGCTTTGCGCCTACACGGGCCGTCGCGTGGACGAGATGGCGCAGCTTCGGGCGGAGGACGTGCAAAAGCGTGATGGTGTCTGGGCCGTGCGTATTACGCCAGAGGCTGGTGGGCAAAAGAACAATGAAGCCCGGATTGTTGCGCTCCATCCGCATTTGATTGAGCAGGGCTTCGTGAGCGAGGTCAGCAAACGCACGGGCAGCTTGTTCTATGACCCGAGCCGCCATCGCGGCGGCGGTGATGGCAACCGCCAGAGCAAGAAGGTTGGGCAGCATCTGGCGGAATGGGTTCGCGACTTGGGAATAGTGGGCGTGGCTCCAAACCATGGATGGAGGCACCGCTTCAAGACCTTGGCGAAAAGGCATCGTTTGGACCCGACAATCGCCGACTACATCCAAGGCCACGCTCCAAGAACCGAGGGCGAGCACTATGGCGACATAGAGCCGTCAGTGACGTTGGCCGAGATCGAGCGGCTACCGGCTTACAAGCTGTCAACGATTGGATGATTGATGAACGTCGTTGCAACCTGTTGCACCGGCGTATCGCGCTGATCTCGTTCACCGCCGTGCCTCGGTGAAGCCAAGCCTCGTCAAGCAGGCTAGAATGTTTCGATTGATTTAGAAATATCGTTTGACATAGGAGCTTGTGTCGATACTTTTAGTCAAGTCGAAAGGTGGTCTCGCATGAGTGATGTAAACCCGCAGGTATGGGCCGTTGATGCGTTGGGCGCTCTTGCCCACGAAACGCGCCTATCGGTTTTCCGCATGCTGGTGCAGGCGGGGCCGGATGGCCTGATCGCAGGGGCCATCGCTGAAAATGCCGGGGTGCCGCCCTCGACCATGTCCCATCATCTGGCGACGCTCGAACGCGCCGGTCTGGTGCGGTCGGAGCGGGAAAGCCGTCTGATCCATTACCGAACGGACTATGCCGGTATGCGCCGGTTGCTTGCGTTCCTCATGCAGGATTGCTGCAATGGTGCGCCGGAAATGTGTTCGGACTTGCTTGCTGAACTTCACTGTAGTGCCAGCGCCTAGGGAGGCCCTCATGACCGACAAGATTTACAACGTCCTGTTTCTGTGCACCGGCAACTCGGCGCGCTCGATCATCGGTGAGGTGCTGATGAACCATTACGGTGCTGGCGGCTGCAAGGCGTATAGCGCAGGCAGTCACCCCAAGGGCGAGGTCCACCCGATGGCACGGGAAACTTTGGCCGGGCTGGGTTTTGCGACCGAAGGACTGCGCTCAAAGAGTTGGAATGAGTTTACTGGTGCTGGCGCGCCCGAGTTCGATTTTATTTTCACCGTGTGCGACAATGCGGCGGGCGAGACCTGCCCAGTTTGGATCGGTCATCCCATGACGGCCCATTGGGGTATTGAAGACCCTGCCGCCGTGGAAGGTGATGGTCAGCGACAGGCATTTCTTGATACCGTGCGCTACCTGCGTCGCCGGATCGAACTGTTCTTGGAACTTCCGCTCGCCACCCTCGACAAGCTGGCGACGGAGCGTAAGCTCAAAGACATCGGTCACATTGAAGGCGCTACCCAGCCCGGCGTGATCGCCCAATGAGCACTGACATTATCATCTACCACAACCCGGAATGCGGTACTTCGCGCAACACGCTTGCCATGATCCGCAATGCCGGGATCGAGCCGCATGTCGTCGAGTACCTCAAGACCCCGCCTTCGCGTGCCTTGCTGGAAAGCCTGCTGGAGCGAGCCGGGATGTCTCCCCGCGACCTCCTGCGGCAGAAGGGAACTCCTTACGCCAATCTCGGGCTGGACAATCCGGCCCTGACTGACGCGGAATTGGTGGACGCCATGATGGCCCACCCGATCCTCATAAATCGTCCGCTGGTTGTCTCTCCGCTAGGGGTGAAGCTGTGCCGTCCGTCCGAGGTTGTGTTAGACCTGCTGCCAACCGTCCAACAGGGTGCGTTCGCCAAGGAGGACGGCGAACAGGTGATCGACGACGCTGGTCAGCGTATCGCACCCGGCCGTTCGGCATGATACGCCCGGCGCTGTGGGCAGAGGCGGTCGGCAGTTTCATGCTGTTCGCGACTGTGATCGGCTCCGGGATCATGGCCGAGAAGCTGGCCGGTGGGAATGTGGCGATAGCCCTATTGGGTAACACCTTGGCAACCGGGGCCATGCTGTTCGTGCTGATTACGATGCTGGGGCCGTTGTCGGGCGCTCACTTCAACCCAGCCGTGACACTGGTGTTCCGTCTGCGCGGGGAACTCTCGACCGGGCAGGCCATAGGCTATGCGGTGATGCAGCTTGCCGGAGGTATCCTCGGCGTTTGGACGGCGCACCTAATGTTTGACCTGCCCGTGTGGCAGCTATCGACCAAGGTGCGCTCTGGCCCCGGACAGTTGACTGGTGAGGCGGTGGCCACATTCGGCCTGTTGCTAACCATCCTGTGTACGATCAGGGTTCGGCCTCAATGGGTGCCCGCCAGTGTCGCGCTCTACATCACCGCAGCTTACTGGTTTACCTCTTCCACGAGCTTTGCCAACCCGGCCATCACCATCGCCCGTAGTTTGAGCAACAGCTTTGCCGGGATCGCGCCCGCCAGTGTGCCGGGCTTCATCGCTGCGCAACTCGCGGGCGGGTTGGCAGCCTATCTATGCACGGAGACAGTTCTGGCTCCCAAGGACATCGCATGAACCGCCTTCGCGACCTGTCCGATCCGGAGCAACTTCCGGCTCTGCGCCCCGAGTACGCCTATCGCCGCCCGGCGCTTGGCCTTGGGGCGATGGACCCACCGCCGCGCATGCTGCTGCTTTACGGCAGTCTACGTGAGCGGTCCTATTCGCGGCTGGCCACGGAGGAAGCCGCTCGGTTGTTGCGCTACTTCGGTTGCGAGACGCGCATTTTCGATCCGTCTGACCTGCCCCTGCCCGATCAGGTGGCAGGAGACGACCATCCCGCTGTGCATGAGTTGCGCGAATTGTCGCTGTGGTCGGAGGGCCAAGTGTGGTGCAGCCCGGAGCGGCATGGCCAGATCACGGGCGTCATGAAGGCGCAGATCGACCATCTGCCCTTGGCCATGAAGGGTAGGCGTCCGACACAGGGGCGCACGCTGGCGGTGATGCAGGTCAGTGCCGGTTCGCAGTCGTTCAACTCCATCAACACGCTACGAGTGCTGGGGCGCTGGATGCGAATGGTCACCATCCCGAACCAGTCGAGTGTCGCAAAAGCCTATGAAGAGTTTGACGACGCGGGCCGCATGAAGCCCTCTGCGTACTACGACCGCATCGTTGACGTGATGGAGGAACTGGTGCGCTTCACCGTCCTGCTGCGTCCACATGCTGACCAACTGGTGGACCGCTATTCGGAGCGGGTCGAGCGCGACTGTCCGGTCGTAACACCAGTGGAAGATGCCGGGATCGCATAGCGGCACTTCGAATGGCGGACATCCGCCCGGCAACAGAACCAATGGCGCGCAGTTGGCATTCCTTTCAACCGCGCATTGTTGCCAAGGGTGCCTCACATGGCCCTGACTGCCTGTCCATTGGCTTCACGCTCACCGATAAGTATCGACTTGGCGTCTATGCCAAATCCCCGTCGCGGTTTCGGTTTGAAGTGCGTCGATTGAAGAAGGGCGATTACTCGGACATTGGCCGCCCCGTGCGACCGCGAGACCGCTTGCTCGCGATCTTGGAAATGGAACGGCTGAACCTATTGACCGCTGTGCGCTGGTCACGGTTTGGTGAGATGTTCAACGAGCGGCCTACGCCGCAGATCACCGATCTGACCCGGCTATGCGGAATGATCGCCCAACTCTGCGCTGCGCATCAGGTCGGCGTGCAAGGCGTCATGGCCCGGCTGTTCGAGGACGGCGGAATTAGCCGAAATGGCCACGACGAATTGCCAGAAGCCCTCCTGGACGATTTGTGCAACGTCGGCATCCTGCACCGGGTCGTGATAGGTCGTCGAGATCACCAGCACCCCGTAAAACGCTATGCCCTCGTTCCTCAATACCGGCATCTCATGGATGCGGTCATGGCTGGTCTGGCGCTACATAGTGCGAGTGCCACTGCCGAAGCACAGCCAGCCGATTTTATTGACAATGAAAGCAGGGGTCGATGACCCGCATCATGTCGCCAGTCTTGGTGTGCCCATCTGATAGCGGTCAATGATCCACTGCTAATTTCCCCACGATCCCGGCTATTTCGTCCGTATGCGCCCCGTGGGGCCACAGAACCTGCTTGCGCGCACTGCTGCTCTCCGACGCACTTGCCGTCGCCAGCAGGTCACTCTGGCGCGCACCGCGATCACGCTGTAATGGTCGAAACGAACTATTGAAGGAGGCAATCATGCGCAAGTCAGGCTGGACGCCCGAACGCCGGGCAAAGCAAGCGGAAGCGATAAGGCAATGGCAGCCGTGGGGTCGGGCCACAGGCCCGCGCACCGATGAAGGCAAGGCCAAGTCCAGCCGCAACGCAGACAAGGGCGTAGGGGCATTCCAAGCCCGAATGCTGCAAGCACGGTTGAAGTGGCGGGCAGAACGTGAGGCCGTGGCTGATCAAGCCTGCCGTCTTTTGCTTGAAGTGCGCCGGTAGCAGCTAGTAGCTCGATCTGCGCGGCGGCATGTCCCTTGCAACCCGTTGCTACAAAATGTGCTACAAAATCTAAGCCGGCATGACCTAAAACATATTGATAATCCTATCAAAGTAAGAAATAGCGTCGTTTCCCTGCCTCTCCGCCAACTACCTCTGATTTTCCTCGATAAAATGCACTTTTTCAGGCGTTGCCCATGACTAAGCCCACGAACGGGTTGCGGCTGGACCTGAATTGACGCGAACGGATGCGGGCAGTGCGGCACCTAGGGGCCAGTTTCGGCAGCAGTGCGCGCGCGCTTTATGGCGTCGGAAAATTCAGATCGGTTCGCGGCTAGTGCATCCACAGTGTTTGCGCTGTGTATTATCACTGGCAGACTTCGACGCCCTCCAGCCCCCTATCCACACCTATCGGCGGCGTCCCGCGCATTTTGCGTTATGGTTGCGGTCGCTTTCAACCAGCTTTGCGCTGCATCATTCGTTTCGAGATAATGACCTTCGGGCGTCTTCGTCCTTGGTTCCATTTTAAGTAAGCTGACAAATTGGCCCATACCTTCGCGCATTCGCGTATGGGCGCTTGCCAAGCCGATTGCGGCGCTTTCACCGGCGTCGGTTGCGGCCTTCCATTGCGGCGCTCTTGGCCAGTCGCCATCGGTGTTGTCAGTGGTGCGAAAGTTCGCTGGAATTGCGTTAAAAGTACGAAGAGCTTCAGACATGATCGACCTTTCAAAAGTCAGATTGTAAGTTAGGTTGGAAGTTTCGGATTTGATTGCGGTTCAAATTGCGATTAAAATAATGATTTAAATATCTAATTACGGCGACATATGGCCGATGGCCTTGGCGCGCTTCGCTATGTGCGCGCCCACGCCAATGAGTACGGCATCGATCCGCACCGCATCGGGTTCATGGGGTTTTCCGCCGGCGGGTTTCTGACCCGTTCGCTGGTCGAGCGTTCGGGTCCGGAGCGCCCCAATTTCGTCGGGCCGATTTATCCCAACATGGCCGCGATCAAGGTGCCCGCGGATGCGCCACCGATGTTCGTGGCGGTGGCATCGGATGACTTTCTGCTGGCAAAAGTTCACGGCTTTCCGCTGGTTGAGGCCTATCGAGAGGCGGGCCGGCCGGTCGAATTCCATCTGTTTGCAAGCGGCGGTCACGGGTTTGGCGCGGGCATCGCGGGCACGCCCACCGAAGGTTGGCTGGATGTCATGCTGCGCTGGCTGCGGTTGCAACATTTTCTTGAGGACGCGCGCTGATGTTCGACAAATATATTATCGACCCCGCCACTGTGCACAACACCGGGCCCGTCGATGCGCCCACCGGCTTTGCCTTCGAAACGCGCCTTGGATATTATCGCGGGATCACTCTGTCGCTGATCGAAGATCTGGCCGTGTCGATCGACGGTCAGGTCATGCCGCGTGACGCGATCGCGTTCGATGACGGCAAGGGCGCGCTGACTTTGGCGCAAATGGAGACAGTCTACGATCGGCGCTGGGGGTTCGGCACACCGGCCACGGTGATCGTCAGCTTGCCCGGCGGTTTTCCGAAGGGCGACCACCGCCTGGGGCTGCAACAGCGGCTGCGCATCTCGTACATGCCGTTCCCGTCGTTCAACAACGACGAGAAGACGATCTGTTTCTGAACCATCACCCGCGCTGGCTGGCGGGGCGAGCCTGACAGCGACTTGCAACGCCACGCTGGCGAGAACCGGAGGCCATGGTGACCACGCGCCGAGACGCATTGAAGGGTGCCCTGACCGGATCGGCGTGGTCGCTGCTGGGCGGGGCGCCGACGCAGGCGCAGGGCGCGGGAGGCGGTGCGGCGTTGCCGGCTGCGGGCTGGGGTGTGGGAATCGAGGGCCAGCGCAAGGCGGACCTGGGCACCGGTTTCTATCGCAATCCGGTCATGGCCGGCGACCATCCCGATCCAACCATCCTGCGCGATGGCGATCGCTGGTATATGACCCATTCCTCTTTCGATGCGGCGCCGGGCCTGATGATCTGGCAATCGGTCGACCTGGTCAACTGGACGCCGGTCGGTCCCGCGCTCGACACGCCGCTCGGCACCGTGTTCGCCTGCGACCTGGCCAAACATGACGGTCGGTATTACATCTATATTCCGTTCATGCGCGCGCCGTGGTCGCGCGGGCTCAAAAGCTGGGCAAACATCCATGTCATCCATGCGCCGAGCATCACCGGTCCGTGGAGCGATCCGATCGACCTTGGCATTTCCGGATATATCGATCCCTGTCACATTGTGGGTGAGGACGGGCATCGTTACCTGTTTCTGTCGGGGGTCAGCCGGATAAGGCTGAGCGGTGACGGACTGGCTACAAACGGCGCGATCGAGCACGCCTACGACGGCTGGCATTACCCCGATACCTGGGTGACCGAGGCCTATGCGCTGGAAGGGCCCAAGCTGCTGCGCCGCAACGGCTGGTTTTACCTGATCAGCGCGGTGGGGGGCACCGCGGGGCCGCCCACCGGCCACATGGTCATTGCCGCGCGATCGCGCAGCATCGCCGGACCGTGGGAAAATGCCCCGAACAATCCGATCGTCCATACCGCCAGTGCCGCCGAGCCATGGTGGTCGCGCGGACATGCGACCGCGGTCGAAGGACCGGGCGGCCATTGGTACCTGGTCTATCACGGTTACGAGAACGGCCTGCGCACGCTTGGCCGCCAAACCCTGCTCGAGCCGATGCCCTGGAGCGCCGATGGCTGGCCCGTGGCGCTCGGTGGCGATCTGTCGCGGCCCTTGCCAATGCCCACCGGGCAGCCGGGTGGAGCCGACGGCATTGCGCGATCGGACAGCTTTGTGCGCAACACGCTGGGTGAACGCTGGTCGTTTTATGCAGCGGACCCGACCGAGGCGCATCGGGCCGAATTTGGTCCCGAGGGCCTCGTGCTTGCAGGCAAAGGCACCAGCCCGGCAGACAGCTCGCCGCTGACCCAGATGGTCGGCGATCCCGCGTATCAGATATCGGTGTGCATGGAATTGCTCGGGGAAAGCCAGGGCGGACTGCTGCTGTTCTACAACGATCGCCTGTTTCTGGGTATGGGCCATGACGGCACACACATGACCACCTGGCGTGGCGGCAAGGCGAGCTATTGGCAGGAACCCGCGCCGCCATTGCGCACGATCCACCTGCGCATCGTCAACCGGCGCACTCTCGTGACGTTCTACTACAGCGCCGACGGCCGCAGCTGGACGCGGCACACGGTCCGCAGCGAAACCTCGGGCTATCATGTCAACACGATCGACGACCTTGCCAGTTTGCGCCCGGGCCTGTTTGCCACCGGCCCGGGGCGCGTGCGGTTTCGCGACTTTGCCTACCGCGCGCTGCCCGAAACCGGTACGCACCCGCAGGACATTGACGCCTGAGCCTTGCCGTCGCGCGTCTTGACCGTCCGCCGTGCCCGGGGGTGTGGCCAACCGGCACCCGCCCCGCCTGGGCTTATAGCGTGGTTACCGGCACGCCGTGGTGGGTTTGCACCGCAATGCCGATCCGGGCCAGCCATTCACGCGGCAGGGTGCCCCCGGCACAGATGATCACCGTGTCGTTGGGCAGCGTGATCGTGCCGTGCAGACCGTCGACTGTCACGTCGGTCCTGGAAATCGCAACGGGGCGCGATGCGCGGTGGATGGTGATCGCGCCAGACCGGCCCAGCGCCTCGGCCGCATCGCGGTTGGCGGGGCGCGCGCGCGAAAATGCGCTGCCGCGGTGCACCAGGGTCACCACGGTATCGGGCACTTCGGTCAGCGCAATCGCGGCCTCCAGCGCCGTATCGCCGCCGCCCACGACCATCACGCGGTGCCCGGCATATTGGCCAGGCTCGGTCAGGCGATAGACCACTTTGGCCAGATCCTCGCCCGGCACACCCAGTCTGCGTGGTGTGCCGCCACGCCCCATCGCCAGCACCACGCGCCGCGCGCGATAGCGATCCTTGTCGGTCTGGACGACAAAGCCGCCCGCGTCGGGGGTAACCGCATTCACGCGTTCCTCGAACCGGGGGGCAAGCCCGGTGCGCACCAGCACATCCTGCCAGAACGCGAGCAGGCGTTCTTTGGATACCGCGCCCAATCGCACTTCGCCGATCAGCGGCAGATGCGCAGGTGCTGTCATCACCAGCTTGCCGCGCGGATAGTGCGCCACCGAACCGCCCAGGCTGGCCTGGTCGATCGCGACAAAGCGCAACGACCGCTCCATCGCGCCCAGCGCCGCGGCCAGTCCGGCCGGGCCGCAGCCGACAATCACCAGATCAAGCCGATCGGGGTCGTCGGGTGCGATTTCGCTGCGCAGTACGCGCGCAATATGATCGATCGTATCGCGCCCCTGGTTGATCGCATTGCGGATCAGGCCCAGTCCGCCCAGTTCGCCGGCGATGTGGATGCCGGGCACGCTGGTTTCGCCGCCGGCACCCAGCACCGGCACCTCGATCCCGCGCGATGGCGTGCCGAACACCAGCTTGATTGCCCCGGTCGGGCAGGCATCGCGGCACACGCCGTGGCCGACACAGGCCCACGGTTCGATCAAGGTGGCGGTGCGCCCGATCAGCCCCAGCACATCGTGTTCGGGGCAGGCGCGCACGCAGGCGCCGCAGCCGATGCAGCGCGCCGGATCGATCAGGGGGTGCAGTCCGGGCGGTTCGGACAGGCCGGTTGCGCGGTTCTGCATCAACAGCGCGCGGTTGCGCCGTGTGCGCGCGGCGTGGTGCCATGCCCACCCGGCCATCGTCAGGGCAATCGGCACGGCATAGACCGGGATCAGGGCGGTGGAGGCAATCATCGGGCTTTGTTTGCACACACAGCGACATTTGTGCCGCGAATTCCAGCAAATTCTGGCATCACAGCATGGGGTCATCACAAAGGGCGGATTCGCAAAGGGGTTATGGACGGCGCAATGCAACCGATCGATCGTGCGACCACGCGCCCGACCATGTGCGTTGCGTCGATCGATCTGGGCGTGGCGTCGGTGGTTTTGGGCGTGCTGGTGTGGGGCTGGCGCGCGCGCGCCGATCCCTTGCTTGATCCGCATGGCTGGCCGGGGTGGTGGCTGGGATTGACCGGCGCGCTGATGATGGCGGCGGTGGCGGGCTTTTCGTGGCGCAAACGGGTGGCGGCGGGGCGCGGATCGGTGGCGGGTTGGTACAACGCGCATGTGCTGCTCGGGTTGTTCGGGCCGGTGCTGGTGGTCCTTCATGCGCGGTTTGCCTGGGGCTCGATCAACAGCAGCTTTGCGCTGGTGGCGATGGGGCTGGTGGTGTTGAGCGGGTTGCTGGCGCGGTATGCGTTGCCGCTGGCTCGACGCAGCGGCAACACGCCGGCCCTCGCGCTGGCCGAAGGCTGGCATTATCTGCACCTGCCGCTGTTTGTCGTCATGATGCTGGCGGTGATCCTGCACGTCTATATGGCACACGCCTACTGATGCGCGGGCTGTCGCGCCTGTTGCTGATCGTGGCCATGGTCCTGCTGGGGGGGATCGGCGCGTTGCGCGCCGAAACCCCGATCGAGCGGCTGGTCAGCCCCGGGCCACTGTCGCCCGCGCATGCCCGGTTCGAGGGGCGCTGCAGCGCATGCCACCTGTCGTTTCAACGCCAGGCGCAGCCCGCGCAGTGCCTGGCGTGCCACACCGGGATCGCGCGCGATCGTGCCACGCAGACCCGGTTTCATGGCCTGGTGACCCAGGCGCGCACCCAGGCCTGCCGCACCTGCCATGTCGAACACCAGGGCACCGCGCATCCATTGGCGCAGCTTGATGCAAAGACATTCCATCATGACAGCCAAAGCGCGTATCGCCTGACCGGCGGGCACCGCCGCACGCAATGCGTTGCCTGCCATCGCGGCATGACGCTGTTTCGCGAAACCCCGCAGGCGTGCGCCGCGTGCCACACCCGGCAGGATGTGCATCGCGGCCGGCTGGGTCCGCAATGCCAATCGTGCCACACCACCGCGCGCTGGCGCGAAGTATTGCCGTTCGATCATGACCACACGCGCTATCCGCTGACGGGCGCGCATCGCACGACGGCCTGCCTTGGCTGCCATGTGGGCGAACAGTGGCACGGCGTTTCGACCGCATGCGTGTCGTGCCATTTGCGCAAAGATGTGCATCGCGGGGCCGATGGCCCGAAATGTGCCGATTGCCATCTGACCACCGATTGGCGCACGATCCGTTTCGATCACGAACAGGTCCGCGCCTTTCCGTTGCGCGGCGCGCATCGCCCGCTCGCGTGCGTCGCGTGCCACGCGATTGCGGCGCGCCCGTCACGCGCGCCGGTGGCCTGTCTTGGCTGCCATGTGAAAGACGACGTGCACAAAGGTGCCGACGGCCCGAAATGCGAAAGCTGCCACAGCCAGTCAACCTGGAAAGTGGACAAGTTCGATCACGCCAGGACCGGCTTTGCGCTGATCGGGTATCACACCCGGGTCGCTTGCGTGGCATGCCATCCGCAATCGGTGGACAAAGTGAAAGTGGGCGCGCGCTGTATCGATTGCCACAAACGCGACGACGTTCACAACAACACGCTGGGCCCGGTGTGCGAACGCTGTCACAAGGCGACGGGTTTCCGCATCGAAGGCGTGCCGCGCCTGGAAACCCCGTGGCACAGCCGGATGAAAGCACCGGCGCCTGCGCCCCCGCAGCGCCGCAAGACTGTCGGCATGCCTGATTTCCCAAGGTCGGGGGTGCGCGATTGATCCGACTTGCCTATGCCGCGGTCAGCGCATAGCGACGGCGCTACCGTGCCGACCAGGAGCCTTCGATGACGACAGACTATGCAGCCGCGCGTGCGCTGCTCAACGATCCGCTGACCAACCGCGGCACGGCTTTTACACTGGAAGAGCGCGACGCCTATGGTCTGCACGGACTGTTGCCCAGCCACGTGTTCACGCTGGCCGACCAGATCGAGCGGCGCTGCCAGATGCTTGAAGGGATGGATTCGGATTTTCATCGCTATGCGTTCCTGCGCGAATTGCAGGACACCAACGAGGTGCTGTTTCACGCGGTGGTGCAAAGCGATCTGCCGCGCATGCTGCCGCTGGTCTATACGCCCACGGTGGGCGAAGGGTGCGAACGTTTCAGCCAGATTTTCCGCCGGCCGCGTGGTCTTTTCCTGACCTGGCCCAATCGCCACCGCATTCGCGAAATCCTGGCCGATCCGGCATTCGATCGGGTGAAAGTGATCGTGGTGTCGGATGGCGAACGCATCCTTGGGCTGGGCGATCAGGGCGCGGGCGGCATGGGCATCCCGATCGGCAAGCTGGCGCTCTATACGGCCTGCGCGGGGTTCCACCCTGCCGAAGTGCTGCCGATCCTGCTCGATTGCGGCACCGACAATCCCAAACGGCTGGACGATCCCTTGTACATCGGGTGGCATTCGCCGCGCGTTCGCGGTGCCGACTATGACGCCTTTGTCGAGGAATTCGTCAGCGCGGTCGACGAACGCTGGCCCAATGTGCTGCTGCAGTGGGAAGATTTTGCCGGCAAGAACGCCTATGACCTGCTGCACCGCTATCGCGATCGGTTGCTGACATTCAACGACGATATCCAGGGCACGGCAGCCACCGCGGTCGGCACGATGCTGGCTGCGGTGCGTACCACAGGGGTGCCTTTGGCGGCGCAACGTGTGCTGTTGTATGGCGTGGGCGCAGCGGGCAGCGGGATTGCCGAAATGCTGGTCAAGGCGTTCATGGCCGAAGGCGTGGACGAGGCTGCGGCGCGCGGCGCGATCTGGGCGATCGATCGCGACGGGCTGATCGTGTCCAACATGCCCGATCTTGGCCCGCAACAGGTGGCGCTGGCGCGCGATCCGGCCGATGTGGCCGGTTGGCCGCGCATCGGCAATGGCCGGATCGGACTGGAACAGACCATCGCCCAGGTGCGGCCGCATGTGCTGATCGGCGCGTCTGGGCAAAAGGACGCGTTCAACGAAGGCACCGTGCGCCTGATGGCCAGCCTGGTCGAACGCCCGGTGATCTTTCCCTTGTCCAACCCGGTGTCCCGCGCCGAGGCAACGCCCGCCGACATCCTGCGCTGGAGCGATGGCCGCGCGATCGTCGGCACCGGCAGCCCGTTCGGCACGCCGGGCGTGACCCAGGTCAACAATGTCTATATTTTCCCCGGTGTCGGGCTTGGGGCGCTGGCGGCCAAGGCCAGCGTGGTGACCGATGGCATGTTCATGGCCGCAGCGCGGCGGCTGGGCGAACTGAGCGCCGAGATTGGCGATGGTGGCGCGGGCCTGTTGCCGCCGATCACCGGCTTGCGCGAGGTGGCGCTGCGCATTGCGATCGCGGTGGCGCAACAGGCGCTGGACGAAGGCGTGGCAGGTGTCGAGGCCGATGCCCTGACCCGCGATGCCATCGCGGCGCAGATGTGGGAACCGGCCTACGATTGATCGGGATGGCGGTGCGGCCTTTGATCGAATGTGCGCGGGCGGATCACTGCCACCCCCACCACGATGGCCCACAGCGCAAACACCACCGCCACCGCCATCACGCCGATCATGGCCAAGGCATGACCGATCGGATCGCGCGGCAACGCGTCGAGCGCCATCAGCGCCAGGCCGCAGGCCATGATGGTCCAGCGACTGTTGCCAACGATCGTGCGATGATTGCGCGCCAGCCAGTCGCGCATGCGATCAGCCGAACGTTTCGCCATAACGCAGCGCCCCGCGATCGCCTTTGACCACCAGCGTATCGGCGATCATGTCGTGCAGGCCCTGCTTGCGGTCGGTAAAGGCGATCATCACAAAGCCGATATAAAGGATCACGCCCGACAGGATCTTGGCGAAATAGCGCCCGGTCGCCCGGCCAAAGCTGATGCGATAGCCGTTGGTGTCCATCACGATCAGACCCATGGCCTGCTTGCCAAAGGTCGCCTGCTTGTCCGAGGATTCCATGACCGCGTGATAAAGCCAGCCGGCCACGAAGGAAATCAGCGTGCTGATCACCAGGATCACGATGCTTCCGCCGCCGGTCAGGATGCTGAGGCCTGTGCCCAGGACAAGCGAAACGGCCAGCCGGATGATCGTTGACGCAATGCCAATGATGATCGCATCAATCAGATAGGCCACAAACCGGACCCAGAACCCGCCATAGATCATACGAATCGCCCCCACGTGTGTTTGCCCGTTGTCCAAACATGCGCATTGCTGGCCAAAACGGAAACCAAATTGCGGCGATTGCAAGTGTACGCGCCAAAATGGTTCGGTTTTTGGGCCGTAACGGTCAGGGGCGCAGCACCAAGGCGGTTATGCCCGTGGCGTGGTCGGACATGAACGGATAGGCATCTGTGCCCGCCTGGCGGTCCTTGTTGATCGATCGCGCCGGGATGGCGCCGGTTGCCTTGTCCTGATGCGCGATCAGCCAGGTTTTTGCGCGGGCAAGAGGCGTGGCACTTTGCGGCAGGGCGGCCTCGCGCAAGGCAAAGGCGGCGATCGCGGTGGCATAGCCATCGCTGGTGGCGGGCAGATCGGTCTTGTCGAGCCGTTTCCACGGGGCAAGTGCCGGCAGGCTCCAGCCGCCGTCGGCCGCTTGCCCGGCGGCAAGTTCGGCCACGATCGCCGCGCGCTGGTCGGGGGTGGCAATGCTGTGCAGTTCGCTGTCGGCAATCAGGATCAGCGTACGGGTATAGAGCGACTGGCCGGTCAGGCCGCCGCGCAGATAGGCGCGCAGCGCTTCGATCTGGGGTGCAATTGCGGGGTCGGCGGCATAATTGGCGGGCGCGCGCGCCACAGCCAGCGCCGACAGCGTGGCGCCCCAATAGGTGGCAGACGGCGATTCCCAGGGTTCCAGGTGAAAATTCAGCCAGGGAAACCCGCCCTTCATCTCTCCGGTCTGGATCTGCATCGCCCACATCTGGGCAAAAGCCTGCCGCGTATCGGTACCCCACGCGCCGCGTTCGGTGTCGCGCGTGGCCAGGAACAGGGCGTTCAAAACCGATTCGACGCCGCGCGATTCGCCCGATTTGGGCATGCCGTTCTTCTGATCGGTATAAAAGGGATCGATTTCGTGCCACAGGTACACCCGCTTGGTCACGTCGTCGAACATCGCCAGTTCGGCCGGGCTGCGCTGCGCGCCCGGCAGGCCGCCGCGCAAGCCGGGGCGGGCCAGCACATGCGGCAGCGCGGTGTGGCACGAAATGCACACGGTATCATGATCGCGCTGCGCCTTGGGCCAGTGCCGCCACCAGTCGAGCCGTGCGTCGAGATAGCGCGCGGCGCCCGCGGCATCCCACGCAGGCGCGTTTTTCGGCGCGGCCTCGGCGCGCATCAGTGCGGTCGTGGCAAACAGCGCGGTTGCACCGATCAGCAGGGTGCGGCGCAGGTGGACAAACGGGCGATGACGGCAGGCCATGGCGCGCAATCTAGCGTATCGGCGCCCCCGCGAAAGGGGGCGAACGGCGTACGGCTCAGACCGTTTCGGGGGTGCGCACGCCACCGGGCAGTGTGATCGCCGAACCCGCCAGTGCCGTCCGGCTTTGCTTGCCCCAGCTGCCGCCCCCCGACAGGAATGCGATCCAGCCCCAGCAGGCCCCGGCATGGCGCAGCAACTGGAACGTGAACGGTTCGAAGAACGATGCGATCAGCGCGCGGCCGATACCCAGTCCGTCGGATTGCCCGGTCCAGCGGCGATACAGCGCGATCGACCACAGGTGAAAGGTCAGGTCGATCACCACTTTGGCCAGCATCACGACGACAATCGCACCGGCCAGCGGCAGGGCCCCGCGCACCAGCAGCGACACCAGAATACCGAACGCGACCAGGCCAAAGATCGGCTGTGCGGTATCCAGCGCCTTGACCACCAGCATCCGCGTGCCCAGCGTACCGAACGCAGGATTGCCGACCATGTCGCGGTTCCAGTGCTGGGTCTGCAGAAACCCGCCAAACCAGCGCCGCCGTTGCCGCATGAACGCCATCGGGCTGGCCGGGGCATCGGTGCTGGCAATTGCCCGGCCGATCACGCGCACGCGCCAGTCCTGTCCGGTTTCGTGCGCATGGCGGTGCATGCGGTGGATCAGTTCGTAATCTTCGACCATGCAATCGGCATCAAATCCGCCGACGGTGATCACCGCCTGGCGCCGGAACCCGGCAAAGGCACCCGAAATCAGCAGCAGGCCGTCCTGTTGCATCCAGGCAAAGCGCGACAGAAAATTGCGCACATATTCATAACGCTGAAACCACTGGAACAGGCGCTCGGTCGGCCGGGTGCCGCAGATCGGCACCAGCACCCCGGTCGCAGCCACCAGCTGCGGTTCGGCGGCAAAGGCATCGCGCATCGCGGCCAGCGCGCCCGGCGCCAGCAGCGTGTCGGCATCGACCGTCAGCAACAGTTCGGTATCGAGCAGCGGGATCGCAGTGTTGAGCGCGCGTGCCTTGCCACCATGCGGCAGGCGCAACCAGCGCAACGACGGCAGCACCGGCGAAGACGCGCTCATCTGCCCGGGCGCAGGTGGCTCCAGGCCATAGGCGTCGCGCAGCACTTGCGCGCTGTCATCGGTTGAACCGTCGTCGGCCAGCACGATCAGATCGGGCGCCTGGTCTTGCGCGGCCAGAGTGTCGATGGTGATGCGCAGCGATTGCGCTTCGTTGTGTGCGGCGACGATCGCGCCAAGCCGCGCGCGCGGCATGTCTGCCGACGGCGGCGGGGTGGCACGCATGGCATGGCGCAGCGGCCACAATTGCACCGCGGTAAACAACAGCAGAAACGTGTCATACCCGATATAGGCAAGGCCCACCGACCAGCCAAGCAGGCTTGACCGCATGACGCTTTGCCACAGCAGGATCACCAGCAGCGCGGGGCCGGCCCAGCCGAGCAGCGCGCCCACCCACGGCACTGGACGTGGAGAAAGGCGCGGAGAGAGCGCTTGAAAGCCGGGGTCAAGAATGCTCATGTGTGCCTACCTGTCCGATCCGGGATGAACCTGAGCTTTCACGCAGGCGCGCCATGGCAGGTTTCGATGGTGGCTGACACTGTTTTTGGCGGAGATTGTCCAAGATGCCCCAAAGTCCATTGGCCCAGCGTTATACTGCGGTTGCCGTCGCCCTGCATTGGCTGGTGGCTGTCGGTATCATCTACAATCTGTTCGAAGCGCTGGTCGTCTTCGATGACAATACGCCCCGGCCGGCGATCGATCTGCACAAATCCATCGGCATTACGGTCATCGGCCTGGTGGTTTTGCGCATACTCTGGAAAATCGGGCATCCCGGCCCCAAGCCGTTGCCCGGACTGAAAGTGTGGGAGCGCAAGCTGTCGGTCAGCGCGCATCACCTGCTGTATCTGTTGATGGCAATCGTTCCGCTGGCCGGATGGTTGCACGATTCGGCCTGGAAGGGCGCGCCAACGCATCCGCTGGTGCTGTTTGGGGTGATCCCGTGGTTCCGGATGCCGCTGTTTGGCGGCCTGAATGATGCGGGCAAGGATTGGTGGCACGAAAAACTGTTTGCCGTGCATCAATATTCAAGCTGGCTGCTGGCCGGGCTGGTTGCGCTGCATATTGCCGGCGCGCTCAAACACCAGTTACTCGATCATCAGCCGCAGTTCCGGCGCATGTGGTTCGGCAAGTGATCGCCTGACGCGATGGCGGTCATGACCGGCGCACAAAGCCGGCCACCCCGCGTGATGGGGGTGGCTGATTTGGCGCTGTTTTACATGGTGACCGGGATTTCGCTGCGCTGGATCGCGTCTGCGGCCACATTGGGCCCGCAGGCGCTGTGGTACTGGGCGATGGCGTTTGCCGGTTTTTACATCCCGCTGGTCGCGGCGGTGATCGAACTGTCGTCGCGCTATCCGCAGGAAGGCGGGCTTTACGTCTGGATCCGCGAGACCTTCGGGCCGTTTGCAGGGTTCATGGCGGGGTGGAGCTACTGGACATCCAACCTGCCGTATTTTCCCTCGGTTTTCTATTTCGATGCCGGCAACGCGCTGTTTCTGGGCGGCGCGCGGATGCAGGCATGGGCGGGCAGCACCGCCTGGTTCATGTCGTTTGCGCTGATCGCGCTGGGGGCTATTACCGCAATCAACATTGCCGGGCTGAAATGGGCCCGATGGCTTCACGGCACCGGTGCGGTCGGGATGTGGCTGCCCACGCTGATCGTGGTCGGGCTGGCAGGCGTCTGCTGGTGGCGGTTCGGCAGTGTCACGCGGTTTGACGCCGCCTCGGCGCGCCCGGCGTTCGACCTTGGCCATGTGATCATCCTGTCGAGCCTGGCCTTTGCGCTGTCGGGTCCCGAGGCGGCCAGTTTCATGAGTGGCGAGATCCGCGATCCGCGCCGCACCATCCCGCGCGCGCTGCCTCTGGCGGGCATGGTGGTGCTGCCGGTGTATCTGCTGGGCACGATCGCGGTGCTGGTGGTGATGCCCGCAGGCTCGGTCAATCCGTTGCAGGGGCTGGTCCAGGCCGGATCGATTGCGTCGGCGCATCTGGGGATCGGCTGGCTGGCGTGGCCGATCGCGCTGCTGATTACGGTGGGCAATCTGGGGGCGGCCAGCGGTTATTTGTCGGGATGCGCGCGGCTGCCGTTTGCAGTGGGGATCGACCATATGCTGCCCCCGGTGTTCGCGCGCGTGCATCCGCGCTGGGGCACACCGTGGGTGGCGTTGTTGCTGCAAGGCGGGCTTGGCGCGGTGTTCTGCGTGCTGGGGCAGGCGGGCACCGGCGTGCAGGGCGCCTATGAGGTGCTGGTCAGCATGGGCATCATCGCGGCATTTCTGCCGTTTGCGGGGGTGTTTCTGGCGGTTCTGCGCGTCAACAGCGATGCGCGCGCGCACGCGCCCGACGTGTCGCGGCTGCCGGGCGGGCGGCCGGTTTCGACCATGCTGGCGCTGATCGGGCTTGGCACCACGCTGGTGGCGCTGGTGCTGGCGGTCTTGCCCGCGGCAGACGAAGCGAACAAGCCGCTGGCGCTGGCCAAGATCATCGGGCTGACGCTGGTGCTGCTGGGGGCAGGTGCTGCCATCTATCGCGCCGGGCGCAGGCGCGCGGCATCACACGTCGGGTAACCATTCGTCCAGGATTGCGTTCACCGCTTCGGGTGCTTCCTGTTGCACCCAGTGCGAAACGCCGGGCAGGCGGCGCTGGGTCAGGTCGGGCACATAGCGGTCGGTGCCGTCGAGCGTTTCCAGGCCCAGCGCGGTGTCGGCCTCTCCCCAGATCTGCAAGGTCGGCACATCGACCCGGCCATTGCCCACCGCCATATCGCCGCGAAAGCGATACGCGGCACGATACCAGTTGATCATGGCCGTCATGGCCCCGGGCTGGGCTGCGGCATGCGCATAGACATCGAGCACCGCGTCGGGAAATCGGCTTTTGTCGACCGCCATGCCCCTGAACGCGCGGCGCAGCCCGGCCGCTCGATTGCGCAGCAGGCTGCGTTCGGGCAGCCACGGCAGCTGGAAAAACGCCATGTACCAGCTGCGGCGGCGTTGCGGCCAATGCTTCAGCGCTTCGTTCAGGCATTTGGGGTGCGGCAGGTTCATCACCACCAGCCGTTCGATCGGCCTGATGCGCTGGATCGCAAAATACCACGCCAGCGCGCCACCCCAGTCATGCCCGATCAGCGTTACCCGGCGCGCGCCGCTGGCCACGATCAGTGCGGCAATATCCTGCAGAAGAAACGACACGCGGTAATCGGCGACGTGCGCCGGGCGATACGATGCGCCATACCCGCGCAAATTGGGCGCCCACACGCGATAGCCTTTGGCGACGAGCAACGGGATCTGGTGCCGCCAGGAATAATGCAGTTCGGGAAAACCGTGCAGGCACAGCGCCAGATGATCGCCGCTGCCGGCCGTTGCCACTTCGAACGGCAGCCCGGCCGCAACCACCGTTTCGATCGTGATGCCGCTGTCGGCGGCGGGGGTCCAGCTGGGGGTCATGGCATTCTCGCGCAAGGTTCAGTGGCGCGCAACAGACGCGCAACGCGCCATGCGGTCAAGGGGGCGATCGGCAGATGCGCGCGTCATCCGGTTTCGGTCAGCCGGACACCACTGGCCTGAAGCACCGCGCGCAATTCCGGGCTGGTCAGACGATCGGTAACCAGATGGTCAACCGCATCGATCCCGGCAATGCGGATCGGTGCCGGCCGCCCGATCTTGCTGCTGTCGGCAACCAGCACCACGGTGCGCGCCTGGCGGATGATGCGGCGTGCGACCAGCACTTCGTCGGCGTCGAAATCGACCAGATCGCCCGCCTCGCTCAGCCCTGAGGTGCCGATCAGCGCCAGATCGACGCGAAAATTGTCGATGAACTGGTCGGCCAGCGCGCCGATCACCGCGCGATCGCCCGCGCGCACCTGTCCGCCAACCGCGATCACCGACAGACCTTCACGGCCCGACAGGATATCGACGACATTCAGATTGTTGCTGACCACCATCAGCTTGGCATGATGCACCAGGTGGCGTGCCACCGCCTCGGTCGTGGTGCCGATGTTGATGAACAGCGATGCGCCTTCGGGTACGAGTGCTGCCGCGGCCGCACCGATCCGCGCCTTGGCCGATGCGGCATGGCCGCGCCGTTCTTCATACCGGGCATTGGCAATGCCCGATCCCAGCGCCGCGCCGCCGTGGACCCGCGCAATCAGGGCCCGATCGGCCAGGTGGTTGAGATCGCGACGGATCGTCTGTGGCGTGACGGCAAATTCACGCGCCAGCACCGCCACGTTGGCTTCGCCCGCACGGCGCACCGCCGCCAGGATCGCCCGGCGCCGCCCGGCGCTGCCGCCGGGTTCAGGCATGCCCCAGGCCGGCATAGAACGCATCGATCTGCGCCTCTGCCTGCGGCAGCGTGTGCAGCCCCATCTTGCTGCGCCGCCACAGCACGTCGGCGCCGCTTTTCGCCCATTCGTGGCGCGCCAGATACCTCAGTTCCGCCTCGGTCAGCCCCGAACCGAAATCGCGGCCAAGATCCGCCGCGTCGCGCGCACCTGCCAGCACCAGTTCGGCGCGCGTGCCATAGGCGCGTGCCAGACGACGGATCAGAGTACGGGGCAGGGCGGGGTGTTCACCGCACAGGTCGGCCACAAAGGCATCGAAATCGCCGTTCGGCAAATCTCCGCCGGGCAAACCCGCTCCCGCGGTCCAGGCAGGCCCCGCCATCGGGAAATGGGGGGCAAGCTTTTCCAGCGCATGTTCGGCCAGTTTGCGAAACGTGGTGATCTTGCCGCCGAACACGCTCAGCATCGGGGCCTCGCCGTGTGCTGCGTCAAGATCGAGCACATAGTCACGCGTGACAGCAGAAGCATTGGCGGCATGATCGTCATACAGCGGGCGGATGCCCGAATAGGTCCAACGCACATCATCGATGCCGACGGTCCTGGCAAAATAGCGCCGCACCGTGTCGAGCAGATATTCGGTTTCGTGCGGTGAAATCGTCGCCGGTCCGGGCGGGCCGGTCCATGCCTCGTCGGTGGTGCCGATCAGTGTGAATTCCCCTTCGTAGGGAATGGCAAAAACCACGCGGCGATCGGGGTTCTGCAACAGGAACGCATGATCGCCGGGATAGAGCCGGGGCAGGACGATATGGCTGCCCTTGATCAGGCGCACGCCACGGTCGCGCTGGTTCGACGCGCGTGCGGGATCGCGCGTGCGCTGGATCACGTCTTCAACCCAGGGCCCGGCGGCATTGACCAGCGCGCGAGCGCGCACGGTGCGGGTGCCCGAAGAACCGGCCAGCGTCGCCGTCCATGTCGGGCCTTCGCGCCGGGCGGCAACCAGCCGTGTCCGTGTCAGCACGGTGCTGCCACGACTGGCCGCGTCCATCGCATTGAGCACGACCAGCCGGCTGTCTTCGACCCAGCAGTCCGAATAGACAAAAGCCTTGCGCGCGCCGGGGTTCAGACCTTCGCCCTGGGGCGCACGGGCCAGATCGATCGTCTGCGTTGCCGGCAGTTTCTTGCGCCCGCCCAGATGATCGTAAAGCCACAGACCCAGCCGCACCATCCACGCCGGGCGCGGCGAATGCAGTTGCGGCAGGACAAAGCGCAGCGGCCAGATGATGTGCGGGGCCATGCCCCACAGCCGTTCGCGTTCGATCAGCGCCTCGCGCACCAGGCGGAATTCACCATATTCGAGATAGCGCAGCCCGCCGTGGATCAGCTTGGTCGAAGCCGACGATGTGTGCTGCGCCAGATCCTCTGCCTCGACCAGCAGGACCGACAGCCCGCGCCCTGCCGCATCGCGCGCGATGCCTGCGCCATTGATCCCGCCACCCACGATCAGCAGATCGACGGTTTCGGACTCTGTCGTGTGATCGGGGGCTTGCTCTGGACCGGTCATGGTGGAATGCTCCGCGCGAGGGTCGATCCGCGCATGGGAATGCGAAAACGAATTTGAAACGAACCAAAACACGCTATAACGAACATCAAACGAAAAGGCGAGAGGGCGAACATCATGACCAAGGCGCAGCATATCCTGGCAATCGACCAGGGCACGACATCGACCCGGGCGATCGTGTTCGACAGCCATGCGCGCCCGGTGGCGACCGCCCAGGCCGAATTCACGCAACACTATCCCGCAGCCGGATGGGTGGAACACGATCCCGAAGACATCTGGCGCGACACCCTGGCCACCGCCCGGCAGGCGATTGCCGAGGCGGGCCTGTCGGCCGCGGGCATTGCTGCCATCGGCATTACCAACCAGCGCGAAACCACCGTGATCTGGGACCGCGCCACGGGCCAGGCGATCCACCGTGCAATCGTGTGGCAGGACCGCCGCACCACCGAAACCTGTCACCAGCTCAAGGCCGATGGCGCTGAGGCGATGGTGCGCGCGCGCACCGGGCTGGTGCTCGACCCCTATTTTTCGGGCACCAAGATTGCCTGGATCCTCGACCATGTGCCCGGCGCGCGTGCGCGCGCCGAACGCGGTGAACTGGCGTTTGGCACGATCGACAGCTTTCTGTTGTGGCGCCTGACCGGCGGCGCGGTGCACGCAACCGACGTTACCAATGCCGGGCGCACGCTGATCTACGATATCCATCGCCAGCAATGGGACGAAGACTTGTGCCGTCTGTTGCGCGTGCCGATGGCGATCCTGCCCGAAGTGCACGACAACAGCCGGCTGTTCGGCACCACCGCGCCGGGGCTGTTCGACGCGCCGATCCCGATTGCCGGGATGGCGGGCGACCAGCAGGCAGCCTTGTTCGGCCAGGTCTGTTTTCAGCCCGGCGAAGTCAAATCGACGTATGGCACCGGCTGCTTCATGCTGATCAACACCGGCGATCAGGCGCTGCCGTCGCATGGCGGTTTGCTGACCACCCCGGCCTACCGCCTTAACGGGCAGATGACCTATGCCCTGGAAGGATCGATCTTTGCCGCCGGCGCCGCGATCAAATGGCTGCGCGACGGACTGGGCGTGATAACCCATGCCAGCCAGACGCAGGACATGGCAACCCAGGTCGACGATGCCCATGGCGTGACGATGGTGCCCGCCTTTGCCGGGCTTGGCGCGCCGCATTGGGATCCTGATGCACGCGGCGCGATCTATGGTCTGACGCTGGGCACGACGCAGGCGCATCTGGCGCGCGCAGCACTTGAGGCGGTGGGATTTCAGACGCGCGACCTTGCCGTGACGATGGCCGCGGACGGGGCGGTCTGGCCGGCGGCGCTGCGCGTCGATGGCGGCATGGCGGCAAATGACTGGTTGTGCCAGTTCCTGGCCGATCTGCTCGATACCCCGGTGGAACGCCCCGATCATCTGGAAACGACTGCGCTGGGCGCGGCATTCCATGCCGGGCTGGCGGTGGGCCTGTGGAGCGGGCTCGACGCGCTGTCGGCCACCTGGCAACGCGGCGCGCGGTTTGTGCCCGGCATGGGCGCAGCGCATCGCGATGCGCTGGTCGCGCGGTGGCAGGATGCGGTTTCGCGCACGCTGTCGCGGCGCTGACGCTTTGGGGGCGGGGCAATGAAGACCAGGTATGTGCGCATGGCGCTGATCATCGCGGCCCTTGCCTTGGGGTTGGCGGTGTTGGCGGTGTTTGCCGGGTTTGACGGCGTGCGTCTGGCTCCGCACGCCGGATAGGGCAGATGGGCCGGATTGGCCCCTTGGCACAGTTGTGCATGGGGCACGATTGCGGCAGGGGGTCGGCAGGGCGCGCATGGATCCGGGCAAAGGCTGCCCGGCTGGCGTCGGGAAATGCGTGATGCGTTGCACCATCGTGTTGCTGCGATCGATTGCCGGTTGCGCCGCTTTGCCGGCATTGATCGCGGGCGGTCATGCACGCGCTGCCGACGAGGAAATCCAGGTCTACATGAACGAGATCAATGCGCCGGGACAGCCGGGGCTGGATCTGCATGTCAACGATGTTGCCTCGGGCAAGGGCACCCCCGACTATCCGGGCGGCCAGTCAAGCCTGCACCGCGTGCGCGTGACGCCTGAATTTTCCTACAGCCTGGACGACCATTTTGAACTCGGCGCCTATCTTCCGCTGACCACCATCGATGCAAACGGCCGGTTCCGCGTCGATGGCTGGAAACTGCGGGTCAAATGGCTGGCCCGCCATCCCGGGCGCGGTTTTTATTACGGCATCAATTATGAAGTCGGGCGGGTCGATTACCGCCTTGACCAGAACGCGTGGAACAATGAGGTCAAGCTGATTGCCGGATGGGAAGGCGATCACTGGATTATCGGCACCAACACCAATATCGATTTTGCGCTGTCAGGGCCCGCCAAAACCCCGGCCAGCGTGCAACTGGCGACCAAAGCGGCCTATAAGCTGGCCAGGGAAACGACCTTCGGCATCGAAAGCTACAACGGCATCGGCGCCTTGCGCAGTTTCGCCAACGTTTCTGCAAGCGAGCATTCGACGTTTCTGGCGCTCGACACCAGGCTGGGCCGCTGGGACCTGAATGCGGGCATTGGCAAAGGCTATGGCACGGCCAAGGACAGCGTGATCGTCAAATTCATCATCGGGGTGCCGATCGGCAAGTGATCAGCCGCCCGGTGCAATCCTTTGCCCGTCGCCGCCCGGGTTGCCCTTGGCAAAATGGCGGATGATCCAGTCGCGCAGCAGAAAGATCGTCGGGTCCGACAGATCTTCGGCGTGCGTTTTCAGGTAATAGGCATAGCCGTCGGCGCCAATGCAATCGAACGGCATGACCAGATTGCCTGCGGCGATTTCATCGGCAAACATGTCGATATCGGCCAGCACCACGCCGGTGGCCGACATGGCATAGCGTACGGCCGAAAACGCGGTGTCGAATGCCAGCCCCCCACCGGTATCCAGATTCAGCCGTTGCTGATCGGCATAAGTGCTCCACAACAGCCCGCGCGGCTCGTTGTCGAGCTTTACGTGCAACAGTTCGGTTTCGGACAGGAACGCTTCGAGCGTCTTGCCCTGGTGCCGGTCGCGGGTGGCGGGCGAACACAGCGGGGCCACGCGCACCATCCACAGCAGATCGGTCACGCGGTCGTCGACATTGGGCCGGTCGAACACGATCGCCATATCGACATTCGCCTGCGGCGTGCCGGTCACGTTCGACGTGGTGACATCGATGCGGATTTCGGGATGTTCCTGGCGAAACCCGTGGAGCAGCGGCAGCGCGGTCTGGTACAGCAGCGATGGCGGAATGTGCAGCCGCAACGGACGGCTTTCGCTGTCGCGATTGCGCACGGTGTTGATCGTTTCTTCCAGCCGGTCGAGGCATTTGGCCACCACCGGCAACAGCACTTCGCCCGCCGGGGTCAGCCGCAGCCCGCTGGCCGAACGTTCAAACAGCGGTTTGCCGATCAGGTCTTCCAGGCTCGACACATGGCGGCTCATCGCGCTTTGCGAAACGGTCAGCGCCTGGGCGCCGGCGGTAAAGCTCAGGTGCCTTCCAACCGCTTCAAACGCGCGCAACGCGTTCAAAGGCAGCCATCGCCGGTTGATCTGGTGATTGCTGGCGATCGCCCTGCCTCCTGTTGTGCCTGACCCGCGCCGGGCCTTGCGCCCGTGCTGTCAATGATCAAGGTCAATATCATGGCGCGAACACGAAATCGCCCCGTGTCGGCCCCTATCCCCACGCAAAAAATCGAATGTGGCCATGACATAATGGGATTCGCTGCGGTGCATGGCGCTGTGCGATCAGCACGGTGTGATCGCACAGGCCGGGGAAAGCCGGTTTCAGTGCGAACCGAATCGATTTTGCGACGCGCCAAAGGGGATACGACACGTGGATCTTGCACAGATCAAGGCGGCATTCGACAGCCGCCGGCCGGGCCACAGCCTGCCGCAGGAGCTGTACAACGATCCGGCGATGTTCGAATTCGACCTGCACGCAGCGTTTGGCCGCACCTGGCTGATGGCCGGGTTTTCGTGCGAACTGCCCACGCCGGGCAGCTACAGCTCGATCAAGGTCGGGCCCTGGCCGATCCTGATCGTGCGCGGGCGCGACGGCGTGGTCCGCGGATTTCACAATTCGTGCCGCCATCGCGGCGCGGTGCTGTGCAAGGAAGGGCAGGGCCGAAGCCCCCGCATCGTGTGCCCGTATCACCGCTGGACCTACAATCTTGACGGCAGCCTGATGAACGCGGCGCGCATGCCCGACGATTTTGACACCAGCGACCACGGACTGCGCCCGGTGCATACCGAAGTGGTGGCGGGCGTGATCTATATCTGCCTGTCGGAGACGCCGCTGCCTTTCGAGCGCTTTCGCGCCGATATGGAGGCGGTGCTCGGGCCGCACGATCTGGAAAATGCCAAAGTCGTGCACAGCGAAGTGCTGGTCGAACAGGCCAACTGGAAGCTCGTGCTCGAAAACGGGCGCGAATGCTATCACTGCCAGGGTTCGCATCCCGAACTGGCCAAGACCTTTCCCGCCGACATGAGCGCCTATTTCGATTTCGGCGGGGCCGATCACGCCGCGCGGTTCGATGCGCGCATGGACGAAATCGGCCTGCCCAAGGGGCCGGTCGGTGAAGGCTGGTGGCAGGCAGTGCGCTTTCCGCTCAATCCCGGCATGATTTCGATGACGGTGGACGGCACGCCCGCATCGAAAAAGCTGATGTGCCCGATCGGCGATGGCGACATCGGATCGCTGCGCTGGGCGCTGGAACCGCATCACTTTGCCCATGCCACCGGTGATCTGGTGTTCTGTTTCAGCGCGATGCCCAGCGGCCCGCGGGAAACGCTGGTGACGGCCAAGTGGCTGATGCACAAGGATGCAGTCGACGGCGTCGATTACGACAGCAGCACGATCGCCGAACCGTGGCACACCACCAATCTGCAGGACCGCGATCTGGCCGAAAACAACCAGAACGGTGTCGACAGCCCAGGCTACACGCCTGGCCCTTATTCGCCCGAGGCCGAAACGCTCGTGCTGCGGTTTGTCGACTGGTATTGCGATCGCGCGCGCGAATATCTGGACGAGCAGCTTGCGAAGGAATGCGTGCATGCCGCATGACCCGGCGATGCAGTATCGACCTGAAACTTTGGCGATAACCAGCGGATATGATCCGGCCAGCGCCAGCGGCGCGGCCAAGCCGCCGGTCTATCTGACGTCGACCTTCGTGTATGAAAGCGCGGCGCAGGCGCGTGACATTCACGAAGCCTATTTTCGCGGCACCGGCCCGATGGCGGGCAAGCCTGCCTATATCTATTCGCGGCTGTCGCATCCCAATCTGGCGATGCTGGAAACGCGTCTGGCGGCGATCGACGGTGCCGAACGCGCGGCGGTGTTCGCGTCGGGCATGGCGGCGCAGAGCGCGATTGCGTTCCAGTATCTGCGCCCTGGCGACAGCGTGCTGCATTGCCGTCCGATCTATGGCGGGACCGATGCGCTGTACAACCACCTGATGCCGCATTTCGGCGTGCATGTGGTGCAGATGTTCGATGGCTGCGATGGCGATCATATCCGCGCGCGCGCCGATCTGGCGCTGGCGCAAGGGCCGCTTTCGCTGATCGTGATTGAAACCCCGGCCAACCCGACTGCGGCGATCACCGATATCGCGCTGGTCGTGGCGATTGCCGACGAGATCGGCGCGCGCACGGGCAAACGCCCGCTGGTGGTTTGCGACAACACGTTTCTGGCGCCGTTTGCACAACGTCCGATTGCGCTCGGGGTCGATCTCAACATGACCTCGCTGACCAAGTATTGCGGCGGGCACAGCGATCTTCTGTCGGGCGGGATCAGCGGGCGGGCGGATCTGATCGAACCGCTGCTGCAGACACGCACGATGCTGGGCAGCCATTGCGATCCGTTCACCTGCTGGCTGGTGCTGCGTTCGCTCGAAAGCGTGGCGGTGCGTTCGGAACGCGCGATGGCCAATGCCGCGCTGGTCGCCGCGTTCCTGCGCGATCATCCCAAAGTCGCCGGTGTGACCTATCTCGGTTTCCTGCCCGAAGGTTCGGTCCAACGCGCGGTGTTCGACCGGCAGTGCCAGGGCGCAGGATCGACCTTTTCGTTCCACCTGCACGGCGGGCAGGCCGAGGCGTTTGCGCTGCTCGACAATCTGCGGCTGGTCAAACTGGCGGTCAGCCTGGGCGGGTCGGAAACGCTGGCCTGCCATTCGGCGACTACCACCCATTACAACGTCGCCGCCGCCGATCGGGCAGCAGGCGGCATCACCGAGGGCACGATCCGGTTGTCTGTGGGGATCGAACATCCCGACGATCTGATCGGCGACTTTGCCCAGGCGCTGGAGCAGGTATGACGCGTATTCACGACCCCCACGCGATCGACGGCAAGATCGCCGCGCCCGATGCCACGCACGATGTGATCGTGGTGGGCGCAGGGCCGGCCGGGCTGGGTGCCGCGCTTGAAGCGGCCAGGGCCGGACGCCAGGTGCTGCTGATCGACGAAAACCCGGTGGCCGCAGCGCTTGTCGGCAGCGATGTGCCGCTGTGGTTTGGCGGGCGCGCCAGCGCCGCGGTGCAGGCGCCCGAACGGCTGATCGAAACGCTGGTCGAGACCGAGCCGCTGATTGCCGAAGCCTTCGAGGCCGGGATCGATGTGCGGCTGGGCACAACGGCCTGGGGCCTGTGGCGCAACCGCGACGGGTCGGCTGCGCTGCCCGAAGCGATGCTGGGGCTGTCGGATGGCCAGACCTCGTCAACCGCAGGCTTTGGCACGCTGATCCTGGCGACCGGCGCGCGCGATTGCGCGCTGGCCTTTGCCGGATGGGACCAGCCCGGCGTGATGGGCGCGCTGGCGTTCCAGACGCTGGTCCAGCGTTATCAGGCGTTTGCCGGGCACCGCGTGGTCATTCTGGGATCGGGCGATCTGGCGCTGGAAACCGCCGCCCTTGCACAGACCCACGGGATCGACGTGGCAGCAGTGATCGAAGTGCGCGATGCGGTGCAGGGCACCGGTGCGGTGCCCGCCGGGCTGACCGTGATGACATCGCAGCAGGTGATCCGCGCCGAAGGCGGGATCAACGGTGTCGAACGCGTGATCGTGCGCGGCGCCGGTGGCGCGGAACAGACGATCGCGTGCGACACCGTGATCCAGGCGATCGACGTGGTGCCGGCGATCGAACTGGCCGAAGTCGGCGGCGGACAGGTCGTGACCGAACCCACGCGCGGCGGGGCGGTGATCGCAGGCGGCGCGGGCGAAGTGCTGCCCCGCGTGTGGCTGGCGGGTGCCGCGGCCGGCCTGAACGGGTCGTATGCCGATGCGCTTGCGCAAGGGCGCGCGGTTGCTGCCGCGGCGCTGGGGCTCGACAGCGTGATCGTGCCCGCGGACGAGGGCTTTGACCGGATGGCCTATCGCGCCGACTGGCTGCGGGCGCTGGTGGCGACAAGCCCCGATACGACGCTGGTGTGCCAGTGCGAAGAGGTCAGCCGCGCTGATCTGATCGGGGTGCAACCCCCGCGGTATCTGTCGCGTTCCGACACGATGGGCACGCGTTCGCTCGGCACGCTGCTGGAAGACGGGCCCCCCGATGCCGAACAGGTCAAGCGCCTGACGCGTGCCGGCATGGGCCTGTGCCAGGGGCGTCGTTGCCGCGAACAGATTTCGCTGCTGCTGGCGATGGCGGCCAATCTGCCGCCAAAGTCCGCGCCGCGCGGCAACTGGCGCGTACCGGTACGGCCGCTGCCGCTGGGCGTGATGGCCGATTGGGATCAGGCGGCAAAAATGGACGAAGGCTGGGACGTGTGGTTCGGGATCGACACGCAGTGGATCCCCTATCGCGACATCGGCACCGAGGCGGAACAGCGCCATCTGGCGGAACTGGGCGGGAACATGCACCTGTGACAACGCATCATGCAAGCGCGCATTACGACGTCATCGTGATCGGCGCGGGGGTTACCGGGCTGTCTTCGGCATGGTGGCTGGCGCGCGACGGCAAATCGGTGCTCGTGCTCGACAAGGGCGTGATCGGCGCCGAAGCGTCGAGCCGCAACGGCGGCGGGGCAAGCCATTATCAAAGCCCGCTGTTTGCCGAAGAACAGCGGCTGTGGCCGATGATGGACGATCTGCTGGGCTATCCCACCGAACACCAGGCCCAGCGCATCATCATTTCGGTGACGCAGCGCGAATTCGACCATTACAACTATATCGGCGATATGTGCACCGCGATGGGCTGGCCGGTTGACAAGATCGACGGCGATACCGCGCGCGAAATGGTGCCGATCACCGGCGACAATTGCCTGGGCGGGATCCACTTGCGCTTTGGCGGACATGCCAATCCGCAACGCACGGTGCAGGCCTATGCCTGGGCGCTGCAGGATCTGGGCGGCCGGATTATCCAGCATTGCCCGGTGACAGGTATCGAAACCGCAGGCGGACAGGTGACCGCGGTCACCACGCCGCAAGGTCGCTTTTCGTGCGGCGCGCTGGTCGTGGCCGCAGGGCCGCAGATTGCCGGGTTGCTGGCGCCGATCGGGATCGATGTGCCGCTGATGGCGGGGCGTGCGGAAATGATCGTGACCGAGCCTGCGCCGCTGATGCAGCTGGGCGGGGTGGACGGCAACGGGCTGTACGGTCGTCAGACGATGCGCGGAAATCTGGCATTCGGCGGCGGTCCGCACGAATGGATCGAAACCATGGCATCGGGCCCGCGCGCGCGTCCGACCACGCCGCTGTCGCGCAGCCTGGCGCGGCGCGTGGCGGAAATGTTTCCCAGGGCTGCGCATCTCAATGTCATCCGGTCATGGGCCGGGATCGTCGAAAACACCCCCGATGGCCGGCCTATCCTTGACCGCATCGACAATCTGGTGATCGCCACGATGTCGGGCGTCGGCTTTGGCCTGTCGCCCGCCACCGGCCATGCGGTGCGCGATCTGGTGGTCGATGGCACGTGCAGCTTTGCCGATATTGCCAAGCTGTCGCTGGCGCGCTTTGCCGGGATCGATCCCGACTGGCGCGCTGCGGCGGGCTGGCTGCCGCTGGCCGGCGCCTGACATGGGGGCAGGTCGGTATTCCGCGCTGTCGTTGTTGCGCGGCGCGATCACCGGGCATCGTCACTGGGGCCGCGCCTGGCGCGCGGCCGAGCCCGGCGGACCTTATGATGTCATCGTGATCGGCGGCGGCGGCCATGGTCTGGCCACGGCCTATTACCTGGCCAAGGAACACGGCGTGCGGCGCGTCGCCGTCGTTGAAAAGGGCTATATCGGCGGGGGCAACACCGGGCGCAACACCACCATCGTGCGGTCGAACTATCGCCAGCCGCAGTTGCAGCGGCTGCTCGATTACTCGCTCAAGCTGTGGCACGGCCTGTCGGATGACCTGAACTACAACGTGATGTTTTCGCCGCGCGGTGCGCTGTTTCTCGGACACAGCGATGCCGACATGGTCAAACTGGCCGAACGCGGTGATGCACTGATCGCGATGGGCATCGATGCCGAACTGATGGACCGCGATGCGGTGGCCCGACTGGTGCCGCTGCTCGACATGGGCCGCGACGCGCGCTGGCCCATCGAAGGCGGGCTGATCCAGCGGCGCGGCGGCACTGCCCGGCACGATGCCGTGGCCTGGGGCTTTGCCCGCGCGGCCGACAGCCTGGGCGTCGACATCATCGAAAATTGTGAAGTGACCGGTTTTCTGCGCGATGGCGGGCGGGTGACCGGGGTGCGCACCACACGCGGCGATATCGCCGCCGGGCGCACCGCGATCTGCGTTGCCGGCAACAGCGGGCACGTCGCGGGTCTGGCGGGGATCAAGCTGCCGATCGAAAGCCACACCTTGCAGGCCTGGGTGACCGAACCGGTCAAGCCGATGATCGACACCGTCGTGATGTCGCAGACGCTCCATTGCTATTTCTCGCAAAGCGACAAGGGCGGCATGGTCGGCGGCGGCGATCCCGATTTCTTTCCAAGCTACGCCCAGCGCGGCGCGCCGATGCGGCTGGAAGATTCGATCGCCCAGTCGATCGCGCTGGCGCCCGCGCTGTCGCGGCTGCGTATGGTGCGCAGCTGGGCCGGGGTTACCGACATGAGCTTTGACGGATCGCCGATCATCGGTGAAATGCCGCTCGACGGGCTCTATATCAACGGTGGCTGGTGCTACGGCGGGTTCAAGGCCACGCCCGGTTCGGGGCGGCTTTACGCGCACCTGCTGGCCACCGGCGAAAGCCATCCGATCGCCGCTCCGTTTGATCTGGCCCGCTTTGCGCAGGGTCGCACGATCGACGAAACGGGCTCTGGCCCGATGCCGCAAAGCCGATAGAGGGCGCCCATGCTGTTGATTCCATGCCCCCATTGCGGCCCGCGCAACCAGGAGGAGTTCGCCTACGAACGCACGCTCGACAGCGTGGTGCGGCTTGACGACGCGCCCGATGCGGCGGTGACGGCGTTGTATACCCGTGCCAATTTGCGCGGCACTGACCATGAAATCTGGAGCCATCTGTGCGGTCAATGGCTGCGACTGACGCGTGATCGCATGAGCCATGCGATCAGCGCGGTGGAGCCGCTGTGATGCGCGAACACGCGGGCACAGTGCCCTTCACCTTCGATGGCAAGGCCTATGCCGGGCACCCCGGCGATACCCTGGCGGCGGCCCTGGTTGCCGCCGGCGTCAAACTCGTTGCGCGCAGCTTCAAGCTGCATCGGCCGCGCGGGATCATGGCAGCGGGTGTCGAAGAGGCGTCAGCGCTGGTTACGGTGGGCTACGGCGCCCATGCCGAACCCAATGTGCGCGCCACCGACGTGTTTCTTTATCCCGGCCTTGTCGCCACCAGCCAGAACGCGTGGCCATCGCTGCGCCACGATATCGGCGCGGTCAATTCGCTGGCCGCATCGCTGATCCCGGCGGGGTTTTATTACAAGACGTTCTTCGGCCCGCCTTCGCGCTGGATGATCTACGAACATTTCATTCGCAAGGCGGCCGGACTGGGCCAGCCGCCACGCGTTGCCGATCCGGATCACTATGCGCACCGATCGGCGTTTTGCGATGTGCTGGTGGTGGGCGGCGGGCCTGCCGGGCTGGCCGCGGCGCTGCATGCCGCCGAAGCGGGCAAGCGCGTGATCCTGATCGAACAGGACATCGCGCCCGGGGGCAGCCTGCTGCGCGAAGCGGTCACCATCGATGGGGCGCCAGGCGATCAGTGGGCGCAGACCATGGTTGCGCGCATTCGGGCCGCGGGTGGCCGGGTGCTGCTGCGCACGACCGCGGCAGGCTATTGGGATGACAATTTCCTGTTCGCGGTCGAACGCCGGGTCGAGCCGGGCCAGCCGGGCCAGGGGCCTGCGCAAGTGCTGTGGAAATTGCGCTGCGCCGAGGTCGTGCTGGCGACAGGCACGATCGAACGGCCGCTGGTGTTTGTGAACAATGATCTGCCAGGCGTGATGCTGGCGGGTGCCGCGCGCGCATTGGCCTTGCGCCACGGCGTGGCACCGGGGCGGCGCGCGGTGATCGCCACCAGCCATGACGATGCCTATCGCACCGCGTTTGCGCTGGCCGACCTGGGCGTCGAAATCGTGGCGATCCTCGATAGCCGGACTGCGCCTGCAGGGCCGGTGATCGATGCGGCACGCGCGCGTTTTGCGGTGTTTGCCGACGCGCGACCCTTGCGCGCGATCCGCAGCAGGAACGCCTTGGCCGGGCTCGATGCGCTGGTCGCGGGTGTGCGGCAGCGGTTTGATGCCGATTGTCTGGCGATGTCGGGCGGCGCCAGCCCGGTGCTGCATTTGCACCGGCAGGCGGGTGGCGCGCTGGCCTACGATGCGGCGCGCGGCGGCTTTTTGCCCGGTGCGGGGCGGCAGGGCAATACGACCATCGGTGCGGCGGCGGGTATCCATGCGCTGGCATCGATCCTGGACCAGGCCGACGTGGTCGATCCGCTGGGCGCGGCCACCGCGCCTGCGCCCGGTCCGATCTGGCGCGACGACGTGCCGGGCAAGGCCTTTGTCGATTTCCAGAACGACGTGACCACCGGCGATCTCGCGCTGGCGCAACGCGAAGGGTACACCTCGGTCGAACACACCAAGCGCTATACGACGCTGGGCATGGGCACCGATCAGGGCAAGACCGGCGCGATGGTGGCATTGGCGCAGATTGCCGACTTGCGCGGGGTGGCCCTGCCCGAAGCCGGGCTGACCACGTTTCGGCCGCCTTATACCCCGGTGACGATGGGCGCGTTTGCGGGTCCGGCGCGCGGCGATCATGCCGCGCCGATCCGCCGCTTGCCCTTGGCAGCCGCGCACGATGCGCTGGGTGCGCTGTGGGTGCCCGCAGGCGCCTGGATGCGCCCCCGGGCCTATCCCGAGGCGGGTGAATCGATCGGCCAGGCCAGTCTGCGCGAGGCACGCATGGTGCGCGCCAGCGTCGGCGTGGTCGATGTGTCGAGCCTGGGCAAATTCGAAATCGCCGGGCCCGACGCGCTTGCACTGGTTGCTGCAGTCTGCGCCACGCCGATGGCCAAGCTGGCGGTCGGGCGCGGGCGCTACACCGTGATGCTTCGCGAAGACGGCATGGTGATGGATGATGGCACCCTGTGGCGTCTGGCCGAAGACCGCTGGCTGATCACCAGTTCGAGCGGGGGCGCCGCGCGGATGAGCCGGCATATGACATATGTGGCCGACGTGTTGCTGGGCCACCCACGCGCCGCGGTGGTCGATGTGGGCGAACACTGGGCGGGGCTGGCGATTGCCGGGCCGCGCTCGGCGGCGTTGCTGGCGGATCTGATCGGCGCGCCGGTGCCATCGCACATGGGGCTGTGCCACGGCACCATCGCCGGGGCCCCGGTGCGGGTGCTGGCGGCCAGCTACAGCGGCGAACGCGCATTCGAAGTGCATGTGCCCGGGCATCTGGCACACGCGGTGTTTGCCGCGCTGGTCGATGCGGCACAGGCTGCAGGCGGCGGGGTCTATGGCCTTGACGCGATGGATCACCTGCGCGTTGAAAAGGGCCACGTGGTGATCGGGGCCGAGGCTGACGGTCGCGCGTCGCCTGCCGATCTGGGCATGGGCGGCATGTTGCGCAAGGCGGGCGGGTTCATCGGCTGGCAGGGTTTGACCCGGCCCGCGCTGGCGGATCAGGCCGGGCGGCGACAGCTGGTCGGGCTGACCTCGATCGACGGTGCCGGCATTTGCGAAGGCGCGATGCTGGTCGTGCAGCAGGGCGAGGAACCGGCGGGTCATGTCACCACCGCGGCGCCGCGCGTTGCGGGCCAGGGTGCGATCGCGCTGGGTCTTTTGACCGATGGCGCGGCGCGGCATGGCGAAGTGCTGTTGGCCTGGTCACCCACCCGGCACAGCATGGTGCAGGTGCGCGTCGGCCCTGCGGTGTTCCACGATCCCGAAGGGGCGCTCTATCATGACTGAGATGTTGGTGGGGCCGGTGGGTGCGCTGCTGTCGCTGGATCTGTGGCACGGCACCGATGATGCGGCTGCAGCACTTGCCGCCGGCTTTGCGCTGCCGGCTGCGGGGCGTGCCGAGACGCTGCCTACGGGCAGCGTGTTGCGGGTCGGGCCGCGGCGCTGGTGGCTGCTTGGCGCAGGTTTTTCGGGCGATGCGATCGCGCAAGCGCTGGGTGACAGCGGCACGGTGACCACGATCGCCGGTGGCTGGGTGCGGGTGCAACTGGTCGGGTCAACCTGGCGTGGCCTGCTGATGGATTGCGGGTTGATCGACGCTGAATCGCCCGATTTTGGCCCCGGCACCGTCGCGGTGACATTGCTGAGCCATGCGCGCTGCGTGGTGCATGTGCGCGATGCCATGCGGTGTGACCTGTTTGTTCCGGCAAGCTATGCCGAACACTGCCTGGCGCAGTGGCGCGATCTGGGCTGGCAACAGGTTGCCGCCTGAACGGGTTTGGCCACTGGTCAGACCCGGTTGGACACGATAGTCAAAGGGTTTGGTAAAAAAAGATCCGGCGCATTAAAGCCCGGACTTTGGGGGAAATCGGTAAATGGCGCAAAAACAGGGTTCCGCCGGCTCGGGTGGTTTGTTTGCCGGGTCCGGGATCGGCGAAATGACCGCGCGCCAATGGTATGTGCTGATCGTGCTGTCGCTGGTCTATGCGATCAACATTGCCGACCGTTATGTCATCAGCACCGTGATGGAATCGATCAAGATCGACCTGCACGTGACCGACAGCCAGCTGGCGATGCTGACCGGGACTGCGCTGGCGGTGTTCTATGTTCTGGCGGGTATTCCGATTTCGGCGCTGGCCGACCGCTACAGCCGGCGCAATATCATTTCGGCCGCATTGGTGATCTGGTCTGCGCTGACGGTGTTTACCGGTTTGACTCGCTCTTTCTGGCCGATGTTCTGGACGCGAGTTGGTGTCGGTGTTGGCGAAAGCGGCGGAACCCCGCCATCGACATCGATGCTGGCCGACTGGTTCAGGCCGCATCAGCGGACTTTTGCGTTGACCTTCTGGGCGCTTGGCGCCTCGCTCGGCGCATGGATCGGTGCCGACGTGGCCGGGCGCGTGGCTGATGCGTATGGCTGGCGCGCGGCGTTTTTCGCAATGGGCGTGCCGGGCCTGGTGATGGGCATCCTGATCTTCCTGACCATTCGCGAACCGCAGCGCGGCGCGCTGGATGGCAATGACAGCACCACAGCGCTTGCCGCCGTCGAACGTGCGCAAGTCAAAGTGCCGGTCATGGCCGCGCTACGCACAATCCTTTCGCAACCCGCCACGATGCATCTGATGACGGGCAGCGCGGTCACCGCGCTGTGGGGCTGGGGCCTGATGTGGTGGACGCCGACGTTTCTTCAGCGCACCTATCACATGACCGCAGGTGAAGCCGGCGCAATTCTCGGGCCGATGTACCTGATCGCCGGCATTCTGGCGACAGTCGGCACCGGGCTGCTGATGGCCACGCGTTTCATGACCGATCCCAAGCGCGTGTTGTGGCTGATGGCGATCGTGGTGGGTGTGGTCACCGTGCCGTCGTTCTTTATCTACTGGACCGACAATCTGGCGGTGGCCAAGATCTGTCTGTGGATACTGGTGCCGGCGATGTATTTCTATATCGGGCCCTGTTTCGGGCTGCTCAACAACATGGTGCCGCCGCAATTGCGCGCGATGGCGTCTGCGGTGACCCTGCTGCTGGCCAACATCGCCAATCTGGTGATCGCGCCGCAATTCGTCGGGTTTGTGTCGGATCATGTGGCAGGTCCGGGCGGGGCTGATGCGGCCAGCCTGCGGATTGCGCTGTTGTTGCTGGCACCGACCGGGTTTTGGGCAACCTACCACTACATCGCGGCCACGCGGAAAATCGATGAAGAGGTGGCGCGCGTCCGCAATGCGAAGTTCTGAGCCGGCATTGTGATGCCGGCTACACCCGGCGGCGCGGGCCGTTCGATCGCGGCGCGGTCACGCGGTGAAGCGTGCTGACCTGCCAGTCGGTCGTCTCGTGAAATCGGGTGATTTCGCTCTGGATGGTGCGGGCAATACTTTTGGCATCGACCGGACCCGACAGTTCGATGCCGAACCCGCCTTTGCCGCTCCAGCGCACAACGCCCTGCATTTCGGACGATCCGGGCAGCGTTACATGCACCACCTCGCCCTGAGGCGGCGACGTCGTTTTGCAGGTCACGCCAATGCCGCGTTCCGACAGGTTGCGCACGACGACCGGGATCGTGGTGCCATTGGTCAGGCGCAGCGTCGCGCGCACCAGTCGCGCGCGCCGATCTTCGCGCAACAATGAACGCGAAACCAGTTCCCGGTCGATAAACGACATTGCCCACCACCCTGCGATTACGTTGTGCCGCCGGGTGTCACACCCGGCGTCCGCCCCATGGCGCTGCGATACGACGGCGGGGTAAACGGTTGGTTTACCGGGTCCGCTTTTGTGCGGATCAACCGGCGATAAAGCTCAGCGCGGCGATCTGCGCGGGGGAATAGCCCTGATGTTCAAGCTGTTCGGCCAATTCGTCCAGATGCGGCCCGTGGCGCGCGCTTTCGCACAGGAAATCGCGCAAGGGTTCAAGTTCGGGCGATACCGGTGCCGCGTTTCGCGCACGCACGCCGGGCATCAGCCGTCCGATCCGCGCCAGGCTGCGGTGCAGCGCGCCCGGATATTGGGCATGCGGGCACGCGCTGTGCTGCACCGCGCGGACCGCCGCCTGAACATCGCGCCATTCGCCTGAGGTCAGGCTGGGCAGCGGGGCGGTCCTGGTCTGGTGACGAAACGGCATGGTGGACTTCTTTGCAATAGGGGGGGGCTTGCCACCGCCATGCGCCGATCCGACCCATGACAATAGCCCGATATAATCGGACGGATCGTTTCATTTTCCTGAACAGTTGCGCGTCGATGCTTGCAGCAGCGCACCCGGCGCGCGATAACGGCGGGCACGATGACGGTGTCGGTGCGAAGGGATGGGCATATGAACAGTCCGGGTACGCCGACCTTTGATCAGCTGCGGATTTTTCTGGCAATTGTCGATACCGGCAGCTTCGCGGCGGCGGGGCGCAGGCTTAATCGTGCGGTATCGGTGATCAGCTATGGCATCGCCAATCTCGAGAGCCAGCTTGGGCTGATGCTGTTTGAGCGCGAAGGCACCCGCAAACCGCAATTGACCGATGCCGGACGCGCGCTGCTGGCCGAAACCCGCGCGATTGCCGCAGGTGTTGATGGTCTGCGCGCGCGGGTCAAAGGGCTGTTGGACGGGCTGGAGGCGCAAGTTGATCTGGCGGTGGATGTGATGCTGCCGACCCAGCGGCTGGGGCAAGTGCTGCGCGCCTTTGCCGAAGTCTTTCCAACCGTGCAGTTGCGCCTGCATGTCGAGGCGCTGGGCGCGATCACCGGGATGGTGCGCGACGGCACTGCCAGTATCGGCATATCGGGGCCCTTGGCGGCAGAAGCCGAAGGCATGGATTCAGTGTCTGCAGGATCGATCCTGATGGTGCCGGTGGCAGCACCGGCCCATCCCCTGGGGCAATTTGCCACGATCCCGCCGGGCGCGGCGCGCGATCATATCCAGCTGGTGCTGTCCGACCGATCGCGCCTGACCGAGGGGCGCGACTTTGCCGTGATCAGTCGCAAGACCTGGCGCCTGGCCGACCTTTCGGCCAAACACGCGCTGCTGCGCGAAGGCGTGGGCTGGGGCCACATGCCGCTGCCGATGGTTGAAGACGATCTGGCCTCGGGTGCGCTGGTCCGCCTGCACCTGCCCGATCATGCCGGGGGACGCTATGGCTTGTCGGCGATCTGGCGCCGCGAATCGCCCCCCGGCCCGGCGGCGGCATGGTTGCGCGATCAGTTTGTCGAGCTGGGGCGCAACGATGGCGAAGCCCTGACCGCAGCTTAATACGCGGCGTTTGCGTCCATGACCAGGCGTCCGTCTGCGGCAAAGGCACCCAGTTTCAGGCCCGCGTCGGTATCGCGCAGCGCCAGATGCAGCGGTTGACCGGCAATCGCGGGCGAAACGCCGCGGAACCAGAATGCGGTCAGCCGGTTGTCACCCAGATGGCGGCGCGCCAGATCGAGCAGCAGGCTTGCGGTCAGCGGGCCGTGCACCACCAGCCCGCGATAGCCTTCGCCGGCTTGCGCATAAGGCAGATCATAATGGATGCGGTGGCTGTTGAAGGTCAGCGCGGAATAACGGAACAGCAGCGGCGGTGTGGGCACGATCGTGCGCACAATGGTCCATGCCGCGGCATCGAATTGGCCGGGCCCCGCCTCGGGCGGAACCGGTGGTGCATCGGCCGGCGGCGCGGCGCGATAGACCACGGTCTGGGTTTCAGACACCAGCGGCGTGTCATGCTGGCGGGTCTCGTGCGCGATCTCGACAAACACCAGCGTACCGGTGGCGCCCTGTTTGGTGGTGATCGCCGCGATCCGCGACAGCCGTGCAACATCGCAGCCCAGCGCAATCGGCGCGTGAAAGCGCACGTCGCTCGCCGCCCACATGCGGCGGGGCAGGGGGACCGGGGGCAGAAAACTGTCGGGCGCGTCGTCGCGCCGGGGATGCCCGTCACGGCCCAAAGCGGCGGTCGGCGCATCGGGCAGGCCCAGGCACCAGTGCAGCCCCTGAGGGGCAAGGCCGTCTTCGGGCGCCGGGCGGTCAAGCGTGGCGCACCAGCGCGCGGCAAGGCCCGGATCGACCCGATCGGCGCGGACTTCGCTGCGTCCGATCCAGGCGTCCCATTCGCCCATCAGTTGCGCGCCGCCAGCAGCCCGCGCGCAATCACCTGCGCCTGGATTTCGGCGGCACCTTCAAAGATATTGAGGATGCGCGCGTCGCACAGCACGCGGCTGATTTCGTATTCCAGTGCATAGCCATTGCCGCCGTGGATCTGCAGCGCGGCATCGGCATTGCTCCAAGCCGTGCGCGCGGCGTGCAATTTGGCCATGCCCGCCTCGATGTCGCAGCGTTTGCCCGTCACTTTGGCGCGCGCGGCCGCATAAGTCAGTTCGCGCGCGATCACGCAATCGACCAGGCTCATCGCCAGTTTGTCGGCAACGCGCGGAAAATGCACGATGGCCCTGCCGAACTGTTTGCGCGTGGTGGCATAATTCAGCCCCAGTTCCAGTGCGCGGCGCGCCACCCCCACCGCACGTGCCGCGGTCTGGATGCGCGCGCCTTCAAAAGTGCGCATCAATTGCTTGAAACCCTGGCCCTGTTGCCCGCCCAGCAGGGCGTCTGCAGGCGCGGTCAGACCATCGCACTGCAATGCATATTCGCGCATCCCGCGATAGCCCAGCACCTCGATCTCGCTGCCGGTCAGGCCCGGCACGGGAAACGGGTCGTGTTCGGTGCCGCGTGGTTTGGGCACCAGCAGCATCGACAGCCCGGCATAGCCGCGTTCATCGGGCAGGGTGCGAACCAGCATGGTCATCAGGTCGGACCGGCTGGCATGGGTGATCCAGGTCTTGGCGCCGTCGATCACCCATTGGTCATCGCGCAGCCGTGCACGGGTCTGCAACGATCCCAGGTCCGATCCGGTGTCGGGTTCGGTGAACACCGCGGTCGGCAGCACTTCGCCGCTGGCAATGCGCGGCAACCACTGTGCCTTTTGCGCGTCGGTCCCGCCCAGCACGATCAGTTCGCCCGCGATTTCGGACCGCGTGCCAAGCGATCCCGCCCCGATCCAGCCGCGCGACAGTTCCTCGGTAATCACGCACATCACCAGCTTGTCGAGCCCCAGCCCGCCAAATTCCTCGGGGATGCACACGCCGAATGTGCCAAGCCGCGCCATTGCGTCGACCGTGGCATCGGGGATCAGCGCATTGGCCAGATGCCAGCCGTGGGCATGCGGCACGATTTCGGCATCGGTAAAGCGGCGGAACTGATCGCGGATGGCATCGAGTTCGGCATCGTGAAAGCTGTCGCTGGGCCATTGCCCTTGTGCCAGAAGTGCTGCCAGTTCGGCGCGCACCGACGCAAGATCGACATCGACCACAGCGGCCACCGCATCGCCCAGTGTGCGCGCAGCAGCAGTCAGCCCGAGATCGGCGGGACGCACCATCTCGTTCTGCCCCATCGGCAGCCCGCCCAGCAATTGCGCCAGCGTTTCGGCAAAGGCCAGTCGTTCCACCAGCACATCGGCGCGATTGGCATCGCCGTTCAGCGCGCGCCAGGCGGCCACCGCCTCGAGCGCTGCGACACTGGTTGCGATCCACGCAAAGCCGTGCGCGGCGCGCTGTTCCTGATCGATCGGGCGCATGGCCAGCCGTTCGGCCAGCGCGGTGTGCGCCGCGGTCTGATAGGCGCGCGCAGCGTCGAGCGCGGCGATCATGCGCGCTCGAACACCGCGGCGATGCCCTGGCCGCCACCAATGCACATCGTTTCCAGGCCATAGCGACCGCTGCGGCGCACCAGTTCGCGCGTCAGGTTGGCCAGAATGCGGCCCCCTGTGGCACCGATCGGGTGGCCCAGCGAAATGCCCGACCCGTTGACATTCAGGATGTCAAACCGGCTGTCGTGCGCGCTCCAGCCCCAGCCTTTGGTTACCGCCAGCACTTGCGGGGCAAAGGCTTCGTTCAGTTCGACCAGATCGATCTGGTCCCAGGTCAGCCCGGTGCGCGCAAACAGGCGCTCCACCGCGGGAACCGGACCGATCCCCATGCGCGACGGATCGCAGCCCGCTGCGGCCCACGAATGGAACCAGGCAATCGGTTCCAGGCCCAGTTCGTCCAGCTTGTCCTCGGCCACGATCAGGCAGGCGGCGGCGGCGTCGTTCTGCTGGCTGGCGTTGCCCGCGGTGACGATGGCGCCGGGAATGGTCCGGGCCTCGATCGCCTTGAGCTTGCCCAGCGATTCGATCGTGGCATCGGCGCGATAGCCTTCGTCGTGGTCGAAGACGACCGGATCGCCCTTTTTCTGGGGAACGGGCACAGGCACCAGTTCATCGGCAAACACCCCGGCGGCCCACGCGGCGGCGGCGCGCTGGTGGCTGTAGGCGGCATAGCCATCGGCATCTTCGCGGGTGATGCCATAATCGCGCGCCAGGTTTTCGGCGGTTTCGATCATTCCCGAAATCACCCCGAAGCGTTCGACCGGCTGCGACATCAGCCGCCCGCGGGTCAGCCGGTCGTGCAGCACCAGATTGCCCGCGCGCACGCCTTTGCGGATGTCGGTCGAATAATGTTCGACATTCGACATCGATTCGACACCGCCCGCCACGACCACATCGGCGGCTCCGGTCTGGACCATCATCGCCGCATTGACCACCGCCTGCAGCCCCGAACCGCAGCGCCGGTCGACCTGGTACCCGGGCACCTCGAGCGGCAGCCCGGCGGCAAGCCACGACCAGTGACCGATCGCCGGGGCCTCGCCATTGCCATAGCCTTGGGCAAAGATCACATCGTCGACGCGCGCGGGATCGATGCCGCTGCGCTCGATCAGGGCCTTGAGGATGACCGCGCCCAGATCTCCCGCGGTCAGGGGCGCCAGCGCGCCGCCGAATTTTCCGACGGGCGTGCGAAGCGGGGCAACGATGGCGGCACGGCGCAATTGGGTCATGGCTGGGTTCCTACAATACCGGTATCGATCAGGCGAGCGATGGCGCCCGAACCAAGGCCAAGCCGTTCGGCCAGTACGGCCTCGCTATGCTGGCCGTTGCGCGGGGCGGGGGCGGGGGGCTGGCGCTCAATGCCGGGGATGGTCGCAAACGCACCGGCGGCGGGATAGACCGCGCCGCTGGGGTTGGGTGCTGCGCCAAAGATCGGGTTTTCAGCCACCAGCGCCGGATCGGCGACGGCCTGGTGCATCGCGCGATAGGCCGAATGGACAATTCCGCCGGCGTCGAACGCCGCGGCCAGGTCGGCATGGTCGCGCGCGCCGATCGCCGCTTCGAACAGCGGGAACAGCGCATCGCGATGCGTGTAACGCAGCCCGTCGTCGGCGGCGAACGACACCCCGCGTGCGCGTTCGATCCCCGCAATCGCTTCGCCCAGACCCAGCGCCGATACCAGATTGCCCCATTGGCGATGGGTGACGACGACGATCATCGTGCGGACGTGATCGCGCGTGACAAAATCGCGCCCGAACAGCCCGAACACGGTGTTGCCCAGCCGGGGCCGGTCGGCGCCGGTGGTCACCACTTCGGCCAGGCTGCCCAGATTGGCCACCGTGCCGATGGCCACGTCCGACAGCGGCAGCCGCACTTCGCCGCCAAGCCCGGTGGCATCGCGGCGACGCAGTGCCGCCATCAGCGCAAACGCGGCATAGGCCCCGGTCAGCAGATCCCAGGCGGGCAGGACATGGTTGACCGGATCGGGGCCGCTACCGGTCAGCATCGGATAGCCGACCGCGTTGTTGACCGTGTAATCCAGTGCCGGGCTGCCATCGGCCCAGCCCATCACGCGCACCGTGATCAGGTCTGCGCGGCCATTGGCCAGGGTCTCGTGCGCCAGAAAGCCATGGGCGGGGAAGTTGGTGACGAATTGCCCGGTTGCGCGCACCAGCGCCTGCAACAGTTCGCGGCCCTCGGGCCGTGCCAGGTCGAGCGCGACCGAGCGTTTGGCGCGGTTGAGGTTTTCCCAATAGAGCGAATTGCCCTCTGCGGTGACCGGCCAGCGATGAAAATCGGGGCCGCCGCCGATCTGGTCGACACGGATCACCTCGGCGCCCATTTGCGCCAGGTACAGCCCGCACGTCGGCGACGCGACGAACGACGACGCTTCGATCACGGACAATCCGGTCAACAGCGGATACATCGGCTACACCCCACCAGCAGCAAATTCGCGCAGCATCTGCTTGGCAATCACCAGCTGCATGATCTGCGTGGTGCCTTCATAGATGCGATAGATCCGCGCGTCGCGAAAGAAGCGTTCGGCCTCGTATTCGGCAAGGTATCCTGCGCCGCCGTGGATCTGGACGCAGCGGTCGGCCACGCGGCCGCACATTTCGCTGGCAAACATCTTGAACGCAGCGGCCTCTTTCAGGATTTTTGTGCCCGCGTCAGCCTTGGCAATGGCATCGCGCATCATGCATTGCGCCGCATAGATCTCGGCATAGCTGTCGGACAGCATGGCCTGGATCAGCTGGAAATTGGCAATCGGTTCGCCAAACGCCTTGCGCTCGGCGGCATAGCGCGTGGCGGTGTCGAGCATGCGTCGGGCATAGCCGGTGCTGGCCGCGCCCACCGACAGCCGCCCGTTGTCCAGGCTTTGCATCGCGGTGGCAAAGCCGCGGCCTTCTTCGCCGCCCAGCAGCGCATCGCCCGGCACGAACACATTGTCGAAAATCAGATCGCCGATATGGCTGCCCGATTGCCCCATCTTGCGGTCGGATTTGCCGCGCGAAACACCCGGCGTATCAAGCGGAACCAGGAACGCCGAGACATGGGCGTTTTTGGGCAGATTGTCCTTGGCCGTGCGCGCCATGATCAGGCCCATTTGGGCATAGGGCGCATTGGTAATGTAGCGCTTGGTGCCGTTCAGCACATAGCCGTTGCCCTGGCGCACCGCGCTGGTCTGCAATCCGGCCGAATCCGACCCCGAACCCGGCTCGGTCAGGCCGAAGGCGGCAATTTCGCCCGCAGCAAGGCGCGGCAGCCACTGCGCCTTCTGCTCGGGCGTGCCGGCGTTCTTCAGCGCCGAACAGACCATGCCGATGTTGATCGAAATGATCGAGCGATAGGCTGGCATGGCATAGGACAGCGTGTGGATCGTTTCGATATATTGCGACACATTCATGCCCGCGCCGCCGAATTCCTCGGGCATGGTCAGGCCGAACAGGCCCATGGCGGCCATTTCCTGCCGCAGCGTGTCGGGGATGCCGTCATTGGCGATCACCTCGGGTTCGGCAGGGACCAGCCGTTCGCGCACATAGCGGTCAAGCTGATCCAGAAACTGTGCGAACACGTCGGCATCCATGCCTGTGGAGCTGTTCATTGCCATGACCTTCAAATCGGATCGTAGGGGAACACATGCGCCGAAACTTCGTCGGCGCGGGCAAAATCGGCGCGGAATGCGGGGATCAGGTCATCGGCAATCGACTGGGCTGTCCACCCATCTCCGCGCGCCATCGAACGCACCGGGCGCGGTTTGCCAAACAGCACGATCTCGTTGCGGCGAACGGCAAAGATCTGGTTGTTGACGTCTTGGGCCCGGTCGGACGCAAGAAACGCAACCAGGGGCGCGATCTTGTCCGCGCTCATCGCCTGCATGCGTTCGACGCGCAGCTTCTGTTCGGGGGTTTCGGCGGGGATCGAGGCGGTCATCCGGCTCCACGCAAAGGGCGCGATGCAGTTCGAACGCACGCCAAACCGCGCCATATCAAGCGCGATCGATTGCGACAGCCCGACCAGGCCAAGCTTTGCCGCCGAATAATTGGCCTGCCCGATATTGCCGATCAGCCCGCTGGTCGAGGTGAAATGAACAAAGCTGCCTGACCCCTGTTCGCGGAAATAGGGTGTTGCCGCCTTTGACACGTTGAATGGGCCGGTCAGATTGACATCGATCACCGCCTGCCAGTCGGCATGGCTCATCTTGTGCCAGATCGTATCGCGCAGGATGCCCGCATTGTTGACCACCGCGTCGATCCGGCCGAACCGCGCCACCGCATCCTCGACAATGCTGGCAGCGCCCAGCGGATCGGCTACGCTCGCCAGATTAGCGTGGGCGCGGCCACCTGCGGCGCGGATGTCGGCCACCGTGGTGTCTGCAGGGCCGGTATCGCCGCCATCGCCGCCCTGGGCCACGCCGGGATCGTTGACCACCACCGCGGCGCCTTCCCGCGCGCACAGCAGGGCGATTTCGCGGCCAATGCCACGCCCGGCGCCCGTGATCGCGACCACTTTGCCGTCCAGTATGCCCGCCATCCGAATCCTGTCCTTTGTCCGCGTGGCAACCGGCCTATCGGCGGGCCGGGTTCTTTTCAACATCGGGAATTGATATTCAGATATATGAAAATACAAGCAGTGCCATGACAGGTCCGGTCCGTTCCGTTTCGCAGGCCTTTGCGATCTTGCGCCTGCTGGCGTGCGAGGGGCCGATGACGCTGTCGCAGGTCTGCCGGGCAACCGGATCAAGCCCGTCAAGCGGGCTCAATCTGTTGCGCACGCTGGTGGCCGAAGGCGCGGTGGAACGCGCCGCGGGCGCTGCTGTCTATCGCCTGGCGTCGGCGTGGCAGGGGGCCGATCTGTTGGCCGGGGCCCGCATGGCGCGGCTGATCGCGCGGGCCCACCCGTTGCTAACCCGGTTTGCCAGGACGCATGACACCGCATGCGGGTTGTGGCAGCAATTGGGCGGGGACCGTCTGGCACTGGTGGCGCTTGGCGAAAGCGAAGCAGCGACGCGCATCCACATGGTTATTGGCCAGCGCCAGCCGTTCGGTGCCGGATCGATCGGCCGTGCGCTGATTGCCGCCGAGGCGGCCGACCAGGTCGATATGGAACGGCGCTTTGCCCGCTTGCGCTGGCGCCGACCGCTGGCTTTTGCCGCCTGGGCCGAACAAGTGGCGCGTGCCCGGCAGACCGGGGTTGGCATCGACGACGGCTATGCCTTTCCCGGGATTGTTTCGATCGGGACACTCGTGCCCGGCACCGGTCGGCCGCGGCTGTGTCTGTCTGCATCGGTCTTTGCCGGCGCGCGCAGCGATGCCGAGATCGACGCGCTGGGGCAGGCGCTGCGCGACCTGGCGCGCGATGCCGCGCTGCACGAAGGGTAAATGCCGGGTTGTCCGGCATTACGGACAGGACCGGAGCATTCCGGTACCCGGTTGTTGAGCGATGGACGGCCAAACCTTTGCGCTCCAACGGCATACGGCGACATGTTGAAGCGAATCCGCACCGATCAGGTAAAGCTTGGCATGTTTATCCAGCGGCTTGAGGGCAACTGGTTTCGCCATCCGTTCTGGAAGGCGCGCTTTGTGCTTGATGACCCCGCGCGCCTGCGCGCGCTGCGCAACAGCGCGGTGCAATGGGTGCTGATCGACGCCGGCAAGGGGTGCGATGTCGCTCAGCCGATAACCGAGCCCGCGCGCACCGTATCGCCATCCGCGCGCCCCGGGCCAGCCGGTCTGGCCCCTGCCGGGCGACGCGCAGACGCACTTTCGCCCGAAATCGCGCGTGCCGAACGCCTGGCGCGTGCCGCCGGCAAGGCCATCAATCGCCTGTTTCTCGAAACGCGGCTGGGCAAGCAGATCGCCGCGAGCGATATCGCCCCGGTGGTCGATGACATCTATGCCTCGGTGCAGCGCAATATCTATGCTTTTGGCGGGTTGCTGCGTTGCCAAAGCGATCAGGTGCATCTTTATCGCCACGCGCTGGCGGTTTCGGCACTGATGGTGGCATTGGCGCGACGCATGGGCCTGCCGCCTGACGAGGCGCGCGCGGCGGGCATGGTCGGCCTGCTGATGGACACCGCGCTGGCGCAGATTTCGGCCGAAACGGGTGTGGCCGATTACCGCAATCTGCCCGAGGATGTGGCACAGGGCCACGTCTTGCTGGCGATGACGCAATTGCGCGCGGCAGGCGATATTCCTCGGGCGGTGCTGACTGGCTGTCTGCAACATCATGAACGTCTTGACGGGACGGGTTATCCGCAAGGGCTGTCGGGCGATGCGATCGGCACCCTGGCGCGGATGGCGGCGGTGTGCGACGATTTCGACCAGATGGTGTCGGGTGGCCTGGCCGCCGGTCCGCTCGATCCGGCGCATGCGCTCGACGCGATCCGGGCAAAAGAGGCAGGCTATGACGCGGCCATTGTCGATCGGTTGGTCGAAGCGGTCGGCATCTATCCGATCGGCTCGGTCGTACGGTTGCGCAGCGGACGCGTGGCAATGGTGGTCGATCAGGATGACGCAGACACCGCATTGCCGGTGGTGCGCATCTTTGCTGCGCTGGGGCCGGGCGGGATGGTTGCGTTGCGACCAACGACGCTGGCGTTGGGACAGTGTTACGGTGAAGACGCGATCGTCGGTATCGCCGATCCGCCGGGTCTGAACGGGCAACCGTTTGCGGACTTGCGCGCCGAGATCATGGCGGGCGCTGTTCGTGCCTCGGCACGGTAAAACACGCATCGGCCAAAAAAAGCCGACCGGTTGCCCGGTCGGCGTGAAAGTTTTGGGAGAGGATGCCTGAAAGGCCCGACCGGGATGGTCCAGGATGGTTTATTGTGCAAGTGCGAAAAGCGCTCGCGGCCATTGCAAAAAAAGCAACACCCCTGAATTGCCGCAGGTAGTACGCGCTATCACCTTGATTTCACGGCATGGCTGACGCCGTGTGATCGATGGTTTGCCCTTGTGGGTAAGACGTGATCACCACCAATCCGGTGCAAATTTTTCGCGCCGCGTTCAGGCTTTGAGCAGTTCCTGGGCCAGCGCCTCGGCCACTTTGATACCGTCGACCGCGGCCGACAGGATGCCGCCTGCATAACCGGCGCCTTCACCTGCCGGATACAGGCCGCGCGTGTTCACGCTTTGCAGGTCGGTGCCGCGGCGAAACCGCACGGGCGATGACGTGCGCGTTTCGACCCCGGTCATGATCACGTCGGGATGGTCATATCCCGGGATCTGGCGGCCAAACACCGGCAGTGCCTCGCGAATGGCGTCGATCACGTAATCGGGCAGGCATCGGCCCAGGTCGGTCAGCCGTACGCCCGGCTGGTAACTGGGCACCACGGTGCCGAATTCGCCCGAAGACGCCCGACCTGCAACCAGATCGCCGACCTTTTGGCCCGGTGCGTGATAATCACTGCCCCCGGCGGTAAACGCCAGGCTTTCCCATTTGCGCTGAAACGCGATGCCCGCGAGTGGCCCGCCGGGATAGTCGCGGGTCGGATCGATATCGACCACCAGCCCGGAATTGGCATTGAATTCCGCGCGTGAATACTGGCTCATGCCGTTGGTCACGACGCGGCCCTCTTCGCTGGTGGCGGCCACCACGCGCCCGCCCGGGCACATGCAGAAGCTGTAGACGGTGCGTCCGTTGCGCGCCTGGTGCGATGCGGCATAGGCGGCCGGGCCCAGCACGCTGTTGCCGGCAAAGTTGCCATAGCGCGCGCGGTCGATCCAGCCTTGCGGATGTTCGATGCGCACGCCGATGGCAAAAGGCTTGGCCTCGGCATGCACGCCCCGGTCGTGCAGTACCTGAAACGTGTCGCGCGCCGAATGGCCGACCGCCACAATCACGTGCGTGGCGGGCAGGACCGTCCCGTCTGACAGATGCAGCGCACAGATCCGGCGTTCGCCTGCTGCATCGGTTGCGATCTCGAAATCGTCGACCCGGGTTTCAAAGCGGTATTCGCCGCCCAGCGCCTCGATCGTGTCGCGCATGCTCATGACCATGGTGACCAGCCGGAATGTGCCGATATGCGGATGCGCCTCGGTCAGAATATCGTCGGGCGCACCGGCCTTGACGAATTCGACCAGCACTTTGCGCCCCAGGTGGCGCGGGTCCTTGATCCGGCTGTAGAGTTTGCCGTCGGAAAAGGTGCCCGCACCGCCTTCGCCAAACTGCACGTTGGATTCGGGCGTCAGCACCGATCGGCGCCACAGCGCCCAGGTGTCCTTGGTGCGTTCGCGCACCGCCTTGCCGCGTTCGATGATGATCGGCTTCAGCCCCATCTGCGCCAGGATCAGCGCCGCCATCAATCCGCAGGGCCCGGCGCCGATCACCACCGGGCGCGGGCCGTTCCAGTCGGCCGGTGCCATGACCGGAAAGCGATAGGCGGTGTCGGGGCTGGGACGCACGTCCTTGTCGCCGGCATGGCGCGCCAGCACGTGTGCCTCGTCCTGCACGGCAACGTCGACGGCATAGACCAGATGGATCGCCGATTTGCGCCGTGCATCGTTGCCGCGTTTGGCAACGGCATGGCGCAGCAACGCACCCCGTTCCATGCCGAGGCGCGCGCAGATCGCAGCTTCGAGATCGTCGGGTGTATGATCGAGCGGCAGCTTGAGGTCGGTCAGGCGCAACATGCGCCCCATCTACACATGCGCGCGGATTTGGGAAGTCAGGACGGGTCGCTCATCATGATGCGATCGAACACTGCCGGGTGCAGCGCGTCGTCGAATTCGCAGCCGATATCGAACCGGTCGGCCCATTTGACCGTGGCGCGACGCGGCGGCAGACCGGGCAGGGTGATCCACAGCACTTCGCCGATGCGCAACCGCTCCATCGCCGCCAGCCGCACGCCATGGCACGACAGATCGAGCGTGACCCCGGCCATCCTGACCGTCGACCGTCGATATTGCACTTTTGCGCTGATCCCGCGCCGTTCAGAGCGACGAGGCAGCAATGCGCGCGTGGGACGATGTTCGGTTGCAGTCATGATGACGCCTGTGGGCTTGGTTCCGGACCAATCTGTTGCCGAAGACTAACCTGAAATCCTTACCCGTCCGTTAGGACCCGCCGCATTTTCAGGCCGCCGGCCCGCACGCCGGACAAGATAGGATTTGACGACAGCCCGCCCCGATGAAAGGCTTGTGCTGCACATGGAGATCGTATGCCCCGTTTGACACCCGATGCAACCCGTTTCCGGATCGTTATGCGCCTGGCCCTGGCGACAGGTGCGGCGCTTGGTCTGGTGGCACAGCCGGCGCTGGCGCGTCCGGCGGCAAAGCCGCGGGCGCAGCCCGCGCCGCTGGTCACGCCCGAGGCGATGCGCGTGCACAAGGCAGTGCTGACGCTTGATACCCACCTTGATACCCCGGCGATGCTGGGAATGCCCGGGTGGTCGATCATGGACCGGCACGATGCCCGGCGCGATTTCAGCACGGTTGATGTGCCGCGCATGAAAGAGGGGCACCTCGATGGCGGGTTCTGGGCAATCTATACCCCGCAAGGGCCGCTGACCCCGGCAGCCACGCGCGCCGCGCGCGATTTTGCGGTGGCGCGCGGGATCGAAATCCATGAAATGGTCGCCGCGCACCCGCAGACCTTTGCCCTGGCCGACAAGGCCGCCGACGCCGCAAAGATCGCGGCCAGCGGCCGGATCGTGGTCTATCTGTCGATCGAAAACGCCTGGCCGCTGGGCGATGATGTGACATTGCTCGACACATTCTATCGCATGGGCGTGCGGATCTGCGGCTTTGCCCATTTCCGCAACAACCAGTTTGCCGACAGTTCCACCGACAAGGAACAGTGGGGCGGGCTGAGCCCGGCGGGCAAGGCCTTGCTGGCGGAAATGAACCGGCTGGGCGTGGTGCCCGACCTGTCGCACAGTTCGGACAAGGCGCTGGAGGATGCGATCACGCTGTCAAAGGCGCCGATCATCCTCAGCCATTCGGGAACGCGCGCGGTCTATGACCATCCACGCAATATCGACGATGACCACCTGCGCGCGTTGTCCGCGCAAGGCGGGGTGATCCAGATCAACACTGTCTATGTAAAGGCCGAAAAAGCCGAAGCCCTGCGCACCGCCGCGTTGCACGCACTGGCCGAAAAATACCCCGAAAGCCGCACGCTGGCCGCCGCCGAGCGCGCCAGCTACCTGGCCGAACGGCGCGCCATCGACAAAGCCTACCCGATTGTCGATGGCCCCACATTTGCCGATGTCATGGCCAACCTGCTGCATGCGATCAAGGTCGCGGGCGTCGATCATGTCGGCATCGGCGCCGATTGGGATGGCGGCGGCGGGGTGGCAGGGCTGGAAGACGTCGCCAGCCTGCCCAAGATCACCGAGGCGCTGTTGAAAGCAGGCTACACGCGCGAGGATGTTGCCCGGATATGGTCGGGCAATGTGCTGCGCGTGCTGGCCGCCGCCGAGGCCGAGGCCGCGAAGGAATCCGCAGCACCGCCTGCTGCCTGATCAGGCCACTTGGGCCTTCAGTCCCAGGTGTGCGGCCAACGCGCGCAGATCGCGTTCGACGCCATCGTTGACAAGGGGGGCGAGCGTGGGTTGCACCTCGAGCACCAGCCGCCCGCCGTCGACCAGCAGGCGGCTGCCTGACAGGCCTTGCGGGGCACACGTGCTGAACCGGCGGCACAGCCGTGTTGCCAGACCCCAGGCCTGCGCCTCGCGCAGGGCATGGGCCGGGATCAGTGCGGCCAGTGCCGGCGGTACCTCCAGCCGGCCGGTGTGGGCCAGCATGGCCACCGCCAGGATCGCGCGTTCGGCGGTGGCGGCGCCGATCCAGCGTTTGCGCAAGGCCCATTCACGCGCGATGTCGCCGCGCAGATTGGGTTCGACCGTGGCCGAAGCCAGGCACAGCATCGTTGCCGCCAGCCGCAGCCGTTCGCGCCGTTCGATCCCGTTCGGCGGGGCGGCCGCCACTGTCCAGCCCGCCACCATCGCACCGATCTGGGGCGAGATGCCCTGTTCCTGGACAAAGGCCGACATCCCGGCAACCAGCGGATCCTGCCCGCGCGTGCCCGCAGGCATGTCTTCGTAAAGCAGGCCTTCGCGCAGGCCCCATGCGGAAAACACCAGCTTGCCCGGCTTCAGCCGCCGGATCAGCACGGCCAGCAACGCGGCTGTATCGGGCAGGCTGTTCATGCGCGCGGTGGAAATGCCCGCCAATGGGCGCAAGCTTTCGGGTTTGCGCCGCGCCAGATTGCGCGCGATGCGCAAACCTTCGGCAGCGTCGAGTACAAAGCCGTGCGGATCGTCGATCGGCCATTCCAGCTGCACCATCGCAAACCGGGCAAACGCGCGCAACGATCCGCCGACGAGATACAAGGTGGTGCCGGGTTCGGCGGCCCAGGCGGCCTTTTTCAGCGCCTTGGCCACGGCTTGGGCAAACAGCCGGTCGCCGGTGGCACGCATTTTGGCCAGCCGCAGGGTGCCCAGCGGCATCGATACCCCGTGGCGACAGGTATCGCCATCGATGTCGACCAGTTCCAGGCTGCCGCCGCCAAGATCGCCCACCACGCCCGATGCGCCGGGAAACGCGCCCAGCACGCCGTGGGCGCTGGTTACGGCCTCTTCCTCGCCGCTCAACAGGCGGGGGGCAAAACCAAGCTTGGCAACCTTTTCGAGAAACGCCGCGCCATTGGTTGCATCGCGTACCGCAGCGGTGGCCACGACATCGACCCGCTCGACGCCTTTTAGCTGCAACAGCACGCGATATCGCGCCAGCGCCGCCAGCACCGCGTTGCTGGCGCGTTCGCCCAGCAATCCGGTTTCGGCGACGCCCTTGCCCAGCCGGGCGGTCACTTTTTCATTGTGCAACACGTTGGGTGCGCGCGCCGGTCCGCCATAGATGACAAGGCGCACCGTGTTGGAGCCGATATCGATGATGGCGCGCGAGGTTCCGCGCGTGGCCCTGCGTTCAGTGCTGGTCATGATTGCGGGTCAGGCCGCGCCGCCGCGCCGCAGCGCCAGTTTGGGCACCGTGCGCCCCTTGCTCAGCGCGGCACCACGACCGGATAACGATGGATTGGTCATGAAATAACGATGCACGTTGAAGGGATGGGGGCCGGGATCGGTGCGGTGGTAATCACCCGTGCTGTCAAGCTGCCAGCTTTGCTCGGTGTCAAGCAGATTGGCGAGCATGACCTGATCGAGCACCTGATCATGCACCGTGCTGTTGCGGATCGGCACCAGCACTTCGACCCGGCGATCGAGGTTGCGGCTCATCCCGTCGGCCGAAGAAATAAACACGCGCGCGCGTCGGTTGGGCAGCGAAGTGCCATTGCCAAACGCCCAGATCCGGCTGTGTTCAAGAAACCGGCCGATCACCGATTTGACCGCGATGTTGTCAGAAAGCCCCGCGATGCCGGGTTTCAGGCAGCAGATGCCGCGCACCACCAGCGTGATTTTTACCCCGGCCTGGCTGGCCAGGTACAACCGGTCGATCAGGTCGGGATCGGTCAGTGCGTTCAGCTTCGCCCATATCGCCGCCGCCTTGCCGGCCTGGGCATAGGCCACTTCGCGATTGATGCATTCATACAGCTTGTGCCGCACCCCGCCGGGCGAAATCGCCAGCATCTCGGTGCCCTTGGGCTCGATATAGCCGGTGATGAAATTGAACAGCAGCCCGGCATCGCGGCAAAACCGCGGATCGGCGGTAAAGAACGACAGATCGGTGTAGATCCGTGCGGTGACCGGGTGATAGTTGCCCGTGCCAAAGTGGCAGTATGTGCGATAGCCATCGCCTTCGCGGCGCACCACCATCGACACTTTGGCGTGGGTTTTCCAGTCGACAAAGCCATAGATCACCTGAACGCCGGCGTTTTCCAGCTGGCTGGCCCAGTGCAGGTTCTGTTCCTCGTCGAACCGGGCCTTCAGTTCGACCACGGCGGTGACCGATTTGCCGGCTTCTGCCGCCGCAATCAGCGCGGCGATCACCGCCGATTGTTTGCCCGCGCGGTACAGGGTCTGCTTGATCGCCACGACATCGGGATCGGCCGCGGCCTGGTGCAGGAAATCGACCACCACGTCGAAGCTTTCGAACGGGTGCTGGATCACGATATCCTTTTCGCGGATCGCCGCGAAACAGTCGCCGTTGTGTTCCAGGATGCGTTCGGGATAGCGCGGGCTATAGGGTTCGAATTTCAGATCGGGGCGTTCCTCGTCAACCAGCGCCGACAAGCCGTTCATTGCCAGCGGGCCGCGCGTCTTGATCACCAGCGCATAATCGAGCCGCAACTGATTGCGCAGCATTGCCTCGGCCGCAGGATCAAACGGGTCTTCCAGCGTCAGCAGAATCACGCGGCCGCGACGGCGACGCTGGATCGCGGTGCGGAAATACCGCACCAGATCCTCGGCATCTTCTTCAATTTCCATGTCGCTGTCGCGCAAAACGCGGAAAATGCCGCTGCTGTGGATGCGAAACCCGGGGAACAGCCGCGCGGCCTTGCGCCGGATCAGTTCCTCGATCGCGATCCACGTGGCGGGCTGGCCGGGCAGGCGGATATAGCGCGGCAGCGCCGGCGGGATCAGCACCATTTCGTTGACCGGTGCGCCATCGGCCACGCGCACCAGCGAAAACAGGATGCCGCTGCCCTGGTTGGCAACAAACGGAAATGGATGCGCCGGATCGATCGCCTGCGGGGTCAGGGCGGGCAGCACGCGGCGTTCGAAATAATCGGCCAGGAATTCGCCCTCGGCCTTGTCGAGGCGGCGGCCGGTGATCAGGCGAATGCCGGCTTTGTCGAGCGATGACACCAGATCGGTGAAAATGTGATACTGTGCGTCGACCAGATGGCTGATCGCGCCGTGGATGTCCTGCAACTGCTGGCTGGCAGACAGGCCGTCAATCGACACTTCGTCGATCTGGCGGCGCACTTGCGCGGCAAGCCCCGCCACCCGGACCATCATGAATTCGTCGAGATTGTTGCCCGATATCGACAGAAACCGCAGCTGTTCCAGCAGTGGATAATGGGGATTGCGTGCCTCGGCCAGCACCCGCCGGTTGAATTGCAGCCAGCTCAGTTCACGGTTGAAATAGCGATCTGCCGGCAGCGCGGCCAGGGCCTCGGCAATCCGGACATCGCGCTCGGGCGCGGTCTTCGGTGCGATCTGATGCGGCAATACGTGATGAAAATCGACCATGATCGCGCCTGGGGGCTCCTTTGTGACAGTGCCTTTTGCACGGTCGTGCAGCATGCTGGCAAGACGATAGCGCGGCTTGTCACATTGTGCGCGGCGCGCGGATGAAATGCCTCAGCTTCGTTCGATAAAATCGCCAAATGCCCCCAGCATGCCGCCTTCACCGCGCCGATCGCCGCCGCCCGGCGTGGCAGCCGCCATCATCCGGCCGGCCAGACGCGAAAACGGCAGCGACTGGATCCACACTTTGCCGGGCCCCGTCAGGCGCGCAAAGAACACGCCTTCGCCGCCGAACAGCATCGATCTGACACCACCGACGGTAACCACGTCAAACGTGACCGAGGGTGTGAGCGCGGCCAGGCACCCGGTGTCGACATGGATTTCCTGCCCCGGCGCCAGTTCGCGCTCGATCAGGGTGCCGCCCATCTGCACAAACACCCAGCCATCACCGTCGAGCCGTTGCATCACAAAACCGTCACCGCCGAACAGCCCGGTCATGATCCGCTGCTGAAACGCCACCCCGATCGAAACACCCCGAGCCGCGCACAGAAAGCTGTCCTTTTGGCAGATCAGGGTGCCGCCAATGTCGGCCAGCCGGATCGGCATGACGGTGCCCGGGATCGGTGCGGCAAAGGCGACATGCGCCTTGCCGGTGCCGCGGTGGGTGAACACGGTGGTGAAGATGGTTGCGCCCGACAGCAGCCGTTTGCCGGCGCCGAGCAATTTGCCCATGAACCCGGCATCCGCCCCCTCGGAACCATCGCCGAACACCGTGGTCATGTCGATGCAGGCATCCTTCCACACCATCGATCCTGCTTCGCCCACCGCGCTTTCGCCGGGATCGAGCTCGATTTCGATGAATTGCAGGTCGTGGCCCTTGACGGCGAAATCGATATCGTCCGCCAGCAGGGGATTGCGCGCATAGTTCCACGGATTGTTCGGTGCCATTGCCACGGGTCCGGTGCAGTTGCCTGAGGCGTGCATCCTAAACCGTGCCGGGCATTTGGCAAAGCACCGGTTCGACGAAACCCTGGCGTCAGCCGGCGTGCGTCAGCGCCTGCAATCCGGCGAAGTAGAACCGGGTGTAATCGCTGGCCCAGCGTTCGATTTCCTGATTGGACGAAGCCCCTTCGGTGTTGGCCAGCCGCGCGTGGCCCAGCAGGCCTTCCAGCCACAACCGCGCCGCCAGATCGGTATCGTGCATGCAAAACGCGGCGGCATCGGGGCTGCCCGCCATGGTCTGCGATATGACATCGATCGCGTTGCGATAGGCATTGGCGCGCATCGACTGACCTTCGCCAATTTCCTGGTCCAGCCAGTCGATCAACCGTTCCATCAGCACGCCATCGGGCGAGAACAGCATTTTCATGACTTCGGCTGCGCGAAACTGGAACGCCTGCCGGACCGGCAGATTATAACCTTGCTGGTTGAGATAATCGGTGCGCTGCGCGATGCGGCGGATCAGCAATGCCCGCATCAGCTCGATCTTGCCGGGAAAACGCGAATAGATCGTGGCCTTGCCGATATGGGCATGGCGGGCAACGCGATCAAAGGTGAAGGATTCAAAACCCCCAGCCTGAAGCACCTGCCAGCTGGCGTCGAGTATGCGCCCCGACAGCGCTTCTGCTTCGGCTACGGATGGGCGACCGCGCCGCGCGTGCGGCGTACAGTCCGTTTCATCGATACACGTGGCGTCGTCCGCGCAATCCTGTGCCGCAGGCGTACTTGCGGCGGGTTCAGTGGCGAACGGTGCTGAAGGCCTGTCCTTCGTAGGATGCGGCGAATTCGGGTCTGAGGGTGGCACGGACATCATCCTGCGACCGGTCGATAGCCGCGGCCAAGCCACCCGTTTCGGGCAACGTGTCGCCTGCGCGGTGCAGGGGGCATGTCATGACCAGACCTTCGGTATAGGCCTGCAAAACGCGCCGACTCATCGTCGATACCCAGCTCATCCGTCCCACCTATCTGCCTTGTTGGCTTTATAGGTACGGAGACTGCCTGAAATTTTGCCATCGTCAATCCCCTATAAATGGAACGGAGCTGGCTCATTTGCCAAGGTCCACGCGGTCCCAGCCAAGGCCGAGCGCCTTTTCGACCGCGATGAAATCGCCGGTCAGGCGCGCGCGGGCGGTCACGGTGCCAAGCTGCGCGCGCAGCGCCTGACGGTCGGCCGACAACGCGTCGGCCCGTGACAGCGTGCCGCCTGCAGCGCGCGTCGCCTGCAGCCCCGCCAGGTGCGCGGCCGCCTCGCGCTGTTCGACCGCTTTGCCCAAAGCAATCCGCTGCGTGCCGAACCGGACCAGCGCGCCTTCGGCATCGTCAAGCGCCGCCAGCACGCGCGAACGGTAATTGGCCTCGGCCTCGTCGCGCGCGCTGCGCGCCGATTTGACCAGTGCTGCTGCCCGCCCCCCGTCAAAGGCGTTCCATTTGATCTGCGGCACGATTAGGCCGATCAGCGTGGACGGGCTGAACGCGCCGCCAAGGTCGGTGCTGCCAAGCCCGAGAATGCCCGTAAAGCTGACACTGGGAAAACGATCGGCCATGCGCGCACCCACATCGGCGGTGGCGGCAGCAAGCTGGCGTTCGGCGGCGCGGATGTCGGGGCGGTGGCGCATCAGCCGCGCCGGGTCGCCCACCGCAACATGGGCCGGTACCTCGGGGATCGGGGCTGTTTGGACGGTCAGCGCGTCAAGCGTGCCGGGCTCGCTGCCGATCAGCACGGCCAGCTGGTCGGCCAGGGCCACGATCTGGGCGCGGCTGTCGGCCAGATCGCTTTCGCTTTGGGCCAGCGTCGCCCTGGCGCTGTCGATGGCCTGTGCGCCGACAGTGCCGCCCGAAAAGCGGCCATTCGCGGCATCCAGCAACTGCCGGTCAATCGCGACCTGCTGCGCCAGCAGCGCGGCATTGGCCTGTTCCGCGCGCATCTGCACATAGGCCTGTGCCACTTGCGCCGACAGCGCAACCGCCACATCGGCGGCGGACGCCTCCGACGCTTCGGCACGATCGCGTGCGGCCTCGATGCGGCGGTGGTTGGCGCCGAACAGATCGGGTTCCCACGAGGCCTGGAGATTGTCGCCATAGACCTGTTCCGACAGGCGGCCATCACGCCCAAGCAGCGCGCCTGGCAGCGTAACTTCGCCTGCCACCGCGCCCACGCCCACCTTGGGCGCCAGCGCGCTGCGCGCGCTGCGCAGTGCGGCGGTGGCGTTGGCGATCCGGGCTTGCGCTGCGGCCAGATCGGGCGATCCGGCAAGCGCGCGGGTTTCCAGATCGTTGAGCGCGGGATCGCCCAACGCTTCCCACCAGTGTGCCGCAGGGGCATCGGCATCGGCATCGGCGGGCGCGCGCAGGAACTGGCCGCGCGCATCGGCCTGCGGCGCGGCAACCGGCGCGCCGTGCCAGTCGGGGCCGACCGTGGTGCACCCTTCCAGCAACAGCGGGGCCAGCAACAGCGGGGCCAGCGACAGCGTCAGCAGGCGGGGGCGGAACAGGTAAGCAGACATCAGTGCATCGCCATTTTGTGGTGGCCCTTGGGAAGCGGGCGCAGGAGCAGGACAAGCGGGATCACGACCACGATCGCAATCGCCAGCGCGACGAATTCATCGTTGAAGCTCATCACCACGGCCTGCTGTTCGACGATCGCGTTGATCGATTGCAGCGCGGCCATGTGGGCATCGTTGCCCACGCCCGGGGTTTGGCCGGCGACCCAGGCCTGGACGTCGGTGGCATTGGCGGGGATCGCATTGAACAGCGTCCAGTGGTGAAAATCCTCGCGCCGTTCCTGCAGCGTGGCAAGCAGCGCGAGCGCGATCGATCCGCCAAGGTTGCGCGCCGCGTTGAACAGGCCCGAAGCATCGCCGGCCTCGTTGGGTTTCACACTGGCAATCGCCGCCTGGTTGAGGAACAGCATGGCAAAGACCTGGCCCAGCCCGCGCATCAATTGCGACAGATAGAACGCAGCGCCGCTCGATTGCAGGGTCAGGTCCGAATCGAACCAGCAGCACCCGGCCATCAGCAGCATGCCGCCCGCCACCGCAACACGCAGATCGATGCGCGGCACCAGCAGCGGAAACAGCGGCATCATCATCGCGGCCGGAATGCCCGACAGGAATACCACCCCGCCCGATTGCTGCGCATTGTAACCCGCAATCGCGGCCAGAAACTGCGGGATGACGTACGATGTGCCATACAGCACTGCGCCGATCAGCAGGCCCAGCACAAACACCGCGGCAAAGGCGCGGTTGCGCAACAGTGCCAGCCTGACCACCGGGCGCTTGGCATAGATCTGGCCCAGCCCGATCAGCACGAACCCGGCGATCGTCACCGCGGTCAAACGCCAGATCAGCGTGGAATCGAACCACTGTTCGCGGTTGCCTTCCTCCAGCACCACGGTCAGCCCGCCAAGCCCTGCGGCCATGCCGGCAATGCCCATCCAGTCGGCCTGCTTCAGTTCGTCGAGCTTCATCGGCTGGTGCTTCAACCCGACGAACAGGAATGTCATCAGGATCGCACAGATCGGCAGATTGATGAAAAAGGCATAATGCCAGCTGTAATTTTCGGTCAGCCAGCCGCCCAGCAAAGGCCCGAACACCGGGCCCATGATCAGTGTCGATCCAAACAGCGCGGTGCCGATCGGCTGCTGATGGCGGGGCAGGCGGGTGGCGATGATGGTCATCCCGGTTGGGATCATCGCCCCGCCGGTAAAGCCCTGGCCGACCCTGCCGATGATCATTTCGGTCAGGTTTGACGAAAACCCGCAGGCCATCGAAAAGCCCATGAACAACAGCGCCATGATCATCAGGAACCGGCGCAACCCGAACACGCGTTCAAGCCACGCGGTCAGCGGAATGATCACGATTTCCGACACGAGGTAGGACGTGGCGATCCACGTGCCCTCGGTTGACGAAGCGCCGATTTCGCCCTGGATCGTCGGCAATGACGAATTCACGATCGAAATGTCGAGCGTGGCCATCAGCGCGCCGATTGCACCTGCAACAACCGCCAGCCAGGCGGTGAGGTCGGCGTTCTTCGTCTGGGACACCTGGGGGGTGGCGATGGCGGCGCTCATGGCTTGGCCTTCGATTCCTCGTTGCGGATCTGGTGGATCGCGCCTTTGGCATCGACCGTGTCGACATCGACGCGCAGCGACAGGCCCGGCACCAGCACGCGCCGTGCCTCGGGCCCGGCATCGATGCGGATGCGCACCGGCACGCGCTGCACGATCTTGGTGAAATTGCCGGTCGCGTTCTGGGGCGGGATCAACGAAAACGTCGCACCCGTGCCCGGTGTCACGCTTTCGACTTTGCCGTGGAATGCAACACCGGGCAGGGCATCCACCTCGATCGTGGCGGGCTGCCCTGGGCGCATCAGGCCGATCTGGGTTTCCTTGAAATTGGCCTCGACATAGATCGCCTGCACCGGAACGATTGTCAGCAGGCGTTGTCCGGGCTGAACAAACTGGCCGATCCGCACCGAGGACGAGGCCACCGTGCCTGCCACCGGTGCAACCAGGCGCGTGGTGGCAAGGTCGGTGCGCGCGGCATCGGCCTGCGCACGCGCCGCCTCGATCTGCGCGCCGGACTGGCCCAGCTGGGCGCGCGCGGCGTCAAGCTTTCCGTGCGCGGCGGCAAGCGAGGCCTGTTGCGAGGACACGCTGGCTGCGGCTTTGTCGCGGTTGCTGGCCAATTGGTCGAGCGTCTGCCTGGGCTCGGATCCGGCAGCCACCAATGGCCGATAGCGCGCGACTTCGGCCGTATAGAACGCCAGATCGCGTTGCGCGGTGGTCAGCGCGGCTGATGCCTGCGCCACGCCGGCTTCGGCCTCGGTAATCCCGGCACGGTTCAGCGCTTCGCCGGCGCGCGCCAGGTTTTCCTGCGCGGCGGCTTGCGTGACGCGAATGCGGTAATCGGTGGGGTCGACTTCGACCAGCAGGTCGCCCGCCCTGACCGGCTGGTTGTCGGCAACTGTGACTGTGCGCACATAGCCTGCCAGCTTGGAACTGACTGTGATGCCGTCGGCCTTGACATAGGCGTCGTCGGTCGATTGCACATACTGCCCGTGGTCCAGATAACCGACATAGGCATAGATCCCGTAGGCGCCGCCGATCAGCGCGGCGACAATCGCTGCGCGCCCCAGCAGGCGCTTGCGCGTGCCCTTGCCGGTTTCGGTGTCCGGGGTGGGGGTGTTGTCGCTGTGCGTGGTCATGGACGATCCTGAATGGCTTAAATTGAACGAATTCGTTCCTTTTTCCGCAATTGGGGAAACTGCGGCATGCTTTCAAGTGCAACTTGCTCTGCGCCGGTTGCATTTAATGCAATGCACCAAAGGGTGGTGCGTCACGCGGGCGTGTCGCCGGACCGCAATGGTATCGCGCTATTGAAGGTGCGGCATTTTGTGCCCAAAGGCCGCTATTGATCGAAAACGTCAATCTATATGGGCGGAATTGATCATTGGAAATGCGCGATCGGAACGCCTATTTCACCATCACACAGTGTCCCAACGCCCATCCCGGGCCCAATCAAGGAATGAAGCAAACCATGTCGATCGTTGGCAGCAAGATCAAACCGTTCGCGAACTCCGCCTATCACCAGGGCAAGTTTGTCGACGTGACCGATGCAGACATCGCCGGCAAGTGGGCGGTGTTCTTCTTCTATCCCGCAGACTTCACCTTTGTCTGCCCGACCGAGCTGGAAGACCTGGCCGACAAGTATGCCGAGCTGCAGGGTCTGGGCGTCGAAGTGTTCAGCGTTTCGACCGACACCCATTTCAGCCACAAGGCCTGGCACGACAGCAGCCCGGCAATCGGCAAGATCAACTATTTCATGCTGGGTGACCAGAACCACGACCTGTCGAACAACTTCGGCATCCTGCGCGAAGGCGTCGGCCTGGCTGACCGTGGCACCTTCGTGGTCGATCCCGACGGCACGATCCAGCTGGTCGAAATCACCCCCGAAGGCGTGGGCCGCAATGCCGAAGAACTGGTCCGCAAGATCAAGGCTGCCAAGTACTGGCGCGAACATCCCGGCCAGGTCTGCCCGGCCAAGTGGGAAGAAGGCGAAGCCACGCTGGCCCCGTCGATCGACCTTGTCGGCAAGATCTGATCTGAACTGAGCATCTGATTTCCGGATCTTTCGGTACCCCCCCTTTCGCCGAGGGATCCGGATAGCTCCGGGCGGTGCGCGCACCTTGCGCCGCCGCCCGGCCACTATCCTGCCAACCTGATCAAACCCCCTCTCTCGCTGCGCCTTGTCGTTTGCGCGCGTTGCCTGTTGCCCTGACCATTCACCGAAAGCGTCCGCCATGCCCATGCTCGATACCGCCACCACCGCCCAGTTGAAGGCCTATCTCGGCAATCTGCGTCGCCCGATCGAACTGGTGGCAAGCCTGGGTGATGACGCGAAATCCGCCGATACACGCGCACTGGTCGAAGAGATCGCGGTGTTGTCGGACAAAGTCAGTGCGCGTTTCGACGGCACCGACGCGCGCCGCCCCAGCTTTGCCATCCGCGCCGATGACGGCCGCGCCGAGGCAGTGTTTGCCGGGCTGCCGCTGGGGCACGAGTTCACGTCTCTGATCCTGGCGCTGCTGCATGTTGGCGGCCACCCGCCCAAGGAAGACGCCGATCTGCTCGATCAGGCGCGCAATCTTGATGGCCCGCTGCATTTTGAAACGTTTTTTTCGCTGTCATGCCAGAACTGCCCCGACGTGGTGCAGGCGCTGAACATGATCGCCGCGCTCAACCCCAACGCCAGCCATGTCGCAATCGACGGCGCGCTGTTCCAGGATGAAGTCGAACGCCGCCAGATCATGGCCGTGCCGACCGTGTTCCTCAATGGCGAAATGTTCGGGCAGGGGCGCATGGACCTGGCCCAGATCGTGGCCAAGCTTGACACCGGATCGGTGGCGCGTGCCGCGGAAAAGATCGCCGCCAAGGACCCGTTCGATGTGCTGGTGGTCGGTGGCGGCCCGGCCGGTGCGGCCGCTGCGATCTATGCCGCGCGCAAGGGTATTCGTACCGGCGTGGTCGCCGAACGTTTTGGCGGGCAGGTGCTCGACACCATGGGGATCGAGAATTTCATCTCTGTCCCCCACACCGAAGGGCCAAAGCTGGTCGCGCATCTCGAACAGCATGTGAAAGACTATGCAGTCGATGTGATGAACGTGCAGAAAGCGGTGGCGTTGAAGCCCGCCAATGGTGATGGCCTGACCACGATCGAGCTGGAAAGCGGGGCGACCTTGCGCGCCAGGACGGTGATCCTGTCAACCGGCGCACGCTGGCGCCAGATGGGCGTGCCGGGCGAGGAACAGTACCGCAACCGCGGCGTTGCCTATTGCCCGCACTGCGACGGCCCGTTGTACAAAGGCAAGCGCGTCGCGGTGATCGGCGGCGGCAATTCGGGGGTCGAGGCCGCGATCGATCTGGCCGGGATCGTCGCGCATGTTACATTGATCGAATATGACAGCGCGCTGCGCGCCGATGCGGTGTTGCAGACCAAGCTGCGCAGCCTGCCCAACGTGACAGTCGTCGTTTCGGCGCTGACCACCGAAGTGATCGGCGATGGCAACAAGGTCAATGCGCTGGTCTATCGCGATCGCAACACGGGTGAGGATCATACCGTGACACTGGAAGGCATCTTTGTGCAGATCGGCCTGGTGCCCAACACCGAATGGCTGAAAGGCGCGATCGCGCTGAGCAACCGCGGCGAAATCGAAATCGATGCACGCGGCGAAACCAATGTTCACGGCGTGTTTGCCGCGGGCGACGTGACCACCGTGCCCTACAAGCAGATCGTGATCGCGATGGGCGAAGGCAGCAAGGCGGCGCTGTCGGCATTCGATTATCTGATCCGCCACTGATCGCGCCGCGCCGCGCGGCAACGGTCAATCCGTTGTCGCGCGGCGCGATGCCCACAACGACAGGCCGATCAGCGCCGCACCGATCAATCCGGTTACGGTTTCGGGAATGGCGATCCGCGCCGACGCCAGCATGATCGCGCCCAGCGCGATGATCGCCCAGAACGCGCCGTGTTCCAGAAACCGGTATTGCGCCAAGGTGCCCCGTTCGACCAGCAGCAGCGTGATCGAACGCACGAACATCGCCCCTACCGACAGGCCCAGCGCGATGATCACCATGTTGTTGGACAGCGCGAACGCGCCGATCACCCCGTCAAAGCTGAACGAGGCATCGAGCACGTTGAGATAGACGAACCCGCCAAGCCCCGATCGCACCAGCGCGCACGCCAGACGCCGCGCGGCTTCGCGTGCTTCCATCACAGTGCCGACAGCCTCGACCGCGATATGCGCGATGATCCCGCCCAGGCCCGCCTCGATCAGGATCAACGCCTCGTGCCCGGGCAGCAGGCGCGCCACGATCAGCAAGGTCGCCAGCACCACCGCAATCGCGGCAGCATGCACCAGCGCCAGGGCGGCCAGCCGCCGTTCGATCCAGCCGATCCAGTGCACGGTCTTGTCCGGATCGAGAAAATAGTCGAGCCCGACCAGCAGCAGGAACGCCCCGCCAAACCCGGCAATTGCGACATGCGCGCCGCTGACCAGCGCCTCGTACCGGATAGGGTCGGTCAGCGACAGGCGCAACGCATCGACGGGGCCAAGCCCGGCAGCCAGCGCCACGATCGCCAGCGGAAACACGATGCGCATGCCGAACACCGCGATCACCATGCCCCAGGTCAGAAACCGGCCCTGCCACACCGGGTCCATCTGGGTCAGCACCGCGGCATTGACCACCGCGTTGTCGAACGACAGCGATACTTCCAGGACGCCCAGCACCAGCACGATCCACACCACGCCCGCCGTCGCCGCAACCGACCCGGTGTCGAACCAGCCATAGGCCACGGCTGCGATCAGGGTCGCCAGGGTGAACAGCAACGATCCGGCAAACCGGCGGATCACGCTATCGTCCTCGTGCCGGGCAGGATATCACTCTGCCTGTCCCTGGCGTGGCTGATAGGTCTGTTCGGGCCCCGGAAAGCTGCGCGCGCGCACCTCTGCTGCGTAATTTGCCGCTGCATTGCCGATGGTTGCGGCGATATTTTCATAAATTTTGACAAAACGTGGCACCCGCTCGAACATGCCCAGCATGTCTTCGGTCACCAGCACCTGGCCATCGCATTGCGCCGAGGCGCCGATGCCGATGGTGGGGCAGGCGATGCCTTGCGTGATGGCCACCGCGATCGGTTCGACCACGCCTTCGATCACCACGGCAAAGGCGCCGGCGGATTCAAGCGCGCGCGCATCGGCCAGGATCTTGTCGGCCTCTGCCGCGCTGCGGCCGCGCGCGTTGTATCCGCCCAGCACGTTCACCGCTTGTGGAGTCAGGCCGACATGGCCCATCACGGGAATGCCGCGCTGCACCAGAAACGCCACCGTTTCGGCCATGGCTTCGCCGCCTTCAAGCTTGATCGCGGCACAGCCGGTTTCCTTCATCACCCGCGCCGCGCTGTCAAAGGCCTGCAGGGGCGATGCTTCGTAGCTGCCGAAGGGCATGTCGACCACGACGACCGCGTGATAGCTGCCGCGCACCACGGCGGCACCATGGGCGATCATCATGTCGATCGTGACCGGCACGCTGGACGGCAGGCCATAGATCACCTGGCCCAGCGAATCCCCGACCAGCAGCATATCGCAATGCGCGTCAAGCAGTTGCGCCTGGCGCGCGGTATAGGCGGTCAGCATCACGATCGGCTGTGCGGTGGTGCCGTTTACCTTGCGCGCGCGGATCTGCGGGACAGTGATCCGCTTCATCGGCGCGGGCGTCGGATGGGCGCGGCTGGTCGATGTATCGAGCTGAAACGTTGTGGACATTGTCTGTGATCCGCTGTTGTGCCCTTGGCGCACATGCCTTAACCGGCGCGGCGCGAAGGGCAAGAGGCGCTGCCATGGCAAAAAGCTCTTTGCCCTTCGCAGGCATGCGGCTAGCGTCGCGGCCAATAACCTGGTTTCGATTGCAATCAGGTCCATCCGGGCGTGTCACGCCAGGCGGACCGGGGGGCTGCAACGACCAAGGCGGGAGAATTCAATGTTTGGTCGCGTCAAATCACTCGACGCCATTCTAGCCACGGCCGAGAAAAAATCGCTGCACCGCTCGCTTGGGCCGCTGCAGTTGACATTGCTTGGTGTCGGGGCGGTCATCGGTACCGGAATTTTCGTGCTGACTGCTGCGGCCGCGCAAAAGGCGGGGCCGGGCATGATGTGGAGCTTTGTCATCGCCGGTTTCATCTGCGCGGTGGCGGCCTTGTGCTATTCCGAACTGGCCTCGATGGTGCCGGTATCGGGTTCGGCCTATACCTATTCCTATGCCGTGGTCGGTGAACTGCTGGCCTGGATGGTCGGCTGGGCGCTGATCCTCGAATATGCAGTGGCGGCGTCGGCGGTGTGCGTCGGCTGGTCGGGCTATTTCATGGGCCTGTTGAAAAGCTGGTTCGGGGTCGTGCTGCCACAGGCGTTAAGCGCGGGGCCGGCCTGGACTTTGGTCGGCTGGGTGCCGCACGCCGATTTTTCGACCGGTGTCATCAATGTGCCGGCAATCGTGATCGCCGGTGTGATCACCGCGCTGCTGGTCAAGGGCACCACCGAAAGCGCAACCGTCAACGCGGTGCTGGTGGCGATCAAGATCCTGGCGCTGACGATGTTTGTCGTGCTGACCCTGCCGGTGATGCACACCAGCCATTTCACTCCGTTTGCGCCCAACGGCTGGTTTGGTCTGAAAGGCACCTCGGGCATGGGGATTGTCGGCGCGGCGTCGTCGATCTTCTTTGCCTATGTCGGATTTGACGCGGTTTCGACCGCGGCCGAGGAAACCAAGAACCCGCAGCGCAACGTGCCCATCGGTCTTTTGGGCAGTCTGGCGATCTGCACGATTTTCTATCTGCTGGTTGCCGCAGGGGCGGTGGGTGCGATCGGGGCCCAGCCCACGGCCATCGGCATTTCGCCCGATTCGGCCGAATTTGCCCGCCAGTGCGCCGCACTGACGGCCAAGGGCGCGCAGCCGCTGGTCTGTTCGAACGAAGCGCTGGCGTTTGTGCTGCGCGGGATCAACCATAGCGCCGCGGGCGATCTGATCGGCATTGCCGCCAATCTGGCGTTGCCTTCGGTGATCCTGATGATGATCTTTGGCCAGACACGCATCTTTTTCGTGATGGCGCGCGACGGACTGCTGCCCGAAAAGCTGGCAACGGTGCACCCGAAGTGGAAAACGCCTTATATCGTTACCATTTTTACCGGGATTTTCGTGGCCTTTGCCGCGGCACTGCTGCCGGTGGGGCAATTGGCCGATATTTCGAACTCGGGCACCTTGTTCGCGTTCTTCATGGTGGCAGTTGCGGTGATGATCCTGCGTTTGCGCGATCCTTCGCGCACGCGGCCGTTCCGCACCCCCCTGATCTGGGTGACCGGGCCGGTTGCGGCAGCGGGTTGTATCTTTCTCTATATCAATCTGCCGCTTGGCTCGATCCTGGTGCTGCCGATCTGGGGCGGCATCGGCCTCTTGTTCTACTTCGCCTATGGCTATCGCAAAAGCCATGTCGGGCGTGGCCTGGCTGACGCGCACGCGGATGAAGCCGCGCCTGCTCCGGCGTCGCGCCTTCCCTGATTTGTCCTTCGGGATGGAATGCTGGCGGGCCGGGGATATCCCCCGGCCCGTTTGCGTTGGCGGTTGCGCAATCGGGAAATGAGAACATAATAGGAACATGAACCGAATCGCTCTTGCCCATTCCGCCCCGAAGCGGGGAGAGGGACCGACCCCTTCGGCTGCGGCTGGTGCAGCCGCTCAGGGTAAACCGGGCCCATGGCCCAGAGTGGTGGAGGGGCTGTGCCCGACCCCGCAGTTGCCTCCGCAGGCACCCCCGCTTTACCATGCGGTCCCGGGGCGCTGGCATCCGGGCCTGGGCCACGATGTCCGCCATACCGAACTGTTCGCCTCTGCGGATGAAGCCAGCGGCGTGGCGCTGGCGCTGGCGCTGGCGCAGAATATGGCGTCACGCCATGCGGCCGCGCAGGGCGATGATCATCGCCCGTGGCTGTGGGTGCAGGACAAGACGGCGATCCGCCTGTCGGGCCGGCCCTATCGCCCCGGCCTGCCCGAAGGATTGCGCCACCGCCTGATCCATGTTGCTGCCGACAAACCTGCCGATGCGCTGTTCGCGCTTGAGGAAGGGCTGCGCTGTCGCGACCTGGCCTTTGTCATCGGCGAAATGGCGGGCAATCCGGCGGCGCTGGATTTTACCGCGTCGCGACGATTGAGTCTGGCCGCGCAGCGTCATGACGTGCCGCTGTGGCTGGTGCGGCTGTCGGCGCGCCATGATCTGGGCTCTGCGCGGATGCGCTGGGATGTTGCGCCGGCGCCCAGTGCACCGCGGCGCTGGAATCCCGACGCGCCGGGCGATCCGCGCTGGCAGGCCGATCTGTTCCGCGCGCATGTGTTTCAACCCGGACAATGGATTCTAGGAGATGACAGCGAACGCGCCGAGCTTGCCGTCTTCACGCCGGATCATGGCGGCATGGTGTCCGACGCTGGCGATCGATCGCTGGCATCTGTGCAACCCGCCGCCTGACGCGTGCGATCCGCTGCTGGTGCTGGTGGGCGAAACCGCACACGGCCCGCGCATCACCGCCGCCAGCGCCCCCGCACGCGCGGCAGGGGCGCAGGTGGGCATGCTGCTGGCCGATGCGCGCGCGGTGGCGCCCACATTGGTGGTGCATCCGGCCGATCCGGCGGGTGACCGCGCCTTTCTTGAATCGCTTGCGCTGTGGGTGCAACGCTGGGGGCCGTGGAGCGCGCTCGATCCGCCCGACGGGGTCATCGTCGATGTCACCGGGGTGGCGCACCTGTTTGGCGGCGAGGCGGCGCTGATGGCCGATGCCAGGGCCTGCTTTGCCGCGCGCGGCCTGCGTGTGCGATTGGCGATTGCGCCGACTGCGGGGGCAGCCTGGGCACTGGCGCATCATGGTCCCCAGTGCACCGCGCTGGCCGATGGCAGCGATCCGCTGATCGCCTTGCGCGATCTGCCGGTGGCAGCGCTGCGGCTGGACCATGCGGTGCTGCTGCTGCTCGAACGGCTGGGGCTGAAACGCATCGGCGATCTGGCCGTGATCGGCCGGCCCGCGCTGGCGCGGCGGTTTCGCGACCGGCGCGCGCCGGCGGCCAATCCGTTGGTGCGGCTCGATCAGTTTGCCGGCCGCGTGCCCGAACCGATCCTGCCGGTCGTGGCGGTGCCCACGCCGCTGGTGCAGCGCCGCCTGGTCGAACCGGTGCGGCATCGCGATCTGCTCGACCGGGTGGTCGCCGATCTGGCTATGGCGCTGGCGCGGCGGCTGGAATCGCTGGGGCAGGGCGCGCGACGGCTGGAACTGGGCTTGTGGAAAGTCGATGGCGATGTGCTGGTGCGGCGGTTGGAACTGGCCGCCGCCACGCGCGATCCGGCGCATATCACGCGGCTGTTTGCGCATAAACTGGACGATTGCGACGCCGGTTTCGGCATCGAAATGGTGCGGCTGTGTGCGCCCTGGGCCGAGCCGCTGACGCTGACCCAGGTCGATCTGGAACAGGCTGCGCAAGCGCACGGCACCAGCCTGGCGGCATGCATCGATCGCCTGACCGTGCGATTGGGCAGCGGCGCGGTGGCGATGCCGGTGCCGCGTGCCAGCCACATGCCCGAACACGCGCAACGCTGGGTCACGCCCGATCCGGGCCGCGCGATGCAGGAAGAACTGGCGTTCCACGCGCGCCCGCTGAAGCTGCTCGACCGGGCAGAGCCGATCGCGGTGATCTACGAAGCGCCCGACGGCTTGCCCCGCCTGTTTCGCTGGCGCGGCTCGGTCCATGAAATCACCCGCGCTGAAGGGCCCGAACGCATCGCGCCCGAATGGTGGCGCGAAAAGGGCCGCGCGCGCCTGCGCGATTATTACCGCATCGAAGACAGCAGCGGCCGCCGCTTCTGGATCTATCGCCGCGGCCTGCCTGGCGACGGCCGCGGCGGCGCGCCCGAGTGGTTTTTGCAGGGGTTGTGTGCCTAGGCGGCGCCAAATACCTCCATCATCGATCCGTTGTGCGGTGCAACCAGGGTGCGCCGTGCATACGCTGCGGGCCGGAGCCTTGGCTCTACCTTCGCAAGTCGGCAGGAATGGCATCGGTGAACGCGCGGCGTGTGGACTGGCTCGATCTGGCGCGCGGCATCGGCATCGTGCTGGTGGTGGCGGGGCATGCCGAGCGCGGACTGGCGGCGGCAGGCATCGCGCGCGGGGCCGGCTGGCATCTCTTTGATCTGGGGCTTTATACCTTTCACATGCCCTTGTTCATGGTGCTGGCCGGGCTGAACGTGCCGGGATCGTTGCGGCGCGGGCCGCGTGCGTTCGTCATGGCCAAGGTGTGGACGATCGCCTGGCCTTACGTGTTGTGGTCGCTGGTGCAGGGCGTGCTGGGGGTTGAACTGACAGGCGTGACCAATGGCCATGCGCAATGGTCGGCGCTGGCCATGATTGCGTGGCGGCCGATTTCCCCGTTCTGGTTCCTTTATGCGCTGATGGTGTTCATGATCGTCACGGCGCTGGTCAGTCCGCGGCTGTGGCTGCTGGCGCCGCTGGCGCTGGCAGGTATGGTGGCCAGCCAATGGCTCGATGGCGATCGGATCGGGCACCAGCTGTGCTATCAGGCGGGGTTCTTTGCGGTGGGGGTGCTGGTCTCCGCGCCGATCCGCGCGTTGGACACGCGCATGGCGCTGGTGATCCTGCCGCTGGCGGTGGCGCTGTGGTGCGCGGCGTTGGTGATGCTGCCGCTGACCGGGGATACGCCCTATCTGATGCCCGCTTCGCTGCCCGCGGCGTGGTGCGGGATCGCGGCGGCGCTGGCCCTGTCGCGCCTGATCGCCCGGTCGCCGCTGCTGATCAGCCTGGGCCGCGCGTCGATGACGATCTATGTCCTGCATATCCTGGGCACCGCCGGCGCGCGCGCGGCGCTGATCCGCATGCATCTGCCACCGCACGCCGCCACCTACTGGATCATCTGTACCGCCGTCGGGCTGGGCCTGCCATGGCTGGCGCATCAGGGGTTTGGCCGCATGGGCGTGCTGCCTGTGCTGGGTCTGGCCCCGCGCAACACGCCGGCGATCCCGGCGGTGATCTTCATGGCACCACTACGCGGCTGAACGATTGCCCATTCAGGTGCTGGCGTTGTGGTGATTTGGAACATATAAGGAACGAATGACACAGCCGAGCACGCTCGAAAAACTCGCCATTCTGGCCGATGCCGCCAAATACGATGCATCCTGCGCGTCGTCGGGCACCACCCGGCGCGACAGCAAGGGCAGCAAGACCGGAAAAGGCATCGGATCGACCGAGGGCATGGGCATCTGCCATGCCTATGCCCCCGACGGGCGGTGCATTTCGTTGTTGAAAGTGCTGCTGACCAACCACTGCATTTTCGACTGCCATTATTGCATCAACCGCAAAAGCTCGAACGTGCGGCGCGCGCGGTTTTCCCCGCAAGAGGTCGCCGACCTGACGATGGCGTTTTATCGCCGCAATTATATCGAGGGGCTGTTCCTGTCGTCGGGCATTATCAAAAGTTCCAGCCACACCATGGAACAGTTGATCGAATCTGCCAGGATCTTGCGCGAAGAATATGAATTCCGTGGCTATATCCACCTCAAGACCATCCCCGAGGCCGATCCCGAGCTGGTGCGCCGCGCCGGGCTGTTTGCCGATCGCGTGTCGATCAATGTGGAATTGCCGACTGTTGCCGGGCTGACCCGGCTGGCGCCCGACAAATCGGCGCCACGGATTGCCGGTGCGATGGATCTGATGGCGGGCGCGATTGTCGAAGGGCGCGATGCACGACGCCGGTTTCGCCATGCTCCGCGCTATGCCCCCGCCGGGCAATCGACCCAGATGATCGTGGGCGCCGATGCCGCCAGCGATGCCGAAATCATGACCAAATCGTCGGGGCTGTATGGCGCGTTCGGCATGCGCCGCGTGTATTATTCGGCGTTCAGCCCGATCCCCGATGCCAGCGCGGTGCTGCCGCTGAAACGCCCGCCGCTGATGCGCGAACACCGGCTGTACCAGTCCGATTGGCTGATGCGGTTTTACGGCTATTCGCTCGATGATGTGCATGCGGCGGCCGATCCCGGCGGCATGCTGCCGCTCGATATCGACCCCAAACTGGCGTTTGCGCTGAAATTCCGCGATCGGTTCCCGGTCGATGTCAACCGCGCCCCGCGCGAACTGCTGCTGCGCGTGCCGGGGCTGGGGGTGCGCGCGGTCAATGGCATTGTGTCGGCGCGGCGGATGCGGCGGCTCGATCTGGCGGACCTTGCGCGGCTGACCCAGTCGCTGACCAAAGTGCGCCCGTTCATCATTGCCGCCGACTGGCGCCCGGTGATCCTGGCCGATCGCGCCGATCTGCGCGCTATCGTGGCGCCGCGCGCCAGCGAACAGCTGGAACTGTTTGCATGACCGCGCTGGCCCCGCGCGTGTGCGTGCCGGTGGCGGCGCACGATGATTTCGATGGCTGGCGCGACAGTGCGCGGCGGCTGATCCAGGCGGGTATCGCGCCCGATCGGGTGATCTGGTCGTTGCCGGGGGCGGTGGCGGGCGATCTGTTCGCCGGCGATCCGCCGCCGGATCTTGCTGGAGATGCGCCGCCCGCCGCTGCGCCGCCGGTGCTTGCCTCGCGCGATTATCTCGAACTGGCCGGGCGCGCGGCGCTGCATGCCGATCCGGCGCGGTTCGATCTGCTCTATCGCCTGTTGTGGCGGTTGCAGACCGCGCCGCGCCTGATGGACGACCGCGCCGATCGCGATGTGCGCGCGATCGATGCGCTGGCCCGCACGGTGCGGCGCGACATTCACAAGATGCGCGCGTTTGTGCGGTTTCGCGTGGTCGAGGATGCGCACGGCGAAACCTATGTCGCCTGGTTTGAACCGGGGCACCATATCCTGCGCGCCAATGGCGGGTTTTTCGTGCGGCGTTTTGCGGGCATGCGCTGGTCGATCCTGACCCCGCAGGGCGCGCTGCACTGGGATGGCGAAACCTTGCGCGAAGGCCCCCCGGCCGATCGCGGCGATGCCCCGGCGGGCGATCCGGCCGAGGCGCTGTGGCGCACCTATTACGCGTCGATCTTCAACCCGGCGCGGCTGAAAATCGGGGCCATGGTCAAGGAAATGCCGCGCCGGTACTGGAAAAACCTGCCCGAGGCCGACCTGATCCCCGAATTGATCGCGTCTGCCCAGGCGCGCGAAGCCGCGATGATCGCGCTGGGCGGCGAACAGGCGGGCCGCCCGCCCGAAACCCTGGCTGCGCTCGATGCGGCGGTGGCCGCGTGCCGCCGTTGCGCGATCGGCTGCAACGGCACCCGCGCGGTGCCCGGGCACGGGCCGGTCGATGCGCGCCTGATGGTGGTGGGCGAACAGCCCGGCGATCACGAGGAACTGGCCGGGCGGCCCTTTGTGGGCCCGGCGGGCCAGGTGCTGCGCGATCATGCGCGCACTGCGGGGCTCGATCTTGATGCCGCGCGGCTGACCAATGCGGTGCGCCATTTCAAGCATGTGCCACAGGGCAAACAACGCCTGCACCAGACCCCGACCGCGCGCGAGATCGACACCTGTCGCTGGTGGCTCGATGCCGAACGCCACCTGGTGCGCCCGCGCGTGGTGCTGGCGCTGGGTGCCAGCGCGGCGCGCGCGCTGCTGGGCCGCACGATCAGCCTGCAACAGGAACGCGGGCGCTTTGTGCCGCTGGACGATGGCGCGCAGCTGCTGATCACCAGCCACCCGGCCTATCTGTTGCGGCTGGGCGAGGCTGCGCGCGTGGCCGAGGCGGCGCGTTTTGCCGCCGATCTGGCGCTGGTGGCGGGGGCGTGATCGGCCATGCCCGAAGCGCCACTGACCCCCGCACGCCGCCATGCCGTGCCCGATGGGTGCGGCACGCCCCTTGCGCCTTCGCCTTATGTCGAACTGGCGGTGATGAGCTGTTTTTCATTCCTGCGCGGCGCGTCGGATGCGGTGGATCTGGCCACCCGGGCGCGCGCGCTGGGCTATGACGCGATCGGCATTGCCGATGCCAATTCGCTGGCCGGGGTGGTGCGCCTGCATGGCGAAGCGCTGGCGCTGGGGCTGCGCCCGATCATCGGCTGCCGCATCGAAACCACCTGTGGCCTGGCGTTTCTGGCCTATCCGCAAAACCGCGCCGGCTATGGCCGCCTGTGCCGGCTGATTTCGCTGGGCCGCATGGCCACGCCCGAAGGCGACTGGCAGGAAAAGGGCCGGTGCGACATCACCCTGCCGATGCTGATCGATCACGCGCAAGGCATGGCGCTGGTGGCGATCCCGCCGCGCAATCTGGATCAGCCGCTGACCACGGCCGTGCCCAGCAATGTCGTGGCGTTGGGCACAGGTTCTCCACCTGTCATCACCACGCTTTCCACCACTTTTGCCGAGCTTGTCCCCCATCTTGTCCACAGCCTCCCCGCGTTGCGGCATATCGCGGCGTGCGCGTTGCATCGCGGCGACGATGTCGCGCGGATCAATGCGCTGGATGCGCTGGCGGGCGAACACGGACTGACGCTGCTGGCGATCAACGATGTGCTGTATCACGAGCCGGCGCGGCGCCCGCTGCACGACGTGATGACCGCGATCCGCCATCGCACCACGGTGGCCGCCGCCGGATATCTGCTTGAAGCGCATGGCGAACGCCACCTGAAACCGCCTGCGGAAATGATCCGCCTGTTCGAACGCTGGCCCCACGCGATTGCCGCCACGCGCGCGCTGGCCGATCAATGCACGTTTGCGTTGACCGAGCTGCGCTATGAATACCCGGCGGAAATCTGCCCCGAGGGTCGCGATGCGCAAGGCTGGCTGGCCGAACAGACCTGGATCGGTGCGCAATGGCGCTATCCGGCGGGCGTGCCCGAGGCGGTGGTGGCCACGCTGCACCGCGAACTGGCGCTGATCGGCAAGCTGAACCTTGCCACCTATTTCCTGACGATCAAGGACATCGTCGACTTCGCGCGTTCGCAAACCCCGCCGATCCTGTGCCAGGGGCGCGGCTCTGCGGCCAATTCGGCGGTGTGCTATTGCCTGGGCATCACCTCGGTCGATCCGGCCCGGCACGCGCTGCTGTTTGACCGGTTCATTTCCGAAGAGCGCAAGGAACCGCCCGATATCGACGTCGATTTCGAACACGAACGGCGCGAAGAGGTGATCCAGTACATCTATCGTCGCTATGGCCGCCACCGCGCCGGGCTGTGCGCCACGGTGATCCATTATCGCCCGCGCATGGCGATCCGCGAAGTGGGCAAGGCGATGGGCCTGACCGAGGATGTGACCGGCGCGCTGGCGCGCACCGTATGGGGCAGCTGGGGCGGCGAAGTCGGGACGCGCAACGTGGAACAGGCCGGGCTTGACCTGTCCGACCCGCATCTGCGCCGCGTGATACGCCTGGCCGAAGACATGATCGGCATGCCGCGCCACCTGTCACAGCATGTCGGCGGGTTTATCCTGACGCAGGGGCCTTTGATTGAAACCGTGCCGGTGGGCAATGGCGCGATGCCCGATCGCAGCTTCATCGAATGGGACAAGGACGATATCGACGCGCTGGGCATCATGAAGGTCGATGTGCTGGCGCTGGGCATGCTGACCTGCATCCGCAAATGCCTTGATCTGCTGGGCGCGCACCATGGCCGCGATCTGACCCTGGCCACCGTGCCGCGCGAAGATCCGGCGGTGTATGACATGCTGTGCCACGGCGATTCGCTCGGCGTGTTTCAGGTGGAAAGCCGCGCGCAGATGAACATGCTGCCCCGGCTGCGCCCGCGCGAATTCTATGATCTGGTGGTCCAGGTGGCGATCGTGCGCCCCGGTCCGATCCAGGGCGACATGGTCCACCCTTATCTGAAACGGCGCCGCGGGGACGAGGCGGTGGTGATCCCCGCGCCCGATCCGCGCCACGGCCCGCCCGATGAACTCACCTCGATCCTGGCGCGGACGTATGGCGTGCCGATCTTTCAGGAACAGGCGATGAAAATCGCGCTGGATGCGGCAAAGTTTTCCAGCCTTGAGGCAAACCAGCTGCGCAAGGCGATGGCCACGTTCCGCAGCCGGGGCATGGTGCATGAACTGGAAGAGATGATGGTCGGGCGGATGATCGCGCGCGGCTATGATCCCGATTTCGCCGCGCGCTGCTTCAACCAGATCAAGGGCTTTGGCGAATACGGCTTTCCCGAAAGCCACGCGGCCAGCTTTGCCCACCTGGTCTATGTGTCGAGCTGGCTGAAATGCCATTACCCGGCGGCCTTTGCCTGCGGATTGCTCAATTCGCAGCCGATGGGGTTTTACGCCCCGGCGCAGATCGTGCGCGATGCGCATGACCACGGTGTCGAGGTGCGCCACCCCGATGTGAACCACAGCGAATGGGATTGCACGCTTGAAGGGGCGGCGCTGCGGCTGGGCCTGCGGCAGATCGACGGTTTTTGCGAAATCCATGCCGCCGCGCTGATCGCCGCGCGCCAGCACGAGGGGGCCTATGCCGATCTGGCCGATCTGCGCACGCGCGCCGGGCTGTCGCCGGCGGTGATCGAGCGGCTGGCGGCGGCCGATGCGTTCGGATCGCTGGGCGCATCGCGGCGCGAAGCGCTGTGGCAGGCGCGCAGCCTGATCGCCGCGCCCGATCTGCCGCTGTTTGCCGCGATGCGCGCGCGCGACGAAGGGGTGGAAGCGGTGCGCACGCGCCTGCCGGTGATGCCCGCGGGCGAAGAAGTGGTGGCCGATTACCAGACGCTGCGCCTGTCGTTAAAGGCGCATCCGATGGCATTTCTGCGCCCGCGTCTGGCCGAACGCGGTTTCGTGCGCGCCTGCGATCTGAAAACGCGCAAGACCCGCGCCATGGTCCATGTGGCGGGCGTGGTGCTGGTGCGCCAACAGCCGGGCAGTGCCAAGGGGGTGTGCTTCATCACGCTGGAGGATGAAACCGGGGTGATCAATCTGGTGATCTGGCCCGACCTGAAGGAAAAACAGCGCAAAGTGGTGATGGGCGCGCGCCTGATGGAAGTGCGCGGCCGGGTGGAATACGACGACGAAGTGATCCACGTGATCGCCGCGCACCTGACCGACGCCAGCGCCGACCTGTCGCGCCTGTCGCACCAGGCGTTCGAGCCGGTTCTGGCCAGAGCCGACGAAGTGGCCCGACCCATCGCGGCCCCCACGCGCGGCCACCCGCGTGATGCCCGGATCATCCCGAAATCGCGCGATTTTCATTGAGCGACATGCACGAACGCAAATGTGCCTCACTCTTCAAAGGGGGCAAATTAGCCCCCCGATCGCGCCGCCGCGATATCCGCGCCCTGGCGCAATGCAGCCAGCTTCTTCCACGTCACGGCCGGGTCGATCTTGCCATAGCCGGCAAACGTGCCGAAGCCGCAGTCGGTCGACGCGATCACGCGGTCGGTGCCGACGATCGCGGCAAAGCGTTCGATGCGTTGCGCGACCAGTTCGGGGTGTTCGACATAGTTGGAACAGGTGTCGATCAGGCCGGGGGCCAGGATCTTGGTGTCGGGAATCCTGGTGGCGGCCCACACTTTCCATTCGTGTTCGTGGCGCGGGTTGGCGGCTTCGAACAGGATGGTCGAAGGGCGCGCGGCCAGGATGACGTCGACCACGCGTTCCAGCGGGATGTCGTGATCGTGCGGGCCTTCGTAATTGCCCCAGCACACGTGCATCCGCATCCGTTCGGGCGGCAGGTTTGCGGTGGCGGCGTTCAGCGCCTCGACATTGGCCGCGGCGATTTTCACGAATTCGTCTTCCGACAGGTCCTGATACCCGGTGTGGCGTGACATCGCCAGATCAGGGCAATCGAGTTGCAGATCGAACCCGGCGGCAACGATCGCTTCGTACTCCGGGCGCATCGCATCGACCAGATCGGCCAGGTATGCCTCGTGGCCGGGATAGAACTGGTTGGGCTGAAACGCGGTGATCAGGCCGGGCGACGCGGCGTTCATGAACCCGCGCGTGGCTTTGCCCTGCAATGCTGCGGCAAAGCGGCGGATATCATCGAGCGCGGGTTGCAGATTGACCAGTTTGACCGGGCCGATGCAGGCAGCGCGCACAAATTCCTGATCGCCCATCACCGCGGCCAGTTTCTTGCGGAAATCGGGCAGGGGGGCCAGATCGAGCGCGGGTTTGCGCGGCACATCGCCGCCAAAGCCCGACAGCCGCTCGGTCATATACGTCGAATAGCCGACTTTGCCCAATTCGCCATCGCTGACCACGCTGACCCCGGCGGCAATCTGCCGATCGACCGCTTCGGCCACGGCGGCGCCCACCACGCGATCGAATTCATCGGCGTCATAGGCCTGGCCATGATCGCGCGCCAGCAACAGGGGAACCAGCTCTGGCCCGCGCGGCAGGCTGCCAACATGCGTGGTGGCAATGGGATGCATGACCAAAAGACCTCTCCGATGTGTTTTTGTGGCTTGCAATTTGTATGTATTACTAACAAATATCGCGGCAAGGACAAGCGTCAAAGCGGCGCGGGCGCCACCAATTCCGGGAGAGTACCGATCATGAGCAGCAATCTCGAATCCATCGTATCCGGCCTGGACCATGCGTCCGACGCAATCGTGACCTGGCTGCGCAACCAGCAGGTCGGCCCCAATGCCTATCCCGGTGTGCCAGCGGAATACACCAATTGGCGCGATGAGCAACGCGCGTGGAACGAGACCTGCGTGCTGTTCAACCAAAGCTATCACATGGCCGAACTGATGGTCGAAGGACCGGGCGCGTTCGATTTCCTGCTGGGGCTGGGCATCAACAGCTTCAAGGGGTTCATCCCGGACCGGGCCAAGCAATATGTGCCGGTTACCGCCTATGGCCATGTCATCGGCGATGTGATCCTGTTTTACCTGGCGCCCGAAAAGTTCAACCTGGTCGGCCGTGCACCCACGCTCAACTGGCTGATGTTCCACGGTGAAGGGCGCGAAGGCGTCACGTTGACCTATGACGAGCGCACCGCCGCGCGCCCCGACAAGGAAAACCGGCGGCATTTCCGGTTTCAGCTGCAGGGGCCCAACGCCGCCGCCGTGCTGACCGAGGCGATGGGGGCGCCCGCGCCCGATCTCAAGTTCTTTCACATGACCTGGATCGAGATCGCGGGCAAAAAGGTCCACGCGCTGCGCCACGGCATGGCCGGTCAACCGGGCTACGAGCTGATGGGGCCGTTCGAGGATCACGATGCGATCCATGCGGCACTGGTTGCAGCGGGCAAAAACCATGGCCTGGCGCTGGTCGGCGGGCGGACGTATTCGTCGAACACGCTCGAATCGGGCTGGATCCCGTCGCCGCTGCCCGGCGTCTACACGGGCGAACTGAACCGGCCTTATCGCGAATGGCTGAAGGCCAACCAGTATGAAGCGGTCTGTTCGGTGGGGGGCAGCTATGTGCCCGACAGCGTCGAGGGCTATTACACCACGCCGTGGGATCTGGGCTATGGCGCGTTCGTCAAGTTTGACCACGATTTCCTGGGCCGCGAGGCGCTGGAAAAGATCGCCGCCGGGCCACACCGCAAAAAGGTGACGCTGGCCTTGGACGACGAAGCCGTGACCGAGGCGATTTTCGGCCAGTTCGGCAACGATGGCCTGCGCCCGAAATACATGGAGTTCCCCAGCGCCGTCTATGCCATGCATCCGTTCGACCGGGTCGAACGCGATGGCAAGCTGATCGGGGTGTCGACCTGGATCGGCTATACCACCAATTACGGCAAGATGGTCACGCTGGCCTTTGTCGATGCCGACCATGCCGAACCGGGCACCGAGATCGACCTGGTGTGGGGTGAACCCGATGGCGGCACGACCAAGCCGACGGTTGAAAAGCATCGCCAGATCAAGATCCGCGGCGTGGTTGCGCCGGTGCCCTATTCCGAAGTGGCGCGCACCGCCTATGCGCCCAGCTGGCGCACCAAAACGGCCTGATCGCGTGGGGCGGGGCCGGGTGTTGCGCCGGCCCCGCCAAATGCCGTCTTGCCACGCACCGCAAATCCGAATAGGCATGAACCATAACAAATGGTACGGTTTTTGCCGTTGCCGGAGAGGGGATGCAAATGACCGATGTGGCGGCCCTGGTAACGCGGATCGAACGGCTTGAGCACGAGCTGGGGATCGCGCAAGACATCGAAGCAATCCGCAAGCTGCAATACACCTACGGCTATTTCATCGACAAATCGCAGTACAACGAAACCGTCGACCTGTTTGCCGAAGACGGTGAAGTGTGGTTTCTGGGCGGGATCTATCGCGGCAGGGCGGGGGTGCGGCGGCTCTATATCGAACGGTTTCAGACCAATTTCACCAATGGCCATAATGGCCCGCGCTATGGCTGGTTGCTCGATCATCCGCAGTTGCAGATGGTGATCGATGTGGCCCCCGATCGCCAGACCGCGACCGTGCGCGGCCGCTCGATGATGCAGGCGGGCCTGCACGAAAGCGCCGAAGGCGCGCAACGCGCCTGGTGGGAAGGCGGCATTTACGACAACCGCTATGTGCGCGAAGACGGCGTGTGGAGAATCGCGCGGCTGGGCTATTTTCCGTTCTGGCACGGCAGCTTTGCCGAAGGCTGGGCCAAGACGCCGATTGATTATATCCCGATGACCAAGACGCTTTATCCCGAAGATCCGCTGGGCCCCGATGCCTTTGTCGACCCGGTGCCGCGGCTGTGGCCCGCAACCGACATCGTGCCGTTTCCCTATCCGCACCCGGTGACGGGCAATCCGATCGTGTGCGACAACAGCCGTGCGCGCGAAGGGTTCGGGGACTGATCCGGGTGTTCCATTGATCGTGATCGGGGTGTAACGGTTTTTGCAGGCCTTGACGGGGATGACGGGGATTGTGCGCGCATGACGGCAGACAGCGAACTTCTTGCCGGTCTTGTGGCCGAACGCGCGATCGAGCGGCTGATCGTCGATTATGCCTCGCTGAATGATGCGGGCAACTGGGATGCGCTGGCGGCGCTGTATCTGCCCGACGGACGGATGAGCAGGCCGACAACGCCCGATGTGTTCATCACCGGGCGCGATGCGATCCTGGCTGCGTTTCGCGCGCGGCCGTTGCGCGTGGCGCGGCATATCATCGCCAACGTGCGGGTAACCGTTACCGGCCAGACGGCCAGCGCGACCAGCCAGATCCTGCTGTTTTCCAGCCCCGCCGCGCCGCCGCTGGTGGGCACATACCACGACCGGCTGGCCCTGACCGGGGCCGGCTGGCGCTTTGCCGAACGCGCCGGCAGCCTTGATTTCCCGCTGACCTGAGGGCGCGCGCATGACGTATTCCACGCTCGAACACCCGCGCCTGGAATTCGTGTTTGAATGCCGGTTGATGTTTACGCGCGTGTTCACCATCCCCGATGTGCACAACGGCGGGTTCCGTTCGGCGGTGCTGGTGGACGAAGGCGTGTTTGAAGGGCCCAACTTTCGCGGCCGCGCGGTGCCCAATTCGGGCGGCGACTATGCCCATTTCCGTGCCGACGACACCGCCGTGTTTGACGCGCGTTATCTGCTTGAGGTCGATGACGGCACGGTGATCTATATGCAGAACCGCGGTTTCCTGTGGGGCAGGGCGCCCGAGGCGATGGCGCGGCTGCGCGCCTGGGCGTTTGAAGGCGGGCCGCCGGTCGCGCACGAGGACTATTATCTGCGCGCGCAACCCACCTTTGAAACGCCCAAGGGTGCGCACGACTGGATGACCCGGCACGTGTTTGTGGGGGTGGGCGAACGCAAACCTGATGGCAATCTGGTGCGCTATTACGCGCTGACCTGAGCGTTTTTCAGCCTATCGGCGTGCGCCTCGATCATCTGGCGCACACTGCGCGCCGGGCGGCCCAGCAGGCGTTCCACATCACCGCTGCGCACCGCCAGAAATCCTTCGCGGATCGCCTGACCAAACGTGACCATATCGTCGCTGTTCCACGGAATACCGCCGACATAGTGGTCATCGACCGGCCGGCGCGGGATGCCCATCGCGTCAAACATGGCATATTGTGCCGCATCATCGATGGCCACATAGGCCAGCGGCACGCCGGTCACCTCGGCCATGATCGCGGTCACTTCGGCAAAGCTTTGCAGATCCGGGCCGGTCACGTCATAGGTTTGCCCGGCATGGTCCGGGCCCGTCAGCACCGCGGCCGCGCACAGCGCGCAATCCGCGCGCCAGACCATCGCCTCGCGCCCGGCGCCGGCATTGCTGATCCACTGGCGGGTGGCCATTACGCCGGGCCCCGCCATCACGATCATCGCATCGGCATAATGCGCGTCGCGCAGCATCGTCCAGGCCAGGCCACTCGCCTTGATCAGGCGCTCGGTCTCGATGTGATCGTGGCGCACTTCGGCAGGATTGGCAGGATCGTCGATGCCGACAAAGCTGGTATAGACCACGTGGGCGATGCCCGCCGACACCGCCGCATCGATCGCCGCCTGGTGCTGCGCCACGCGCGCGCCAACCCGCGTGCCCGAAATCAGCAGCAGCCGATCGGCCCCGGCAAACGCGGGCGCCAGTGTTTCGGGCCGATCGTAGTCACCCTGCCGCACCGCACAGCCCTGCGCCGCATAGCCGCCAAGTTTTGCCGGATCGCGCGTCATCAGGATCAGGTCCTGCGCGCGGCCTTGCGCGATCAGCGCGTCGCAGACGATGCGGCCATAATGGCCCGAGGCCCCGGTGATCGCGATGCGGGCCATGCTACACCGCCTTTGCCAGCTGGTCTGCGCTGACCCACCAGCCGTGGACTTGCGGACGCAGGCGGTGCGGCATGGTCACCTTTGCCACCGGCCCCGCGCCGATATCATCCGCGTCGATAATCCAGCATTCGTGGGTAAAGGTGTCGGGCCCGTGCTGGTGATCGACCACGCAGACCAGCCACCCTGCATGCCCCGGCGCGGCCGCAGGCACATGCACGGGCTCGTTGAAACAGCTGCCCGCTGCCAGCACCAGCGCGTGCGGCGGGCCGCCGGTCATGTCGAGCCGCAGCAGCACATCGAACATCGCCCCGACCGGGCCGCCCGGCACCGGTGGTCCGCGCCGTTCGGGGTTCATCGTCAGCATCCACGCCCGACCATAGGCGCGGCCCTGGCGATCGGCCGGGATCACCGGAAAATCGCCCGGCGGGCCGATGACCGTTTCGTGGATGGCATCGTCGCGGCCCTTCGGATCGATCGTCCAGCGCGCCAGCCGCCCGTTCAGATCGGGCTGGGCAATGGCGATCCCCGATGCCTGTCGGATAAACGGAAACGCGTTGGAATCGGACAGGCACTGGTCAAAATGGATCAGCCCCGCAGCATCTTCGAAGGCGTTCATCATGTGATAGCACGACACGCCCCTGGGCCCGCGAAACCAGCGGATCTGCGCCACATCGCCGTGGCGCGGCATCACGCCCAGCCAGCTGTCCCGGTGCTGATCGTGCACCCAGTGATCGCCGCCTGCGCGCAATCGGTCCAGATCCGCGCTGGTGGGATAGATCGGAAACAACGCATAGTGCTCGGTGATCGCAAAATCGTGCATCATCGCGCAATTAGGCGCCTCAAACCACTGTTCGCGCACCAGCGTGCCCGCGGCATCGATGGTGAGATAGGCGACTGTCGGCGTGGCCAGGCCCGCTGCCTGATAGCCAAAGGCAAACATTTCGCCGGTGGCCGGATCGATCCGCACATGCGCGGTAAAGGTCTGCGATCGCAACGCGCCGCCGAAATCATATGGTTCCAGCGTGTCAAGCGTGGCCGGATCGATACGAAACGGGCGCCCGTCCTCCTTGGTCATCAACAGGCGTCCGGCATGCCACACCGGGGTGGTGTTGGCGACAGTGCGGTCGATTCCTGCGGCTTCGGGCCGATCGGTAAAGGGATTGCGGTATTTGCCGAATAGCGCGCGGCCCGCCGCCACCTCGGCACGATGCCGCGCTGTGCCGACATAGCGGATCGCGGTCGAAACCTTGCCCCCGGCAAAACGGATTGCCGAAATCATCCCGTCGGCTGACAGGATCGCCCCGGCATCGTCGAGGAATGGCGGATAGGCCGGATCGGGCACCGCGCGAAAGAACGTGCCGGCGACATCGGCGGGGATCGTGCCGCTGATCGCAAGATCATCCACCGTATATTCGGCACGCTGCGGGGTGTTGAGCCCCCGATAGTTTGCAGTGTGCGGAAAACCGCCTGCATCGGCTTCGGGCATCGGTCCTCTCCGTGCGGGCCCTGGCGCAGGACGTGGGGCCTGCTGGCTGCGCATTCATAACATATGTTATGATCTTCGGAGATTCGCCCGGCGAATGCAAGGGGGATCGGGTCGAACACCTTCAAACGCAAACGGCCCGGCGTTTTGCGCCGGGCCGTGCAGGTGGGTTTGGTTCGGATCAGTGGCCGTCGGGGTGTTCGCCGCCTGGCTCACCGCCGCCATTGTGTTCACGCATCGCGCGCATCCTGGCCATTGCCGCGCGCATTTCGTCGCGCGTGATCCGGCCGTCGTGATCGGCATCGATCATGGCAAAGCGGTCTTCGCGGCGTCCGGCGGCCTTCCATTCGTCAAGGGTGATGAACCCGTCGTGGTTGGTGTCGATCGCATCAAACCCGCGCTGGCCGCCGCCATGGTGGTGTTCGCCACCCTGCTCGGCCGGTGGCGCCATGGGCGGATCGGCCTGTTGCGCCCGTGCGGTACCGGCAGCGAGCGCAAGCGCGCAGCCGATGGTCGTGATCGTGGTGCGTTTCATGGGATCGGTCTCGCTCGTTGGTCAAACCTGTTGCCGTGATAGCAATGTGGTCCTGAACCGGTGCTTGCAACAGAGGCGCGCGACCATTTGCGACCAGTTGCGATCAATCGTGCCACAGCGCGATGCAGCGCATTTCGATGCTGGCGCGGGGATGGCACCCGGGCGGGGCGCGGCGATTGTCAAAGGCCACGTGCGGCACCGCATCACCGGTGTCCGAATCGCTGCTCTGGAACAGCAGCACGTCATCGCGCGAAAGATTGGCAAACCAGTACCAGCGATGCGCGGGATTGGCCGCCAGCACCCAGCTGGCAAAGCGCCATTCGGGCGCGCCCGGCGGATCGAATATCGCATCGGCCTCAAACCTGTCGCAGGCGTCGACGCTCGTCATGTCGCACAGCGCCAGCGACACATCCTGCGGTGCACCCGAAAACGCGCGCCACACGTTATAATGCGCATAGCGCCGCACGCTGCGACCCGCCGGAATCGTGCGCGCGGCAAACAGCGCAGAGGTCGCGGCGGTGGCATCGATATGCACAAACCGTGCAGGGTGCGAATTGTCGCGGGTGCCCGCCTGGCCCGATGCCTCGCTAAAGCGCACTATGGCCGGCGCGGTCACGATCACCGCGTCCGCACCGGTGGCCGCGCGCACCAGCGCTGCGATTTCGTCGGCATAGATCGCAGCAACCGCATTGTGATCGGTAAAGTCCGCAACCGCGCTGACATGGCGCAGGCAGGCAAACCCCTCTCGATCGATCCGCGGTGCCGCTGCCCGCCCGTCGATCAGCGGCATTTCGCGCGGGTCCAGCGGCACGCAATCGCGCGCATGCGCATTGGCATAGTAAAAGGGCCGCGCCGCGTCGCGCGCGACATAGGCTATGTGTCCTGTCCGTCCGACGCTTCTTTTATGCCAATTTCGCAAAAACGCGGACATACAGCTTGTCCGGACTTGTCCGAACCCCATCGAAAACCGCAGAAAAGCGACATTCGCTTCGGACAAAAGGGTTTTGTCCGCCTTGTCCGACACCATCGTTGCGGGCGCCGAGCGGTCGGTTTGGCGAAGTTGGGTTTTGGGCGGCTACGCTCCGACAAGATAGTTATACAACATAGCATAATGGAAGGCCTGAGCGCGCGCGCGCGAAGCCGCAAGGCCAATAAGCCCATTTGCAAACCCCCTCGCCAAATCGGCACTGCCATGCAATAGCAACCAAACCGTTCGGGTCTGAACAGCCTTAGTGGTGCACAAACGAGTGCCGAGCACGGAACCGCCTATGTCGGGCGGCTCCCGGAATATAAGACCTCTCGTAGGAAATACGGGAGGCATGCTGCTCCGTGCTCACATGTGTTCAACCACCCAGCACCAGCCGGGAAGGTACGGGGGATTTATGACGCAGATTTCGCCGATCCTGACCTTCGTTTGGAAAGTGCCGGCAGTTTTCGTGCTGATCATATTGGGCGTTTTCGCATCCAGCCAAGTCGGGTGGAGTGGCCTCGACGTTATTTTGAATTTCCAAATAATGGGCCTAATTGAAGAACTAGTTTCTTGGCCAATTTTAGTAGCTAGTGCCATTTTCTTATTAGCGATAATTTATGCAATCGAAAAATTATCAAAAAAATCTCTATGGATTGCATTGCCAATATTCATATATGGCGCTCTTATTATGGGAGCATGGAATGGATATTGGGGCGACTTCGATTATAGCCGTCTAGAATCAATCAGGCACAATTATGCTAGGCGGCGTGGACAAATTTGGGGTTCTCAATCATCGAGCGTCACAAGCAGGCACGCCCGAAAGGTGCCTTCCGCAGTGTCCTGCCGGTGCCAGATTTTGACGACGTTATAATACTCGAAAAAGCCTTCCGTATCTCGGGCAAGGTGTTCGCCAACGCGCGGCAGGAAGTCGAAGTCGGCTACGAATAGTAGCTTTTCCGGATCCTCGCCCTCAAACACTTCCACCAAAGCCATAAAGTCCTCCGTGCAGGCATAATTGCAATATTGGCCAGTCCCGGCAACGCCTTACGCTGAGAACGATT
>NZ_AUBA01000001.1 GCF_000429005.1 Novosphingobium acidiphilum DSM 19966 | reverse complement strand
GTTCGCGATAGCCGTTGCGCTGGACAAGCCGGTCGGCGGACTTCTCACCGTGACCAGCGCCTGTCAGCCCGCCAACCTCCATCTCCATCAGCCGACCGGCGGCAAACGAGATCATGTCGCGCAAAATATCCGCGTCGGGGGCCTTCTCGACAAGCGCGCGCAAGTGCATCAGGGAATCGGTCATCGTGGTTCTCCAGGTTAGAGCTTCGCAACCCAAACCTATCCGAAAATCACGGTGACCACCCGCGCTGCTGGCCGGACGCTACAGCGCAATATCGAAAGCGCGCGTCCGGCCAGCAGCGCTACCCTCACAACCTACACCACGTACCGGGACGCGACCCCGAATTGCTGTCCGCGTTGGATCAGCACCCTCGCCCACAGGGCCTGCGCGGATCGTTGCATGCCACCATCGACAACCTGGTTCAGTGTGCAGGTCCGCCCGAAATCATCGAAACGGCCTGCGCAATGTCATTGCTCGTGCTCAGGATGGATTGGGCGGTGCTCAACGGCAATCACGAAACCGCAGCCGCCTGCCGGAAAAAAATGCGCGATCATGCCAATGACTGGATCACCCGCAATGGCACCGAACCGGCCACGATAGTCCCGATTTCGGCCGTGCTTGCCCGCAGGAAACGGCTGAACTGAGCGCGCGCGGTGCCGCAGCAGGTGCGGACCTGTTGGCAGGTGCCGCCGCGGGCCTTTTGACTTGCCACCCGGTTTGGTGTTCGATGCACCAACGGAGTGGATCATGGCATTATCCGAATATCTTTCGCGCGAAGAACTCGTCGCGCTGAACCGCCGGTCGGACCTGCGCGCCTGGTGGGCCTTTGCGGTGAACTGGGGGCTGATCGCCGCGGCCTTTGCGTTGGTCCTCCACTGGCCTGGGCCGCTGACCATCATCGTTGCCATCGCGGTGATCGCTGGGCGCCAACTGGGGCTTGGCATTCTGGTGCATGACTGCGCGCATTACGCGCTGTTTCACAAAGTGCGCACCAACCAGCGGGTGGGACAATGGCTGGCGGGTTGGCCGATGAACATTTCGCTGGCTGCCTATCGCACGTATCATCTGGCGCATCATCGCCATGCCGGAACCCCGCGCGATCCCGATCTCGGGTTTGTCGCGGCCTATCCGGTGTCGCCCGCATCGCTGCGGCGCAAGCTTTGGCGCGATCTGAGCGGGCAGACCGGGTTTCGCGACTTGCGCCTGGCGCTGGGGCGGTTCCGGCTGGCGCAGCATTGGCCTTGGCTGGGCTTTCACATCGCCTTGGCGGGACTGTTGACCGCGTTGGGCGCACCGTGGGCCTATGGCTTGTGGTGGGTGGCGCTGCTGTTTGTCTATCCGGTGGTGATGCGGCTGCGCCAGATCGGCGAACATGGCGTGGTGGTCGATCGCGGCCAGACCGATCCGCGGCTGAACACCGCGACCACGCTGGTGCGGTGGTGGGAACGCCTGCTGATCGCGCCAAATCATGTCAATTGGCACCTGGAACACCATGTTGCCGGCGGTGTGCCGCCCTATCGATTGGCACAGATGCACCGCCTGCTGCGCGCGCGCGGCTTTCACCAGGGGTTTGACGCGATTTCGCACGGCTATGCCGACGTGGTGCGCCGCGCGACGCGGGCTAGGTAAAACCCCGGGGTCGCGACCGACCGATTTCCCAACCACGATAGCCTACCGATCCGTGTGACGCAGCGCACACGGATATCGACAGCATGAGCGAACTTCTGATTCATTCGATGGCCGAATTCGGTGATCTGATCCTGGAGGTGCTCGACCTGGCCAATGCCGGGACAATCGTCGAAATCGGGGCCGAATTTGGCGGGATGACCCAGCCGTTGGCCGATTACTGCGCGCGACGCGATGGCACGCTGATCGCCATCGATCCGGCGCCCGCGCCGGGATTCGTCGACTGGGCGAAAGGTCAGCCAAACATACGCCACATTCCCCGCCCCAGCCTTGAGGTGATCGGCGAAATGTCGGGGATCGACGCCTGGCTGATCGATGGCGATCACAATTATTACACCGTGCTACACGAACTGACCGCAGCCGACCGCCTGGCGCAAAATGAAGCGCGCCCGTTGTTGGCAATCCTGCACGATGTCGGCTGGCCCTGTGCGCGGCGCGACATGTATTACGCGCCCGACCGCATTCCGCCCGAATTCCGCCAGCCGTTTGGCCATGATGCCGGCATAACACTGGATGATCCCGGCTATCGCGAAAATCGCGGATTTCGCGGAGCCGGACAATTTGCCTGGGCATTGCAGGCGGGCGGTCCGCGCAATGGTGTGTTGACCGCGATCGAGGATTTCTGCCGCCAGGCCGAACACGACCAGCGGCGCCTGCTCTATGCGCACATTCCGGCGGTGTTCGGGTTGGGTGTGCTGTTTGACGCATCCGCGCCCTGGGCGCAGGCGGTGGCCGACGCGGTGCTGCCGCTGCACGACAACATGCTGCTGGCGCGGATGGAACGCAACCGGCTGCAAAACTATCTGACCGTACTCGACTGGCAGGACGGCTTTATCACCCTGGCCCAACCGGCATGAAAAAAGCGCCGAAGGCGTCCAGCCTTCGGCGCTCCCTCCTTGGCCGACCCCGCAGTGCGGAGCCGGTCCCCCCAAACCTCTTGCCTTAGAACTTCACCCCGGCCGCGATGCCATAGCGGCGCGGATCGAGCGAGAACACGTTGGTGAACAGACCCGACGACTGGTCGGTGACATATTCGCCGGTGATCGCGGTGTTGTTGGTCAGGTTTTCGACGAAAGCCCGCAGATACCACTTGTGATCGGGCCCATCGAGCTGAACCTGGGCATTGATCTGGATATACGAGGGCACCGCGTTGACCGGGCCATTGAAAATGCTGCCGGTCGATTCCCCGGTGTAGTGCAAGTCCACCCGCGGCGTCAGCATCAGGCGATCGAGCGGGATTTCGTACTGTGCCCCGATCGTCACCTTGTAGTTTGGCGCCCCCGGCAGCTGGTTGCCCTTGATATCGACCGGAATGCCCGAGGTATAGACCGAAATCCCCCTGGGATCGAAGGCCAGCCCTTCGGCTGCGGCAACGCCCTGAAGCGCGGCGCAGATCGAATAGGCACCGGTTGAGGCAATGCCGCCACCGGCCGGGAACGGTGTCGTGCCCTGCAAGCCCGCACCTGCCGCCACCCCGGGGATGCCGCCGCCATTGATGACGGTGTTCACCGTGTCGACAAAGGCATTGGCGCCCGCCGCGTTGCCCGCCGTGTTGGGTGCCACGGCGCAGTTCGAACCGTTGGTCAGGTCCTTGATGATAACCGCATCGGAACGGCCACCGCCAAAGTCGCGCGGATTGGCGAAGTACTGATCGCCTGCCACTTCGGTGTGCAGATAGCTGGCCGAAATGTTGACCGTGAACTGCCGGATCGGGCGGATGACCGCTTCGGCCTCGACCCCATAGACATGCGCGTTGACGTTTTCATCAACCGACGTACGCGCGATGATGCTCGACAGCTGCAGGTTCTTGTAATTGTAGTAGAACCCGGTCAGGTTCAGCATCAGCTTGCCATTGGCAAAGGTGTTCTTGGACCCGATTTCGAACGCATCGATCGATTCCGGCTGGAATGTCGTCGGAACGGTAATCCCCGCGTCGGCAGCCGACAGCGGGGGGTTGAACCCGCCCGCCTTGTAGCCGCGCGAATACGAGGCATAGAGCAGGTTGTTGGGGGTAATCTGCCAATCGAGCACCGCGCGGCCGGTTACCGCAGAGAACGTGCCCTGCTGAATGGCGTTGGGCACCGCAGTGGTCAAAGCCGCCGAGTCATCGGTGGTACCGAACGCGGTCGGCAGATTGAACGTGAAGGTGTGAGCAGACACCAGCTTCTGGTCGTTGTTGTAACGCAGACCGGCCGTCAGCTTCAGCGTGTCACTGAACTTGTAGTAGGCTTCGCCAAACAGCCCGTACGAATTTGTCCGGAAATAATTGGTGTTGTTGTCATAGAACGGCGTGGCAAGAAACGCTGGCGGGCCGCCGGCGCCAAGCGAGCCCAGCGTTCCTGCAACACCGGCAAAATAATCCAGCCCGAAGCTGTTCACATAATAGTCGTTATAATTGACCTTGTAGTGCGAATAGATTCCGCCGAGCAGGAAATTGAACGGGCCGCTGAATTTCGAGGTAAAGATCGCCTCGGTCGACCACGCATGGCTGACCTCATCGGAACGGTCGAACTGCAACGGCACGTTCGAACAGACCGCATTGCCGCCATAGACCCCGGTCCCCGACGCATTGGGCAAAGAGGTGCAGATCGGGCCGTTCGGCCCCTGCGGCAGCAATGCATTGGCGACCGGCGACAGATAGTGGGCCAGCGCCGCGCCCGTCGGTCCGGGAATGCCGGCAAGGTTGTTGGCAATCGCATAGAGCGCGTTCAGGCCGGGCTGCATGACCGAACGGTCCTGCACCTGGTTGTTGTAATCCTGCATCGAATCGACGTTGGTGTATTCGTAGTTTGCCGCCAGGTGCAGGTCGAACTGATCGCCGATTTCCTGCTTCAGGCTGGCCTGCATGATGGCATCGACCGCGTAATAGCGCGGATCGAATCCGGTATAGACCTGATGCGGATCGGTCGGGTTGACCGCATTGCCATAGCTGTTGGGGCCATAGACGCTGCCCAACGCCAGCGATTGCGGGATGCCCTCGATCGCAAAGAACTGCCTTGAGGTCAGAACATTGGCCAGGGTCGAATTGGCGTTGGTAACCCCGCTGCCAAGTTGACCGGCAAGGCACCCGAGCACCCCGGTCGGATCGGTCTGGCATTCCTGTTTCTGCACGCGCATGCGCGAGTCTTTTTCATGGTAATACTGGCCGACCAGGTCGAACGTGGTGCGCGAACTGGGCTGCCAGCGCAGCGATCCGCGCAGGCCATATTCATCGCGCCCGTCGATCTTCGACCCGTCATAGAGGTTGGTCGTATAGCCATCGCGCTTCAGGTAATACCCCGCCGCGCGCACGGCCACGTCCTGGCCAATCGGCACGTTGACCATGCCCTTGACCTTGATTGAATTGTAATTGCCATATTCGACATCGGCCGAAAGCTCGGTCTTGCCCAGCACCGGCGGCGCGGTGCGGATATCGACCACGCCCCCGGTCGCGTTCTTGCCGAACAGCGTGCCCTGCGGTCCGCGCAGCACTTCGATCTGCGCCAGGTCGTAGAATTCGCCCTCGAACAGGCGGGTCGACGGCGACAGCGGTGCATCGTTGAGGTGGATCGCGGTCGACGGTTCGCACGATTCGCCGACGCACAAATTGCCGACGCCGCGAATGGTAAAGCTGGAGGATGTGAAATTGGTCTTGGTAAAGGTGACGTTGGGCAAAGACAGTTGCAAGTCACTGGTGGTCTTGATCTGCTGCTTTTCCAGCGCGTTGGCGTTGAACGCACTGACCGCGATCGGAACATCCTGCAGGCGCTGTGACTGACGCTGCGCGGTAACGATGATTTCCTGGACCCCGTTTGCATCCGGCGTTTTGGCCGGTGCGGCATTCTGCGCAAGAACCGGTTGTGACAACGCGGCGGCGCATACGCCAACCAACAGGCAAAGCTTGCCCCTCATAGCCTTCCTCTCTCTCATGCGATGCCCATCGTTCAAGCGCGGGCTATCGCTGCACAGGACATATCGGGGCCGGTTATTTGTCAACCGGTTATTTAAATTCCCGGTCATTCTGCCCGCAGGGTCGCGCAAATGTGCCACCGTTGCTGCGTCGAACCGGCACAGGCCTGCTTTGCATGCATAGGCAAATCACATTTTGATGTGCGGCGTATCTTGCAATGCACATCGCGATGTCATAGGCGGCAGCTATGTCTGCTGACCTCATTGATCGCATCCGCCGACTCGTCACCGATGGTGGCATGTCGCGCGCGGGCCTGGCGCGCGCCGCCGGCCTCCACGCCAACACCTTGCGCGACGTAACGCTGCCGGGCTGGAACCCGACCGCCGACACGCTGGCCAAGCTTGAACACGTGCTGAGCGACAGCGACGATACCCCGGCGCTGGTCCCGATCGAAGAGATCATCGATGAGGCGCGCAATGGCCGCATGTTCATCCTGGTCGACGATGAGGATCGCGAAAACGAAGGCGATCTGGTGATTCCGGCGCAGATGGCCACGCCCGATGCAATCAATTTCATGGCCACCCATGGCCGCGGGCTGATCTGCCTGACGCTGACCCGCCCGCGCTGCGAACAGCTGGGTCTGGAACTGATGAGCCGCAACAACGGCACGCGCCACGAAACCGCGTTCACCGTATCGATCGAAGCGCTAGAAGGCGTGACCACCGGCATTTCCGCGGGCGACCGCGCGCGCACCGTGGCAGTCGCCATCGATGCGGCCAAGACGCGCGACGACATCGTGACCCCGGGCCACGTCTTTCCGCTGATCGCACGCGATGGCGGCACGCTGGTGCGCGCCGGGCACACCGAGGCGGCAGTGGACATTTCGCGGCTGGCCGGGCTGAACCCGTCGGGCGTGATCTGCGAAATCATGCGCGAAGACGGCACGATGGCGCGGATGGACGACCTGGTGCCGTTTGCGCGCCGCCACGGGCTGAAAATCGGCACGATCCGCGATCTGATCGAATATCGCCGCCGCCACGACAATCTGGTCGAATGCACCTCGGTCGCGCCGTTCCAGTCGGACTATGGCGGTGACTGGACCATCCGCACCTATCGCAACAAAGTCGATGGATCGGTGCATCTGGTGCTGCAAAAGGGCGCGGTTTCGGCCGAACAGCCGACGCTGGTGCGGGTGCATGCGATATCGGTGCTGTCCGATGTGCTGGGCCAACCCGGCCCGCGCAAACGCGTGCTGCAACGCGCGATGGGCGCCATCGGCGAAGCCGGTTCGGGGGTGATCGTGCTGTTGATGCCGTCGGACCCGGCACAGCTTGTCGCAGAAGTCAGCGGCAAAGGCGGGATGGACATGGATTTGCGCAGCTATGGCATCGGCGCACAGATCCTGGCCGACCTGGGCGTGCACGACATGGTGCTGCTGACCAATTCGCACCGCAATGTCATTGCCATCGAAGGCTATGGCCTGAACATCGTCGGCGAACAGTCGATCAGCGTGGAGTAAACGACCGTGGCTAAATTCCTGATTGTCGAAGCCCGTTTTTACGACCACCTCAATGACCAGCTGATCGAGGGGGCCAAGGCTGCGATCGAGGCCGCCGGCCACAAGGCCGAGGTGATCACCGTGCCGGGTGCGCTGGAAATCCCCGCCGCGATCGCCTTGGCCGACCAGAGCGGCGCGTATGACGGCTATGTCGCGATCGGCGTGGTCATTCGTGGCGAGACCTATCATTTCGAAATCGTCGCGGGCGAAAGCGCGCGCGGGATCATGGCGCTGACCATCGACGGGCTGGCCATCGGCAACGGCATCCTGACTGTCGAAAACGAAGCCCAGGCGCAGGTTCGCGCCGACCCTGCGCAAAAGGACAAGGGCGGCGAAGCGGCCAAGGCGGCGCTGGCGCTGCTGGCGCTGAAGGAACGCTTCGCCTGATCGGCCCGGGCCCTGTGCCGCTGCGGGCCGGTCAGATCGGCGCGCAGCGGTCCGCCCTGCGCGCCGCATCAGCGGCGGCAAAGCGCGCGGCATCGGGTGCCAGGCGCCGGTCAAGAATGATCCCGCGCGCGGTTGTTGCACGCACCACCGATAACCCTGCGGGCACTGTCTGCCCCGGCAAGGCAAGCGCAAACCCGATGCCCCGGGGCTGCGCCAGCGTATCGAACACCGCAATCATGTCGGTGTTGGCCGCAAACACCGAGACCGAAACATAGCCATGATCGGCAGCCGGTGCGGCACGCACCACGATGGCCCCGTGCGACAGGTCATAGACACAGCTGGCATAAGCCAGGTCCGGCGATGGACGCACCACCCAACGCGCATGGGCATCGACCCGCGGGGAAAACCGGAACGCGTTGATCACCCGGCCCTGTTCCGAAAGTCGCCGCATGGCCACGTGCATGATCGCGCGCGGCGCGGCGATCACCGTGGCGATATGCCCGATCGCGATGGCGGCTGCACAACACAGCGCCAGTTGGCCCGGGCGCCTCATCCGCCGACGCCTCGATCGCAATCGATCCGTGCGACGCCGGGCAGCGTGATCGTGGAGACATCAGCCTGCGCACCAGGCGTCGGATTGTAAAGCCGCAGGGTCAGATCAAAATGCCCCGCGTTGCGCGTTGACACCCACGCCCCGGCGGGCGGGCGATGGCTGGCTGCAAGGGCCTGCCAGTGGCCGGTGGCGTCGGGGTGCAGCCGCGTGGCATCGACCGACAGCGCGCCATCGTCATTGCGCGGCAAATAGTTGTCGGCCGCATAGACCGTGACCGACCACCAGCGCCCCGGCAGCGCGCCGCCCGAAACGCGATAGCGACAGGCCTGGTCCAGCGGGCGGCCTGCGTCATCCACCGTGCGCACAAAATAGATCGCCTGGCTGCGATCAAGCGCGAGCAGGCCCGACAGCGCCACCCGCGCACGGGTCCACGGATCGGCATCGACCGATCCGGCAACCGCGCTGCCCGTCCAGCCCTGACCCACCGGCGCCAGGCCGTGGCGCATCCACGCCAATGCCGACCCCGATCCTGCCATCAGCCCGGCGGCGATCACGGCGGCAAAGTGCCATCTAGCCATGGTCGAAATAGTCCTTCAGCCCCAGCGGTTGATAGGGCCCGATGATCAGCTGTTCGAACACCCCGGTGCCCACTTCGCCCGCGCTGGTGGTCACGCGCGACACAATCTGCACGTGCAGGTTTTCCATAGTCGGCGCCATCGGGTCAATCGCGGCCAGATCGATATCTTCGCGTTCTACCGCCAGCGGCCCATGGTAAAGCCCGTGATTCCATTTCTGCGTGACATAGCCCAGCCCGCGCATCTGGAACCGCACCAGCGGCTCGATCTCCAGCGTCAGCGGGCCTTCGGGTGCGGCGATGATCAGCGTGCCGCGTTCGGGCCAGCGTGTGCCCGCCACCAGCGGTGCGGACAATCGCGCCGAGGGTGTTTCGAACACGTCGGCATGTCCGGCGCCGTCCGGCGCGATCACCGCGCGCGTGTTCCAGGGCGATCCGTCGCGATCGGCATTCAGATGGAAAAACACCGATCGCCGCGGCAGGTTGATCGGGGTCCATTGCCAGAAAAAGCTTTGCACCACGCCGTGCCCGTGCGGCTGCGCATCCGCTTCGCCGACCGGGCGCACGCCCCACGAACGGTCGCGTGTGCCGATCGTGCCGGGATGCAGCGTGTGGCGCTGTCCATCGACCTCGATCCACCCCGAATAGTGCCCGTTCTGGGTCATCCGGGTGTAATCCATGTAGGTGCGCGGGCCGATGCGATAGGTAAAGCGCGGTTCTTCGATCGGAAAGGCACGGCCGGTGAAATGGATTTCGGCCGAAATCCCGTTGCCGTCGACCCGCACGGTCAGCCGGCGCAAAGGCTCGACCACGTCGATCGCAATCGGCCCTACGCGCAGCTCCATGCGCTCCATGTGCAGCTCGCGGCTGGCGTGCAGGCAATGCTCCACGCCGTCGCGGATCACGGTAAAATGCGCATCGGCGACATTGAGATGCGGATAGACACCGAACGCCACCGCGAAAAACCCGCTGCCGTCGGGGGCATACCCATTGAAGAAATAGCGGTCGTAGAAATTGCGGTCGGTGCCGGCATAGGCGATCGGTTCGGGCGTCTGATGCAGGGGGAAATCGTCGCCTTTGGTCAGCATGGTCGGCTCTCCGGCTGTCGCGATGGGGAAGACAGTGCCGTCTTCAAATCTGGCGCGCTTGCGAATGGTGCAAAAGCTGCTCAAGCGCACCGATGCTGTCGTGATCGAGCGCCAGTTCGCAGGCGCCGCGTGCCATCGACAGGAAATTGGCATCGCCACGGTCGGTTCTGACGACAAACGCGCTGCTGAACACCGCGGTTGACACGCCGTGGAGCGCACCCAGGCGATAACGGTTCCAGATCTCCCCGGGGGTCAGCGGCACGCCGCGCCGGGTCATCTCGGCACAATACAGCGCGATCAGATCATGCTCGTGCGCGCGGCGCAGCGTGCTGCCGGTGCCGCAGCCCAGGAAATAGGCCAGGTCCTTGATCGGGCAGTCCCATGCGGCGGTCTGCCAGTCGACCACGGCAATCGGATCAACCCCGCCGCATGCGTCGAACAGCATGTTGTCCAGTCGGAAATCGCCGTGACATACCGCGCGCAACGCGGGTTCGCGCCGATAGTACCCGGCCGCATTTTCACACAGCGCATCGCACACCGCCATCAGCGCGCGGGGCAGTACCCCGTCATACCGTTCGCGGAATATCGCGTGCGCCTGCGGATAGAGCGCGCTGATCCGATCGACCAGCCCGGGCACCGGTTGCAGCCATGCCGCGCACCCCAGTTCGTCCATCCCCCAGGTCGGGGCATGCAGCGCTGCGGCCTGGATCACCGCGTGGCGCGCCTGGTCAAGGCTGCACCCGGCCAGCTGGTTGCCGCCGTGTGCCGGGCCCAGATCCTCGAACAGCAGGACAAATGTCGCGCCATCGGGGCTCAGTTCGCTGGCATAGACGTGCGGCGTGCGCACATCGATGCGCGGCGCCAGTTCGCGATAGAAATGCACCTCTTTGGCATAAAGGCCGAACATCGCCGCGGTAGAACGGCTGGTGCCATCGGCCGAGGCAAACTTGGCAGCAATGGTCTGCGGCCCCGCACCCGCCCGGTCATACGTCAGCGAAAACCGCGCGGTATCGCCCACCTGCCCGGTGCCGATGGGCACGAACGAGGCCGCCACCACATGCCCGGCGCCCATCGCGCCCGCCGCGCGCAAGCGCGTCTCAAGCCAGCCGGGCGAAACCTCGGCCGCCGCGGTCGGGAACTGTGCCATCGGTTTTATCCTCTCCGGTGCAAGAGGCTGACACATCGGGCCAATGTTGTGAAGTGATTTTAACTGCGCGATTAAGACGCACAGCTTGCCGCTGCTCAGGCTGCGACGGTCACCTCCTCGGGCGGCAGCGGCACGCGGCCCATGATCGCGTCGGCGATCTTTTCGGCAATCATGATGGTCGGTGCATTGGTGTTGCCCCCGATCAGCGTCGGGATGACCGAGGCATCGACCACGCGCAGGCCCTGCAGACCGATCACGCGGCAATCCTTGTCGACCACGGCCAGCGGATCATCCGCCTGCCCCATGCGGCAGGTACCAACGGGGTGATAGATCGTCTCGCCCCTGGCGCGCACAAAGGCGTCGATCGCGGCATCGTCGGCCACGGCCGGTCCGGGCATGATTTCCTTTGCGCCAAAGGCCGCAAAGGCGGGCTGGGCGACGACATCGCGCACCATACGGACCCCTTCGCGCACCGCGCGGCGGTCTTCCTCGGTGGACAGGAAATTCATCACGATGGCAGGGTCGGCATAGGGGTCGGCTGATACGAGTGACACCCTGCCCCTGCTTTCTGGCCGCAACTGACAGACATGCATGGTAAAACCGTCCTGCGTCGGGCGGACCTTGGCATGATCCTGCATGATCGCCAGCACGAAATGGATCTGCAGATCGGGCCGGTCGAGATCGACCCGCGATTTGAGAAACGCGCCGGTTTCCAGCCCGTTCTGGCGCCCCGGGCCGGTGCCGGTCAGCAGGTATTGCAAGCCGACCTTGAGCTGCTTCAACCCCTTGGTTTCGTGGTACAAGGTGATCGGTTGCGACACCGTCCAGTTCAGCGATACGTCAAGATGGTCCTGCAGATTGCCCCCCACCCCCGGGCGCGGGTGCACCGGCGCGATGCCTTGCGCAGTCAAGGCGTCAGGATCGCCGATCCCCGACAGCATCAGGATCTGCGGCGACTGGAACGCGCCGGCACAGACCAGCACTTCGCGCCCGGCATGCGCCACCGCGGCCGGTTTGCCCTGCCCCAGACTGTATTCGATGCCGGTGGCACGGCCGCCTTCGATGATCACGCGATGCGTGCGCGCGCCGGTCACGATCGTCAGGTTGGCCCGCCCGGCAATTGGCGCCAAGTAGGCGCGCGCAGCGCTTTGGCGTTGTCCATCGGCGATGGTCAATTGATAGCGGCCGAACCCTTCCTGATCGAACCCGTTGAAATCCTCGGTCAGACGGTGCCCCGCCTGTTGGCCCGCCTCGAGACTGGCGCGATACAGCGGATGATCGGTGCGTTCACCCCAGGTCACCGACAGCGGCCCGCCCGCACCGTGAAACGGCGATGGCCCATCGGCAAAGTTTTCGGCGCGTTTGAAATAGGGCAGCGTTTCGGCATAGGACCAGCCATCGAGTCCCATCTGGCGCCACTGGTCATAATCGCGCGGGTGGCCCCGGATATAGACCATGCCGTTGATCGCGGACGATCCGCCCAGCCCTTTGCCACGCGGTTGCCATAGCCGGCGGCCGTCCATATGCGGTTCGGGCTGGGTCCAGAATCCCCAGTTGTGCCGGCTTTTCTGTTTGATCAGCGTGCCCACGCCTGCAGGCATGCGCACCAGCATCGACGTGTTGCGGCCGCCCGCCTCGACCAGCAGGACGCGGGTGGCGGGATTGTCGCTTAGCCGGGCGGCCAGCACCGACCCGGCACTGCCCGCGCCAATGACGATATAGTCGAAACGGGTGTCTGGCATGCCTGTCCGGGTCCTGGTTTTTTTCGTTACTGACATCCTTATCAATAGGAATGCGGCGCGGTTCAAGTGCGATCCGCAGGTGCCTTTGCCGACGTAGTCCACCTGACCTTGCCCTGTAACCTGGCCCTGCTATGTACGCGGTGTCCGCAGGGCTTGAAAGGCAAGGCACACCAATGCTCCGCAAGGCGATCCGGCTGGGTATGATGGCCATGGCGCTTGCCGGCGTGCGGGCCGAAGCCCGCCACGATACCACCGGCGGGATCGAGCACGCACAACTGCTGGGCGCGCTGAACCTGCATGGCCAGCTGTTCCATGTGCAGGGTGTCGATATGGACAGCCGCCATATCTGGGTCACGTCGGTCGATGGCAGGCACCAGCGCGGCTATCTCCACGAATTCGACCGGGTGACCGGGCAGTTTGTGCGGCGGCTGGAACTGACCGATGGCCCGCGCTTTCACCCCGGCGGCCTGTCGATCGCCAGCCATTCGATCTGGGTCGCGGTGGCCGAATACCGGTCCAAAAGCAGCGCTGTGCTCGAAGAGATCGATATCGACAGCATGCAGATCCGGCGCAAGATCGCAGTCGCCGATCATCTTGGCTGCGTTGCCGCCACAGACAACACGCTGGTGGCCGGCAACTGGGACAGCAAGCGGCTGTACCTGATCGACCTTGACCACGACAGCACAGTGCGCGTCGTGACCAACCCCTTTCCCACACGGTATCAGGACATGAAGTTCATCGACGGCCAACTGGTGGCGGGTGGTTATGTCAACCGCCACGGTGGCACGATCGACTGGATCGACTATCCCTCGATGAAGCTGGTGCGCACGTTGCACACCGGATCGGCGGGCCATGGCACGCCGTTCGGCCATGCCCAGCTCTATACCGGCGAAGGCATGACGCTGCAGGGGCGCGATCTTTACGTCCTGCCTGAAAACCGGCACCGCCGGCTGTTCCATTTTCAGCTGGATGACACCATCGGTCCGGTGACGTCGCTGCGTTAGGCGGGCGGCGGTACGACGACCACCTGCGGCGGCGGCACCGTCACGACAGGTCTGCCAGGTACCGGCGGCGGCACGACAACAACCGGAGGCGCATGCCTGGTCGCCTCGTCCGCAGCCGCGGTATCCTTCGCCGCCAGATCCTTCTTGCCCAGGCGCAGATAGGCCGCAGCGCGCTTTTTCAGCAGAAACGCACTGTTGGGCGCCTTTTCGATCTGGGCGGTGTATAACGGGATCAGATCTGCATCGCGGCCCAGTTTTTCCAGAATATCCATCCGCAGATAACGCGTGCCCGGTGCCTCGGGGGTAAATTTTGCCAGCTTGTCGAAATAATCGAGCGCCTTGGCGTAATGCTGCAGTCGATATTCGCCGATCGACAGCCGCGACAGCAGGAACGCATCGTCGGGATCAAGCGCCAGCGCCTGCTCATAGGCGGGCACTGCCACCGCCAGATTGTTGTCGGCCAGCGCCAGTTCGCCCCGGATCTTGAAATTCATTGCGAAATTGGGTTTGATCGCCTCGGTCCGGGCCAGATCTGCGCGCGCACCGGCATAATCGTGCAACTGCACCTTGATCAACGCGCGATCGGCCAGCGCAAAGGGATCCGACGGATCGAGTTCGAGCGCCCGATTGAGGTCGGCCAGCGCCTCGGTGGTCAGGTTTTTTTTCAGATAGACCACCGCGCGGTTGATATATTGTGCCGCAGTTGTCGGCACATCGGCCTTTGCCGCGGCCAGATCGCCCGCGGTCGATTGATAGGCCATCGGCATATGCAGCAGCGGCTGCTTCTGCGCCAAGGCGTGCAGCCGCGCTTCGGCCGATTTGGCCTCGCTCGCGGGAAATTCGGGCCCCAGGCTGCGCTCGGACTTTTCGATGGTGAACACGCCATTGGTCAGTTCGGCATGGCGGTGCAGCACATAGCCGCCAATGGTCTCGTCCAGATCCATGTCGGTGCCGATGCGGAACGCACCGCCATCCTTGGGCAGAGTGATCGTTTCGACCGTGCGCCGAAAGATCGGATATCCCACCGTATAAGGCGCATCCGCATCGGGGCCCGGCGTGCGGCTGAAATCAATCTTGCCGAACGGAAAATCGGCCAGTTCGACACGATATTCGTTTTGCGGCCATTCCATTCGCAGCGTGCCCGTCATCGTCACACGCAACACTTCGGCCGCATAATCGTAATTGGTTGCCGATGATGTAACTTCGACCTGCCCCAGCCGCCCCTTCCAGAACCTGTTGAGCGCCTCGTGCCGCGCCTCTGCGCTCATCGCGGCAAGCGACGAATTGGTGGCGGCGCCCATATCGCCCTTCAACAGCAATTCGGCTTCGGTCGCCGCGGGTGCGGAAATCCCGGCAGAGGCGTCGACCTTTACCGTCAGCACCTCGACCGGATCGGCAAAGGGCGGCGGCATCATCCGCACCAGTGCGGTGGTGCCTTCGGTCAGCGGCAGGCCCCAGCCGAACTGCGGCACTTCGGTGACCTTCAGCAGGTGCCGGCCCGTGCGCGTGCCATCCATCCAGTACGTCTGGCCATCGATGGTGGCGCGCACCAGCACGTGGTCGAACAGGTGCAGGATCGGCAGCCGCGCATCCATGCCGTCGCCTGCCGCGGTCTGCACCGCCACCGGCACCGCCTCGATTCCCATGGCGTGCAACAGACCCAGCAGCAGCGCTGTCTTGGCCTTGCAATCGCCAAAGCGGCGCGCCCAGGTGGTGGTGGCGTCGCTGGGCACATACCCGCCAGTGCCCATTTCCAGCGCGACATAGCGCACCCGGTCCTGCACCAGCTTCAACGCGGCCTCGGCGCGTGTCTTGGCGTCACCCGGCGTGCTGCGGATCTTTTCGAGTTCGTCGTGCAACGGTCCGGTCGCGGGCAGTTGCGAAGCCGTGACATAAAGCGGCGCCATCAGGCGGCTGATATCGCGCCAACCGGCATAGTCGGTCATTTCGATCACGCGTCCGATGCGATACCGCACCGGCGCTTCACGCGGGGGGATCACCGGCTTCAAATCATCGATCGTCAGTTCGGCCACCATGTCCGACCCGACCCGCTGCGGTTTCAATGCCGGCAGGGTGCCTGCCACGCGCCAGCGCATCGGCATGCCGGCCGGCCAGATCGCGCGGAAATGCGCGCGGGCCAGCGGCAGTCCGTTCCAGTTGCCCGAATAGTCTTCAACATGCCCCTTCAGCACCGGATCGTGAAACGCCAGCGTGTAGAAATATTCGACCACATCGCCCACCTGCAGACCCTCGGGCTGAAGATTGGCGGTCAGCACACCGTCGAGCGTGGCCATGTCGAGGTTCTGTTCGCGCCGCACCACGGTAAAGGTCTGGCCCGAGGCCAGCACGTCGATCACCTGGTCGCCACGATGGATCAGGATCTTGTGCACGATCAGCGACGATGTGTCGGGGCTCCATGAAAACGACAGGTTGCCCGCGCTCAACCCCTCGGGCGTGCCGATCTTGAGCGCGACATGGACGAATTTGCGCGTGTCGCCAGGCAGAAAATGCAACTGAAGATCGCTGGCCAGGATGCGCACCGGCGCCTGGTCATCACCGCCGGCCACATCGCGATAGGCCACCGGTTTGACCCAGTCGGGCACCGGCGCAACGGGCGGCTGGTCGGCTGCACATGCCGGCATTGCCGCACCCATGACCCAGACACTCGCAAGGACAGACTTCAACGCATTGCGGCGCATCGTGGCTCCATCAAACAGGCAGCAATCCCGCGATTGCCAGGACCCCGACGATAGCGCCGCAGCGGCCCGAGGCAAGTGCAGCCAAAGGGTGGATCACGCGAAAAGGGGGGACGCACGGGCTTGGGCTGCGCGCCGTGTACCGCTATGACCCACGCGGGGGGCCAATCGGAGAACGCAATTGCGGGCAGGACTGGTTTTTTGCTGGCTGATGATCTTTGCGGCCGCCTGCACCGCGCACCCGTCACACCGCAGCGATCCGGTCACCGCAACCGTGCGGATCGACACGCAATCGGGGCCGGTGGCGACATTTGTGCCCGATCAGGCGCTGGGTGCTGCGGTGGATGGATTACCCGAAGGTCAAAACGACGATCTGTACACCCCGCACAATATCGCGGCGATGGGGCGCAGCGGGCTGCGGCCGATCAGTTACAGCCTGCGCACCGAACTGGGCATCGATGCCTGGCACTGGGGCGAAGAAGGATCGTGGAGCGACCCCGCGCATCACCAGGGCTATTGGACGAGCAGCGACAACCCGGTGCGCCCGGTCCTGCGCGGCTGGGGCTATGCCCTGCCCCGGCGCGGCGATTCGGTCGATCAGGCGCAGGACGACGGCTATTCGCGGATCGACGATGGCGACACGACCACATTCTGGAAATCCAATCCCTGGCTCGATGCGGCCAAGACCGGCGCCGCCGAACGGCCCCAATGGGTGGTGGCAATGTTCGCCGACCCCACCCCCATTTCGGCAGCGCGCATCCAGTGGGCTGCGCCCTTTGCCCGCGTCTATCGCGTGCAATACTGGACCGGTGACGATCCCTACGACGAATTTCAGCACTGGCGCGATTTTCCGCATGGGGACATTATCGATGGCCACGGCGGCACCGCGCTGCTGCGGCTGGCGGATCGGCCGATCCGCGCGCGCCTGGTCCGCATCCTGCTGGAAACATCATCGCATACCGCCCCGCCGGGTGCGCACGATCCGCGCGATGCGATGGGCTATGCCATGGCCGAATTGGGCCTGGGCACGATCGATGCGCACGGCCGTTTTGTCGACGCGATGCGCCACGCGCGCACAGGCAGCGACCAGACGCAGATCACCGTATCGTCAACCGATCCGTGGCACCGGGCGTCGGACCGCGATGCCGATGCCGAACAACCCGGTTTTGACCGTATTTTTCGCAGCGGCGTGACCAACGGCCTGCCGATGATCGTGCCCGCCGGCGTGCTGTACGACACCCCCGAAAACGCGGCCGCCGCCTTGCGCTTTTTGCGCCGCCGCCATTACCCCGTCACGCGGATCGAAATGGGCGAAGAACCCGACGGACAGAACGTCAGCGCCGAAGACTTTGGGGCGCTGTACCGGCAATTTGCACTGGCGTTGAAGGCGGTCGATCCCGCGATCGGGATCGGCGGGCCCAACCTGCAGGACGCGGTGGCCGACAGCTGGGCCGACGACACCGCCGACCATTCGTTCACGCGCCGCTTTCTGAAAACGATCCGCACCCCCGGGCGCCAGGCGCCGTTCGATTTCTTCAGCATGGAACACTACCCCTATGACAGCCTGTGCGGCACGATGGAGGACAAGCTGCGCGGGGCGAATGCACGGCTTGACGGCGCGATGGCCCGCCTGCGCGACGATGGCGTGCCCGCCACCGTGCCCAGGATCGTGACCGAATACGGGATATCGGCGTTTTCCGGACAGGCCGAAGTGGAAATGCCCGGCGCGCTGTTCGACGTCGACTTTGTGGCCCACTTTCTCGCCGCCGGCGGGCATGCAGCCTATCTGCTCGGCTATGGACCCGATCGCCTGTACGAACCGGGCGAAAAATGCACCGGTTATGGCGAACTGATGCTGTTTGGCGCCGATGCGCGGCACCAGGCCAGCTGGGCCACGCCTGCCTTCCATGGCCTGTCGATGCTTTCGCACGACTGGGTCCTGCCCGGCAGCGGGGCGCATCGGATCTATCGCGCGTCGGTCGATCTGCCGGGGGGCGCGGGTGAACGGGCGGTCGTGGCCTGGCCCGTGCAGCGGCCCGATCATCGCTGGGCAGTGTTGCTGGTCAATCGCGACCGCACGCGCAGCTGGCCGATCCGGATCGATCTGGGTGGCCGCGCGCCGCAGGGCCCGTGGAACGTGGTGCAATACGACGCCAGCCAATACACCTGGCTGGCCGCGGGTGAAAACAGCCACCCGGTGCGCGATGATCCGCCCCGCCGGTTCGCCTGGCCGCGTGGCCCGCTGCCCCTGCCGCCCTATTCGATCACCGTTGTGCAGTTCGGACCGGGTTGATCAGCGCGCAATCACCGCCTGGTGCGCAATGGTGCCCAGCTGGTCGGTCAGGCAGATGAAATCATCGGCGTCTAGCGATTTGAGCGGGATACGCACGATGAACGCGTGATCGGGCATAAGCGCGGTGAACTGCGCCCGGCACCGGCCTGCCGCGGCAATCGCACCCTGCTGCGCAGCCCCGCCGGGCACCACGCGGATTTCAAGAAACCGCTTGTCCTGCGGCCCGAACGGCAGGAAATGCACCGTCAGAAATGCCGCCGTTGCCAGGCCGGCGCCGACCGCGACCCCGAACAGCGGCCGTTGCCGCAGCATATTGCGACCCATCGATCAGCCCCGACACCGCGCAGCGCGGCGCCGGGCGATCCGCCCCGCAACGATCATCGTGGCGCCCAGCCCCAGCATCGCACCGGCGACAAAATGCGCGGCAAATGTGATCGGCTGTCCCACCCGCAGCAACGGCAACAGCACCGCATACATCACCAGCGCGCTGCTCGTCAGCAACAGGCCGATACGTTGACGATCCATCGAAGTGCCTTTCGCTTGGGTGCCCGGATGCAAAAGGGTGCCATGGTGCGTGAGCCCGCGCAAGTGCAGTGCGGCCCCACACGGGGGCCGGGCCATTCGGCCCGCCCCCGCTGGCGGCATCGGCGTGCCGATCAGACCCTGATCCGGCCAAACGCGCCGCGCCCGGCGTAATGCGCCGACATGCCGAGTTCTTCTTCGATGCGGATCAGCTGGTTGTACTTGGCCAGCCGGTCGCTGCGCGCCAGGCTGCCGGTCTTGATCTGGCCGCAATTGGTGGCGACCGCCAGGTCGGCAATGGTCGAATCCTCGGTTTCGCCCGAACGGTGCGACATGACCGCGGTATACCCGGCGCGCTGGGCAATGCTGACGGCTTCCAGCGTTTCGGTCAGCGTGCCGATCTGGTTGACCTTGACCAGCAGCGAATTGGCCAGGCCCTGTTCGATGCCCATGGTCAGACGCCGCGGATTGGTTACGAACACATCGTCACCGACCAGCTGCACTTTGTGCCCGATCTTGCCTGTCAGCGCAGCCCAGCCGGCAAAATCGTCTTCACCCATGCCGTCTTCGATCGACACGATCGGATAGGTTTCGGTCAACGCCGCCAGATAGTCGGCAAAGGCTTCTGACGTCAGCGAAAGGCCCTCGCCGCGGATTTCATACTTGCCGTCGCGGAAGAATTCTGTGGCGGCGCAATCAAGCCCCAAAGCGATATCCACGCCCGGCTTGAAGCCGGCCTGTTCCACCGACGCCAGGATGAAATCCAGCGCATCGCGCGTGCTCGACAGATTGGGGGCAAAGCCGCCCTCGTCGCCCACTGCAGTGGCCAGGCCCTTGTCGTGCAGGCCCTTTTTCAGCGTGTGGAACACTTCCGAACCCCAGCGCACCGCTTCGGCCAGGCTGGGCGCGCCGATCGGCAGGATCATGAATTCCTGGAAATCGATTGGGTTGTCGGCGTGTTCGCCGCCATTGATGATATTCATCATCGGCACCGGCAGGACATGCGCCGAAACCCCGCCGACATAGCTGTACAGCGGCAGGCCGCGCGCATCTGCCGCCGCCTTGGCCACCGCCAGGCTGGTGCCGAGAATGGCGTTGGCGCCCAGCCGCGCCTTGTTTTCGGTGCCGTCGAGTTCGATCATTGCCAGATCGATCTCGCGCTGGTCTTCGGCATCGACGCCGACAATCGCCTCGGCAATTTCGCTGTTCACCGCGTGAACGGCCTTCAACACACCCTTGCCCAGATACCGCGCCTTGTCGCCATCGCGCAGTTCGACCGCCTCGTGCGCGCCGGTCGAAGCGCCCGAGGGCACCGCAGCGCGGCCGAACGAGCCGTCTTCCAGCAGCACATCGACTTCAACGGTCGGGTTGCCACGGCTGTCGAGGATTTCGCGCGCGTGAATATCGATGATCGCGGTCATGGTGGGGCCTTTCAAACAGGGCTGTCGGCGTTGCGACGGTGCAGCAGGCGCCGGGGTATCATCCGGCAGGGCATCTGAGGCGGGCTCCTATCGGCTGCGCCAAAGTCAGGCAAGCACCCGTGTGCACCTGCGAGGTGTCACGAAATCGAATTTTTGAAAGCAAACCGAGGGACCTTCCGCTAATAACGTGCATATAGTCCATTCGCGCCTTCGTGCAGGCGTTGCGTCGTCAGGTACCCGCAAAAAGGAATTGAGCCATGGAAGACACGAACTCCCACCCCGAAACGGACACCGAAACCGCGCACTCGACCGTTGCTGCGGGTGTCGAGGAAGCCGAAGCGATCAAATCGCGGTTTGCGCGTGCGATCGACGATGCCAAGGCCAACGCGCAGGATTTGCGCAGCAACGCCGCCGAAATCGCGGCTGCGGCGCGCGAAAAGGCAGGCTCCACGGCGAACGAGCTGACCGAACAGGCCGGAGCGCTGGCCAAGCAGGCGCGCGACAAAAGCCTGGATGCGGTGCGCGTGGGCAAGGACAAGACCAGTGAAGCGATTGCCTCGGTCGGCCGGGCAATCGGCGATACGGCACCGGTCATCGACGAAAAGCTGGGCGTGCAATACGGCGATTATGCCCGCAACGCCGCTGGCGCGCTTGAAACATCGGCAGAAAAGCTGGCTGCCAAAGATATCGCGGACCTGACCCAGGACGTGGCTGCCTTTGTCCGCAAAAGCCCGGCGACCGCGCTCGGCCTTGCCGCAGTTACCGGTTTCCTGCTTGCCCGCCTGTTCAGCCGTTCGGGCGAACGTGACGCCTGATCAGCCCGGGCGCCCTTTCATGGACGAAAACCAGCGGCCTGACGAACCGACCGAGCCTCCTTCGCTGGCGCAGTTTGCCTCTGCACTGGCCAAGGATGCAGCGCTGCTGATCGAGGCAGAGACGGCGTTTTGGCGCAAGGCCGTGGCCTATGCGTTGGCGCAGACCAAGACGATCGCAATGCTGATCGTGCTGGCGCTGTTCCTGGCGTTTTTCACGCTGATGGCGCTGGTTGTCGGGCTGCTGCTCGCGCTGGCTCCGTTGATCGGCGCATGGGCTGCGATGGGTGCGGTGGCGGCTGGCCTGGCATTGTTTGCGATCGTCTCTGCGCGTATCGCACTGCGCCGGGTCAGGCGCATGGTGCGCCTGCTGACCGGCACTGGCGGTGGAGACCGGACATGACCACCGCCAGCGACGAAGCGGCACTTGTGGCGGCGCGCAATCTGCGCGACGTGGCGCGCGAACTGGTGCGCAACGATATTGCCACGATCCGGTCAGACCTTGCGGCACGGCCGCTGGGTGAACGATTGCGCCAAAAGGTCGTGTCCGGTCTTGCCGATACGGCGGACAGCGCGGTTGCGCTCGCGCGGGACAATCCCGCGGTGCTGGCGTTGACCGTGACGGCGCTGATCGGCTGGTTCGCAAGGGAACCGCTGGGAAGGTTCGCGCGTTACGGTGGGGTGACGGCAAAACGCTGGCTGGTCCCGCATGCCCGCAGGATCATCCAACGACCAAGGAGAAACTGACGTGACCGATACCGAAACCACGCTGGCCGAGCGGCTTGAAGAAGCGCGCGAACGCAGCGGCGAATTGGCCGCGAATGCGTCGACCAAGGCCCGTGAATTCATCCATGATCATCCCGTTGCCAGCGTTGCCGGCGGCATCGTGCTGGGCGCGCTGCTTGCAGGCGTGCTGGCGCGACCAATGCGGCGCAGCGCCTCCGCTGACGTCGGCCGCGCCGAGGCGGTCGGCAATGCCGCGGCGGAACGGATCGCCCGGCTGGCTGCGATCGGCGCAGAGCTTGCCCTTGCCTATGCCACCAGCGCGGCCAGCGCGGGCAAGACCGGCGTGGGCCATATCGAAGACCGGATTGTCGAACAGTTCGGCCACCTTGGCGAAAATGGCGCAGAAGCGACGCGCAAGCTTGGCAACCTGGCTGAAGTGGCGCTTGGCGCACTGCGCGAGGCCGGCGAAACCGCCATCCAGCGCCTGAAACGGCGCGACTGATCGCCGCACGCCGATCGCGCGATCGCATCAACAAAGAGGTTCAACGGACTTGAATTGCATGGGCGCATTTGTCAGGGGCACTGAGTTCCTCGTTCCCCTACGGAAAGTATCCCATGCAAAAGCTTCACCTGGTGATGGGCGGTCGGGTCAAGGACCCGCAGGGCCTTGAATTTGTCGATCTGAAGGCGATTGACCTGGTCGGCGTCTATCCCGACTATGCGTCGGCGGAAGAGGCCTGGCGTTCGTCGGCGCAACGCACCGTCGACGATGCCGAAATGCGGTATGTCATCGTGCACATGCACCGGCTGCTCGAACCCGACCTTTCAGAAGGTTGAAGCGCACAAAAAAGCCCCGCATCCAGAGGGATGCGGGGCTTTTTTGATATGCGCTGGGCAAAGCCGGTTCAGATGAATTCGATTTTTTCCACCACATAGAACCGGTCGCCCGCAGGCACCGTCACTTCGATCTCGTCTTCCACGCGACGCCCGATCAGGGCTTTGCCCAGCGGCGAATTGTAGCTGATCCGGCCGCGTTTGGCATCGGCTTCGGCCAGACCGACGATCTGGTACCGCACCGGCTTGTCCGCATCATCGAGCAGCGTCACGGTTGCGCCGAACACGATGCGATCACCCGACAGCGTGGTCGGATCGATGATGTTGGCGCGGCTCAGCTTGTCCTCAAGATCGGCAATCGTCGCTTCGATCTGGCCCTGACGCTCTTTTGCGGCGTGATATTCGGCATTTTCCGAAAGATCGCCATGCGCGCGCGCCTCTTCGATCGCGTCAACGACCCTGGGGCGTTCCTCGCGCAGCGCTTTCAGCTCCGAAAACAGCTTGTCATAGCCTTCCTGAAGCATCGGCAGCTTTTCAGTCGCCATCCGTATTCCTTTTCAACCGATCTGCGATGAGTGAACCCCGAAACGGGGTATCATCGAGGGAAAAATCTGCCCTGCCGGGACCTTGCGGGACCCGGACGAGACAACTGCTTGTGCAGGAGGTACCTGTGCAAGGCTATTTATAATAGTCCTGCAACGACCGGACATCAAGTTCGGCGCTGCGCAAAGCCTCGATCGCCTGCGCCGCCGCCAGCGAAGCCGCAGCCGTGGTGAAATAGCACACTTTGCCGTTCAGCGCCGAACGCCGGATCGATTGCGAATCCTTGTGGCTTTGCCAGCCCTCGGTCGTGTTGAAAATCAGGGTGATTTCGCCGTCGATGATATGATCGACAACATGCGGCCGACCTTCGGCCACTTTGTTGACGCGTTCGACCGGAATGCCCTGCTGTTCCAGATAGGACGCGGTGCCGCCGGTGGCGACCACATCGAAGCCGAGCGCCACCAGCGTACGGACCGCAGGCACGATCACCGGCTTGTCGCTGTCCTTGACCGAAACGAACAGCTTGCCGCCGTCGGGCAGACCGGTGCCCGCCCCCAGCTGCGATTTGGCAAAGGCCACCGGAAAATTGGCGTCAATACCCATGACTTCGCCGGTCGATTTCATTTCGGGCGACAGCGCGGGATCGACGCCGGGGAACCGCGCAAACGGGAAAACCGCCTCCTTGACCGCCATATAGCCGATGTCGCGGCGGATCGGCGGCAGGTCCGCCAGTTTTTCGCCCGCCATGATCCGCGCGGCATATTTGGCAATCGGCTGGCCGATCGCCTTGGCCACAAACGGCACCGTGCGGCTGGCGCGCGGGTTCACTTCGATCAGATAGACCAACCCGTCCTTGACCGCGAACTGGATGTTCATCAGCCCGCGCACGGTCAGTCCGTTGGCAAGCAGCACCGCCTGGCGCTCCATTTCGGCGATGATCGCATCGGGCAGGTTATAGGGCGGCAGGGTGCAGGCGCTGTCGCCCGAATGGATGCCCGCCTCTTCAATATGTTGCAGCACGCCCGCAATCACCACCTGGTCGCCATCGGCCAGCGCATCGACATCGCATTCGATCGCATCGCGCAGATACTGGTCGATCAGCACCGGGCTGTCGCCCGACACTTTGACCGCAGTGGCGATGTAATCGTCAAGCTGCGCCTGGCTGTCGACGATTTCCATCGCGCGCCCGCCCAGCACATAGCTCGGCCGGATCAGCACCGGATATCCGATGCGCGCCGCCACCGCGACCGCTTCGTCGCGACTGCGCGCCATGCCGTTGGCCGGCTGCAGCAGGCCAAGCTGTTCCACCAGATCGGAAAAGCGTTCGCGATCTTCGGCAAGGTCGATCGAATCGGGCGATGTGCCCAGGATCGGGATGCCCGCATCCTGCAGCGCCTGCGCAAGTTTCAGCGGGGTCTGCCCGCCAAACTGCACGATCACGCCCACCAGCGTGCCGTTCGAGCGTTCGACATCAAGGATTTCGAGAACGTCTTCGGCGGTCAGCGGCTCGAAATAGAGCCGGTCCGATGTGTCGGGATCGGTCGACACCGTTTCGGGATTGCAGTTGATCATGATCGTCTCGAACCCGGCAGCATCGAGCGCGAAACAGGCGTGGCAGCAGCAATAGTCGAATTCGATCCCCTGCCCGATGCGGTTCGGTCCGCCGCCCAGGATCACGATCTTGCGCGCAGCGCTGGGCGCGGCTTCGTTTTCGGGTTCGGCGAACAGACCACCTTCATAGGTTGAATACATATAGGGCGTCACCGCCTCGAATTCGGCGGCGCAGCTGTCGATGCGCTTGAACACCGGGCGCACGCCCAGCCGGTGGCGCAGATCGCGCACTTCGGCTTCGCTGGTGGCGCCCGCCATCGCTTCGACCACATCGTGCAGCAGCCCGGCGCGCGCCATGTTGGCATTGCCCGCCATCGCCACCGATCGCACCGCCAGCTTGGCCAGCCGGCTGTCGGAAAAGCCCATCGCCTTCAGGCGGCGCAGGCCGGCGGCATCGCGCGGCAGGCCATTGGCCACGACTGTCGCTTCTTCGGCGATGATTTCGGCGATCTGGCGCAGGAACCACGGTTCGTATTTGGTCACGGCGTGGACGTCTTCCACGCTGAAGCCTTCGCGGAACGCCTGCCCGATCACCAGAAGGCGGTCGGGCGTGGCCAACGACAACGCGGCGTTGATCTGGTCGCGGCTGGCGCCTTCCAGATCTTCCACCCGATTGAAGCCGTCGAGCCCGGTTTCCAGGCCGCGCAGCGCCTTTTGCACCGATTCCTTGAAATTGCGGCCGATCGCCATGACTTCGCCGACCGATTTCATCGCGGTCGACAACAGCGGTTCGGACCCCTTGAACTTTTCGAAGGCGAACCGCGGGATCTTGGTCACGACGTAATCGATCGTCGGTTCGAAACTGGCCGGCGTCGCCCCGGTGATATCGTTGGTGATTTCATCCAGCGTATAGCCGACCGCCAGCTTGGCGGCGACTTTGGCAATGGGAAATCCGGTGGCCTTTGACGCCAGCGCCGATGAACGCGACACGCGCGGGTTCATCTCGATCACAATCAGGCGGCCATCCTTGGGATTGACCGCAAACTGCACATTCGATCCGCCGGTCTCGACTCCGATTTCGCGCAGCACCGCAATCGATGCGCTGCGCATGATCTGGTATTCCTTGTCGGTCAGCGTCAGCGCGGGCGCGACCGTGATCGAATCGCCGGTGTGCACGCCCATCGGATCGACGTTTTCGATCGAACAGATGATGATGCAGTTGTCGTGTGCGTCGCGCACGACCTCCATCTCGTATTCTTTCCACCCGAGCAGCGATTCCTCGATCAGCACTTCGGTGGTGGGCGATGCTTCCAGACCGCCGCGGACGATGCGGATGAATTCATCCTTGTTGTAGGCGATCCCGCCACCGGTGCCGCCCAGCGTGAACGACGGGCGGATGATCGAAGGCAGCCCGGTTTCTTCCAGCACGGCCAGCGCTTCGTCGACCGTATGCGCCACACCCGACCGGGCGGATTCGAGCCCGATCTTGTCCATCGCGTTGCGGAATTTCAGGCGGTCTTCGGCCTTGTCGATCGCTTCGGCATCGGCGCCGATCATGGTCACGCCATATTTTTCCAGCGTGCCGTCGCGGAACAGCGCCAGCGCGGTGTTGAGCGCGGTTTGCCCGCCCATCGTCGGCAACAGCGCATCGGGCCGTTCCTTGGCGATGATCTTGGCGACGATCTCGGGCGTGATCGGCTCTACATAGGTGGCGTCGGCCATTTCCGGATCGGTCATGATCGTGGCCGGGTTCGAATTGACGAGGACAATGCGATAGCCCTCTTCCTTCAGCGCCTTGACCGCCTGCGTCCCCGAATAATCGAATTCGCAGGCCTGGCCGATAACGATCGGACCGGCGCCGATGATCAGGATCGAGGAGATGTCAGTGCGTTTGGGCATGGTGGGTTATGCTGCCAGACTGGAAGGAAGGGAATATGCGCAGGCGGATGACAGGCAAGCCAAAGCTTAGCCCAATCCGCCCACAAATTTTTCGAACAGGTAAAGACTGTCCTGCGGCCCGGGGCTTGCTTCGGGGTGATATTGCACGCTGAACGCGCGTTTGGCGGTCAGTTCGATGCCGCAATTCGATCCGTCGAACAGCGACACGTGGGTTTCGACCACGCCTGCGGGCAGCGTTGCCGCATCGACCGCAAAGCCGTGGTTCATGCTGGTGATTTCGACCACATTGTCGCCAAGCCGCTTGACCGGATGGTTTGCGCCGCGGTGGCCCTGGTGCATCTTGATGGTCTGCGCGCCGGTGGCCAGCGCCAGCATCTGGTGGCCAAGGCAAATCCCGAACACCGGCACATCGGCGTCCAGCAGCCCCTTGATCACCGGCACCGCATAGGCGCCGGTCGCCGCCGGATCGCCCGGTCCGTTCGACAGGAACACGCCGGCAGGCTTCAACGCCATGACCGCATCGAGCGATGTTTCGGCGGGCACCACGGTCACGTCGGCGCCTGCGGCCACAAGGTTGCGAAAGATATTGTCCTTTGCACCGTAATCGATCGCCACCACATGCGGGCGGCCAGTGCCGGTGGGCAGGGTATAGCCCTTGCCCAGATGCCAGATCGAACCCGACCAGGCTTCGTGCCCTTCGCGGCTGACCTTGCGCGCCAGATCCATGCCTTCAAGGCCCGGCCAGGCGCGTGCGCGATCAAGCAGCGCCTCGATATCGAACACGCCGTCCGGCGCATGCGCGATCACCGCATTGGGCGCGCCCAGCAACCGGATCCGGCGGGTCAACGCCCGCGTATCGATGCCAGCAAGGCCGATTTTGCCGTGAAGTTCCAGCCAGTGGCCAAACGTACCCTGGCTGCGGAAATTGGCCGGTGCGGTTACATCTTCACGCACGATGCAGGCCACCGCGCCGGCGACGCCGTGGCTTTCATTGTCTTCGCTGTTGGTGCCGACATTGCCGATGTGGGGAAACGTGAAGGTCACGATCTGCCCGGCATAGCTGGGGTCGGTCATCACTTCCTGATACCCGGTCATAGCGGTGTTGAAGCAGACTTCGCCCACCGCGTTGCCCACCGCGCCAAAGCCACGGCCCCAGGCAACCGACCCATCGGCAAGAACAAGGCAACCCGTCGCGCCATCTGGTTTGGGCGCGTGCGAAAATGCGGGGTCGGCCATGGTCTGGGGCGCTCCGTTGGTCAGGGTTTATGGCGATGTTGCTAAGGTTCGCCCGCTAGGCGCATCGGACGGCAGCGTCAACCTAGCCGTCACCAGATTCTTCGCTTAAGGGGTGGTGACAGGCGTTTGACACGCATTTTCAGGAACCCTTCGATCATGATCCGCGACACCATCAAGGCCGCCCAGATTTCCGCGATGAAGGCCGGCGACAAGCCGCGCCTGGCCGCCGTGCGGTTGATTCTGGCCAAAGTGAAAGACCGCGACATCGAATTGCGCACCGCCGCGACCCAGCCCGACGACGATGTGCTGGTGGTTGATGTGCTGCAAAAAATGGTCAAGCAGCGCCGCGAATCGATCACATTGTACGAACAGGGCGACAGGCAGGAACTGGCCGATATCGAACGCAGCGAACTGGCCGTGATCGAGGAGTTCCTGCCCGCACGGATGACCGACGACGCGGTCAAGGCGGCGATCGCGGCGATCATCGCCGAAACCGGTGCGGCCGGCCCCAAGGACATGGGCAAAGTGCTTGGCCCGTTGAAAGCGCGCCATGGCACCGAAATCGACATGGGTGCCGCCAGTGCGCTGGTGAAAGCCGCGCTGGCGAACGGATGAGCCTGACCCCGCAGTGGCTGGATGAACTGCGCGCCCGGACCAGCCTGTCGGGGCTGATCGGGCGCACTGTGCGCGTGACCAAGGCGGGGCGCGAATTCAAGGCGTGCTGTCCGTTTCACAACGAGAAAAGCCCCAGTTTCACGATCAACGACGACAAGGGGTTCTATCACTGCTTTGGCTGCGGTGCGCACGGCGATGCGATTCGCTGGATGACCGAACACCAGGGCCTGCCGTTCATGGACGCGGTCAAGGAATTGGCGGTGCTGGCCGGGATGGAGGTGCCGGCACCCGATCCGCGCGCAGCCAAACGTGCCGAAGCGGCCAAGACCCTGCACGATACAATGGCGGCGGCGCAGGACTTCTTTGTGCGCAATCTGGCGGGCGATGGTGGCCAGGCCGCGCGCACCTATCTTGCCACGCGCGGGTTTTCGCGGGGCGTGATCGAAACGTTCGGGTTTGGCTTTGCCCCCGATTCGCGCGGCGCGCTCAAATCGGCGCTGGGTGAATTCGGCGTCGAGCAGCTGATCGAGGCGGGCCTGCTGATTTCGGTCGAGGGCCGCGATCCCTATGACCGGTTCCGCGGGCGGCTGATGCTGCCCATCCATGACACGCGCGGACGGGTGATCGCGTTTGGCGGGCGCATCCTGACCGCCGAAAAATCCGACGCACCCAAATACCTCAATTCACCCGACACGCCGTTGTTCGACAAAGGCCGCACGCTGTACAACCTGCACCGCGCGGCACCGCCCGCACGCGGATCGGGGCGGATGGTCGTGGTCGAAGGCTATATGGACGTGGTCGCGCTGGCCAATGCCGGAATTGCCGAAGCGGTCGCACCGCTGGGCACGGCGCTGACCGAAGACCAGATCGCGCGGCTGTGGCAGGTGGTGCCGTGCCCGGTGTTGTGTTTCGACGGCGATGCCGCCGGGCAGCGGGCGGCACGCCGCGCGCTGACCCGTGCGCTGCCGCTGCTGAAACCGGGGCACAGCCTGTCGATCGTCACTCTGCCCGCCGGCATGGACCCCGACGACGTGGTCAAGACGCAAGGCCCCGCGGCGATGGAGGCGATGCTGGCCCAGGGCGTGTCGTTGATCGAGGCGCTGTGGCAGACCGAACGCGATGCTGCACCACTGACCACGCCCGAAGACAAGGCCGGACTGAAACAGCGCCTGGTCGAAGCCACCGAGACAATCCAGCACCCCGACATCCGCGCGCTCTATCGCCGCGATCTGCTCGACCGGTTTGGCGCGCTGGCCTATCCCCAACGCGACCCCGCAGCGCCGCAGCGACCCGCCTTTACCCCGCAGCGGCGCGGGACCAAGGGGCCGAACGGCCGCTGGATGCCGCCAGAGCCGCCGTTGCCGCCCGAAAGCCTGACCCAGATGCAAAAGGTCGGACAGGTCATGATAACCTTGCGCCCGCTGCTGGCGGCGGTGCTGCTGGGCCTGATCGCCGATCCGCGGCTGATCCGCCGCCACGGCGAACAGATGGCGCGAATCGCACCATCGGACCTTACCGCCGACGGCCTGCTCGATTCGCTGCTCGAACTGGGCGATCAGCATGGTGCCGATGAGGACGGACCCGGTCTTGAAATGTCGGATCTCGTCACCAAATTGGGCTCTCGGGGTCTGATTGTGCCGACCTCAGACGATCTTGCCGGGATGCCGTACGAATTCATTGCGCGGGGCGATCCTTCGGGAATTGCCGAATCCATCGAGATTATCGTGGAATTACCGCTGGTTGAATTGGCATTGGCAGAAGCGAATGCAAAGACCCAGCACGAGCTGACCGAACAGAGTTTTGCCGAACAGCAGCGGCTGGTGCAACGAAAGCTGGCATTGCGCGCACGGTTGGGGCAAATGGGTCGTGCTCGTGCTGCGTTATAATTATAGCGGCGCCTGAAACGAAGGCGCTGCGCGAAAAATCTGGCGTGGCTCGAACAAACGGTATCGGGGTTCAATGGCATCGAATGACAAGACCGACAGCGGCGATGCTCCGCTGATCGACCTCAACGACGCTTCGGTCAAGAAGCTGATTGCGCGGGCCAAGCGGCGCGGCATCATCACCTACGATGAATTGAACGAGGCCCTGCCCCAGGATCAGATGTCGTCCGAACAGATCGAGGACATCATGGCCGCGATCTCGGAGATGGGCGTCAACATCGTCGAAAGCGATGAAGACGCGGTCGATCCCGAAGAGCGCGAAGCCGAAGAGGTCGAAGAGGCCGATGTCGGCATGGACGACCGCCCGGTCGTCGAAAAGCGCAAGGAAACCATCGAACGCACCGATGATCCGGTGCGCATGTACTTGCGCGAAATGGGCGCGGTCGAACTGCTTAGCCGCGAAGGCGAAATCGCCATCGCCAAGCGGATCGAAGCCGGCCGCGACACGATGATTCTGGGCCTGTGCGAAAGCCCGATCACCTTCCACGCGATCATCCAGTGGTCTGAAGCGCTGAACGCCGGCGAAATGCAGCTGCGCGAAATCCTTGATCTCGACGCGATGCTGTCGAAAGAGCCCGCGCCCGAAAACCTGTCGGAAGACGGCGAGGAAGGCGACGGCGAAATCACCGAAGCGACCGCCGGACCCACCTTCAAGGAAGAAGAAGAACCCGTCGAGGAAGCCGCCGAAGAGGACGAGGACGACGAACTGCGCGAACGCCGCGCCCCCCGGCAGGAAGAAGAAGACGAAGAGGACAACACCCTTTCGCTCGCCCAGATGGAGGCGCAGCTCAAGCCTGCCGCGCTGGAAAAGTTTGCCGAAATCACCGAGGCATTCCGTGCGTTCGAAACGATGCAGGCACAGCGGCTTGAAGCGTTGAGCCTGGGCATCGATTTTCCCGCCGCCAAGGAAACGTCGTATCACCGGATGCGCGAAGAGCTGACCGCGCTGGTGGAATCGGTGCAGTTCCACGCGACCAAGATCGAATACCTGGTCGACAATCTTTATGCGTTCAACCGCCGGCTGACCACGCTTGGCGGGCAGATGCTGCGCCTGGCCGAACGCCACAAAGTGCCGCGCAAGGACTTCCTCGACAGCTATGTCGGGCGCGAACTTGACGAAGCCTGGCTGCCCAGCGTCGCCAACCGCGACAAGAAATGGTCCGCGTTTGCCACCATCGAAGGCGCTGGCGTCGAACGGATCCGCATCGAAATTTCGGATATCGCTGCCGCCACCGGCATGTCGCTGGGCGAATTCCGCCGCATCGTCAACATGGTGCAAAAGGGCGAGCGCGAAGCGCGCATCGCCAAGAAGGAAATGGTCGAGGCCAACCTGCGCCTCGTCATCTCGATCGCCAAGAAGTATACCAACCGCGGGTTGCAGTTCCTGGACCTTATCCAGGAAGGCAACATCGGGCTGATGAAGGCGGTCGACAAATTCGAATACCGCCGCGGCTACAAGTTTTCGACGTATGCGACATGGTGGATCCGCCAGGCGATTACGCGTTCGATCGCCGATCAGGCGCGCACCATCCGTATTCCGGTGCACATGATCGAAACGATCAACAAGCTGGTGCGCACCAGCCGCCAGTTCCTGCACGAGCAAGGGCGTGAGCCCACGCCCGAGGAAATGGCCGAACGGCTGTCGATGCCGCTCGAAAAGGTGCGCAAGGTGATGAAAATCGCCAAGGAGCCGATCAGCCTGGAAACGCCGATCGGCGACGAAGAAGATTCGCACCTGGGCGATTTCATCGAGGACAAGAACGCGATCATCCCCGTGGATGCCGCAATCCAGTCCAACCTGAAGGAAACCGTCACGCGCGTGCTGGCAAGCCTTACCCCGCGCGAAGAACGCGTGCTGCGCATGCGGTTCGGCATCGGCATGAACACCGACCATACGCTGGAGGAAGTGGGCCAGCAGTTCTCGGTCACGCGCGAACGCATCCGCCAGATCGAGGCCAAGGCGCTGCGCAAGCTGAAGCACCCCAGCCGCAGCCGCAAGATGCGCTCGTTCCTGGATCAGTAACGCGCCGGGGGCTCGATACTTGCAAGATCATGCAACGCGCCGATGGCAACATCGGCGCGTTGTTGTTTTTGGGGGGCGGCCGCGGGTTGCCGATAGCTCCGGCCGCGATCGCGCCATGTCTTCGATCGGTTCAAAAAATGCCCCTGTGCTCGGCACGAACGGGCTTGTTGCACGATCGTCGGTTTACGACACCGGTCTGGTCGTTCTGCTGTAGGGCGGGATCGTGTCGGAGATCGGTGCAGCACGGATCGCGAGTGACAGCACCAGCGCCACCATGGCAAACACAAACACCGCCCCGCGCCGACCTTTGCGCGACAGCGGCTGCCACAGCGGCAGGATCGCGAGCGTGGCCAGCACCAGCGGCAGGGTCACCACCAGCGGCAGATCGCTGCCGACGGCCTGCAGCATTTCATGGCCCAGCATGAACTGGTACCCCATCACCACGCCCGCGATCAGGACGGCGAGCGGCGTGGTCCAGCGACCCGCCGGGATCAGCGCGCAGACCGCCGCCAGCAGCACCGGCAAAATCAGCACATACGCCGCCACCGGCGCCAGCACCTGCATCACGAGAGCCGCCAGCCACAGCGGCACGAACGCGCCGGCCAGCGCAGCGCGCCCCGGACGCCAGCGGCCCACCACGATGAAAAACGCTGCCAGCGCGCTGGCCGTCGCCATCGCCTCAAGCCAGGGCGTGGCTGCCAACCGGTCGTAATAGTTCGGCCCACCGACATGAAACGACACCAGATTGGCGCCCATCACCAGCAGCGCGGTCAGCCCGGCCAGGCCCAGCATCCGCCCCGCCCCGCCCAGCGCCGCGCGCAAATGGCCACGACCGCGCCCGTGCTGGGCCCCCACCGCGCCAATCGCCAGTGCCGACAGCGCCAGCATGATCCACCCCGTCCACAGGGGAAAAGTCACCAACGCAAAGCCGAACACATCGAAAAAAACCAGATCGGGCGCGGGCCGCGGCAGACCGGGCGCGGTGACCAGCGCGCGCGTCAGATCGAGCACCTGCCCGCCCATGTCCTGCAACGCGCCTTGGTCCAGCCGGTCGGCGGTGGCCTTGGGCGAATGGTACAGACCGGGCCGCCCGATAAAGGCATAGTTGAACGCCTGCACCCCGTGTTCGCCCATCCACGGCTGCGCCATGGTCAGATCGGTGTCATTGGGCAGCACGCGATAGAGAAACACGGCAAGCGACGATCCCGCAGGATGGTGCACCACCCGCGTGGCCAGCGCGACTGCTTCGCCATTGGCATTGGCGGTCTGGAACAACATGGCCCGTCCACCCCCGCCGCGCGCCTCAAGATTGATCACCGCGCCGATATGATCGCGCAATGGATCAGGGGGTGGCGGCGCGCCGCGAAAGACATGGCGCGCGCCGTCCAGCCCGATTTCCTCACCATCGGTAAAGATCACGATCAGATCACGCTGGCGGCCCGGATCGGCGGCCAGCGCCCGCACGGTTTCCAAAATCGCCGCGACCCCTGCGCCATCATCGGCGGCACCGGGCGATCCGGACACGCTGTCATGATGCGCCATCAGCGCCACCGCGGGCAATGCGCGATTGCGACCGGGCAGCACCGCCACCAGATTGACCAGCGTGTGCGGGCGATCGGCAGGGCTGCCCCAGCTGATGAACCGCGCGATGTGCGCGGGATCGGCGGCAAATGCATCGGCCCGCACGGTCATGCCCAGGTGGGCAAGCCGCGTGGCAAGATAATCGCGCAGCCGCGCATCGGCAGCCGACCCCGCGGGGTGCGGTTCGGTTGCGATCACCCGCACATCGGCCATCGCGCGTGCTGCAGAAAACGTATCGGCAGCAGCGCCTGTTCCGGCAGGCCAGGGTGTGGTCGTGCCCACCAGGGTCAGCACCAGTGCCAGGATCAGCGCCGTGAATGCAGGCCAGTACCGACCGATCATGCAATATCCCCCGAAACAACCGATGGCGCCGCACCCCCTTGCCGGTGACGCGTCGTGCACAGACCATAAAGGCAAATTATGTGGTGCCCAAGCGCAGATGGCCTTATGGGCGCGAAACACCGAATCCCGTCAATCGACAGTCAGGTCCCCCACCGTTGCGCATTGCCATCGCTTCCGATCACGCCGCGTTCGCGCTCAAGGCCGAACTTGCCGAAGCCCTGGCCGAATGGGGCCACGATGTGGTTGACCTGGGGCCGTTCAGCGACGCGCGGGTGGATTACCCCGATTTCGGTTATACGCTGGCCCGGGCGATCGCGACGGGTGACGTTGAACGCGGCGTCGCGCTGTGCGGATCGGGCATCGGCATTTCGATTGCGGTCAACCGTGATGCGGCCTGTCGCGCAGCGCTGGTGTCCGACCCCTATTCGGCGACGCTGGCGCGCGAACACAACGATGCCAACGTGATTGCCATGGGCGCGCGGCTGATCGGCGTCGATCAGGCCAAGGCGTGCCTCGAGGCATTTCTGACTGCGACCTTTGCCGGCGGCCGCCACGAAGGCCGCGTGGCCAAACTTTCCCACCCCACCCTCTGATCTGCCATAAGGAGCCCACCCGATGACCGCAGCCACCACGACCGCGCCGGACATCCGCAAAGCGGGATTCTTCGTCGAACATCTGGAAAGCGCCGATCCCGAGATCTTTTCGGCGATCCGCCACGAACTGCACCGTCAGCAGACCAAGATCGAACTGATCGCGTCGGAAAACGTGACCAGCCTGGCCGTGCTCGAAGCGACCGGATCGATCTTCACCAACAAATATGCCGAAGGCTATCCGGGCAAGCGCTATTACGGCGGCTGCGAATATGCCGACGTGGTCGAAAACCTGGCGATTGAACGTGCCAAGGCGCTGTTCGGCTGCGATTTCGCCAATGTGCAGCCCAATTCGGGCAGCCAGATGAACCAGGCGGTGTTCCTGGCGCTGCTGCAGCCGGGCGACAGCTTCATGGGCCTCGATCTCAATTCGGGCGGCCACCTGACGCACGGTTCGCCCGTCAACATGAGCGGCAAGTGGTTCCACCCCATCCCTTATGGCGTGCGTGCCGACGATCACCGCATCGACATGGACAACGTCGCCGCGCTGGCGCGTGAGCACAAGCCCAAGCTGATCATTGCGGGCGGCACCGCCTATTCGCGCGAATGGGATTGGGCGGCGTTCCGCGCAATTGCCGACGAAGTGGGCGCATACCTGCTGGTCGACATGTCGCACATTTCGGGGCTCGTTGCGGGCGGCGCGCATTCCTCGCCGATGCAGCATGCCCATGTCGTCACCTCGACCACGCACAAGTCGCTGCGCGGCCCGCGTTCAGGCATTATCCTGACCAACGACGAAGCGCTGGCCAAGAAGTTCAACATGGCGGTGTTCCCCGGCCTGCAGGGCGGCCCGATGGTCCACACCATCGCAGCCAAGGCGGTGGCTTTTGGCGAAGCGCTGCGCCCCGAATTCAAGGCCTATGCCCACCAGGTGGTTGCCAATGCCAAGGCGCTGGCCGCCAGCCTGCAGGATCATGGCATTGCCATCGTATCGGGCGGCACCGACAACCACCTGATGCTGGCCGACCTGTCGCCCAAGGACGTGACCGGCAAGTCCGCGGAAAAGGGCCTCGATCGCGCCTGGCTGACCTGCAACAAGAATGGCGTGCCTTTCGACAAGCGGTCGCCCTTTGTCACCTCGGGCATCCGCCTGGGCACGCCGGCGGCAACCACCCGCGGGTTTCGCGAAGACGAATTCCGCATCGTCGGACAATTGATCGCCGAGGTCGTCGAAGGTCTGGCGCGCAATGGCGATGAGGGCGATGGCCAGGTCGAACAGCGTGTGCGCGATCGTGTTGCCGATCTTTGCGCGGCCTACCCGATCTATCCGGAAATGTAATGCGTTGCCCGTTCTGCGCGCATGACAACAGCCAGGTAAAAGACAGCCGGCCGAGCGAGGACAACACCTCGATCCGCCGGCGTCGGCAATGCGAAGGGTGCGGCGCGCGGTTCACCACGTTTGAACGCGTGCAACTGCGCGAGATCATGGTGATCAAATCGGGCGACCGGCGCGAACTGTTCGATCGGGACAAGATCGAACAATCGGTGCGCCTGGCCTGCCGCAAACGGCCGATCGAGCAGGAACGGCTTGATCAGCTGATCACCGGGATCCAGCGCCAGATCGAGGTCATGGGCGAAAACGAAGTGACTTCGCGCCAGATCGGCGAAATGGTGATGGACGGGCTGCGCCAGGTCGACAGCGTGGCCTATATCCGCTTTGCCAGCGTCTATCGCGATTTTACCGAGGCGCGCGATTTCGAGGAATTTGCCAGCACCGTGCGCGAGGTTGCACAACCCGAACCGACGCGCGGGACCGGCCGGACATGATCGTGCCCGATCCGATCATCGTGCTGGTGCGTCCGCAGCTGGGTGAAAACATCGGCAAGGCGGCGCGCGCGATGCTGAATTTCGGACTGACCCGCCTGCGGCTCGTCGCACCGCGCGACGGGTGGCCCAATCCGTCGGCGGGCCCTGCCGCCGCCGGTGCGGACGTGGTGCTGGAACGTGCCCAAGTCTATGACACGCTGGCCGATGCCGTCGCCGATTGCGCACATGTCTATGCCACCACGGTGCGCAAGCGCGGGGTGACCAAGCCGGTCATCACGCCCGAAGCGGCGGCGGGCGAAATCGTGCGCGCGCCCGCACAAAGCGCGATCGTGTTCGGGCCCGAACGGTCGGGCCTTGATACCGACGATGTGGCGATTGCGCGCACGATCATCACCGTGCCCATCAATCCCGAATTCGCATCGCTGAACCTGGCGCAGGCGGTGATCCTGTGCGCCTATGAATGGTCAAAGCATGCAGATCTCGCCCAGCCTCCGCTCGAAGACCTGCTGCCCCCTGCCTCCCAGGCGGAATTTGACGGCATGTTCGACCAGCTGACCGGCATGCTGGAACCGCTGGGCTATTTCGAACCCGAAATCCGCAGCCAGATCACGCGCCGCACTTTGCGCACGATGTTTACCAAGGCCGCGTGGAACCATCTCGAAGTGCGCACCATCCGCGGCATCCTGACCACGCTGGCGCATCACCGCCGGATCCGGTGATCACGCAGTCGCTGCGCGTCATGTCGCATCGTCTTGCCGACCCCCCTCGCAGCAGGACTTGACATCGCCGGCGATGTCTGGTCATGCGCCACCTTCCACGCGAACCCCGGCAGCCCAGGCTTGCCGGACAAAGGTCCGATTGGCCCCGCACATCCGGTGAAGCGGCGGCCGCATGGCGCATTTTGGGCGTCATGGTGCGAACCCGGGTCTCGGCAGGGCTGCCGGCAATCGTGCCAGCGCCCTGAAAGCAAATGAAAGGAACCTTGCGTGTCGAAGCGTAAGACATCGAAGTACAAAATTGACCGCCGCATGGGCGAAAACATCTGGGGCCGTCCCAAGTCTTCGGTTAACCGCCGCAGCTATGGCCCCGGTCAGCACGGCCAGCGCCGCAAGAGCAAAGTGTCGGATTTCGGCATCCAGCTGCGTGCCAAGCAGAAGCTGAAGGGCTATTACGGCGACGTCACCGAAAAGCAGTTCAAGGCCACCTATCAGGAAGCTTCGCGCCTGAAGGGCGATACCGGCCAGAACCTGATCGGCCTGCTGGAACAGCGTCTGGACATGGTGGTCTATCGCGCCAAGTTTGCGCCGACCATCTTTTCGGCACGCCAGGTCGTCAGCCACGGCCACATCCGCGTCAACGGCGTGCGCTGCAACATTGCCAGCCGTCGTATCCGCCCCGGCGACGTGATCAGCCTGGGCAACAAGGCCAAGGAAATGGCGCTGATCGCCGAGGCGCAGGCCCTGGCCGAGCGTGACATTCCCGACTACGTCTCGGCCGAAGCCGACAAGGCGACCTTTGTGCGCGTGCCCACGCTGGACGAAGTGCCTTATCCGGTGAAGATGGAACCGAACCTGGTCGTCGAATTCTATTCGCGCTGATCGTTCGGGCACATTGCCAGACACAAAAAAGGCGGGGGCAACCCCGCCTTTTTTTGTATCGCGAACCGGGTCTGGCGATCAGGCCGCGGCCAGAACCGCTTTCAGCGCAAGCGGCGTAACCAGCGCTGCCAGAATTGCAGCAAAGGCAAGCTTCGCGCACAGCGCCCACACCACGGGCAGCTGGTCCAGCCCGGCGAGCCACAAAACACCGGCGGCGATCGCCACGCCCGCCGCCGCACCGCATGACGCCAGCACCAACGCGCGCGCCCACAGGCCGCGCGGCAGCGGCGGTGCCACCGGCCAGCGCGCCACTTTGCCCGCGCGCCGCGCGCGGATCGCCAGGGCACCGGGTACCAAGGTGGCCATCAGCCCGATCATGAAACCCTGCGGCAGGAAATCGAACACGTAACACCCCGGCCCCCAGACCGGCACCGGGCGGACCAAGCCGAACACCACACCAAAGAACAGCGCGGTCAGCGCCATGTTGATCACGATGCTGATTGCGGTTTCGCGCCGGATATAAGTGGCTGCTGTGTGCATGGACATGACCGTGGCGATCCTGCCACGCGGGTCAACGTGTGTAAACAAACCCCGCGCGGATCACTTCACCAGGCCCAGCCACGACGAGATATCGATATCCTCGATCGTGATCCAGCGGTGCACATAGTTTTGATAGTACACGATGAACGCAACCGTCGCCAACACCGTGGCGCGGCGTACGATGCGCCTGGCGCTCAGATTGGCGGGCGCGCTGTGCGCCTGCCCGGCAACCTTTTCCAGCCCCAGTTCGTCGTGCGTGCGAATGCCGAACGGCATCACCAGAAACGCCGCAAGCGTCCAGAACAGCGTGTAGATCGCCAGGATAGACGTCCAGCGCAAACCCGTATCTCCTGTTTCAGGTCAGTGCGTACGCAGCATGACCTGCACCGCCGGCTTTTTACCGATCCAGCGATGCGCGCATTTTTTCATGGCCAGACGGACTGCATCGGCAATGGCATCGCGGTTACGCCGGCGATCCCCCTTGAGCACGGTCAGCGCCTTGGCCACATCGATCTGCGCCTCGGCGATGAAGGCATCCATGTCTTCTTCGAGCGGAATGCCGATCGTTGCGATATCGATGCCCGAGGCCTGCTTGCCTTCGGTGCTGACCGCAAGCGCCACGGTGATCAGCCCGGTCTGCGCCAGCTTGCGCCGCGCGCCCATGGCCTCGCCGTCGGCCGGTGCAATGATATCGCCATCGAGCACCAGGCGGCCTGCACGCACTTCGCGCAGCTTGTGCGGGCCATTGGGCGCAAGCCGGATCAGATCGCCGTTCTTTTGCAGGATCGCACGGGGAATGCCTTCGGACAGACCCAGCCGGGCCTGTTCGTCCATATGCCGCACTTCGCCGTGCACCGGCACCAGGATTTCCGGGCGGATCCACTTGTACAATTCGATCAGTTCGGGACGGCCGGGATGGCCCGAGACATGGATCATCGACTGCTTGTCGGTGATCAGGCGCACGCCCCTGCCCGCCAGCGTATTCTGGATGCGCCCGATGGCCAGTTCGTTGCCGGGAATCTGGCGGCTGGAAAACACCACTGCGTCACCCGATTCAAGCTTGACCGGATGCGAATCCCCCGCGATCCGCGCCAGCGCCGCGCGCGCTTCGCCCTGGCCGCCCGTGGCCATGACCAGCACTTCGCCGCGCGGCAGGTCCATCGCCCGGTCCATCGGTACGCAATCGGGGAAATCCTGCAGATATCCGCTGGCCTTGGCCGCGCCGATGATCCGGTCGAGCGAACGCCCGGCCACGACCAGCCGCCGCCCGGTCTGCCCGGCAACCCAGGCCAGCGTCTGCAACCGCGCGACGTTCGAGGCAAAGGTGGTCACGACCACGCGGCGCCCCTTGAGCCCGGCCACCGTCTCCAACAGGCCGTCGCGCACCGCGCCTTCGGAGCCCGAGGCGCGCGGATTGAAAACATTGGTCGAATCGCACACCAGCGCCAGAACGCCCGCATCGCCGATTGCGGTCAGTTCCGCCGGCGTCGCCGGTTCGCCGATCTGCGGCGCGTCATCCAGTTTCCAGTCACCGGTGTGGAACACCCGGCCATAGGGCGTGTCGATGACCAGCGCGTTGCCTTCGGCGATCGAATGCGCCAGCGGCACATAACGAATGGCAAAGGGCCCCAGCGTCAGCGATCCGTCGTTCTGGATCACGCGCAGTTCGACCTCTTTGTCGATCCCCGCCTCAACCAGCTTTTCATGCACCAGGCGCGCGGTAAACGGCGTGGCATACAGCGGCACGCCCAGATCGGCGGCGAAATAGGGCACCGCGCCGATATGATCCTCGTGCGCATGGGTCAGCACGATCCCGAGCAGGTCTTTCGACCGTTCCTCGATAAATTCCAGATCGGCAAACACCAGATCGACACCAGGGTACCACGGGTCGGCAAAGGTCATCCCCAGATCGACCATCAACCATTTGCCGTCACAACCATAAAGGTTGACGTTCATTCCGATTTCGCCCGAGCCACCGAGCGCGCAGAACAGCAATTCCTTACCAGGCTTCACGTAAATTCCTGATTCTCAAATAAAGGAGGCGATTCACCATCGCAAAAATCATCGCTGGACCCGTTCTGCCAGCAGCGCAAGCCCGTCCAGGGTGAGGTCGGTCTCGACATGGTCGAAAATCGTCGTGTGCTGATCAAACAACACGGCCAGGCCGCCGGTGGCGATCACTTTGACCGGGCGGCCGATCTCGACCCGCAGCCGTGCAATCAGCCCCTCCATCATCGCGACATAACCCCAGAACACCCCGATATGCATGGCATCCTCGGTATTGCGGCCGATGACGCTGCCATTGTCCCGCGGCGCCTCGATCGCGATGCGCGGCAGGCGGGCGGCCGCGTTGACCAGTGCTTCCAGTGACAGGTTGATTCCGGGCGCAATAATTCCGCCCTTGTAGGTGCCTTCGCCGTCGATCACGTCAAACGTGGTCGCGGTGCCGAAATCGACCACCACCAGATCGCCGGGAAATCGCGCATGCGCCGCGATCGCATTGACCGCCCGATCCGCCCCCAACGAGCGTGGCTGATCGATATCGATGCGCAGGCCCCATTCGACCGGCGGTTCGCCGGCGATCATCGCGGTGCAATGGAAATACTTGTCGGACAGGACCTGGATGTTGTGCAGCGCGCGCGGCACCACGTTCGACACGATCACGCGTTCGACGATGTCGGGGGCAAATCCCTGCAAATGCAGCAGTTGCAGCAACCACACCGCGTATTCGTCGGCGGTGCGGCGCGGATCGGTCGCGATCCGCCAACGGCCCACGATCGTGGCCCCGTCGATCAGCGCAAACACCACATTGGTGTTCCCCACATCCACCGCCAGCAGCATCAGTCCCTCACCATATCCACATCGCCTGCGTGAATCGCACGCGTGGTGCCATCCGCCAAGCGGATACGTACGGCGCCTTCGGGCTCAAGCCCGGCAAATGCGCCGACGATCATGCCCACATCGCGGTCATGCGTTGCCAGCAAGGTTCCGCGCGGATGCGCACGGGTCAGCCATTCCTCGCGCAGGGCGGGCCAGCCATGGGCGTGCCACAGCCCCAGCGCCCCGCTCCACTCGTGGTCCAGCGCCCGCGCAAAGGCATCGCGTTCAACGCCATGGCCCAACGCCGACAGCGCACACGTCGGCCGGTCGGGCAGATCGGGCGCGTGTGCAAGATTCACACCGATGCCGACCACGACCGCATCGCCGTGGCGTTCCAGCAGGACCCCCGCCAGCTTGGCGCCCGACACCAGCACATCGTTGGGCCATTTCAGCAGCAGGCCGGGTATTGCCCCCACACTTGCCACCAACGCGCGGTGCAAGGCGACGCCTGCAACCAGCGCCAACGTCGGTGCGGGCGGGTCGCCGGGCATGACTTGTGCAACCGTCGACCCCATGAAATTGCCATGACCATCGCTCCACACGCGCCCGGCGCGGCCACGCCCAGCCACTTGCCGGTCGGCGATCAGCCAGTGGCCCTCGCCCGTGGCCTCACCCCCGCCCAGCCGCGCAAGCAGCGCGCTGTTGGTCGAGGCGATTTCGGCGACGGTTTCGATCAAGTGGGGTCAGGCAAAGTGCAACAGCGCCGACGCCGCCTTGCCCGCAAAGCGGCCAAGATCGAGCGTCAGCAAATAGCCCAGCGGCGACAGGAATACCGCCGAGCCGAACAGCAGCACGGTGTTGGCGGTGTCGGGCGTGCCCCGAACCGTGTCGGTGGCATCGTCGAAATAGAGCACCTTGACGACCTTGAGGTAGTAAAACGCACCGATCACCGAGGCGGCAATACCGATCGCGGCCAGAACCACCAGATGCGCCTGGACCGCGGCCTGAAACACCACGAACTTGGCCCAGAACCCGAACAGCGGCGGGATGCCCGCCAGGCTGAACATCACGATCGCCAGCACCGCGGCAAGCCCCGGACGCGTGCGCGACAATCCGCCCAGCGCCGCAATCGATTCGACCGGATTGCCCGCTTCATCGCGCAATTCCAGCACCACGACAAACGCCGCCACCGAACTGACCACATAGATCACCAGGTAAACCAGCATCGCCTGCGCACCTGCCACCGTTCCGGCGGCCAGGCCGATCAGCATGAAGCCGACATTGTTGATCGAGGAATAGGCCAGCAGACGCTTGATGTTGTCCTGCCCGATCGCGCCGAGCGCGCCGATCACGATCGACAGCAGGGCGGCCATGATCACGATCTGCTGCCACGCGCCCGGCTGTCCGCCAAAAGCATCGAGCGTGACGCGCATCAACAGCGCCAATGCAGCCACTTTTGGCGCAGTCGCAAAGAACGCGGTGACCGGCGCAGGCGCACCTTCATAGACATCGGGCGTCCACATGTGGAACGGCGCGGCGCTGATCTTGAACGCCAGACCGGCCATGACAAACACCAGCCCGAAGGTGGCACCGATCGACAGCGCACCGCTGCCCAGCGCCACGCGGATGCCGTCAAACGAAGTGGTGCCGGTAAAACCATACGTCAGGCTGATGCCATAAAGCAGGATGCCCGAGGCAAGCGACCCCAGCACGAAATACTTCAGCCCCGCTTCTGCCGAGCGGCCGTCGGCGCGCAGGAACGCGGCCAGCACATAAGCGGCCAGGCTGTTGAGTTCGAGGCCGATATACAGCGTCAGCAGATCGTTGGCCGAAACCATGATCCCCATGCCGAGCGCCGCCAGCAGCACCAGCAGCGGAAATTCGGCGCGCATCGCCTTGAACCGGTCAAAATAGGCCGGCGCAATCACCAGGGCGACACCCGCGCCGACATAGATCAGCAACTTGGCAAAGGCGGCAAAGGCATCCAGCTTGACATGTCCGCCAAAGGCCAGCGTTGCCGCACCCGATTGGCCCGTACACAGCACCGGCAGCGCCAGCGCAGCCGCACCGACCAGCACGGCAAAAGCCGCGATCGAGATTGCGCGAGACGCCTTGTCACCGCCCCATGCCGCCACCAGCAGCAACACCAGCACCGCAGTGCTGATCAGTTCCTCGGCAGAAACCGCGACGAGCGAGTGGATGAAATCCATTACTTCGCCCCCTTCAGCTGCGCCGAACCCAATGTTGCCACACCGACAGCGGGCGTCTTACCCCCAAACTTCACGTCAGCATCTCCCTTGGGCCTGGCAATCGCGACCCGCGCCTCCAGCACCCCGATATCCTTGCGCATCGGCGCCATAAACGATTCCGGGTAAATCCCCATCCACAGCACCGAAGCCGCCAGCGGCACCATCATCAGCCATTCGCGCGCATCAAGATCGAGCATGGCCGCAGCATCGGCGTTCTTCTGTTCGCCGAACACGACCCGGCGATACAGATACAGCATATAGGCCGCACCCAGAATGATGCCGGTGGTCGAGATCAAAGCGATCCACGTCGAATTTTTGTAAATCCCCATCAACGACAGGAATTCGCCGACAAACCCGCTGGTGCCCGGCAGACCGATCGAGGCCATCGTGAACAGCAGGAAAAACAGCGCGTAATAGGGCATGTTGATGGCAAGACCGCCATAGCGCACGATTTCACGCGTGTGCAGCCGATCGTAGATTACCCCGACCGCCAGAAACAGCGCGCCCGAAACGATGCCGTGCGACAGCATGACCACGACCGAGCCTTCGAGCCCCTGGCGGTTGAACGCGAACAGCCCGACCGTCACGATCGCCATGTGCGCCACCGACGAATAGGCAATCAGCTTTTTCATGTCGGTCTGGACCAGCGCGATCAGCGAGGTGATCACCACTGCCGCGATCGACAACGTCCATACCATCGGCGCAAAATACGCCGATGCGATCGGAAACATCGGCAGTGAAAACCGGATGAAGCCATAGCCACCCATTTTCAGCAGCACGCCTGCCAGGATGACCGAGCCGGCGGTGGGCGCCTGCACGTGGGCATCGGGCAGCCAGGTGTGCACCGGCCACATCGGCATTTTCACCGCAAAGCTGGCAAAGAACGCCAGGAACAGCCAGGTCTGCGCATGCGCCGGGAAATCGTACTGCATCAGCGTCGGGATGTCGGTGGTGCCCGCCTCGTTCACCATCCAGAACATCGCGATCAGCATCAGCACCGACCCGAGCAGCGTGTAGAGAAAGAACTTGTAGCTGGCATAGATCCGTTCCGCCCCGCCCCAGATGCCGATGATCAGATACATCGGGATCAGGCCGGCTTCGAACATGATGTAGAACAGAAACAGGTCCTGCGCGGTGAACACGCCGATCATCAGCGTTTCCATCAGCAGGAACGCCGCATAATATTCGCCGGCACGCTTCTCGATCGAATTCCAGCTTGCGCCGATGCAGATCGGCATCAGGAACACCGTCAGCGCGATCAGCAGCAGCGCAATGCCATCGATGCCCAGTTTCCATTCGAAACCGGCAAACAGCGCGGCATGTTCCTGAAATTGCCACTGCGCCCCGCCGATGTCGTACTGCAGCCACAGCACGACGCCGAGCGCCAGATCGACCAGCGTGGCCAGCAAGGCCACCTTGCGCGCGGTGTCGCGCCCGGACAGCAGGCTGATCACGGCGCCGATCAACGGCACCAGCAGCATGAGCGAAAGGATCGGAAAATGGCTCATCGTGCAATCACCCAGCTGATCGCGCCGACAAGGCCGACGAGCATGACCAGCGCATAGCTGTAAAGGTATCCGGACTGGAGCCGCACGGCCCCGCGGCTGGCAAGCGACACGACCCAGGCCGCGCCATTGGGGCCAAAACGGTCGATCAGCCCGACGTCGATCTGTTTCCAGAAGAACCGGCCCAGCGCCATCGCGGGCCGGACGAACACCGCGTCGTACAGCTCGTCAAAGTACCACTTGTTGAGCAGGAACCGGTAGAGAAACCCGAAGCGGCGGACACAGGCCGCCGGGAACGCCGGATTGATCAGATAGGCGTAAGTCGCGATCAGCAGACCGGTCAGCATCACCGCGGCCGGGGCCAGCTTTACCCATTCGGGCACGTGATGCATCGCGTGCAGCAGCGTTTCATCGAATACCAGCGCGCCCTTCCAGAATTCGCCCGCGCCTTCGCTGAGGAACGCAGGGGCAAACACGAAACCGGCAAACACCGCGCCCAGCGCCAGAACGCCCAGCGGCACCAGCATGTTCAGCGGGCTTTCATGCGGGTGATAGCCCGCCGTGCCATCGTGGGCCGGGGCGTGCGCATGGTCATCGTGATGGTGGTCGTGATGGTCATGCGCATCGTGCACGGCATGCTGGATATGTTCGGATTGCGCCCAGCGCGGGGTGCCGAAGAACGTCAGGTAAACCAGCCGCCAGCTGTAGAAACTGGTCAGCAGCGCAGCAAAGATGCCCAGCGCAAAGGCAAACATGCCCAGTTCGGTGCCCTTGGCAAAAGCGGCTTCGAGGATCGCATCCTTGGAATAGAACCCGGCAAAGCCGAACACATCGTCGATGCCAACGCCCGTAATCGCCAGCGTGCCCGCCATCATCGCGGCAAAGGTCAGCGGGATCTTTTTCCACAGCCCGCCAAAGTACCGCATGTCCTGTTCGTGGTGCATGGCGTGGATCACGCTGCCCGCGCCCAGGAACAGCAGCGCCTTGAAAAAGGCGTGCGTGAACAAGTGGAACATCGCCGCGCCATAGGCGCCGACGCCTGCGGCAAAGAACATATAGCCCAGCTGCGAACAGGTCGAATAGGCGATCACGCGCTTGATATCGGTCTGCGTGGTGCCGACAGTTGCCGCAAAGAAGCAGGTCAGCGCGCCGATGATCGTCACGAAATGCAGCGCGGTCTGGCTCTGTTCGAACAGCGGCGACAGGCGGCACACCATGAACACGCCCGCGGTCACCATCGTGGCCGCGTGGATCAGCGCCGACACCGGGGTCGGGCCTTCCATCGCGTCGGGCAGCCAGGTGTGCAGGCCCAATTGCGCCGATTTGCCCATCGCGCCGATAAACAGCAGGATGCACAGCACCGTCGCGGTATCAAACCGATAGCCAAGGAAACCGATGGTCGAACCCGCCAGGCCCGGCGCATCGTGCAGGATCTGCGGGATCGACACGGTGCCGAACACCAGGAACACGCCGAAAATGCCCAGCATGAAACCAAGGTCACCCACGCGGTTGACCACAAAGGCCTTCATCGCGGCGGCGTTGGCGCTGGGTTTGCGGAACCAGAACCCGATCAGCAGGTACGAAGCAAGCCCCACCCCTTCCCAGCCGAAGAACATCTGCACCAGGTTGTTGGCGGTCACCAGCATCAGCATGGCAAAGGTAAACAGCGACAGATAGGCGAAAAAGCGCGGCTGATCGGCCTCTTCGCTCATGTAGCCCCACGAATAGAGGTGCACGAGCGCCGACACGCTGGTGACAACCACCAGCATGACCGCGGTCAGCGTATCAACCTGCAAGGCCCAGGCAAAATTCAGATCGCCCGAGGCGACCCAGTTCAGCACCGGGGTCACGGTCGTTTCGGCATGACCGCCCAGGAACGACAGGAAAATCGGCCACGACAGGCCGCATGACAGGAACAGCGCGGCGGTGGTCAGCGCCTTGGCAGGCACCATTCCCAGCCGCTTGTTGCCAAGCCCGGCGATGATCGCCGCGACAAGCGGGGCGAAGACGATGATCAGGATGGGTGACATCGGTTTGCTTTCAGCCCTTCATCCGGTTGACATCGTCGACCGCGATCGTGCCCCGGCCGCGGAAATAGATGACCAGGATCGCCAGCCCGATCGCCGCTTCGCCAGCGGCCACGGTCAGCACAAACATCGCGAAAATCTGCCCGGCCAGGTCATGCAGATAGGCCGAAAACGCGACAAGGTTAAGATTGACCGACAACAGGATCAGTTCGATCGCCATCAGGATGATGATCACGTTCTTGCGGTTGAGAAAGATGCCGAGCACGCCCAGCACGAACATCACCGCACTGACGGCGACATAGTGGCCAATACCAATCACGAGCGCAGCTCCCTGCAAATCCGCTCAGCCTGAGCTTGTCGAAGGATCACAGCTGGACCCCCTTGCCCACTTCGGGTCTGACATTGACGGTCGCGTCTTCGGGGCGGCGCGCCACCTGCTTCGACACGTTCTGGCCGCGCGTATCGCCGCGTTCCCGATGCGTCAGCACGATCGCGCCGATCATCGCGACCAGCAGGATCATGCCGGCCGCTTCGAATTCGAACAGATAGCGCGTATAGAGCAAAGCACCGATCGCCGCGGTGTTCGACAGGCCCGCAGGGGTGGCCGATGCGGTCACGGCCTTGCCGATATGCAGATCGCCGGCGCTGCGCACCAGAATGCCCACGAACAGTTCGGCAAACAGCACCACCGCCAGCACCAGCCCAAGCGGCGCATTGCGGATGAACCCGGCGCGCAGCTCGGCAAAGTCGATGTCGAGCATCATCACGACAAACAGGAACAGCACCGCAACCGCACCGACATAGACGATGACCAGCAGCATCGCGATGAATTCGGCGCCGACCAGCACCATCAGCCCGGCGGCGTTGAAAAACGCGCAGATCAGCCACAGCACCGAATGCACCGGGTTGCGCGCAAAAATCGTGAACACGCCCGACAGGATCATCATCGACGCGAACAGGTAAAAGGCAATCGCCTGGATCATGGAGTGGTCCTTTTACCGGTACGGCGCATCGGCTTCGAGATTGGCAGCGATCGCGCGCTCCCACTTGTCGCCGTTGGCAAGCAGCTTGGCCTTGTCATAAAGCAGCTCCTCGCGGGTTTCGGTGGCATATTCGAAATTGGGTCCTTCGACGACCGCATCGACAGGGCACGCTTCCTGGCAGAAACCGCAGAAGATGCACTTGGTCATGTCGATGTCGTAGCGCGTGGTGCGGCGGCTGCCATCGTCGCGCGGTTCGGACTCGATGGTGATCGCCTGTGCCGGGCACACCGCTTCGCACAGCTTGCACGCGATGCAGCGTTCTTCGCCATTGGCATAGCGGCGCAGCACGTGTTCGCCGCGAAACCGCGGGGAAATCGGGCTTTTTTCGTAAGGATAGTTGATCGTCGCCTTGGGCTTGAAGAAATACTTCAAGGTCAGCCAGTGCGCCTTGATGAATTCCCACAGCGTAAAGCTTTTGATGATGTGCGCGACGGTCATGCGAAATGTCCGGTAAGCATGAGGTACCCGCTGATCAGGAACACGAACAGCAGCGACAGCGGCAGAAAGATCTTCCAGCCCAGACGCATCAGCTGGTCATAGCGATAGCGCGGCACGGTTGCCTTGACCCAGCTGAACACGAAGAACCCGAACAGGATCTTCACCATCAGCCAGACCAGGCCGGGGATATAATACAACGGCCACCAATTGACCGGGGGCAGATAGCCGCCCCAGAACAGCGTGGCGTTGAGCGCACACATCAGCAGGACATTGGCATATTCGCCCAGCCAGTACAGCGCGAAGGCCATCGAGGAATATTCGGTCTGATACCCGGCAACCAGTTCGCTTTCGGCCTCGGTCAGGTCGAACGGCGCGCGCTGGGTTTCGGCCATCGAGCTGATCAGGAACATCACCCAGACCGGGAACAGCAGCGGGCTGCACCAGAATCCGTTGATGAACCCGAAGCCAAAGCCGCGCTGCGCCTCGACAATCGCGCCCAGGTTGAAACTGCCCGCCCACAGCACGACGCAGATCAGGATAAAGCCGATCGAGACTTCATAGCTGATCATCTGCGCCGACGCGCGCATCGCCGAAAAGAACGGATATTTCGAATTCGACGCCCAGCCGGCGATGACGATGCCGTAAACCCCAAGCGACGAGATCGCGAGGATGTACAGCAGGCCGACGTTGATATCGGCCAGCATCACGCCCTTGGCGAACGGCAGCACCGCCCAGGCGAGCAGTGCCACGGTAAAGGTGATGATCGGCGCGATCAGGAACAGCGCCTTGTTCGCCGCCGCCGGAATGATCGTTTCCTGCAGGAACACTTTCAGGCCGTCGGCAAACGACTGCAGGATGCCAAAGGGTCCGACCACGTTGGGGCCCTTGCGCAGCGCCATGGCCGCCCAGATCTTGCGATCGAAATAGATTACGATCGCCACCGCCAGCATCACCGGAAACGCGATCAGCAGAATTTCCAGAACGGTCGACAGGCCCCAGGCCCAGCCGAACGGCAGGCCGCGTGCGACAAAAAACGGGGTCATTCCGCTGCCTCCGCCTGGATATCGCCGTGGATCAGTTCTGCCGAGCAGCGCTGCAGCGTCGGGCTGGCCCGGCTGATGGCATTGGTCAGATAACGATCCTTGACCGGATAGCCGATCACGCCCGAGGCCCCGGCCTCTGCGGCGGCAGCCGGCAGCGCGCCATAATCGGCCAGGCCTTCAACGCCAAATGCCGGCACTTCGGCAATCATCGCGGCGCGCAGTTCGGCAAAACTGTCGAACCCGACCGCAACGCCCAACGCATCGGCCATTGCGCGCAGGATCGTCCAGTCTTCACGCGCATCGCCCGGCGCAAAGACGGCTTTTTCGCCATATTGCACGCGGCCCTCGGTGTTGACGTAAGTGCCGTCCTTTTCGGTGAACGCGGCCCCCGGCAGGATCACGTCGGCCGCATGCGCGGCCTTGTCACCGTGATGGCCGATATGCACGATCATCGATCCGGCGAACCTGGTCCAGTCGACTTCATCGGCACCAAGCGAAATCACCAGCTTGGGCGCAGCCGCGACAATATCGCCGATCCCGCCTTTTTGCGCATAGCCCAGCATCAGCCCGGCCATGCGCGCCGCGGCAAAGTGCAGCACGTTGAAGCCGTTCCAGCCTTCGCGCACCAGATTGAAACGTTCGGCAAAGGCCAGGCCCGAGGACAGCCCGCCTTTGGCCAGAGCGCCGCCGCCGATGATGATTGCCGGGCGCGCCGCATTGGCGAACACCGAGGCGACCGCTTCGGGCAGGCCGTCGATCACGCCGGCATCGTCGCCAAGGTGGGTCGCGGCATAGGTCGGTTCCCATGCGGGGCCGATGATATAGGCCTTGGCCCCCTTGCGCACGGCCTTGCGGATACGCGGGTTTAGCAGCGGCGCTTCGTCGCGCACATGGCTGCCATAGATCAGGATGGCGTCGGCATCCTCGATCCCGGCCAGTGTCGTGTTGAACGCCACCGCGGCAAGGTTCGATGTGTCGTAGGCCAGCCCGGTCTGGCGCCCTTCGAGCATGGACGACCCCAGCGCGCGCGCCAGTGATTTGGCCGCGAACATCGTTTCGGCGTCGACCAGATCACCGGCAATCACCGCCACCGAAGACCCGGGGTTGATCGTGCCGATCGCGGCCAGCGCTTCGGCCCAGCCCGCCGCCTGCAGCTTGCCATCGACGCGCAGCCATGGCTTGTCGAGCCGACGACGGGTCAGGCCATCAACCAGATAGCGACCGCGATCGGCCAGCCATTCCTCGTTCACATCGTCGTTCACGCGCGGCAGCACGCGCATCACTTCCCGACCGCGCGAATCGATGCGGATATTGGCCCCGACCGCGTCGGACACATCGATACCAAGCGTCTTCTTCAATTCCCACGGCCGCGCTTCAAACGCATAGGGCCGGCTGGTCAGCGCGCCGACCGGGCACAAGTCGATCACATTGGCCGACAGTTCGTGCTTGGCCGCCTGTTCGAGGTAGGTGGTGATCTGCATGCCCTCGCCGCGATACAACGCGCCGATTTCATCGACCCCGGCCACTTCCTCGCTGAACCGCACGCAGCGGGTGCAGTGGATGCAGCGGGTCATGATCGTCTTGATCAGCGGACCCATGGTCTTTTGCGTGACCGCGCGCTTTTCCTCGTGATAGCGCGAACCGCCGCGGCCATAGGCCACCGACTGGTCCTGCAGATCGCATTCGCCGCCCTGGTCACAGATCGGGCAATCGAGCGGGTGGTTGATGAGCAGGAACTCCATCACCCCTTCGCGCGCCTTCTTGACCATTTCGCTGTCGGTGCGGATGTCCTGCCCTTCGGCGGCGGGCAAAGCGCAACTGGCCTGCGGCTTGGGCGGTCCGGGTTTGACCTCGACCAGACACATGCGGCAATTGCCGGCAATCGACAGCCGCTCGTGATAACAGAACCGCGGGATTTCCTTGCCCGCCAGCTCGCACGCCTGGAGCACGGTGGCCCCGGCCGGAACTTCGATTTCGACGCCGTCTACTTTAAGCTTGGGCATTATACTTCCACCACAATATCTTTGGTGCAGAGGCTTGGCGAAGGAGTATGCGGGCCGGTCATCCGAAGTCCGTAACCTTGGCCGACATACCGAGCGACCTCGACGAGAGTGGCAACCTTAGTGGCGTTGGCGTCGGTGTTGTATTTCAGGGTACTATCTGGATTGTACACCCTGAAGTAGCCGTCGGTATAACGATATGGAACACGACGCTCACAGATCCCTTTTCGAGGACCCACCTTGAACTCGTGCTCCTTGTAGATCACAGAATCACTCATTCCGCCGCCTCCCGCAGCGCACCGTTTTCGGCGATGCGGCGTTCGATCTCGGGACGGAAATGGCGGATCAGACCCTGGATCGGCCAGGCCGCGGCATCGCCCAACGCACAGATGGTGTGGCCTTCAACCTGCTTGGTCACCTGTTGCAGCATGTCGATTTCCGACACGTCGGCATCGCCCGTGCGCAGGCGTTCCATCACGCGCCACATCCAGCCGGTGCCTTCGCGGCACGGAGTGCACTGGCCGCAGCTTTCGTGCTTGTAGAAGTACGACAGGCGGGCAATCGCGCGCACAATGTCGGTGGATTTGTCCATCACGATCACCGCCGCCGTGCCCAGCCCCGACCCCAGCGCGCGCAGTCCGTCAAAATCCATCGGCGCGTCAAGGATTTCGGCCGCCGGCACCAGCGGCACCGACGATCCGCCGGGGATCACCGCCAACAGATTGTCCCACCCGCCGCGAATGCCGCCGCAATGCCGTTCGATCAGTTCGCGGAACGGGATCGACATCTCTTCCTCGACCACGCAGGGCGTGTTCACGTGCCCAGAGATCTGGAACAGCTTGGTGCCCTTGTTGTTGTCGCGCCCAAACGATGAAAACCATGCGGCGCCGCGCCGCAGGATGGTCGGTGCCACCGCGATCGATTCGACATTGTTGACCGTGGTCGGGCACCCGTAAAGGCCTGCGCCTGCCGGAAACGGCGGCTTGAGCCGGGGCTGGCCCTTTTTGCCCTCCAGGCTTTCGATCATCGCGGTTTCTTCGCCGCAGATGTACGCGCCTGCGCCGCGATGCACGAACACATCGAAGTCATAGCCCGAACCACACGCGTTGCGCCCGACCAGACCCGCATCATAGGCTTCGGCCACCGCGGCAAACAGTGTTTCGGCTTCGCGGATATATTCGCCGCGGATATAGATATAGGCCGCGCGCGCACCCATCGCGAACCCTGCAACCAGCGCGCCTTCGATCAGCTTGTGCGGATCATGGCGGATGATTTCGCGGTCCTTGCACGAACCGGGTTCGGATTCATCGGCGTTGATGACAAGGAAACTGGGACGACCATCCTTCGATTCCTTGGGCATGAACGACCATTTCATGCCGGTCGGGAAACCCGCGCCGCCACGGCCGCGCAGACCCGAATCCTTCATCTCCTGAATGATCGCATCGCGCCCGCGTTCGAGCAGCGCCTTGGTGTTGTCCCAATCGCCGCGCGCGCGCGCCGCGGACAGATTCCACGGCTGATAGCCATAGACATTGGTGAAGATGCGATCGCGATCAAGCAGTGCCATGGCTTACCATTCCCCGCGATAATCGTGGTTTTCGCCGACCATCGCGCTCAGCGAAGTCGGCGCGCCCAGCGGCTCTACCGTATGCCGCCCGGGCAATTGCGTGCCCGTCTTGGGCTGGCGTCCGGCGGCAAGCTCGTCCAGGATATGCGTCACGCTGTCGGCGGTCAGATCTTCGTAATTGTCGTCGTTGATCTGCACCATCGGCGCCGAAGCACAGTTGCCCATGCATTCGACTTCGGTCAGCGTGAACAGGCCGTCGGGTGTGGTGTGGCCCTTTTTCAGGCCTTTGGCCTTGCACGCCGCCATGATGTCGTCCGACCCGCGCAGCATGCACGGCGTGGTGCCGCAGACCTGCACGTGGAACCGGCCCACCGGCGCGATGTTGTACATCGTATAGAACGTTGCGACTTCGAGCACGCGCATCACCGGCATGTCGAGATATCGGCCGATGAATTCGATCACCGGCAGCGGCAGCCAGCCTTGCGTGCGTTCCTCTGCGCCGACCTGGCGCTGTGCCAGATCGAGCAGCGGCATCACCGCACTGCGCTGACGCCCGGCGGGATAGCGCGCGACGATCTCCGTTGCCTTGGCCGCATTGGCCGGGGTCCAGTCGAACTGGCCCCAGCGCGCACGCAGCGCAGGCGTATCGGGTTCGGGATGACGATCGGCCATCTCAGGCAATGTCCTTGAAAAATGTCATGTTCAATGTCTCGCCCGCTTGAGCCACAGGCTTTGGCCCCATTGGACCAGTTCGTATCCGCCAACCATGGCCACCAGCATCGGCATCCACTGCGGCGTGGGCGTACCGCGCCAGGTGGCCAGGAAAAACACCGCCGCGGTCGCCAGTCCTGCCAGGCAGGCCACGATCGACACGTGCCGCAGGATGGTTTCGGTCACCGATCACACTCCCCGAACACCACGTCGATTGCACCAAGGATGGCGGTGGCATCGGGCAGCATGTGCCCCTTGCACATGAAATCCATCGCCTGCAGGTGCGAAAACGCGGTCGGCCGGATCTTGCAACGGTACGGCTTGCTGCTGCCGTCGCTGACCAGATAGACGCCGAATTCACCCTTGGGACTTTCGGTGGCAACATAGACTTCACCGGCGGGCACGTGAAACCCTTCGGTATAAAGCTTGAAGTGATGGATCAGCGATTCCATCGAGCTTTTCATCTCGCCGCGCTTGGGCGGCACCACCTTGCGATCGTTCGATGCAATCGGGCCTTCGGGCATTTCGGCCAGGCACTGCTTCATGATCCGGGCCGACTGGCGCACTTCTTCGACGCGCACCATGAACCGGTCATAGCAATCCGAATTGGTGCCCACCGGAATGTCGAATTCCATCCGGTCATACACGTCATACGGCTGCGACTTGCGCAGATCCCAGGGAATGCCGGCGCCACGGATCATCGGGCCGGAAAAGCCCCAGGCCAACGCGTCTTCCTTGGACACCAGGGCGATATCGACATTGCGCTGCTTGAAGATGCGGTTGTCGACCACCAGGCTCATCGCGTCGTCAAACAGCCGCGGCAGCCGCGTGTCGAGCCAGTCGCCGATGTCGGTCAACAGCTTGAGCGGCACATCCTGATGCACGCCGCCGGGGCGGAACCAGGCCGAATGCATGCGCGCGCCCGAGGCACGTTCGAAAAACACCAGGCAGTCTTCGCGGATCTCGAACAGCCACAGGTTCGGCGTCATCGCACCGACGTCCATGACATGGCTGCCAAGGTTGAGCATGTGGTTGCAGATGCGGGTCAGTTCGGCAAACAGCACGCGCAGATACTGCGCGCGGATCGGCACTTCGATATTCAGCAGCTTTTCGATCGCCAGCACATAGGAATATTCCATCGCCAGCGGCGAACAGTAATCCAGCCGGTCAAAATAGGGCAGCGCCTGCAGATAGGTCTTGTGCTCGATCAGCTTTTCGGTGCCGCGATGCAGCAGGCCGACATGCGGATCGATGCGTTCGATGATTTCACCGTCAAGCTCCATCACCATGCGCAGCACGCCGTGCGCCGCAGGGTGCTGCGGACCAAAGTTGATGGTGTAGTTGCTGATGACCTCATCGCCGGTGGTCGGCGAATGCTCCAGGCTGAAGCTCATGTTTTTTCTCCCGCCTTTTCATCGCCGGGCAGCACGTAATGCGCCCCTTCCCACGGGCTGGCGTAATCGAACTGACGCAGATCCTGCGCCAGCCGCACCGGTTCATAGACCACGCGCTTGTCCTCTTCGGAATAGCGCAGCTCGACATAGCCGGTCAGCGGGAAATCCTTGCGGAACGGATGTCCCTGAAAACCATAATCGGTCAGGATCCGGCGCAAGTCGGTGTTGCCCGCAAACAGCACGCCGAACATGTCGTAGACTTCGCGTTCGTACCAGCCGGCGTTGGGCCACAAAGTGGTCACCGTCGGCACAGGCGTCGCCTCGTCGGTCGCCACTTTGACAATCAGGCGCAGGTTGCGCGTGACCGACAGCAGGCAATAGACCACGTCAAACCGTTCGGCCCGGTCGGGATAATCGACACCGGCAATGTCCATCAGCTGCTGGAACGCCTCGTCATCGCGCAGCGTGCGCAGCGTGGCTTCGACGCTGTCGCGCGCGACATTCAGCACCAGTTCGCCATATTCCTCGCGGATGGCGATCAGGGCATCGCCCAGACGCGCGGTCAGGGCATCGATCACCCCGTCGAACGAGGCATAACGCGGAGCGGAATGAAGCACTTTTGCCATGGCCTTGCGCCCTTCCCTTACCGTTCCAGCGTGCCGGCGCGGCGGATCTTGCGCTGCAACTGCATCACGCCGTACAACAGCGCTTCGGCAGTCGGCGGGCAACCGGGCACATAGATGTCGACCGGCACGATGCGATCGCACCCGCGCACCACCGAATAACTGTAGTGGTAATACCCACCGCCGTTGGCGCAGCTGCCCATCGAGATCACGTATTTCGGGTCCGACATCTGGTCATAGACCTTGCGCAACGCCGGCGCCATCTTGTTGCACAAGGTGCCCGCCACGATCATCACGTCGGACTGGCGCGGCGATGCGCGCGGCGCAACGCCAAACCGTTCCATGTCATAGCGCGGCATGTTCACGTGGATCATCTCGACCGCGCAGCACGCCAGGCCAAAGGTCATCCACCACAGCGATCCGGTACGGGCCCACTGGAACAGTTCTTCGGTGTTGGTGACCAGAAACCCCTTGTCCGACACTTCGGCATTGAGGCTGTCGAAAAACGAAGCGTCGGGCGCGGTCAGGCCGGTGGTGCCGGCGACAAGAGGAGACGAAGGTCCTGAAGAGATCGACATTGTGCTCATTCCCAGTCCAGCGCGCCTTTTTTCCAGGCATAGATAAAGCCGATCACCAGTTCGCCCAGGAACAGCATCATCGTCGACCAGCCGGTCCACTGTGTCTGCTTCAGGCTGACCGCCCAGGGAAACAGGAACGCGGCCTCGAGGTCGAAAATGATGAACAGGATCGCGACGAGATAGAACCGCACGTCAAACTGGCTGCGCGGGTCTTCGAACGCGGGAAAGCCGCATTCATACTCCGACAGCTTTTCCGGATCGGGGTTGTGCGTACCGGTCAGGCGCGACGCCCCCATCGGCAGGAACACGAACGCCGCCGACAGCGCCAGCGCGATGCCCAGAAACAGCAGGATCGGCAGATACCCGGCCAGAAAGGACGTTTGGTCGAGCGTGGAATGATCGAGCATCAATGGTTCCTGAAGCGGGCTGACTCGCCTTTTGGAGTGCGAGCCCGGCCCCTAGTCCCGCCTTTCCCGCCGCGCAAGTGGGAGGGAATGCATATTTGCCCGCCTTGCCCAACCTTTTTGGGCAGGCATCATCCCGGAAAATCATAAAATTTCCATTTTTTACAACGAAAAAGGATGACCCTGCCGACGTCCACAGGCCATCGTCGCCGCCTGCGCCGGCCGCGACACCTGCAAGGGTCGAATTGCAAATGGTGCGACGCAGCACTACATAGCCGACCGAACACGCAGATACCGTCGCCGCAACGCACAGAGGAAGCATCGTCATGGCCCAGTTTTCCGCCGCCGATCCGGTGGTCATCCTGTCCTTTGCCCGCACCCCGATGGGCGCGATGCAGGGCGCTCTGGCCGATGTTTCGGCAACCGAACTGGGTGCTGCTGCGGTAAAGGCGGCCGTCGAACGGTCGGGCGTGGCGGGCGACAGGTTCGAACGCATCTATATGGGCTGCGTCCTGCCTGCCGGTCTGGGCCAGGCCCCTGCCCGCCAGGCCGCGATCAAGGCCGGCCTGCCGACGTCGGTTCAGGCAACGACCGTCAACAAGGTCTGCGGTTCGGGCATGCAGACACTGATCATGGGGGCAGAAGCGCTGGCTTCGGGATCGATCGACTATGCCATCGCGGGGGGCATGGAATCGATGACCAACGCGCCCTACCTGCTGAAAAAGCACCGGTCGGGCGCGCGCATCGGCCACGACACCGCGTATGACCACATGTTCCTTGACGGGCTGGAAGACGCCTATGAGCCGGGCCGTGCGATGGGCACATTTGCGCAAGACACCGCCGATGCGTACCAGCTGACGCGCGAGGCGCAGGACGCCTATACCATCGAATCGCTGCGCCGTGCGCAAAGCGCGATCGCGCAAGGCCGGTTTGTCGCCGAAATCGCGCCCGTCACGGTCAAATCACGCAGCGGCGAAACCGTGGTCGACACCGACGAAGCCCCGGGCAAGGCCAAAGTGGACAAGATACCCACGCTCAAGCCGGCGTTTGCCAAGGACGGCACGATCACCGCGGCAACATCCTCATCGATTTCCGACGGCGCCGCCGCACTCGTGCTGACACGCCAGTCGGTGGCCGCGGCCGAGGGCCTGGCCCCTGTGGCACGCGTCGTGGCGCTGGCGGCGCATGCGCAAGCGCCCAAGGATTTTACGACGGCCCCGGTCGGCGCAATCACCAAAGTGCTGGACCGCGCCGGCTGGTCGATCGGCGATGTCGACCTGTTCGAAGTGAACGAGGCGTTTGCCTGCGTCGCGATGTTTGCGATGCACGACCTTGGCATTGCGCACGACAAGATCAACGTCAACGGCGGCGCCACCGCGCTGGGCCACCCGATCGGCGCCTCGGGCGCGCGCATCATCACCACGCTGATCGGTGCCTTGCAGGATCGCGGACTGACCCGGGGCGTGGCGAGCCTGTGCATCGGCGGCGGTGAAGCCACCGCAGTGGCGGTTGAAATCATCTAGCCATTGGCAATCCTTCCCCGACGGGGGCAGGATAGGGAATTCAGGGCTTGTCCGCGCCCCACAGCGCGGATTGCGGCATATAGCCCTGGCGCCCGTCGATATCGACCTTGCACCAGCCGGTATAACAATCGCCCAGCCGGGCGATTACGCCCGGCTCTGCACGCCACAGCACGCGGCCGCTGCCATCGCGGCTTTCGCGAATGTCGGTAACTTGCCCGCGCACCATGGCGTTGTGCGCCTTGCGCGATACAAACTGCATCAGCATCCAGCCGCGCGCGCCGTCAGGGTCCTCAAGCAGCACCCAGCCCTCCATTTCGCGCAAGACCTTCATCGGCATGCCGGCGCGCATGTACGTCCAGTTGATCCGGTAATCGCGGCCCGGACCCACGCGCATGTTGCTCTGGCTGGCGCGCAACGCAACCCAATAGGGCGGCGCATCGGACCCGGCCGCCCGCACCATGCCGGGAAAGCCCGCCACAAGCAGGGCAAACAGCACGAGGACGGTCGCCCGCGCGTGGGCAAAGGCATACAGCTGGCGCTTCGACATCATCCCTTGCGATACAGGATCGGTGGCGAAGGGCAAGACACAGGGGATACCCTTAGCGTGGACATGTGCAGCGCCTCTTGACCCCTGCGGCCCCTGCGGCATAGCGATAGCACCATGCCCGTGCCTCCGCCCAACACCCCTGCCCAGACTCGCCGCGTGGCTGGAAAGCCGCGCGTGATTGTCACGCGCCGCCTGCTGCCCCAGACCGAGGCACGCATGGCCGAATTGTTCGATCTGGTGCCCAGCATCGACGATCATGCGATGACCCGCGAAGAACTGGCCGCGGCGATGGCCGATGCCGATGTGCTGGTGCCAACCGTCACCGACACGATCGATGCCGCGCTGATTGCCGCATCCCCGCCCCGGCTGCGACTGATCGCCAATTTCGGCGCGGGCGTCGACCATATCGACATCGCCGCGTCGCGCGCGCGCAAGATCATGGTCACCAACACCCCGGGCGTGTTTACCGATGACACCGCCGACATGACGCTGGCGCTGATGCTGTCGGTTACGCGCCGGCTGAACTATGGCGGGCGCGTTTTGCGCAACGGACAATGGACCGGCTGGGCGCCTTCGACGTTGCTGGGTCAGCGTATCGGCGGCCGCGTACTGGGGATCGTCGGCATGGGCCGCATCGGCCAGGCCGTGGCGCATCGTGCGCGCGCATTCGGGCTGCAGGTGGTCTATCACAGTCGCCATCGCGTGCCGCAGGCACTGGAAACGATGCTGGGTGCGCGGTTCGCCCCCGATCTTGACGCGATGCTGCGCGAAACCGACATCCTGACGCTGCATTGCCCTGCCACCCCCGAAACGCGCCATCTGATCGATGCGCGGCGGATCGCCCTGATGAAGCCCGGCGCAGTGATCATCAACACTGCGCGCGGCACCATCGTCGAGGAAGAGGCGATGATCGCAGCGCTGGTGTCTGGCCACCTGGGCGGTGCCGGGCTCGATGTATTCGAACACGAACCACTGGTCGATCAGCGGCTGCGCGATCATCACAATGTCGCGATCCTGCCGCACATGGGCAGTGCCACGGTCGAAGGCCGCATCGCCTCGGGCGAAAAGGTGATCGCCAACATCCGTTTCTGGGTCGATGGGCACAGACCGCCCGATCAGGTGCTTGAGGGGTGGCGCTAGCGGAGTGTTAAGCATGTCTGGGGCATGAGGGGCGCCATGATGGTAAAACCCGTGCTCAAGACGCTGGCCCTGCTTGCCCTTCTCGGCATGCCGATTGTGGCCCATGCCCAGGCTGACGCCGCCGATGCGGTGGACAGCGGCGATACCGCCTTTGTGCTCGGTGCAGCGCTGCTGGCCTTTGCAATGATCCTGCCCGGCGTGGTGCTGCACCATGGCGGCGCGTTGCGCGCGCGGGCCTTTGCCGCATTGGGCACCCAGATCGGGGCGATCGTGGCGGTGGTTTCGCTGCTGTGGATCGTGGTTGGCTATACGCTGGCGTTCGGTGCCGTCACCAATGGCTGGCTGGGCAGCGGCAATGCCTGGATGCTGATCGATCTGGCCAATGTGCGGGGCAACAGCGCGGTACCCGAAGTGGCGTTCGTGTGGCTGCAACTGGGCTTTGTAGTGCTTGCCGCCACGCTGCTGACCGGCGCCTGGGCCGAACGTGGCAATATCGCCTGGATCGTGCCGTTTGCCGGACTGTGGTCGATCCTGGTCTATGCCCCGATCACCCACTGGCTTGCAGGGGATGGCTGGCTGGCATCGCGGCTGGGTGCGATCGATTTCGGCGGGGCGCTGAACGTGCATGCCTGCGTCGGGATTTCGGCGCTGGTGATCACGCTGCTGATGGGGCGCAGGGCACCGTGGGCCCAGGGTCTGCGTGGACAAGGCCACGCCCCCGCGCTGTCGCTGGCCGGCAGCGGCATGGTGTGGATCGCGCTGCTGGCATTGACCGCGGGCGCAACGCTTGCCGCCAGCGATGATGCGGGCAGCACACTGGTCAATCTGCAGGTCGCAGCGGCTGCAGGCGCGCTGTCGTGGTTGCTGATCGACGCCATGACACTTGGCAAAGTGCAGCCGCTGTCGCTGGCGCGCGGCGCACTGTCGGGGCTGATCGCGGCCGCCGCGGCGGCCAGCGCCTGCGCACCGGGCATGGCCATGGTTGCCGGACTGGCGGGCGCTGTGGCGGCACGGGTTGCCGCGCGGTTGATCCGTGCAGGCACGATCGACGATGCGGTCGATCTGGTGTCGGTGCACGGCGTGGCCGGACTGTCGGGCGCAATGCTTGCCGCCCCGCTGATCGCCGGCACGCTGGGGGGTGCAGGCTATGCCCCCGGCATGGGGCTGGTGCGCCAGATCGTTGCCCAGGCTGTTGCCGCGGGCGTTGTCCTGGCGTGGAGCGCAATCGGCACGGCGATTGCCGCGCTGATGGTGGCAATGGTCGTGCCGATGCGCGTGACCGAGGCTGATGAAGCGCGTGGGCTGGACCAGGCCAGCCACGGCATCGAACCCGGCGAAGCCTAGTCGCCGGTCAGGATACGATCGACCAGCTGCTTTACCGTCGGGGTAAAGTTGTTCGAGTAGAACGGGTCCTGTTTGAAGCGATAGGCAGCGTGCCCGGCAAACATCAGGTTTTGATCGATATCGCCCCCATGCGCGATATCCTGCAGCGTCTTCTGAATACAGAAGCTGCGCGGATCAGCCAGCCGCCCGGTCGAATAATCGTCATGGTCCTTCCACGACGAAAACCCGCAGTGCGACAGACAACCCATGCAATCGGCCTGGTCGGTGCGGATCATGTCGCGTTCTTCGGCACCGACAAACACCACCGTGTCATCGGGCGTGCGCAGCGCATGGACATAACCCTGCGCCGCCCATTGCCGAGCGCGATCGAGATCGGCGGGCGTGACCCAGAAATTCTTGCCGCGCACGCCAACATCCAGCTGCACGGTGTGTTCGCCGGCCGAAACCTTTGAATAAGGCACCTGCCGCGCGCTGCGATCTTCCAGGCTGCGCAAAAACGGATTGCGCACCGCCGACGAATAGAAACCCGTCGGCGAAAACCGGTGCAGCAGCACATCGCCCGGATCGAGCGTGCGCAGATGATCCTTCCACCCCTGCGGGATCGGGCTTTCCTCGGTCAGCAGCGGACGCGTGCCGAACTGGAACGCGATCGTGCCCAGTTCGGGATTGTCGATCCAGTTGTTCCATTCGCGCAGGAACCACACCCCGCCCGCCATCACGATCGGCACATCGTCCGGCACGCCTTCGGCGCGCATCGTGTCGCGCAGCGCTTTGACACGCGGATAGGGGTCTTCGGGTTTGCGCGGGTCTTCGGCGTTCGACAGCCCATTGTGCCCGCCGGCCAGCCACGGGTCTTCGTAGACCACCGCTGCCATCAGGTGCGCCACCTTGTGGTAGGCACGTTTCCACAGCGCGCGAAACGCGCGGCCCGACGATACGATCGGCAGATAGCTGACATTGAACCGTGCCGCGATTTCCGACAGCTTGTACGGCATACCCGCACCACAGGTGACACCTGTGACCATGCCGCGGGTCTTTTCCAGCACGCCTTCGAGCACCGCCTGTGCGCCGCCCATTTCCCACAGCACGTTGATATTGATCGCGCCCTGGCCGCCCGAAATGTCGTACGCGCGGTGCACCTGTTCGACTGCGCCATCGATGGCATAGCGGATCAGCTGTTCGTGGCGTTCGCGCCGGGTCAACTGGGGATAGAGCTGCGGAACAATCTTGCCCTGCGGATCATAGCTGTCGGCGTTGACCGCGCTGACCGTGCCGATCCCGCCCGCAGCCGCCCATGCGCCCGAGCTCATGTGGTTGGTGGCGGCAACCCCCTTGCCCCCCTCAACCAATGGCCAGACTTCGCGCCCACCATAGACAATGGGCTTCAATCCTTTGAAAACTGACATATCACTCTTTCAACCCCGACGGCAGCACGACCCTTGTGATCCGCATCTGCCGCCCAACAATCCTACAACCCGTCACCGCCGGTCCCCCTCAGGCCCGGCAGCGGCGCGCAGATTAAGCGCAATCGTTTCAAAGCGGAAGCATTTTGCCGGTGTCGTGACAAAATCGGCCTGCCGCTGCGGTCCGGTCAATCGTCGTCGGACACGGTGACCTTTTCGCCCGACACGCGTTGCGACAGGGCCGCGGCCATGAACGGATCGAGCGCACCGTCGAGCACTTCACCCGGATTGGTCGAAACCACCCCGGTGCGCAGATCCTTGACCTGCTGGTACGGCTGCAGGACATAGCTGCGGATCTGGTGGCCCCAGCCGATTTCGGTCTTGGCGGCATATTCACCGCTGGCGGTGGCTTCGCGCCGCGCCAGTTCCGCCTCGTACAGGCGGGCGCGCAACATGCCCATCGCGGTGGCACGGTTCTTGTGCTGGCTGCGATCCTGCTGGCTGGCGACGATGATGCCCGACGGAATGTGGGTGATGCGCACCGCCGAGTCGGTGGTGTTGACGTGCTGCCCGCCTGCGCCCGAGGCGCGATAGGTGTCCATCTTCAGGTCGGCAGGGTTGATTTCGATATCGATGTTGTCATCGATTTCGGGATAGACCCAGATCGAGCTGAACGAGGTGTGCCGCCTGGCAGAGCTGTCATAAGGGCTGATCCGCACCAGCCGATGCACACCGCTTTCGGTTTTGGCATAGCCATAGGCATTTTCGCCCTTGATCAGCAGCGTTGCGCTTTTGATCCCGGCGGCTTCGCCCGCGTGATAATCGACCAGTTCGACTTTGTAGCCATGGCGTTCGCCCCAACGGGTGTACATCCGCTGCAACATTTCGGCCCAGTCCTGGCTTTCGGTGCCGCCGGCGCCTGCGTGGACTTCGAGGAAGGCATTGTTGGCATCGGCCTCGCCCGCCAGCAAGGCCTGGACTTTGTCGGCATCGGCGCGCGCGGCCAGCTGGCTGAGCGTTTGCAGCCCCTCGTCGATGATTGCATCATCGCCTTCGGCTTCGCCAAGCTCGATGAATTCGATCGCATCGGCCATTTCCTGGCCGATCTGGTTGACGGTGCCGATCGAGGATTCCAGCCGGCGACGCTCGCGCATCACTGCCTCGGCCTGCTTTGGGTCATCCCACAGCTTCGGATCCTCGACCCGCGCGTTCAGTTCGTCCAGCCGCCGCACCGCACGATCCCAATCGAGAAACTTGCGGACCAGCGCCAGCGCGCTTTCGATGCGGTCGATATGGGCCTGCCCTTCGGCACGCATGACGGTTTCTACTCCACTCGGTCAACACTGGGACAAGCTGCGCCGCTTAGCGAAGCGGCGCAGCTTGTAAAGCCGGTTATGCGGGTGGGTTAATGCTCGTGGTTCAGCTTTTGCACGATCGCGAGCGTCTGTTCGACATGGCTGTGCCAATCCATGTCGGTATGCGCAAACACGATCTTGCCATCCGGCGTGATGACATAGCTGGTGCGGTTGGCCAGGCCGGTGTCCTTGCCGCCATTGACCAACGGCACGTCATAGGCCTTGATCACGGCAGGCGAGGCCGCGGCCACGGTGAACTTGTCGCGGCAATCGAGCGTCGAAAATTTCTTCAGCGAATCGATGTTGTCATTCGACATGCCGACCACGGTGGCGCCGGCCTTGGCAAATTCGTCGGTCGCTTCGGCAAAGGCATGCGCTTCCAATGTGCAACCGGGCGTAAACGCCTTGGGATAGAAATACAGCACCACCGCGCCCTTGCCGAGCAAGGCCTTGAGCGAAACAGGCAATTCCTTGCCCGCCAACGCGCCCTGCGTGGTGAAATCGGGCGCCACCGTGCCCACGGCAAGGTCCGCATGCGCGGCCAGAGGAACGAGTGCGAGCGAAAGCGCGGCAGCGGCCGCGGCAAGGCGATGCTTGGTCATGCGGCGCAGCCTATCACACTTGCGCGGTGTCTCAAGCGCAGAGACGATCTGCCCTGTGGGGCAGGATCATTCGGTCACCCCCGCGTCGTCACCTTCGCCGGCGTCGGGTTCGGCGGCGGGTGCGCCGTAACGCGCGGCATAGGCCTTGCGCAGCGCTTCAAGCACGGCTTCGCGCGTTGAAACCTGCAAATCGCGGCTGGTGCGGCGCGGCTCGCTGTCGGGCTTGAACGCCTCCCAGATGATCGCGGCTTTGGGATCGCGATCGGCCGGTGTGCCTTCGAACACATGCTTGCCCGAAACGCGGTCGATCTTGGCCAGGCGCACGCCTTCGGGCGCGATGAACGGGATCTGGTGCCACTGGTCGCGCGTGGCCTGGACAAACTGCCTGAACACCGGCGCGGCAATACGCCCGCCCTGGGCATAGCCGCCAAGGCTGCGCGGCTGGTCATAGCCCAGATAGATCCCCGCGATGATCCGCGGGCTGCCGCCGACAAACCATACGTTGGTGGGGCCGGTGGTTGTCCCGGTCTTGCCGAACAGCGGCAAATTCAGATCGCGCAAGCTGGCCGCGGTGCCCCGCACAATCACGCCTTCAAGCATGTGCACCACCTGATAGGCGGTGCGCGCATCCAGCGCCTGACGCCCGGTCGGCTTGAACCGGGGCATCGCCTTGCCATCCCACTGCGCCATGTTGCAGGTATCGCAAGCGCGCTTGTCGGACCGCCAGATCACCTTGCCGTTGCGGTCCTGCACGAAATCGACCAGCGTCTGGTCGTGCAGGCGGCCATGATCGGCCAGCGCGCCATAGGCGTTGACCAGGCGCGCCACCGTGGTGTCGCCAGCGCCCAGCGCCATCGCCAGGTACGGCTGATAATCGCCGATGCCGACCGACTTGATCGTGCGCACGACCTTTTGCATGCCGACATCGTTGGCAATCCGCACGGTCATCAGGTTGCGCGACTGTTCCAGCCCCCAGCGCATCGTGTGGCTGCCGCCGGCGCCTTCATCACCAAAATTCTTGAAGCATTTCTGCCCGAGTGCCGCACCCTGATAAACGCAGAACGTACCGTCCAGCACGATCGACGCCGGGGTCATGCCGTTGTCGAGCGCGGTGGCATAGACGAACGGCTTGATCGCCGAACCCGGCTGGCGATTGGCCTGCGTGGCGCGGTTGAACGATCCCAGATGCGCGTCAAAGCCGCCCTGCATTGCCAGCACGCGGCCGTTTTCGGGGTCCTGCACCACCATCCCGCCCGACACTTCGGGCAGGATGCGCAACGCCCAGTCGGCACCGTTGGGTGCAACCGCCACCACATCGCCGGGCTTGATCGCATCGGCAAGTCCGAACACCCGGCCGGTCTGGCCGTCGGCAAAGCCGATCTGCCCGGCAGAACCCGACCGTTCGATGATCACGCCCACGCGCCAGTCGAGATAGCGGATCGAAATGTTGCTGCCGATCAGTTCGCCCTGCCAGTGTGCCGGATCAACCGTGGCGATCGGCCCGTGCCAGCCATGGCCTGCCGCATAGCGCAGCAGCCCGGCGCGCAGCGCATCCTGCGCCGCGCTCTGCAATCTGGTGTCGAGCGAAGTGCGCACCCACAGCCCGCCGGCATAGACGCTGTTGGTCCCGTCGTCGGCGTTTTCGCCGAATTTATCGATAAGTTGACGGCGCACTTCTTCAAGGAAATAGCCCGCATCGCTGGTATAATTGTCGGGTCGGCGCTGGACCAGGCCCAGCGGTTGTGCCTTTTCGCTGTCGGCCTCGGCGCGGCCGACATAGCCGTTCTTGACCATCTGATCGAGCACCCAGTTGCGTCGCGCCATCGCCTTGTCGGCAAATTTGGCGCGGCCATAGGTTTCCGGCGCCTTGGGCAGAATGGCCAGGAACGCCGCCTCGTGCAGTTTCAGATCGCCCACATCCTTGTCGAAATAGGCGCGCGAAGCGGCCTGGACGCCAAAGCTTTGCCGGCCGAGCGGGATTTCGTTGAGGTACAGTTCAAGGATCTGCTGCTTGGTCAGCACCGATTCGATGCGCATCGCCAGAAGCATTTCCTTGAGCTTGCGCGTCACGGAATATTCGTTGCCTATCAGAAGGTTCTTGGCCACCTGCTGGGTAATGGTCGATCCACCCCGCGCGCGCGATCCGGTGCCGTACTTGGTGGCATAGTCGACCACCGCGCCTGCCAGGCCGGTGACATCGACGCCATGATGCGAAAAGAACGATTTGTCTTCGGCCGACAGAAATGCGCCGATCAGCGGCTGCGGAAAATCGACATACCGCAGTTGCACGCGCCGTTCGCGCGCATAGGACGACACGATTTCGCCATCGGCGCCGCGCACCATTGTCGGCAGGGGCGGCTGATAGGTCAGCAATTTGTCGGCGCTGGGCAGCGTGCGGATGACAAACACCCACAGCGCGCCATACATCAACACCAGGATCAGCAGGACAATCGCCAGGCGGCGCGCCCAGCGCCGCATGGTGATCGCGCGCCAGATGCGCACCGGCCAGCCCGAGGCATAGCGACGGATACGCCATGCGACCGGGCCGGAGGGGTTCGGGTCCTGCGGTACAGGGTCTTCGGGCGGTGTGTCGGTGGCCATCGTCAGGGGGCTTTAAAGCAAGACACAATTAAACGGGAACCGGTTTTTTGCATTTCGCCGCGCCGGGGCAAAACTTACAGGCCCGCCGTGGCACTTGTGCCGGCAGCCTGGTCGGCCAGATCGATTTCGATGGCATGGGCAACCGCGCGTCCAAACCCGTCGCGCCACGGCCGCGACCGCATGTTCTCCACATCGTCCGGGCTGCTGACATAACCGGCTTCGAGCAGGACCGATGGCACATCGAGCGATTTCAGCACGACAAATGCCGCCTGTTGCACGGGCACGTCGCGGAACCGGATCCGGCCCTGCCCTTCGCGCCGGATCAGCGTGGCAAAGGCCTGCGAAGCCGCGCGCATGCGCTGTTGCGACAGATCGACCAGAAATTGCGACACGGCATTGTCGGCGCCGCCCAGGCCTACGCCGTTGACCGTGTCGACGCGGTTTTCGCGCACCGCCACCGCATCGGCAATTGCGTCCGAGCCCTTGTCCGACAACGTGTAAAGCGTTGCCCCCGATGCGTCGCCTGCCCCGCTTTCCACCGCATCGGCGTGGATCGAAAGGAACAGATCGGCATGCAGCCGGCGCGCGATGCCGGCGCGTTCCTGCAAAACCAGAAACCGGTCATCCGACCGCGTCAACGCGACGCGGACGCGGCCATCGGCAATCAGCGCGTCGCGCACCGCCAGTGCAAGCGCCAGAGTCAGCCGCTTTTCGCGCTCGCCACCGGCACCGCTGGCGCCCGGGTCATGCCCGCCGTGGCCGGCATCGATCACCACCAGCGGCCGGCTGGCATCGGCCGGTCCCTCGATGGGGGGCAACCCGATCGGCATCGCACCATCGGGCAGCGCGACCCGCACGACATAGCCCGGAATGCCGGTGCGCGCGCCGACCACATGCTGCATCCACACCGCGAGCACCAACAGGGGCGCGACAAACACCGCCACGATCGCCGCGATGGCCAGGCGGCGTCGATGCCGCTGCGCGCGGCCATCCCGCCCGATGTTTCGCTGCGCCAGCCCCATTTCGCTCAAAACCCTTGGTCGCCTTCCCCGGGCCATTGCCCGCCACTCCTTTGCGGCAAGCACGGCGGGGTTGCAATGCACCGCGCGCTTTGCACCGCGGTCGGTGCCGGGCGCGCATGCACTTTTGAAAAAGGGTGCCATTCAGGTTGAACCGCCAAGCGGGTTTTAATTGCTGCTTTGCAATTGCGGTGCTAGCACGCCGAGTACCGGAGAATGCCAGCACCGGCACCAGCCGTGCTTTTGCCCCGATGAGCGACCCCGACACGGCGCTTCAAGGGCAGCAGGGCGAGAGAAGGCCGTTGGCAGGACGAACCGGTTGAATATGCGTGAAACAGGCCGTTCGGATTGTCGTTCCGCCTGTCCACGCCAGAGGTTGATGCCGAAATGACGAGCCGATTTTCCGACCTGAAGAATGGCCCCACGGGGGCCCTTCGCGGTTGGGCGTTCGGGATAAATCCACAAGGCCATGCGCCGTGTGACACCTTCGGTCGTGCGCGCCTGTCGCCGCGCAACGTCCTTTCGGCAGATGCAAACAAACCGCCGCCGGGCGGCGAGCAACAGGGCCAAAGCCCCGTGCTGCGAACCGGCAAACCCGCATTCGCGATCCGACCCGCCGGAACAATGATGTTCCGCACGAACGGTCGCGCCTCAGCAATTTACCGCGCCCAGATCCCGGGATTCGTCCCGCGGCCGCGCGGCTGGAGATTATTTGATGACAACGCGCATGCTTATCGATGCGCGCCACCAGGAAGAAACCCGGGTGGCGGTGCTCAAGGGCAACCGGATTGAAGAATTCGATTTCGAATCTGCCGATCACAAGCAGATCAAGGGCAACATCTATCTCGCCAAGGTAACCAGGGTCGAACCCTCGTTGCAGGCTGCCTTTGTCGATTTCGGCGGCAATCGTCACGGTTTTCTGGCCTTCAGCGAAATCCATCCCGACTATTATCAGATCCCCAAAGAGGATCGCGAAGCGCTGCTGGCCGAAGAAGCCCGTCACGCCGAGGAAGAGGCCGCGCTGCGCGCCGCCGACGAGGATGATGACGACGATTATGGCGATGGCGGTTTCGAAACCGGCGACGGCTTCGACGACGGCGTTACCGAAGTCGACAATGGCGACAAGCATCAGGTCGCCACGATCGAAGGCGGCGTGATCGACAACGAGTTCGACCACGAAGCCGACGACACAGGCGACGGCGCCGACCAGAGCGAAAACGGAGAAAACGGCGACGAAGGCGGACAACGCCGGGGCCGTGGCCGTCGTCGCCAAAGCCGTGGCCAGGCCAAGGAAGCCGACGAACTGCGCGCACGCCGTCTGGCACTGCGCCGCCGCTACAAGATCCAGGATGTGATCCAGCGCCGCCAGGTGCTGCTGGTCCAGGTGGTCAAGGAAGAACGCGGCAACAAGGGCGCGGCGCTGACCACCTACCTCAGCCTGGCCGGGCGGTATTGCGTGCTGATGCCCAATTCCAGCCATGGTGGCGGGATCAGCCGCAAGATCAATTCGGCATCCGACCGCAAGCGGCTGAAATCGATCATCGGCGAGCTTGCTCTGCCCAAGACGATGAGCTGCATCGTGCGCACCGCCGGGCTGCAGCGCACCAAGACCGAGATCAAGCGCGATTTCGATTATCTGGCGCGCCTGTGGGATGAAATCCGCGAAAACACAATCAAATCGGTTGCCCCTGCGCTGATCCATTCGGACAGCGATCTGGTCAAACGCGCGATCCGCGACATCTACAACCGCGATATCGAAGAAGTGATCGTCGAAGGCGAAGCGGGCTACCGCGCCGCCAAGGACTTCATGAAACTGCTGATGCCCAGCCATGCCAAGCGGGTGCGGCCATATGCCGATCCCGTGCCGCTGTTCCAGCGGTTTGGCGCCGAAGACCAGCTGACCGCGATGTATGATCCGGTGGTGCAGCTGCGCAGCGGCGGCTATCTGGTGATCAACCCGACCGAGGCGCTGGTGTCGATCGACATCAACTCGGGCCGTTCGACCAAGGAACACGGGATCGAGGCGACCGCGGTGTCGACCAACCTCGAAGCCGCGCGCGAAATCGCGCGCCAGTTGCGCCTGCGCGACATGGCCGGGCTGGTCGTCATCGACTTTATCGACATGGAATACGGATCAAACGTCCGCAAAGTCGAAAAGGCGATGAAGGACGCGCTCAAGGACGATCGCGCACGCATCCAGGTTGGCCGCATTTCGGGCTTTGGCCTGATGGAAATGAGCCGTCAGCGGCTGCGCACCGGCGTGCTTGAAGCGACCACCCGCGGCTGCCCGCATTGTGATGGTTCGGGCCTAGTCCGCACCGCCTCGTCGGCGGGGCTGTCGGCGCTGCGGATGATCGAGGACGAAGCCGCCAAGGGCAAGGGCAACGTCATCACGCTTTATGCCAGCCAGGAAGCGGCGATCTACGTGCTCAACGCCAAGCGTGGTGATCTGGCCGAGATCGAAGCGCGTTATGGCGTGACGGTCGAAGTGATCCCCGAGGGCGAGAACGAGGGCGCCAAGATGCGCGTTGCCTCGCGCGGGCCGCGTCCCGAATTCACCCCGCGTTTCGAACCGATCGTTGATCTTGTCGACGACGATCCGATCGAGGACGAGGAAGAATTCGAGGACGACGTCGAAGAAGACGCCGCCGAACCGCGTGAGCCGCGCCAACCCCGCGAACCGCGCGACGCAGACAGCGAAGGCGATGGCAGCCGCCGCAAACGCCGCCGCCGTCGGCGTGGCCGCAACCGCGACCGTGCGGAAGGCGGCGAAGGCACAAACGAGCACGCCGCCAACGACGATGATGGCGAAGGTGACGACGACGCCTCCGCCGACGATGAAGGCACCGGTGCGGCCGGCGAAGAAACCGGCGATGGCGCCACGAGCGAAGGCCGGCGCAAGCGCCGTCGCCGCAATCGCCGGCGTCGCAACCGCGATGGTTCGCCTGCCGGTGAAAACGCGTCCGACGAAGCAGGTGAAGCCGAAGGCGGGTCCGATGGCGATGCCCAGGCGGCCGAGGACGCTGCACCGGTTGCCACCCCGGACGAACCGGTGGCCGAAGCCGAAGCCCCGGCCAAGCCTAAGCGCAGCCGTCGCAAGAAAGGGGTGACCGAAGCCGAGGTCGAAGCCGCAGCCGAGGCCCCTGCCCCGGTTGCAGCCGAGGTTGAGGCCCCGGCAGAACCGGCCGCGGTCGCGCAGGACGAACCGGCCAAGCCCAAGCGCAGCCGTCGCAAGAAGGCCGATGCCGAAGCCGTGGTCGAAACGGCGGCCGAGCTTGTGCCCGAAGCGGCACCAGCCCCGGTCGAAACCGCCGAGGAAGCACCGGCAAAGCCCAAGCGCACGCGGCGCAAGAAGGCGGATGCCGAAACGGTGGTCGAAACCCCTGTGGAAACAGCGCCGCAAGCGGATGTGGAACCCGAAGCGCAGCCCGCAACGGCTGCGGCCGAAGCCGACGCCTCGGCCTCACCACGGCGCGGCTGGTGGCAGCGCACGTTCGGCGAATGATGCGGTTTGCCCCCGTTGTCGCACCTTTGGGTCAGACAACGGGGGCAGCGTCTGAACGATGACCGCGCCAACGTCCCCACTACGCATTGCCCTGTGGCAGCAACCCGGCCTGTGCGGCCAGGCCGATGCCATGGTCGAACGGCTGTCGGTGCTGCTCGACAGCGGGGCGCTGGCCCAGGTCGATCTGCTGGTGCTGCCCGAACTGTGGACCAGCGGTTATTTTGATGCCGACGCCGTGATCGGCGCCAGCGAGTCTGCCGATGGCCCGTGGCAGACACGGATTGCCGCGCTGGCGCAAACCCATGGGCTGGCCATTGCACTGGGATATCCCGAACTGCACGGCAGCATGCGTTACAACTCCGTGCGCCTGTTCGATGCAGATGGGTCGGCTCTGCTGTCCTATCGCAAGGTCAATCTTTGGGGCGATTACGAGCGCACGCTGTTTGCTGCAGGCGACACGCCCAGCGACATCGCGCGCTTTCGCGGCTGGCGGATCGGATTTTCGATCTGTTATGACACCGAATTTCCCGAAACCGTGCGCGATCTGGCGCGGCGCGGCGCCGATCTGGTGCTGGCGCCAACCGCCTGCGGCCAGGAATTTCCGCTGGTCGCCGAGGCGGTAATACGGGTGCGTGCCCTGGAAAACGGGGTGTGGCTGGCCTTCGCCAACCGGTCGGGCAGCGAACATGGCTATCGCTTTGATGGCAAGTCGGCGATTGTCGGGCCCGACGGCATAGTCCGCGCGCGCGCCGAACATGACGACGCGCTGCTGTTTGCCACGCTCGATCCGGCGGCAATGGCTGCGGCGCGCGATGACACCCCCTATCTGCGCGAAATCCGCTGGGCTGCGCCCAGCCTTTAGTCGATCCCGCGAAGGGACAATGCCCGATCACACGATCAGGCACTTGCCCCTTGCGTTGGTTGCGCTAAGGACGATTCGAACGTTCGCAGGCGCGAGAACACGACCGGCTTGGCCGGGTTTTTCGCACACGCGAATGCTGGTTTATCGGATGGTGCGTGTGCCACCGACCGCCCCTGTCGGGGTGGGCCCCAGGCGCCGCGTCGAACAAGGGTTTGGTCATGGCGACTTTCAGTCTTCCGAAGAATTCCACGGTAACGGGCAAGTCGCGCCATCACGCGGCGGCTACCCAGGTCCGGGTGCGGAAGTTCAAGGTCTATCGCTATGACCCCGACAGCGGGCAGAACCCGCGCTATGACACGTTCGAGATCGATCTCGACCAGTGCGGTCCGATGGTGCTCGACGCGCTGATCAAGATGAAGTCGGACCAGGACCCCAGCCTGACATTCCGCCGGTCGTGCCGCGAAGGCATCTGCGGGTCGTGCGCCATGAACATCAACGGCCGCAATGGCCTGGCCTGCACCACCGCGATCGAAGACCTGAAGGGCGAAGTGCGGATCACGCCGCTGCCCCATATGGAAGTGATCAAGGACCTGGTGCCCGATTTCACCCATTTCTATGCGCAATATGCCTCGATCCGTCCGTGGCTTCAGACCGTTTCGCCCACACCCTCGGGCAAAGAGCGGCTGCAAAGCCCCGAACAGCGCGAAAAGCTGGACGGGCTGTACGAATGCATCCTGTGCGCCTGCTGCTCGACCTCGTGCCCCAGCTACTGGTGGAATTCGGACAAGTTCCTGGGCCCGGCGATTTTGCTTCAGGCCTATCGCTGGCTGGCCGACAGCCGCGACGAAATGACCGGTGAACGGCTTGACGAACTGGAAGATCCGTTCCGTCTTTATCGCTGCCACACGATCATGAATTGCGCCAATGTCTGCCCCAAGGGGCTGTCACCGGCACGCGCGATCGGCGAAATCAAGAAGATGCAGGCCGAACGCGCGATCTGATCGCGCAGATTGCCGCACCGCCGTGAACAGCACCGAAATTGGCTTTGTCCACGAACCGGCCGCGGATCATCCCGGCTGGTATTCGTGGGACCTGACCGACCAGACCCGCTTCAACGCCCAAGTGATGGGGCGGTTGCTGGTGCGCGAAGAACCGCTGCCCGGCGGCAAGCCGGCGGTGCGTCTGCGCATGTTTCCCGGACGGCGACACAGCAACCTGCTCGATGCCGTGCACGGCGGGGTAACACTGGCGCTGATCGACATTTCGCTGTTTTCGGGCATCCGCCTGATCCTGGGCGCCGATGCGGCCGGATCGGTCACGCTCGATCTGTCGACACAGTTCATCGGCGCGGGGCGGATCGGCCAGCCGCTTGATGCAATCAGCGAAGTGCTGCGCGAAACCCGAAGGCTGGTGTTCGTTCGTGGCACGATCGAACAGGACGGCCACCTGGTTGCCGCCTACAACGGCACTGTGCGCAAACCATCGGGGCGATGAATGCGGGTGCTTGAACGGTACCGGCAACTCGTCGCCGGCGGCGAATTGCATCCCGATCCCGAACAGGCCGCCGCCGCCGCGCGGCTGGACCAGTTGCAACAGGAACTGGAACAACCGGCCGGCGCGACGGGCCTGCTGGGCCGGCTGCTGGGGCGCAAAGTGGCGGCGCCCCGCGGTGTGTATCTGTGGGGCAGCGTGGGCCGCGGCAAATCGATGCTGATGGACCTGTTCCACGACAATCTGGCGCTTGTCGCCAAGCGTCGCGCACATTTCCACGAATTCATGCTGGATGTGCATGCCCGCCTGCACGAAGAGCGCAAGAAGGAAGCCGGCGATCCGATCGCGCCCGTGGCCGCGGCGATTGCCGCCACCGCGCACGTCCTGGCGTTCGACGAAATGGTCGTGAACAACAGCGCCGACGCCATGATCATGAGCCGGCTGTTCACCGCGCTGATCGAACGGCATGGCGTGGTGATTGTCACCACGTCAAACCGTGCGCCTGCGGATTTGTACAAGAACGGGTTGAACCGCGAACATTTCCTGCCGTTTATCGCGCTGATCGGCGAAACGCTGGATGTGCTGGGCCTGAACGGCCCGACCGATTACCGGATGCATCGCATGCAGGGCCTGGGCACCTGGCACACGCCGATCGGCGATGCGGCAACGGCCGAAGTGCGCGAAGCGTTTTTCCGCCTGACCGACTTTTCGCCCGAAGACAGCGCCAATGTCCCTTCGGCCGAGCTTGATGTCGGGGTTGGCCGCACGCTGCATGTGCCCAAAAGCCTGAAGGGCGTGGCGGTGTTCAGTTTCAAGCGGCTGTGTGTGGAAGCGCGCGGCGCGTCTGACTATCTGGCGATCGCGCGCAAGTATCACACGGTGATCCTGGTCGCGATCCCGCAGCTTGGACCCGAGCGGCGCAACGAGACGATGCGTTTGATCACGCTGATCGACGCTCTGTACGAACACAAGGTCAAGCTGATCGCAACCGCGGCGGCCAATCCCGAAGATTTGTACCAGCGCGATGGCGGAGGGGACGAGGAAGGCCGTTTTGCCTTTGATCGCACGGTCAGCCGGCTGATGGAAATGCAGTCGCAGGACTATCTTGCGCTGGGCCACGGCGAAGACTGACTGACATTGCCGGGCCCCCTGCCCGCTGGGGCAGAACACGATCCCAAAATGGCACAACGCAACTAAATCATGGTCCGAAGCGAGCAAAACGTTTCGACTCGTTAACCGCGATTCGAAAGCGAAACAAAAAAATGAAGCCCGTGCTTGGCACGGGCTTCAAGAATTCCGCTTAGTGCGGCACTTGGCTCAATCTATCAGAGAACCGCAGATTTCCGCCAAGTGTAGACTTCGATTCAACGAAGTCAGTTCGGGCTCAGCCCCAAAGAAACTTCCACATAGTTTTGTCCTCCATCCACGGTGGAGAACGGTAAATATCACTGCTTCAAATGGTTAACAAGATCTAAACATAACCAAACTGGCGCAGCCCGCCACCGTCGTATTCGCGCTCGAATACGGCAAAGGGCTTTGGTCGCCCCAGGAAGAACCCCTGTGCATGATCGCAACCCATGCTGCGCAGCAACGCCAGCGTCGCGGCATCCTCGATACCTTCGGCCACCACTGTCTGACCCAGCGCGTGGGCCAAGCCGATCGTGCTGGCAACGATGGCGCGTTCGCGATCGCTATCCACGATCCGCGCCACGAACCGACGGTCAAGCTTCAGCTCGTCGCTGGGCAGATCGGCAAGATAGGCCAGGCTCGCCTCGCCCGTCCCGAAATCGTCGATCGACAGGCGAAAGCCCAGTTGGCGCAACTGCGTCAGATTGTGGACTGCCGCGGTGCGGTTGCCCAGACTGCTCGTCTCGGTCACTTCCACCGTGATCAGCCCGGGATCTACCGCACGCCGGGCGACGATTTCGCCAAAAGTGCGCACCAGATCGGGCTTGTCGACCATTTGCCCCGACAGGTTCACGCTCATCTGGAACCGCGGTCCCTTGGCATTGATGGTGCGCGCGGCCGCCGCGGCCTGATCGAGCACCCAATAGGTCAGCGCGTCGATCCGCCCGGCGCGTTCGGCCTGAAGGATAAAGGCATTGGGCGCGATCGGCCCGCGTGTTGGATGATTCCAGCGGATCAGCGCCTCTGCTCCGCAGATCCGGTTGGTCGCCAGATCCCACTGCGCCTGATAGGCCAGCCAGATGTCGCCATTGCGCAGGCCTTCGTCGATGCGCGCATGCAGCGACAGTTCCCACGGCGCCTCGGCCAGGCGATGCGCCTCGAACAGTTCGATCGCGCGACCGTTGGTCAGCGCCTCGTTGGCGCTGGCCAGCGCGGAATTGACCCGCGTGGCGCTTTCAACGCCCTCGTTGCGATCTAATCCGAAATGGATGTTGATATCAAACGTGTTGGGGCCAATCTGCAACGGCGCGGCAAACAGCGCACGCAACCCTTCGAGGTGGCTCAGCTGCATGTCGAGCGGGCGCGCCTCTTCGGTCCAGGCAAAGTGGCCGCCATCGGAATGGTAGATGTCGGTCGCACCCGACCCCGCCCCGATCCGCCGGGCAATCTGGATCGCACATTCACCGTGCAGTTCGATCGGCAGCGTGGCCATGATTTCTTCGTACCGTGCGACCGCTGCCACCACCACGTCGCAACCCACGGGCAAGGCATTGTTCGACAACGCCAGCATATTGGGCAGGCCGGACGCACTGGTCTGCTGGATTTTGCGGGTACGTTCTTGCCACAGCCGCATGCCGCTAAATACAATCAGCGCAAACAGCGCCGAATCCGGATAGCAGACGATGCCCAGCATGCGCAGGCCGATCGGCAGGACCAGCACAGCCGCAACCGTCGCGAAATAGATCCGGTTGCGCAAAGGGCGTTGCGACCGGCCCGCCCACCACAGCAGCAATCCGGCCAGACCCAGCAGTGGCAAGGCCGTCAGGCTGATCGGAAAAGGGCGTTCCAGCGATGCCGCGCCGGCCACGTCAAGCGCATAGGGACTGGGGACCTGGTGCCCGAAATAGGCGGCACCGGTGCCTTGCGCGGAACCCGCAACAATCACCTGTTTGCCCGTCAGCAGGCCAAGCGGCGCATGGCCGTCCAACAGGCGGCGCGCCGGAATGGTCGGGATGGCCTGCGGATCAACCGCAAAGTCGGGATAAAAAGTTCCACCCAGCCCGCCCCTGCCCCCGGCAAGCACGGTTGCCAGCACAGGATAGCGCACGCCGCCCAGAACAATCGCATTGGGGCTGGATTCGGCGAAAAACAGGAAATTCACCGACCAGGCCGACAGCACCACCGGGCGGTGCCCGATCAGCCCGGGATCGGGCATGTTGAACGATGCCGCATCAAACCGGTCATTTTTGTTCGATCGAACGACAAAGGCCGTATCGCGGCTGAGCCGCGCAATCGCCGCGCGCAAGGCATCGTCACCCGCACTGGCAGAATCACCCTGCAGCTTGAAATCAAGAAACATTCGCGACGGTTTTGCCTGCCGCACGATGTCGAGCAGACGGGCTTCGCCGGCAACACCAAGTTCGTTGGCATCAACCCCGGTTACCACGACAATCGATGACGGCGCCGGATCGTGCCAAAGCTTGTAGACAACGTTCCAGTAGGTATGCCCCAACGGATCCGCAGCCTGCAATGCCCAACCGGCCAGTGCGGCCAGCAAAGCAATGATCAGCGGAGATCGCAAATGTTTACGCATCTGTCCTTGGCGCCATGGGATATCATGACTGGATTAGTCCGAATTGGTTGACATCCTGTTACCTTGGTTACGATATATGAACCATGCAAACCTTTGCTGCTTGTCAATACATAACTAAAGTTATTGGCTGCCCCCCGCCCCGAAATCAGGGCCCGATCAGGCGTGACAGGCTGTGTTCCAGCATCAGCAATTGCCACAGCGTACGGCTGGTATCGGCGCGGCCAGCAATATGGCTTTCCACCAGACCCGCGATCCGCGCGGGATCAAACCAGCCGGTTTCGGCCAGCGCACCGCCATCGGCAATGGCGCGCGCCTGTGCCGCCAGGGGGCCGCGAAACCAGGTTGCAATCGGCGTGACAAAGCCCATCTTGGGGCGGAACAGCACGTCTTCGGGCAGGCTGGGGCGCAAGACCTGCTTCATCAGCCATTTTCCGGTACTGCCCCTGACCCGCAGGTCCTCGGGCAGGCGCGCGGCAAATTCGATCAGCCGATGATCAAGCAACGGTTCGCGCGCCTCAAGACTGACCGCCATGCTGGCGCGATCGACCTTGGTCAGGATGTCGCCCGGCAAGTAGCATTTCAGATCGGCATATTGCGCCCGATCGAGCGCACTGCGCGCGGGCGCGCCGCGCATCACGTCGATCATCGCGGTTTCGGCACGATAATCGCCGCGCACCCGGCGGAATGCGGGCGAATATAACGCGTCGCGCGCTTCGCTGCGGGTCATCGACAGCGTCCGCGCATACGCAGCGTCGCTGTCGAGCGCCAGGCTTTGCAGCGTGCCCTTGGCGCGCAAGGGGCGCGGCGCCCACCCCAGCGCGGGCCATACCGCGCCAAGCGGGCCCAACATCGCGTGCCGCACCACAGCGGGCAAACGCGACCGCACCTGATCTTCGCGATGGTGAAACGTCAGGCGGCGATATCCGGCAAACGCTTCGTCCGCGCCATCGCCCGACAAGGCCACCGTTACATGGTCACGCGCCAGTTGGCACACCCGCCAGGTCGGCAATGCCGAGGCGTCGGCAAACGGTTCGTCGAACATCGCGGCCAACCGGCCCACTTGCGCAAAATCGTCCGACCGCACGGTGCGGCGGTAATGTTCGGTGTGATAGTGCGCAGCAATGCGATCGGCATAGGCGGTTTCGTCGAGTGCGGCGACATCGAACCCGATCGAACAGGTTTTCACCCGATCGGCACTCGCCCCGGCCATGATCGCGACCACCGCGGAACTGTCGACCCCGCCCGACAGAAATGCCCCCAGCGGCACGTCTGCCGCCATGCGCGAGGTTACGGCTTCGTGCAGATGATGCAGCAATTCTTCGCCCAGCGCATCGGCCGATCCACAGGCGCGGTCGGCAAAGCTGACATCCCACCATTGCACCGATGCGGCAGGGGCCGCGGTGTGACGCAACAGGCGATAATGCCCGGCCGCCAGCTTTTCCACACCGCGCAGGATCGATCGCCCCTCGGGCACATAGCCCCAGGCCATGTAATCCTCGATCGCCAGCGGATCGATGTCGCGTGGCAGGCCGGAATGCGCCAGCAGCTGCTTCAGCTCGGACCCGAAAATCGTGGTGCCGTCGGCCAGCGTGGCCATGAACAACGGTTTCACACCCAGCCGGTCGCGCGCCAGAAACAGGCTGCGTTGCCGAAGGTCATACAGCGCAAAGGCAAACATGCCGTGCAGCCGCGCCAGGCAATCGACGCCCCAGCGTTGCCACGCGGCGATGATCACCTCGCTGTCGCCATCGGTGTGGAACACGGCGCCAAGGTTTTGCAATTCGCGGCGCAATTCGCGGAAATTGTAGATCTCGCCGTTGAACACCAGCATGACCTGGCCATCGCTCGATGCCATGGGCTGTGGCGATCCGGCCAGATCGATGATCGCCAGCCGCAAATGGCCAAGCCCGATCCCCGGTGCGGTCCAGGTGCCGCGCCCGTCAGGGCCACGGTGCGGCGCAGCGGCCAGCATCGCAGCGATCCGCGCAGGATCGACCGGCGCATCGGCCCGAGGATCGAAGATTCCCGCGATGCCGCACATGGGTGTCAGTCCTGCCTTGAAATGGCGTGATCAAGCCACCGGTCAAGCGGACCGGCGGCCGCCAGAAACGCGCCGACCGCAGCCGCCGGGTCGCGATTGAGCCGGTTTGAGGCCGACACGATCAGGACGGCCGTCACTTCGCGCCGCAGCAGCAGATGATCGGTCATCGCATGCAACCGCAGCGCCAGATTGCTGCCGGTAAGAAGGGATCCGCTACGGTACCAGGTCAGGCACAGCCGCCGTTCGGGATCGGGACCATCGCCCGGCACCTGGATCAGATCGCTTTTCGCAACGCCCACCGGCTGCGCGGCGCGTTCCCACGACCAGCGCCCGCCCAACGGCAATGCGCCCTGGCCAAACCCGCCCGCCGCCCGCCCGTCGCCCTGGTTGGCATAGATCGCCAGCGCCACATCGACGGTATCGCCGGCGGCATTGCGATAGCGCAGCCGCAGATGCCCGTCCGACCCGCCATGCAGCGGCACCCACGGCGTGCGATCTTCGGCCCCGGTCAGTATCCATCCGGTAACCTGTGGTTCGGGCAGCCGCTGCGGCAGCGGCGCCGACAACAGGTCCGCCGCCCGGCTCCACCCCAGAAAGCCCAGCACCAGCGCCAGCATCACCGCCAGGATCATCCGCGGTGATGCCTGCAAGGTGGACAGCCAACTCAGGCGTGGGTCGGCGGCAATCGCCAGTGGATCGATCATCGGCAGATCCACCCGCCGATCGAAAAACCGCCAGCCGACTGCCATGGACAGCGCCATGACCACCGCAAAGAACACCCAGCCATAGAACACATGGTCAAAACTGCTGGCGAAGCTGAGGCCGTACCAGCCGGCGATCCAGATCGTGCCGAACGCGCGCAAACCATTGGCCAGCACGGGTACGATCACCGACACCGCCATGAACGCGGCACGACGGCGCCAGCGCAGAAAACAGACATTGGCCACCAGCGCGCCATAGGCGATCATGGCAATCAGGAACTTGACCCCCGAACACGCCTCGGCCACTTCGAAATACCCCGCAGGCGTGGTGATGAACACGCCAGCATTGGTCGCCGGGACCTGCGCCAACCTTAGAAACGCCATCGTCAAACGCGCGGTCAGCGTTTGCAGAAAGGGGATCATTTCATCCCCCATCGGCACGAGAAACAGCATATAGCACAGCGGAAACAGCAATCCCGCCACGACCTGCGGCCCCATGATCGCGGCCAGTGACGCCTGCGCCATGATCACTACCGCCAATTGCCGCGCCACCGCCAGCCCGGCAAAATCGCCCAGCAACCACAGGAACGCTGCGCCCGCAAACGCCACCAGCGCCGGCCACCACGGCACGGGTCGCAATTGCACCAGCTCGTGCCGGCGCTGCGCCACCAGCCAGCCCAGGATCGGCGGTACCAGCAGGATATGATTGTAGGTCGAACTGCCCCACCATTGCAGCGCCATGGCGCGCCAGTCGGGCGCGAACAGCACGATCAGGCCGCACCAGGCGAGCAACAGGTGCATCAAAGCGCGCCGCCAGTACACCGGCAAGCCTGGCGCCATGGCGTGATCGGCAATCATCGCGTCACGCTGCATCGGCCCAACCCATCATGGCCGGCAATGGCGCCAGCACCTGATCCCACCCCGCCTGTTCGCACACCAGCGCACGCGCCGCGGCACCCATCGCGCGCGCGGTGGCCCTGTCGTCGAGCAGCGCCAACACCCGCGACGCCAGCGCAGCTACGCCGTCGGCCACGGCAAAGTGCACGCCATCAGCCCCGCAAATTCCGGTTGCCGCAGCACGGGTCAGCACGATCGGCCGCGCCATCGCCATCGCCTCGAGCACCTTGTTCTGCACCCCGCGCGCAATCTGCAGGGGCACGACCACGCAGTCCGCGGCGGCCAGCCACGGGCGCACATCGAGCACAGCGCCGGTGACCCGCGTCCCCGCCACGCCGTCGAGCGCGCGGACCTCGGCCGTGGGGGCGCGGCCCACGATCACAAACGCTGCATCAGGATGGCGATCGCGGATCACCGGCATGACCGATTGTGCAAACAGCTGTACCGCAGCCACGTTGGGGGCATAGTCCATTTGTCCGGTGAACACGATGGCGGGGCCGCCCCGCGCCAGGGCCGGTTCGGGCACAACCGCCTGGGGCGCAAAATAATCTGCGTCGATGCCGTTGTGCAGCGCCTCGACCATGGCGCCTGCGGGATTGGTCATACGCGCAACAAACAGATCGCGTTCTTCGCCGGTAACCAGCAATGACAGGTCGGCGCGATGCGCCATACGCTGTTCAAACACCGACAGCACGCGTGCCTCGCGCGCATGGATCGCGCGCAACGGCCAGAACCGCGTTTGCGCGGCATAGGCATCGAATTTGGCCGAATCGACATCGACGAAATCCATCACCACCCGGCCCGCGAAAGTGTCGGGCACGTATTGCGCCATCTGCCCCGAAAACACGAAGATCGTGCCGATCGGCCGTTCAAGCAGCGTCTGGCGCACCCAGCGCGCCAGGTGTGCCGAAGCAAAGGCTGAAACACTGACCGGGCGCCCCGTGACCAGCGCCGATATGCCGGCCCAGCCCAACGAGGACGGACGCCGGGCCAGACAATGGCTGGCGGTGATGGCCGCGATCGCCTCGGCCTGGCCCGGCTCGACCGCGCCTTCGACCAGGCAACCGCAATGCACCCGTGCCTGCGCTGCAAGCGCGCGCAACAGATGCCACGACCGGATGCGGTCGCCGCGATCGGGTGGCCAGGGGGCGCGATGCGCCAGAAACAGAACCTCGTGCGGGTCAGGCAGGCGGGCCATGGCAGGTCAGGCCAGACCGCTGGAGATCAGCGGCCCCAGGCGATTGGCAATCGCCAGCGGCAATTTGCGCCACACCGCGATCTGCGCGCGGTACCGCGGGCTTAGCGGATTGACATCGCGCGGCGCCAGCCCATCGGCCGTCCAGTGCGCATAGGCCAGCGGCTGCGGCACAAAGCCCCAGTTGCGTTTGAAATGAAAGGCGCCGCTGTCGGTCTTTGACCGGCCGAAATCGAAACGGTCGCAACCGCGCGCGCGCGCATGGCACATCAACCGGTAATACATGACATCGTTCGCGCGCAGCGCGCGCGCGGCATGAACACCCCCACCCCAGTACGGCATGACCGCGCCGCGATGATACAGGCTGAGCACCGAGGCAACGGGCGTGTCCCGGTCCAGCACGGTCAGGATATCGGCATCATCGCCAAAGCCGTCGAGCACTGCATCGAACAGCGCGCGCGGAAAGACCGGGGTACCCAGATTGCGCACCGACTGCGCATAGACCGCGTAATGCATCGCGCGGTCACTGCGATCGCGCCCGACCCGTACCTGCATGTCGCGGCTCAGCCCCTTGCGCACTTCGGCGCGTTGTTTGCGCGGGATCGCGTTCAGCTGCGCCTCGTCTTCGCCGGCCAGGCTGGCGACAAACCCGGCGTGGCTGTCGGTCCGGGCATGCCAGCCGGGCGCATCGGGCAAAGGCCCGCCGCGCAATTCAACCGTCGGGCACGACAGCCGCACCGCCAGCGTCGTCGCCGCTTCGGCCAGCGCCGCACCATGCGCCGGATCACCGATGACCCCGCCATCGACGGCAAAACCCGCCGACACCAGCGCGCGTCCGAACAGCGGTGAATGCACCGCATGCAAGGGCAGGATCGCGGCAATTGCTTCGCCCGCTTCGGCCAGCAAGACATGCGCTTCATGCCCGCAGGCGCGTGTTACCGCGCCCATCCATTCGGGCCGGTGGAACGGCGTGGCATCATCGGCCCGCCCGACAAACGCCGCAATCCGCGCCGCATCGTCAGCCGTGGCCACGCGCACGCGTGTGCGCAGGCGGTGCATCGTCATGACATGCGCGCCGCCTCAGCCGCGGCCAGCGCATCCATCCGGCCCCACGCAAAATCGCGCAGCAGTCGGCGCAGCTTGTCCGGCATCGCACCCAGCCGGCTGTAATGACGCAGCCGCGACCGCAATGGCGCCTGCGCCACGCGCGGCTGATCGGGATCGATTTCCCAGGGGTGGAAATAGGTCAGCGCAGGGCGCGCATCGTGCCGGTTGACCCGGGTCAGCGCCCAATGCGACACGGCATAAGGAAAAAGCCGAAAAAAGCCGCCACCGCCCGCCGCCATGCGTCGCCCGGCCCATTCGGCCGTGGTCACGGGAATTTCGATGAAGTCGGCGCCTGCCACCGGGCGAAAAGCAAAACGCGGCGCTTCGCGCCAGCCATAATGGTCGTGCACAATCGGTGCGACGCTCGATGAATAGCAATAACCGGCCTCGGCCAGGACGGCATGCGCCCAGGGAGTACGGGCATCGATCGAAAAGCTGGGTGCGCGATAACCGGTTACGGCTTGCCCGGTAATATCCTGAAGCACCGACCGGGCGCGTGCCAGATCGTCGGCAAATCCGGCGCGGTCGAAGGTGAATACCCGTGCGTGGTCCCATCCGTGGCTGGCCACTTCATGGCCTGCTTGCGCGATACGGCGTATCATCGCCGGGCAACGCTGCGCCACCCAGCCCAGCGTGAAAAAGGTGCCTTTGACCCCGGCTTCGTCAAACAACGCCAGAATGGCGTCGCAATTGCGCTCAACGCGCAACTCCAGCGTGTCCCAGCTGCCCCGGTCGATCACGTTTTCAAACGCACCGACCTGGAACCAGTCTTCAACATCGACCGAAAGACCGTTGATCGGCACTGGCCGGTTGCCCTCCATTGCAGCCTCGCTCAGGCGGCGCGCACATGCGCATTTTCGGCTTCCAGCCATTCGATCAGCATGGTCAGCACATGGCGGATCGCCTCGTTCTGATCGGTGGTGCGGGTTTCGAGCGTTTCAATCCGCCGGGTCAGGTCGACTATGCCGGCCAGCAGCGGTTCCAGATCGGGCTCGGACGCGGTGGTGGCTGGTCCGCCGCGCATTTCGGCCAGTTCCATGACCGCCTGTTGCAATTCGGCGATCTGTTCGTCGCGCTTGGTCAATTCGCGCGCCAGCTCCGCCAGAATTGCCGCCTGGTCGGCGGCGGGCACCGGGGTTGCGGCCGGCCTGGCCGGTTCGGGATGGATGAAATCGGCCGACTCAGGTTTTTGCGGCAGGCCATCCTCGGTATCGCCAGCCAGATCGGCGATGACCTCGTCCAGCATGTCGCAATCGAACCGTTCGGCCTGTTCGACTTCGCCAAGCAGCAGCAGCCGATTGGCCAGCTGGTTGATCCGGCGCGGCACGCAGCCGCTGGCTTGCGCAAGGCGCGCATAGACCCCGGGTGCGAACGCGGGTCGGCCGGTCCAGCCGACATGGCTCAACCGGTGTTCGACATAGGGGCCCACTTCATCGGGCTCCATGGCATCAAGATGGTGCGTGGCGATAACGCGCTGACGCAACTGTTCCAGCCCGGGCTCGTTCAGCACGATGCGGAATTCGGGCTGACCCAGCAGCAGCGTCTGCAACAGCGGATGCGCGCCAAGCTGGAAATTCGACAGCATGCGCAGCTCTTCCAGCGCGTGGATCGACAGGTTCTGCGCCTCGTCGACGATCAGCAGGCAACGCCGTCCGGCACGCGCCTCGTCCTGCAGGAACAGTTCAAGCGCGCTCAAGGCCGCGGCCTTGTCGCGCGGCCGCCCTTCCGGGGTCATTACGCCAAATGCCTGGCAGGCCAGCCGCACCAGCTCGTCGGCATCAAGCCGGCTTGTCACGATCTGCCCGACGGTCAGCCGCGCGCGGTCGATCGAGGCGACCATATGCGCCGCCAGCGTCGATTTGCCCGCACCGACTTCGCCGGTGATCACGATGAAACCTTCGCCCTGCGACAGGCCATAGCCCAGATAGGACAAGGCTTTGCGATGGGTCAGGCTTTCGAAATAGAAATCGGGATCCGGCGCCAGCTGGAACGGACGGCCGGTGAACCCATAAAACTGATCATACATAGGCCTGTTGTTCCTAGCGGAAATTGTAACGCAGCCCGAGCTGCCCCATCAATTCGAACTGGTCTGGCGAAATCTGCTGGTTGACGCCCAGCACTTCGATCGCTGCGGTACCGATCAGATGATCGGTCAGATGGTGCGTGATCAGCCCATTTACCCCCCAATCACCGACATCGCCAGCCGCCACCTGGTCGGTGCGATACAGCGATGCGAACGAATTGATGTAGAAATGGGTCTGCCGGTCGATACGGCCCGAAAGCCCGGCAGAGGCATACCAGGTCTGGTCAAGCTCTCCGTTGTAGACCGACAACACGGTGCCCGGTGCGGTCAGGAACCGCCGCGCCATGTAGCCACCGCCCACATTGAACGTCAGCTGGCCCAGCGTCACCCCATAGGTGGCATTGGCGCCGTGCGCGTGGAACACCAGTGCGCGTGCCGAACCCAGTGCCCCGCCGATGCAGCTGCCGCCGGTGCTGCCGATGAAACAGTTGCCGACATTGCCGCTGAACGGATCGCCGGCGACGGTAAAGTCGGTTGGCAATTGCTGCAGCGTGGTCATCAGCCCCGAACCAAAGCCGTAGATCCCGTCAAACACCGAAACATTAAGCGTCTGACGGCTGCTGGGGGCATAAGCCAGCGTGCCGTAATAGGTCGTGCTGTCATACCGCTGGCCGACAAAGGCCGATGCATACGTGCGCCGGCTGGGCCGCCAGACCACGCCGACATCCCAGGTCAGCCCTTCGGTCTGATAGGCCAGTTTGCGGGGTTGGCTGCGGTCGGTGACATATTGTCCGCTGCTGGTCAGCACGGCGTTGCCATTGCCGTCAAGCACGGCGTTGCGCTGCGAAACCTGCAACTTTTCGTAACCGACATCGCCGACAACCGCGGCCGTGCGCGAAATCGGCTGCGTAATCTGCACGCCGATCCGGTCATCGATCAGGCGCTGGTCAAGCGTCGACATGTCTTCGCGCAGGTAGGCTCCGGTCAGGGCAATGCCAAAGGGCAGCACCTCGCCCGGCCGCACCCCGACCCAGGCCGTGCCCTGCTGGGTCAGCGAATGGCCAAACAGATCGACCGGCGCGGTCTGGCCCGAAGGCACATAGGAGCGGATCTGGTCGATTTCGTTGTAGCCCAGATTGTACGAGGCCTTGATCCCCAGGATGCCGGCATGGGTCGACAGCGACGGGCCGCCATACAGCGACCAGATCTGATAGATCGATCCGGTGTTGTAGGCTGGGTTCAGCACAGTGCTGCCCTGCGGTCCGATCGAGGTGTGCGTTGCCAGCCCGCCGAAATCGAAGGTCAGCGTGCGTGGCACGATCTCGGTCGAAGTGCGGGCAATGCCCGATACGGTGTTGGAGCTGCCAACGCCCGGCGTTTCGGAAAAATGATGCTCGTACCGGATATTGGCAACGCCGGTGGTGCGGTGACCGGAAAACTGCATGTCGGCACCGGCCGCCAGCGTGGTATAAGTCAACACCTGCTGTTGTGGTGCGCTCTGGTCGTACACCGTCTGGTCGATTTCGAGATAGGGCACGATGCGCGTGTGCTTGCGCGGCTTGCCCCCGCTGCCGGTCCCGCCTGCGGGTGCATAAGGCGTCTGCGCGCCGTTGCCGCCCGTTGAAACATCGGCACCATCGGGCGCAGTGGTGGTATCGTCGCCCGCATCGGGATTGGCATAACGCAGCGGCGCGCCGCCCGTTGCGCTTTGGGCAAGCGCAGCGGTCCCGGAGCCCCAGGGTGCGATCAGCGCAAGCGCGCTGGCGGCGATATGCCAAACCCCCTTCATGCGGCCTTACTCCTTGTACCCGTAATACGTGCCGAAACGGCGACCGCTGGGCGAAAAATGCGCAGCATTGAGCAACAGCTTGATATCGTCACAGCCCGACAACAGCCCGACCGCGTCACGCAGCGCCGCATCGCTGGTCATGTCGGCGCGCACCACCACCACCGCCTGCCCGACATGCAGCGCCAGCGCGCTGGCAGGCGAGGCCGCCAGCACCGGCGAACTGTCGAAAATGACGATCCGGCCGGGTGTGTTGGCGGTCAGCCGGTCGAGCACCTGGACCGTGCGGGCAGAGGCCAGCAATTCGGTATCGTTGCCGCTGGCGTGTCCCGCCGGCAGCACGAACAGCCCGGGAATATCGGTGCCCAGAATGCAATCCTCGACCGCGATCCGCGGATCGGCCAGCGCATCGAGCAGCCCGGGCCCGCCCGGCAGACCCAGCGTCGACAGCACCGAAGGCTTGGCAAAATCGGCATCGACCAGCAGCACCTCGGTGTCTTTTTCTGCCGCCATCGACAGCGCCAGATTGACCGAGCAGAAAGTCTTGCCTTCGCCCGGCAGCGCCGAACAGACCAGAATGCGCTCGGCGCGTACCCCGTCTTCGGCCTGGCGGCTTTCGGCTGCGGTCAGCAGCAGTTGCCGCTTGATGATGCGAAATTCTTCGAGCAGCGCGGTCACCGGACCTTCGGGCTCGATCAGCCCCTGGTCGCGCAGATGCGTGCGATCGATGATATGAAACGTGCCGCGAAACACCTGGGGGGCCGGCGACGCGTCCAGCCGCGCGGCCACCGGGCCATCGCGCAACGGTGCCGTCGCGGGCAGCCCGGCCGGATCGAACGCCGGCGCGGCAAATGGAGCCACAGGCGCCACGGCGCGCGATGCCGCGGGTTCCGACAGTGGCGCGGTTGCGGCTGGCGCGACCACGCGGTGCCAGTCATCGCTGCCGCCGGCGCGCTCGATCAGCGAGGCGCGCCTGGCCTTGCGGGGGGGCGCACCGTCGGGGCCGGTGGGCGGAAAGGGGCGTTGATCGGTCATCGGTGCGTGCTCCGTCCGCTCATGCCACCAACCGGCGTTTGAAGAATTCCAGCGCCAGCAACCCGACCAGCACCAAAGCCAGACCGGCAATGCCGCCGCCAAACCATTTGAGCTGACGCTGCCGTTCGGTCACCGCGGTGTGGGTCAGCGCCAGCGTGACCGCACCCAGCACCGGCAGCCCGATCGCGCGTTCGAGATCGGCGGTGGTGGCAAAGGTTCCGCGCATCTGGCCCAGCGCAAAAGCACCGCCTGCCCCGGCAGCAAGCCCGGCAACCAGCACGCCGATCAGCAAGAGCGGCCGGTTTGGCGCGGCAGGCTCGCGCGGGCTGGTGGGCGGATCGATCACTTCGAATTTCACCGCATTGTGTTCGTTTTCGACTTGCCCGCGCAGCCGCAGCGCTTCGCGATCGCGCAGCAGCTTGTCGTATTGTTCCTTCAGCACTTCGTAATCGCGGTTGATGCGCGACGCTTCGGCGGCAACCGCGGGTTCGCTGTATTGCTGGGTGGTCAATTGCGCGATGTCCTGCTGCAGCGCGGCCTTGCGCGATTGCAGCGCCATCATGCTGGCCTGCCGGTCGGCCTTGATCGATTGCAGCGAGGCATAGGCCGGATTGGGCGTGCCACCGCCGCCTTTGCCGCCTTCGCTGGCTGCCGCGCGCGACAGTTGCGCGATCTGCGCCTTTTGCGCGATCACATCGGGGTGGCTGTCGGTCAGGCCGCGCGCGTGCATCGCTGCCAGATCGGACTGCGCCTGCGCCAGCGCGCCCCGCGCGCCGCCGCTGACGCCCGGCACGGTGATCGTCGGCGGCGTTCCGGCCATCTGCCCGTTGATCGAGGCGACCGCGCTTTGCGCCGCCATCAGATCGGACTCCACACCGCGCAGTTCTGACCTGGCCCCTTCCAGCCGCGCGCTGACCGCGCCGGTGCCGGGCATCATCCCGGCATTCTTGGCTTCGAACGCCTGGCGCTTCTGCTCGGCGGCTTCGAGGTCTTTCTGCCGGTCGGCCAGCTGCTGGTCCATGAACGCCAGCGTGTCGCTCATCTCGCCGCGCCCGCCCGACAGGTTTTCTTCGCGGAAGATGTCGATCATCTTCTGGGCGATATCCTGCGCCAGCTTGGCATTTTCGCCGTCGCTCAAACCGCTGTTGCCCGACGTGGCGGCGATCTCGAACAGGTTTTCCTGGCTGTTGCTGACTTTGACCACGCTGGCGAGGGCGGCCACGGCCGCCTCCATCTGCTTTTCGCTGGTCACCTTTTCACCAAGCCGGGTGGCGCGCACGACCTTTTCCAGATTGACTGCGCTGGTCAGTGTCTGGCGCACGCGGTCGACATCGCGGTGACGATCGGCGCCCAGCCCGATCTGGTCCGACAGCACATCGTCGATCCGCACAAAGATGCGTGCATGCGATTCATATTTGTTGGGAATCGTCCCCACGGCCAGCCATCCGGCCAGGCACACCACCCAGGCCACCCCCAGCGCGATCCAGCGCCGGTTCCACACCGTATAGAGCCCGGCCCTGATCTGATCGACAAGTCCACCCATCTGCCGTGCCCGCCGCTCAGAACGCGCTTTCGGGGATGATGATCACATCGCCCGGCATCAGCATGACATTGGCGCGCGTATCGCCCTTGCGCAGCAGATCATTGATACGCAGGCCATATTCCTTCTGCTTGCCCGACTGCTTGTCGAACCGGATCAGCCGCGCGCGGTTGCCCGCGGCAAATTCCGACAGACCCCCGACCGCGATCATCGCATCGAGCAAAGTCATGTTGGCGCGATACGACAGCGACGTCGGCTTGGCCGTGGCGCCAACCACGCGCACCTGCTGGCTGTAAGTGCCCGAAAACTTGTTGACGATCACCGAAACGATCGGTTCCTGGATGAATTGCGACAGCTGCAGCTTGATATCTTCGGCCAGCATCGAGGGCGTCTTGCCCACCGCCGGCATGTCGGTGATCAGCGGCGTGGTGATGCGCCCGTCGGGCCGCACCTGCACTTGCGCGCCCAGTTCCGGATTGCGCCAGACAAAGATGGTCAGTTCATCGAGCGGGCCGATGATGTAATCTTCGCCCGGGCCCTCCTGCAACGAGACAAAGCTGGCCGAGGGCAGTTGTGCGCCGCCGCCACCGGCACAGCCCGACAGCCCGGCAACCGCCAGCCCGGTAAACGCCATGACCGCACGCCGGCTGACCCGACGGTCGAGGAAAGCAGGCGGCGTGTCCTTGGGCATGAACCATCCTTCAACAAAGCGGTGCACGATCCGACGGCCGTCCCCGCAGACGACCCGGTTGTCCCCCGGGGGGACAAACGGCGTGCAAATTCACGCATCGATATGGCCATTAAGGGTAAACATACCGTTAGTGCTGATCGGCTTGACCGCTTCGTCCCGCGACGGGACACTGCGTGACCGGTGGCTTAACCCGCGCCCACCAGTATCTCGCGCGCCGGCCCATGGCCCAGAAAGGCGGCCGGGCTGGCGCTGGCGCCATAGGCTCCGGCGCAGAACAGCGCGACCAGATCACCCGCCTCGGCGCGGGGCAAGGCCAACGCATCGCCCATGCGATCCAGCGGCGTGCACAGGCACCCCACCACATGCGCCACCTCGTCCGCCGGGGCAGCGATGCGGGTGGCGATGGCCAGCGGATAATTGCGGCGGATCACGCTGCCGAAATTGCCACTGGCAGCCAGCTGGTGATGCAGCCCGCCATCGATCACCAGAAACGTTTCGCCCCGGCTGTGCTTGCGCTCGATCACGGGCGCCAGATAGACGCCTGCCTCGCCCACCAGCCAGCGGCCAAGTTCCACGACAAAGCGCGTGTCGGCCAGGATGGGCGCGCGTGTTGCCAGCGCCTGCGCCAAACCCGCGCCGACCGCGTCAAGGTCCAGCGATGTCTGCCCGGCATGATAGGGAATACCAAATCCGCCGCCCAGGTTGCAACGCGGCACGAGTACCCCGGCGGCTTCACCCAGCCGGGCCACGAGCTCGAGCGTCGCCACCTGGCTTGCCACAATGGCGGCAGCATCGAGCGACTGGCTGCCGGCATAGACATGAAACCCGCGCCAATCTGCGCCCGCAGCCACCAGCCTGCGCGCCAGCGCCGGCACCGCCTCGGCATCGACGCCAAACGGGCGCGCGCCGCCGCCCATGCGCATACCGGCGCCGGCGAGTTGAAAATCGGGATTGACGCGAATGGCCAGACGCGGCGCGATCCCGGCGCGCGCGCCCGCCTCAAGCGCGCGATCGGCCTCGTGCGGTGATTCGATATGCAGCGTCACGCCGCCGGCAATTGCGGCCGCGATATCGGCGTCACGCTTGCCCGGGCCTGCAAATCCGATAAGCGCCCCATCGACGCCCACCGCCTGCAGCGCAGCCAGTTCGCCGCCCGAGGCAATGTCAAAGCCATCGACGCGATCCGCCATGAAGGCCAGCAGCGGCGCCAGCGGATTGGCCTTTACTGCATAATGCAGCCCGATCCCAGGCAGCGCGGCCCGAAACGATGCCATCCGCTGCGCGATCAGGCCGGCGTCATAGACAAACAGCGGCGCGCCGCCCGCGCGCGCCACCCAGTCGCGCGCACGCACCCCGGCAATCGCCAGTTCGCCGTCGATCGTGGCAAAGCCCGGAGGTATCGGGCCCATCGGCTTGGACATCAGGGTCATGGCCCAGCCTTATCGGCCCAAGTCGATAATTCAGCGTAAAGGCCCGCACGGTCGACTTTGCCATTGGCATTGACCGGCAGTGCATCGCGCCAGTGGACCGTCCGCGGCACCATGAAACCGGGCAAGGTTTGTGCCAGCGCCGCCAGCAGCGCCGCGCTGTCGGCTGTGCCCGCCGCACTGGCCACCAGATGGATCGCCTGGCCCAGCGTTGCATCGGGCAAACCCAGCGCGACCGCGTCTGCGACCAGCCCGCTGGCCAGCGCCGCCTCCTCGATTTCCTGCGGGCTGATGCGGGTGCCGGCGGTCTTGATCATCGCATCGCGCCGTCCGACAAAATACAGCAGCCCCTTGCCATCGCGGCGCACCCGGTCGCCCGACCAGACGGCGATACCACCGCTTTGCGAAAACGCCGGCGCGGGACGAAATCGTTCGGCCGTGCGCGCCGGATCGCGCCAATAGCCTTGCGCCACCAAAGGTCCGGCGTGGACCAGCTCGCCCTCTTCGTCCGGCCCTGTGGGCGCACCGTCGTCGCGCACCACCAGCACCTCGGCAAAGGGAATGGCGGTGCCGATCGCGGTCGGATGCGCATCGATCAGCGCGGGATCGAGACTGGTCGACCGGAACGCCTCGGTCAGGCCGTACATCGCGTGGATCCGTGCCGCGGGCACCAGACTGCGCAGCCGATGCACCAATGTTTCATCCAGCGCGCCGCCGCTGTTGGTCAGCCGCTTCACGCTTGCCACGGCCTCGGCCGGCCAGTCGAGCACTGCCAGCTGACGCCATAGCGGCGGTACGCCGGCCAGCGTGGTGATCTTGTGGCGGGCGACCGCGCGCAGCACATCGCGCGGCAAAAGATAATCGTGCGGCACCACGCAGGCCCCGGCAAACCACGCCGACAACAGCTGGTTCTGCCCGTAATCGAACGCCAGCGGCAGCACCGCCAGCACCCGGTCCCGCGCGGACAGCCCCAGATAATGCGCCACGCTGACCGCGCCCAGCCACAGATTGGCATGGCTGAGCATGACCCCCTTGGGCCGCCCGGTCGATCCGCTGGTGTAAAGCAGGGCCACTGTCGCATCGACCGGTGCCGACGATGGCGGCAGCGCCGCCTCGGCATCCAGCACCGCAATGACGTCGGTATCGACAAAAGCCTCCGCCGCCGCACAATCGCCGGCCTCTAGACTGTGCAACCGCGCCGCATTGGCAATCACCAGGCGGGCGCCGCTGTCGGCCAGGATATGCGCCACTTGCGCGCGTTTGAGCACGGGGTTGATCGGCACATGCACCAGCCCTGCACGCGCTGTGGCCAGCGGCAGCAGGCACGCCAGTTCGCCCTTTGGCAACCAGCATGCCACCCGATCTCCAGCGGACAGCGATCTTGCCAGCCACGCACCTAACTGGCCTATACGCCGATTTAACCCGGCATAGTCCATGACCCTGTCGCCCAGCACCAAAGCCGGCGCATCATCCGGCGCATGCAGCGGCAGATGATCGAGCGGGCAAGGCACCGGATCGGGCAAGGGAACGGCAGTCACGGTCACGATGCATATCTATCACGCCGACGTTAACGAAGCGCAAGCCGACCCCTTGCTGGCCACGCTGTTGGCGCCGGGCCCCGGGGTGACGCCGTTCGACCGCCTCGGCTGGTTGCAACAGATGGCGCGCGAATGCCTGGCACCTGCGCGCTGTTTCATTGCGGTGGCGCGCGACGGCGATGCGATCGCTGCATTGCCGCTGTGTGAAACCTATCGTGGCCTGACCGCGCTGGCCAATTGGTACAGCTTCGTCGCGCGGCCGCGTTTTGCGCATGGGGGCGAACGCCTGTTGCCCGCGCTGTTGCGCAACCTGTCGCCTGCAGGCGCCTTGCACTATGCACCGTTGCCGCGGCGCGAGGCCGCGCTGATGCTGCATGCAACACAGTCCGCCGGCTGGATCGGCGAGCTGTCACCCCATCATGTCAATCATGTGCTGCTGCCTGCCGGCCGCGATTTTGCCACCTGGTGGGCCACGCGCCCGGGGCGGCTGCGCGAAACCGTGCGGCGCAAACGCGCCAGGCTGACGATCCGGATCGCGCGCGATTTCGACGCTGACGACTGGGCCGCATATCAGGCGATCTATGCCAAAAGCTGGAAACCGGCAGAAGGATCGCCCGCGTTCCTGCGCCGTTTTGCCGAAACAGAGGGCGCCGCGGGGCGATTGCGGCTGGGGCTTGCCACGATCGGCAATCGGCCGGTCGCGGCGCAATTGTGGACGATCGAGGGCCATACGGCGTTCATTCACAAGTTGGCGCACGATCCTGACGCCGCGGCGCATTCGCCGGGCACGGTGCTGACGCACGCGCTGTTTGCGATGGCTTTCGACGAAGACCGGGTCGACCTGATCGACTTTGGCACCGGCGATGATCACTACAAACGCGACTGGATGGAGCTGTCCGAGGTGCACCAAAGGCTGGAAGCGTATCATCCGCGCGCGGTCCGCCACTGGCCCGCGCTGGGAAAATTGCTGGCGAAACGGGCCTTGCGCCTTGCCCGACGCGCGCGCGCTGTTAGGACAGCGCGATGAGCGATGATTGCGATGCAGCTTTGCGTGCCGTGCTGGGCGATGTGCTGGGGCTGAATGCCGCGCGACTGGCCGCACTGACCCCCGAAAGCGCGTTGCTGGGTGCACTGCCCGAACTCGATTCGATGGCGATCGCCACGCTGTTCGGCGCCATCGAAGACCGCTTCGCGGTGGTCTTCGATGATGCCGAACTGACCGGCGATACGCTGGCCGATTATGCCAGCCTGCTTGCACTGGTGCACGGGAAACGGCCGGCTTGATCGTCCAGTGGCCCTGCCCCGGTGGTGATGAATTTGCCGTTGCGATCGATCGCGGGCGGCGGTTCCGGCTGCTGATCGTGCCGCCGCTGTTTGCCGAGATGAACCGCACCCGGCGCTGGCTGAACGGCACGATGCGCGCGCTCGATCTGCGTGGCATCGACAGCGTCATGCCCGATCTGCCCGGCACCAACGAAAGCCAGCAGCCCTTCGCCGCGCAAAGCCTGCACGCCTGGCGCACCGCGATGGCGCGTGCCGCACGCCATTTCGACAGCACGCACGTGCTGGCGCTGCGCGGCGGGGCGCTGGTGTTTCCCAATGTCCTGCCCGGTTGGGTGGTCGATCCGGTTTCGGGCAGCACGCTGCTGCGCCAGTTGTTGCGCGCGCGCCTGATCGCTGCGCGCGAAGCCGGACGCCACGAAGACAGCGCCAACCTGCTTGAACTGGCGCGCAGCGACGGGATCGAATTGGCAGGCTATGACTGCAGCCCCGCACTGATCGCCGGGCTCGACAGCGCGCGCCCGCTCGACGAGGGCCAGCGCGAAATCCGCCTGGGCGAACTGGGCGGCGCGCCACTGTGGCTGCGCGCCGAACCCGGCGACGATCCCGCACAAGCCGAACGGCTGGCCACGCTGATCGCGGCAGAGATCGCGGCATGACCCGGCGCGTGGTCGCCTTTCCCTGCGGCGGGGCAAAGCTTTACGGCATGCTCGATTGCGCGGCAGCGCATGGCCAGACCGGCCTGCTGATCGTATCGGGCGGCTCCGAAATCCGCGCCGGCGCATTTGGCGGCCATGCCGCGCTGGCCGCGATGCTGGCCGAACAGGCAGGCGTACCGGTGTTCCGGTTTGACCGGCGCGGGGTCGGCGACAGCGAAGGCGAAAACCACGGCTGGCGCGGATCGCGCGATGATATTGCCGCGGCACTGGGTTCGTTTCGGGCGGCCTTGCCGGGCATGCGCCGGGTCGTGGCGTATGGCCTGTGCGATGCGGCCAGCGCGCTGATGCTGCATGCAGCAGATCTGCCGGGGCTGGACGGGCTGGTTCTGGCCAATCCGTGGACTTTTGATGACGACACGGGCTACGTCCATAGCCCGCAGGCGCTGCGGCAACGCTATCTGGCAAAGCTGGCCGATCCGCGCGCGGTGCTGCGACTGATAACCGGCAGGGTCGATCTGCGCGGCCTGATGCGGGGCCTGGGCCGCGCAACCCGCAAGGACGAACCAGGATCGGCGCTGGCCGATGTCTTGCACGAAGACCTGGCCCGGTTCGCCGGCCCGGCCACCATACTCCTGGCCGAGGGCGACCGCGTCGGTGCCCGGTTTGACAAGGTCTGGCCGGGCCCCGACGCCCGCGTACAGCGCCATCGAGGCCGCAGCCACAGCTTTACCGATGATGCAGAAAGCCGCGCGTGGCTGTTTCAGTGCCTGCTGGAACAAACCGCATCAAGGCACTGAAACCTCATAGTGTTTCCCGTTACCAGGACGCATCTTGCGCCACGACAAAATCGCGCGTGGCCAAAAACCGTTCGGCATCAAGCGCCGCCATACAGCCGGTGCCTGCCGCCGTTACCGCCTGACGATAAGTGTGATCCATCACGTCGCCACAGGCAAACACGCCGGGGATAGCGGTCTTGGGCGTGCCCGGTTCGACCACGATATAGCCGGCGTCATCAAGCTCCAGCTTGTCCTTGAACAAGCCGGTCGCCGGCGCATGGCCGATGGCCACAAACGCACCATCGGTCGGCACTTCGCTGGTTTCACCGGTCACCGTATCGCGCAACGCCACCGCGATCAGGCCCTTTTCACCGCCGACGAAACGATCGACCGCCTTGTTCCACAAAATGCTGACTTTGGGGTGGGCATATAGGCGGTCCTGCAGGATCTTTTCGGCGCGCAGAGCATCGCGGCGGTGGATCAGCACGACTTCGCTGGCGTGGTTGGTCAGGTACAGCGCCTCTTCAACCGCGGTGTTGCCGCCGCCGATCACCACAACCTTGCGCCCGCGGTAGAAGAACCCGTCGCACGTGGCGCAGGCCGATACACCCTTGCCGCCCAGTTCGGCTTCGCCCGGCACGCCCAGCCAGCGCGCCTGCGCGCCGGTGGCAATGACCAGGCAATCGCCTTCATAGATATCGCCGCTGTCGCCGATGGCGCGGAACGGTGATCCATCAAGATTGATCTCGGTAATCGTGTCCCACAGCATGCGCGTGCCGACATGTTCGGCCTGGGCCTGCATTTCCTGCATCAGCCACGGCCCCTGGATCACATCGCGAAACCCGGGATAGTTTTCGACGTCGGTGGTGATGGTCAATTGTCCGCCCGGCTGCAGACCCTGCACCACGATCGGCTCCATCCCCGCACGCGCGCCATAAATGGCCGCGGTCAGGCCGGCCGGGCCCGATCCGACGATCAGCATGCGGGTCTTGTGTGTCGTCGCCATCATGTTCTCCGTCCCCGGCTTGCGCTTTGCGCAAGGCAGGCTGTCGGCGTTCCCGACGGGGAACCGCCCATCAAAGGACGCCGAAATAAGCCCGCGCGGCGCGGAGTCAATCGACCAGGCGGGCTTCCATCGCGGCAATCCGGGCAGGACCGATGCCCAGCACCTCGTGCGCATAGGCCTCGACGCTGCCGTGGCGATCGCGGATCGCGGCAAAGGCCGTGTCGAGATAGACCGCCTCTACCCCCAGAACCACGCGCATCGCCGCGTCCGACAGGCCCATGTCGGCAAGGCTGTGGCTTTGCGAGGCGATCCGCGCCTCGATATTGCCGGCAGTGTTGGTCAACAGATAATCCGCCATCAGATCGTCGTGGTGCACCCCCAACAGATGGTGGACCAGCGCCGCACCCAGCCCGGTGCGATCCTTGCCCGCCAGGCAATGCAGCAGGCTGGGCGTTGCCTGCGTGGCCAGCGCCCGACCATACAGCGCAAATGTCGCGGTCAGCACCCCGCGAAACGGCATGCCCTGATACAGCCGGATCATGCGGTCGCGCGCATCTGCCGGGGTGCGGATGCGGTCCGCCGCCTCGGCATGCGCGGCCTGGCCCTGCATGCTGGCGGTCTCGCCCGGTTCGAACAGCACCTCGCCGGCAAAATCGGCGTGGCGCAGACACGGATACGCCGCGCGTTCGCTGTCACCGCGCAGATCGATCACGGTGGCAATACCCAGATCGCGCACCCGCGCCAGATCGGCAGCGGTGGCGCCGGCATGCTGGCCCGACCGCCACAGCCGCCCGCGCGCCAACCGCCCGGCCCGCGCGTGATAGCCTCCGTAATCGCGGAAATTGTGGATGCCTTCGAAATGCAGCACGCGATCGTTGTCCATCATCGCGCTTTGGTCGTGTTCCATGACGGTTTAAAAACCCTGCGCCAGAAAACGCATCGCACACCCCGCCAGCAGCGCGGTGCCCAGCGGCAGCGCCGCCTCGTCCACCATCATGCGCGGCGAATGGATGCCGCTGCACGTGTGCAGGTCGGCATCGGGTGCGGCAACGCCCAGAAAAAACATCGCGCCAGGCACTTTTTCCAGCACATAGGCAAAATCTTCGGCACCCATGATCGGGTGCGACAGGCGGTGGAACTGCACCGGCGCGCCCAGTTCGCCCGCCACCGCCTGGCCCAGATCAACCGCGCGCGCATCGCACACGGTGACGGGAAAGCCCGGGTGGATCGCCACGCTCGCGCTCAGGCCATGCGCGGCGGCAATGCCCTGCGCCAGGGTGGTCAGATCGTTGTGCAGCGCCGCCCGGTTGGCGGGCGACAGCGTGCGCAAGGTGCCGCGCATCGCGGCACGGTCGGGAATGATGTTGTGCGCCGTGCCAGCATGGATTTCGGTGACAGTGACCACGACCGGATCGGCCACCGGAAAACGCCGGGTAACCATGGTCTGGATCGCACCGACGATCTCGCACGCGATCGGCATCGGATCGCGCGTCTGATGCGGCATCGAGGCATGGCCGCCGCGCCCCTCGACCACGATCTCGAACCGGTCCGCCGAGGCCAGCAGCGCGCCCGCACGCCCCGCCACCCGCCCGTGCGGGCTGTCTGGCATGATGTGCAGCGCAAACGCGGCGTCGGGCAAGGGATCGAGCAGGCCATCCTCGATCATATGGCGCGCGCCGTGAAACCCCTCTTCCCCCGGCTGAAACATGAACACCACCTCGCCCGCAAAGCGATCGCGGCGCGCGCACAGCACGTGCGCCGCGCCCGCCAGCATCGCGGCATGCGTGTCGTGCCCGCACGAATGCATCGCGCCTGCCACGGTGCTGGCAAAGGGCAGTCCGGTTTCTTCGTCCATCGGCAGCGCATCGGTATCCCCGCGCAGCAGCACGCGGCGCAAGGGGCCCGTGGCTGGTCCGGTGCCCGCCAGCCGCGCCACCAGGCCCGATGTCGACGGACCTTCGCGCCATTCCAGCGGCAGATGCGCCAGCGCGGCGCGCAGTTTGTCGCGCGTGCGCGGGTTGTCGAGACCAAGTTCGGGTTCGGCATGGATCGCGCGGCGCAGTGCGACGATCTGGTCGGCAAAGCCGCGCGCGCTGTCGAGTATCGCGGTGTGCAGCATCGGGGGGATCTCCTTCACCCGGCACCTTAACGCTTGCACCCGATCCGCAAAGCCTTTAATCGTTCGGTTAAATACTTGGAAGAGGATCTGTCATGGCCGAAGCCTATATCATCGATGCTGTTCGCACCCCGCGCGGCGTCGGCAAGCCCGGCAAGGGCGCGCTGTCGCACCTCCACCCGCAGCACCTGGCCGCCACCGTGCTCAAGGCGTTGAAGGATCGCAATCACCTCGACACCAGCACGGTCGATGACGTGATCTGGTCGACCTCGTCGCAGTACGGCAAACAGGCCGGCGATCTGGGCCGGATGGCGGCGCTGGCCGCAGGCTATGACATTTCGGCCAGCGGCACCACGCTTGACCGGTTCTGCGGCGGCGGGATCACCTCGGTCAACCTGGCCACCGCCAGCGTGATGTCGGGCATGGAAGACTGCGTGATCGCAGGCGGCACCGAAATGATGAGCTTTACCGCGATGCACGGCGCCGAACAGGCCAATGCCGGGATCAAGCCGCTGGGCATGGGTTCGGGCAATGCCGCGCTCGACGCGATCCACCCGCAATCGCACCAGGGCGTGTGCGGCGATGCGATTGCCGCGCGCGAAGGCATCCCCCGCGAAGCGCTCGACACGCTGGCGCTGGTCAGCCAGCAACGCGCCGCAGTGGCGATTGCCGAGGGCCGCTTTGCCAAATCGCTGGTGCCGGTGCTGAACGAAGACGGCAGCGTGGCGCTCGATCACGAGGAATTCCCGCGCCCCGAAACCACGCTCGAAGGCCTGGCCTCGCTCAAGGCCAGCTTTGACGGAATTGCCGATTTCGATCTGGGCGGCACCACCTTCCGTCAGCAGATCAAGCGCCGCTATCCCGATCTGAACTGGAAGGGCGTGCACCATGCGGGCAATTCGTCGGGCGTGGTCGATGGCGCGGCCGCGCTGCTGATCACCAGCCCTGCCTATGCCGAAAAGCACGGGCTGAAACCGCGCGCGCGCGTCGTGGCCTATGCCAACCAGGGCGATGATCCCACCTTGATGCTCAACGCCCCGGTGCCCGCGGCGAAAAAGGTTCTGGCCAAGGCCGGGCTTACGGTTGCAGACATCGACTTGTGGGAAATCAACGAAGCGTTTGCCGTCGTTGCCGAAAAGTTCATCCGCGACCTCGATCTCGATCGCACCAAGGTCAACGTCAACGGCGGTGCGATGGCGCTGGGCCACCCGATCGGCGCCACCGGCTCGATCCTGATCGGCACCGTGCTCGACGAACTGGAACGCACCGGTGGCCGCTATGGCCTGGTGACGATGTGCGCGGCCGGCGGCATGGCGCCGGCGATCATCATCGAGCGCATCTGATCGCGATCTTACCCGGACGGGGGGGGCAGCCGGGCCCGCGTGGCGTGGCCCTCCCCCCACCTTCGCGGTGATTGCGCTTCGCGGTTTCGGATCGGATATTGGCGGGGAACAGGGTATGCAAAACGCGCAAAGCTTCGCCGAATACACCCCCTTCGATTTTACCGACGGCCCCTACACGCGCAAAGTCTGGCGCAAGGGCCGCGGACCAGCCGTCATCATCATGCACGAGATGCCCAATCTGCATCCGCTGGTGCTGCGTTTTGCCGATCGGGTGGCCGATGCCGGGATGACCGTGTTTTGCCCCAGCCTGTTTGGCGAAGACGGGCGTGTTCCCAGCAAACGCTATACCATGGCGCAGGCAATCTGGACTTTGTGCGTGCGGCGCGAATTCAACGGCTGGGCCAATGGCAAATCGAGCCCGATAGTCGACTGGCTGCGCGCACTGGCGCGTCATGCCCACGCCGAATGCGGCGGGCGCGGCGTGGGCGCTGTGGGAATGTGCTTTACCGGCGGGTTTGCGCTGGCCATGATGACCGAACCTTCGGTCGTCGCCCCGGTGCTGTCGCAGCCATCGCTGCCGCTGGGCAAGAAGGGCGCGGCGATGATCGATGCAACCGAGGCCGAGCTTGCTTGTGCCAAGGCGCGGTTCGAGGCCGAAGACCTGTCGATGCTGGGCCTGCGGTTCAAATCCGACTCGCTGGTGCCCGATGCGCGGTTTGCCATGCTCAAGGACCGCTTTGGCGATCGGTTTCGCGCGATCGATCTGGACGATGCCGATGCCAATCCGCACACCGCGATGCCGCCGCATTCGGTGCTGACCTGGCACGTGATCGATCAGCCGGGCAGCACGACCCGTTCGGTAGAGGCCGAAGTGATTGGTTTTTTCCGTGATGCCACCGCCCCGCTTGCAGGCGTCGCGCCGCACGGGTAGAGCGCGCGACAACCATTTCACGCGCATTCCCGAAGGACGACCATGGCCGCCCAGTACGCCTACGTCATGAAGAACATGACGAAGACTTTCCCCGGCGCCCCCAAGCCGGTGCTCAACGACATCAACCTGCAGTTTTATCAGGGTGCCAAGATCGGCATTGTCGGCCCCAACGGCGCGGGCAAGTCGACCCTGATGAAGATCATGGCGGGCATCGACAAGGATTACACCGGCGAAGCCTGGCCGGGTGAATATATCACCGTGGGCTATCTGGCGCAGGAACCGCAGCTCGATCCGACCAAGACCGTGCTGGAAAACGTCAAGGACGGCGCGCGCGAAGTGGCCGACCTGGTCGATCGTTTCAACGAAATCTCCAACCTGATGGCCGACCCGCCGGAAGACGTCGATTTCGACGCGCTGATGGACGAGATGGGCGATCTGCAGGGCAAGATCGACGCGGTCGATGGCTGGACACTGGATAACCAGCTGGAAATCGCGATGGAGGCACTGCGCTGCCCGCCGTCGGACTGGTCGGTGGAAAACCTGTCGGGCGGGGAACGCCGCCGCATCGCGCTGACGCGTCTGCTGATCCAGAAGCCGTCGATCCTGCTGCTCGACGAACCGACCAACCACCTTGACGCCGAATCGGTCGAATGGCTGGAAAACCATCTGAAGGAATATGCCGGCGCGGTGCTGATGATCACCCACGACCGCTATTTCCTCGACAACGTGGTCGGCTGGATTCTCGAAATCGACCGCGGCAAATATTTCCCCTACGAAGGCAATTATTCGACCTATCTGGAAAAGAAGTCGAAGCGTCTGGAACAGGAAGACCGCGAGGCGACCGGCCGGCAAAAAGCGATCAACGACGAACTCGAATGGATCCGCGCCGGGACCAAGGGCCGCCAGACCAAGTCCAAATCGCGTATCAAGAAGTTCGAGGAACTGGTCGCCAGCCAGAACAACCGCAGCCCGGGCAAGGCGCAGATCGTCATCCAGGTGCCCGAGCGCCTGGGCGGCAAAGTGATCGAGGCCAAGGGCCTGACCAAGGCCTTTGGCGACAAGCTGCTGTTCGAAGACGTGTCGTTCCTGTTGCCACCGGGCGGCATTGTCGGGGTGATCGGCCCCAACGGCGCGGGCAAGTCCACGCTGTTCAAGCTGATCACCGGGCAGGAACAGCCCGATGAAGGCAGCATCGACATCGGTTCGACCGTGCGCCTGGGCTTTGTCGACCAGAGCCGCGATGCGCTGGACCCGTCGAAGAACGTGTGGGAAGAAATCTCGGGCGGGCATGACTACATGAAGGTCAACGGGTTCGACACCTCGACCCGGGCCTATGTCGGCGCGTTCAATTTCAAGGGCGCCGATCAGCAAAAGAACGTCGGCAAGCTGTCGGGCGGTGAACGCAATCGCGTACACATGGCCAAGATGCTGAAAACCGGCGGCAATGTGCTGCTGCTTGACGAACCGACCAACGATCTCGACGTCGAAACACTGGGCGCGCTTGAAGAAGCGATCGAAAACTTTGCCGGTTGCGCGGTGGTCATCAGCCACGACCGGTTCTTCCTCGATCGCCTGGCGACGCATATCCTGGCGTTCGAAGGCAACAGCCATGTCGAATGGTTCGAAGGCAACTTTGCCGCCTATGAAGAGGACAAGCGTCGCCGCCTGGGCGATGCCGCCGATCGTCCGACGCCACTGGCCTATAAAAAACTGTCGCGCTGACGGCAATCAGGGGGCGATCCAGGCCCCCTGCCAGCCATCTGTGGCGCGCACGAATTGAGCGCGCGTGCCGCCATCGCGCCCCAGTTGCAGCCAGTCGAGCCGTTCGGCGCGCAGCATGATCACCGCAAAGTGCCCCCGCCCCGCTTCGCTTTGCGCAAGGGTGGGGCGATGGTTGCGAACATCCGGCGGCAGGGCAGAGCCTGCGGTATCCAGCACCGCGCCAGGGCCCGCCTCGGCCAGATAGCACCGCCGGCTGAGCGGCGAGGCTGCGGCCCATGCCGCATCGGCCACAGGGCCGGCGCTTTCCACCCGGGCCGTGCCCGCGATGCGCAATTGCACACGCGCCGCCGGGTCGTAGGCCAGCACCGTCAGGCGCGCATCGGCGGCAATCGTCGCCACTTTGGGTGATCGCCCATCGGTGTGAAAGCGCAAGGCTGCCAGATCGGCATCCGCTGCGCGCAGCACCATGATCCGCGCATCGCCGTCGGCGGTGACCACCACCGGGGCGTGCATGACGGCATTGCGATCGCGCACCGCGTGGTCCAGCCGCGCGATGGCATCGGCAAACAGGGCGTCAAGCTGCGGATATTGATCGATCGGATTCATGCACTATCCCACGGGCCAAGCTGACGCGGGCCATAGCCCAAACCTTCAGAATTTGTGCACGCTTGTTACGGCATTGTTTGCGGCGCAATGCGAATCGCCGTGCCCGACACACAGCGCCACGTATTGCGGACAGGAGAATGGCCATGGCGCAGCCCGACCGTACCCGCACCATCACGCAGGGCATGGCATGCCTTGCACTGTTGAGCGCGTCCGCCGCGTCGATCGCCCACGAACCGGACCATCGCGCCGCACGCCAGGGCGGTCATGCCACCCCCGCAGTCAGCCATCCATCGACCGGCGCCCCACACCCGCCGACGGTGCCCGCAGCGGCGCGCGAACCGGCCCGGCCCCGCATACTGGCCGGGCCCCATGCGGCACCACCGCACGTGGCCGGACAGGCCGCGCGCCCTGCTGATCACCTGGCGGCCAAGGTACAGGGGTATGCTGCGGTCCGGCCCGCACCGCGCACCGGAGCATCCGGCTACGCCCCGGCGGGGCGCGCAGCGGGCTGGAACACCGGCTGGCGATCGGACCGTCGGTACGATTGGGCGGGCTGGCGCGCGCTGCACCGCGATACGTTTCGCATCGGGTACTATTATCCGCCCAGTGGTGACTATGCCTATGCCCGGCTTGAGGTCGGTGCCTTGCTCGCGGCCGAATTCTGGCGCGAACAATACTGGATCACCGATCCCGCGGTCTATCACCTGCCCCCGCCCTGGGGGACCTATCGCTGGGTCCGCTATTACAACGATTGCCTGCTGGTCGATATCGACACCGGTGAAGTGGTCGATGTGGCCACCAACGTGTTCTGGTGATCGGGGGCCAGGCGGCGTGGATCAATCGCCGATGTTGATCGTGTCGAGCACGCGCGTCATCAGCGCCGTGCCTGCGTCGGTCAACCGGACATAGCGCCTGCGCCCGTCAACATTGTCAGACGCGCGATAAATCAGGCCTTCGAGCTCCAGCCGGGTCAGCCAGCGCAGGATCGTGGTCGACGGGACTCCGGCTTCGATGCACACGCTCGACACCTGGATTTCGCGACGGCTTTTCTGGGCAATATAGACATCCAGCAGGATATCCCACGCCGGCTCGCCAAACAGGCCGCCGATACCCGCCGCCGCATCGCGCCGACGACGTGCACTGTAAACCGATTTTGCCCGGCGCAAGTACCGACTTTCACTCTCAACACGGACGTCCAAGTCTGTCGTCTCCGTCAAACGGGCGGTCAATTGCCTTACCCAAAGCACAGAAACATCAAATCGAATGATAGTGCTGCCTCATTGGCCAATTGGCCAAGACGACCTTACCACCGATCAAGCGCCCCGCTTCGGTCCGGATACTTCCCGGGTTACCCGCATTAACCAGGTTTTCACGAGATTTTTCGTTTTTTTGCAATGAGATTTATCCAGAATGGACTAATCGGACCATTTTTGTACAATGGCGGACATCGCTTGCCACAGCGCCGCCGCCCCCCTTGCCGTTCGCAATGGCATCCGCCATGAACTTGGGTAGACATGGTTTTTTCATTCAGGTCTTCACGCAGCGATCCCGACCGCGCCGAGCTGTCGCGTATTGGCGATGCCGTACGCGCGCGTCTGGATGCAGATCCGGCCGCCTATCGCCTGCCGGTGGATGATGTTGAATTGTACGCCGTTAACGATTTTCTGTCGGCGCGCGATTGCGAACGCCTGATCGCGATCATCGATGCCGTCGCCCGCCCGTCACCCACCTACAACGACAACAGCGACGGTGGCCGCACCAGTTATACCGGCGATGTCGACCGCGATGATCCGTTCATTCGCCAGCTTGAACACCGGATCGATGCGCTGCTGGGAATGGAGCACGCGCTTGGCGAGACGTTGCAGGGCCAGCGGTATACCCAGGGGCAGCAGTTCAAGCACCATTTCGACTATTTTGTGGCCAAGCACGCCTATTGGGACCTGGAGCGCAATCGCGGCGGACAACGCAGCTGGACAGCCATGGGCTATCTCAATCCGGTCGAGGACGGCGGCGCGACCGATTTTCCCAAAATCGGCCTGTCGATCCCGCCCAAGGCCGGTGTGCTGCTGATCTGGAACAACATGTTGCCCGATGGCCGGCCCAATCCGCGTACGCTCCATGCCGGCACCCCGGTCATCGGCGGGGTGAAATACGTTTTGACCAAATGGTACCGGGCACGCCCATGGTGCTGACGATGGGACGCGCGCTTTTTGGCGTTATCCCCGCCATGATGCTGTCGGCTTGCGCCGAGCCTGCGCCGCTGGCGCACCTGGCGGCGCCCATGCCGGTCGTGGCGGTGGCCAAACTCGATATCCCGCCCGCCGCGGCGCGTGTGGCCACGCCCGCGTCGACGCATGGCCAGACGGTGGCCGCTCCGCCCGCAACGGGCAGTGAAGCCGGCCCGGTGGCCGAACGCCTTGACCGCCTGTTTGCCGAAGACAGCCGTGCGCAGCAGGCGCTCGATCCGGTGGGTGCGCTCGCGCGGGGCGAGGCGGTGCCGCACGAAATGCTGGTCTTGGCATTCACGCCGGCGCTGATCGTACGACAGCGCGATGCAACCGAGCATTCGTTGATCCAGCTGGCACGGATCGACCGGGGGGCGCTGGATACCGCGCACCGCCTGTCCTACGACGTGTTCCGCCAGACCCTGTACGGTCAGCGCGCCATGCTGGCCCCCGCCGCGCAGGCCTTGCTTGGTGTGCAGCCGTTCAACCATTTCATGGGTTTTCCGGTCGAATTTCCCGAAATGGCCGCCACCAGCGAAGGCGGGTCGCTGCGCACGATGGCCGATATCGAGGCGCGGCTGGAACTGGAACGCACTTTGCCGGTGATGTTCGACAATGCGATCAACCGGTTTCGCGAGGGCATGGCCAGCGGGGTGACCGAGCCGCGCCTGACAGTAACCGACATGATCGCCCAGATTGACGCGATCCTGGCCCAGCCGCCAGCCCGATCGTTGTTCATGGCACCGTTGCGCCACCTGCCGCGCAAGGCGACGCCTGCTGCGCGACACCGGATGGAACGCGCGTTTCTGGCGGCAACCACCGACAAGGTCTATCCGGCCTATGCCAGGCTGCGCGCCTTTCTGGCGCACGAATACCTGCCTGCAGCGCGCGATTCGGTCGGCCTGTCGGCCATTCCCGGCGGCACCGCGCTGTATCACCTGCTGGTGCACCAGCAGACCACGCTCGATCTCGACCCCGAGGCGGTGCACCAGACCGGCCTTGGCGAAGTGGCGCGCATCAAGCAGGACATGGCAGCGGTCGAAACCGAACTGGGCTTTGCCGTGCCCCTGCACACGTTCTTTGAGGTGATCCGCACCGATCCGCGTTTCCATCCGTCACGCGCCGAAGATCTGGGCCGGGGTTTTCGCGCGGTCGGCGAAAAGGTGGCGCGGCTGGCGCCGCACTATTTCCTGCACGTGCCCAAGACCCCGCTGACGATCCAGCCCTATCCTGCCTACCGCGACAGGTTCGAGGCGGGCGGCAGCTATAGCGAGGGCATGCCCGACGGCACCCGGCCGGGGATCTTCTGGTACAACACCTTCGACTGGCAGCACCGCTTCATGACCGGGCTGACCACCTTGTACCTGCACGAGGGGGCCCCCGGGCACCATTTCCAGATCAGCCTGGCGCAGGAAAATGAAGCGCTGCCCGATTTCCAGCGCTTTGGCGGCAACGCGGCCTATGTCGAAGGCTGGGCGCTGTATGCCGAAACGCTGGGCTATGACATGGGGCTGTACCGCGAACCGATGCAGCACTGGGGCACGCTGGACGATGAAATGCTGCGCGCAATGCGGCTGGTGGTCGACACCGGGCTGCACACGCGTGGATGGACCCGCGATCAGGCGATTGCCTATATGCTCGACAATTCAGGCATAGGCAGGATCGACGCCGCCGCCGAAGTTGACCGCTATATCGCCAATCCGGGCCAGGCCCTGGCCTACAAAGTGGGCGCGATGACCATCCTGCGGCTGCGCGACGAAGCGCGCGCGGCGCTGGGCCCGCAATTCGACATCCGCGCATTCCACGACCAGGTGCTCAACAGCGGCGCATTGCCGCTGTCGGTGCTGGAGGCCAAGATCCACCAGTGGATCGCGGATCAGACCGACGCCAACGCTTCGGCAATCAGCGCGCGGGTGTTGGCCAGGCCATAAAGCGCGATGAAGCTGCCCATGCGCGGACCCTGCGATGATCCCAGCAGCGTTTCGTACAGCGCCTTGAACCAGTCGCGCAGCGATTCAAAACCGAACGCGGTATCCTTGCCCACTTCATAAACCACGGTCTGGAAGGCCTCGGCCCCGTCGTCGGCGGACATCTGCGCCAGTGCCGCGTCAAGTGCCGCCAAGGCCGCCGCCTCGTTGGGCGCGGGCGCACGGCGCTGCAAGGTCGGTGCGATCAGATCGCGGTTATAGGCCAGCGCCCGAGTGACCAGGCCGTCAAGCGCAGGATGCGCGGCCGGATCGGCATTGGCGACATAGTTGCGCAGATACGACCACACCTGATCGCGGCTGGCGCCCGCACCCAGCACGCCCACCAGATTCAGCAGCAGGCCATATGTCACCGGCAGCGTGTCGCCCGCACCGCCGTGGTAGCCATTGGTGCGCAGCAGGTGCCACACCGGATTGCCCAGTTGCTGTTCCACCGGCTGCGTCGCCAGCTTTTCGCGAAACTGCCAGTATTCGTCGACCGCGCGCGGGATAATCCCGACATGCAGCGACTTGGCGCTCTTGGGTTCGCGGAACAGGTACAAGCCAAGCGATTCCTCGCTGCCGTAATCCAGCCATTGCTCGATCGTCAGGCCGTTGCCCTTCGACTTCGAGATCTTTTCGCCCTTTTCGTCAAGGAACAGTTCGTAGATCAGGCCTTCGGGCCGGCGCCCGCCCAGCACTTGCGCAATGCGGCCCGACTGCGTGCCGCTGTCGGTCAGATCCTTGCCGAACATCTCGTAATCGACGCCCAGCGCAACCCAGCGCATGGCCCAGTCGACTTTCCATTGCAACTTGGCCTGCCCGCCCAGGATGCTGTGTTCCACCACAGCACCGTCGCTGTCGGTGAACCGCACGATCCCGCGATCGGCGTCGACCACCTCGATCGGCACTTGCAGCACGACACCGGTGGCGGGCGAAACCGGCAGCACCGGTGAATAGGTCAGGCGGCGTTCTTCACGCAAGGTCGGCAGCATGATCGCTTGGATCGCCTCGTAATGGCGCAGCACATTGATGAGGGCCGCATCGAACGCGCCCGAATTGTAGCGATCGGCGCTCGAGACAAATTCGTAATCGAAATCGAACCGATCGAGAAATTCGCACAGCCGCGCATTGTTGTGCGCGGCAAAGCTGTCATGCGTGCCAAACGGATCGGGAATGCGCGACAACGGCTTGCCCAGATTGGCCGACAGCACCGCTTTGTTGGGCACATTGTCAGGCACTTTGCGCAACCCGTCCATGTCGTCGGAAAACGCCACCAGCCGGGTGGGATGCCCCCCGGTCAGCGTCTCGTAGGCGCGGCGCACCAGCGTGGTGCGCAACACTTCCTGAAAGGTGCCGATATGCGGCAGGCCCGACGGGCCATAGCCGGTTTCGAACAACACCGGCACCAGCGCGCCGTCGGCCCCGCGCTTGCCGCCGGAAAAGCGTTTGACCAGCTTGCGCGCCTCGTCAAACGGCCATGATTTTGACACTTGGGCGGCCGCATGGATCGCATCATCGGTCACGGCGGGCACGGTCTGGATGGTATCGGTCATAACCCCAGCCCTTTCGCGATTATGCCCGGTTTGGCAAGGCTGGATGCACTACATCCGATACGAAAGGATATGTGCACGCAATTGACGATCGAACGCATCGAAATTGCTGCGCGTCAGCACGCTGTCGCGGCGCGCGACATGCTCGATTACCGCGCGATAGGCCTGGGGACGGGCAAGATGTGCAAAATCGAAATAATTGTCGATTTGGCCCGCGATAGTCTGATCGTTGTCCATCGCGTGCACCGTAACGGCGGGTCCGAAACGATCGGCAATATCGACCACGCAACGCTTGAATTCCATAAGGCCGGGATAAGTCGATCGATCAGTCAAACGTTCGGATCGCTGCTTTGCGATCAAGTGATAATAATAGCCATAGGGGTACGGCGGGAACACCAGATCAACCGCCACACCGCGCGCCCGGAATTTCGCGAGCGCGGGAATCAGCACCGCATCCAGAAACGGATACTCGCGGCAATTTATGTCAAAACCGTGCCCCAGCACGTGATCGCGGTTGCGAGAAACGGTCTGGTGCAGCAGCGCCATCATGGCGGGACGCTGCGTCATCGGCGGATAGGCAGTCAAAAATTGTGGCTGCTGCAGCGATTTCCATTTGGGCCTGTCATACACGCCATCAACCAGGCGATGCCACGATCCCACCAGCGTATCCCAACGAAAATCACCGGCATGCGCCCAGTCGCTTGAAAACACCCGTTCGCGCCGTCTTGCCGGCTCGCCGCGTTCGTTCAGATCGACCATCAGCGAAAGGTCCATGACAAACAGCACGCGTTCAAGGTGCGGCATTTTTGCGACCTCGTCGACCACCAACCGGGTATCGCCAGGATGCGCCAACGGATAGGCCAGATTGACCGGGCGGGTATCGGCGCCGAACGCGTCGGCCATGTCCTGCGACGACGCCCCGGCCAGAGTGGATGCACCGATCAGCACCAGCCGATGGTCCTGCCGCGTTGCCGCCTTGAGCAACAGCGGCCATTCCGCATCGGGATACTGATGATCATCGGCCAGTCGCGGGGTCAGCCCCCAGGGATGGATTGCATAGGGATCAACGATATAATCGATCAGGATCAGACCGCCGAGCCCGGCGATGAACGGTGCCAGCGCAAACGGCAGAAACAGGCGGCGCGTCCACCGCCAATGCCCCGGCCCCTGGGCTGGCGCGCCATAAAGCATACGGCGCAAGGAGGCGATCACCCCCATATCAAAATCCACCATAGACAAACGGCGTGGAATAGCCGCACATCCTGAGCACGCACACCATCAAGAGAGCAACAAACACGCCCCACAGCCAATTGGGCCGCCAGCGCAAGGCCAGCCAGCGTGGCGTGTGCGACGGCACGGCGAATGTGACAATTCCGGGGCGATAGCGCGACAACAATTCCATCGCATTGGGCAGCAGCCAGATTATTGCAAACGCCGCTGCCAGTTCGGCCCATTGCCCGGAATGAACCACTTGGGTGTTCGGCGGGGCCGCGGACACAGGCAGCCGGTGCCACGCGGCCATCAGCAGGCGGCGGTAATCGCCCAATGTGCCGCTGCGAAACAGGGCAAACGTCAATGCCAGCGGTATCAGCGTCACCATCTGGCCAAGCGCGGTGCGCAGACGATCGCTCGAACGGCGGCTCCAATTACGGAAAGACGGCCAGCTGCGCACCTCGGTTTCGATGGTGTACCAAGTGCCATGAACAAGCCCAAACAGCGCGAACGTCCACGCCGCACCATGCCACAGACCGATCACCAGAAAGTTGATCGTCAGTGGCAGCCAGAGCTCGAACAGGCTGCGCCGCACGCCTTTCCACTTGCGCCGCCGCGCCAGCCGCGCGCCCCGCAGCGATAATGCCTGAAACAGGAACCGGGCAACGATTCGGGTCAGCGTGATGTGCCAGCGGCGATAGAAATCGGCGATGCCGGTGGCGCGCAACGGCGAATTGAAATTGAACGGCAGACGCAGGCCGAACATGCGTGCCACGCCCAGCGCCATGTCCGAATAGCCCGAAAAGTCGAAATAGAGCTGTGCGTAATAGGCCGGGATCGCCACGCAGGCATCGATCCCCAGCACCGCATGATGGCTGGCAATGGCCTTGAACACCGGATCAACCATGTCAGTGCCCAGCGTGTCTGCAATCACCAGTTTTTTGAACAGGCCGATCGTCAGCAGCGTCAGACCGACCTCGATGTCGATCAGGCGGACCCTGCCAAACCGCCGCGACAACAGTTGCGGTGCGATTTCTCTGGCAAAAGCGATCGGCCCGATCAACAGGTTGGCAAAGCCCATTGTAAAGGCAACAAACCACACCGCGCCACCGCGCCCCTTTCGTATCATGGCCACCGCCGGCGGATCGCGGCGGTAACAATCGACCAGCAGAACCAGCCGCTGAAACGTCATGAAACTGATCGTGATCGGGACCCATGCCAGCAGGATCGGGGCAACCGCGCCGATCGGCCGAATGGTCGTGAATGCCGGAATGTATTTGAACAGGCCGAGCATCAACAGATTGGACGTGACCCCCAGCCGCAACAACCAGCGGCGCTGCGACGGACCGGGCCGGTCGGACACCAGTGCGCCGCAGATCACGCCATTGATCAGCATGCTGCCCAGCGTCACTGCCACAAAGCGCCAGCCGAACGGCACGCAGAACACGACCGAGGCCAAGCCATAGGCCATCGCTGCAAGCTGCCCGCCGCCCAACCGGCCGGCGGCATAAAAGATCAGCAATGCGATCGGCAGAAACAGCAGGAAAAAGGCCGGATCGACAAAGTTCATGCCTGCACATCCGCCCCGGGCTGATGGTGAAACGGCAGATCGGACACGTTGTATTCGATCACGTTCAGCACATACGACTGCGCACCATCTTGATCCTGGGCCGTCCGCGCAAAACCCAGCTTGTCATAGTGATCGCGCACCATTCCGTTCTTGGCTGTGGGCAAATATTGCGCATGTATCCGGGCTATGCCGCGCGCACGCGCCTGCCGCACAAGTTCTGCCAGCATCGCGTTTTCTACGCGGCGGCCCAGCACGCGACAGCTCATCAGCCAGGTGTCGATCATCCAGTCGCCCGCTGTATCGAGCCGTGCGATGATTACGCCGATCACGCCAAAATTGCCGAACTGGTCGGACAATCGTGTCTGCTGCGTATAGGTTGCGGGTTCTGCCTCGATCGCGGCAATCGCGCCTTCGGAATAGCGACGCGTGGTCAGATTGAATTGGTTCGATTTGTTGACCAGTTGCGCGATGCGGGGCCGGCCGATCGGATCGAACCGGGCATGGCCGATAATCATGCCCAGCGCGGCCAGAAATTCGCCGGTATCGCCGGTTGCAGCACCAATCGCGACGCGCTGCGCATTGGCGTGATAGCTTGCGCTTCGCAGACTGTCCTCGTCCGAAAAGCCGACCGCCTCGAAATAACCCGCCGCAAGGAGCAGTGTCGGATAATAGGCTGCGTCGTTTGGCAATTCCGGCACCGCCACCATCGGCAGCATGCTGCGCACCTGCGCGCGTTCGGCCGCATTGTCATCGAGCAGCACCAGCGCATCCAGGCCGATCGCCAGCGCATCGGCAATCGCACGCAAATTGGCAGGCTTGTCATCCCAATTGGCTTGAAACACGGCGATATCTGTCTCGCGCAGCAGCATGTCGGGATGATCGCGAAAGGGTGCCCGCGCAGTGGCATCGTCGTTTTTCGACGACACCGCCAGGATCACGCCGCGCGCTTTCAGGTCAAGCGCTGCCTGCTGGACAGCGGCAAAACTTTCCCCCTCGGCGCTGCCCGGGCCGATGCGGATGCCCTCGATCCCGTCATCGCCGATCACCCCACCCCAGCAGGTATTGTCAAGATCGAGCACCAGGCATTTGCGCGCCTTGCCTTGTGCTGCACTCAAAAGCCGGGCAACCCAATCTGCAAACAAAGGCACCGCTGCGGGCAGGAACGGCAGCTTGTACAAGTTGTATGAAGGTGCATGGAACCAGCGCGCGGTGCCGACCTGTTCAGACAGCGCTGCCACGTCGAGCACGACCGCACCGACATCGCGGGCAAGTTCGACCATCCGCGCATTGAACGCAAGTATCTGTGCGCGCACCGATCCAGCCTGGCAGGCATCGAAACTGCCGAACAGCCCCAATGGCGGAATGGCAACGGTTGGCACGACTATCAGGTTGATTTGCCCCCGCTGCAAGGCACCGATTACACCGCGCAAGCGCGCTACCGCCGCGTCCACACCCGCCGCAGGAGACAATCCAAGCCGTGGGGATGCCAGCCCAAGCCAACGGTGATCGACCAGCACCAGCACGGCATCGGGGCAATGGGCATAAGTATCAGAGCCAGGATCGAACGCACAGGCCTCGATCGTATCGGCCGGGGCAATATGCAGATCGATCGCCAGCCCGTGACGTGCGCCTGCCGCAGGCAGCGCATCCGCAATGAAATCGAAAGTTGCAGAACTCAACACCGCCAGGCGCAACCGGGTCAAAGGGTCGAGGGGCCTGCCGGATTGCATGGCACGCGCAATCCGGCGTGACAGCAGGCGCGAATGCGCGGCATCCAGCGCATGTCCCGCCAGTTCCCGCGCCGCCGCGCCGGGCTTGTTGCTGGTGTCCACCTGCTTTGCCCGGGATCGCCAATCCTCTCCGGGCGCAGGCAGCCATGGCATTGCCAGGAGATCCATCGTCATGTGTGGATCCCCCTGTTCCGGTTATCCGATCGCAGCGTCGACCAGATCAACCAGATCACCGACGTTGCGCAGTCCGGTTACCGCGCTTGTTTCAAATTCGGTGTCGAAGGCGTCCTCGATCGCAACGACGATGCGCACATGCGCCAGACTGTCCCAGCCAGGCACATCGCGCGCGCGCGTTTGCGGGGTCAGAACAATCGCGTCGTCCTCAAGCTCTTCGCGGACGATTTGCGTGATCGTTTCCAGGACAGATTGCACCGGCATTCAGATCTCCGTCAAATCAGCGTCGCGTTTACGGCCAAGCAGCACACACGAAATACTCAGGCGTTTACGCAGCGCAGTGCCCAAGGACGCCCCCGTGACAGGAAAGAAGCGGGCATATTCCACATCGAAACCCTGCTGTTCGAAAAACGATACAAATTCGTCGGGCGATTGCCACAGATAAATGTGATCGGGCGCGGGGCTGTTGACGGGTGCATTGACAAAGATGCGACCGCCCGGCCGCAGCGCCGCATGCAAACTGCGCAGCGCCAGATCGGGCTGTTCGAGATGTTCCAGCACTTCACTGATGACCGCCAGATCAAACGCCTCGTGGCGCGGTGGCGCCTGCACCACGTCGCACAGTTCGATCCGCACATCGCGCGTCACGCCAAGCCGTGCAAGTGCGTTACGAGTTTCAGCGATGCTCGATTGCGAAACGTCCCACGCCTCGATCGACGCAATCGCGCGGCAATGCGCAGCGAAATAAACAAACAGGCCATGCCCGGGCCCGATTTCAAGGTAATCACTGCCTGCTTGCGCCGCACCCAGAAAGGCATTGCGAAACATATCAAACGCCCGCGCATGCGGTTCCCATACCAGCTGCGAAATCAGGATGCCGCGCACATAACGCTCCATCACTTCGGGACGAGCATAGACCTCGCGCTCGGCCTCGGCGAAAGTCTTGAGCCGGTAGGTCCTGTTGCGGCGAAAATGGAACTCTTCAGCAATGAAGGCTTCGCACATCCAGCGGTAATCGGAAACATACAGGTCAAGCCGGCCGCCGATGTCGATCAGTGCCAAACGCGCGACTTCGTCCATGCGGGCTTCGAACGCAGTGTCAAAGTCATGAAATCGAGCGGCAAGGTAAGCATGATGTTCGGGCCATATCGCCACGATCCGTGCAGCAAGTGTGTGCAGCGACGCAAATGGCGCCAGATCAGCCAGATAATCGGCGTTGGGGTTCGGCTTTTGATCATCGTCCTGTACGATATCCGACGCCATCACCATCTCGATTGATTGTCGTTATCGTGATGATGGCAAATCGCCCCTTGGATAGCAAGCACACCCGTCTGATCGCGCCCTGCAATCAATCGCGCAGGATCAGGCTTGCCTGCGGTTTGTGCGCCAGGATTTCGGCCTCGGTCAGGCCGCAGATTTCGTGGGGGAAGACCAGCCATTCGTCGGTTTCGTGGACATAGTAATCGGGGCGCAGTTCGGTCTGGTTGCGGCCGGGTTTCCAGTAGACCGTGGCGATGCGGATTTCGCGCGGAGTGTTGTAGCGACACCGCGTTTGCAGCTCGCGCAAGATCGCCGCCACCGAACGGCCCGAATCGAACACATCGTCCACGATCACCAGCCGGTGTTCGGGCGACAGCGTGTCGATCAGATAACCCAGCGAATAGACCTGCACTTCGGCGTTCTGCCGGTCGATGCCCGAATAGGATTTGGTGCGGATGGCAATGTGATCGGTTTCCACCCCGCGATATTCAAGCAATTCCTGGACCGCGATGCCGACCGGCGCCCCGCCGCGCCAGATCCCGACGATATGCGTCGGGCGGAACCCGGAATCGACAATCGCGTTGCCCAGCCGAAACGAATCTTCGAGCAGACGATCGGCAGTAAGCCAGGTTTTTTCGACAGCAGCAGCAATGTTTCCCATGGCCTGCCTCTATGCGCAGCAGACGCCAACGTAAACACCGCAAACGGGGCCATGCCGTGCATGACCCCGCCGCAAGCTGGAGAAGGACCAACCGCCCGGTTCAACCACCCTTCAGCAACGACAGCACGTTCTGCTGGCTTTGATTGGCCTGCGCAATCATCGCGGTCGAGGCCTGCGACAGGATCTGGGATTTTGCCAGTTTGGTCGTTTCGGCCGAATAATCGGTGTCCTGGATGCGGCTGCGTGCCGAGGACAGATTGGTGACATTGGTGTTCAGATTGTTGACTGCCGACGACAGACGATTCTGTGCGGCCCCCAGCGCCGCCTGAGTCGCGTTCACTTCGGTAACGATTGCATCGACATTGGTGATCGTCGTCGCCGACGTTGCCTGGCTTGACACATCCATCGCCTGCACCGTGCCGCTGGCGCCGTTGAAACTGGTCTGCCCCACGCCGCCATTGGTGCCGAACAGTTCCGATCCGTTGAATGCAGGGCTTTGAATCACGACATTTTCGCCGTTGTTCGCACCCGTCTGGATCGTCGTGGTCACATTCTGCGACCCATCCGATGCAGGCGCGCCCGATGTGATGGCAAAGACATTCACCCCGTTGAAGGCAGACGTCGTCAAAATTCCCGAAATCTGCTGGGTCAGGTTCGACACTTCGGACTGCATCGATGTGCGGTCCGACGCCTGATAGGTGCCCGACAACGACTGCACCGCCAGTTCGCGGATGCGTTGCAGCATGTTGGTCACTTCGGTCAGCGCGCCGCCCGCGGTCTGGGCCAGCGAAATGCCGTCATTGGCATTGCTGACCGCCTGCTGCATGCCATCGATCTGCGATGTCATGGTGTTGCTGATGGCAAGGCCGGCGGCATCGTCGGCTGCGCTGTTGATGCGCAGCCCCGTCGACAGCCGCTGCATCGACTGCGCGGTCATCATCGAGGCTGAATTCGAGGCATTGGCGGCCTGCGTGGCCGCAATGTTGGTGTTGATTACGGTCATGATCCCATTCTCCACTATGGGCGGGACCATCCGGACCGGGTGAGCAAGGGCTGTGCCACCCGGTCCGGATGGTTCCCGATAGCGTAGAACGGCAGCGTGCGCGCAGAATTAAGCCGCCTCGGCCGCGAATACCGGAACCGTGGCACGGTTGCGTTTACATTCTTGTTCGCGACCGCCACACGAGGCGCATGGATTCGCCCGCCCCCGCGCTCTTGCCGCTGACCCTGCCGGCACTGCATGCCAGCCATGGCGGATGCTGGATCGACGATGGCCGCGGCAACGGCGCGCGCGAGATCAGCAAGGGCGAAGCGATCGTCGCGGCGGCCGACACTCCGCTGATTGTGCTCGGCGCGCCGCTGGTGGCCAGCCGGTTGGGCTATCCCGATCTGTTGGGGCTTGATCTGCTGGAACTGTTTGCCTTTGTGTTTCCGGCGCGGTTCATGGTGCCGACCCCGCGGGGCCTGGCCCATGCGCTCGATCTGAACGAGCCGGCAGGCGATGCCGCGGTGCCGTCGTTTTTGCGGCTGGCGGCTGCGGCGCTGATTGCCGAAACCGCGCGTGCCGACTGGCAAATGCGCGAAGGCGCCTGGACCCAGTTGCAAACGCTGGCGCGGCTGCACTGGCCCTGGGCCGCGCTGCTTGGCCAATCGATCCAGCGCCCCGAACGTGGCGAACGCTGGCTGTTTGCGCGCCTGCCCGAATGGGAAGAGGCCGCACCCCGGCCCCAGCCTGCGCAAGTGGTGCTGGACGACGATGCCATTGCCACACGGCTTGCCTCGATTGCCGGGGCCGATGCCGAAGTGCGCCCCGCCCAGCGCGAATTTGCGCGCGAGGCGGGCCATGCCTTTGCCCCGCGCGGGGCCGCGCGGGTGCCGCATGTGGTGCTGGCACAGGCGGGCACCGGCACCGGCAAGACACTGGGCTATCTCGCGCCGGCCAGCCTGTGGAGCACGCTGACCGGCGGTACGGTCTGGGTTTCGACGTATACCAAGGCGCTGCAACGCCAGTTGCGCCGCGAAAGCCGGCGCGCCTTTGCCGACCGCGCGCAAGGCCAGCGCCAGACCGTGGTCGTGCGCAAGGGCCGCGAAAACTATCTTTGCCTGCTCAATCTTGAAGACGCGCTGCAAGGGGGATTTCAGGGCCGCCCGGCGATCCTTGCACAGCTGATCGCGCGCTGGGCAAGCTATAGCCAGGACGGCGATATGGTCGGTGGCGATCTTCCCGGCTGGCTGGGCACGCTGTTTCGCCGCCGCGGGATCACCGCGCTGACCGACCAGCGCGGTGAATGCATTTATGCCGCCTGCCCGCATTATCGCAAATGCTTCATCGAACGCGCCACCCGCGCCTCGGCCGAGGCCGATCTGGTGATCGCCAACCACGCGCTGGTGATGATCAACGCCGCACGCGGCCGCGAAACCGGCAGCCAGCCCACGCGCATCGTGCTCGATGAAGGCCACCATGTGTTCGATGCCGCCGATGCGACCTTTGCCGCTGCGCTGACCGGGGCGGAAACCATCGAATTGCGCCGCTGGGTCATCGGGCCCGAGGGCAAAGTGCGCGGGCGCCGCCGCGGGCTGGCCGCGCGGCTGGCCGATGTGGCAAGCTATGACGAGGAAGGCGCGCGCGCCATCACCCGCGCGCGCGAAGCGGCCGAGGCCCTGCCCGGCGATGGCTGGCTGGCGCGTATCGGCGAAGGCGCGCCGTGGGGCCCGGTCGAAGCCTTGCTGGCCGCGACCCGCGCAATGGTCCACGCCCGCGACGAAAGCGGCGGTCAGGAAGCGGGCTATGGCCTTGAAACCGAGGCGGCCGGTCTTGACGGCGCCTATATCACCGTGGCCGGACAGGCAGAGGATGCACTCGAAGCGCTGCGCCAGCCGCTGGTCAAGCTGGGCGCGCGGCTCGAAGCGATCCTGACCGATCCGCCCGATTGGCTGGACGGCGCAGCCCGCGCGCGGATCGAAGGTGCGCGCGGGTCGATCCAGTGGCGCAGCGATCTGCTGTCGGGATGGATTGCGCTGCTGGCGCGTCTGGGCGGGACGGCCGACCCCGATTTTGTCGACTGGCTGGCGGTGGAACGCTCTGAAGGGCGCGAATGGGATGTGGGCCTGCACCGCCGTTATCTTGACCCGATGAAGCCATTTGCCGCAACCGTGCTTGCCCCGGCGCACGGCGTACTGATGACCAGTGCGACACTGTGCGACCGGCGCAGCACCGACGCCGGCGCGCAGCCCGATTGGGAATCGGCGATTGCGCGCAGCGGGGTGGGTTACCTGGGTGTCAATCCACGCCTGTTTGCAGTCGACAGCCCGTTCGATTACGCAACCCAGGCGCAAGTGCTGATCGTAACCGACGTGCCGCGCGGCGATATCGGCGCGCTGGCTGCGGCCTATGCCCAACTGATCGAGGCGTCGGGCGGCGGCGCGCTGGGATTGTTCACCGCGATCCGGCGGATGCGCGCGGTCCATGGCCGGATCGTCGACCGGCTCGCGCGCACCGGGCTGCCGCTTTATGCACAGCATGTCGATCCGATCGACACCGGCACGCTGGTCGATATCTTTCGCGATGACCGCCGCGCCTCGCTGATCGGCACCGATGCCTTGCGCGACGGGGTCGATGTGCCAGGCGAATCGCTGCGGCTGGTGGTGATGGAACAGGTGCCCTGGCCCAAGCCGTCGATCCTGCACCGCGCGCGGCGCCTGGCCGGCGGCGGCCAGGCGCACGATGACGCGATCATCCGCGCGCGGCTGGCGCAGGCGTTTGGCCGGCTGATCCGTTCGGGGCAGGATCGGGGCTGTTTCGTGGTGCTGTCGGCGGCGTTTCCATCGCGCCTGATCGCGGCCTTTCCGGCGGGAACGCCGGTGCGCCGGGTCACCCTCGATGTCGCTTTACAAAGCATCGCCAGCAGTGTTTGTGGACCTGCCGCCGCGATCGCGCCGACAATTTCCGGAACCCCCGCGTGAAGACACTTGCCCTGTTTCGCCACGCCAAATCCGACTGGTCGGATGCGCGCGCGCGCGATTTCGACCGGCCGATCAACGCACGCGGAAAACGCGGTGCGATCGCCATGGGACGGCATGTGCGCGAAGGGTGCTGGCGGTTTGACCGGATCATCGCCTCGCCCGCGGTGCGCGTGGCGCAGACCATCGAAATCGCGAGCAAGGCCTGGGGCCGTTCGTTTCCGATCGACTGGGACCGGCGGGTATATCTTGCGAGTTCAGCCACGCTGATCGATCTGTTGCGCGAAATCGACGGCGATCCGGCCAGCGTGCTGATGGTCGGGCACAATCCGGGCCTGGAAGACCTGATCTTCGACCTGGTGCCCGAAGATGGCAGCAGCCCGTTGCGCGCTGCGGTGGAACAGAAATTCCCGACCGCAACCTTTGCCGTGCTGGAATGCGCGATCGATCGCTGGGCCGATATCGATCACGGCTGCGCGCGGTTGTCGGTGCTGACCCGCCCACGGGATCTCGATCCCGCGCTGGGGCCCGAATTGCTCGATTAGGTCGCGCCTCGCGCCAAGCTGGCCGGGATGGCCGGAAGAACGCGCTAGGCCTGCACCAGTTCACGCGCCAGACGGTCGCGGATCGATTCCAGATGCTGGCGCAGCACGCCAAGCGCCAGCACCAGCGCCGCCTCGGGCGCCGGGCCAAAATCCGGATTGCCGGCCTGCGCTTCGCTGCTTTGGCTATCAACCTCAGGCGCGTCGCCGCCGGCAGCCTTGCGGCGTGTGGCCGGCTTGGTCAACGCCTGCAGCGCCCCGCGGATGGTATAGCCTTCGCGGTGCAACAGGCGGTCGATATCGATCAGCAGGGCAATGTCTTCGGGTCGGTAATAGCGCCGCCCGCCCGCGCGGGTCAGCGGGCGCAGCATCGCAAACTGCTCTTCCCAGTAACGCAGCACATGCTGGCGCAGACCCAGCGCTCGCGCCACTTCGCCAATGGTGCGCAGCGCTCCCGCTTCCTTGCCGTCGCAAAACAGATCGTCGGGTGCCGCCGCCGCAGGACCCTTGCGTGACTGCCGCTTTGGCGCAGACCTGGCTGGGGCAGCATTCGATGACCGGGATGTACGCTGGCCAACGGGCACGGCAACACTCATCGCAAAGGGCTCAATCGCCTGCGCAAATGCGGTCCTTCAGCATCTGGCTGGCGCGAAAGGTCAGGACGCGGCGCGGCGTGATCGGCACTTCGACCCCGGTTTTGGGATTGCGACCGATACGTTCGGCCTTGTCGCGCAACAGAAACGTGCCGAAACCCGAAATCTTGACATTTTCGCCCTCGGCCAACGCGTCGCACAGATGATCGAGTATGGATTCCACCATAGTCAATGATTCCGCGCGCGACAGGCCGACGCGACGATTGATGCTTTCCGCGAGATCGGCCCGCGTCAAAGTGCCAACAGAGCGCATCCGTTATTCCCCCAGTTGCAACAATTTCCCATTACCCATTGCCCAAGATAACGGGTTTTCAGGGCGACGCAATGCGTTAGCGGCGCGTTACGAAGCGATTCGGACAAGGTTTGGCGGGGTTTTGATCCGTTTTCAGACGCGCGCGAGCGCGGCACCCCACGTAAAGCCGCCGCCCATCGCTTCGAACATGACCAGGTCACCGGGCTTGATTCGCCCGTCGCGCACCGCCTCGTCATAGGCCAGCGGCACCGAGGCGGCGCTGGTGTTGGCATGGTGATCGACTGTCACAACCACCTTTTCCGGAGGCAACGACAGCTTGCGCGCGGTCGCGTCCAGAATGCGCAGATTGGCCTGATGCGGCACCACCCAGTCGATCTGGGCCGAGGTCAGTCCGGCCTCGGCCAGCACCTCTTCCAGCACGCTGGCCAGGTTGACCACCGCATGGCGGAACACTTCGCGGCCCTTCATGCGCAGCTTGCCCACGGTCTGCGTGGTCGACGGACCGCCGTCGACATACAGCAGCTCGTTATAGGCGCCGTCGGCGTGCAACCGGCTGGCGATGATACCCGGTGCAGCCGGATCGGCAGGATCGACGTCCACCGCTTCGAGCACGACCGCGCCGGCGCCATCGCCAAACAGGACGCAGGTGGTGCGATCGTCCCAATCGAGAATGCGGCTGAAGGTTTCCGCACCGATCACCAGCGCACGCCGCGCATTGCCGCCACGCAGCAGCGCATCGGCGGTGGTCAGCGCGTACAGAAATCCCGAACAGACCGCCGCCACATCGAACGCGATCCCCCCGCGGCAGCCCAGATTGTTCTGCACAATCGTCGCAGTGGCCGGAAAGGTCTGATCGGGCGTCGCGGTGGCCAGAATGATGCAATCGATCGATGACGCATCGATACCTGCCGCATCAAGCGCGCGGCGCGCGGCCAGTGTTGCCAGCGAACCGGTGGTTTCGCCCTCGCCCGCGATATGGCGCGCGCGAATGCCGGTGCGTTCGACGATCCATTCGTCGGTGGTATCGACCATCGTGGTCATTTCGGCGTTGGTGACGCAGCGTTCGGGCAAGGCCGAACCGCTGCCACGCAGCACCGAGCGGCGCACGGTCGTGGTCATGCGTTCTGCTCCGGCGCAACGCTGTCGGCGCTGCGCGGGGTGCTGCGCACCGGGTGGCTGATCGTGTCGGTGCCGACATTGACAAGGTCGGCGGCAATCCGCGTGGTCAGATTTTCCTCCAGCAGGCGCGCAGTGATCTCGATCGCGTGCGCCACGCCCAGCGGCGAAGCGCTGCCGTGGCTTTTGACGACGATACCGTTCAGTCCGACAAACAGCGCGCCGTTGTGGTTGTTGGGATCAAGGTGGCTGCGCAACAGGTTGGTGGCCGGGCGCGAAATCAGGAAACCGAATTTTGACCGCAGCGAACTGCGGAAACTGCGCTGCAGCAGATCGCCGACAAAGCGCGCCGCACCTTCCATCGCTTTCAGCGCGATATTGCCAGAAAATCCGTCTGTTACGACCACGTCGACATCGCCGCGGTTCAGCTTGTCGGCCTCGATGAAGCCATCAAAGGTGAACGCCAGCGCGCCATCGACCTCTTTCAGCTGCGCGGCGGCATCGCGCAGATCGTCGGTGCCCTTGTTGTCTTCGCTGCCGATATTGAGCAGGCGCACGCGCGGACTGGGCAGGCCATTGACGATCCGCGCATACGCCGCGCCCATGATCGCAAATTGCACCAGATTGCGCGCATCGCACGAGGTGTTGGCACCCAGGTCAAGCATGACCAGATCATGTTTGCCCAATGTCGGCACCAATGCGGCCAGCGCGGGCCGATCGATCCCGGGCAATGTGCGCAATGCCAGCTTGGCCATGGCCATCAGCGCGCCGGTATTGCCCGCGCTGACCGCAGCACCCGCCTCGCCCTGTTTGACCGCATCGATTGCCAGCCCCATCGACGTGGTGCGCGCGCGGCGCAGCGCCTGGGTCGGCTTTTCATCGCCCGACACCACATCGGCGGCATGGCGCACGATGCAGCGTTCGGCCAGGCCCGAATGGCCCGCAATCGCCTGGGCGACGCGGGTTTCATCGCCGACCATCAGGAAGGTGAGATTGGGATTGCGCGCCGCAGCCCGTGCAGCGCCTGCAACCATGACAGACACACCTTCGTCACCGCCCATCGCGTCAACGGCGATACGCGGCAAGCTCATGGTGTGACGGTCTCCTCTTGCGTGCTTGTTTTGTCCGGCCGTCTGCCCCGCGGGGCCGATTCGGATGCCGGTGCGCGGGCGAACCGCGCCGATCTTCAGTGGTGTGGCAAGCCAGTCCTGCGCGCCGGACCGACAATCGGCCCGGAACGCAAAGCCTGTCTCAGCTGCCGACCGCGATCACTTCGCGACCGTTGTAGTGGCCACACGCGTTGCACAAGCAGTGCGGACGCTTCAATTCGCCGCAATTCGAGCATTCGTGGAATGCATGGGGCGTCAGCGCATCGTGGCTACGACGCATGCCGCGACGCGACGGCGAGGTTTTTCGCTTGGGGACGGCCATCTCGGCACCTGTTCCTGATCAACTAAAGTCTATGTCACGGGCGCGATAGGCACAAACGGACCACCAGACAACCCCCCGATGACCGATCGCATGCAACACATTGCATGAACCATGTCTGGTCACAGGAAGCGCCGATAGACCGTGCCGATCGCGGGCGAAGGGGGGCCTATACGCAATTTCGGATGATTTGCAAGCCACGCTGGGCTAGCCACCGCATGAAGCCGGGAAACAGCCCGGCGATTACGGGAGCACGCAAGAGGATGTATCTGCCCATCAGCCTGGCATCGGCCGCAGCCGCCGCCGCACTCAACGTATGGTTGTCGATCCGCATCGGCGCGGTACGCAGCGCCAAGAAGATCAGCGTCGGCGACGGCGGTGACGAAGACCTGATCCGGCGCATGCGCGCGCAGGCCAATTTCATCGAAAACGCGCCGATCGTGCTGATCCTGATCGCGCTGATCGAGGCTGCGCGGCCGGGCAACCTGTGGCTGGCCGGGGTTGCCGGGGCCTTTGTCGTCGCGCGCGTCGCGCATGGCGTGGGCATGGACGGCGGCCCGCTGCGCATCGGCCGGATGATCGGCACGATGGTGACCATGCTCAGCCTGCTGGGGCTGGCCATCTGGGCGGCCACCATCGCGATCGACATGTGATCAAGTCCCCTCCCCCGCAAAACGGGGGGGGATTTTTACGACAGGATATAATCGCTGACGTAGGAATTGGTCTGGCGTTCCTGGCCAAAGGTACTGACCGGACCATGGCCGGGCACAAAGGTCACATCGTTGCCGAGCGGCCACAGCTTCTGGGTGATCGAATCGAGCAATTGCTGATGATTGCCCAGCGGGAAATCGGTCCGCCCGATCGAACCCTGGAACAGCACATCTCCCACGATGGCAAAGCGCGACGGGGCGTGGAAAAACACCACGTGCCCCGGCGTGTGCCCCGGGCAATGCACCACGTCGAGCACACAATCGCCGATCGTGACGGTATCGCCATCGTGCAGCCATCGGGTGGGTTCGAACACTTCTCCATCGATGCCGTATTTGCGGCCATCGTCGTTCAGCCGCGCGATCCAGAACCGGTCCGCCTCTTCCGGGCCTTCGATCGGCACACCCAGTTCGCGGGCAAAGATGCCGGTGCTGCCGCAATGGTCGATATGGCCGTGGGTCACCAGCAGCTTTTCAATCGTCACCCCGGTCTTGGCGATGGCCTGTCGCAACAGCGCCAGATCGCCGCCGGCATCGATAAACGCGCCGCGCATGGTTTTGGTGCACCACACCAGCGTGCAATTCTGTTGCAAGGGGGTGACGGGAATGATCGCCACTTTGAGCGGCGGTACGGATGGTGTCTGCGGTTCGGTCATGCGGTCAAGATGATGCGCCAATGCACGAAGCGCAACCCTTTCAGATCCGGCCGCCTTTCCACACCACCCTGCCCACCACCACCACGTCCTGGCGCGCGCGGTCGGTATTGGCATAGGCGGGGTTGTCGCTGATCACGCGGACTGTGCCTGCCGCACCCTGTTCCAACCGTTTTACCAGCAGCACATCATCGATCCGCACCACATGGATGCCATCACGCCACGGTCCGATCGACCGGTCGACCAGAATCTCATCACCATCGCGCAAGGTCGGCTCCATCGAGTCGCCCGCCACCTCGATCACCGAAAGGTGCGCCGGATCGAGCCCCAGCGTGCGCAGCCAGCGCTGGCTGAAGCGCAACCGGTCTTGCGCCTGTTCATCGCCCGCCAGCGCGCCCGGACCCGCCGACGCGCCCAGCGCCAGCCGGGGAATATCCACCCAGGGATTGCGCGTTGCGGGCGCGTGCGCCGCAGGGCCCGCCCCACCCGCCGCCTCGGGCGCCCCCAGCTGCGCTTCATCGACCCCGAAAAACATCGCCAGCGTGCGGCGATCGTTTTCCTCAAGCTTGCGCGGTGATCCCTTGCGCACGAATTGCTGCAAATAGGCGGCGTTGCGCCCGATCAGCGCCGACAGCGCGGACAGGCTGACCCCCCGCCCCCGCGCCAGCTCCATCAGGCGCGCGCGGGCATCAGCATCGGCGGTGCCGGCGATCGGCATGGTTGGCATATCCTTACCCCAAATTCGAAGGATTTATCCTAGACCACAAGAAATATCACGTCAATATAGGAAAAATCTTAGACCGAATCGAAAGGATACCCCGATGTGGCAGCGGCTCCGCCAATTTCGCATGTGCGCGTTCGCGTTCGGCATGGGCCGGCCTGTGCCTGCGATCGTCGGCCCGCGCGATCCAACCTTTTGGGACCAGTGGCGCAGATGCCAGGCCACCCGGCAATCACAGGTGGAACATTTCATGAACATTGCAGATCGGAACTCGACGATGTGGCGCAACACCGAAAACACCCGCCCACCTGCCCGCCACGCCGGCCACCGCCCACGGATCACCTCGGGTCAACGCCTGGCCCAGGCGCTGTTCGATTGCGCCGGGCCGCTGGCGCGGCTGGTGCGCCACGGCGAAACACAATGGTCAAGCGCCACGTTCAGCGGATCGCGCCATACGTTCGTGCTGCGGTTCGACGGCAACGACGCCGTGCACGCGGCCGAGGCCCTGACCATCGCAATCGGCGATGACGCGATCGCGGTTCAGGGCGCGCTGATCGCCGAGATCACCGTGACCCGGTTCCACCACACCGTGCTGCCCCACCCCTCAGCCGAGGTCGAGGTCAGCGCGCTGTTGCTCGATCAATAACCTGCGGTCAGGTCAACTTGCGGCGCCACCGGTTCGCCGCGATGCCAGCGATCGAGATTGGTCAGAAACCGGTCGGCCGCACGCGCAAACATCCGGCTTTGCGCGCGGCCCGACAGATGCATCGTGACATGGGCGTTGCGCGTGGTCCACAACGCGTGCCCCGGTGGCAGCGGTTCGGGCGTGCAGACATCGAGGAACGCCCCGCCCAGATGCCCCGAATTCAGCGCGGCGATCAGCGCATCCTGATCGATCACGCTGCCGCGCGCCACATTGACCAGCGCCGCCCCCGGCTTCATTGCGGCGATTTCCGCAGCCCCGATCAGGCCTGCGGTATCGGCGGTGGCGGGCACGGCGATGATGACCCAGTCAAATTCAGCCAGCCGCGCGCGCCATTCCTGCGGCCCGATGCAGCCTGGTGCCGGACGGCGGCGCACCGTGGCAATCTCGACCTCGAACGCTTCCAGCATGCGCGCCACGCGCCCGCCGATCTCGCCCGCGCCCAGGATCAGCGCGCGGCTGCCGCACAATTCCTGTTTGCCGGGCGAATCGATCAGCCATTCCTGCCGATCCTGCGCGCGCACGACCTCGGCATAGCCCTTGGCCATCGTCAGCATGCCCATCACCACGTATTCGGCGATCGTGATCGCATTGATCCCTGTGCCGTTGGTCAGCGTCACGCCGCGCGCGGCCAGCACGTCGAGCGGAAAGCTGTCGACCCCGGCATAGATCGAGTTGAGCCAACGCAACCGCGTTGCCGCACCGATCGCACCGGCCATCGCGGCCACCTTGTACAGGTCAAACCAGCCGATTTCGGCCTGCGGAGCCAGTTCATGCAATTCCTCGGTGCTGGAAAAGGCGCGCAAATCGACCCATTCAGGCACGCGTCCGGCCAGCAGCGGAGCCACCATGGCATTGACCACGACGACGGTCTTGTTGCCTGTTTCGATCATGCGGTTGCTCCTGTTGCGGGTGTTGCCGCGGTTGGGCGCCAGTCCCAGCCCAGCGGATCGCCATCCATGACCTCGACGCCCGCGGCTGACAGGTCGTCGCGAAGCGCGTCGGACCGGGCAAAATCCTTGTCGGCGCGCGCGGCACGGCGCGCGTCGAGCACTGTGGCGATCGCTGCTTCGTCAATCGTTGCCGCCTTGGGCCGCAGCCGCAGATCGATCCGGTTCAGCGTCAGCAGGCCCAGCCCCAGCACCGCGTCGATCACACCGATCGCGGCCAGCTTTTCCGCGGGATCGACCTTTTTCATCGCCACCACCTCATCGAGCACGGTCAGCGCGACCGGGGTGTTCAGATCATCGCTGATGGCCGCGTCAAACCGCGCCAACGCCTCGGCAAAGCGCGGGCCAGGCTGATCCGCCCCCTGCCCGGCGCGATCGCGCAATTGCGCCACCGCCATGACCAGCCGTTTCAGCCGCGTCAGGCTTGCGCCAAGGCCGTCCCACGAAAATTCCAGTTCGCTGCGGTAATGTGCCTGCAGGCACATCAGGCGATAGGCCAGCGGGTGATAGCCGCGATCGATCAGCAACGGCAGACGCAGGAATTCGCCCGAACTTTTCGACATCTTGCCGGTGCGATCGACCAGGAAATTGTTGTGCATCCACACCCGCGCGCCCGAACTGGCGGGATCGGCCAGCCCCCCGGTGCAGCAAAACGCCTGATTTTGCGCAATTTCGTTGGGATGGTGGATTTCGCGATGGTCGATCCCGCCGGTGTGGATATCGAACGGAAACCCGAGCAGCGCGCCCGACATCACCGAACACTCCAGATGCCATCCGGGCGCGCCCCGGCCCCACGGCGAATCCCATTCCATCTGCCGCGTTTCGCCCGCGGGCGTCTTGCGCCATATGGCAAAGTCGGCCGCGTGGCGCTTGCCCTCGACCTCGTCGATGCGGCCCGCGCCCTCTTCAGTATGCGCGCGCGCCAGCAATCCGTAATCGGCGACCGAGGCGATATCGAAATAGAGCCCGCTGGGCAGTTCGTAGCAGTGCCTGGCCGCGATCGTTTGGGCAAAGGCGATCATCTGCGGCACATACTCGGTGGCGATCGACCAATGCGCGGGCGTTCGGATGTTCAGCGCGGCGATATCGTCCCAATAGGCCTGCGTATAATGGCGCGCGATGTCCCAGATCGATTGCGCACGCGCGGCGGCAGCGGCCTCCATCTTGTCCTGGCCCGCGTCGGCATCGTCGGTCAGGTGGCCGACATCGGTAATATTGATGACATGCGTCAGCGCATAGCCCTTATACGACAGCGTGCGCCCCAGCACGTCGGCAAAGACATAGGCGCGCATGTTGCCGATATGGGGATAGTTGTAGACGGTCGGGCCGCAGCTGTAGACCCGCGCCTCTCCGGCATGAACGGGCACGAACGGCTCTGGCTGGCGGGTCAGGCTGTTGAACAGGACAAGGGGGCTGTGATCGGTCATGGTGCGGCCTTGCCCCGGACCTGTCGGGGGCGTCAAGGTGCACCCGACGCCCGGCCGATGGTCACGCGCCCGTTCGTGTTGCGCGGTCAGGCAAATCCCACCCAGGTGACCACCTCGTCGAGCGGTGCGCGCGCCACCGCAAACCGGTTGATCGGCGCTTCGGCATCGCGATGCCCGATTGCCAGCCCGCAGAAAAACACGTGATCATCGGGGATCGGCACCACCGCACGGATCTGTCGCTGGTATATCGCCCAGGCTTCCTGGGCGCACGAATCAAGCCCCGCCTCGCGCAGCAGCAGCATCACCGTCTGCAGCCACATGCCGGTGTCCGACCATTGCGGCGGGCCCATCGTGCGCGGCATGTGCACCAGCATCAGCACCGGCGCCTCGAACGCGCGGAAATTGGCGGCAAATTGCACCAGCCGGCCGATCTTGTCCTCGCGCGCGATGTTCAGCGCTGCATACATTGCCTCACCCACGCCCGACCGCCGTTCGGCATAACGCCCCGACAGTTCGGGCGGATAGACCGCATATTCGGGCGCATGCGCGGCACGCCCCTGCGGCAGCACCGCGGCCACCGCATCGAACAGCCGGGCCAGCGGTTCGCCGGTCAGCACATGCGCATGCCACGGCTGTACATTGCCGCCCGAGGGCGCATTTTGGGCCATTTTCAGCACGCCGCGCAGCACCGCCGGGTCGACCGGCTCGGGCAGGAAACGCCGGATCGACCGCCGGCTGGCCACGGCATCAGAGACAGACCGGGATGCAGACACGATCAATCGCCTTTCTGCCCGACCGTCCGGATGCGGGCATCATCGCGGCACCACCGGTTCAGTTCGGACTGACCACGTAATCGACCGCCAGCGACACGATGTAAGTGCCCTCGATGACCGAGGGCAATCCCCGGCCGGGCTGCTGGGCCATGTTGGCAAAAAATTTGACCGCTTCGTCCAGCGCCAGCGGCGCGGCGTGGTTGGAAACCCGCGCAATCCGCACCACATGCGCGCCCATCGCCAGCGCGATCGTGTCGGCACTGGCGCGTGCCTTGGCCAGTGCATCGACATAGGCCATGCGGTCCAGTTCATACGGCTTTGCGTATTGAAACACGCGCGTAGCACCCGAACCGTTGCCAAACGGCATGTTGAACGCCACCGCAACCGCACCCATGGTGTTCATATCGTCAACCCGCGCAGTCACGGTGACCTGCGAATGGTACAAGGGCAATGCCGCGCGCCGTTTCGCATCGGCGCGCCGCGCCAGTTCCTCGGGATCGGTGGTTTGCGGAAGATTGGGCAGGACCATCGCATCGGGATCAAAGCTGTTGAACCGGACATCGATCTTGCCCGTGTCGGTGCAGGGCTGCGCGACAACCGCAATCGCGGCATCGGGCAAGCCGGCCGTGCGCAGCTGGGCTTTGACCTCGGCCACTTTCTCCGCAACCTCTTTGTCGCAATAGTCCTTGCCCCGTTTGGCAACATGCACCGTCTGCGACAGCGTGGCCGAAATTGCCTTAACCTCGCCGTGCGTCTCGATATGCAATTCGGTTTCGTTGGCCAAAAGCGGCGCGGCCTCGGCAGGATGGGCCAGGCAAATCGCCGCCAACGGCAGAACCACGCGCATTTTCATAACTTGCACCCCACCCGTCGAAGACATCTCTTCGTAGCGGTCGCGATACCGGCGTCAATCGTCGTCGAACAGATCCGCCAGTTGTTCGACAATCGTCCCGCCCAATTGTTCGACATCCATGATCGTCACCGCGCGGCGGTAATAGCGCGTGACATCGTGGCCGATGCCGATCGCCACAAGCTGCACCGGCGACTGCTTTTCGATCCAGTCGATCACTTTGCGCAGGTGCTGCTCGAGATAGCCCGCGCTGTTGACCGACAGCGTCGAATCATCAACCGGCGCACCGTCGGAAATGACCATCAGGATGCGGCGGTCTTCGGGGCGGGCCAGCAGGCGGGTGTGCGCCCACAGCAAGGCTTCGCCGTCGATGTTTTCCTTCAACAGGCCTTCGCGCATCATCAGGCCCAGGTTCTTGCGCGCGCGGCGCCAGGGTTCATCGGCCTTTTTGTAAACGATGTGGCGCAGATCGTTAAGCCGGCCGGGGTTTGCCGGCTTTCCGCTGACCAGCCATGATTCGCGCGACTGGCCGCCCTTCCACGCGCGGGTGGTAAAGCCCAGCACTTCGGTCTTGACCCCGCAGCGTTCGAGCGTGCGTGCCAGAATATCGGCGCTGATCGCCGCAATCGAGATCGGCCGGCCGCGCATCGAACCCGAATTGTCGATCAGCAGCGTGACCACGGTGTCCTTGAATTCGACATCGCGTTCGATCTTGTAGGACAGCGAATGCCCCGGGCTGATCACCACGCGCGCCAGCCGCGCCGCGTCGACAATGCCCTCTTCCTGGTCGAAATCCCACGACCGGTTCTGCTGCGCCATCAGCCGGCGCTGCAACCGGTTGGCCAGCCGCGTGACAACCGATTGCAAGCCCTTCATCTGCGCATCGAGATAGGCGCGCAGGCGTGTCAGCTCTTCCTCGTCGCACAGATCGGTGGCGGCAATGACCTCGTCATAGCTTTCGGTATAGGCCTTGTAGTCAAAGCCGTCGGGCAGATCTGTCCACGGCCGGTTGGGCCGGGTGGGCAGCATGCCTTCATCGCCATCGTCGGCGATATCGGCATCGGCGCTGTCCTCGATCTCGTTGGGGTCCTGTTCCTGGTCGCCGTCCTCGCCGCCTTCGCTGGTCTCGCCGGCCATTTCGCTGGGCGACTGGTCGGCCGAATCGGGGCTTTCGTCGGGCTGATCTTCGCCGTCGTCCTGATCCTCGCCCTCGTTGTCCTCGGTGTCCGAGGGTGGGGCATCGGTCGGCAGCGTCAGCTCCAGATGGCCCAGCATATCGAGCGCAAGCTGCTGAAATGCCTTCTGATCCCCAATCACCGCGGCCAGCGCCGAAAAATCATCGCCGGCCTTTGCGGAAACCCAGCTGCGCACCATGTCGGTGCCCAGCCGCGCGCTTTCGGGCACCGGCTCGCCGGTCAGCGCCTCGCGCAGCAGCAGCGACACCGCGGTCTGCAGCGGCACGTCTTCGGCGCGGGCTGCGCGCGCGATCGGATCGCTCAACAGGCGCTGGTCGGTCGCCGCGGCGATATTGCCGCGAATCCCGGCATAGCCATCGGACCCTTGCGCCTCGTACCGCACCTGTTCGATTGCATCATAAACCGCGCGCGCCACCGGTTCGCCCGGCGCACGCGCCTGGTGCAGCGCGGCATTGTGCAGACGCAGTTTCAGCGCCATCGAATCGGCCGCGCCGCGCGCCTCTGCCACCTGCACCGCAGGCAATGCGCGCGGTGGCATCGGCACGCGCAGCGCGGTGCCCGACTGCCCGGCGGCATCGGCCGTCCAGGCAACTTCGATCTCGGGCTCTTCGGCAAGCGCCCGCGCCGCGCCGGCCAGCACGGCGCGAAACTGATCGAGGGGCGACGTGTCACGCAAAGGAGTGGTTCATCCTTGGATCGGGCTTGGCTCAGCCAATGCTCTGCCCCGTCTTGGCCCAATCCGCAAGAAACCCTTCGATGCCCTTTTCGGTCAGGACATGGCGGAACAGGCCCTTGATCACCGCCGGCGGCGCGGTGATCACATCGGCGCCGATACGCGCGGATTCAAGCACGTGGATGCCGTGGCGGATCGACGCGACCAGGATCTGCGTGCGATAGTCGTAGTTGTCGTAGATCAGGCGGATATCATCGATCAACGCCATGCCGTCAAAGCCGTTGTCATCGTGACGGCCGACAAACGGCGAAACAAAGGTGGCCCCGGCCTTGGCCGCAAGCAGCGCCTGCGCCGCCGAAAAGCACAGCGTGACATTGACCATCGTGCCTTCGCCGGTCAGCGCCTTGCACGTCTTCAGCCCGTCGATCGTCAGCGGCACCTTGATGCAGACGTTGTCGGCGATCTTGCGCAGAATTTCGGCCTCGCGCAGCATGCCGGCGTGATCCAGCGCAACCACTTCGGCGCTGACCGGCCCGTCGGTCAGTTTGCAGATCTCGGCGGTCACTTCCAGAAAGTCGCGGCCGGCCTTGGCGATCAGCGTGGGGTTGGTCGTCACGCCATCAAGCAGCCCGGTGGCAGCCAGATCGGCGATTTCGGCGGTATCGGCGGTGTCGACGAAAAATTTCATAGCATGGGCGTCCTGATATCTGGGGATTTGCCCGCCCTATAGGCATTGCGCGACCCGGGGCAAACCCCCTGTGCGCCATTTACCGCTGCGCCAGCATGCCCGCCAGTTGCGGATCCCCGCCCGCAGCAGGGTCCGCGCGGATCGCGGCTTCTTCATCGCCGATTGCGCCCCACACCGCATCGTCGGCATGATGGGCCAGCTTGCGCGCCAGGGTCTCCACGCCAAGCTCTGCCAGCAGCCGGATCGCCGGGCCCAGTACCGGGTCGTCCAGCCTGTGCAGCGCGTCTTTGAATTCGGGAAACATGGCCTCGATCACGGCCGGGCCCATGTCGCTGCGCAGCAGTTGCGTGGCGGCCCGCGGGCCACCGGCCAGGACCGCGCGCGCATTGGCAATGCCCAGCGTCCGGATCGCTGCGGCCAGGCGCGGGGCGGCGGCGTGCACCGCACGGTCTGCCACAGGGCGCAGCCACTGATCCAGCCGCCGGCGAAATTCGGCCGACATCAATGCGCGCTTCAGCACGATCCCCGCAGGCCCCAACCCTGAATCCAGGTCCAGCCCGGCGACGAATGTGTCCCAGGCCCCGCCCGGCTGCTCCAGCCGCGCCAGCGCGCGCAGAGTTGCCCGGCGCAGCAACCGGCGCACCGCTTCATCGACGCTCAACGGCGGCAGTGTCGCGCACGACGCCAGCAGCGCTGCCATACCCCCCACGACGGCACGCCGCGATGCCCGCAGACAATTCATCAACCACCTCCGTCGGTGCGGGGCTGGCCGCGCCCCGCGCAGCCGCCTATATCCCGCCAAACATGAACGCCGCCAAGACCTCTTCTGCTAGCCGTTGTCGCTGTCTGGTGTTCAATCCCGGGCTTGAAGTGCTCGATTATCGCGTGCCCGCAGGGGCGCAGGTCCAACCGGGCAGCGTGGTGCTGGCGCCGCTTGGTCCGCGCCAGATCGTCGGCATCGTGTGGGATGACGGGCGCTTGCCCGGCGATGACTATCCGCTGGCCAGGCTGCGCCCGCTGTTGCAGGTGCTGCCGGTGCCGCCGGTGCCCGCCCCGTTGCGGCGGCTGATCGAATGGACCGCCGATTATTACCTGTCGCCGATGGCCTCGGTCGCGCGCATGGCGTTGTCGAGCAACGCTGCATTGCAGGGCGGCGGAACGATTACCGAATATCGCCTGACCGGCGCCGAACCGGGCCGCCTGACCCCGCAGCGCGCGCAAGCACTGGAACGCCTGGCCGGCGAACAGGCGACGATTCGCGAACTGGCCGCATTTGCCGGCGTGTCCGATGCGGTGCTGCGCGGCATGGTGACCGCAGGCCTGCTCGAAGCGGTGCGGGTCGACAGCGATCGCGCCTATCCGTTGCCCGATCCTGATCATGCCGTGCCCGATCTGAACCCGGGGCAGCAGGCGGCCGCCGACCGGATCATCGATGCGGTACGCGCACGCCACTTTGCGCCGTTTCTGCTCGACGGGGTAACCGGGTCGGGCAAGACAGAAGTCTATGCCGAGGCGATTGCCGCCGCGCTGGCGATCGGCCGCCAGGTGCTGGTGCTGCTGCCCGAAATCGCGCTGACGCAGAACTTTCTCGCCCGGTTCGAGGCGCGCTTTGGCGCCGCCCCGGTGGCCTGGCATTCGGGCCTGAAGGCCTCGGAACGGCGGCGCGCCTGGCGCCAGGTTGCGCTGGGCGGGGCCAAAGTGGTGGTAGGCGCACGATCGGCGCTGTTCCTGCCGTTTGCCGATCTGGGCATGATCGTGGTCGACGAAGCGCACGAGATCGCGTTCAAACAGGACGATGGCGTGCGCTACAACGCGCGCGACGTGGCGGTGATGCGCGCCCGGTTCGAAGCCATCCCGGTCGTGTTGGCCAGCGCGACGCCCGCGCTCGAAAGCCTGGCGATGGCCGATGCCGGGCGGTATGAACGGCTGATCCTGCCCGACCGGTTTGGCGGCGCGCTGATGCCCGATATCCGCATTGTCGATCTGCGGACCGAACAGCCCGAACGTGGCACCTGGATCGCCCCGCCGCTGGTCAAGGCCCTGAAAGAACGCGCCGAACGCGGCGAACAGAGCCTGCTGTTTCTCAACCGCCGCGGCTATGCCCCGCTGACGCTGTGCCGCGGCTGTGGCTATCGCTTTTGCTGCCCCAACTGTTCGGCCTGGCTGGTCGAACACCGCCTGTCGCAGCGGCTGGCGTGCCACCATTGCGGGCATGAAGTGCCCCCGCCGGCGGCGTGCCCCGAATGCAACGAGCCCGATTGCATGGTTGCCTGTGGCCCGGGTGTGGAACGCATCGCCGACGAACTGGCGCAGATCCTGCCCGAGGCACGGGTGTTTGTGGCCACGTCGGACACGCTCAACAGCCCGGACAAGGCCGCGCAATTCGTCGAACTGGTCTCGGGTGGCGGGGTCGATGTGATCGTCGGCACCCAACTGGTGACCAAGGGGTTTCATTTTCCCGATCTGACGCTGGTCGGCGTCATCGATGCCGACATGGGCCTGGAAGGCGGCGATCTGCGCGCGGCCGAGCGCACGTATCAGCAGATCGCGCAAGTGTCGGGTCGCGCCGGACGCGGTGAAAAGCCGGGCGAAGTCCTGCTGCAGACACGCCACCCCGACGCCGCGGTGATTGCCGCACTGGCCAGTGGCGACCGCGATGCGTTCTATGCCGCCGAGACCGAGGCGCGGCGCGATGCGGGTGCGCCGCCGTTTGGTCGCTGGGCCGCGATCATCGTGTCAAGCGAGGACGAAGCCGAAGCAAAAGAGGCGGCGCGCGCCATCGGCGGCACCCGGCCCAATCTGGAGGGCGTGGCCATCCTGGGCCCCGCACCCGCGCCGCTGGCATTGTTGCGCGGCCGATATCGCTATCGCCTGCTGATCATCGCACGGCGGTCAAGCGATCTGCAAAGCGTGCTGCGCGACTGGTTGGGCACGCTGAAATTTCCCCCTGGCGTGCGCGTGGCAGTCGATATCGATCCGTACAGTTTCGTATGAGCCGCAGGCTTGCCCTTGTCGCCGCGCTGGCCCTGCATGGCGCGGCCCATGCGGCCAGCCCGACGATCGATGCGCTGCGCTGGCACCGGCGGATCGTGCTGATCGCCGCGCCGGCCGACAATGCGGACGCAGCGCGGCAACGGGCCGCGATTGTGCACTGGGGGTCACGGGCCGATGCGCGCGACATTACGGTGGTTGATTTGGCCGGCGCGCGGGTGACGGGCGCAGCCGACGGTGCGCGCGCGCTGCGCCAGCGTTTCAGCCTGAACCTGCGAGTGTTTCAGGTGCTGCTGATCGGCAAGGACGGCCATGTCGCGCTGCGCACCCGTCATCCGGTGACGGCGCGGCGGCTGCAGCAGATCATCGATGCCATGCCGATGCGCCGGGCCGGGGGTCGTTGACGGGCCAACGGCGCAGGGTTACGCTGAAACCCTCCTTACCTTACGGGGGTGCAATGAAAATTTCAGGTTTCGCCGCGATTTTGGCGGCAAGCGCGCCGGCCCTCGCATTGGCGCAATCCACCCCTGCCGATCCGTACCTTTGGCTGGAAGACGTTGCGTCCCCACGCGCCACCGCCTGGGTCGCTGCGCACAACGCCACCACCGAGGCCGCGTTGACTGCCGATCCGCGCTATGCCGCGATCTATGCGCAGGCGCTCGCGCTGGCCGGCGCCAAGGACCGCATCCCCGCGCCGCAGCAGCTGAATGGCCAGATCTACAATTTCTGGACCGATGCGCAGCATCTGCGCGGCGTGCTGCGCAAGACCACGCTTGACGATTATCGCCTGGCCGACCCGCACTGGACAACGGTGCTGGATTTCGACGCGCTGGGCAAAACGGAAGGCAAATCCTGGGTCTATCGCGGATTGAACTGCCTGGAGCCCGATCAGCGGCTGTGCCTGGTGGGGCTTTCCGACGGCGGCGAAGATGCCGAGGAATTGCGCGAATTCGACCTGTCGACCGGACAATTTGTGGCGAACGGGTTTCATTTGCCGCGTGGCAAGCATCGCGTGGCCTGGGAAGACGCCGATCACCTGCTGATCGCCACCGAATGGTCTGCGGGCGATCTGACATCGTCGGGATACCCCTATATCGTCAAGCGGCTGGCGCGCGGGCAGGCGCTGGCGCAGGCGGTTGAAGTCTATCGCGGCACCAAGGATGACGGCGGTTACGGCGTCAGCCCGGTGGTTGCGGTCGATGGCCAGGGCCACCGGCTGGAACTGGTCGAACGCCCGCTCGACACGTTTCACCAGGAAACCTGGGTGATTGCGCCGACCGGGCCAAAACGGCTGGCGCTGCCGCTGAAATCCACAATTTCCGCGCTGGTTTCCGGCAACGTGGTGGTGCAGCTGGACGAAGCCTGGCCTGCTGCCGGGCCAGCCTATGGTGCCGGGGCGCTGGTGTCATTGCCGCTGGCGCGCGTTGCCACCGGCGATGTCAAAGCCCCCGTGCTGATCTGGGCCCCGGGACCGACCGAGGCGTTGGACGGCCTTGCCGCAACACGCGATCGCCTGCTGGTCAACACGCTCGACAATGTGCGCAGCGTCGCCTGGAGTTATGCCCCGGCTGGCGAAGGCCGCTGGACCCGCACCCGGCTGCCGCTGGCGCCGGATCTGAACATTGCGCTGGGATCGACCAGCCTGACCTCGGATCAGGCATTTGCCACGGCCTCGGGATTTTTGACGCCGTCGACGCTTATGCTGCTTGATGCCGGGCAGGCCCGCGCCGAGGCAATCAAGGCGCTGCCGGCCAAGTTCGACGCTTCGCGCGATGTGGTGGAACAATTGTCGGCGGTGTCGAGCGATGGCACCCGCGTCCCCTATTTTGTGGTCCATCGCAAAGACATCGCCTACGACGGGACCACGCCGACGCTGCTTTATGCCTATGGCGGTTTCGGGGTCAGCGAAACCCCGGGTTATTCGGCCGCGATCGGCAAGCTGTGGCTGGAACAGGGCGGTGCCTATGTGCTGGCCAACATCCGCGGCGGCGGTGAATTCGGCCCCAAATGGCACGATGCGGGCCTTGGGGCCAAACGCCAGATCATCTACGACGATTTCGCCAGCGTGGCGCGCGATCTGATCGCGCGCAAGATCACCTCTGCGCGCCGGCTGGGGATCGAGGGCGGATCAAACGGCGGGCTGCTGATGGGGGTGCAATTCACCCAGCACCCCGAATTGTGGAACGCGGTGGTGATCCAGGTCCCGCTGCTCGACATGATCCGCATTGCCAAGATTGCAGCCGGTGCCTCGTGGCAGGGCGAATATGGCGATGTGAATGCAGACCCTGCGGTCATGGCGTTCTGGCAGAAGACATCGCCCTATCAGGCGCTCAAGCCGGATACCGTTTATCCCGAGCCGTTCATTTTCACCACGACCAAGGATGACCGGGTTGGGCCCCAGCATGCGCGCAAATTCGCCGCACGGATGGAGGAATACCACCTGCCGTTTTACTTCTATGAAAACACCGAAGGCGGGCACGGCTCGGGCGCCGATATCAAGCAATCGGCCAAAGTGACCGCGCTGACCATGACCTACTTGCGCAAGAAGCTGTTCGATCAATAATATCCGGCCATGGGTCGCAATGGGGGCAAACGGCGTGAAGCGCAGACCATGGGTCCTGGGCCTGCCCTTGGCAGTGGTGCTGGCAGGTGCGGGCTGGTATGCCAGCCAGGATGCCGAAACGCGCGGACTGCTTGCGCATCTGCCCACCAATGCCGATGTGCTGGCCTGGTCGCGCCCGACGCGCGACGCCGCATTCCGCGCGATGGACCGCCTGCCGGTGCTGGCGCGGGCGGCAAGGATACCCGCCTCGACCCATCCGCTGCCGTTGCCCGCGGGCAAGCCGCTGGTGGTACCAGGCATCGACCAGTTCATGGAACAGCAGCATGCCGCCGGGCTGGTGATCGTGCAGGACGGCAAAGTCCGGCTGGAACGTTATGGCCTGGGCTTTGGCCCCACCGGTCGCTGGACCAGCTTTTCGGTGGCCAAATCATTCACCTCGACGCTGGTCGGCGCGGCGATTGCCGATGGCGCGATCCACAGCCTGAACGACAAAGTCAGCCGGTATATCCCCGATCTGCGCGGTTCGGCCTATGACGATGTGTCGATCCGCCAGCTTCTGACGATGACGTCAGGCGTGCGCTGGAACGAGGATTACGAAGACCCCAATTCCGACGTTTCGCGGTTCAACCCGGCGCAGCCCGATCCCGGGGTCGATGCCACGGTCAGCTATATGCGCAAGCTGCCGCGCGCGCACCCGGCCGGCACGGTGTGGCATTACAGCACCGGCGAAACCAATCTGATCGGTGTGCTGGTATCGTCGGCCGTGCACAAGCCGCTGGCGCAATACCTGTCGGAAAAGATCTGGCAGCCCGCCGGGATGGAAGGCGAAGCAACCTGGCTGCTCGACAAGACCGGGCACGAAATTGCCGGGTGCTGCCTGCAGGCGCGCACGCGCGATTTTGCGCGCATGGGCCTGCTGGTGCTGAACAAGGGTGTCGCCAATGGCCAGGCAATCGTTCCGGCCGACTGGTTTGCGCAAGCCACCGCCAGGCAGCAAAATATCGGTGAGCCTGGCCACGGCTACGGTTTCCAATGGTGGACCTTTGCCGATGGTACGTTTGCGGCGCGCGGTATCTTCGGCCAGAGCATCTTCATCGATCCGCGGCGCCATCTGGTGATCGCGTCCAACGCCGATTACGCCCGCGCCGATGCCGGGCCCGAAGAACCGGCGCGCGAAGCGTTCGAGCACCGCATTCAGGCGCTGATCGACGCCGGGCAATAACGGCACGAAAGACAGGTTGCCCATCGCGCGCCACGGCGCGATGGAACAGCATGAAAACCGGCCCCGTCCTTGTCCCCGTCCTTGGCGATCAATTGTCGCCCGCCTTGTCCAGCCTGGCCGATCGCAGCCGCAACGATACCGTCGTGCTGATGATGGAAGTGGCGGACGAGACGACCTATGTGCGCCACCATCAGGCCAAGATCGCGCTGATCCTGTCGGCCATGCGCCATTTTGCCGAAGATCTGCGCGCGCAGGGGTGGCAGGTCGATTATGTCGCGCTTGACGATCCCGACAACACCGGGTCGTTCACCGGCGAAGTGCAGCGCGCGGTGCAGCGCCACGGCGCGCGCGGCGTGGAGGTGACCGAACCGGGCGAATGGCGGGTGCGCCAGATGTTCGATGGCTGGGCCGGTGTGCTGGGCGTTCCGGTGCGGGTCATGCCCGACACCCGCTTCGTCTGCGCCTTGCCCGACTTCATGGCCTGGGCGCAGGGGCGGCGCGAATTGCGCATGGAATGGTTCTATCGCGATATGCGGCGCCAGACCGGCCTGCTGATGCAGGGCGATCAGCCCGAGGGCGGACGCTGGAACTTTGACGCCGACAACCGCTCCGGCCCCGAAGCCGGCCTGACCCCGCCTGCACCGCTGCACTTTGCGCCCGATGCGGTAACCCAGGACGTGATTGCGCTGGTGCGCAGCCGGTTCGGCAACCATTTCGGCAGCCTTGAGCGGTTCGGCTGGCCGGTCACGCGTGCCGACGCCATGCGTCTGCTCGATCATTTCATCGCCACGCGGCTGGCGGATTTCGGGCGCTGGCAGGATGCCATGCTGGCCGACCATGACACGATGTTTCACGCGCTGGTTGCGCCCGCGCTTAACCTGGGGTTGCTCGATCCGGTCGAGGTGTGCCGCAAGGTTGAGGCCGCCTATCGCCGCGGCGACGCACCCTTGGCCGCCGCCGAAGGGTTTGTGCGGCAGGTGATCGGCTGGCGCGAATATATCCGGGGCATGTACTGGCTGATGATGCCCGATCTGGCCACAGCCAATGCGCTGGATGCAACGCGCGATCTGCCCGATTTCTGGTGGACCGGGGAAACCCGGATGCGCTGCATCGCGCAGACGGTGCGCGCCACGCGCGACAATGCCTATGCGCACCACATCCAGCGGTTGATGATCATGGGCAATTTCGCGCTGATTGCCGGGCTGGATCCGCAACAGGTCGCGGCATGGTTCCTGGCGGTCTATGCCGATGCCTATGAATGGGTCGAATTGCCCAATGTGGCGGGGATGGCACTGCACGCCGATGGCGGACGCCTGGCGTCAAAGCCCTATGCGGCTAGCGGCGCCTATATTTCGCGGATGAGCGATTACTGCAAAGGCTGCCAGTACAACGTGAAGCTGAAAACCGGACCCGACGCCTGCCCGTTCAACGCGCTGTACTGGCATTTCCTCGATCGCAACACCGAACGCCTGTCGCGCAATCCGCGTCTGGCGCAACCTTATGCCACGTGGCGCCGGATGAGCGATGACAAACGGGCGGAATACGTGACCAGTGCCGAGGCTTTTCTGGCCACGCTCGATTGATCACGCGGTCTAGAGCCGTTCAGCCTTGATCCCCAGCTTCGCCAGATCGGCCTGAACGCTGTCGGCGCCCACCAGATGCCCCGCGCCGACGGCCACGAACAGCACGCCCGGCCCCCGCGACAATTCGGCAATCTTGTCGGCAAAGCGCAGATTGCGCTCGACAATCAGCCGCTTGTAAAGATCGGGATACTTGTCGCGCATTTCGCCGTTGAGCAGCGATTCCAGCTTGGCCTCGTCACCTGAATTCCACGCGGCCACCAGATCGTTGATCATCGGCAGCGCCTTTTCGCCCTCGGACAGCGATGACTTGAAGAATTCCAGTTCGGTCTCGGGCGGCACATCGGCCAGGTAGCGAATCTGCTGTTCGGCGGTTTCAAACCCCTGCACCGGCTTGCCGGCGGCCTGCATCTGCGCCTTTACCACGTGTTCGACCCCGCTCTTGGGATCGTATCCCGCCTTGATCAGCGGCAAAGTGCTGACCGCAATGCCCGCAACCCATGGCCGCAAGGAGTCGAGCTGCGCGGCGGGCACGCCCAGCGGCGCCAGAAACGCATTGAACTGGGCACGGGTCGCGGCATCGATCTTGGTTGACAGCGGATGCGCGGCATCGACGCCGTATTTCATGATCAGACCCTGCATCGCGGCCTGGTCATCGGAATCGGGAATTTCCAGCCACAGCGCATCGGCTGCCTTGATCGCGGCATCGATCCTGGGCGAGCGCCAGACCACGTCAGGCTTGAGCACATGGACGGTGCCGAACAGATAGATCGTGGCCTTTGGCCCCTGCACTTTCCACAGCGCCGGTTCTGCCTGCACCTGTGCGCCAAGGCCAAGCCCCAGAACCAGTGCCAGCGCCAGTGTTGCGGCGCGCGCGATACGCCGGATCATCGCAAAAACCATCATGATCTCCTGTCTGAAAACGGGCTTTGGCCTCAACCAAGACCACGCCGGTATGCCACCACGGTCGACAAAATCAGATAGACCCCCATCAGGATGCTGACCGCACCCCATGACGAAATTTCAGGCAAAACCTGCAGCTTCACGCCACAGGCCCACAGGAAAAAAGCCCCCTGCAGCAGCCAGAAACTGGCCGCGCCGGATTCGGCGATCACCCGGCGAAACACTTCATCGGCGCGTCGCCAGATCATCACGTTGAGCCAGGTCTGCAGCGCAAAGCCGGCCAGCACAGCGGCCATCAGCGGCGTGCCGTCGGCAGCCGGTGCTCCGTCGTCGATCAGCGCCACCAGCACCGGCAGCGCAAGCATTCCCCCTGCCAGGATCAGCACGCCCGCCTGCAAGCGAAAGAACATCACCTGGGCCGGCCTGATGATGGCGGCGAAATCGGGCGCACCGGGATTGGCCAGGATCGCCCGCCCGCGCTGGCCCAGTGAAAGCCCCAGGATGACCAGGCCACACACCAGGAACGTGACGGCAATGGTCAGCGCAGCTTCGTCTGACCAGGGCAAAGCGTGCACCTTGTGCATCTTCAACAGTCGGCCGATGATCCATCCGGCGGGAAAGCCGGCACCCAGGCCCGCCACGGCCATGATCGCGACGGTCCGCATCCGCCGCGCCCCATCTTCGCTGTGCCCGTCTTGCATCATGCTGTCTCCTGCCCGGTAACGCTTGGTGCATGCTGTCGGATTGGTGGTCTTGTCTGGCGCTGCCTCAGAATTTCCCGCTGCCGGGATAAGGCCGATCGTCAGGGCGAAAGATCGCCTCGATCGGTTGTTCGAAAAGGTCGGAAATCCGGAACACCAGCGGCAAGCTGGGAATATGTTTGCCGGTTTCGATGGCGTTGATCGCCTGGCGCGACACGCCAAGCCGCTCGCCCAGGTCGGCCTGGCTCCATTCGCGCTCTGCGCGCAGCACACGCAACCGGTTGTGCATCAGATTATGGAGCAGGTGTTGCCCGCGCGGCCGGCTGTGCCTTGGGCAAAGGCGCCGGTTGCGTGCCCGTGCCAAACACGATCAGCAACAGCCCCCAAACCATCGCATCGGTCCCCTGCCAACCGACGATCGCACCCAACATCAGCACCGCGCCGCAAAGCGTCAGGCCGCAGGTGCCGATCCGGTGAAGGCGCAGGCGGCGCTGATCGTCCTGCGATACGGCGCCCATCAGGACGCCGCCTGCGCCGATGGCTGCCGAAATTCCTGCGAAAAGCGTTATGAAATAGCTGTCAGTCATGACCGACCTTCTCCTCTCGCGAACGAAAGACCTTCCATTTAGTCAGGCATACCTGACACGCCGATTCGTGTCAAGCAGCCCTGACATAAAGTCGGGAAATCCTGTCAAACAGGATCGCGAAAGCGCCCCTTGCAGATCTTGCGGGCTTATCAGTGATGCGGACGCGCGGCGCGCTGTTCGCGGGCCTTTTCGGCGTAATGGTGGCGCGCAACGATACAGCCGGCGGCGGCGCCTGCCAGCGCATGGCCCTTGCCGACATAGTGACCGGCCACCGCACCGACGACCGCTCCGCGCACGCAGCCTTTGGCAAAGCCTGTGGCGGGGGCTGCGGCACACAGCAGCGCAGTTGCTGCAATCAGGGTCTTTCTGACCATCGTAATATCTCCTGTTCGCTTGCGTCCGCACACGCGGGGGCGGTGCGATGCCAGGCTAGCCTGCACTGGCCCGGGGCTTGAACCATTGCCCCACCATGCGTGTCGCGCGTCCGTCGATCAACGCAAAACCCAGCCCGATCAACGCCAGGCCGCCGATCGCGCGCGACGGCACCGCTTCACCCAGGAACACGGCCCCCAGCACCATCGCGGCAAACGGCAACACCAGCGTGACCAGCGCCACATTGCCGGCACCGGCCTGCGCCAGAATGCGGAAGAACAGGATATAGGCAAAGGCGGTGCACAGCAGCGCGATCGCGATCATCGCCGCCCAGGTCCCGGCGCCGGGCAAGCCCAGCTGCCACGGTCGATCGATCATCGCCACCAGCGGGATCAGCACGATCGTGCTGCCCGAAACCTGCCCCGTGGCCACCTTGATCGGTTCAATGCCGCGAAACCGCCGCCCATAGATCGCCGCCAGCGCATAGCTGAGTGCCGCGGCCAGGCAGGCCAGCTGGTTGACCAGCGATGTCTGCCCGATGCCTGTCAGCGCCTGTGGTCCGATCAGCACCGCCACCCCGCAAAACCCCGCGACGACGCCTGCGAACCGCGCCTGCGTCAATTTTTCATCGCGCGTCAGGCCATTCGCCACCAGCACGGTGAACAGCGGTGTCGTCGCATTGAGAATGGCGGCAAGACCGCTTGAAATCGCCTGCTCGGCATAGACGAACAGCGTGAACGGAATGACATTGTTCAGCACCCCCATGCAGATGAACTGTCGCCACACGCGCCAACCGGTCGGCATGGTTCCCCCGCGCAACACGATCCATAGATTGAGCAGCAGCGCGGCAATGCCCACCCGCGCCAGCACCACGGTCAGCGGCGGCAGCACCGCCACCAGGATCTTGAAAAACAGGAACGAACTGCCCCAAAGCACCGCCAGGATCAGCAACAGGACCCAGGTTCCGGCCTGCATCGCCGGCGCCGCTGGCCGCCCGGTCATGCCCCGTGCCCTTCGCGCGCCAGCAGTTCGCGTTTTATGGCGGGCCCATAGGCATACCCGCCCAGGCTGCCGTCGCTGCGGATGACCCGGTGGCACGGGATCAGCACCGCGACAGGGTTTGCGCCATTGGCGCTGCCCGCTGCGCGCACCGCGCCGGGGTGGCCGATGGCGGCGGCGATATCGCCATAGCTGCGCGTTTCACCCGCAGGGATCGCGCGCAGCCCGCGCCACACCGCCTCTTGAAACGCAGTGCCGCGCACATCGATCGGAATATGATCGCTGGTCCCGGGGGTTTCGACTGCGGCGATGACCTGCCCCAGCAGATCTGCAAATTCGCCGCCGCCTTCGACCAGCACGGCATTTGGAAACCGCGCGGCCAGCGCCGCGCCGTCTTCGGCAAACGACAGCCGGCACACCCCCTTGTCGGTCGCTGCAACCAGCATCGGACCGAGTGAGGTCGGCACCACCGCCCAGCGAATCACCGCTCCACGCCCGCCATCGATCCACGCCGAAGGCGCCATGCCCAGACGGTCGGCATCGGCATAAAACCGCGACGGCCCCGAAAAACCGGCATCATAAATGGCCTCGGTCACGCTGTTTGCCCCGCTCAGCGTTTCAGCCATCCGTTCGGCGCGCAGGGCACGCGCATAGGCGGCCGGCGAAAGCCCGGTGTGGCGGACGAACAGACGCTGAAAATGGGCCGCGCTATACCCGGTTGCGGCCGCAAGATCGGCCAGCGCAGGCAGGCCTTGCGCATCGCGGATCAACGCAATCGCCTCCAATATGGCGGTTTCATCGCGGGCCAGATCGTCGGGCCTGCAGCGCAGGCAGGCGCGCAGCCCGGCCGCGCGCGCAGCCATGCCGTCGGCAAAAAAACGCACGTTGTCGCGCCGCGGATGGCGCGCGGCGCACGATGGCCGGCAATAGATTCCGGTGGATAGAACGCCTGTGACAAAGCGCCCGTCAAAGCTGCGGTCGCGCGTCAGCACCGCGTTCCATGCCGTATCATCACCGGGCGTGATGGGCGTCCCTGCCATTGCCGGATCCTTCGTGTGGTTGATCATCGACGCCCTTTTGTGCCGATAACCAGGACAATGCATCCCGCGCCTTGCGATCAAATCACAAGCCGGGCAAGTACGCGATCATGCTGTTTCGTCATCCTGTCTGCCGCCCCTTCCTTGTGTTGCTGTTTTGCGTGCTGGCCTTGCCGGGGCTGATCCGGCCCGCGCTGGCCGATCCGGCCGACATTGCCGCCGCCAGCCGCGGCGTCGTGCGCGTGGTGCTGGTGCGCAACGGCTGGACCGGGGTCAGCATGCTGGGCCATGGTTCGGGCTTTGCGGTGGCACCCGATCTGATCGTGACCAATGCCCACGTGGTCGAAGACGCGCACAACGATGGCAATGTGGTGATCGGGGTCATCCCCAGCCAGGGCCGCGACAGCTATCCCGCGCATATCGTCGCCTATTCGCAGGCCAACGATCTGGCGCTGTTGCAACTGGGCAATCATGCCACGCTGCCGCCGCTGACGTTGTTTCCGGGTGCGGTGCCCGATGGCATGCAGGTCGCCGCGGTGGGGTATCCCGGCAATGTCGATGCGGCGCAGGGGCTGAATGTGGGCGACATGGTCACCCCGCAGGACACGGTAAAGACTTATGGCCAGGTTTCGGCCGGGCGGTCGGCGCGCCAGTTCGATACGATCCTGCACACCGCGCAACTCGGCGCGGGCAATTCGGGCGGACCGCTGATGGACACCTGCGGGCGGGTTCTGGGCATCAACAGCTTTGGCACGATCAGCCACAACGGCACCGATTCATCGTTCTTCTTCGCGATCTCGATGCGCGAATTGCAGCCGTTTCTGAAAGATGCGCATGTCGTGCCGCATCTGGCCAGCCTGCCCTGCACCTCGATCGCCGATCTCGATCGCGCCGATGCCACCCGCGCCGCCGATGACAAGGCGCGCGAGGCAGCGCAGACCGCCGCCCGCGGCGCGGCCAAGGAACGCGCGCTTGACAAGGCGCGCCACGATGCCGAGCTCGATGTTCTGGCCGAACGCGACAATGGCCTGGCCGCGACCGCGCTGCTGCTGGTCATCGCCATCGGCGCGGCCACGTTCACCTTTCTGCAATGGCAGCGCGGCAAAGTGCCCGCGATGCGCATCGGCATGGCCGTGGTCGCGCTGCTGGTGATCGGCGCCGGGTTTGCGTGGATTTTGCGCCCATCGCTTGGCGCCATCGAAGACCGCGCCAAGGATCGCATGGCCGAGGCGCAGGCCAGCGGCATTCCCGCAGACGATGCCAGCACCGGCGGCAATGCCGGCGCATTGTCGGCCGCCGCACCGGTCAAGCTGATCTGCGTGCTCGATCCGCAGCGCAGCCGCGTCACCGTGTCGGATATCAACGATGTGCCGCTGCAATGGACGCCGGGTGGCTGTGTCAATGGCAAGACCCAGTATGGCCTGGCGCAGGACGGCTGGTCGCGGATTCTCGTGCCCAATGGTGAGGACACGATCGCGGTCACGCATTACGATCCCGATACGCACAGCTATACCGTCGAACGGTTCCTGATGGGTATCGACGACATGAACCGCGCGCGTGCCGAACGGAGCAAGATTTCCTACCCGACGTGCGGCGCCAACCCCGATCTGGCGCGCCAGCTGGGTGCGGCGCAGGCGGCGATCAAGGCGTTGCTGCCGGTCGAGCCCAACGAACGCATGCGCTACACCTGTCAGCCCGCGCGCTGACATGCCCTGGCCAAGGCACAAAAATGCATACGTCTGCACGCTGCCGACGCGATTGCGCCGGTCTCGTTGCCAAGCCTTGCAATCTGCTATCTTGTCATAACCCCCCGAGGTTGCTAGGCGCGCCCCGACTGCGAACCAAAGCAGCCGCATTTGCGGCGGCGAAGCGGCTCGCACGGCTCATCCGATGAAGGGGACACAGGCGCGTGGGGATTTCCGGCGGGATTACGGCCAGCTTGGCAGGGCGTTACGCCTCGGCATTGTATGCCCTGGCTGACGAACGCGGCGCGGTCGCGACCATCGAGGGCGATCTTGACCGCGTGTCGGCTGCGATCGGCGAATCGGCTGACCTTGCGCAGCTGTTGCATGACCCCAAAGTGTCGCGCGATGCGGCAACCCGCGCGATCAAGGCGGTGGGTGACGTGCTGTCGCTCGATCCGCTGACGGCAAATTTCCTGGGCGTGCTCGCCGAAAACCGCCGGCTGAACAGCCTGGCCGATGTGATCCGTGCCTTTGCCGCGATTGCCGCCGATGCGCGCGGCGAAATCACCGCCGATGTCACCACCGCGCACCCGCTTGGCGACAGCCAGCTTGCCGCGCTGTCGGCCCGCCTGGCGCAGCGTGAAGGCCGCGCCGTTACCCTTCGCACCCACATCGATCCCGCCCTGCTTGGCGGCCTGGTTGTCCAGATCGGCAGCCAGATGATCGATGGTTCGATCCGCACCCGTCTCAATTCGCTTGCCCAGGCTGTGAAGGCCTGATCGGCCCGCCAAAGTCTCCTGTCAGAAAGGCAGAACATGGAAATCCGCGCTGCTGAAATCTCCCGGGTCATCAAGGACCAGATCGCCAGCTTCGGCACCGAGGCGCAAGTCTCGGAAGTCGGCAGTGTGCTGTCGGTCGGCGACGGCATCGCCCGCATTCACGGCCTGGACCAGGTCCAGGCGGGTGAAATGGTCGAATTCGCCAATGGCATCAAGGGCATGGCCCTCAACCTCGAAGCCGACAATGTCGGCGTCGTGATTTTCGGCACCGACACCGAAATCAAGGAAGGCGACATCGTTCGCCGCACCGGCACGATCGTCGACGTGCCCATCGGCAAGGGCCTGCTGGGCCGCGTTGTCGATGCGCTGGGCAACCCGATCGATGGCAAGGGCCCGATCGAATCCACCGAGCGTCGCCGCGTCGAAATCAAGGCGCCGGGGATCATCCCGCGCAAGTCGGTGCACGAACCGGTGCAGACCGGGCTCAAGGCGATCGACGCCCTGGTGCCGATCGGCCGTGGCCAGCGCGAACTGATCATCGGCGATCGCCAGACCGGCAAGACCGCCGTGGCGATCGACACATTCATCAACCAGAAGTCGGCCAACGCCGGCGATGATGAATCGAAAAAGCTGTACTGCATCTATGTCGCGATCGGGCAAAAGCGTTCGACCGTGGCGCAGATCGTGCGCCAGCTCGAAGAATCGGGCGCGCTGGAATACACCATCGTGGTTGCCGCAACCGCGTCGGAACCGGCCCCGCTGCAGTATCTGGCGCCCTACACCGGCTGCACCATGGGCGAATTCTTCCGCGACAACGGCATGCATGCGGTGATCGTGTATGACGATCTGTCCAAGCAGGCGGTCGCCTATCGCCAGATGTCGCTGCTGCTGCGTCGTCCTCCGGGCCGCGAAGCCTATCCGGGCGACGTATTCTATCTGCACAGCCGTCTGCTGGAACGCGCGGCCAAGATGAACGATGACAACGGCGCCGGTTCGCTGACCGCGCTGCCGATCATCGAAACCCAGGCGGGCGACGTGTCGGCCTATATTCCGACCAACGTGATCTCGATCACCGACGGCCAGATCTTCCTTGAAACCGGCCTGTTTTTCCAGGGCATCCGCCCGGCGATCAACGTCGGCCTGTCGGTCAGCCGCGTCGGCTCGGCCGCGCAGACCAAGGCGATGAAGAAGGTGTCGGGCTCGATCAAGCTGGAACTGGCGCAGTACCGCGAAATGGCGGCCTTTGCGCAGTTTGGCTCGGATCTCGACGCATCGACGCAAAAGCTGCTCAACCGTGGTTCGCGTCTGACCGAGCTGCTCAAGCAGCCGCAGTTTTCGCCGCTGTCGTTCGAAGAACAGACCGTGGTGATCTTTGCCGGCACCAACGGCTATCTCGATACGATCCCGGTCAAGGACGTAACCGAGTACGAAGCCGAACTGCTGAGCTTTCTGCATGCCAATCACGAAGATGTGCTGGCCGAGATCCGCAACACCAAGGATCTGGGCGACGCGGTCAAGGCCAAGGTCAAGGCCGCGCTCGACACGTTCGCCAAGCAGTTTGCCTGATCGCTGGTGCCGGTCCCGCCAAGGGGCCGGCAACGGCATGCAATTCATGCCGCCGGGTTCCTTTGCGGGAACCGCGACGGTGACAAGGGAGCCGACGAGTGGCCTCGCTCAAGGAACTTAAAGGTCGGATCAACTCGGTCAAATCGACCCAGAAGATCACCAAGGCCAAGCAGATGGTCGCCGCAGCCAAGCTGCGCAAGGCACAGGCCGCGGCCGAAGCCGCGCGCCCCTATGCACTGCGCCTGGCCAGTGTCGTCGGAAGCCTGGCCAGCCGTGTCACGCTGAGCGAGGCATCGCCCCGCCTGCTGGCCGGCACCGGCCGCGACCAGGTGCATCTGCTGGTGGTCGCCAATTCCGATCGCGGGCTGTGCGGCGCGTTCAACGCCAATATCGTCAAGGCCGCCAAGCTGAAGGCGCGCGATCTTGCCGCCGAGGGCAAGACGGTGCTGTTCTATCTGGTCGGCCGCAAGGGTCGCGCGCCGCTGCGCCGCGATTTTCCCAAGGCGATCCTCGACACGTTCGACACCACCGGCGTGCGCGAACCCGGCTATGCCGAGGCCGAAGCCATCGCCGCCGAAGTGCTGGCGTTGTATGACGCGGGCAAGTTCGATGTGGCGCACCTGTTCTACGGCAAGTTCAAAAGCGCGCTGGTGCAGGAACCGACCGAACAGCAGATCGTGCCCGTGCCCACCCCCACCGTCGCGGTAACCGATGGCGCCGTGGTCGAATACGAACCCGATGAGGAAACCATCCTGGCCGAGCTTCTGCCGCGGTATCTGCGCAACCAGATCTTTGGCGCGCTGCTGGAAAACGTGGCGAGCGAACAGGGCGCCTCGATGACCGCGATGGACAACGCCACGCGCAACGCCGGCGAACTGATCAAGAAGCTGACCATCCAGTACAACCGCAGCCGCCAGGCCGCGATCACGACCGAGTTGATCGAAATTATTGCTGGCGCGGAAGCGCTGTAGCAAAAACACGAAATCCTGGCGCGGAAGCGCTGTAGCAAAAACAGAAACATGCTGGCGCGGAAGCGCTGTAAACCTGACAAGAAACCAAGGAAACATCCATGGCCACCGTGCTCTCCTCTACCGGCAAAATTGCCCAGGTCATCGGCGCCGTCGTTGACGTGGCATTTGACGGCGAACTGCCCGCGATCCTGACCGCGCTTGAAACCGACAACAACGGCAACCGCCTTGTGCTCGAAGTGGCACAGCATCTGGGCGAAGGCACCGTGCGCACGATCGCGATGGATTCGACCGACGGCCTGACCCGTGGCCAGACGGTTACCAGCACCGGTGCGCAGATCACCGTGCCCGTTGGCCCCAAGACGCTGGGCCGCATCCTGAACGTGATCGGCGAACCGATCGACGAAATGGGTCCGGTCGGTTCGGACATGTTTGCGCCGATCCATGCCAAGGCCCCCGATTTCATCGACCAGTCGACCGAATCGGCGATCCTGGTCACCGGGATCAAGGTCATCGACCTGCTGGCGCCATATGCGCGCGGCGGCAAGATCGGCCTGTTCGGCGGCGCCGGCGTGGGCAAGACCGTGCTGATCCAGGAACTGATCAACAACATCGCCAAAGGCCATGGCGGGGTTTCGGTGTTTGCCGGCGTGGGTGAACGCACCCGCGAAGGCAACGACCTGTACCACGAATTCCTCGACGCTGGCGTCATCGCCAAGGACGCCGACGGCCATGCCACCTCCGAAGGGTCGAAAGTGGCGCTGGTGTTCGGCCAGATGAACGAACCGCCGGGCGCGCGTGCACGCGTGGCGCTGTCGGGCCTGACCATGGCGGAATATTTCCGCGACGTCGAAGGCCAGGACGTGCTGTTCTTCGTCGACAACATCTTCCGCTTTACCCAGGCGGGTTCGGAAGTGTCGGCGCTGCTTGGCCGTATTCCTTCGGCGGTGGGCTATCAGCCGACGCTGGCCACCGACATGGGCCAGCTGCAGGAACGCATCACCTCGACCACCAAGGGTTCGATCACCTCGGTCCAGGCAATCTACGTGCCGGCCGACGATTTGACCGACCCTGCACCGGCTGCATCGTTCGCGCACCTTGACGCAACCACCACGCTGAACCGCGCGATCTCGGAACTGGGGATCTATCCTGCGGTCGATCCGCTCGATTCGACCAGCCGCGTGCTCGAACCGCGCATCGTCGGTGACGAACATTACGCGACGGCGCGCCGCGTTCAGGAAACCTTGCAGAAGTACAAGTCGCTGCAGGACATCATCGCCATCCTGGGGATGGACGAACTGTCCGAAGAGGACAAGACGACCGTGTTCCGCGCGCGCAAGATCCAGCGTTTCCTGTCGCAGCCGTTCCACGTGGCCGAAGTGTTCACCGGCATTCCCGGCAAGTTCGTCCAGTTGGAAGACACTGTCAAATCGTTCAAAGCGGTGGTCGACGGCGAATACGATCACCTTCCCGAAGCCGCGTTCTACATGGTGGGCGGCATCGAGGAAGCGGTCGAAAAGGCCAAGAAGCTGGCTGCCGAAGCCTGATAAGACCTGCACCGCCCCTGTCACGGGGGCGGGCACACCCGGGAATTGACCATGTCGCTGCTGTTTGAACTCGTCACCCCTGCCCGGCTGGTCCTGTCGGAAAACGTCTACCAGGTCGTGGTGCCCGGCACCGAAGGCGAATTCGGCGTGCTGGAAGGCCACGCGCCGTTCACGACAACGGTAAAGGACGGCGTGATCCGCGTGTGGCGTACGCCCGGCGGCGCTCCGGAAGAATTCACCGTCAAGGGCGGCTTTGCCGAAGTCAGCGCCCGGGGCCTGACCGTTCTGGCCGAACACGTCGGCTGAACCGTCGGACACATCACCAATTAAGAAAAGGGGCGGTCGCCAGATGACCGCCCCTTTTTTATTGCGCCCGATTGCACGCGCCGCGTCAGGCGATCCCGGTTGCCAGCACGATCGCCGCCCCCAGCGCCGCGCCGACCATCGGGGCAACCACCGGAACCCAGGCGTAACCCCAGTCGCTATCGCGCTTGCCCGGGATCGGCAGGATCGCATGCGCGATGCGCGGGCCCAGATCACGCGCCGGGTTGATCGCATACCCGGTCTGTCCGCCCAGCGACAGGCCGATCGCCCAGACCAGAATGCCCCAGAAAAACGGGCCCATGCCCGGCGCCAGGCCGGCCGCGGCAAAACCCCTTGACGCAAGGCCCATGCCGACAACAACCAGCACCACGGTGCCGATCACTTCGCTGGTGAAATTGGCCGCGGGCGCGCGGATTGCCGGCTGCGTGCAGAACACCGCCAGCTTGCTGTCAGGATCGCTGCCTGCCCAGTGCGGCAGATAGGCCAGCCAGACCAGCACGGCCGACACCAGCGCGCCTGCCAGCTGGGCTGCGATATAGGGCATGACATGGGTGTAATCGCCAGACACGATCGCACTGGCCAGCGTCACCGCCGGGTTGAGGTGTGCAACGCCCCCCACCGCCAGGCTGGTGACAATGCCGCAGAACACGGCAAAGCCCCAGGCGGTGGCGATCACCATCCATCCGCCGTCCTTGCCCTTCGATCGATCGAGCACACAATTGGCCACGACCCCGTTGCCGAACAGCAGCAAAACCGTCGTTCCCAGAAATTCACCGAAAACCGCCCCGTGCATCGCATCCCCTTCCCCACCGACGCAGCCATTCCGGTTGTCGCCCTTTGGTGCAAACAAAGCCGCAGTGGCCCAACATTGCAAGGCTGCATTGATCGTCATGCACCGGTCATATTTCCGCGACATGGAAGACCTGCGGCACATCGCAGTTTTTGCGCAACTACAAGACAGGACCCGATGCGGCAGATTGACATCCTGGTGACCGGCCCTTTGAACGGCGGCAACGACAGTTTTTCGCACGGCGATCTGCGCGTGGTGTTTCACAAGTGGCAGGGCGATGCGCCGCTGCCGCTGCTCGATGGCAAGCCTTGGGCCTTTGTGGACTGGGTGCTGCCCGATCTGTCGGGCCTGGAACTGTGCCGGCGTCTGCGCCACAATCCCCAGACCGAGGCCGCGCATGTGACCATGGTGCTGGAAGATGACGAGGCTGAGGCCAAGCGTCGCGCGCTGCGTGCCGGGGCCGATGATTACCTGATCGGGCCGATCGACCGGTCGACCGTCCTCGACCGCGTGCTGTCGGTGCAACTGGGCGACAGCGACGTGCCGACGCGCACGCTGCGGCTGGGCGATCTGAGCCTGGACCTGTCGGCGCTGCAGGCGCGGTGGAAAGAGGTCTGCCTGGCGCTGATGCCCAACGAACTGCGTTTGTTGCGCTATCTCATGGAACAGCCCGGACAGGTTTTTTCACGCGCGCAACTGATCGCGGCGCTGGGCAAACAGGGCCAGCCGATAGACGAGCGCACGGTCGATGCCTGGGTCAGCCGGCTGCGGCGCGCGCTGCGCGATGCAGGCGCAGGCTATCCCTTGCGCACGGTACGCTCGCTCGGCTACGTGCTGGACAAGCCGTAAGTCGAAGGAACCTCGTGTCGTTATCGCCAAAGCGCATTGCGCTGGTCCTGCCCTATTACAACGAGCAGGACTTTATCACGCCCACGCTTGAGGCGATCGCGGCGCAAGACACGCGCGATTTCCGGCTGATCATTGTCAACAACCGGTCGACCGACGCCTCGCCTGCGCTGGTCGAAGCCTTTCTGGCGGCAAGCGACATCGATTTCGCCCATGTCGAAGAAGACACGCCCGGCGTCGTCCCCGCGCTGATGCGCGGCATTGCGCTGGCACAGGGCGAATTCATCGGATTTCTGAACGCCGACACGATGTATCCGCCGCATTATGTGTCGCAGTGCCTGGCGCTGTTCGATGCCAATCCCGCCGCAACCAGCGTGATGGCAATCGACCTTTATGCAACCCCCGACCACGCCCTGGGGCGCAAGCGGCTGCAGCGCGTGCTGTTCGCCAGCCGGGTGTTGCCCAAAAAATGCCATGCCGGGACGTATGCGCAATCGTGGCGGCTGGATCCGTTTCGCGCCGCGGGCGCGTTTGACAGCGCGATCTGGCCTTACGTGCTTGAAGATCACGAGATCATGGTGCGCATGATGGACAAGGGCCCTTCGGTCTATGACGCGCGGCACTATTGTTTCCCGTCCACCCGCCGCACCAATTCCACCGCAGTCAGCTGGAATGCGTGGGAAAAGATTGCCTATGGCCTGTTGCCGGCGCGCATGATGCCGTGGTTTTTCTACCGCCACCTCGCCGGTAAATTTGCACGCAGAAAAATGCTGAGCGAGGCGCTGCGCAACCGCAGCTGGGAATAAGGAACGCCGCCCATGATCCTGCTTGCCCTGGCGGCCGTTGTCGCCACCCCGCAGCCCGGGGCGTTGCACACCTTCAAGGACTGGATCGTCGGCTGCGACAACGTGCGCAGCTGCCAGGCCAATGCGTTGATGTCCGATGGCGCCGACATCGGCGAAGACGGCGCACTGATGCTGGTGATCAACCGCGATGGCGCACCCAATGCCCCCGCCATGCTCGACATCCCGCTGCCCGACAAATCGGCCCCCGGCACGCGGTTTGAACTGCGCATCGATGGCGTGGCCGCAACGCATTTTACGGCGCAGGCCAATGATGGGGCACAAATTGCCCTGTCACGGACGCTTTTGAACGCGTTTGCCAATGGCCGACGTGCCGCGCTGTACAAGGCCGACGGTGCGCACGTCAGCGATACCTCGTTGTCCGGGCTTGCCGCAGCGCTGCTGTATATCGACGACCAGCAAAGACGCATGGGCACGATCGGCGCGCTCAAGGCCACCGGACCCAAACCTGACAGCGCGGTGCCCCCGCCCCCGCCTGCGCCGCTGATCATGACGCCGCCGCCCTCGGCAAAGCCACCGCGTACGATCACCGTGGCGCAGGCCGCCCGCCTGATCGGCGATGACAACGCGCGGTGTGAGTATGGCGGGCCGGTCCGGCCCGAGGCGCATCGGCTGGATGCAACGCACAGCCTGGTGCTGATCGATCACCCTTGCGGCAATGGTGCCTACAACCTGTTCACCAGCGTTTATGTGCTCGATGAAGCAGGGCCGCCGCATATCGCCAGGTTCGACACATATCCCGGCATGGGTGAAGGCAATGATCCCGACCTGACCAATGGCGGCTGGGATGCCAAGACCCGCACTTTGTCGAGCTATGAAAAAGGCCGCGGCATCGGCGATTGCGGCGTTTCGCAAACCTATGCCTGGGACGGCACACGGTTTCGCCTGATCGATCAGAATGTCATGGGCGAATGTCGCGGATCGATCGATTACATCACCGTGTGGACTGCGCGCAAAGCCAACTAACCGCGTGACGCCCGCCAAACCGGTGCTAATCTGACCGCTTTGTGGGGGAGTGACGCCATTGACGCAGGTACCGGATAGGCCGCGCGGGCTGGGGCCGTGGATGGCGCTGGCGCTGGTGCTGGGCAATCTGATCGGATCGGGCGTCTATCTGCTGCCGGCAACGCTGGCACCGTTGGGCGCAAACCAGTTGATCGGGTGGGTCATTACCAGCGCAGCTGCGCTGGCGATGGCGCTGGTGTTTGCCCGGCTGGGCGCCAAGACACCGATGGCGGGCGGCCCTTACGGCTATGTCCAGGCAGCGTTCGGGCCATTTGCCGGGTTCATCACTGCGTGGAGTTATTGGGTTCTGCTGTGGGCAGGCAATGGTGCGCTGGCGGTTGCGGTGGTCAGCGCGCTGTCGGGGGTGATTCCTGCGATCGGACGGGTGCCCGGCCTGCCCGCGGTGATGGCGGTGGGCTGTGTGTGGGTGCTGACGCTGATCAACATTCGCGGTGTACGCGGCGCGGGCGACTGGGCGGTGGCGACCACGCTGATCAAATCGGTACCGCTGTTTGCAGTGATCGGGCTGGCGCTGTGGCTGTGGCTGTCGGGCGCGCCGATGATCGCGCAGACCCCCGTGCCGATCAACGGCGGCAATATCGCAGCGGCAGCGGGCCTGTGTTTCTGGGCGTTTCTGGGGATCGAATCCGCCACCGTGCCCGCCGACAAGGTCGACAACGCCACACAGGTGGTGCCGATGGCGACAATGGTCGGCACGGTGCTGGCCGGCCTTATATTCCTGGGCATTTCGGCGGCATTTCAGGGCTATATGCCGATCGCTGCCGCTGCCGCCTCACCCGCGCCGGTCGCCGCGTTTCTGGCGCGGCAATTCGGCGGCGCGGTCGGCGGGGTGGTGGCGGTGTTTGCCGCGATCAGCGCGTTTGGCGCGCTGAACGGCTTTATCCTGCTGCAGGGCGAAATGCCCTGGGCGATGGCGCGCGGCGGGGTGTTTCCGCTGTGGTTCGCCAAGGAAAACCGCGCGGGCACCCCGGCGCGCGGGCATGTGGTGTCAAGCCTGCTGCTGAGCGCGGTCACGCTGCTGAATTTCGGGCGCGGGATGGGCGACCTGTTCCAGTTCATCGCCTCGGTCAGCCTGGCGGCGGGCATGCTGACCTACGCGATGACCATGTTGGCCGCGATCCGCCTGCTGCCGGGCGAGCGGCTGATGATCCCGGTTGCGCTGTTCGGCGCGGCCTTTTCGGCGTGGGCCACCTGGGGCCTGGGGCTTGAGGCGATGGCCTATGGCGCGGGTCTGCTGGCTTGCGGATTGCCGATCTATGGCGTGGTGCGGCTGGGGCAGCGACGGACCGCCGCCCCGGCATGACCGTTACCGTGCGCGGTGCAGCGCCTTCCACAAAAGGCCGCGATCGCGGATGATTTCGTGCGCGGCGTTGTGGCCCGGCGCGCCGGTCACGCCACCGCCCGGGTGGGTGCCCGATCCGCACATGTACAGGCCTTTGATCGGCGAACGGTAATCGCCGTGGCCCAGCACCGGGCGCGCCGACCACAGCTGATCCAGCCCCATGTTGCCATGAAAGATATCGCCGCCGATCAGGCCGAATTTGCGTTCCAGATCGAGCGGCGAATGGATCTGCCGTGCGATCACGCTGGCCTTGAAATTGGGGGCATGGGCATCGATCGTGTTGATGATCAGGTCGGCCACGTCTTCGCGCACATCGTCCCAGCTTTGCCCGTTGGGCAGTTCGGGCGCAAACTGCTGGCAGAACAGGCTGGCGACATGCGCGCCCGCTGGCGCCAGGCTGTCATCGACGGTTGACGGGATCTTGATCTCCACAATCGGCTGCTTTGACCAGCCATGGGTCCTGGCATCGTCAAACGCCTGGTCCATGTAATCAAGGCCCGGCGCGATGATGATGCCGGCGGTGTGATGTTCGGCTTTGGCTTTGCCCGGCAACACCGTGAAATCGGGCAGTTCGGACAGCGCCACATTCATCCGGAACGTGCCCGATCCGGTCTTGAAACCCTTGATCCGGCGATTGAAATCCTCGTCCAGATCGCTTGCATCGACCATCTGGCGATACAGCATCGCCGGGCCGACATTGGCCGCGACGATCGGGGCATAGAGCTCCTCGCCGCCGACCAGTTTGACGCCTTGGGCCTTGCCATTGTTGACCAGCACTTTGTCGACCGGTGATTCAAGGCTGATCTCGACGCCATATTCGGCGCAGGCCGCTGCCATCGCCTGCGTGATCGCACCCATGCCGCCCACCGCGTGGCCCCAGGCGCCCATCTTGCCATTCACTTCGCCGAACACGTGGTGCAACAGCACATAGGCCGAACCCGGCGTCGACACCCCGGCAAAATTGCCCACCACCGCATCGAACGCAAACGCCGATTTGACGTGGTCGTCCTCGAACCAGCCATCCAGGAAATCGCGCGCCGACTTGGTGAAAATGTCCAGCAGATCGCGCTGCGTGGCGATATCCATTTTGGCCAGCGGCCAGCCCTGCCTGGCCGCTGCCGCCAATGCACCAAACCCGCCGCCGGCATTGGGCGGGGTTTGCAGCGCCAGATCGCGCAACACTTGCGCAACCTTTTCCAGCGCCGCGTCATAGCGCGGATAGGCTGCGGCATCCTTTTGCGAAAAGCGCGCAAACTGCGCCATGGTGCGTTCGGCGCCGCCGCCCAGCGTCATGTAGGTATCGGGAAAGGGGAAGAAATTGGAAATGGTGCGCTCGATCACGCGATAGCCGCGTTCGTGCAGCTTCATGTCGGCGATCACCTGCGGGCGCAGCAGGCTGACGGTATAGCTGGCGGTCGAATTGCGAAAACCGGGGTGAAACTCTTCGGTTACCGCCGCGCCGCCGACCACGTGGCGGCGTTCCAGCACGCGCACCCGCATCCCTGCCTTGGCCAGATAAAACGCACACGTCAGGCCGTTGTGGCCACCGCCGATAATGATGGCGTCATAACGGTTGGTCATCAATCTCTCCAAATGTCAGTCAGTCGCTTGCGCGGTGCAAAAGGGATCAGGTCTGGCTCCAGCCCGCAGGCGGAGCGTGGTGCAGGCGTGCCTCGGGGATCAGCATGCGGATCTTGCGGGCAAAGCTGCGCAGGCAAACTTCGCTGCGCCCGATCGGGCCGGCACCATAGGTCCGGCTGGCCATGCCCTGCTGGACGCGTTCGATCAACCAGGTGTCTTCGCGGTTGACCACGCGGTTGATCCGCCCGTTGGCATAGCGCGCCAGTGTCATCGCGCGGCGGTCATCGGGCAAGGCATAGGCCATCTCGCGCAGGACACAGGTGGTCGGCCCGGTCGGGATCCACTGCATGAAATCGATCTGGTCGGCATAGATATCGAACGCCATGTTCGGCCACAGCTTGTAATAGAGCCAGCGTCGCTGCGCCACCTGGGGCAAATGCGGCACGTGCGGCAGGTGGGTCTGGTAAAACCGTTCGGACGGATTCGACGACGGCCGGTCGACCAGATCGCCTTTCAGCCGGTCAACCCACGGCGCCGCGCCGATTTCGTAGCTTTTGCCAAACAGCCGCGTCAGGCCATCATGCGCCACCGGAATGTGCAGATTGTCGGAATAGTTGTCGCCCAGGTTTTTCCAGTTGAGCGCGCGCGGGCGCACGCGCAGATCGGCGATGCAGCGCAAGTCGGCAAACCGATAGGGCGCGATTTCCGCCTCGCAGGGGGCCATCATCTCGGCGACCGAGGGAAATCCGGCATCGGCCAGCCGCACGAACACGAACCCGTGCCACAGTTCCAGATCGACGCGCGCCAGCCCGTGCTGATCGAGTTGCAGCGTCGGATAGTCCGATTTCATCGGCACCCCGGTCAGCCGACCGTCGGTTTCATAAGTCCAGGCGTGATATGGGCAGACCAGCTTTCGCGCGCACCCCGCCGTGCCCTCGACCAGCCGCATCGCACGATGCCGGCAGACATTGGCAAAGGCCCGGATCGTGCCGTCTTCGCCGCGCACCACGATCACGCTTTCGCCGATGATGTCCAGGCTGCGCCACTGGCCCGGCTGGGCCAGATCGCTGTGATGGCACACGATCTGCCACGACGGGCGGATAATGCGTTCAATTTCCAGTTGGTGGAATTCGGGATCGGTGTAGATCCAGCCGGGCAGGCTCCAATCCGCGTCGGGGTCTGCGGCTTGCGACGCAATGTCCTGAACAGGGGTGCCAAGATCGGCCATGGAAATCCTCGGAAACGAAAGCTTGTTGAACGATCGTACAACAATCTGCGGGATAGGCAAGTGACCGCAAACCCCTTCCCCCGCCGCGCCGAACCCGATGTGCGCCGCCAGGGCCTGATTGCGGCCTGCACCCGCGTGCTGGCACGCGAAGGCGCAGCCGGCACCAGCGTGCGCGTGATCGCACGCGAGGCAGGCATTTCGCCCGGCCTGATCACGCACTATTTCGCCGGGATCGATGCCCTGATCAGCGCGACCTATGATCATGTCGATCAGACCGTGGCGGCAGCGATGGCGCAAGCCGTGGACGCCGCCGGGTCCGATCCCCGCGCGCGGCTCGATGCGTTTGTCACCGCCAGTTTTGCCCCGCCCATTGCCGACCGCGCGCTGCTGGCGACGTGGATCGCGTTCTGGAGCCTGGTAACCGCGCGGCCCGACATCGCGCGCCAGCATGACGATCAATATGCAGCCTATCGCGCACGGCTGACCGAGCTGCTGGCGGCGTGCGGCGTGCGCTGCGATCACCTGCGGCTGGCAGCGATTTCGGTAACCGCGCTGGTTGACGGGCTGTGGCTGGAACTGTGCCTGTCACCGGGTTGTTTTACCGGAACCGAGGCCGGCGTCATCGCGCGCGCGCACATCGATGCATTGCTGACCCGCCGGGCCTGACGTGTCAGACCATTGCAATGTTCAGCAACCATCATATCAGTGACCGCGACGATAGCCGTCACGCATAATCGGAGAGACCATGAATATTGCCGAAGCTGTTGCCACGCGCCGTTCGGTGCGCGAATTTCTGGACACGCCCGTGCCATTGGCAACGATCGAACGCGTGCTCGACCAGGCGCGCATGACGCCGTCGGGCTGCAACTATCAGCCGTGGGAGGCCGTGGTGCTGACCGGTGCGCCGCTCAAGGCGCTGCAGGATGTGCTGCTGGCGGCCAAGGCTGACGATCCGCTGGAATACAACTGGGCCGCACCCGGTGCCTATCCCGAATACCAGGCCCGGCTTCAGGCGGTGGGTGCCGCGATGTATGGCGCGCTGCAAATCGAACGCGCGGACAAGGCTGCGCGCACCGATTTCATGCAGGCCAATCTGGTCTCGTTCGGCGCGCCGGTGCTGCTGCTGTGCCATTTCCCCAAGTTCATGAAGGAACCGCAGTGGTCGGATGTCGGCATGTGGTTGCAGACGATCATGCTGTTGCTGCGCGGCGAAGGGCTGGACAGCTGCCCGCAGGAATACATGGGCAACTATGGCCGTACGATCAAGGCGCACCTGGGCCTGTCGGCCGACACCATGCTGTTCTGCGGCCTGGCCATCGGTTGGCGCGACGATGACGCCCCGGTCAACCATTTCAAGCGCGAACGCGTGCCGCTGGACCAGCAGGTAAAGTTCATCGGGTTTGACTGATCGGCGTAAAGCCCCGCCCATCCGGGCGGGGCTTGTCGTTTATTTCGTCAGATCGGGGATCAGGTTGAAATAGAACGTCAGTGCAGGCTTGATATTGACCAGCCGCACGCGCTCGTTCAGCCCGTGGCTGAAACGTTCGTCGCGCCGTGTAAACACCGGGCTGGCGTTGTAGGCCGGCACGCCCAGTGCGCGATAGAACATCGAATCCGATCCACCCGACGCCTGGTTGGGGATCACGGCAATATCCTTGCCCCAGGCCGCACGGATCGCCTTTTCGGCGGCCACCACATAATCGGCGCGCAACGGGGTGACCGGCGGGGTGATCGATCCATCGGTCACGTCGGTGATCTTGACCACGTCGGATGCGATCACCGTCTTCAGTTCGGCCATGATCGCTTCACGGCTGTGGCCGGGAAAGATGCGGCAATTGATATTGGCGCGCGCGCGCTGCGGCAGGGCATTTTCGGCATGGCCACCCGACAGCAGCGTGGCAACGCACGTCGTGCCCGCGCGACCCACCAGATCGGGATCGGCGCGCACGATCGCGGCCGCAGCCGCATCATGCGGATTGGCGGCAAAGGCGCGCATCGCCGCGGCCTTGGCCGGATCGGCCTCGAATGCGGCAGCGCGTTCGAACCAGGGCTTGGTCAATTCGTTCTGTTCGGCCGGAAACTGATAGGCACCGACTTTGACCAGCGCCTGGGCCAATTGCACGATGGCATTGTCGGGGCGCGGTTCGGAACTGTGTCCGCCGGGGTTGGTCACCTCGAGCTGGTAATCGGCATAGGCCTTTTCGTTGCCGTCCCACAGCCAGTACAGCGGCGTGTCGGTTCCGTCGGCAAACGTGCCGCCACCGCCATCGGCATTGATCACCAGATCGGCGTTCTTCAGTTCGTGCGCCAGTGCATCGCTGGTCGCCATGACGGTTTCTTCATCGCCCGAAAACGCGATGACGATGCCGCGGCGCGGGTGATAGCCATGCGCGCGCAAATCGATCACCGCCGAAACCAGCAGGGCTCCGTCGAATTTCATGTCGGTGGCACCGCGCCCGAACAGCACGCCGTTGTCCACGACCGGGCCAAACGGATCACGCTGCCAATCGGCGCGCTTGGCCTCGACCACATCCATGTGGCCCGACAGCACCAGCGGCTTGAGCGCGCGATCGGTGCCGGCCCAGGTGGCAACAAGCGTTGCCGTCTCGCCGCGCCGGGTGATCACCACATCACCGGGTGCCCAGCCCGCCGCAATCAGCCTGTCGCGCACCAATGCTGCGACTTCGGGGGTACGATTGGCCTCGCCCCGCACCGAACGTATGGCGATTTCCTTCATGGCCAGATCGAGCACGGCAGCCTCTTCGGCGGCGGTCGGCACGGGTGCGGCAACAGCGCGCGCAGCCGCAGGGGTGGACAGACCGGTGCCGATGATCGCGGCAGAGGCAAGCAGGGTCAGGGTCATTTTGGTCATGGCGTGGATCAGCTCCTTGTGCGGTGCTTGCTGCCCTGTGCCACGCGGCATGGCAACCACCTTTGCGATGGCGGGTTGATTCGCAGATTCCAGGCCGATTGATCCCGTTTGACGTGGTCAACCAGTGCCTGGTGCGGCGCGGTCAAGCCGCCACCGGCAATGGATTGCCCAAATGGGGGATTGCGCAGCGCGCATGTATCAGCCGGACCGCGCGGTTTATGCATAGCTATGAGTTGATTGTTATATATGCATTTTACCTGAAACCAAACCTGACATTTGTGTCAGTTCCGTCACGCCAAATTGAACAATTGCGTTTTTCGCAATTGCAATTGCCTGTTTCGCACTTGCGTAAAACGGCCCGTGCACGCATATCAAAATCGCCTTTCAGGCATCCTCTCCCAAACTATTCAGAGCCACTTTCGAGTGGCTCTTTTTTTGTCTGCGGTGCGCGCGCATGCGGCAGGATGACGGTGCGGCCAATCACCTGGCGGTTCTGCATCCCGGCAAAGGCTTCGCGCCAGTGATCCAGCGGCACCGCCGCGTGAACCTGTGGCCGGATACGCCCCTGTGCCGCCATGGTGTGGATCGCCGCAAGGTTTTCGCGGCCGCGATCGGGAAAGCGGCGCCCATATTCGCCGGCGCGCACGCCGTGGATCGAAAACCCCTTGATCAGCGGAATGTTGGACCCGACCGTGGCGATGCGACCACCGGCAAAGCCCACCACCAGCAGGCGCCCGCCAAACGCGGTATAGCGGCAGGCCTCGTCAAACACATCGCCACCCACCGGATCATAGACCAGATCGGCGCCGCGCCCCCCGGTCAGGTCAAGCACTGCGGAACGCACGCCCGTCGGTCCGACCAGGCCATGATCGACCGGATAAAGCGCCCTTATCGCGTCAAGCTTGGCGTGGCTTGACGCCACGGCAATCGTATGCAGGCCAAGCTCGCGCGCCAGATCGACCGCCGCCAGCCCGACCCCGCCGGCCGCGCCGTGCACGACCAGCCATTCGCCGGGTTGCGCGCGCCCGATGCGGTGCAAGCCCACCCATGCGGTCAGATAGGCGACGCGCAACGACGCCGCTTGCGCAAAGGACAGGCCGTCAGGCAATGGCTGCAAGCTGTCAGCGGCAAAGCAGCCGTACTGCGCCACGCCCCCGGTCGTGCTGCCGCAGATCACCCGGTCACCCACCTGCCAGCCGGCCGCGCGCGCGCCCTCGCCCAGCGCTTCGATCACGCCCGCGCTCTCCATGCCCGGCACGAACGGCACGGCCGGCCTGGCCTGGTAGAGACCCTGGGTCATCAACAGGTCAGGAAAGCCAAGCGCCGCAGCTTCGATCCGCACCAGCGCCTGATCGGCATCAGGCTGTGGCACCGGCATCTCGACCAGCGCCAGCCCGGACAGATCATCGCTGAGTGCCTGCACCGCAAGCGCACGCATCGTCATGGTCACCAGTTTCGCTCCGCAGTTTGTGTGCGGGCGAACCTAGGCCATGGCCAAGGGGGGTGCCAAGCCCCCCGAGGCGGAACAATCAGGCAGCCGACGCGCGCTGGTGCAGACGGCTGATCGCATCGAGCGACGACAGCAGCGCGCCTTCCTGCCAGCAGCCGTAATACGAGCAATGTTCGCCCGCCAGAACGATGCGCCCCTCCATCGACACCAGATCCTGGTAATGCGCGGCGCGGCTTTCCTCGGTCCAGGTGGCGCAGCAGCCCAGGATCCACGGCATGCGGTTCCACGCGACCGTAGCACCCGAACGGAATTCGCTTTTGTATTCGCCCGGGTGGAACACCGATCCCTGATCGAGTGCTGCGGCAATGCGCCTTTCGGGCGTCATGCCCGCCAGGCGATAGGCCCCGATGCCAAACGGATACGCGCCCAGGATCACCGCAGGGCCATCACCGAACCAGTTGCCGGTGGGATAGGAAATCAGCCCGATATCCTGATCGGTGAACGAATGGCCGCCATAGATCGCATAATCGGTTTCCCAGAAACGGCGTTTCATCTCCAGCCCGATCTTGACCGAATTGCCATAGGGCAACGCGCGGATCGCCGCCTTTTTGGCGTCCGACACCTGGAAATCGAGCTGACCCAGAATGGTCGCCGGGATCGTGCAGACCAGCCAGTCGGCCCGCGTTTCGCCAAGGGTTCCGGTCCTGGTGTCGGTCCACGAGGCGGTGACCCCCGATCCATCCTGCGCCACTTTGGTCACGCGGGTGTTGGGGCGCACCAGATTGCCGACTTTTGCGGTAAACGCCTTGCCGATATGATCCATCCCGCCCTTGGGCTGGAACATCGTCGTCTGCATCACATGCTCGGTGTAGAAACCGATCTGCTGCCACACTTTGGTCGACAGCGTGTCGGACAGCGTGCCGACTTCGCCCGGGATCGGTGCGCCGTTGACGCCGCCGCCGGGCGGCCGTTCCCAGCCGCGCTGGTCACCGACCTTCATGCTCTTGGTATAGGCCATGCTCTTGTCGAGCACGCCCCATTCCTTCATCGCCTCAAGCAATTTGGCCTTGTCCTCGGCGGTTACCGTGGTGTCGAGCGCGCCGGCGTTGAGCGATTTGCCCAGCAATTCGGCGACATGGCCTTTGTAATCGACATAAAGGTCGCGATAACGCTGCGGCTTGCCGCCATAGGCGTGGCTGTTGTGCACAAAGGCGTTGTGGTTGAGCTGGGCAAAGTGTTCAAGCTCGACCCCCAGTTCCTTGCAGTAATGCAGCACCGTGCGGTGGTGATACGGAATGCGCCACGGTCCGGGATTGAGATAATTGCCCGGCGCATAGTCGACGGTCTGGGTCGAACCCAGCTCGGTGATCGTGTCGCCGCCGCGCACGGTATAGTTGCGCCCGCCGGTGCGGCCCTGAAACTCCAGGATCTGCACTTTGTATCCGGCCTTGGTCAATTCATAGGCCGCCAGCATGCCGGCCAGACCCGCGCCCAGCACCAGCACGCTTGCGCCGGGCTTGGCCCCCGACAGCTTGGGCGGCCCGGTGAACTGGCTTTCGGCGGCATGACCAAACACCGTCATCGCCTGATACAGCGCCGAGGCTCCACCCACTTTGCCGATCATCGTCAACAATTGGCGGCGGGTTGGCGGCACCAGAAAATCAGACATCACGGGATCGGTCATGGGGGGTCCTTCTTGGCACGGAATGGATCAGTGGCCGCAATTGCAATCGGGCACCGGGGGATTGGTCGAACCGATGCGATCGATGTCCGCCACTGTCACCGGGTCCTTGTAATCGTTGAAATGGCCGCGGACGTACGTGATCACTGCAGCGATCTGCTGCTTGGTCAGGATATCGGTAAACCACGGCATGCCGCCCCGCCCTTTCAGCAGCAGGATGATCGGGTAATCCTTGTTCTTCAGGTTTTTGTTGCCCGCCAGCGCAGGCACACGCGCGCCCGCCTCGCCCCCGCCCTTGGCATCGGGCATGTGGCAGGCGGCGCAGATCTGTTCGAACACGTCCTTGCCGCTGTCGGAAATGGCCGTGTCACTGCCGCCGGCCGCACCGTGATCCTGCGCATAGCCCGGATCGGACAGCGTGGCCGCCGCAACCAGAGCCGTGGCCGCCAATGCCACGAAGCCGCCTTTCAGTTTCATCACCGCTTTGACCGTTCCTGTTCGAAGGTTCGGGTCAAGACAATCAGGACCCGTCGTATGCAGTGAAAGCCGCATGACCCTGCCTGTCAAGATTACCTGAGGACACCCCTGCTGCATGGTTCGCATGCTTGCCCATACGCTGTTCAGCGTAACAGCAATCGGCGTGGCTTGTGCTTTGCCCCGCGGCGACGGCAAACGCGCATGCCGCATGCGCGATTGCGCAGCCGGGGCAATGGCGTTTGGGCGTTTTCGCCTTACAGTGCCCGAACGGCGCAACAGCAAAGAGAAGGATGAACCATGTCTGCAAAGTCCCTGATCCGCACCCTGGCCACGACAGCCGTGACCGGCGCGCTGCTGTGCGCCGCACCCGCAATGGCGCAAGTGGTCAAGTACCCGAACCCCGGCTTCGGGTTGATTCTTCAAGGTGCCGAGGTCAAGGCCGGCACCGATCTGTTCTATCTGTCGGGCCAGCTTGCCTCGCCGATTGATCCCAAAAAGACCATGGCCACCTCGTTTGACGACCTGGGCGATACCAAGACGCAGACGATCAGCACGCTGACCAAGATCAAGGCGATCCTGGAAAGCAAGGGCTACACGATGGCCGACCTGGTCAAGCTGACGCTGTTTGTCGCGGCCGACCCCAAGACCGGCAAGATGGATTTCGCCGGCGCCAACGAAGGTTTCAAGCAGTTCTTCAACACCACCGACAATCCGACCACGGTCGCACGTTCGGCGTTTCAGGTGGCAGCACTTGCCGGACCCTATTATCTGATCGAAATCGAAGCGATCGCTGCCAAGAAGAAGTGATCGGCCGCATCCTCCCCGGCAACGGGGAGGATTCAGGTCTCTGCCGAACGGATCGCGATGGCCGCAGCCGCTGCGCGGGTTTCCACGCCCAGCTTTTCGTAGATCCGCTCCAGATGTTTCTGCACGGTGCGCGGCGAGATCGCCAGCACTTCGCTGATATCGGCATTCGATTTGCCATAGCTGATCCACAGCAAAACCTCGGCCTCGCGTTCGGTCAGTCCCAGACGCGTCTGCAACTTGGCCGCATCGCCTTCGGGATCGAACTGGTTGAGCCGGATCAGCACTTCGTTTTCGCGGTACTGCGCAATCAGCACGAGTTCGAGCGCATAGTCGCCGGCATCTTCGCGCCAGTCGATGCGCAAGGTGGTGCCGGGCGTATCACGCCGTTGCAACAGGCGTTCGATGGTTTGGCGCACCGGGTCGGGCAACTGACCGCTTTGGCTGTTCCAGCCCGGCTGAAGACGCGCGATCACGCTTTCGGCCAGCGGTGAACACCACAGGAAACGCCCGGCCAGATCGGTGGCCAGCATCATCCGGCCGGTTGCATCCAGTCCGATCGTGCTGACCTGCACCGCACGCGCATGGCCCAGATGCACCCGCACCCGCGCCAGCAATTCGTGCACGTTGACCGGTTTGCGCACATAATCGACCCCGCCGACCTCGAACCCCTCGATCACGTGTTCGCTTTCGGTCAGGCCGGTCATGAAGATCACCGGCACATGCCGCGTGGCCGGATTGGCCTTGATCCGTGCGGTCGCCTCAAACCCGTCCATACCGGGCATGACCGCATCCATCAGCACCAGATCGGGCACGATATGCCCCATCAGATCCAGCGCGCCCTGCCCCGATGTCGCCACCAGCACTGAAATGCCGCTGCTTTCCAGCGTATCGGTCAGCATGCGCAGCGATTCCGGCTGATCATCGACCACCAGCACCGAATCGCGGTGAAAAGGGACATCGTTCATGGTCAGGCCTTTTCCAGTATTCGGGCGAGCCCTGAAAGATCGAAACGATCGAGGCAGCCATAAAGCCTGGCCACAAGCGCATGATCGGCCCCGACCGACGATTCGAGCGCGCGAATTTCCGCCTCGATCCCGCGCACATGGCCAATCTGCACCCGTTCGCGCAGGCGATCGATGTGAACCCGCGCCGTTTCGGGCAAGTCTGCGGGCTGGGTCGCGGGCGTGTCGGCCGCGACAGGCTCTGCCGGCGGCGGGTCGGTCGCAAACGTCCAGGTCAGATCGAGCAGATCGCCGATCGTGTCGGCCAGCGTGTCGATATCGACCGGCTTGACCAGAAACCGGTCGTGCGCGGCGTTGTCGGTGGCGCCGGCGGGGCCGTGGCGTTCGTGCGCATTGGCCGACAGCATGACAATGCGCATGGCATTTCCGCCCAGTTTGCGCAGCGCCGCTGCGGTTTCCCAGCCGGTCCAGCCGGGCATGGCAATATCGAGCAGCGCCAGGTCGAACTGGCGCGCGCGCGCCATTGCCAGCGCGGTTTCACCATCGGGCGCGGCCACCACGTCAAACCCCAGATCACCCAGCACCTGCCGCACAAATGCCAGCTGGCGCGGATCGTCGTCGGCCGCCAGCACCGAACGCTGCGGCCCGACATAGCCGGTGGCAATCCGGCGCGGTGCCCCCGGTGCCTCGCCCGGCCCATCGCGGTGCCCGACCACCTGCCCCAGCATGACGCGCACGCGAAAGCACGATCCTTTGCCCGGCGTGCTTTCCAGTTCCAGTTCGCCCCCCAGGATCTGGATGATCGCGCGGGTAATCGGCAGACCCAGCCCGATGCCCCCGCCGCGTTCGCCTTCAACACCGCGGTCAAACGGGGCAAAGATCCGTTCGTGCGCCTCGGGCGGGATTCCCGGCCCTGTGTCGCGCACTTCGAACACCGCGATTTGCGACGCATAGCGCACCGCCAGCACCACTTCGCCCGATTGCGTATACTTGATGGCATTGGCGATCAGGTTGATCAGCGCCTGGCGCAGGCGTTTCTGATCGGTACGGACATAATCGGGCAGATGGCCGGCAATTTCGGTGCGAAAGGCCAGCCCTTTGGCCGCCGCCGCCGGGCGAAACATGCGATCGACCTGGTCGATGAACGCGGGCAGCCGCACGGTATCGGTCGACACCCGCGTCACGCCGTTTTCGACAAGCGAGATGTCAAGCAGGCCTTCGACCAGGTCGGTCAGATGTTCGGCGCTGCGCCGGATCACGCGGGCCGCTTCGACCGTGTCGATATTGGCGCCGCGTTCAAGCAATTGCGCATAGCCGTAGATCGCATTCAACGGCGACCGGATTTCGTGGCTGACATTGGCAAGATAACGGCTCTTGGCCACATTTGCCGCCTCTGCCGCATCGCGTTCGCGTTGCAGCAGGTCATAACCCGCCGAAGGTTGTGGCAAGGGCGGCGCAGCGGGGGGCAAGGCCATGCGGCCGCGGCGGACCAGCGCCAGTGCCGAACCGATCAGCCCGGCACCCACCAATGCCAGCCCCAGACCTGTGCCTGTGCGATGTGCGGGTTCGGTCGCGGATCGGTCGCGGTTCATCGCCGGGATGCCCCTGGCAAACCGGGCCTGCAGCTATTCCGTAGTGGTGCGTGGCCATGTCCGGCCGCACACCCGGTACTGGACTGATGCATGGTTTTCTGTCTGACCCCGCGCAACCACGGGCCGGATCTGCACCACCCGCGCGATTGCAGTGTTTGTTTGCACTGCAAACTGTCGCGCTTCAACCCTTATCGGCACCGGGGCGATCAGCGTGTGCGCCCGCAACATGACACGGCCCCGCCGCCCGCCGCTCTGCGTCGATTGCCCTGTCGATCGTCATCTTGCGTGACACGTCGCCCGATATTCCGACCCGGCAGGTCAGATCACCGCGTCGCGCTGCAGGCGCTGCAACAGGCGCTGGGCAACCGAATGACGGATCGCCTTGCCTTCGCGCAGCTTTACCCAGGTGTTGAGCCCGATGCCAAAATGACTTTGGATGACTTCAGGCTTTTGGCAGTGGATGATCGAGCGCATTTTGGCGACAACCATAGGCTCTACATGGATCAGTTTTTGAATGCGCATGGTCCCTCATCTCGGTCAGTTGCCCGACAAGATTATGACGCATTGCAATATGAGCTATACGCATTTTGACCCATGCCGGATCGCATGATTAACGGTTAAAACGGCGGACTTGCGCCGGATCGCGCAGATACGGGGCGTCGCTTTTGCGGTCTTTGTGCACCATTGACGCAGGGTGACTTGCCACCTGCCAAGGGCTAGGGCGTGCGTGACCGCGCTTTCGTCTATGGAAATGCCCTGAACCATGCCCGCCTTTCTGCTTTTTGCCGCCGCTGCCCTGCCCGCAGCGGCTCCGGATCAGCCCGCCGATGCTGCACCGATCGTGGTGACCGGCCAACCCCTGCGCGATCTGCCCACCGCGTCGGCCTATGATGTGTCGACGATCGATCGGGCGCGGATCGATCAGGTGCCATCGGGGCGGATCGAGGATGCGCTGGGCGATGTGGCGGGGTTGCAGCTGTTTCGCCGCTCGGACAGCCGGTCGGCCAACCCGTCGGCAGACGGGTTTACCTTGCGTGCGCTGGGCGGCAATGCCGCCAGCCGCACGCTGGTGCTGACAGACGGCGTGCCGCAGGCCGATCCGTTTTTTGGTTCGATACCGCTGACTGCGCTCAATCCGGGCGATATCGGCACGATCCGCGTGATCCACGGCGGCGGCAGCGGCGCATTCGGCGCAGGCGCGGTGGCCGGAACGATCGACATGACCAGCGCCGGGCCCGACGAGCGCGGCTTGGCCGACGGCACAGCCATGGTTGACGATCGCGGCGACACCAGCGTGACTGCCGGAATCGCGCCGCGCCTGGGCAACGGCTTTGCGGTGGTGTCGGGCCAGTGGGATCGCGGCCCCGGGTTCTGGACCACACCCCTCGGCCAACGCGTCAGCGCCAGCGCCAGGGCGCGCTACGAAAGCTGGTCGCTGGCCACGCGCGCGGTTGCACAACTGGCGCCCGATGTGGAACTGCAGGGGCGCATTGCCGCCTTTGGCGATGCGCAGACCTTGCGCTTTGCAGGGGCCAATACCGGGATCAGCGGCGAAGATGCCTCGCTGCGCCTGATCGGGCGCGGGGCGTGGCAATTTGACGCGCTGGTCTATGGCCAGTTGCGCAATTTCAACAGCCTGACGCTCAGTTCCAGCACCTATCTGCCGGTCGACAACCAGCGCGACACGCCATCGAGCGGCGTGGGGGGCAAGATCGAGGTGCGCCCGCCCGTGGGCCATGGCCAGGCGCTGCGGCTGGGCGTCGATGCCCGCGAGGTGACCGGGTATGAGGACGAGGATCTCTATACCCGCGGCGCGCTTGCCAGCCATCGCCGCGAAGGCGGCACCAACGACGACATCGGGCTTTATGGCGAACACGCCGCAACGCTTGGCCCGGTCCAATTGACCGCCGGGGCCCGCGCCGACCGCTGGGTGATCCGCGGCGGCGAAATCGCCACGACGGCGCTGTCCGGCGCCACACTGACCGACACTGCCTATCCGACACGTGCGGGCTGGACCGGGTCGTTCCGCGCGGGCGCGCTGGTGCGGGCCGCAGCGACCATAGACCTGCGCGCATCGGCCTATAGCGGCATGCGCCAGCCCACGCTCAACGAACTCTATCGCGCGTTCACCGTGTTTCCGGTGACCACGCAGGCCAACCCCGCGCTGACCAACGAAACGCTGCGCGGGATCGAGGCCGGATTTGACTGGCATCCGGCCAGGGCGTTCAAACTGTCGTTGACCGCGTTTGACAACAAAGTCGACAACGCGATTGCCAACATCACGCTGACCCCGACCACCCAGATCCGGCAAAACGTGCCCGCGATCCATGCCAATGGCACCGAAGCTGCGGCAGATGCGCATTGGCATACCCTGGCGTTCAGCGGATCGCTGGCCTGGACAATCGCCCGGATGGAAGCCCCCGGCCAGGCCTATGACGGACTGCGTCCGCCGCAGACGCCGCGCCTGTCGGCCAGCGCCAATCTGACCTGGACACCGCGGTCGGGAACCACGCTGGGCGTAACCGTTCGGCATGTCGGCGTGGCGTTCGAGGACAGCCTGGCAACCGCCGCCCTGCCCGCCGCCACGACGCTTGGCGCGTTTGCCACAGCGCCGATCGCCGGACCGTTCAGTGCGGTGCTGCGCGGCGAAAATCTGACCAATGTCACGGTGGTTACACGCAATTCGGGTGGAACGGTCGACATCGGGCCGCCGCGCACGGTGTGGGCGGGGGTGCGGGTGGCGCTGCGCTGACGGTCATACGAATGTGCGATACGAATGCATTGTTGCAACCGATTGTCACGGTGATACCTGTCGCTGCGGGCAAAGGGCAAGCGGCGCGCACGCGTCCGCGGCCGTTGTCGCCCGGACGCCATGAACGATGACACGGATTGCCGCATAGATGCCATGAACACCCGTCGCGCCAGTGGCCGCCATGTGCACCACCGGCCGGCCCAGTTTGCACCCAGGAGCAGTCGTTCGATGAGCCTTGATATCCCGATGAGCCCCGGCTCGAAAGCTGCTGAAATCGATGTGCATATTGTCGATGTGCTGCGCCACCGGGTGGGCAAGGACGAACGCGCGGCCAAGCCGCACGATTGGTATACCGCCACGGTCTATACGCTGCGCGATGCGATCATCGACGTGTGGATGGAATCCACGCGCGAAACGTACGACACCGGGGCCAAGCGGGTCTATTACCTCAGCCTGGAATTCCTGATCGGGCGCCTGTTGCGCGACGCGCTGACCAATCTGGGCCTGACCCGGGAAATGGAAAAGGCCTTGCGCGAACACGGCTTCGACCTGGCCGCGATCGAAGATCTGGAACCTGATGCCGCCTTGGGCAACGGCGGACTTGGACGGCTGGCCGCGTGTTTCATGGAAAGCCTGGCCAGCCTCGGCATCCCTGCCTACGGCTATGGCATTCGCTACAAGAACGGCATGTTCCGCCAGCGCATCGACGATGGCTGGCAGGTCGAATTGCCCGAAACCTGGCTGAGCCACGGCAACCCGTGGGAATTTCCCCGGCGTGAAAGCGCCTATCGCGTGGGTTTTGGCGGCGAAGTGGTCGATCGCGGCGAAGCAGTTGAATGGCAGCCCGCCGAACAGGTGGAAGCCAGCGCCTATGACACCCCGGTGGTCGGCTGGCGCGGGGCCTGCGTCAACACGCTGCGGCTGTGGACCGCGCGCGCGCTCGATCCGATCCGGCTCGATGCGTTCAACGCAGGCGATCATGTCGGCGCGCTGGTCGAGGAAACGCGTGCCGAATCGCTGGTGCGCGTGCTGTACCCCGCCGACAACACCCCCGCAGGCCAGGAATTGCGCCTGCGCCAGGAGTTTTTCTTCACCTCGGCCTCGATCCAGGACATCGTGCGCCGCCATGTCCAGTTTCATGGCGATGTGCGCAGCCTGCCCGACAAGGCCGCGATCCAGCTCAACGACACGCACCCTTCGGTGGCGGTGGCCGAACTGATGCGTCTGCTGGTAGATGTGCACGGCCTGGAATTCAACGAAGCCTGGGATCTGACGCGCAAGACGATTGGCTATACCAATCACACCCTCCTGCCCGAAGCGCTCGAATCCTGGCCGCTGCCGCTGTTCGAACGGCTGCTGCCGCGGCACATGCAGATCATCTATGCCATCAACAGCCGGGTCTTGCGCGAAGCGCGCCGCGCCGGATTGGGCGATGACCAGATCGCCGCCATCAGCCTGATTGACGAACATGGCGAACGCCGCGTGCGCATGGCCAACCTGGCCTTTGTCGGCGCGCACAGCGTCAATGGCGTGGCTGCACTGCACACCGAACTGATGAAAAGCACGGTGTTTGCCGATCTGCACGCGCTGTACCCGACGCGCATCAACAACAAGACCAATGGCGTAACCCCGCGCCGCTGGCTTTTGAAATGCAATCCGGGCCTGGTCAGCGTGATCCGCGATGCAATCGGCGATGCATTCCTTGACGACGCGCTGAAGCTGACCGATCTCAACGCGTTTGCCACCGACGCCGCACTTGGCGAACGCATCGCCGAAGTCAAACGCGCAAACAAAGTCGCGCTGGCCACCCAGATCAAGCAATTGACCGGGGTGCGGGTCGATCCCGACGCGCTGTTCGATGTGCACATCAAGCGCATCCACGAATACAAGCGGCAATTGCTCAACCTGATCGAGACGGTCGCACTGTATGACCAGATCCGCAGCCATCCCGAACGCGACTGGGTACCCAGGGTCAAGATTTTTGGCGGCAAGGCTGCGCCAAGCTATCACAATGCCAAGCTGATCATCAAACTGGCCAACGACATCGCGCGCCGCATCAATTCCGACCCGTCGGTCGGCGGGCTGCTGAAAGTCGTGTTCGTACCCAATTACAATGTGTCGCTGGCCGAACGCCTGATCCCTGCGGCCGATCTGTCGGAACAGATCTCGACCGCGGGGATGGAGGCTTCGGGCACCGGCAACATGAAATTCGCGCTGAACGGCGCGCTGACGATCGGCACGCTCGATGGCGCCAATATCGAGATCAAGGACCATGTCGGCGATGACAATATCGCGATCTTTGGCCTGACCGCCGACGAAGTCGCGCAAAAGCGCGCCAATGGCTATAACCCGCGCGAAGTGATCGAGGGGTCGCGCGAATTGCGCCAGGCGATCGAAGCGATCGCCAGCGGGGTGTTCAGCCCCGACGATCCGGGCCGTTATGCCGGGCTGATGGGCGGATTGTACGACAGCGACTGGTTCATGGTGGCGGCCGATTTCGACGCTTATCATGCCGCCCAGCGCGCCATCGACACCCGCTGGACCGATCAGACCGCGTGGCGGGTCAGCGCGATCCGCAACATTGCCAATGTCGGATGGTTTTCATCCGATCGCACCATCCGCGAATATGCCAAAGACATCTGGGGGGTCTAGGGTACCGGAAGGGAGAGGAAACCAACGCCATGCAACCGCCACCGTCCGCCATCGCAGCCCTGTTCGAAGGGAGCCACGCCGATCCGTTTTCGGTGTTGGGCCTTCACCAGGGGCCGGGCGGCGGTTTTGCCCGCGCGATCCTGCCGGGCGCCACCACGGCAGAGGCGTTCAGCCTGGCCGGGACGGCACTGGGCACGTTGCACCAGATCGACCCGCGCGGCCTGTTCGAAGGCGCGATCGCAGCACAGCGCCAACCTTTGCGGTATCGCTGCACCCATGACGGGCACGAATGGTGGATCACCGATCCCTATTCGTTCGGACCGGTGCTGGGGCCGACCGACGATTTCCTGATCGGCGAAGGCACCCACTTCCGTCTGTTTGACAAGATGGGCGCGCATGTCATTGATCATGAAGGGGCAACGGGCGTTCACTTTGCGGTCTGGGCACCCAATGCCCAGCGCGTTTCAGTGGTTGGCGATTTCAACGATTGGGATGGTCGACGCCACCCGATGCGCCGCAGGGCAGACACCGGCATCTGGGAAATCTTTCTTCCCGACATCGGTCTGGGCCGCGCCTACAAATACCGGATTACCGGACCTGATGGCACGGTTCAGCCGCTGAAAGCCGATCCGTTTGCCTTTGCTTCGGAACTGCGCCCCGCCACCGCCTCGATCGTGGCACAGCCGGGCAAGCCCGAATGGGGCGATGCCGGTCACCGCGCGCATTGGGCGCAAGTCGATGCACGGCGCCAGCCGATTTCGATCTACGAAGTGCATCCGGGCTCGTGGCGCCGCCCGCCAGACCGCGAATTTCCGACCTGGGATGAACTGGCTGACCAATTGATCGCCTATGTCGTCGATCTGGGTTTTACCCATATCGAATTCATGCCGGTCAGCGAACATCCTTATGACCCGAGCTGGGGCTATCAGACGACCGGGCTCTATGCCCCTACCGCGCGGTTTGGCGGGCCCGATGGCTTTGCGCGGTTTGTCGACGGGGCGCATCGCGCCGGGATCGGCGTGCTGATCGACTGGGTGCCTGCGCATTTCCCCACCGATGCCCATGGCCTGGCCCGGTTCGATGGCACCAGCCTGTATGAACATGCCGACCCGCGCCAGGGTTTCCACCCCGACTGGAACACCGCGATCTACAATTTCGGGCGGCGCGAGGTGGAATCGTTCCTGATCAACAACGCGCTGTTCTGGGCCGAGGTCTACCATGTCGATGGCTTGCGCGTCGATGCGGTCGCCTCGATGCTGTATCGCGACTATTCGCGCAAAGCCGGCGAATGGATTCCCAACGCCGACGGCGGCCGCGAAAACTGGGAAGCGGTGCATTTCCTGCAAGGCATGAACCGCGCGGTCTATGGCCGGCAGGACGGCGTGATGACGATTGCCGAAGAAAGCACGTCATGGCCGGGTGTGTGCCGGCCGGCGCATGAAAACGGGCTGGGCTTCGGGTTCAAATGGAACATGGGCTTCATGCACGACACGCTGCAATACATGGCGCGCGATGCGGTGCACCGGCGCTATCACCACGACGAGATCACGTTTGGCCTGGTCTATGCGTTTGCCGAAAACTTTGTCCTGCCGCTGAGCCATGACGAAGTGGTCCACGGCAAGGGATCGCTGCTGAACAAGATGAGCGGCGACGAATGGCAGAAATTTGCCAATCTGCGCGCCTATTATGGCCTGATGTGGGGCTATCCGGGCAAAAAGCTGCTGTTCATGGGGCAGGAATTTGCGCAATCGCGCGAATGGAGCGAAGCGCGCGAGCTCGATTGGGGCCTGCTGGCCCACGCCCCGCACGCGGGCATGCAGGCCTGGGTGCGCGATCTGAACCATGCCTATCGCCGGCTGCCTGCGCTGCATGCGCGCGATTGCGAGGGCGAAGGGTTTGCATGGCTGGTGGTCGACGATGCCGCGGCCAGCGTGTTTGCCTGGCTGCGCAAGGCGCCGGGCGCCAACCCGGTGGCGGTGATCAGCAATTTTACCCCAGTGGTCCACGGCCATTACCGCCTGCCGCTGCCGCACGACGGCGTATGGCACGAAGTGCTGAACAGCGATGCGGCGCACTACGGCGGATCTGGCCAGGGCAACATGGGCGCGATCACGGCGCACGACGGCGCGGCACTGGTGGTGCTGCCGCCGCTGGCGACACTGATGTTCGAATATGCCGGAAAGGCATGAGAGAGAGGGAGGCGAGGCAATGAGGGACAGGACGCAAGGACAACCGCTGGCGCGTGATGCCATGGCCTATGTGCTGGCCGGTGGCCGCGGCAGCCGGCTGAAAGAATTGACCGACAACCGCGCCAAGCCTGCCGTTTATTTCGGTGGTGTCAGCCGGATCATCGATTTTGCCCTGTCCAACGCGTTGAATTCGGGCATCCGTCGCATCGGCGTCGCCACCCAGTACAAGGCGCATTCGCTGATCCGCCACATGAACCGGGCGTGGAATTTCATGCGCCCCGAACGCAACGAAAGCTTTGACATCCTGCCCGCATCGCAGCGCGTGTCGGAACAGATGTGGTATGAAGGCACCGCCGACGCGGTGTTCCAGAACATCGACATCATCGAAAGCCATGCGCCCAAATACATGGTCATCCTGGCAGGCGATCACATCTACAAGATGGATTACGAACTGATGCTGCAACAGCACGTCAATTCGGGTGCGGATGTGACGATCGGCTGCCTGGTGGTAAAGCAGGCCGAGGCAACCGGTTTTGGCGTGATGGCGGTCGATACCGAAAGCCGGATCACCGCCTTTGTCGAGAAGCCCGCCGATCCGCCGACCATCCCGGGCGATCCCGAACACAGCCTGGCATCGATGGGCATCTATGTGTTCGAAACCCGGTTCCTGTTCGAACAGCTGCGCCGCGATGCGATCACCCCGGGATCGAGCCGCGATTTCGGCAACGACATCATCCCGTATATCGTAATGCACGGCAAAGCGGTGGCGCACAAATTCACCGACAGCTGCATCCGCGCGGCCGACGAGATCGAGGAATACTGGCGCGATGTGGGCACGCTGGACGCCTATTTCGAAGCCAATCTCGATCTGACCGACACCGTGCCCAAGCTCAACATGTATGACCGTGACTGGCCGATCTGGACCGACCAGGTCGTTGCCGCCCCGGCCAAGTTCGTCCACGACCTGGAAGGACGGCGCGGCATGGCCATATCCTCGTTGATCAGCCAGGACTGCATCGTGTCGGGCGCGATCGCCCGGCGCAGCCTGTTGTTCACCGGGGTCAAGATGGGATCGTGGTCATCGGTCGAAGAAGGCGTGATCCTGCCCTATTGCAACATCGGGCGCGGCGCGCAGCTGAAACGGGTGATCCTTGATTCAGGCGTGCGCATCCCCGAAGGCCTGATCGTCGGGCAGGACCCGGAACTGGATGCCAAACGGTTCCGCCGCACCGAAAACGGCGTATGCCTGATTACAAAGGCGATGATTCAAAAGCTTGCCGCCGAAAGTTGATGCAAAGTGTTGCAAGTGCAAGGGGCCTGACAGCATGACGATCACAGTGTTGTCGATCGCGTCCGAAGCCGTGCCGCTGATCAAGACCGGGGGCCTGGCCGATGTCGTGGGCGCCTTGCCGCAAGCCGTGGCGCAACACGATGTGGCCATGACCACGCTGCTGCCCGGGTACCGCGCGGTCATGGCCGGGCTGACCAAATCCAGGGCGGTGCATACCTGGCCACAGCTGTTGGGCGAACCCGCGCGGCTGATCTCGGGAACCATCGGCGGGCATCCGCTGCTGGTGGTCGACGCTCCCACCCTGTTCCTGCGCGACGGCGGCCCTTATGGCGATGCCACCGGGCGCGACTGGGCCGACAATGGTCTGCGTTTTGCCGCCTTTGCCCGTGCCGCCGCCGATATCGCCAGCGGCGCCGTGCGCGGGCATGCCTTCGACATTGCCCATGCGCATGACTGGCAGGCCGGGCTGACCGGCGCATTCCTGCGCTATGCCCCTGTCGGCAAGGCCCCGCCTTCGGTCATGACCATTCACAACATGGCATTTCAGGGCCATTTCCCGCGCGCGCTGTTTGCCACGCTGGGCCTGCCCGATGCGGCATGGTCGATCGACGGCGTCGAATATCACGGCGGTGTCGGTTTTCTGAAGGCCGGCCTCGAAGCAGCCGGGGCGATCACCACGGTCAGCCCGACCTATGCGCGCGAAATCCGCACCCCCGAATTCGGCATGGGGCTGGATGGGCTGATCCGTGCGCGCCAGGGCCAGGTGCATGGCATCGTCAACGGCATCGACACCCACGACTGGGATCCGGCAACCGATCCTCACCTGCCGGCCATGTTCAGCGCGCGCACGCTGGGCCGCCGCGCGCTGAACCGCGCCGCGCTCGGGGCGGAATTCGGTCTGGAACCCGGACACGGCCCGCTGTTTGTGGTGATCAGCCGACTGACCTGGCAAAAGGGCATGGACGTCCTGCTTGACGTGATCGACCATCTGGTGGCCAGCGGCGCGCGGCTGGCCGTGCTGGGGTCCGGCGACAAGGCGCTGGAGGCCGGATTTGCCGCCGCCGCGGTGCGCCATCCAGGCAAAATCGGTGTGCGCATCGGCTATGACGAGGCGCTGTCCCACCGCATGCAGGGCGGTGGCGATGCAATCCTGGTGCCCAGCCGCTTCGAACCGTGCGGGCTAACGCAGTTGTATGGCCTGGCCTATGGCTGCGTGCCGGTGGTGGCGCGCACCGGGGGGCTGGCCGACACGGTGATTGATGCCAATCTGGCCGCGCGCAATGCCGGCGTTGCCACGGGCGTCCAGTTCAATGCCGTTACGCCTGATGCCCTGTCCGAAGCGATCGATCGCACCGTGGCGCTGCATCGCCAGCCGCCGGTGTGGCAGGCCATCCAGCGCGCGGGGATGAAAGCCGATTTTTCCTGGGGTCGCAGCGGCAAGGCCTATGCCGACCTCTATGCGTCGCTTCTGGAGGTCCGATGATCATCACCGTTCCCACCACGCCGTTCGCCGGGCAAAAGCCCGGCACCTCGGGCCTGCGCAAAAAGGTCAAAGTGTTCGCGCAGCCCGGTTACGCCGAAAATTTCATCCAGTCGGTGTTCGACGTGGTGGAACGCGGCACAGGCGCCACGCTGGTGATCGGCGGCGACGGGCGCTACCACAACCGCACGGTGATCCAGACGGCAATCCGGATGGCAGCCGCCAATGGCTATGCGCGCGTGCTTGTCGGCCGGGGTGGTATCCTGTCGACCCCGGCCGCCAGCCACGTTATCCGCAAATATCGCGCAAGCGGCGGCCTGGTGCTTTCGGCCAGCCACAACCCCGGTGGCCCCGACGAGGATTTCGGGATCAAGTACAACATCGCCAACGGCGGACCCGCGCCCGAAGGCGTGACCGAGGCGATTTACGCGCGCACCACCTCGATCGATCGCTGGCTGACGGTCGACGCCGGCGATGTCGATCTCGACAGCCTGGGCGAAACCACAGTGGGCGGCCTGACCGTCAGCGTGATCGACCCGGTGGCCGACTATGCCGACCTGATGGAAACGCTGTTCGATTTTGCCGCAATCCGCACCGTGGTGGCCGAAGGCCTGACGATGTCGTTTGACGCCATGCACGCAGTGACCGGGCCTTATGCGCATGAAATTCTGGAACGCCGTTTGGGGTTTCGCCCCGGCACCGTGAAAAACGGCGTGCCGCTCGAAGATTTCGGCGGGCATCACCCCGATCCCAACATGGTCCATGCCAAAGTGCTGTTCGATACGATGTTTGCGCCCGATGCGCCGGTGATCGGCGCGGCCAGCGATGGCGATGGCGATCGCAACCTGATCGTCGGGCGCGGACGGTTCATCACCCCGTCGGACAGTCTGGCGATGCTGGCGGCCAATGCGCACCTTGCGCCGGGCTATGCCGCGGGCCTGAAAGGCATCGCCCGGTCGATGCCGACAAGCGCCGCCGCCGACCGCGTGGCCGAACGGCTGGGCATTCCCGCGTACGAGACCCCGACCGGCTGGAAATTCTTCGGCAATCTGCTCGATGCCGGGATGGCGACACTCTGCGGTGAAGAAAGCGCCGGCACCGGATCGGACCATGTCCGCGAAAAGGACGGGCTGTGGGCGGTGCTGTTGTGGCTCAATATCCTCGCGGTGCGGCGGATCAGCGTCGATGCGCTGGCCCGCGAACATTGGGCAACCTATGGCCGCAACTATTACGCGCGGCATGATTACGAGGCGCTTGCGAACGCTGGCGCCGATGCGCTGATCGCCGAACTGACCGCCAGCCTGCCCGCATTGCCGGGCAAGGCATTCGGCCCCTTGACGGTGGCTGCGGCCGACAGTTTTTCCTACGACGATCCGGTCGATCAGTCGACCAGCGCCAACCAGGGGTTGCGCGTGCTGTTCGAAGGGGGATCGCGTATCGTGTTCCGCCTGTCGGGCACCGGTACCGAAGGGGCGACGTTGCGGGTCTATCTCGAACGCTATGAACCCGCGTCGGGCGATCTTGACCGCGAAACCGCAGACATGCTGGCCGATCTGGTCGCCGCAGCCGAAGGCCTGGCAGGCATTGTCCGGCACACCGGCCGCACGCAGCCCAGCGTGATCACATGACGGCATGCGCGGGACCGGGATCGACCCGGTTCCTGGTACGCAGCCCCCGCGCCACCGCCGTGTGGCTGTGCCTGTTTGACGACACGGGCGAAAGCCGCGTGGCGATGACACGCGATGGCGATGACTGGACTGTCGTGCTACCGGGCGACTTTGCAGGCGCGCGCTATGGCTTTCGCGCAGACGGAGCGTGGGACCCGGCTGGCGGGCAGTGGTTCGATCCCGCCAAGCTGCTGGTCGATCCGCACGCGATCGAACTCGACCGCCCGTTCGGGCAGGCCCCGGCGCTGGCACAATTCGGCGTGGATACCGCGCATCTGGTGCCGCGTGCGGTGGTGCCCGGTGCCCTGCCCGTCGTGCCCCCTGCCCCACCCGTGTTCATCCCCGGCGGGCTGATCTACGAGGTCAATGTGCGCGGGCTGACCCTGCGCCATCCCGACGTGCCCGAACCGCAGCGCGGCACGGTGGCGGCGCTGGCGCATCCGGCCGTGATCGCGCACCTACACAAGCTGGGTGTGGGTGCGGTCGAACTGATGCCGATCGTCGCGTGGATCGATGAACGCCACCTGCCGCCATTGGGCCTGAGCAACGCCTGGGGGTACAACCCGGTGGTACCGATGGCGCTCGATCCGCGGCTGTGCCCTGGCGGGGTGGCCGAACTGGCGGCTACGGTGGCGGCGTTGCGCGCCGCCGGGATCGGGGTGATCCTCGATCTGGTGTTCAACCACACCGGCGAAAGTGATGCGCACGGCGGGGTTCTGGCGTTGCGCGGGCTGGACAATGCCGCCTATGCCCATGCCGGCGACGGCACGCTGATCAACGACACCGGGTGCGGCAACACGCTCGACTTTGCCAACCCCGCGCTGCGTTCGCTGGTGCTGGATGCGTTGCGCCATTTCGTGCGGCATGCCGGGGTCGACGGGTTTCGTTTCGATCTGGCGACGATCCTGGCGCGCGGCCCCGGGTTTGACGCCGACGCGCCGATTTTTGCCGAAATCGCCGCCGATCCGCTGCTGTGCGACCGCATCCTGATTGCCGAACCGTGGGATATCGGGCCGGGCGGCTACCAACTGGGGCGGTTTCCTGAAGCGTGGCTGGAATGGAACGATCGCTGGCGCGACGATGTGCGACGGTTCTGGCGCGGCGATGCCGGGATCGGCCTGCTGGCGACGCGTATTGCCGGATCGGCAGACGTGTTCGGCCAGGGCCCCTGCCGTTCGGTCAATTTCCTGGCGGCGCATGACGGGTTCACGCTGGCCGACACGCTGGCCTATGACGCGCGCCACAACCACGCCAATGGCGAAGACAATCGCGATGGCCATGGCGAGAATTTCAGCTGGAACAACGGCGCAGAAGGGCCAAGCGATGACCCGGCGATCGGCGCGCGGCGCGATTGCTTGGCCCGCGCGATGCTGGCCACGCTGTTTGCGTCTGTCGGCACGATCATGCTGACCGCGGGCGATGAATTCGGCCGCAGCCAGGCCGGCAACAACAACGCCTATGCGCAGGACAACGCCTTGACCTGGATCGACTGGGCAACGCGCGATGTTGCGTTGGAAGACCATGTCGCGCGGTTGTCCGCGTGGCGCGCCCGCCACCATCCCGCGCGCGTGCAGTTTCCCGAGGACGGCCAGTGGCTGACACTATCAGGCCAGGCGATGACCGCGCCGGACTGGCACAATCGCGAAGCCTTTGTCTGGACAGCGCCCGACGGCGCGGGATTTATCGTTGACCGTGGCGCAACGCGGGTCAGCCTGGTGATGCCCACGGAAACACCGACACCGGCGGAGTGATCGGCACCGGGTCGGACCGCGCCGGCACGGCCGCAGGGGCCAGCTGACGCAGAAGATCGAGCCCGAATGACCATTCGCCGATGCCCGATCGTGCATTGACATGCCCGATCGCGCCGGCATCGACACATTGCGCGCCCCAGGCCCGTGCGATCCGTCGCACCTGTCCGGGCGTGGCATAAGGATCATCGCGGCTGGATACCACGATTGCAGGAAACGGCAGGATCGTGGTCGGCAGCGGGGCAAACCGGGTAAACCGGCGGTCCACCGGATTTTCGTCCACATCGGGCGGTGCAACCAGCAACGCACCGACCACGTTCGACAGTTCGGCTGCGCGCACCGTGGCGTTGAACGCCGCCTCGTATTCGGCCCACCAGGTTACGACATGGCAACCCAGCGAATGCGCCACCAATACCACCGGCCGTTCGGCGCGACCGATTGCCAGCGCCAGCTTGCCCACCCAGGTGTTGCGATGCGGATCATCCCACAGCCCGAGATCGACCCGGCGCGCACGCGGCAGCTGCTGTTCCCATATCGTCTGCCAATGCCCGGCCCCACTGTTGTGCAGCCCCGGAATGATCAGGACATCGGGCGCATCGTCCGTATGCGGGTGGCCGGGCACTTCGACGCGGTTCGGGCTGGTCATGGCAATGCCTTTCATCAGGAAAAGCGCAAAGTTCACCTTCCGCAAGGCGGGCCGCGAACCTGTGGCAACGACTCGGGGGCAAGGCCCGCACCACCTGAACAGGGTATCTCAACTTTTGCAGTAGACAAGCGCGATGCGATGGATGGGCCTGGCACCAAGCCAGCCCGAGCGGTGCCCCCGGCTCACGATTTTCATTGCAAAGTGGGATGCGTTGCGACAGTCCCCCGACCGGACCGCCGACGATGAACGCACCCCTTCCTTCCCCCACCGGACGCATGCCGCGCGCGCAGGCTTCGACGCGCCGTCTGCTGGTGTCGATCCACGATGTCTCGCCGCGTTCCGAAGGCGCCATCGATGCGCTGGCCGAACGGCTGGAACGTCGGCTCGGCCATGCCAATTTCGCCATGCTGGTCATCCCCGATCACTGGCGCGAGGCGCCGATTGCGGGCAATGCTGCATTTCACGCCCGGCTGCGCCAATGGGCCGGGCAAGGCATCGAAATGTTCCTGCACGGCTGGTGCCATCGCGACGAAACCCCTGCCACGCGCGGGCTTGCCGGCATCAAGGGCAAGCATATGACCGCAGGCGAAGGTGAATTCCTTAATCTGACCCGCGATGCCGCAGCCGCCCGCATGCGCGATGGCAAGGCCCTGCTGGAAGATATCCTGGGTCAGCCGGTTGCGGGGTTTATCGCCCCGGCCTGGCTTTATGGGCCCGGCGCGCTGGCCGCATTGGACGACCTGGGGTTTGCCCTGGCCGAAGATCACATGAAAGTGTGGTCGCCGCTGTCGGGCAAAGTGCTGGCGCGCGGACCGGTGGTGACCTGGGCCAACCGCAGCCCGGGCCGCATCCGGTCGTCGCTGTGGTTTGCAGGACTGGCGCGCCGCGCGCTGCCGGTGATGCCCACGCTGCGCGTGGCGGTGCACCCGGGCGACGTGACCGTGCCCGACCTGCTGGCATCGATCGATGCCACGCTGGCGCGCTTTGCCGACACGCATGCGCCATCGCGTTATGCCGGATTGCTGGCATGAGCGCGGTCCCGGATGCAGTTCTTGTGCAAGGCGACTGGACCAGCGCCTCCAAGCTGCCTAAACGCCTTGGCGTGAACGACCTTTTTCCCACCCAGCACGTTTGCGGCGCAATTGCCCTGGCCGGCGGCGCAGGCCTTGGCGGCGCATGTGTCGCCATGGCGCAGGACAAGTGTTGATGAACGAGCCAGCCCCCGCCGATTCGATGCCGGCTGCGGTGCCCCGGTCGAACCCGGTTTCGACCTGGCGCAGGCTGAGCGGCTTTGTCGGCCCGGCGATATCGGCCGGCATTCTTGCCGGAGCGCTGTGGCAGATCCGCGCGCTTGACTGGCACAAGCTGCTGACCATTTTTCAGGCAACGCCGTGGATCTGGCTGGTGCTGGCGATCAATTACCTCAGCGGGCCATTTGGCGACTGGGTGATCTTCCGCAAACTGTGGAAGATCCCGGTTGAAGGCATCTTCCCGCTGGTCAAGAAGATGATCGGCAACCAGATCCTGCTCAGCTATGTCGGCGAAGTCTATTTTTATGACTGGGCACGCCGCCATGTCAAAATGGAGGGATCGCCGTTCGGCGCGGTAAAGGATGTGGCAATTCTGTCGGCCATGGCCGGCTATGCCATGACCCTGATCATGCTGGCGGTGGCGTGGCCCTATTTCAACCACTATGCCTTTGGCTTCAACCAGCGCGAACTTTACGGTTCGATCTTCGTGATGCTGGTGATCGGGTTGGCGATCACGATTTTCCGCAATCGTCTGCTCAGCCTGCCACGCAACGATCTGATCTTTGTGCTCGTGGTGCATATGATCCGCCTGGTCACCAACACCGTGCTGACCGCCGTGTTGTGGAGCATGATGTTGCCGGCTGTGCCGCTGTCGTCTTGGTTGATGCTGTCGACCGGACGTCTGCTGGTCACCCGTCTGCCGCTGATCCCCAACCAGGAAATTGCCTTTGCCGGGGCTTTGGCGCTGTTGGGCGGATCGGCCAATCAGACCAACAACATGATCACGGTTATCGCCTTGTTCATCACCGCGATCCATATCGTGGTCTATATCGCAATGTTGCTGCTCGACCTGGCGCAAAGGGAACGCAACGCATGATCCGTCCGCTGCTGCTGGCAGCTGTCCTGCCGCTGCTGACCGCGGCCTTTATCCCGTCAAGCCCCTCGCTCGGGACGGCAGACGCGCAGTGCCGTCCTGGCGAAACCGGCCCCGCGCTGATGATCGAGGTGGTCGGGCTGAAAGACCACGTGGGCAAGCTGAAGGTCGAGGTTTATCCCGGCGTCGACGGTGACTGGCTGCAGGACGACAACAAGCTGGTGATGGCCGGAAAGACCTTTCGCCGGATCGAAGGGCCGGTACCGGGCGAAGCCGTGCCCCATATCTGCGTGCGCCTGCCTGGCCCCGGACGCGTCGGGGTGATGGTTCTGCACGATCGCGATTCCAACCACCATTTCAATTACCAGCGCGACGGCATCGGATTTTCGCGCAACCCGCATCTGGGCCTGTCGCAGCCGAGCGCCAGCAGTGTGGCCATCACGGTCGGACCGGGGGTGACGCCGGTGCGCGTGGTGATGAATTATCGCACCGGTATCCTGTCGTTCGGACCGCTGGCGGGGGTCCAGTGAAGCTCGTCGATGTCTGTGCCTTTTACGCGCCCAAGGGCGGCGGGGTGCGGACTTATATCGATCGCAAGCTGAAGGCCGGGGCTGCGCTGGGCCACGAAGTCGTGGTCATTGCGCCAGGCGTGCGCGACGAGGTTGAGGAACGCGGACCTGGCGCACGCATCGTCTGGCTGAAATCCACGGTGTTCCCGCTCGATTTCAATTACCGCTATTTCAGCGACGTGCCGGCTCTTTATGCCGCGCTCGATCGCGAACAGCCCGACTTTGTCGAGGCATCGTCGCCGTGGCGCAGCGCCAGTATCATTGCCGAGTGGCCGGGCAAGGCGCCGCGCGCGCTGATCATGCACGCCGATCCCTTGTCGGCCTATGCCTATCGCTGGTTCGATCCGCTGGCGACGCGTGACACCATCAACGGACTGTTCGACCGGTACTGGCGCCATCTGCTGCGTCTGGACAGCGTCTACGACATGATCGTCTCGGCCAGCCCCAGCCTGACCGAGCGATTGACCGCAGGCGGCCTGAAGCGCGTGGTGACCAATCCCATGGGGGTCGATCCCGGGGTGTTTGCGCCGCATCTGCGCGATGCCGATCTGCGCAAAGGGCTGCTCGAACTGTGTGAACTGCCCGAAACCGCCACGCTGCTGATCGGGGTGGGACGGTTTTCGCCCGAAAAACGCTGGCCCATGCTGATCGATGCGGTGACCGTGGCGGGCCATCGGCACGAAGTCGGGCTGGTGCTGGTCGGCCAGGGGCGCGATTTGAAAAACATCGAACGGCGCATCGGCGGCAACCCGCACGTGCGCATTCTGGCACCGATCAACGGGCGCGCAGAGCTGGCCCGCGTCATGGCCAGCGCCGATGCTCTGCTCCACGGTTGCGAGGCAGAAACCTTCTGCATGGTTGCAGCCGAAGCACGCGCCAGCGGATTGCCGCTGATCACGCCCGACGAAGGCGGCGCCGCCGACCAGGCGCGCGCCTCTGGCGGGTGGATCTACCGCTCTGGCGATCCGGCCGCCGCGGCTGATGCGATCGCGCAGTATTGCCTGGGTCGCGAAACCGGGGTGGCAGGGCCTGGCACCGACGTGCCCGATCCGCGCACGATGGATGATCATTTCCGAGAACTGTTCGCGATGTACGAAGCCCTGATAGCGCCCAGTGCGCAGGCCGCCTGATCACCACAATTCAACGCCTTGCAGCGTCGACTGCACGTTTCATCGCAAGGGTGGCGGTCCGGTCTGGCACAGGCGCGCTACGTGATGGTACGGGCCCGGCTCAACGCTGGCGCGAATGGGTGCCGGCCATACGATCACCACGGGGTCAGCCACGATGATATCCGGCAGACGCGGGTTTCTGGGCGCCATCGCCGGAACCGCAGCCTCCGCCTTGTTGCCGCGCGGCGCATTTGCCGCGATCCTGCCCGGAGCGACCGACTGGTCGCCGATCAACCGCGTCCTGCCCCCGGAAACCACGCTGACCGATCCTGCCGCGGGCGATCGTGCCCCCGACCTGCTGTCGCGTGCGCTGGCTGCGCGCGATGCCCATGCGGCGCGCATCACCGACCCGGGCGTGATCGGGCTGGTCGATTTTTCCGCGCCTTCGCGTTCGGCCCGGCTGCATATTGTCGATCTGGTCGGCGGACGCGTCGTGTCGAGCCATCTTGTGGCGCACGGGCGCGGGTCGGACCCTGAAAATCTGGGCTGGGCCCAGCGCTTTTCCAACCGGTTGGGCTCCGAAGCGTCGTGCAACGGCAGCTTCGTGATCGGAGACACCTATTTTGGCCATCATGGCCGATCGCGCCGGTTGATCGGGCTCGATCCCGAAAATGACCAGGCCGAAGTGCGCGGCATCGTGATCCACGCCGCCAGCTACGTCGATCATGCTTTTGTCAATTCTTATGGCCGCATCGGGCGCAGCCAGGGCTGTTTCGCAGTGGGGTTGAACGAGATCGCCACGGTGCTCGATCATCTGGGGCCAGGCCGGCTGCTGTTCGCCGCGCGCTGAGGCGGGTCTGTCTTGCGTGGGCAAGGCTGTTGCACACATTGGAACAAGAAAGCACTGGCACCGCGCGTCTTCGGTGACTATCGATCCGCGCGTACGCCCCGGGGGGCCGGGCCCCCTGTTTTTTTTCCGAAAGCCTGACTTTGCGCCGCTCGATCCTTTTTGCACGCGCGATCCACCCGCTGACGGTGGGCATCGCCGCGGCACTTCTGGCCGGATGCACCAGCCAGCCTGCACCACCTCCGCCGCCGCCGGTGGTGGGCGTGATCACCGCACAGACCCGCGCGGTGCCGCTGATGACCGAATTGACCGGCCGCACGCAGGCTTCGGAAGTGGCCGAAGTGCGCCCGCAAGTGACGGGCATCGTCACCCAGCGCCTGCTTGCCGAAGGCAGCCAGGTGCAAAAGGGACAGGCGCTGTACCAGATCGATGCCCGCCCCTTTGCCGCCATCGCGCAACAGGCGCGCGCGGCGTTGGCCAATGCCGAGGCAGTGGTCGATGCCAATCGTCTGAAGGCCGAACGCTATCGCACGCTGGCCAGCGGCGGCGGGATCAGCAAACAGGATGCGGCCGATGCCGACGCCGCCTATGCCCAGTCGCGCGCACAGGTGGCCGCAGCCCGCGCCACACTGGACGCGGCACGGATCAACCTGGATTTCACGCGGATCACCGCCCCGATCAGCGGCCGGATCGGCCAGTCGACCATTACGCGCGGCGCGCTGGTGACCGCCGGACAGACCAACGCCCTGGCCAAGATCCAGCGGCTTGACCCGATCTGGATCAACATCCAGCAATCGAGCGCCGATTTCATCGCGCTGCGCCACGCGCTGCAAGCCGGCACGCTGGCCAGCACCGGATCCGCCCCGGTGCGCATCGTGCTGTCCGATGGCAGCCGCTGGCCCAGCCCGGGCCAGCTCGATTTTGCCGATATCGACGTCAACGAAGCGACCGGAACGGTTACCCTGCGCGTCACCGTGCCCAATCCCCGCGGCGATCTGTTGCCCGGCCTGTTCGTCAAGGCGCAACTGGCGCAAGGCCTGGTGCATGACGGCATCCTGGTGCCGCAGGCCGCGGTCACGCGCGACCAGCGCGGCAATCCGCTGGTGCTAGTGGTGGGCCGGGGCGACGTGATCGAGCCGCGCACGGTCACCACCGCCGCCACGTTCGGCGCCAACTGGCTGGTCACCGCCGGGCTGAAACAGGGCGATCGCATCGTGGTCGAAGGTCAATTGACCGCACGCCCCGGTACCCATGTCAAAGTGGTGCCCGCCAGCGCCGCTGCCATCGGCGGATAACCGGCAATGCTGTCGCGCTATTTTGTCGATCGGCCGATATTTGCCTGGGTGCTGGCCATCCTGGTGATGATCGGCGGCGGCATCGCGATTGTCAGCATGGGGGTGGAACAGTTTCCCGACATCGCCCCGCCCACGATCAGCGTCAACGCCAGCTATCCGGGTGCCGACGCCCGCACGGTGGAAAACACCGTGACCCAGATCCTCGAACAGCAGCTCAAGGGCGTCGACGGGCTGATCTATTTCACCTCGAGCAGCAGCAACGGCTCGTCATCGATCACCGCGACTTTCAACAAGGGGATCAACCCCGACACCGCGCAAGTGCAGATGCAGAACGTGCTGTCCAAGGCAACCAGCCGTCTGCCCGCGCAAGTGCAGGCGCAGGGGCTGCAGATCAACAAGGCGCAGGCCGATATCCTGCTGATGGCATCGTTGTATGATTCCACCGGCAAAAGCAGCATCGGCGATGTTGCCGACTATGTGGCGACGCATATCGCCGACCCGGTTTCGCGTATCAACGGCGTGGGTTCGGCCGACGTGTGGGGCACGCAATATGCGATGCGCATCTGGCTCGATCCGGTAAAGCTGGCGGCCGTCAAATTGATGCCGCAGGATGTCATTACCGCTCTGACTGCGCAAAACGCGCAGATTTCGGCGGGCGAAGTCGGCATGTTGCCCTCGCCCGGCGCGCAACGGCTGAACGCCACGATCACCTCGCGATCGCGCCTGACCACGGTCGATGAATTCAACGCCGTCGTGCTCAAGACCCAGCTCGATGGATCGCGCGTGTTGCTGAAGGACGTGGCGCGGGTCGAACTGGGGCAGGAAAGCTATACCTCGCTCAACCAGCTTGACGGGTTTCCGGCGGTGGGTCTGGGCATCAGCCTGGCGTCTGGCGGCAATGCGATGACCACGGCGCTGGCGGTCAAACAGAAAATCGCCGATCTGTCGCGCGATCTGCCCCCGGGCTATGGCATTACCTATCCGCGCGACAGCAGCGTGTTCGTGCGGATTTCGATCATCGAAGTGGTCAAGACCCTGCTCGAAGCGATCGTCCTGGTGGTGATCGTGATGTTCGTGTTCCTGCAGAACTGGCGCGCCACGCTGATCCCGGCGATCGCGGTACCCGTGGTCTTGCTCGGCACGTTCGGCATACTGGCGGCGGTGGGCTATACCATCAACACGCTGACCATGTTCGGGCTGGTGCTGGCGATCGGCCTGCTGGTCGATGATGCCATTGTCGTGGTGGAAAATGTCGAACGCGTGATGCGCGAAGAAAACCTGCCCGCGCGCGAGGCGACGATCCAGTCGATGACCGAAATCACGCCAGCGCTGATCGGCATTACGCTGGTGCTGGCCGCGGTGTTCGTGCCGATGGCGTTCTTCGGCGGATCGACCGGCACGATCTATCGGCAGTTTTCGATCACCATCGTATCGGCGATGGGCCTGTCGGTGCTGGTGGCACTGATCCTGACCCCCGCGCTTGCCGCCACGCTGCTGCATCACGGCGATGGCGCGATGGGCGACCCGCAGGCGGCCGAAGACAGCCGCGGGCGCCGGTTTTTTGCGCGCTTCAACCGCGGTTATGATGCCACGGCGCGTGCCTTTCAAACCCGGCTGGCGCGCTTTGTCTTGCGGCCCCTGCCCTGGCTTGCGGTGTTTGCCGGGATCGCCGCAATCAGCCTGGTGCTCGATACCCACATGCAGACCGGGTTCCTGCCCGAAGAGGATCAGGGCAACCTGAGCTATGCGATCACCATGCCCGCCGGCACGACGATCGATCAGACCCGCCGCTTTGCCGAAGATGTTACCCGGTATATCCGCCAGACCGAAGGGCAGAACATTGCCCATGTGTTCCTGGGTCTGGGTCGCAACCAGGCCGCCGGCAATGCCCAGAACGTGGCGCAGGGGTGGATGGCGTTGCGTTCGTGGGATGAACGCGGCGGCGGCGTCAACAGCGCGGCCGCCATAGCCCAGCGGCTCAACGCGCATTTACGCGAGCTGTATCAGGGTCAGGCGGTGGTGCTGACCCCACCCGCGGTGCGCGGTCTGGGCACGTCGGCCGGGTTTGAAATGTGGTTGCAGGACGCCGGCGGCCAGGGTGTCCAGGCACTTGGTACGGCGCGTCAGGATCTGATGGCGCGTGCCAATGCCGATCCGAAACTGTCGCAGATCCGCTTTGGCGGGCTGGAAGACACGCCGCAATTGCGTGTCGACATGAACGATGCCGCAATTACCGCGTTGCAGGTCAACCCCGAAGACGTCAACGCCACGCTGTCGAGCGCCTGGGGCGGCAGCTATGTCGGCGATTTCCTTGATCGCGGCCGCGTCAAGCGCGTCTATGTGCAGGGCGATGCCGCGTTCCGGATGACACCCGAAGCCATCGGCCAGTGGTACGTGCGCGGCGCGAATGGCGATATGGTGCCCTTTGCCTCGCTGGCGCAGCCGCACTGGACTGCAGGATCAAACCTGTTGCGCCGGTTCAACGGACTGCCCGCCCAGCAGATCGTCGGCACCGGGGGCCCCGGGGTGACCTCGGGTGCGGCAATGACCGAGATCACCCGCCTGGCCGATCAACTGGGCGGCGGGTTCACGCTGGCGTGGAGCGGTCTTTCTTATCAGCAGCAGGTCGCCGCCGATCAGGCCCCGGCGCTGTTTGCGGCATCGATCCTGTTCATCTTTCTGTGCCTGGCGGCCTTGTACGAAAGCTGGACCGTCCCGGTATCGGTGATGCTGGTCATTCCGCTGGGGATTATCGGCGCGGTCACCGCGGCGACGCTGCGCGGGCTTGCCAACGACATCTTCTTTCAGGTCGCGCTGCTGACCACGATCGGCCTTTCCGCCAAGAACGCGATCCTCATCGTCGAATTTGCCGAATCCGCATTGGGCCGGGGCCTGACCCCGATGGCCGCCGCGCTCGAGGCCGCACGCCTGCGGTTTCGCCCGATCGTGATGACCAGCGTGGCCTTTGTCGCGGGCGTGATCCCGCTGGTGCTGGCCAGCGGCGCGGGTGCCAACGGCCGTCAGGCGATCGGCACCGCGGTGCTGGGCGGGATGATTTCGGCAACCGTGCTGGCGGTGTTCTTCGTCCCGATGTTCTTTATCGTGGTAAAAACCCGGTTTGCGCGCAAACCAAAGCCGCGCGCCGCAGTGGAGCAACCGGCATGATCCGCAGCGCAATGCTCGGCCTGTCCGCGCTGCTGCTGGCCGGGTGCAGCATGACACCGGCCTATCGGCGCCCTGTCGCGCCGGTGCCGGTGGCGCTGCCCCAGGGCGGCGCTTATCCCGCCCTGCCAACGGGCGATGGCGCAATCGATGCGATCGGCTGGCACGAATTCTTTCCCGATGCGCGGCTGCAACGCGTCATCGCCACCGCGCTTGCCCAAAATCGCGACTTGCGCGCGACCATCGCCAATGTTGCGGTTGCCCGGGCGCAATTCCGCGTGGCCAATGCCGCCCGGCTGCCGACCGTGGCCGTTACCCCCGCGATCAGCCGGTATCATGGCTCGGTCGGATCGAATGGCTATGTCAACGGCTATGGCAGTTCCACCGGAGGCGCCACCGCCGACGCCGTTGGTGTGTCGGGCGGTACCTCCGCATTCGAGCTGGATCTGTGGGGCCGCGTGCGCAGCCTGAGCCAGGCGGCACTGGAAACGTGGCTGGCCAGCGAAGAAGGCCGTAAGGCTGCACAGACCACGCTGGTTGCGCAAGTCGCCAGTGCCTGGCTGACCGTCGGCGCACAGGCCGATGCGCTGACCGTGGCGCGCAGCACGCTGCAAAGCCGCGAACAGACGCTGGCACTGGCGCGCAGCCGCGAACAACAAGGCATTGGCACCACGCTTGAAGTGGCGCAGGCGCAAACCCTGCAGGCCAGCGCCCGGTCCGACGTGGCCGCGTATCAGACCACGCTGGCGCAGGCGACCAATGCCCTGCAATTGCTGGTGGGGGCACCGGTTGCCGCCGCCGACCTGCCCACCACGCTGGGCAACGGCGATGCGGTGCTGTCGCAGTTGCCGGTCGGGCTCGATTCCGCGGTGCTGCTGCGCCGCCCTGATGTGCTGTCGGCCGAACATCAGCTGCGCGCCGCCAATGCCAATATCGGCGCGGCGCGTGCCGCACTTTTTCCGACGATTTCGCTGACCGGGCTGCTCGGTCTGGCCAGTGGATCGCTGGGCGGGTTGTTCGACCAGGCGGGCGCGTTCAACTGGGGGTTGTCGGGCAGCGCGACGCAGACGCTGTTCGATGGCGGGGCCCGGGCCGGCAACCTTGCCGCCGCACGCGCGCGCACGGTCGCGGCCGTGGCGATCTATGAAAAGGCCGTGCAAGGCGCGTTCAGCGATGTGGCCAATGCGCTTGCCCGGCGCGGTACCATCGATGAACAGATGGCCGCGCAAGAGGCCAATCTGGTCGCAGCCGAACAGGCCGCCGCAATCTCGGACGCGCGCTATCGCACCGGGGTCGATACCTGGCTGGTGGCGCTCGATGCGGCGCGCACCGCGTATGCGGCGCGCCAGTCGCTGGTGGCCACGCGGCTGGAGCGCGCCACCAACATGGTCACGCTGTATGAAGTGCTGGGCGGCGGCCTGAAACCGTAGCCGCCCCTCCGGTCCGGGCCATACCTCCATAACCGGGCCGAAGCGGCGCTATCCCTGCTTGCCGCCGGGCAATGCGATGGCACAGCATGGTGCCATGGCCAGACCGAAGTCCCCGCTGCTGCGCTGCGAACCACGGCTGTTCACCCGGGGCACGGAGCGCAGGCGATGAAAATCGCGCTGCTCAATGTCAAATTCAGCCCCAATCTGGGTGACGGATTGCTGTGCGAATGCCTCGAGCGCGAACTGGCCGTGGCCTTGCCGGGTGCCGAAGTGGTGTCGATCGATCTGGCCGGGCGGCGGCATTTTCGCGGCCATGGCCCCAGTCGGCGTGGGCGGGTGATCGCGCTGCTGGAAGCCTTGCCGCGGTGGGCCCGGCGCCGCGCGGTGCGGGTTGCGCTGGCGCTGCTGGTGCGGTTTCGCCTGCGCCGCCATGTACGCGACAGGCTGGCGGACGTGGATGCGGTGGTGGTGGGCGGCGGCAATCTGCTGACCGATACCGATCTGAATTTTCCGATGAAACTGGCAGGCGCGCTGGGCGAAGTGGCGCGTGCGGGCCTGCCGCTGGCGGTCCATGCCGTGGGGGTCAATCGCAAATGGTCGCGCGCCGGACAGCATCTGTTTGTGCGTGCGTTGCGCGCCGCACCGCTGTTCAGCGCGACAGTGCGCGACACCCGGTCGCAACAGGCGTGGCGCGATCTGCTCGAACCCCATGGCCTGCCGCCGGCGGGGCTTGCCGGCGATCCCGGGTTGCTGGCGGGCCGCCATTTCGACGCGACACCGCACACCCATGACGGCACACGGGTCGGCCTTTGCATCACGTCGCCATTGGCCGTGCGCTATCACGCCAGCGGCGCGCCACCCCTGATCGATCTGTGCGCATGGTATCGTGATGCGGCTGGCGCCCTGGCCCGGGCCGGGATGAAAGTCGTGCTGTTCACCAATGGCAGCCCCGAAGACCGTGCCTTTCTGGCGCATCATGGTGCGCAATGGTGCACCGCATTGGCGCATGATGGCCTGGCGCACGCGGTCTCGATCGCCCCGGCCTTTGCCGCACCCCAGGACCTGATCGGCTTTATCACCCGCTGCGATGTGATCATCGCGCATCGCATGCACGCCTGCATCACCGCGCATGCCTTTGCGATTCCGGCCATCGGGTTGAAATGGGATGTAAAACTGGAAAGCTTTTTCGCATTGGCCGGGCGCGAGGCGTTTATTGCCGATTGCGCCGATCTCGGTCCACCCGCCCTGATCGCGTTGACCGCCAAGGCAATTGCCATCGGGGTCGATCGGGCGGCACTGGACCGGCTGATCGTTGCCACCCGCGCCGATATCGGGCGGCTTGCTGCGCAAATCGGTGCGACGGTGGCGGCGCGCCGGCCATGACCGCGACCCGGCCCGAACGCATTGTCGTGATCAACGACCTGTCCCGGCCGCTGGGCGGCGCCAGCGCGCTGGCGATACAGTCGGCGCTGGGCTTTGCGCAACTGGGTCTGTGCGTCACGTTCGTTTCGGGCGACGCCCCGCCTGCTGCCGGCCTGGGCCATCCGGGCGTGGCCATGATCGGGTTGGGGCAGGATCGCTTGCTGGCACGGGGCTCGATCGCAGCTGCTGCCGCCGGATGGTGGAACCCTGCCGCGCATCGCATGATCCGGCAGGCGGTGATCGCCCATGATACGCCGGGCACCGTCTATCACCTGCATGGCTGGTCGCAAATCCTGTCGCCAGCCGTCCTTGGCGCACTGGTCCCGGTGCGCGCGCGGCTGGTGATTTCGGCGCACGATTTCTTTCTGGTCTGTCCCAACGGGGCCTTTGCCGATTTCGCCAGCGGCACCCCTTGCCCGCATGTGCCGCTGGGCATTGCCTGTTGCCTGTCGGGGTGCGACCGGCGCGGACGGCTGCACAAACTATGGCGGCTGGGCCGTGCCGCGATCCAGCGCGCCGCGATGCCGTTGAATGCGTGTCCGCTCGTTCTGGCTATTCACCCGGCGATGCGGCCTTTGCTGGAACGGGGCGGAATTGCGCCCGATGCAATCGCTGTCGTGCCCAATCCGGTTGCGCCATGGAGCACGACGCGGATTGCCGCCGAACGCAATCGCGAAGTGCTGTTCGTCGGCCGGATCGAGGCAACCAAGGGCGTCGATCTGGCATTGGCGGCGGCGCGCATGGCCGGCGTGCCCATCCGGATTGTCGGCGAGGGTTCGCTTGCGGCTGACCTTCGCACCCAATACCCCGAGGCGCATTTCGCAGGGCGCTTGGCCCCCGCCGCGATCGGCCGGCTGGCACGGGCCGCGCGGTTGCTGGTCATGCCCAGCCGCTACCCCGAACCATTCGGCCTGGTTGCGATAGAGGCCCTGGCCAGCGGCCTGCCCGTGGTCATGCCCCCGGGCGCACTGCTGGCCGGCGACGTGGCCGCGATCGGTGCCGGGGCCACTGTCGAACCGCGCGATATCACGGCCTTTGCAGCGATCTTGCGCGATCTGTGCGCCGATGATGGGCGTCTTGCCGCGATGAGCCGGGCTGCCTTTTCCCATGCACCGTCGCTGGCCATGACCGCGCAGGCCTGGCTTGAGCGGCTATTGGCGATCTATGGCGCACGGCTGGATCAGCGCGCGATCGGTCGGGCCCTTCCCTCGATGACGGCGCGCGCCGCCGGAGGGTGATCGCCATCGTCAACGCCGCGCTCGTGCAGCGGCCGCCACGGATTGATCCGCGCGCGTGCGCGCAGCTGCGCCACGCGTATGGCCATCAGGATCAGCGCCAGGCTGGCCAGCACCATCGCCCAGCGCCACAGCGCAAAGTGCCCGGTGCGGCTGGCGGCAAGGAATTCGCAGACGGTCATCCAGATTGCCACCATGCCCAGCAGTTCCACCCCGCGTTGGCGCGGTGCCGCGATCAGCACCAGCAATCCCAGCGCCAGCGCAATTTGCACCGCCTGGGTCTCGTCCAGCAGTCCGCGCAGAAAGCTGCCGGCCGCCAACGCGCCGATGGCGGGCACCGCCATCCGTGCACCCAGCACAAGGGTTCCCGGGGTGATCGCCCAGCGGTCAAGGTTTTGCCGAGCTCTGGTCTTGTCCTGGCGACGCATGCGCGATTGGTGGCGCGATCGCGCGAAGAAAAACTTGCCCGCGCTGGTTAACCGGCGTTGCCACGTATTCTTGCGTATTAAAACCACGCGAAACCCCCTGAGTAATACCTCGGATACGGGGCTATCTGACCGCACAGCCGCGCCTTTGGATGATAGCTGACAGGCCTTCCCGACGGGCATGGGGTGGAGGCAGTGGTTTATGGCTTGCGCGCGCGGTGTGACATCAAGGACGGCACCATGGCTGGGTCCGGCGATTGCCCTGTGCACCATTCCGGTCGCGGCCATGGCACAGCAGGTGGTCGATACCCGGATGGAGGCCGACACTGCCGGATCACGCGTCCGGCCCGAATATGACCAGCAGGGCGTGCCGGTTGGAACGTTTCTGGTGTTTGCGACCCTGGGTGCCGAAGCATCGTGGAACGACAATATCTATGCCCGCAGCGACATCAAAGCGGCCGACGAAGTCCTGGCGATGCGCCCCGCAATTGCAGCCAAATCGCAAGGAAGCCGCAGCGATCTGGAATTTCAGTCGCAGGCCGATATCGAACGCTATGCCCATCATGCCAGCGAAGACGTGGTAACCTGGTCGGTGGCTGGCCGCGGCCGGTTCGAACTGGGCCGGGACACGACCGTCGCCACCCGCCTGCAGTTTGCCAGCAATATCGAACAGCGCGGCACCACCGGCGATACGCTGTTCGGGACAAGGCCGGTTGGCTATGGCCAGATCACCGTCGATCTCAAACTGGACCAGGGCTTCAATCGCACCCGGCTGACAATCTCGGGCCACCTTGATCGCTATCGCTATGCCCCGCGCGACCTTGACGGCACGGTGATAGACCTGTCGTATCGCGACTATACCTATCTTGAGGGCAAGGCGCGCATCGCGCAGGCCATGTCGCCCGGGGTGGCGGCCTATGTGGATCTGGAACTCGATAACAACACATACGCCTTTTATGTTCCGCAGGCGGGGCAGCGCGATTCGACGCAATATGCTGGCCTGGTCGGGGTCGCATTCGGGCTGAACCGCCTGCTGCAGGGCGAAGCGGCAGTGGGCTATTTCCACCGTGACTTTCGCGGATCGCTCAATCATCCGATCGGCGGGCTTGATTACAACCTGTCGCTGGCGTGGAGCCCGACCCGGCTGACCACGATCAGCCTGATCGCGGACAAGGCCTACCAGCGCGCGCCGCTGCTGGGTGTCGCCGGCTTTGAACAGCAGGACGTATCGCTGACCGTGGTGCATGAATTGCGCCGCAATCTGCTGTTGCGCCCGGCGCTGGCCTATAGCCTGGCGCAATATGTCGATGGACCGTTCCATGACCGGTTTTTCAGCGGACTGTTCGGCGCAACCTGGCTGCTGAGCCCGCGTTGGCAGGTCGAGGCCAGCGGCAGCCATCGGCTTGGCCGATTTTCCGATCCGTCGATCCAGCCCCGCAATTTTGACCAGAACCGGTTCAGCGTCGCGCTGACCTGCCGGTTCTGACGCGCCGGCCATCGTTGCGCGGGGAATTTGCCCGGCCGCCGAAGCGGGCTATGGCCGGGCGATGACACATGCACCCGAACTTGCCATTCGCCTTGCCCGGGCCGCATTCAACCGCGCGCTGGTTGCGTGTGATCCGGATGCGATCGCCACGGTGCTGGCGCCTGATGTCGTGCTGATCACCGGCACCGACAGCGCGCTGATCGCAGGGCGCAAATCGCAATTGCAGACCTGGAAACGCGAATTTGCGGGCCACGACCGCACGCATTATACCCGCACCCCGGGCACCATCACCGTTTCGCCGGTCGAACCCGTCGCACTGGAACAGGGCACCTGGATCGGCATCCGTGCGTCCGACGCCAAACCGCTCGCCAGCGGCCTCTACAGCGCCAAATGGCGCCAGATCGGTGGCCGCTGGCTGATCGAAGCGGAAATTTACGTTACCTTGGCCTGATCCGCAGCGGGCCGGGTTCAGGCCACGCTTTCGCTCTCGGACTTCATCCGCACGACCAACCGCTCGATCTCGTCGGGGTTAAGGATCCAGGTGCGCGTCTTGCGCCCTTCGCGGAACACCGGCCGGGTCAGCAGGATACGCGCCTGCTCTTTGGCAAAAGGTTTGAATATGGCAAAATGCATCACGCATTCGCGAACCGTGCCGATCACCGGCGTCCGGCCATCAAGATCGATCAGCGTCGCCGGCTGATCCCAGGGAATGGTCATCATGGGCCTATGCCTACCCCGACAGGCACCGGCTGCATAGGGGCCAGTGGTGCTGCGGCCAACTTGCCTGGCACCGGGACACTGCGGCGGTTGCATCAGGGGCATTTCGCGTCCATCGCGTGACGCAAAGCCAACCCGAGGGAGCCATGCGATGCCCAGTCTCTATGCCATTACCGTCCCCGTCATGATCCAGAAGCTGCACGCGCTGGACCATCTGCTGGCCAAGGCAGCCGCCAGCGGCGTCGATGAAAAAGCGCTGATCGAGGCGCGGCTTGCCCCCGACATGTTCCCCTTTTCGCGCCAGGTCCAGATCGCCTGCGACACCGCCAAATTGCTGGTCATGCGCGTCGCGCAGGCCGAGCCGCGCCCGATGGCGGATGAGGAAACCACGCTGGCCGAACTGCGCGAACGCATCGCCAAAACCATTGCCTATTGCGAAGAGACCGCCCCCGCCGCGTTCGAAGGACGCGACACGAGCGAGATTACGCTGTCGTTTCCCAATCTGCAGATGACCTTCACCGGCCAATCGCTTGCCACCGACTTTGCGCTGCCCAATTTCTATTTCCATCTCATGATCGCCTATGCCTTGCTGCGCATGAACGGCGTGGCCGTGGGCAAGATGGATTTCCTGGCAGGTGCCCAGGCCGCGGGCTGATCGCCCCGGCAGCCGGGATCAATCCGCGTCGGGCGGTGTTCGGCCCGCGCCAAAGCTGTACCGTACCCCGCCCAGGACCGCGCGTCCTGCGGCGGGCGTGCGAAACTGTTCATCATGGCCGGTGTACAGGTTGTTGCCCATCACCCCGAACGTGGCAAAGTGCACGTCGAACAGGTTCGTCACTTTGCCGAACAGTTCGACATGCGGCACCGGCGTGACGTGCACATCGAGATTGACCAGCGTGTGGCCCGGCACCGCCACATCGACATTTGCCTCGTCGCCATGGGCATATTGGCTCGACACCATGATCAGGTTGGCGCCCAATACGACGGTCGCGATTGGATCAAATGTTCCGCGCAGCTTGAATGACTGGCGGGGGATGCCGGTGATGCGACTGCCGGGGGTGACCATCTGTCCCTCGGCGTCGATGAAGCTGTCGCGGTAGGTTGCAGCCACATAGCCGTAATTGGCGGCCAGATGAACGCGTGCGAAATCGGCATTGACCCCCAGTTCAAAGCCCTTGCGCACGGTCTTGCCAAGATTGGCAAAGTAACCGAGCCCGGACGGCGCATAGATGAACTGGATGTCGTTATCGACCAGCGTGCGATAGGCCGCCGCATTCCAGCCAACGCGTTCGAGCATGGTCCCGCGCGCGCCCAGTTCGACACTGTGCGCCAGCACGGCTTTGAGGTCGGGATCGCCGTTGAACCCGGTGGGCAACGAACACGGCGTGGCCGGATCGGCGCAGGCCAGTTCGATCGCGGTCGGCGCGCGCATGGCCTCGCTATAGCTGGCGAAAAAGCCCAGATCCTGGCGCGGGTTCCAGGTCAGGCCGATCGAAGGATTGAACCGGTGGTAGCTGTGTGCGCCTTTGACCGGATCGATTTCGGGCCCGGCTGTGCCGCCCTCCGGAACCGTCGCGCTGGCAAGCGCGCCGGTCGCCGCGTTCCAGTAACTCGCACCGATATAGGCCGGGTTGTAGTACGTGTTGCCGTCGCTGCCGGTCCAGCGATAGCTGCCACCCGGGTCGAGCAAGGTGGCATTGCTGCCCCCCAGCGACAGATGCGTGAATTCGTAGCCAAGCGCGGCCGTCAGGCCAAGCGCGGGTGTCAGTCTGATCCGATCGCGCACGAACACGTCGAAGGACGTGTTGCGCGATGCTATTGCCACGCTGTTGATCAGCGGACTGCCTTCAAACCCCGTATCGCTGCCATACAGATCATTCCATGGCATCGGTATGGTCTGGTAATTCACCAGCCGGGCAAGATCGGTGCCCTGGGCATAACGGATGGCCGCGGTTTCAAAGCTGCCGCCAAGGTCAAGATCGTGGGACACCGATCCCACCGGCGCAGCCAGGTTCAGCAGCCCGTTGCCGCCGATCGTGTGCTGATGAATATCGGAAATGACCAGCGTGGTGTTCACCCCGCTGGTAAAATCATGGATCGGCAGGGTGCCGCGATAGGGGGCAAAGCCCGCATTCGCCGCCGATCCCGCCATGAACGGATTGCCGGCGTAAAGGTCCAGCGCGGTTCCACCAAGGGCCAGCCCGCTGCAATCATAGATCACGCCGTCGCAATATTGCCCCAGGCTCGCATTGCTGTTGCGCGAATGACTGCCCGATCGGCGATAATAGAGATTGCCGCTGAGCCTCAGCGACGATGACAGTCGCGTATCCGCCTTGAGATTGATCACCAGCTGGGTGTTCGCAACCGTGTCTGGCCAGGTATAGGCCGCCTGTGGCGTGCCGAGCATCGACAGCGGCAGGCCCTGCGTGCCGTTGAGCGCACTGTCGGCCCAGATCAGGCCAAGTTCGGCCTTGGCTGAGGTGCCGTGCCAGCGCAATTTGCCGTAGGCCTGGCTGACGCGGGTGTGCGTGTACCAGCGATAGCCGTCCTGATCGTCGTAATTTCCGGCCACAAACCAGTCGAGCGCCCTGCCCGCCAACGTCCCGCCTGCCTCTGCCTGCGCGCCGCGGCGGGCAAACGAACCGCCCTGCGCCATGATCCCGAGCCCGCCGTTGTCGCCACCGTTCTTGGTCGTCAGGACCAGCGCGCCACCCAGCGTATTCAATCCGAACAGCGGGTTCGATCCCGGCAGGACCTCCACCGCGCCGATCGCATTCATCGGCATCAGATCCCAGTTGACGATCGATCCGAACGGCTCGTTCATCCGCACGCCATCAAGCCACACCGACAGCCCGGTCGGCGAACCCAGCAACGACGTTGCCTGAAATCCGCGATAGGACACATCGCTTTGATAGGGGCTGCCCGTGCCGTTGCTCAGCGTGACCGAACCCAGATTGGCCTCAAGCAGATCGGCCAGGTTCGCGTGCCCCTGACGATCCAGCGCATCGCCCGACAGAATTTGCGCATTGACCGGGGTATCGGCCAGCACTGCGGTGCTGCCCGATGGCGGCGCCGTCACCACGATCTGCGCCGGGGGCGCATCATCGGCCTGCGCCACACCTGGCACGATCGCCGTAACAGCCAGCGCGGCCAGGCGCAGTTGCATGTCAGGCCTCGGTCGACGTGGCGCCACCTGCCGCGCTGAGGATGGCCTCGGCCGCGGTTGCATCGGCAATCAGCCGGCGCAGCGCAAATGCGGTATCGGCCAGCAGCCGTTCGCTGAGCGGGCGTTCGCCATTGATGAAGCGGCGGATCGCCCGTTCGTCGATATCGAGCCGCCGCGAAGCCGCGGTGACCCCGCCAAGCACTTGCATGCAATGGGCAAAGTGATCGCGCATGGCCTGTGATGTAAAAGGATCGGTCATCGTTTCCCGTTCTTCGCCAGCGGTAATGTGGCGCCCGCGACCTTGGCGATCAGCGCCCGCGCGTCAATCCCCGATCCACCGGCACGATTCGGCTCAAGCCTCGGCTGCGGGAACTTCGACCAGTTCGGCGATCTCGAACCGAAAGCTGGTCCAGCCGCGCATCCGGGCCGCATCGCGCGCAGCGCCGTTCTTCTTGCGCGCTTCGGCCAGCGACCGGGTGTGCCCCCAGAACACCTCGGTCTTGCCATTGGCCAGTTCGGCGACAATGCGCCAGTAATGGGTAAAGGCGTCGGTGGTGGGCCCGATCGTCTTGACATAGCCGTCGGGCATCGTGGCACGCAGATAACGGCGGGTTTTGCGCATGGCCGATCGTCCTACAACAGCGGGCCGGCCAGCCGCATGACGTTTTCCAGAAAACGTTGCCGGCCGGATCGGGCTGACCACTGGGCCATCACCACCGCCTTGCTGCGCGCGGCATAAGTGTCGATAATCCTGCCAAGGTCGGTATTGATACGCGGCTCGTACAGGATCAGGCTGAGTTCGAGATTCAGGTAGAAGCTGCGCAGATCCATGTTGACTGTGCCGAACAGCGCGATGCCGTCATCGATCAGCACGGCCTTGGCATGGAGCAATCCGCCGCGGAAACGCAGGATCTGCACCCCGTCGCACAGCAGATCCTCATAATTGGACTGGCTGGCATATTGGCCGATGCGGGTGTCAATGCGTTCGGGCACGATGATCTGTACCGCAACCCCGCGCCGCGCCGCCGATCTCAGCGCCAGCATGACCGCCTGATCGGGGATGAAATAGGGGGTGACAATGCGCACGCTGTGTCGCGCATTGAAAATGGCCGCGACGATGAATTCATAAATCGTCGAATTGGCCATTTCGGGGCCCGACGGCAGCAATTGCATCAGGTTGCAGGTGTCGGGCAGCGGCGCCATCTGCCCGCCCAGCGGTCGTGCGCGCAATGTCGCCCTGGTGATATCGGCACCCGGTTCGTCAAGCAGGCAATCGGCATTGAACACACAGGCCAAGGCATCCACCATCTGCCCCTCGATCCGCATCATCAGGTCGATCCATTCGCCGACATGCGCGCCCTGCTTGAACTCGTGGGGGTCGATCAGGTTGAAGCTGCCGGTATAGGCAACAGCGCGGTCGCAGATCAGCAGCTTGCGATGGTTGCGCAAATCCGACCGTTTGGAAAACGAACGGATCACCGCCACCGGCAGGCTGCGGATTACGCGCACGCCCTGTTTGCGCAGGCGCGCGGGCCAGGTCGATCGCCAGAACGCCTTGCTGCCGAAATCATCGGCCAGGATGCGGCACGCCACCCCGCGCGCCGCAGCGCGCAGCACGGCATCGAGCACCTGGGCCACCCGGCCCGCCGGATCGATGATATAGAATTCCAGACAGCAGTCGGTCTGGGCCGCATCGATATCGCGTACCATCGCCTCGAGAATGGCGCCCGCGTCGGTCAGGATGTCATACCTGTTGCGCGCAAGCACCGGAAACCCGCTGTCGTCCGCGATCGATCCGGCCAGCGCGCCAAACGGTTCGGCAATGCGGTCCATCGCCGCCACGTGGGTGGGCGCGACATGATAGGCCTTTTGATAGAACCGGCGGATGCGCTGCCCCAGTTTCAGCCGCCGCTGGCCCAAGGTGGGCGCGCCAAACAGCACATACAGCACCGGCCCCGCAATCGGCATGCCGATCAGCAACACGATCCACGCCAGCGCGCTGTTGACCTGCAACCGGCGGTATAAAATGCGCAACGACAGCACCGTGGCGACCACGATGTGCATTGCGAGTGGCCAGGAAATGGGCGAGATCAAGGCGGCTCTTTCGATGATGACACAGGACCCTGGGTATTGATGATGTCGGGCCAAATCGCAATGAAGCTGCTGACATGGAATATCCAGGCCGGGATCGGCACCAGCCGGGTGCTGGATTACCTGATCCATGCCCATCGGCAGGTCCTGCATACGCCATCAAAAACAATCGCCTTGCGCAACATCGCGCGGGTGATCGCGCCATACGACGTGGTCTGCCTGCAGGAAATCGATCTGGGCGGCCGACGCGCCGGGTTCCGGTCGCAGCTCGACGTGCTGGTCGCGCTGTCGGGCCATGCCCATATCGCGGTACAGCACAACCGCACCGTTCCCGGCATATCGCGCCACGGCAACGCCATCCTGAGCCGCTGGCCGCTGTCCAATATCCACGATATCAAGCTGCCGGGACGCATCGCCGGGCGCGGGTGTGTGATGGCCGATGTCGCAGCACCGGTGCCCCTGCGCGTGGCCTGCCTGCATCTCAGCCTGGGCGCGCCATCGCAGGTCGTGCAACTGACCAGCATCGCCGAACGGCTGCGCGGCGCGCCCGCCTGGGTGGCGATGGGCGATTTCAACTGCACGGCCGCCAGCGCGCCGATGCAGGCGTTTTGCACGATGACCGGTGGCACCCTGCCTCAGCGCACCACCTGCACCTATCCCTCGTGGCAGCCACGCCATGATTACGACCATATCGTCGGCAGCAGCGCCCTGCCCCTGATGCACGCGGGGGCCCTGACGGCGCGGCTGTCCGACCATCTGGCGCTGGCAGCGCAGATTGCCCGCTGATCTGCACAATTTCTGCACGGGCGCTCCACCCGATCCACACCCGATCCGCGCACCGGACCGCACGCCCGACTGCCACAACGGCCACACTGAAAACAACGGAGTGGCACACGATGGCGCAAGGGTTGCGGCCGCAAGGGGATTTCAAGGCGAAGCTGCTGGCAGCGCTGGCCGCAGTCGCGCTGGGCGATGCGCTGATCCGGGGGCAGACGGGGCCAGTCGGGGCGCTGTTGCTGGTGCTGCCCGCATTGGCGCTGATCACCCGCCCGGCACTGCGGCACGACCGGCGCGCTTGGCCGTGGCTGGGGCTGGCAATGGCCATGGCGCTGGCGCTGTTGTGGCGCCCCGGCCCGATCGCCTGGTGCGTGTATTGGACATATCTCGGGATCGGCGCGCTGATGCCGACAGTGGCCCGACCGGGTGACGCCTGGCAGTGGATGCAACGGCTGGCACAACTTGGGGTGCGTGCAAGCGTTGCGCCGGTGCTCGATCTGCAACGCCTGTTCCGCGTGCGCGCGCGGCGCGGTGTTCCCGCACTTGGTGACCTGGTGGCACGGCTGGCGCTGCCTGTTATCGGCAGTGCCGTGATCGTCGCGCTGTTTTCCGCGGCCAACCCGGTGATCGAAGCATGGCTCGGCAGGCTGCTGAACCCGCCGTGGACGCAGGATTGGGGCAGCAGGCTGACGCTGTGGCTGGTGCTGTTCACGCTTGTCTGGGGCGTTTTGCGCCCGCGTATCCTGCTTCGCATCTACGGCACATGTGTCGATTACGGCACGACTGCATTGCCCGGGGTCTCTGTGGCTTCGGTGTTTACGTCACTGATCACGTTCAACGCGCTGTTTGCACTGCAAAATGCTATGGATCTGGCTTGGCTGTGGGGGTTGGTGCCGCTGCCGCAGGGCATGACGCTGGCCGCCTATGCGCATCGCGGAGCCTATCCGCTGATCGTGACCGCGCTGCTGGCTGCGGCCTTTGTACTGGTCGCGCTGCGCCCCGGATCGGCCACGGCCGCGCACACACCGATCCGCTGGCTGGTGGTTGTGTGGATCATGCAGAACGTGTTGCTGGTGGCAAGCGCGGCGCTGCGCACGCTTGACTATGTTGCGGCCTATTCGTTGACCGCGTGGCGCATTGCCGCGCTGCTGTGGATGGCGCTCGTCGCACTTGGCCTGGTGCTCGTGTGCTGGCGGATGATCCGGGGCAACAGCGCTTCGTGGCTGATCAATGCCAACGCGGCGGCGGCCTTGGCCTTGGTGTCGGGGTGCTGCTGGGTCGATCTGGACGAAATCGCGGCGCGCTACAACATCGATCATGCGCGCGAACTTGGCGGCAGCGGTCCGCCGCTCGACATCTGCTATCTGCAGCAATCGGGTGCCTCGGCATTGCTGCCGGCGGTCGAACTTGAACGCCGCCGCGCGCCCGAGGCGATCCACCTGTGGGCGCAGATCCTGCGCCAGAATGCGCAAGCCGCGCTGGCCCGCGACCAGGCCGGTGCGCTGTGGTCGTTGCAGGGTGCGTTGCGCGCGCGCGCGTTGCCGCCATCGGTGCAGCATTCACCGATGGCGGCGATCACGGCAGGATGCGAAATCCGCGATGTGCATACCCTGCGCGCCATTGTGGGGCTTGACCGCGATCGCGGGGGTCTGCCGTCCGCCGCGCCATTGACGATACCGGCCCGGCCATGACAGACCGGGTCATGGCTTACCCTTTGCCCCGCACCGTGCTGATCGTCGATGACGACCCGCATATCCGGCACGTGCTCGGCTTTGCCTTTGGCAAGGCGGGCGTGGCCAGTGTCGAGGCCGCGGATGGCGAAGCCGCGCTGATTGCCGTCGCGCGATCGGCACCCGATCTGGTGGTGCTGGACATCAACATGCCGCGCATGGACGGGCTTGAGGTGTGTCGCCGCTTGCGCGCGGACGGCAACGCCGTGCCGATCCTGTTCCTGTCGTCGCGCGATGACGAGATCGACCGCGTGCTGGGGATAGAACTGGGCGCGGACGACTATGTGGTCAAACCGTTTTCACCGCGCGAAGTGGTGGCGCGCGCGGGGGCGATCCTGCGCCGCAGTGCCGCGCCCGCTGTGCAAGCTGCGGAAATCGGCGTCACGCATGGCCTCCTCCGGCTCGACACGGCGGGCTGGCAGGCGTTCTGGGCAGGCGCCGAAGTCGTGCTGACCGTCACCGAATTTTCGCTGCTGGCAGCACTTGCCGCCGCACCGCAGCGGATCTTGTCGCGCGATGTGCTGATCGACCGGCTGCACGGGCCCGGCTTTGCGGTGACCGACCGCACCATCGACAGCCATATCCGCAATGTGCGCCGCAAATTCGCGGAATGCGGGGCGCGCGATGTGATCGAAACGCGTGCCGGCATCGGCTATCGCCTGGGGCCTTGCGGGCGGGAATGACGCGATTGCGGCACTGGCTGGTGCGATGGTGGCCGGTGCTGCGGCTGCGCACGATCATGTTCGGCCTGTTGCTGATGGTCGCAGCGCTGCCGGGCGTGGCCGCGATCATGTTGCGCGTGTATGAAAACGCGCTCGTGCGCCGCACCGAGGCTGAACTGATTGCACAAGGATCGGCGATCGCCGCCGGCGCCGCGCTGGGCTGGCCCCAACCGGCTGGCCCGCCCGTACCAGAGCCGCGCGATCCCGACGATCGGGCAATGGCCACCAGCATCGACTTGCGCTCGAGCCCGGTTCTGCCCGAACGCCCCGATGCGCGACCGACGCCCGTTTCCCCCGATCCGGTGGCCGTGCGCATGGCGCGGACGATGGCGCCCGTGATCGCGGAAACCCGGCGCGCGACTTTGGCCGGGATCATCCTGCTCGACCGGCAGGGGGTCGTGCTCAATGGCCCCGAAGCCGGGCGATCGCTGGCCGCGCTGCCCGAGGTACGCGGGGCGCTGGGCGGCCAGGCGATGACGGTGCTGCGCTTCAACGGCGACTACACCCAGCCTTTTGCATTGGAATGGCTGAGCAGAGCGACTGATTTGCGGCTGCATCATGCGCGCCCGATCATGGCCGCAGGTCACGTGGTGGGCGTGGTGCTGGTTTCGCGCAGCCCGCGCGCGTTGTTTCGCGGCATGTACGAAGATCGGGGCAAGATCGCAGTCGGCGCAGCGGCGATCTTTGTGTTCCTGGTGGCAATGACCGCGGTGCTGGGCCGCACGATCGTCCGCCCGGTCGAGGCGCTGAGCCGCGCCACCCGCGCACTGGCCGAAGGGCGCCGGGCCGTTCCGCCTGCACCCACGCTGCGCGTGCAGGAAATCGACAGCCTGATCCGCGATTTTGCCACGATGGCCGCCGCGATCGAGGCGCGATCGCACTATTTGCGCGATTTTGCCGCCGCATTGGCGCACGAATTCAAAACCCCGCTGTCGGGCCTGTCGGGCGGGATCGAGCTGTTGCAGGACCATGGCGAGGGCATGGCCGGCGTCGAACGCGCCCACCTGTTGACCAATATGGCCGGCGACACGCAACGGCTGAACCGGTTGATTTCGCGCCTGATGCAATTGGCCCGGGCCGATATGCAGCGCGCCGATGCCGATGCGCGATGCGATTTGCATGCGGTGCTGGCGCGGCTGGCCGACGGACTGTCGACACCCGACTTTCGCGTGGAACTGGCCCTGCCCGGCATCCTGCCCGATTGTGCCATTGCCGCGCCGGCGCTGGAAACCGTGCTGACCACACTGATCGACAACGCGCGCGCCGCAGGCGCAGGCCACGCGCTGATTGCCGCCGCGCACGATGGCCAGACCACGACGCTGCGCGTAACCGACGACGGAGGCGGGATAGCCCCGGCCGACCGTGCACGGATTTTCGAACCGTTTTTCACCAGCCGACGCGAAACGGGCGGCACGGGGCTTGGCCTGCCGATCGCGCGCGCGCTGATCGAAGGCAACCGGGGCAGCCTGACGCTTGACGCGACATCACCCGCCACCCGGTTTGTGATCAGGTTGCCGGCCTAGAACTCTGCCCAGTCGTCCTGCGACAGCGCGGCGTTGCCCTGGGTGGGCGCAGCGCGATGGCGCAGGGGCGCAGGACGCGGGGCGGATGCAGGGTGAGACACGCCAGCTAGGCGCATCGTGCCCGCCGGGCCGTCGATTTCGAATTGCGACACCACCGCGGTCAGCCGCTCGGCCTGTTGGGCCAGCGACTGTGCGGCGGCGGTTGATTGTTCGACCAGTGCTGCATTCTGCATGGTGGTCAGGTCCAGCCCGGTGATCGTGATGTTGACCTGTTCGATCGCCTGCACCTGGCCATCGGCACCGGCGGCGAGCGTGCCGATCGTTGCCGCCAGCGCATTGGCCTTGGTCACGATGCGTTCGAGCGCGCCCTGGGTCTGGTTGACCAGCGACGAGCCCTGGTTGACCTCGCGCCCGCTGGCTTCGATCAGCCCGCCAATCTCGCGCGCGGCCTGGGCCGAGCGTTCGGCCAGACTGCGCACTTCGCTGGCCACCACGGCAAAGCCGCGCCCCGCTTCTCCGGCGCGGGCCGCTTCGACCCCGGCGTTCAGCGCCAGCAGATTGGTCTGGAACGAGATGCCATCGATCATTTCCACGATCGAGCGCATCTGCGCCGATGATGCCGCAATCGACTGCATCGCCGCCACCGCATCACCCATCAGTTTGCCGCTGTCGAGTGCTTCGCGGCTGGCATCCTGGGCCATGGCGCTGGCCGATGTGGCCACGCTGCGCGCATCGATCACCGATGCGGTCAGATCCTTGACCGTGCCGGCGGTGTGGTTGAGCGAGGCGGATTGTTCTTCGGTGCGTTCGGACAAGTCCTTGGCCGAGGCAGAGATTTCATTGGCACCGTTGTGCACGGCCAGCGCGGTTTCGGCCACCTGACCGATCTGGTCCGACAGCACCGACAGCGTCGCGTTGAAATCATTGCGCAACGCTTCGAATTCGGGCGGAAACGCTTCGTCGATGCGATGCGTCAGGCGCCCATCCTTGAGCCAATTGAGCCCCGCGTTCAGCGCGCCGGTCACTTTGCGCTGCACCGCAAGCTGCGCCTGGGCATCGTCGCGCGCGCGTTCGGTAATGCTGAGTTTGATTGCGCCCAGCGCTCGCGCGATCTCGCCCAGTTCGTCATGCTTGGCCTCACCGGGAATGTCGATATCGATCGTGCCTGCGGCCATCGTGGTCATCGCATCGCGCAAGCGGGTAACCGGCCGCAGGATTTTGACACGGATCAGCGCGATGACGCCGATGCCCACCAGCAATCCGGCAATCCCGATCACGAATGTCTGGCCGAAGGTGTTGTCGCCCAGCTGGCGAATGGCGGCCACACGCCGGTCGGCATTGGCGCGATTGTAGGCAAATTCGGCATCGAATGCCTTGCGCGAGGCCCGCGCCAGCCCGACCATCGGGCCATTGATTTCGGCACGCGCGGCATCAACCCGCCCGGCCAGCATCGTGCTGCGCGCCTTGACGATCGACCCGCGCAGATCCTGCCATGACTGGAACGCCGCATCGAACACCGGTTTTTCCTGCGGATCCAGGTCGGCGCCTGTGCGATAGTCATTCATCGCGGCATCGGTGGCGGCCAGACCCTTGTCGAGTTCCTTTGCGGTGTCCTGCGTGGCCTTTGCCCCATCCGCCAGGACCAGGCGCATCAGCCGCACGCGGCTGACATCGATATCGGTCATGATCGTGGAAAGACGGAAAATGCTGGGCACGGTGCTCGTATTGAGCGTCTGCGCCGAGGCAGAGACCTGTCGCAAGCCGCTGCTGCCAATCACCGACACGGCAACAATGACGGCCATGAGCAAAGCCACACAACTGGTGACGATCGTACCGATCCGGAATTTGTCGAGCATGGGGTACTTTCGCATGGAACAGAACCACCGTTGTGCGACCATGCGGCTTAAATCCGCCCAACTCGGCCCTAGGCACAAGCACCTGTCCCCTGGTTAACGAATGCGCGCTTGACCGCATCGCCATGAACCGGGATCGTGGACTGCGGGGATCGGGGGGTGAAAAGATGGCAGACGCAGCAGGATTGCGCGGCATATCGTTATGGCTGGTGGCGCTGCTGGCGCTGGCCATGTTCATCAATTATGCCGATCGCGGCAGTCTGGCGATTGCGGCACCGCTGTTGGCGCGCGAACTGGCGTTGAACTCGGGCGCGATGGGCCTGCTGCTGTCGTCGTTTTTCTGGACATATGCGCTGGCCCAACCGCTGGCGGGCATGGTCGCGCAACGCTGGCCCTTGCGCTGGGTCATGGCGGGCGGGCTGACGGTGTGGTCGTTGGCGACGATGCTGTGCGGTCTTGCCACCGGGTTTGCCAGCCTGTTTGCGCTGCGCCTGTTGATCGGGCTTGGCGAAAGCGTGATTTTTCCGGTGAATGCCCGCCTTTTGTCCGAACATGCCCCGGCGCATCAGCGCGGGCAGGCCAATGCCGCGATTTCGATCGGCATCTTTCTCGGCCCGGTGGCAGGCACGCTGATCGGCGGGCTGGTGCTGGCCCATGTCGGCTGGCGCCCGGTGTTCTGGGTGCTGGGCGCGGTGTCGTTGCTTTGGCTACCGGCGTGGTTTGCGACAAGGCTGCCGCAATCGACGCGCAGTGCGGCGCAAGTGCGCGCGGCAACCCCGGGATGGGGCGAAATCCTGTCCCGGCGCGGGCTGTGGGGTGTGGCCATCGGGCAATTCTGTTATGCCTATCCGACGTATCTGCTGCTGACCTGGCTGCCCACGTTCCTGGTCAATGCAGAACACTATTCGCTGGTGCGCATGGCCTGGGTCGGCGCGGCGATCCCGCTGGTGCAGGCACTGGGCAGCGCGATCAGCGGCTTTGGCTCGGATCGGGCAATTGGCGCCGGCCACGATGAAAGCACCGTGCGCAAACGCTTCATGCTGTGGGGCATGGCGCTGAGCGGGGTGATGCTGGCCGGCGCAACCGTTGCGCCGCACGGCTGGGTGGTGCTGGCGCTGGGTGGATCGGCGTTTGCCTGCGGGGTGATGAGTCCGATGTGCTTTACCGCCGGCCAGACGCTGGCGGGTCCGGCGGCAGCGGGGCGCTGGATGGGGTTGCAGAACCTGATCGGCAACATGTCGGGGGTGACCGCGCCGCTGGTCACCGGGCTGGTGGTGCAGCATACCGGATCATACCGGCTGGCGTTTCTGATCCCCGCGGTGCTCGCGCTGATCGGCATGGTGGCGTGGGGCCCGCTGATCGGCCCCGTGCGCCAGGTCGCGTGGCGCGCGCCTACCTGAACCGGAACAGCGCAATCGTCAGCGCAATGCCGATCGCTACGACCACAAAGCGCAGCGCGCGTTCGTTGACGCGGGCCAGCATCTGCGCGCCCAGCCAGCTGCCCGCCAGCGCACCGACCATCGCCACCACCATCGCCAGCCAGCGCACTTCGCCCGACACCAGAAAGATCATCACGGCGGTCAGGTTCATCACGCCGGCCAACAGGTTTTTGGTGGCCGCCGCCGCACGCACCGGCGCCCCGCCAAGGGCCAGCGCAGCCATCATCAGAAACCCGATGCCACCGCCGAAATAGCCACCATAGATCGCGATGCCCAACTGGATCGCCATGGCCGGAACGGCGCCCAGCGCCTTTGCCGTTTCGCCGGCTGCAGGCGCCTTGCGAAAGAACGAGCCCCAGGCGAACGCGGCGGTGGCAAACAGCACCAGCCAGGGCACCATCTGCGCAAACACGTTCGACGGCGTTGCCAACAACAGGATCGCGCCAATCACCCCGCCGATCAGGCTGATCACGATCAGGGTGCGCAATGTCAGGCTGGCGGTGCCCGAGGCATGTGCCCGGCCCAGCCAGCCGCCCGTCACCTGCCCCGGAAACAGCGCCACGGTCGAGGTGATATTGGCCGCGCGCGCGTCCATCCCGGTCAGCATCAGCACGGGCAACGTGATGAACGACCCGCCGCCGGCGAGCTGGTTTTGCGCGCCCGCCCACACCGCGCCTGCCAACAGCAGCGCAAAAGGAAACACATGGGCAGCGGTCATGGGCAGGGCTCGTCGGGCTGAAGCAAGGGGCAGCCGGGTCGGTAGTCCCGAACCGGCGCCTTGAAAAGACGATTAAATCAGATCGAGCCGCGCCGGCGCCGCGTTGGGAAAAATCGTCGCCAGTTGCGCCTGGCTCAGCCCGTACTGGCGCTGCCACAGCCCGCCGATCAGCGCGCGATAATCGGTCAGCACCGGCAGATCGCGGCCCTGGTTCAGCGTATCGGGCGCAATCCGCACCTGCGGCCCCACCATGCGCCCGCCCGCCACGGCGCCACCCAGGACCCAATAGATGCTGCCATGGCCATGATCGGTGCCGCGATTGCCGTTTTCGCGAAATGTCCGCCCGAATTCCGATACCACCACCACCACGGTCTGGCGCCAGGCCTGCGGCCCCAGCGCCGTGGCATAGGCCGCCAGCCCCCGGCCCAGTTCGCCGATCCGCCCCGCCAGTTGCCCGGTGGCGCCGCCCTGGTTGACATGGGTGTCCCACCCGCCGACGTCGACAAACGCCAGATTGTAGGTATCGCGCATGACATAGCCGATACGCTGCGCCGCCGCCTCGAACCCGCGCGCGGCAATCGCGCCGCGGCCTGCCGCCTTCATCTCGTCATCGATCGTGCGCCACACGGTCTGGCGTGCGGCAAACCCGGTGTGCACCGCTGAATCCAGATCCACCGCGCCCAGGTGTTGCCCCCGGTACATCGCCGCGATCATCGCGGTTTCGCCGTCATCGATCGGCGGCTTGCCATTGCCGCCAAGCGCCAGATTGGCAACCATCGGTCCGCCGCGCATGACCAGCGGCAGCGTGTCGGAAAACGCGATCGTACCCGTGCCGCCTTTGTTGAGCACGCCGGCCAGCCGTCCGATAAAGCCCGAGCCATAGCGCCGCGAACCCTGCACCGGCTGCCCCAATTCGATCGTGTCCTGCGTTTCGAAATGGCTGCGGCTCATATCATCGGTCCCGGCAAACGGAACAAATGCGATCTGCCGCGCCTGCCACATCGGCGCCATGCTGTCGCGCAACGCCGGGTGCAGCGCCCAGTCGGCATCAAGCGGCAGCGCCGCCTGCGGATTGGCCGGATCGGGCGCCGCCAGCGCCAGCGTGGGCCGCGCCTCATGATAGAACGCGTTGGACACCGGCGCGATCACATTGGCCGCGTCATAGGCGCCGCGAAGGAACACCAGCAGGAACCGCGTGCCCGTTGCGGCGGGCGCGGCCATGGCCTGCCCGCCCAGCAGCGACAAACCGGTCAACCCGGCTCCGGTCAGAATTGTGCGACGATCAAACATCAGCATGGTCCTTTTTTTGCGCCACCCACCGCCCCGCACCCCCGGCACATCCGTCCACCGAAGGTACACAGTGGGCCGATGGGCCGGGGGTGCGGGGTGGCGAGTGGTTCCAACATCAGCGCCGCATGAATTCGGGGCTGGCAAGCAGCAGCATGTTCCATTGTTGCGACGATCCGGCATGGTCGAGCACAGCGCGCGTCTGCGGGCCGATCGCACGGTCAAACCCTGCAAACCACAATGCGTTCTGCAATTGCGGAAATGCTGGTTCGTCGCCCCCGCCCGGGTCGCGCGATTTGAACAGGCCGGCCGATCCGTTGCCGATTGCCTTGGCGATTTCAAAGCGCGTCTCCATCTGGCCAGGTCCGGTCCAGGCAGAGGCTTCAAGCGGCCAGCCATCAGGCGTTTCGCGTCCATAGGCCGCCTCGTCCATGCGTTTCAGCCAGTTGATGATCGGGTCGGCGTTGCGGATCACGCGTCCGCCATAAGCATAGCGCACTGCCGACAGCACATAGTGCACAGGATCCTTGAAACCCTGTCCCAGCGATGCGCGGAATTCGTCGGACCGCAGGACCACATCGACCACCTGCGCGATCGTGCCGTCGCTCGCCTGCCATTCGGCGGTCATCGCGTTCAACAGCGCAGGGCCGGGTTCATGCCCCAGCAGAAACAGCGCCAGTTTGCGCGACACATGGTTGCGCGTGGCAGGCTGGCTGGCCAGGATGTCGATCGCGCGCTGCACCTCGGCAAAACCCTGGCCCCGGATCGTCTGGCCCAGCAGCACTTTGTCGCCAAAGTCGTGGCGGTTTGGATTGAATTCGAACAGACCCTGGCGAACATAATACGGCGCCTTGTCCGGCCCCAGATGCGGCGCATCGGGGGTCAGCCGCACGCCCACACCGGTCAGCACGCGCGCCAGTTCCTGGACATCCTTCTGTGTATAGCCCGACCCCACCCCCATGGTGTGCAATTCCATGATTTCGCGCGCATAGTTTTCATTGATGTGGCCGCCTGCATTCTGTTCGTTGTCAAGGTATTGCAGCATCGCGGGCTGGGTTACCGTGGCGGCCAGCAGATCGCGGAATTTGCCCAGCGCATGGGCGCGCAGGGTATCATCCCAACCGCCCAGCATGGCCCGGATTTCGCGCTTTTGTGCATGCAGGCTGAAATGGTTGGCCCAGAACCAGGTCAATTGTTCGCCCAGTTGCGCCGGAGAATACAGCGCCCGCAGGATGTCGCGCGTCTGCACTTCGCGATACAGATCGCCCATCTCGCCCTGCCAGAGCTTGTCTGCGGCGGCCCTGGCATCGGGGTCGGTCATCGCGTTGATCGCGCGGCGGCGCTCGACCATGGTCATGACCAGATCTGCCATCGGCTGACGGCTGATCCGCATCGCGGCGATCGCCTGTGCTGCGGCGGGCGGCAGGGCGGCGTTGATCGGCACCGCCAGCGCGGCGGCGGGCTCGCCCGCTGGAAGCGACGGCTCATCACCGCGCGGCCCCCAACTCAATCGTTCAGCCAGGTGCAACCGCGCCGGTACAGGTGATGCATCGGCAGCGCGCGCGCCGCCTGCCACAAGCGTCAGGCAGGCCAGCGCCAGACATGTTGAACCAGGGCGAGACTTGATCATGGGTGCATCATCCCGAAGCTGTTGGGGATGATGTAGGCCACCAAAGTTTAGCGGCAGGTGAACCGCAATCGCAACATGCCTATTGCCGGTAAAGTTCGACCGGCACTTGCCGGGCTTCGCCCGCGCCCAGCGCGATGGTCATCGTTGGCACACCGTCGATCTTGGCGACTTTCGCCCAGGCGTCGGTCGGAACCCAGCCATACGGACTGAACAGCCGCAACGCCACTGTCGCTGCCTTGCCCGATGCATTGGTCAGTGTGACGCGATAGCGCGACTGCCGCCTGTCTGCCGTTGCGGGAACGCGCGCCCATGCAAACGTGATGTCACCGGCCGATCCGATGGGCAGATCGCGTTTTTCGCCCTCGGCTGTATCGCTCAAGCCGGGTTCGCCCAGGACCATGTCCTGGCCCGCCTGTTGCTGCTCGATCAGCACCGCACCCGATGGCAGCGGCAGGCCCAGGCCGTGTTGCTTGTCATTGGTCAGGTGCAGCATGATCGTGACCGGTTGTGGTGGCGCAATGTCCTGCCCCGGGAACAGGCGCAGATCGGCGCGGTAATCGGCGGAAAAAGATACCGCCGCCTGCGCGATCAACCGCGTCTGCTTCATCTGCCGGGCGGCAATCGTCGTGCGTTCGCCCAGCCGATAGAGTTTCAGATCGCCCAGTTGTTCGGGCGGCGGCGGCGGTGCAGGTGCCGCCAGCATCATTGCCGGCGCGACCAGATAATCCGCTTTGCGGCGTTGCGCGCTGACAATGATTTCCTGGCTGACCGCATCGTCGGCATGCCACGGATGCACCAGTTGATAGGGCCGGCCCGGCTTTTCGGGAATGTCGCTGGTCTTGGCCATCGGCCAGCAGCGCGCGATCACGCGCGGCGCGGCATGCAGGTATTGCCGCACATAGGCCCGGTTCAACCCGCCCGCCACGATCTGCGTCTGCGCATCGGTCAGGCTGACCCCATTGCCATTGGCCAGCGTGATCCATCCGGTCAGGTCAAGCGTTTTGCCATCGCTGCCGATCCGCGCGATATAATTGGCATTCCAGTCGAAATTTTCGGCGATATAGGTCAGCGTGATCCGCGCGTGGACCGCCCTGGCCGATCGGGTCAGCACCGACAGTGTCGGCTGGGCAAAAAGACCGTCGCCCGTGCCCGAATATTGAAACGTCTCTGCCAGGCCATCACAGCGCAGCGCCTCGTTCCCGGCGGCGCTGGCAAAGACCACACCCTGATCGCTGGCCGACACGATCCGCGCCGGGGTCACCGTGATCCTGCCGGTCTTGCGATCGGTACGGCGCAACTCTACCGCGCGCCCGACGCTGGCACGCAGCAGCGCCGAGGGCGACAGCAGTGCGTCGTCGCGGTTCTTTTCGATCACCCCGCCCGGCAGTCCCGACACCAGCGACGATTCGGCAACGATCCCGTCGGCAACGCCGGTGAATGACAGCCGCGCCCGCCCTTCGGGCAGAACGACATCGCGCGTTTCGGTAATCACCGCAAAGCCGTGCAATTGCGACAGCGTCAGCTGCCCGCCATTGCGCCCCGGTGCGCGGTAGATCGTGACAGACCGGTCGACCGGTGCCGAGGCAATTACATCGCGCACCGGTTGCGCCGCGGCGGGCCACACAGCCGCCCATGTCAGACCCAGCGCCAGCCAGCGCATCGTACGGGTTACCAGCGGGTTTCGAAAGTGGCGGTCACGTCGATCTTGCCATTGGCGGGCACCGGCACCTGCCATTGCGCAGAGCCGGCATCGGGCCGGGTATGCGGCAGGCTTTCGCTTTCCACTTTGACATCGCCCCACAACCCGTTCTGGACCAACTGCACTGTCACCGGCGCGGGCAGAGCATTGGTCAGGGTGTAACGCATCAGCGTGCGCCAATGGCCATTGCCCAGCCGCGTCCGGCTTTCCACCACGGGTTTGACTTTTACATCAAAGGCATCGCCTGTGGAAATTGACAGGCGCGATCCCATTGGCGTGTGCGCGATGGCGTGTTCGCCAATGAACTGCGCCTGGCCTTTGGCATCGCGCAGATAGAACCGTACGATCCCGGCGGGCAATTGATCGCCCAGCCCTGCCTTGCTGCCGGTTGAAAACTGATAGACCGTGGCCGCGCTCAACGGCTGGCCACTGGTCTGCAACCATCCCAGCCGCATTTCATACCCGTGCGTGGCAGGCGCGCCGTGCACATCGAGAAAGCTGACCTGCTTGGTCTGCATATTGGCCACGGTGGTGCGTTCGGCCAATGGATAGAGGTAATAATCGCCCAGCCTTTGCCGCGCGCCGCTTTCGGTGCCGGCCTCGGCCATCGTTGCCTCGCCATCGGGGGCGTCGGTGGGGATGCCCTGATACCCCTGCCCGATCAGGCGCGGATTGCCCGCCACCAGAACGGTATTCGCATCGCGGTAGGTCGTGCCCGAATTGTTGGTCAGCGTAACCCAGCCCTGCACATCGATCTGGCCTTTGGCCTCGTCGAACAGGGCAACATAATCGGCGCGCCACCCCAGCCCCGGCGTCAGATAGCGCAAGGTTGCCGGTCGTGTGCCGGCCCTGGCATCCACCATGACCGACAACGTGGGATCGGCCCGCATGTTTTCGGGCACGTGGTCAAAGATCACCCGGACCGGCAGGCCATCATCGCGCAAGACCTCGATCCGGCTGCCGATCTGCAAAACCACGCCTCCGTTGGCCGCCAGAATTTTGGCGGTTTCGCGCGTTTCGGCGCCATTGGCGGGATTGGTGCGCACCAAAGTCACCGTTTCGCCCACCGCGTTTTCCATGATCTTGGCGGGGCTCAACAGGTCGTAATCAAAGTTCTGTTCAATCACCTGCATGTCCGCGGCAACCAGTGCTGCGGTTTCGGGCCGGATCTGCCCCGAAACATTGCGAAATTCGATTTTCTGGCGGCCGCCGGCAAACACGATGCTGCGCACATCCTGCACCAGCGCCTGGTTGTTGGCATAGATCGTGACCGACACGTCCCCTTGCGCCGAAGGCGCGTCGATCGGCGCCGCCTGGGCAACCGGGGCCGTCATTCCCATCGCCAGCGCTGCCCAGCCTGCTGCACGTGTCATACCGCTGCCCCATCCCGCCGATTGATCCGGGTTTCAGACTGCAAGCCTGGCGTCCGCAGGCATACCCCGGTGCGGCCATGCGCCCCGCCTGCACGGCAGTCGGATGCACGGGTCAGGCCAGCACCGCCACCGGCGACAGGTCCAGCACAGGACGGGCCGCGTGGCGCGCCGATCGCCCGCGCAAGGCGAGCGCGGCCCCGCTCAACAGCGCAAAATCGCTGCCGGGATCGCAACTGGGTGCGTTGATGCCGGCGACAACCAGCGCCATCAGCATTGCCCAGGCGCAGGCCCCAGCCACCGCCAGATCGGGATCGCTGGCCGGAACATAGGTCGACCAGCGCAGCGGCTTGAACGCGATCAGCGCATGCGCCAGCAGCGCAAGCGCGCCCACAGCGCCGACGCATCCGATCACCGCCGTAAACAGGCTGGACGAACGAAAGCTGCCCGGGCCAACGCCGATGCCATAGGTTCCGATAAACGCGTGATAGCCCTGCAGTGCCCAGAACCGCCGCTGAATGCCCGATTCCGATGACAGCTTGTCAACCAGGATATGCTGCGAAAACAGCATGATCCGATCAACCAGTTGCGGCTGCCACAACAGCACGAGCGAACCCGCGACCACCGCGCCCAGCCCCAGCACCGCCAGCCACAGCGCGCGATCGGCAGGCATCGCGCCGGGCACGAACAGACTGCGCAAGCCCACCAGGCCAAACCATGCCGCCAGCCCGACATAGGCCGTGGTCGCAGTGCTGGCCAACAACGCCGCGCCCAGGCACGCCGCGGCTGTTCCTGTCAGCCATGGATTCACCCGGCGCAACCAGCATTCGGCCAGAAACACGAACCAGATCACGCCAAACGCCGCATATGTCGATGGTTCGGTCGAAATGCCCGACATCCGCGAGATGCCTTCGACGTCCTGTGTCAGTTGCGCATAGCTGCCATTGCGAAAAAAACCGAGCACATCATTGATCGCCGTGCCCCGCCCCACCACCGACAGCACACCGAATAGGCAATGCACGATGCCCACCAACACCATCGTGCGCACCAGCGTCATGCGCCCCGCAGGCGCCTTGCACGCCACATGCGCCACCGTTGCCGCCACCAGTGTACCGACCAGATAAATCGACGACGTCATGTTCTGCGGGCTGGGTTCAAAGCTGCGCGTGGCCAGCAGAAAACTCAGCCGGCTGGTATACGTTGCCCCGGTTTCGGCGCGCAGCGGCGCAAATGCGAATTGGCCGGCGAACAGCCGTGGCCCGGCAAACGCCATGACCAGCCCATAGACAACGAATACCAGCAGCCAGCCATTGGCCTCTACCGCATGCACTGTCGCGCGCATCTGCCCCGATCCCGGCACAACCAGGCGCATGGCCATGAACAACAGCGCGAAATCGATCGGCGGGATCGACGAACCCGAGGCCAGCACGATCGCCGCAGAGCCGGAAAACAGCGTGGTGACCAGCAGAAAGGCAAACATCGCCTCAACACTGCCCGCCAGCAACAGCACCAGACCGAACAGGACCTGGATCGCACCTATGATTGTCAATTGCATCAGACACATCCCGTCAGGATTTCAGGCCGGGCCCTTGTGCAGTATCAGGCGTAATAGCGGCGATAGCTGTGGTAAAACGCATCCTGGCCATAGCCAAAGCGCGCCTGGCGCCGCATGTCGACACGGGTCAGCGCGACACCGGCCAATTGCACGCGGTTGCCCGGCAACAGCCGCAACGCCGCACGCAATGCACTGTCGGGAGTCTTGCGCCAGCGGACGACAAACACCGAGGCATCAGCCTTGCCCAGCACCAGCCGTGCGTCCGCGATCGGCAGCACTGGCGCGGTGTCGATGATCACCGCGTGAAACTGCGCGCGCGCCGCATCGAGCAGACGATCCATCTCGTCCCCGGTCAACAGCTCCGAGGCCTGGTTTGAACGGGTGGAGACCGGCAGGATCGACAGGCCTGTGGCCGGGTCGACGACCACCGCATCCTGCAACGCAACTTCGCCGCGCAAGACTTCGATCAGACCGGGCCGACCTTCACGATCGGGCACGAATTCACTGACGCCCTGACGGCGCAGATCGCAATCGATCAGCAGCACCCGGTCCCCCGAAGCGGCCATCGATCGCGCCAGACAGATCGAGGTGGTCGTCTTGCCTTCATCGGGCAAGGACGAGGTAATGGCGATGATCCGCGCCTTGGTCGTGTTCATCGCGATCGAGGCGCGCAACGAACGAAAGCTTTCGGCAAAGGCCGAACGCGGGCTTTCGATCAGGGCTTGCGCCGGATCACGCGTGCCGGCCCGCGCCATGACCGAGGACAACGACGGGATCGTGCCCAGATAGCGCACGCCCAGTCGCTGTTCGATATCATCGCCCGTGGTGATGCCGGTATAATTTAATTCAGCCAGAAAGGCCGCAGCGATGCCCAGGCCCAGCCCCACGGCGAGCGACAGGATCAGATTGATCAGCACATGCGGGCTGTCGGGCACGAGCGGCACGCTGGCGGGGTGCAGCATGTCGGCATCGGCCTGTTCAGTGCCTTCGCGCGCGGTCAGTTCTTTGTACCGGTTGAGATAGCTTTCATACAGCGCGTTCGAAGTTTCGGATTTCTTTTCAAGATCCTGAAGGCCCGTCTTGGCCGAATTGCTGCGCGCAAACGCCCCGCGCGATACCGACAGGGATCCCGTTAGCGAGCCGAGCCGTTGTTGCGAGGCGTTGGCCTTTGCCTCAAGCCCCGCGATCACCCGACGGGTTTCCCCGGCCACTTGTTCGTTGATTGCGCGCAAGGCGGCGCGCGCCTTGATCACGTCCGGGTGCAACGCGCCATAGCGTGCCTCAAGCGCGGCAAGTTCGCCGGCGGCGGTCGATTGCTGGGCGCGCAAGGCCGCAATTGCCGGCGAGGCCACGGTTTCACCGACATTGCCGCCGGTGGCCAGTTGCTGGCGCGCCGCGTCGAGCCGCGCACCGTCTTCGGCAGCTTCGGCGCGCGCCTGTGCCATACCCTGGTTGTAGGACGAGATTTCCTGCTCGGTCAGCGCCCCCTGGTTGGTGCTGAGCAGATTGTGCGCAATGCGATAGGCCTGTTCCGCAGCACTGTCGGCCAGCGCCTGGTTGCGCAGCTGGTCGAGCCGGGCAGCGATCAGCGCGGTCGTCTGGCGTGCATCTTCGCGCTTGGCGTTGAGCGCGCCGCGCGTGAACTGTTCGGCAAAGGCATTGGCGATGGTTGCGGCCTGCGCCGCACTCGGGCTGTCGACGGTGATGCCGATGTCGTAGGTCGAACCGATCCGCTGCACCGACAGATGCCTGTGCAGAAATTCGATCGCCGCCGCGTGCTGACCGGCCGGGGGGGCGTCGGCCGTGACGGCCGGGTCGCGATCGAGCCGCAGGCGCGCAATCACCGCGTTGATGTTTTCGCTCGACGTTACTTGCGCCACTTGCGTGTCGACAAAGGCGTCGTTGGGTGCCTGCTGGTCGACGATGCGGTCGTTGCTGCTGGTCGGCGCAATCGCCACCGTCTTGTTGTTGAGCGTGACATCGGCATGCGCGACATAGATGCGGGGCTGGACCGCAGTGACCACCGCACCCAGCGCCAGCGCGCTGCCCAGCACCGAAACGAACAGCCCCGAGCGGCGCCGGAAAATGCCGACCAGAAACTTGAGATCGATCCGGTCACTACCCGCAGCCGAGGTCGTGCGGGTTTCGACGAGCCGTGCCGGCATGACGTCACCCAGCCCCCGGTACGCACCGACTGCGCTTGATTCCAGTGTGTTGACGGCCGTGCTCACCCGTTGTGCTCCTTCGCTGGCGGTGCGCGGGTGTTGCGCCAGGCAAAATGCCCGCACGCGTTCCCGAACCCGGCGGATGCATGGCATCCGTCGCCTTTGGTGCCCCCCGGACCAGACGACTGCCGGGCTGCGAAGATCAGACTAGGCAGGCTGGGCCGCCAAGAAAGCCCAAGCATATCCGCAGCGGAGCGAAAGCACCGCCAAAGCCGTGCCGCAGCGGAACCGGCTGTGGCGACAGGTGCCACCCGGGCCCTGCCCCACATGCGATCGATACGCGCGATGCCGCGCCTCAGAACTGGGCAAAAACCCTAAGCATCGGCGCCAGGCGCGTTGCCATGCGGGCGCGGCAGGCACGACTTTGGCAGAGCATCGCGATGATCGCCCACTGGTCCAGCCGACGCTGAATAGGTCCAAGGCGGATTTTTCGTTACGGCGCGCGCAATTGAGCTTTTGGTCGGTGGGAATAGAACCGGGGGCACGGTGGTCGCCGCCAGGGCACGGTATGCGTTGAACCTGGCCGACGCCGTCATTGCATGGCCATTTTCGGAACACATGGGGACAAACATGGGCAAATTGATGCGTACGGTTGCTGCGGCAATCATGATCCTGCCGTTTCTGTCAGGCTGCGCGCAGGAACGGATCGCGCCATTGGTCATCACCGGTCCGACATCGGGGTTGGCGGCGTATCATCTGGGCGCCGGCGACAAATTGCGGATCACGGTCTACAACGAACCCGCGCTGACCGGCGAATACAGCGTGACGCCGGCCGGCGCTGTGGCCTTTCCGCTGATCGGCCCGGTCGATGCCGCCAATCGCACGATCGACCAGGTGTCTGCCGATATCGTCCATCGGCTTGACACCGGATACGTTCACGATCCGCGGGTAAGCATCGAAGTGCTGAACTTTCGTCCGTTTTACATCCTGGGAGAAGTGAACAAGCCGGGCGAATACCCCTATTCCGCGGGACTGACCGTGGAAAAGGCGGTGGCCCTGGCGGGCGGGTTTACCTATCGCGCCAACAGCCGCGTGGTCTTTCTGCGCCGCAACGACAGACCGGAGGAAGGCAGTGTTGCGTTGCGCGGGGCACCGGTCGGCGTGCAACCCGGCGACACGATCCGTATCGGCGAACGCTATTTCTGAAGCCGGCCGAATGACGCCCGGTGCCCGAGTAACAGCCGCGGCGCAGCGCATGCAACGCCCTGCCCGCGTTTTCGCGACACAGGATCGGCTGCGATGGAACCGGCCCTGGATGTCCGCGTTGGTGGATTGTCTGTGGATAACGCATCCAGTCTGGAGAGAACCAGGATGTAATGAGCACCTGCTTTGGCAAATGTTTGCGCTGAACCCGCTGTTCAATCCGTCATAAATTGATCAAATTTTGGCCATTGTGATGCACTGCGCAATACAAATAGTGTTGGAATTACACTGAATGTCGGCTCGGTTCTGCCAAGTACGCTGCACCTGCACAATTGTCACACAACCCGCGCAGCGCGACCATCACGGATCACCGGACGGACAAGTTGCTGATCCTTATACATATTGAAAAAATGTGGTTGAGTGATTAACTAAATATTGCGGTTTCAACGTTAGCACGGTGCAACCGTTAAACAGTGCAACAAAGGGCCGCAGCGCGGTAGGGTTGCATACAAGACGGCAATGGGTGGCCCGGTTTACGGGCCCGAGGAAAAGATGCCGCAAGTGTCGCCAATAAGCTGCGTAAAAAAGCGTGGCACATCGTAGGGACGCAGTATGGAAAAGGTAATCTGGAGCGATAATTCGTTCGACTATGGCGCCAACCGGGCGGATGCCGGCGGGCTTGATGCAGCGCGCGGCCTGATCATCGGGCTTGCCATCAGCCAGGTGTTCTGGCTGGCCGTCGCCTACTTTTTTCTTTGATCCGGCGTATTGTGCCGGCGCAATCACAGCATGGCAGGTGATTGCCGTGGTTGATTGCTACCACGCCCCCTTGCCGGCAAAGACTGCCGGTACTGTGCGTGCCAGGATCAGCAGATAGAGCCGCAGCGAACGTGCGCGCGCAAATGCCACGTCGAATGCCACGCGCCGCCGATACGATGTTTCGGCCCGGCGCTGCACCTGCCACAATCCGGTAACGCCAGGACGCACCTGACAATAGATCGCAAAATGGCGGCCGTATCGGGGGATTTCGGATTCCACGATCGGCCTTGGCCCGACCAGGCTCATGGACCCCATCAGCACGTTGAACACCTGGGGCAGTTCGTCGAGGCTGGTGCGGCGTAAAAATCGCCCGATCGGGGTGACGCGCGGATCGCGCCGCAATTTCTGGCAGCTTTGCCATTCCGCCCGTGCCGCCGGATCGCGATCGAGCAGAGCGCGCAGCTGTGCATCGGCATCGGCGGCCATGGTGCGAAATTTCAGGCAGGCAAAACGCCGACCGTTGCGCCCCACCCTGCGGTGCGCAAACAGCACCGGGCCCGGCCCGGACAGTTTTACCGCCAGCGCCACCAGCACCATGACCGGCAATGCCAGGATCAACACCAACAGTGCCCCCGCCACGTCAAAGGCGCGGATCACGCCATCTTCGGCAAACCGCGCGGTCCGCCCGGCACGCACCGGATAATGCCGCACAACTGGCCTGCCATGGGCCGATCGCGACACCATCGCCCCGGTATTGGCCCTGCCCCGTATGGAAACGGTATCGTGATGCGCCGATTCATCCGACGAAGTCGCCGTTTCCGGCAAGGGCGTCGGGGCCGCAACAGAGGCGGGCATTCGCATGCGCAACGGGTGTCTCCCTCATCGTGATCCGAACGGCGTGGCATGACCGAACCAGGCAACGATGAAGGGCAACCGGCCGATGGTCAGCGAACGATAGACCCGGGACGGTTCGATTTGGACGGCGTTACGTGCCGATGCAGCATTATCGAAAATATCCGAGCAGCCAGAAGATGCCGCACCACAGCCCACCAGACGCGGCCAGCGGAATCGTCAGCCGCAACCAGCCGGGATACAACGCGGTTGCAGGCTCTGGTGTGCTTTCGGCAAATGACCACAGGTTTTGCTGCATGCGGTGGACCGGCGATGCGACAAACGCGTCATGATCGGCCGCCAGACGGGTCCGCACGCCCGGGTCGTCAAGATCTTCGGGAAGATAGCGGAACTTGCGCAACGGCATGACAGTCACCTCAACTGCCATGACGTTACGCGCGGGCACTTAAATCGGGGCGCCTCGTAGATAGGGAACTTTACGCATGGGACGCCGATGCGCACGCGCGCCTGGTCTATTCATTATCGAGCATTCTATCCCCGTGCAGCGCTTTCCAACGGTTCACCGTCCACCGGGTATCCGGCGTCGGCGGGGATCACCAGCCACGGCACCCCTTGTCGCTGTTCCATCCACGGCGATATTGTCCGGATCGGCGTTGCCAGCGCATGGGCCCGGGCAGCGTTGAAATCGGGCCACTGCGCCAGCCGTTCAAGATTGCGCCGGGTGGGAAAGATCACCTTGATCCGCCCGGAGTCGGCAAAATCAAGCGCCGCCCTTGCCGTTGCCCAGAACAAGTGCCGATTTTCAGTGGCATCAACCACAAGGTCAAGCGCCCCGGTACCGACATCGGCAAGGTAGAAACGCGTGTCATACACGCGGATTTCGCGGTGGCGCGGCCACCACCGGGCAAACGGGACAAGGCTGTCCCAATCGATGCTCCAGCCCTCGGCCGCCAGGATCATGCCAAGACTGTCACCTGCCAGCAGACGCTGGCGCGCTGCGATCGCACGGTCGGCGGTGACGGTTCCTTTTACACCGATGATCAGCCCGCTTTCCTCAAGCGTTTCGCGCACTGCGGCCACCCTGGCGGCGGCATCGTCGGGATCAAGCGCGGCCGCACCGGGCGCACGGCTTGCAAATTCGCGGTCGGCCTTGTCCACCGCACCGCCCGGAAAGACCGTGGCCCCACCGGCAAACGCCATCGTTCCCGATCGTTCGAGCAGCAGCAGTTCGGGCGGGCCACCGTCGGCATTGCGTCTGAACACAACCACGGTCGCTGCGGGCCGTGCCGGCGGCACATCCTCTGACAATTCCATCAGGCCAATCCATTATCATTCTGGTTGGGCCTACGATGGTCCGCCGGGACGGTCTTGCCAAGAGGCTGTGACGGGCAGGAGCGCTTTAAATTGACCCCTGTCGGATCGTTTTACACAAGCCCTGACAATCACGGAGAAGGCCCCACCGAATTTGCCGAATTTGCGGCTCTTTGAGCATTTGGCACGGGTCATGCATATCAATCGATGTCCCTAGATGCCCCATAGTCTTGAGGCGAAGCCAGTCCCCAAGTTTCCGGCTTCGCCTCATGCCCCGGACCGAATTCCTGCCGGTGTCCCCCCGGCCCGTTCATGTCCCCAAATTGAAAAAGCGGCCCTTGCGCAAGCAAGGGCCGCTTTTTCAATGCGTGCATCCGGCACAAACCTGCCGGCCGACTGCAATTGCCGGCCTAGGCGCGCGCGACACCCGCCTCTGCAACCAGTTGCTCAAGCTCGCCGGCTTCGTACATTTCCATCATGATGTCGGACCCGCCGACAAATTCGCCTTTGACATAAAGCTGGGGGATCGTCGGCCATTCGGAAAAGTCCTTGATCCCGCCGCGGATTTCCATGTCCTGCAACACGTCGACGCTGGCATATTCAACGCCGAGACGTTCCAGGATGGCCACTGCACGGCTGGAAAATCCGCATTGCGGAAACAGCGGCGTGCCTTTCATGAACAGGACGACATCGTTGCTCTGGACGATCTGCGCGATGCGGGCGTGCGTGCTGCTGGTGTCGGACATGATGGGGTATGGCGCTCCTGAAACGGGACAATCGGCTGTTATGCGGCAGAAATGGGCACGGCCGTGGTCAATTGCAAGGCGTGGAGCACCCCGCCCATACGGCCGCCCAGCGCGGCATAGACCGCCTTGTGCTGGGCAATGCGGCTTTGACCGCGAAAAGCTGCCGACACGACATGCGCGGCATAATGATCGCCGTCGCCTGCCAGATCGGTGATCGTTACCTCGGCATCGGGCAATGCGGCGCGGATCAACGCGGCAATGTCATCTGCGACCATGGCCATCAGACTTCACCCATCAGTTGCCGGCGCGCTTCGACCGCCGTGCTTTCCAGCGCCTTGCGCACATCGGCTTCGGACACATCGATCCCGGCCATCAGCAGATCGCCCAGCACCTTGCGGATCACGTCTTCGTCGCCCGCCTCTTCAAATTCGGCCTGCACCACCGCACGCGCATAGCTTTCGGTTTCGGCGGCATCGAGCGCCATGCGTTCGGCAGCCCAATGGCCCAGCAGCTTGTTGCGGCGCGCCTGGATGCGGAACAGAATCTCTGCATTGTGCGCAAACCGGGCCTCTTCGGCGTGTTCGCGATCGTCAAACAGGGTCATCGCGGCGGTCCTTCCAGATGGTCTGTTGTCGCGATAGTGACGCTGCTGCCAAGTCGCAAGCAAAGACCGCGCCCTTTCAGGGTGGCGGTGGGGGCAATCCGGTCCATGCCGCCAGAAACGCCAACACATCGGTCCCGCCGGCAATCAGCTTGTCCACCGGTTTGCCTGCGCCATGCCCGGCATCGCTTTCCACCCGCAGCAAGTGGGGCCGATCGCCCGTCGCATTTGCCTGCAACGCAGCAACATATTTGAAGCTGTGGGCTGGCACCACGCGATCGTCGCTGTCGCCGGTGGTTACCAGAATGGCCGGATAATCGGCCCCTGTCCGGATGTTGTGATAGGGCGAATAGGCGCGCAAGGTGCGCCAATCAGCCTCGCGCGCGGGATCGCCGTAATCATCGATCCATGCCCTGCCTTGCGTAAACCGGTCAAACCGCAGCATGTCCATCACGCCCACGTCGGGATTGGCGGCAACAAACAGATCGGGCCGCTGGTTGATCACCGCTGCCACCATCATTCCGCCATTTGAGCCGCCCTGTGCGGCCAGACTGCCCCTGCGGGCAATACCCGCTTCAAGCAGCCATTCGCCGGCCGCGATAAAATCGTCGAAGCTGTTCTGCTTGTTTGCTCCGCGCCCGGCCTGGTACCACGCAGGACCAAGCTCTCCACCGCCGCGCACCGCCGCAACGGCAAACACGCCGCCCGCCTCGAGCCAGGCCATGCGCCACGGCGAATAGCCGGGATTGAGCGCAATATCGAACCCGCCATAGCCATAAAGCAGCGTCGGCGCCGCGGTGCGCGACAGCACCAGCGTGCGTTTGCGGACGATCGTGATCGGCACCATCGTCCCGTCGTGCGAGCGATACTGGCGGTCTTCGATCACGAAATCAGCCGGATCGAACGGTACACTGGCCTGTGCAAATGGTGTGACCTGTCCGCTGCGCAAATCCAGGCGATAGATCGCAGGCGGCTGGTTATAGCTGGAAAACTGATAAAAGGTTTCGGGATCGCCCGGTCGGCCGTTGAACCCGGTGGCCGCGCCGTTGGCAGCGATCGTGATCGCGTGCGCCGGGCGTCCCTGCAGGTCGGTCACCACCGCCACGCGTTGCCCGGCATCGAGATAGGACAGGATCAGCCGATCACCCACGATCCGACCGGCTTCGAGCATCCCGCGCTGTTCGCCGATCACGACACGCGCCCTGGGCCGGACGCCCAAATCGATCTGCACCAACCGGTAGTTTGGCGCGCCATCGTTGGTGACGAACCACAGCCGATTGCCCAGCCCGTCGACCAGTTTCCAGTCGTGATTGATCGGTTCGACCAGCGTCAGCACCGGCCAACGGCCGGCGCGACGCGGTACGCCCAGATCGACCAGATGTATCGCCCGTTGCGGCGCAGTGCCCGCTTCGGTCATGATGACCGCCCAGCGCCCGTCCGAGGTAACTTGCGCCTTGTGGCCCCAGGCGGGATGATCGGGCGTGGCATAGACCTGTTCGTCGGCGTCCTGCGCGGTGCCGATACGATGAAACCACACGGCCTTGTCGTGCAGCGGGGCATGCAGCGTATCGGCGCCGCGCGGCTCCGGATAGCGCGAATACAGAAACCCGCTGTCGCCGACCCAGCCGATCATGGTGTCGTTGGCCCATTCCAGGCGATCGTCGAGCACCACGCCCGATCCGGCATCGATCACCCGGATCGTGCGCCAATCGCTGCCGCCGCGCTGTTCGCCATAGGCGAGATAGTGCCCGCTGCGCGAAGGGGCCCAGATGTCGAGCGCGTAGTCGCCCTGACCGCCGCGGTTGGGATCTAGCAATACCCGATCCCTGCCGTTCAGACCGTCGCGGACGGTGAGCACCGACTGGTTGAGCAAGCCGCTGTTGCGCAGGAAGAAATAGCGATGTCCGGCCTTTTTGGGCAGACTGTAGCGTTCGAAATCGTACAAGGTGCGCAAGGCATGGGCAAAGCGGTCATGCCCGGGCAGGCTATCGAGATACCCGCGCGACAAGGCATCTTCACGCGAGACCCAGTCGGCCACAGCATGATCGCTGTGCAGATCACCCTCCAGCCAGCGCCACGGATCGGCCACCACTTCGCCAAACGCCCGGTCGGCAATGCTGTCGCGATGCGCAAACGGATACCGCACGGCCGGCATCGCCAGCGCGGGTGGGCTGGCATTCGTGGCTGGCACATGGGTGGCCAATGTTTCGACGCCGTCGACCGCGGCCCCACCGCCCGACGCGGCGTCTTTGGCGCAGGCCGGTACGGCCTGCCAGGCCAGCCCGACCATGCCGCACAGCAGCACCCGTTTCAGACGTTTCCATTCCCGCTGCATCATCTTGTCATGCCACGGACTAGCACACCGCGCCTGCGTGCACGAGGGCAAAGCTTACGCAGCTGGGGTCAGCCCGGTCCAGTGCGCCAGAAATGCCTGCACATCGGCGGCTTCGGCAATGACCTTGTCGACCGGTTTGCCGCTGCCGTGGCCGGCGCGGGTTTCGATGCGGATCAGGTGCGGTTTTGGCCCGATGGCGGCGTTCTGCAAGGCGGCCGCATATTTGAAACTGTGCCCGGGCACGACCCTGTCGTCGGTGTCGGCGGTGGTGACCAGGATCGCGGGATAGGCCCGACCGCCACGCACGTTGTGATAGGGCGAATAGCCGCGCAGCACGTGCCAGTCGGCGGCGTTACCGGGATAGCCGTAATCGTCGACCCAGTACCGCCCGGCAGTGAACCGGTCGAACCGCAGCATATCCATCACGCCCACGCCGGGATTGGCCGCGGCAAACAGGTCGGGCCGCTGGTTGACCACCGCGCCCACCAGCAATCCGCCATTGGAATGGCCCTGGATCGCCAGCCCGTCTTTTGGACACAGGCCCTGCGCAATCAGCCACTCGCCCGCCGCAATGCAGTCATCAAACACATTCTGCTTGTGCGCACGCCGGCCGGCATGGTGCCACGCATCGCCATATTCGCCGCCGCCGCGCAAGTTCGCCAGCGCATAGGCCCCGCCGCATTCGAGCCACGCCATGGTGGTGGCCGAAAACCATGGTGACAGCGACACGTTGAACCCGCCATAGCCATAAAGCAGCGTGGGCACCGGCCCGCTGGCATCGGCGCGGCGTACGACAAACATCGGCACTTGCGTGCCATCGCGCGAGGTTACGAAAACCTGTTCTACGCGATAATCGCGGGGCTGGAATGTCAGTTCGGGGGCGCGCCACGCCATTGTCGTCCCGTCGGCCGGATCAAACCGAAGCACGGTATCCGGGGTGGTAAAGCTTGCAAACGACAGATATCCGGCGCGATCGTCCGGCCGTCCGCTGACACCGCCGACAGACCCCAGCCCTGGCAGCGCGATTTCGCCCAGGTCGGCGCCGTCAGGCGTGGCCAGTCGGACCAGCGAACGGGCATCGTGCAGATAGCCCAGCACCAGCCGTTGGCCGACAAGCGCTGCCCATTCCAGTGTGTCATCCTGTTCGTCCACCACCGTGGCAAAGCGCGCGACGCCGGCATCACGCGCCACATCGACGCGCACCACTTTTCGGCGCGGTGCATCGGCGCCCGACACGAACCACAGGCTGTCGCCCAGGCCGTCGATCAGGCTCCATTGCGCAGTCATGTCGGCAATCAACGGATGCACCGGCCCGATCTGCCCGTCGCTGATCGGCGCAATTGCCACGGTGTTCACCGGATCGGTGCCATCGCTGGAATGCACCACCAGCCAGCGCGCATCGCTGGTTGCGCTGGCCACATGGCCCCGCCCCGGCACCTCGGGCGTCGCATGGATCAGCACATCTTCGCTTTGCGCGGTGCCAATGCGATGCAACCAGACGCTTTGATGGTAATTCAGCGCCTGAAATGTATCGTCCTGATCCGGTGCAGGAAATCGTGAATAAATCAGGGCATGATTGCCGATCCACGCCAGCCCTGAAAATTTCACCCATTGCAGCATGTCGGGCAGCACTGTGCCATCGGCCACCCGCACCACCTGCACCGTGCGCCAGTCCGATCCGCCATCCTGCACGCCATAGGCCACCAGGCTGCCATCGTCGCACGGTGTCCAGCTGTCGAGCGCGGCGGCGCCGTCGCCCGCCCAGGTGTTGGGATCAAGCAGCACCCGATCTGCGGCGGACGATGCCGCATCGGCATCGCCCACCCGCAATTGCGACTGGTTCATCAGCCCCGAATTCCAGCGGTGGAACACATGGGCGCCACGCACCACCGGCAGTCCGACCCGTTCGTAATCGATCAAGCGCCGCATCGCCGCAGCAAATGCCGGACGTTCGGGCAAAGCCGCAAGATAGCGTTCGGCAAACCGGCTTTGTTGCCGGACCCACTGCGCAACGCCGTCATCCTGACGAACATCGGCCTCCAGCCAGCGCCACGGGTCGGACACCGTCTGCCCGAACATCTGTTCGTCGAGCGGCACCCTGGGCGAAGCGGGATAGGGGCCAAAGCGGGCGTTCGCGGCAGTTTCGGTCACATCGTGTCCAGTCATCGCGGGTTGTGCCCCCCGGGTACCGGTACCGGCACGGACCAAATGCAAAAAAGGGACGGCGCCCGTCAGCGCCGCCCCCCTATCAAAACCTGCCTGATCTTGTGGATCAGGCGGCTTCGAACTCGTCTTCATCGGCGGTGTAAACCGGACCCGAATCCTGGCCCTTGGCCGACGTATCACGGTCGACCAGTTCGATCACTGCGATCGGCGCAGCGTCCGACGCGCGGATACCGGCCTTGATGATGCGGGTATAACCGCCGTCGCGATCCGCATAGCGGGCCGCCAGAACTTCAAACAGCTTCTTTTCCTGCGTCGCGTCGAGCAGGCGCGCATGCGCCAGACGACGGTTCGACAGGCCACCGTGCTTGCCCAGCGTGATCAGCTTTTCGACGTAAGGACGCAGTTCCTTCGCCTTGGGCACGGTGGTCGTGATCTGCTCGTGCTTGATCAGCGCGGCTGCCATGTTGCGCAGCATCGCGATGCGGTGGGCCGAGGTACGACCCAGCTTACGCTGGCCGAGTTTATGACGCATGGTGCACTCCGTTTGTTTTGGGTCCGTATCAGGTAACCCAGACCTGGCCGATGTTTTGGACGGGGTGGCCGTGGGGCCCCGCTAGCAAACCGGTGTATAAAAGCCGAAGCTTTCGGGGGTTAACCCAAAAGCTCCTGCTCCAGCTTCTTTGCCATCTCTTCGATGTTTTCCGGCGGCCAGCCCGGGATATCCATCCCGAGACGCAGCCCCATCGACGACAGCACTTCCTTGATTTCGTTCAACGACTTGCGGCCGAAATTCGGGGTGCGCAGCATCTCTGCTTCGGTCTTCTGAACCAGATCGCCGATATAGATGATGTTGTCGTTCTTGAGGCAGTTGGCCGAACGCACCGACAGTTCCAGTTCGTCCACTTTCTTGAGCAGATAGCGGTTGAGCTGGTTGGCGTCGCTTTCTTCCGGAGCATGCGTGGCAAGCCCGGTCGAGGTCACGACATGACCGGTGGGCAGCTGGTCGTCAAAGTGTACGAACAGCGACAGCTGGTCCTGCAGAATGCGCGCGGCATAGGCCACGGCATCTTCGGGGGTTACCGTGCCGTCGGTTTCGACGGTCAGGTTCAGCTTGTCGTAGTCCAGTTCCTGGCCGATGCGCGCAGCATCGATCTTGTAGGAAACCTGACGCACCGGCGAATACAGCGAATCGATCGGGATCAGCCCGATCGGCGCGTCGATCGGACGGTTCGACACGGCCGGGACATAGCCCTTTCCGGTGTCGGCGGTCAGTTCCATGTTGAACGTCGCGCCTTCGTCGAGGTTGCAGATCACGAGGTTCTTGTTCAGAACTTCGATATCGCCTGTCACCGCGATGTCGCCAGCGCGCACTTCGCCCGGCCCGGTGGCCGAAAGCTGCAGACGCTTGGGGCCTTCGCCCTGCATCTTGAGCGCGATCTGCTTAACGTTGAGCACGATATCGGTGACGTCTTCACGCACGCCGGCAAGCGACGAGAATTCGTGGAGCACGTTTTCGATGCGGATCGAAGTAACCGCAGCGCCCTGAAGCGAGGACAACAGCACCCGGCGCAGCGCATTGCCGAGCGTCAGGCCAAAGCCGCGTTCGAGCGGTTCGGCGATGAAGGTCGCGCGGCGCTGCGGATCGTTGCCGGGCCGGACCTCGAGGGTGTTGGGCTTCTTCAGTTCCTGCCAGTTCTTGATGTTGACAGTCATGGAATTCCCCTGGGGTTGATCGAGTGCGCCGGCGTCAGCATATCAGGCTGCGACCGGTCCAATATTGGGCGTTGCCGGCGCGGTGGTACCGCCACGCCGGACGCCTGCCGACAGGTCAGACCCGGCGACGCTTTGACGGACGGACACCGTTGTGCGGGATCGCGGTCACATCGCGGATGGCGGTGATCGTGAAACCAACCGCCTGAAGCGCGCGCAAGGCGCTTTCACGGCCCGAACCGGGGCCCTTCACTTCGACTTCAAGCGTACGGACGCCGTGTTCGGCAGCCTTCTTGCCGGCATCGTCGGCCGCGACCTGCGCGGCATACGGCGTCGACTTGCGACTGCCCTTGAAGCCCATCATGCCGGCGGACGACCATGAAATGGCGTTGCCCTGGGCATCGGTGATGGTGATCATCGTGTTGTTGAAGCTGGCATTGACGTGCGCGACACCACTGGTGATGTTCTTGCGCTCCCGCCGCTTGATACGCTGAGGTTCGCGAGCCATTGTTGTGTGTATTCCTGTCGAAAAACCGTGGGAAACCGGGGGAGCCTGAGACCGCGAAACGGTCGGCTCCGCGCCGACTTACTTCTTCTTGCCGGCGATCGGCTTGGACTTGCCCTTGCGGGTGCGCGCATTGGTGTGCGTACGCTGTCCACGAACCGGCAGGCCCTTGCGATGGCGCAGGCCGCGATAGCAGGCAAGATCCATCAGGCGCTTGATGTTCATCGCGGTTTCGCGACGAAGGTCGCCTTCCACGGTATGATCGGCGTCGATCGCTTCACGGATCTGCAGCACTTCCGCGTCAGACAGGTCCTGCACGCGACGGCTGTGGTCGATCCCCAGCTTGTCGGCAATCTGGCGTGCCTGGAACGCGCCGATGCCATGAATGTAGGTCAGCGCAATGATTACGCGCTTGTTCGTGGGGATATTCACCCCGGCAATACGAGCCACTTTATTCTCCGTTCAGCTCCACAGAGCGCCTGATCGTTCACACCGGTCCATTCCGCTGCTGCCCGATCCGGGCCCTATCTCATCGCGAAACACTCGCCAACCGATCCCAAAGCCATCTGCCCTTGCCAGTGCCCAAACGCGCGCTGACGCAAACAGAAACTCTCCAGTCGGTTCCGAGTGAAAGGGGCGCTTAGGCGGATTCGCGAAGTCCGTCAACAGCATTTCGGCGCATAGGCAAGCATCCGTTTGGAAACGGATGGCGGCGCCCCCTGTAGCATTAGAAATACCGGATTCCCCGACAAAGGTCAAAGGTGCTCGTCGTGCGCTTTGGTGTTTTGTTCATGAGGCAGTCCGGTATAGGTGTTTATAAGGGTAAACACCGATCAACCAGACTGATCGACGAAGAGGGGCTGAAACACCATGGCCAAGACCACATCATCCAGATACCTGTCCGCACGCGCAATCGCCGCGCTGGCGCTTGCCGCACCCGCCTTGGCGATGGTGATGCCGACAGCGGCGCAAGCCCAGTTTTCGCTCGGGCTGGACATCCGCATCGGCTATGCGCCGCCGCCGATGCCGGTTTATGAGCAACCGCCCCTGCCCGGCCCCGACTATATCTGGGTGCCCGGACATTGGGCATGGAGCGATGACGTCGACGATTATTTCTGGGCGCCGGGATATTGGGAACTGCCGCCCGAACCCGGCCTGCTGTGGACCCCGGCCTGGTGGGGCTGGGACAATGGCGCATTTCGCTTTCACAGTGGTTACTGGGGCCGCGAAGTCGGCTGGTACGGCGGGATCGACTATGGCTTTGGCTATCATGGCCACGGCTGGGAGGGCGGCCGTTGGGAAGGTGGGCACCTTGCCTATAACCGCGCCGTCATCAACGTGTCGAACACGCGCGTGACCAACGTCTATTACCAGCAGACCACCGTGATCAACAACAATGGCCCGCGCACCAGCTATGCCGGTGGGACCGGCGGGGTGCATGCCCAGCCCACGCCGCAGGAACTGCGCGCAACGCAGGCGCCGCACATCGCGCCGACCCCTGCGCAACAGCAACGCGTGCAGCAGGCCGCCAGCAACCCGCGCAACGTGGCATCGAACGTGACGCCGCATTGGCAGCCCCCGGCGGTCCATCGCGTGGGCACCGACGGCACGCCGATCCCGCGCGCCGCCGCGCTGGGCCGGGGCGGCACCAGTGGCGGCGCCCCGACCCCGTATCAGCGCCCCGCGCCGGGCATGACGCCAGGGCAATATCCCGGTCGTCCGGCAAACAGCTATGGCGCGCCCCCACGCGCGGTGCCTGTGCAGCCCACGCGCCCGGCGATGCAAAATCAGGGGGCACCCGGCGCCTATGGCCAGGCTCCGCGACCGACACCCGCGCCAGCCTATGGCCAGGCACCGCGGCCGGCGCCAGCGCCCAATGCCTATCACCCGGCCCCTGCGCCCAACGCCTATCGCCCGGCGCCGCCTGCGGCGCCCAGACCGGCGCCTGCACCCAAGGCACCGCCAAAGCCCGCGCCAAGGCCGGAACACGAACACCAGTAAGCGCCCTCGCAGGGTGGCTCGGCCCGGCCGGGCCGCCCTGCACGCCGCGCTTGACCAGAACCTGCCAGCGAACGAAAAGCCCGCAGCGCACCCGCGCATCTGGGAGATTCCGCCGTGAGCAAAGCCGACCGAACGCCCTTCACTCTGCTCGATGGCGGGACGGGTCGCGAACTCAAACGGATCGGGGCGCCGTTCAAACAGCCCGAATGGTCGGCGCTGGCATTGATCGAGGCGCCCGAATACGTCACGCGCGTCCATCAAAGCTATGTGGACGCGGGCGCCGACGTCATCACCACCAACACCTATGCGGTCGTCCCCTTTCACATCGGCGAAGACCGGTTTGCCGCGCATGGGCAGGCATGGGCCGCACGCGCCGGATCGCTGGCGCGTGCAGTGGCCGACGCCGCGCCGCGCCCGGTTGCCGTGGCCGGATCGCTGCCCCCGGTGTGCGGATCATACCGTCCCGATCTGGTCGATATTGACCGCGCGCGCCCGATCCTGGCCAAACTGGTGGCTGCGCTGAACCCGTTTGTCGATCACTGGCAGGCCGAAACATTGTCTTCGCTGAGCGAGGCCGAGCTCGTGGGCGAACTGACCGCGGGCACCGGCAAACCGGTGTGGCTGTCGTTCACGCTCGACGACACCCATCCGGATGCCGTTGCGCAATTGCGCTCGGGCGAAAGCGTGACCGAAGCCACGCGTCTTGCCCGGCGGCTTGGCGCCAGCGCCATCCTGTTCAATTGCAGCCAGCCCGAAGTCATGGCCGATGCGGTGCGCGCGGCACGCGCTGCCGGCGATCTGGCAATCGGGGTCTATGCCAATGCGTTCCCGCCGCAGCCTGAAGAGGCCGAGGCCAATGCCGTGCTGCTCGACATTCGCGCCGACCTCGATCCGGCCGGTTATGCCGCATTTGCGCAAGACTGGCGCGACGCGGGTGCCACGATCATCGGTGGCTGTTGCGGCATCGGGCCGGAACATATTGCGGCGTTGCGCGTTTTTGCCGACGCTGTGGATAGATGAGGATTTGCGATCACCTTATTAGCGAACATGTCTAGACAAAAGTACGCGTCGCGATACCTTTTGCGTCCATGGGCGCCACAGACGAATTTCCGATATCGCGACCGGCCATCGAATGGCCGACCCTGGCCTTGACCGTGGTGATCTACGGCGGTTGGCTGGTGCTGACCGCCTGGCACGCCATGCTGCCCTGGCCCGTCCTGCTGCTGGCAGGAGGCTGGATCGTGGCCTGGCAGGGATCGCTGCAGCACGAAGTGATCCACGACCATCCCACCCGGAACCGCTGGATCAACAATGCCATCGGGTTCCCGCCGCTGTCGCTGTGGTTGCCATATGCGGTCTATGCGCGTGAACATGCCGCACACCATGCGACGCCGCACCTGACCGATCCGTTCGACGACACCGAAAGCAATTACCTGGCGCGTTCTGGCGGTCTGGCGCATCGGCTGGCCACGCTTGAAGCGACGCTGGCGGGCCGCATCGTGTTCGGTCCGCCGATCCGCGTCGCGCGGTTCGGTCTGTCAGAGGCGCGGCGCACCTGGCGCGATCCGTGGGCCGTGGCGCGCGAATGGGCCCCGCATCTGGTTGCACTGGGGCTGATCGTGGCGTGGCTCGATCATGTCGGCCTGTCGTTGTGGGTCTATGCGCTGTGCTTTGTCTGGCCCGGCACGTCGCTGCTGCTGATCCGCTCGTTTGCCGAACACCGCGCCGACGCCGATCCGGCCGCCCGCACCGCGGTCGTTGCCGATTTCGGGCCGCTGGCACTGCTGTTCCTGCACAACAATCTGCACCCGTGGCACCACGCCCGGCCCGCCGTGCCGTGGTATCGATTGCCGGCGCTGTATCGCGCCGATCCGCAGGCGTTTGCCCGGGCCCCGCGCTATGCCGGTTATCGCGACATCGTCGCCCGTTATCTGTTGCGCCCGCACGACCGGCTGGTGCATCCGGGGCGATGATCGCTTCGCTGGGCATGTATGACCCACGCTGGTTGCACGATGCCAACACCCGCCTGTGGCAGGCGATTGCCGCGCGTTTGCGCGATGCCGGGCATGGCGACGTGCCTGCCCAACTGTGCCGGACCCGCCCGCTTGACGGGATCTGGACCGACCCGTCGCTGTGGCTGGCGCAGACTTGCGGTTACCCTTTGACGACCCGCCTGGGTCATGGGGTCGAACTGGTGGCAACCCCGATCTATCGCGCGCCCGGCTGCGAAGGCGCATGGCACCGCTCGGCGGTGATTGTGCGGCAGGATGATCCGGCCCCCGGCCTTGCGGCCCTGGCAAACCGGACCGCCGCGATCAATGCGCGCGATTCCAACACCGGCATGAACCTGTTGCGCGCGGCCGTTGCACCGCTCGCGCAAGGCGCGCGCTTTTTCGGCCGGGTGATCGAAACCGGCGCGCATGCGCGCAGCGTGTGGGCGGTGGTCGGGGGCCAAGCCGATGTCGCCGCCATCGATGCGGTGACGCTTGCGCTGCTGACCGACCGATACCCGGCGCTGGCGCGGCGCATCCGAGTGCTGGACTGGACCGCGGCAACCCCTGGCCTGCCGCTGATCTGCGCCCCCGGACGCGATGTCGCGCTGCTGCGCCGCGTCCTGGCCGACGTGATCGACGATCCGGCGCTTGCCGCCACGCGCGACGTGCTGCGGCTGGATGGCATATCGCTGCTGCAACGCACCGCCTATGCGATCATACCCTCGCTTGAGGCCGATGCCGCGCGCGCCGGCTATCCGGTGCTGGACTGAACCCGACTATTGCGGCGCGGGCGGCGGCGGCGGGAATGCGGCATCAAGCGCGGATTCAATCGAATCGCGCGAAGGATCGTCGCTGGCGGGCGCGGGTTTGGCCACGACGCCCGGCACAGGCTTTTTCGCCGACGGCTTTGTCCGAGGCTTGGACTTGGGTGCAGCGGGCGCCGGTTCGGCCGGCGCGTCGGGGCGTGCCGCCACCGGCACCGGGGTTGCGGCGCTGGCCGCCGTGGGCGACGCGGGTGACGACGTGTCCAGCACCGATACATCCTGGGGAACCGGTGTGCTGGGCAAAGGCGCGATCGGCGGTGCAGGCTCTGGCGGCGGGGGCGTCGCCTGGCCGCTCGACGGCAGGCTCCACACTTTGCCGCGCGGCACCAGCAGGCCTTTGCGGTCAAGCCCCCTGCCAACAGGCGGCGGCGCCGCGACCTGGGCAGGCGCGGCCGGTGCCGCAGCCGGCGCGGCGGCGTTTTGCCCGACGGGGCCAAACAGCCTGGCCAGGGCCAACAACTGATCGGCCATCACCGCATCGACCGCGGGCGCAATCTTGTCTGCGGGATAGCGCATGTAACCACCCACAACATATTCAAAAATCACCCGGGTACCACCCTCGACCGGCTTGAGCGTCACGGTCAGCGTGGCGCTGACGGCCTCGCTTTGCAACGGCCCCAGACCGCCGATCATCCGCAGCGCCTTGGTTCGGTCGACAAACACCACGCGCATGTGTTCGACCCCGCCGCGCGATGGCGCCCGGGGCGCCGCGCCGGGCTTGCCCGGTTTGGCCGCATCACCGGCTTCGGCGGGCAATCGCTCGCAGAAACAGCCACCCGCCACCGGATCGAGCGACAGGTTGGCCGCATCGCCGGAAAAGGTATGCTCGCCCGACCACCAGCCCGAAGGCACAACCAGGCGTTTCCACACGGCGCCGGGGTTGCCCGCGATCACCACGACATTGCGCGTTACAAAGCCCATCGGGCCCTGCGCGGTAACATCGGCGCGCACAGGCACGGCCTGCATCAACGCCGCCACCAGAGCCCCTGCCCCAACCTTGCGCAAAGCCCTGCTCGCCATTCCCGAATCCACCCAGATCATGAGGGTCCGCCTATGCCACAAAGCAAAAAACCCGGCGAGTCCGACCCGCCGGGTTTCATGCTTTGTATCGATGCCGGCACGCGCGGCCCGCGTCAGGCGATGACCGCCTCGATCGCGGCCGTCACATCATCCATCGGCGCCATGCCGTCGATATGCGAAACAATCCCGCGAGCTTCATAAATCGGTAGGATCGGGGCGGTTTTTGCCCGGTATTCGGCCATGCGGGTGCGCACGGTATCTTCGTTGTCATCGGGTCGGCGCTTGAATTCGTGGCTGCCGCACTTGTCGCAGGTGCCGGCCACCAGCGGTTGTTCGAACCGGTCGTGATACCCCTTGCCGCAATGCGCGCAGGTATAACGCCCGGTGATCCGCACGACGAGCGCATCTTCGTCGACATCGAGTTCGATCACGTGGTCAAGCTTGCGCCCGCGCGATGCCAGGATATCGTCGAGCGCTGCGGCCTGTGGTGCGGTCCGCGGATAGCCGTCGAAAATGGCGCCTTGCGCCGGGCCCATCGCATCCAGTTCGTCACCGATCAGCGCCGAAACGATGGCATCGGACACCAGCTGCCCTGCGTCCATCACCGCCTTTGCCTGAAGACCGACCGGCGTCCCCGCCTTTACCGCCGCGCGCAGCATGTCTCCCGTCGACAGCTGCTTCAGTCCGTGGCGTTCGACCAGTCGTTGCGCCTGGGTGCCCTTGCCTGCACCCGGCGGTCCCAACAGGATGATATTCACGAGGCAATCCCCCCTTGTTAATCCGCGCGCCGCCTTGCAGGCGATCAGCGCATGCGGCCCTTCAACTTGGCCTTCTTGATCAGGTCGCCATACTGGTGCGCCAGCAGGTGCGACTGGATCTGGGTGATCGTATCGACTGTCACGTTGACCACGATCAGCAGGCTGGTGCCGCCGAAGAACAGCTGCGACATGCCCGTTTGCGACATGATCCATTCGGGCACAACACAGACGATGGTAATATAGGCGGCCCCCAGCACGGTGATGCGGGTCAGCACATAATCCAGGTAGATCGCGGTGTTGCGGCCCGGGCGGATGCCCGGGATAAAGCCGTTGTTACGCTTGAGGTTGTCGGCGGTTTCTTCGGGATTGAACACCACGGCGGTGTAGAAAAAGCTGAAGAACACGATGCCCAGCGCATACAGGATCATGTAGACCGGCTTGCCGTGGCCCAGCACCTGGTTCAGCCCCACGATCACCCGGCCCGTCATGGTGTCGGGCGAAACCGATTTACCGGCAAACTGGGTGATCGTCAGCGGCAACAGCAGCAGCGAACTGGCAAAGATCGGCGGAATGACGCCGGCGGTGTTGAGCTTGAGCGGCAGGTGGCTGCGATCGGCGGCCATCATGCCGTTCTGTGTGGCACGGCGCGGATACTGGATCAGCAGACGGCGCTGGGCGCGTTCGATGAAACAGATGAACACCACCACCGCCATCAGCAGCACGACCACGCCGATCACCGCAAATGCAGGCAGCGAACCCGTGCGTCCCTGATCGAACAGGTTGCCAAAGAACTTTGGCATTTGCGCGACGATGCCGGCCATGATGATCAGCGACACACCGTTGCCGATCCCCCGGCTGGTGATCTGTTCACCCAGCCACAACAGGAACATCGTTCCGCCGATCAGGCTGATCACCGCACCGACCTTGAACATCAGGCCGGGGTCGACCACGGCCTGCAGCCCCTGCGAAGCGCCCATGCTTTCCAGCCCGGTGGCCAGGAACCAGCCCTGCAGTGCCGTCAGGAACACCGCGCCATAGCGGGTGTACTGGTTCAGCTTCTTGCGCCCGCTTTCGCCTTCCTTTTTATAGGCGGCCAACGCGGGATGCAGCGACGCACCCAGCTGCACGACGATCGACGAGGTGATATAGGGCATCACGCCAAGCGCGATCAGGCTCATGCGTTGCAGCGACCCACCCGAAAAGGTGTTGAAGATGTCGAGCACACCGCCCTGCGCCTTGCTGTACAGCGCCTCCAGGATCATCGGATTGACGCCCGGCAGCGGCACAAAGCTCATGAACCGGAACACGATCAGTGCCCCGACCGTGAACCAGATCCGCTTTTGCAGGTCGGTTGCCTTGGAGAAATTGGCCAGATTGAGATTGCTGGCGATGTTGTCGGCGCGTGATGCCATGATCGGAACCGAAGCCTTTGCTGACTTTTATACCCAAACCCGAGCTGCTGCCCACGCAAAGCTGCGCCGCCGCTCCGATTGCCTGAAAGCCCATATAGTACGGGCGCAGGGATGCAACACCCCTGCGCCCGGACCGGTACCCAATAAAATCGCGGGTCAGGCGGTCTTTTTCGACACACCCTTTTCGCGCGGCGGCTTTTCGGCGCGAACCTTGATGATCAGCTCGACGCTGCCACCCAGCGCTTCAATCGCTGCAGCCGCGCCCTTGGACACGCCGGCAACCTTGAACGAGGCCTTGGTGGTCAGTTCGCCCTTGGCGAGCAGACGCACGCCGTCCTTGCCACCGCGGCCAAGGCCGGCGGCCTTCAGCGCGTTGTGGTCAATCACGACCGAGGCGTCGAGCTTGCCCGCGTCGATCACCTTTTGCACCAGGCCAAGGTTTACCTCGGCATAGTCCTTGGCGAAGATGTTGTTGAAACCGCGCTTTGGCAGACGCATGTGCAGCGGCATCTGGCCGCCTTCGAAGCCGTTGACCGACACGCCCGAGCGCGCCTTGGCGCCCTTTTGGCCGCGGCCGGCGGTCTTGCCCTTGCCCGAGCCGATGCCGCGTCCAACGCGCATCCGGCCCTTGCGGGCGCCATCGTTGTCACGCAGTTCGTTGAGTTTGATTGTCATGGAGCACTCGCTTTCGCTTTGAGTCGCGCTGATAGGAGTGGCGCCCTTAGCGGGCCGCCTGGGATTTGTCACCCCTTATCCCGAAGTTCACCGATGCAAACGCCTGCGGCGCGCTGCGGCAGGCATGATCAGCGCCTTGCAGGGACCCACCGCCCACGAAAAAACCCCGGTGTTGCCACCGGGGTTCTGTCCGTTCAACCGATCGGAACCGATCAATCGACCACTGCCACCAGGTGGGGCAGCTTGGCAATCGTGCCGCGCACTTCAGCGGTATCCTGAAGTTCGACAACGCGATGCATCTTGTTGAGCCCGAGGCCGATCAGCATCTTGCGCTGGGCTTCGGGGCGACGGATCGGCGAACCGATCTGCTTGATCTTGATGGTGGCCATGGCTGTTTACTCCACGATGGCTTCGGCGGCGGCTTCTGCCTCCACCGGTGCGGCACCACCACGGCCAAGCAGGTCAGCGACCTTCTTGCCGCGACGCTGCGCAACCGACTTCGGCGAAGTCTGGTCGGTCAGCGCGTCGAACGTGGCGCGGATCATGTTGTAGGGGTTCGAAGTGCCAACCGACTTGGTCACCACGTCATGAACGCCCAGGCTTTCAAACACGGCGCGCATCGGACCACCGGCGATGATCCCGGTACCGGCCGGAGCCGAACGCAGGTTCACCTTGCCCGCACCGAAACGGCCCTTGCCGTCGTGATGCAGCGTGCGGCCTTCCTTGAGGGGAATGCGCACCATCTTCTTCTTGGCAGACGCCGTTGCCTTGGTGATGGCCTCGGGCACTTCGCGTGCCTTGCCGTGGCCGAAACCGACCCGGCCCTTGCCGTCGCCAACCACGACCAGCGCCGCAAAGCCGAAACGCTTGCCGCCCTTGACCGTCTTGGACACGCGGTTGATGTGGACGAGCTTTTCAATCAGCTCTTCACCACCATCCTCGTCATTGTTGCCCCGACCGCGACGATCGCGATCGCCGCCACGGCCACGGCCGCGATCACGATCGCCGCCGCCGCTGTTTCCGCCACGGTCGTTGCCACGGCCACGGCCGCGGCCACGGCCTTCACGGGGCTCAGGGGCTGCAGTTGCCTCGACGGCAACTGCGCCTTCCACGTTGGTTTCGTCAGCCATGCCTTAGAACTCCAGCCCGCCTTCGCGGGCAGCGTCGGCCAGCGCTTTGACGCGGCCATGGAACAGGAAACCGCCGCGATCGAACACGACAGCAGTGACACCGGCGGCCTTCGCCTTTTCGGCAATATCCTTGCCGACTTTGGCTGCAGCATCGGTGGTCGCGCCGATCGACTTCTCGCCCTTCACCAGCGTCGAAGCAGCGGCGACTGTGCGGCCGGCGGCATCGTCGATGATCTGGGCGTAGATGTGGCGACCCGAACGGTGAACCGACAGGCGCAGACGCCCACCGGAATTCGCCTTGAGCGCGGTACGTACGCGGCGGCGGCGGCGTGCGAAGAGAGACAGCTTGGCCATTACTTCTTCTTCCCTTCCTTGCGGAAGATGAACTCGCCCTGGTACTTGATGCCCTTGCCCTTGTAAGGCTCGGGCTTGCGCCAGCGACGGATCTCGGCCGCAACCTGGCCGACCTTCTGCTTGTCGATCCCGGAAATGTTGATCGTCGTGTTATCCGGGGTTTTGATCTCGATGCCTTCCGGCACGGCGAAATCGACATCGTGGCTGTAACCGAGCTGCAGCTTCAGGTTGGTCCCCTGCGACGTAGCACGATAGCCGACACCGGTGATCTGCAGGGTCTTGGTATACCCTTCGGTCACACCGGTCACGAGGTTCGATACCAGCGTGCGCTGCATGCCCCAAAAGGCCCGACCGCGCTTGGTATCGTTGGCCGGCGTGACCGAAATCATACCGTCCTCGATGGCATAGCTGATGTCTTCGACGAGCGTCAGCGTCAGGGTTCCCTTGGGCCCCTTGACGGTCAGCACGCCGTTGGCGATGTCGGCGGACACCCCTGCCGGGATTGCCACCGGCTTTTTACCGATGCGGCTCATCAGAACACCTCCGCAAGCACTTCGCCACCGACATTGGCAGCGCGCGCTTCGGCATCCGAAAGCACGCCGCGCGGCGTCGAGACGATCGAGATGCCAAGGCCATTGCGGATCACCGGCAATTCCTTGGAACCGGAATAGACGCGGCGGCCAGGCTTTGAAACGCGGGCCACGTGCTTGATCGCCGGCTGGCCTTCGAAATACTTCAGCTCGATACGCAGCTGCGGATGCAGACCCGTGGTGTCTTCGGTGAAGCCACGGATATAGCCTTCGCGCTGAAGCACTTCGAGCACGTGTGAACGCAACTTTGACGCGGGGCTCAGGACAGAGTCCTTCTTCGCGCGCTGTCCGTTGCGGATGCGGGTGAGCATATCACCCAGTGGGTCGGTCAATGCCATCGGTCTATCCTTACCAGCTCGACTTGGTCACGCCGGGGATCAACCCCTTGTTGGCGAGATCGCGCAGCTCGATGCGGCACAGCCCGAACTTGCGATAATAACCGCGCGGACGGCCTGTGGTGTTGCAGCGGTTGCGCACGCGGGTCGGGTTACCGTTGCGTGGCACTTCAGCCAGCTTCAGGCGTGCGATAAGACGCTCGGTATCATCGAGCGACTTGTCGTTCGCCTTGGCCTTCAATGCGGTGATCTTGGCCGCATACTTTTCAACGAGCTTCTTGCGCCGCTCGTTCTTGTTGATCGAACTCAGTTTCGCCATGGACTTAAGCTCTTTCTTCCAGAATGGCTAATCAGGCAGCTTTCGCCTGTTCGGCGGCATCCTGCGGGAAAGGGAAACCGAACAGACGCAGCAACTCGCGCGCTTCGTCATCGGTCTTTGCGGTGGTGGTTACGATGATGTCGAGACCACGAACCTTGTCGATCTGATCGTAGCTGATCTCGGGGAAAATGATCTGTTCCTTGAGACCCATCGCATAGTTGCCACGGCCATCGAACGACTTGGGGTTCAACCCACGGAAGTCGCGGATGCGGGGCATTGCGATCGTGATCAGGCGGTCGAGGAATTCGTACATGCGTTCGCGGCGCAAGGTAACCTTGCAACCGATCGGCATGCCTTCACGCAGCTTGAACTGCGCGATCGACTTCTTCGCCTTGGTGATCACCGGCTTTTGCCCGGCGATCAGTTCCATTTCGGATGCAGCAGTCTGGACCTTCTTCTTGTCCTGGCTGGCTTCACCGACGCCCATGTTGAGCGTGATCTTTTCGATCTTGGGAACTTCCATCACGTTCTTGTAGCCGAACTTGGCCGTCATCGCCGCAGCGATTTCGGCGTCGTACTTGGTCTTAAGACGCGGAATGTATGTCTCAGACATCGATCGCCTCCCCGGACTTCACGGCCACGCGGACCTTCTTGCCATCACGATCCTCGAACCGCACGCGGGTGGGCTTGCCATCCTTGTCGGCGACCGAGACTTTCGAGATGTGCATGGGCGCCTCAAAGCGGTCGAGACCGCCCTGCGGGTTCTGCTGGCTGGGCTTGCGGTGACGGGTGGCGATGTTCACGCCGCCCACGATCACCTTGTCATCCTTCGGCAGGACCTGGACGACAGTGCCGGTACGGCCCTTGTCCTTGCCCGAACGAACGACGACCGTGTCGCCCTTCTTGATCTTGGCAGCCGACATTACAGCACCTCCGGCGCAAGGCTGATGATCTTCATGAAGCCCTTGGCGCGCAGTTCGCGCACCACGGGTCCGAAGATACGCGTACCGATGGGTTCTTCGTTCTTGCCGACCAGCACCGCCGCATTGGTGTCAAAGCGGATGACGCTGCCATCGGCGCGACGCACGTCCTTGCGGGTACGAACGATCACGGCGCGATGGACATCGCCCTTTTTGACGCGGGCACGCGGCTGGGCTTCCTTGATCGACACCACGATGACGTCGCCGACGCCGGCAAAACGGCGCTTCGACCCGCCCAGCACCTTGATGCACTGGACGCGCTTGGCACCGCTGTTGTCAGCGACTTCAAGATTGGATTGCATCTGGATCATTGATCCGGTTCCTTCTCAGTGGCTTGCCGGAACCAGTCCGGCAGTTCCAAATTGCTGTGCGACCTCAGACGTCCGCTTCGATGGCAGCGACCTTGCCGGCCAGCACGCGGTCGATAACCTTCCACGTCTTCTGCTTCGAATAGGGCGCCGTTTCCTCGATGCGCACCGTTTCGCCCAGCTTGAACGCGTTGTCCTCGTCATGGGCGTGGTACTTCTTCGAGCGGCGGATGATCTTGCCGTAAAGCGGATGCTTCACCTTGCGCTCGACCTTGACCACCACGGTCTTTTCATTCTTGTCGGAAACCACGGTCCCGACCAGGATACGCTTTGGCACGGCGGGTCTCCTCAGGCCTTCACGCTGCGCGACCGTTCGGTCTGCAGCGTCTTGATGCGGGCAATCTGGCGGCGCACTTCCTGAATGCGTGCCGGACGCTCCAGCTGGCTGGTCGCCGCCTGGAACCGCAGGTTGAATTGTTCGCGCTTCAATTCGGCGAGATCAGCGGAAAGCTGGTCGTCGCTCCTGAGGCGCAGGTCCTCGAACTTGGACATCGTCTTTCCTCCTTACTCGCCGCCAAGGTGCGAGGTATCGCCGAGGCGAGCCACAACCTTGGTCTTGATCGGCAACTTCATGGCCGCGCGGCTGAACGCCTCTGCGGCCAGCGGACCGGGAACGCCATCGAGTTCAAACAGGATCTTGCCCGGCTTGACGCGTGCGGCCCAGTATTCCACCGAACCCTTGCCCTTGCCCTGACGGACTTCGGCAGGCTTTTTCGAAACCGGCAGATCGGGGAAAATCCGGATCCACAAACGGCCCTGACGGCGGATGTGGCGGGTAATCGCACGACGGGCCGCTTCGATCTGGCGCGCGGTGACGCGTTCCGGTTCCATCGCCTTCAGCCCGTACGAGCCGAAGTTGAGGTCGGTGCCGCCCTTGGCGTTGCCGTGCAAACGGCCTTTGAACGCCTTGCGGAACTTGGTCTTTTTGGGTTGCAACATGGCTCTATCTCACCCTCAGCGTGACGGACGCACGCCCGAGGTCTGTGCCTCGAGCATGAGGCGATCTTGCGCCAGCGGGTCGTGACCCAGGATCTCGCCCTTGAAGATCCAGGTCTTGATGCCGATCACGCCATAGGCGGTGTGGGCTTCGGCTTCGGCATAGTCGATGTTGGCGCGCAGCGTGTGCAACGGCACCCGACCTTCGCGATACCATTCGACGCGCGCGATTTCCGCGCCACCCAGACGGCCGCCGCAGGTGATCTTGATGCCTTCGGCACCCAGACGCAGCGCCGACTGCACGGCACGCTTCATCGCACGGCGGAACGCCACGCGGCGAACCAGCTGATCGGCGATGCCCTGGGCGACGAGCTTGGCATCGATTTCCGGCTTGCGGATTTCAACGATGTTCAGCTTGACGTCGCTCTTGGTCAGCTTCGACAGCTTGGCGCGCAGCTTTTCAATGTCTGCGCCCTTCTTGCCGATGATGACGCCCGGACGGGCCGCATAGATCGAAACGCGGCACACCTTGGCGGGGCGTTCGATCACCACCTTCGAGATCGCTGCCTGGGGCAGGCTCTCGACGATGAACTTGCGGATCGTCAGGTCTTCCTTGAGCAGACGCTGATAGCTCTGCCCTTCGGCAAACCAGCGGCTGTCCCAGGTGCGGTTGATCTGCAGACGCAGACCGATGGGGTTGGTCTTGTGACCCATGGATCAGGCCTCCTCGACTTCGCGGACAACGATCCGCAGCCGCGAAATCGGCTTGAGGATCCGGGTCGACTTGCCACGACCACGGGTGTGGAAGCGCTTCATCGTGATCGACTTGCCAACGCTGGCTTCGGCCACGACGAGCGAGTCGACATCCAGGTTGTGATTGTTTTCCGCATTGGCGATGGCCGACGCCAGCACCTTGCGGGCATCGACGGCCATCGCCTTGGTCGAAAAGGTCAGGATGTTCAAAGCATCCTCGACCTTGCGACCACGGATCAGCGCGGCAACCAGGTTCAGCTTCTGGGCCGAACCACGGATCGTGGTGTTGACTGCCAGAGCTTCATTGGCCGCGACGCGGCGGGGAGCGGAAGGCTTGCTCATCAGCGCTTGCCCTTCTTGTCGGCGGCGTGGCCGGGGAACGTGCGCGTGGGCGCAAATTCACCAAGCTTGTGGCCAACCATGTCTTCGTTCACCGAGACGGGGATGAACTTGTGCCCGTTGTAGACGCTGAACGTCAGACCAACGAACTGCGGCAAGATGGTCGAACGACGCGACCAGGTCTTGATCGGGCCAGCGCGCGAGCCGATGTCCTGCGCGGCTTCCGCCTTTTTCAGCAGGTGCAGCTCGACGAAGGGGCCCTTCCAGACGGAACGTGCCATGGGGTGTTACCTCTTCTTCTTCGCGTGGCGCGAACGGATGATCATCTTGTCCGTGCGCTTGTTGTGGCGGGTGCGGGCACCCTTGGTCGGCTTGCCCCACGGGGTAACCGGGTGACGGCCGCCCGAGGTCCGGCCTTCACCACCACCGTGCGGGTGGTCGACCGGGTTCTTGGCCACGCCGCGTGTCAGCGGACGCTTGCCCAGCCAGCGGTTGCGGCCGGCCTTGGCCAGGTTCTGGTTGCCGTTGTCGGGGTTCGACACGGCGCCCACGGTGCCCATGCAATCGCCACGCAGATAGCGCTGCTCACCCGAATTCAGGCGAACAATGACGAGACCACGGTCACGCCCGACGACCTGCACATACGTGCCTGCCGAACGTGCGATCTGACCGCCCTTGCCCGGCTTCATCTCCACGTTGTGGACGATGGTACCAACCGGCATCTGCGACAGAAGCATGGCATTGCCCGGCTTCACGTCGGTCTTTTCGCCGGCGACAATGACGTCGCCTGCGGAAAGACGCTGCGGCGCCAGGATATAGGCCTGTTCGCCATCGGCATAGTTGACCAGCGCGATGAACGCGGTGCGGTTGGGGTCATATTCCAGACGCTCGACCGTTGCCGGCACATCCCACTTGCGACGCTTGAAGTCGATGAAGCGGTACGTCTGCTTGTGGCCACCCGCGATGCCGCGGCTGGTCACGTGACCCTTGTTGTTGCGGCCGCCTGTCTTGGACTTGCCTTCGGTCAATGCCTTGACCGGCTTGCCCTTCCACAGCGACGACTTGTCGACGAGGACCAGGCCGCGGCGTGCGGGGCTGGTCGGGTTATAGCTCTTGAGTGCCATGATCCTTGCGCCCTCAGATACCGCTGGTGACGTCGATCGACTGGCCGGCAGCCAGTGTCACAACGGCCTTTTTGACGTCGGAGCGCGTGTAGGGCTTGCCCTTCCAGCGCTTGGTCTTGCCCTTTTGCACCAGGGTGTTCACCGCCGCGACCTTCACATTGTAGATCGCTTCGATGGCCGCCTTGATCTGGGGCTTGGTCGCAGCCTGCGCGACCTTGAACACAACCGCGTTGTGTTCGGACAGCAGCGTCGCCTTTTCGGTGATGTGGGGAGCCACAATCACGTCATAGTGGCGCGTGTCGATTGCGTCCTTAGCCATGGAAACGCGCCTCCAGCTTTTCGACAGCCGCGCGGGTCAGCACCAGCGTGTCATGCTTCAGGATGTCATAGACATTGGCACCGATCGCCGGCAGCACGTTGATGCCGATCAGGTTGCGCGCAGCGCGGGCAAAGCCCTCGTTGACCGCGTCACCATCGACCACCAGCACCTTTTTGCCGAAACCGCGTTCGGCCAGCGTGCCTGCAAGCACCTTGGTCTTGGCATCGGTCATGTCGAGGTTGTCGACAACCACCAGGCCGCCGTTGACCTTCGATGACAGCGCCATCTTGAGACCGAGTGCGCGGACCTTCTTGTTCAGCGAAATGTTGAATTCGCGAACACGCGGGCCGTGCGCCTTGCCGCCGCCGATGAAAATCGGCGCCTTGCGATCGCCATGACGCGCGGTACCGCCGCCCTTTTGACGACCAAACTTCTTGCCGGTACGGGCAACATCGCTGCGTTCGCGCGCCTTGCGGGCGATGCCACGACGGTTTTCCAACTGCCAGGTGACGACACGATGCAGGATGTCTGCGCGCGGCTCTAGACCGAACACGTCATCCGACAGTTCGACGTCGCCAGCGGCAGTCCCGTCCAGATTGAGGACCTGAACCTTCACGACTTAGCCCTCCTGGCCATCGGTCGCAGCAGGTGCGACTTCGTTGTTGTTGACAGCATGCTTGATGCCGGCGGGGTAAGGCGCATCACCGTGGCGATCGACCTTGACCGCGTCGCGCACGAGCAACCAGCCGTTCTTCGACCCAGGGACCGAGCCCTTGACGAAGATCAGGCCGCGTTCGTCGTCGGTGCGGACGATTTCGAGGTTCTGCTGGGTGCGCTGACGGTCGCCCATGTGGCCGGCCATCTTCTTGTTCTTGAACACGCGGCCCGGATCCTGGCGGTTGCCGGTCGAACCGTGGGCACGGTGCGAGATCGACACGCCGTGCGTGGCGCGCATGCCCCCGAAACCCCAGCGCTTCATGGCGCCGGCAAAGCCCTTGCCCTGCGTGTGGCCGGTGATGTCGACATACTGGCCGATCGCAAAGTGCGATGCAGCAATCGTCGAACCGACATCGAGCACCGCGTCGTCGGCGACGCGGAATTCGGCGACTTCAGCCTTCAGCGGCACTTCGGCTTTCGCGAAATGCTCACGCTGCGGCTTGGCCACGTTCTTTTGCTTGGCAACGCCCGCACCCAGCTGCAGCGCGACATAACCGTCACGTTCAGCGGTGCGAACCGAAACCACCTGGCAATCTTCAAGCGAAAGGACAGTGACCGGCACGTGCCGACCATCTTCCTGGAAAAGGCGAGTCATCCCCACCTTCTTCGCGATCACGCCGGTGCGCATGATCCATACTCCTAAACAGAGGCCTGCGAGGACCCATTCCCCACAGGCGTGTTCAGCCCGTATTGTGAAGCTGCCCCCGTCCGGGCTGAATGCCCCCGTGCCAGCACATGATGCGCAAGCACGAGAACCAACGGGGGACGCTTTCCCGGCCAGGTGCCCTTCCCTTGCAGGAACGGCGGATGCCGGAGGTATCCCTTTGTCAGAGCGGCCCTGGCCGCTTAACCGGCCCCGCAGGACCGAAAGGAACTTTGGAAAACCCGAAGGTCTTCCGAAACTTGTGACGCCAACCCGGTTTTTACCGGGGCGGCGACAAGCCGGCTCAGGCCAGCTTGATTTCGACGTTTACGCCGGCCGCGAGGTCCAGCTTCATCAGCGCATCGACAGTGGCCGCATTGGGCTGCACGATGTCGAGCAGGCGCTTGTACGTGCGCACTTCGAACTGTTCGCGCGACTTCTTGTCAACGTGGGGACCACGGTTGACGCAGAACTTTTCGATGCGTGTCGGAAGCGGAATCGGACCCCGGATCAGCGCGCCGGTGCGGCGGGCGGTATCCGCGATTTCTCCAGTGGCCTGGTCAAGCACACGATGATCAAAGGCCTTGAGGCGAATGCGGATGTTCTGGGCGTCCATGTCCGTTTACCGATGCGAAAGAGCGAAAACAAAAACCAGCCGCCCCGCCGCTACCACCCCGACACCTTGCGGCACCCATGGGGAGAAACGGGCCAACTGATTGCAAAAAGTCCGTCCGGCGGGAGAACGAATCTCCCGCCGGAGCGGCGCCTATATTACTTCGTGATCTTGCTGACAACCCCCGAACCGACGGTGCGGCCACCTTCGCGAATTGCGAAGCGCAGACCTTCATCCATCGCGATCGGTGCGATCAGCTTGATGCTCAGCGTCAGGTTGTCGCCGGGCATGACCATTTCGGTACCTTCGGGCAGAACCACTTCGCCGGTCACGTCCGTGGTGCGGAAATAGAACTGCGGACGATAGTTGGCGAAGAACGGCGTGTGACGGCCGCCTTCATCCTTCGAAAGCACGTAGACTTCGGCCGAGAACTCGGTGTGCGGCGTGCAGGTGCCGGGCTTGGCCAGAACCTGGCCACGCTCGACTTCTTCACGCTTGATGCCGCGGATCAGGGCACCGACGTTGTCGCCGGCTTCACCCTGGTCAAGCAGCTTGCGGAACATTTCCACGCCGGTCACGACGGTCTTGGCAGTTGCCTTGAGGCCGATGATTTCGACTTCTTCGCCAACCTTGATGATGCCGGTTTCGATACGGCCGGTCACCACGGTGCCGCGACCCGAGATCGAGAACACGTCTTCGACGGGCATCAGGAACGGCTTGTCGGTTGGGCGCGGGGGCTGCGGGATGTAGCTGTCAACAGCTTCCATCAGCGCATGGATCGAGCTCTTGCCGATTTCGTCGTTGCGGCCTTCGAGCGCGGCCAGAGCCGAACCCTTGACGATCGGAATATCGTCGCCCGGGAAATCGTACGACGACAGCAGTTCGCGCACTTCGAGTTCGACGAGTTCGAGGATTTCCTCGTCATCGACCTGGTCGACCTTGTTCATGTACACGACCAGAGCCGGCACGCCGACCTGGCGGGCAAGCAGGATGTGCTCGCGGGTCTGCGGCATCGGACCGTCAGCAGCGTTCACGACCAGGATCGCGCCGTCCATCTGGGCGGCACCGGTGATCATGTTCTTCACATAGTCGGCGTGCCCGGGGCAATCGACGTGTGCATAGTGACGGTTGGCGGTTTCGTACTCGACGTGTGCGGTCGAGATGGTGATGCCGCGTTCGCGCTCTTCCGGCGCCTTGTCGATGTTGGCGTAATCGGTAAACGTCGCGCCGCCGGTTTCGGCCAGCACCTTGGTGATCGCTGCGGTCAGCGTGGTCTTGCCATGGTCAACGTGACCGATGGTGCCGATGTTGCAGTGCGGCTTGTTCCGCTCAAACTTAGCCTTGGCCATTGTTCAAACCTTCTTTTTCAAACTTGGGTGATTGCTGTTGGAGGCGGCACCAGCCGGACTCGCGCCAGAAATTCAGGCGCCGCCCCTAGCGTGATCGATCCGATCAAGCAAGCGTCTCGTTTGCGGGAATGTCTGCACCATCTCCGAACAGGCCGGATCTGGTGCAAACCGACATCACGCAAGCTTCTCCTTGAGTTCGGTCGCGACGTTTGCCGGGACTTCGTCATAGTGAGAAAACTGCATGGTGTACTGCGCACGCCCCTGCGTGAACGAGCGCAGCGTATTGACGTAGCCAAACATGTTGGCCAGCGGCACGATCGCCTCGACCACCTGGGCATTGCCCCGGCTGTCGGTGCCCTGAATCTGCCCGCGCCGCGAGTTCAGATCCCCGATCACGTCACCCATGAAATCTTCTGGGGTGACGACTTCGACCTTCATGATCGGTTCGAGCAGCTTGATGCCCGACTTCTGCGCGGCTTCGCGCATCGCTGCGCGGCCCGCGATTTCAAACGCCAGCGCCGACGAGTCGACGTCGTGGTACGCGCCGTCTGTCAGGAAGATGTTGAAATCGATGATCGGGAACCCGATCAGGCTGCCGGTCGCTGCGGTTTCGCGCATGCCCTTTTCCACCGACGGGATGTATTCGCGCGGAATGTTTCCGCCCTTCACCTCGTCGAAGAACTGGATGCCCGAACCGCGCTCGCCCGGCACCAGACGCACCTTTACGCGGCCGAACTGGCCCGAGCCACCCGACTGCTTCTTGTGCGTGTAGTCCAGTTCGACTTCACGGCCGAGCGATTCGCGATAGGCCACCTGCGGCGCACCGACGTTGGCTTCGACCTTGAATTCGCGACGCATGCGATCGACCAGGATTTCAAGGTGAAGTTCACCCATCCCCTTGATGATCGTCTGGCCCGATTCGTGATCGGTCGAAACGCGAAACGAAGGATCTTCGGCTGACAGGCGATGCAGCGCGATGCCCATCTTTTCCTGGTCGGCCTTGGTCTTGGGTTCCACCGACAGTTCGATCACCGGATCGGGGAATTCCATCCGTTCGAGAATGATCGGCTGCTTTTCAGCGCAGAGCGTATCCCCGGTGGTGGTTTCCTTCAGCCCGGCAAGCGCCACGATGTCGCCGGCATAGGCCGCATCGATGTCTTCGCGGTTGTTGGAGTGCATCAGCAGCATGCGGCCGACCTTCTCCTTCTTGTTCTTCACCGAGTTCAGGTACGTGCCCTTGACCAGGCTGCCCGAATAGACACGCAGGAAGGTCAGGCTGCCCACGAACGGATCGTTCATGATCTTGAACGCCAGGCCCGAGAACGGCGCGTCATCGGCAGTCGGACGGCTGTCCGGCTGATCGGTGTCGGGGTTGATGCCCTGCACGTCGGGAATGTCGAGCGGCGACGGCATGTAATCAACCACGGCGTCGAGCAGGGGCTGCACGCCCTTGTTCTTGAACGCCGAGCCGCAGACCACGGGCACGAACTTCTGCGCCAGCGCGCCCTTGCGGATCAGCGCCTTGAGCGTGGCGACGTCAGGCAGGTTGCCTTCGAGATAGGCCTCCATCGCGTCGTCGTCCTGTTCGACGGCCAGTTCGATCAGACGTTCGCGGTATTCTTCGGCTTCATCAGCCAGATCTGCCGGAATGTCGGTGTAATCGAAATTGGCGCCCAGGCTTTCATCGTGCCAGATGATCGCGCGGTTGTGCACCAGGTCGACCAGGCCCTTGAAATCGCTTTCGGCACCGATCGGCAGATACAGCACCGCCGGCACAGCGCCCAGACGATCGATGATCGACTGCACGCAATACTTGAAGTTGGCGCCGGTGCGATCCAGCTTGTTGATGAAGCACATGCGCGGCACGCCGTACTTGTCGGCCTGGCGCCACACGGTTTCCGACTGCGGCTCAACGCCGGCGACGCCGTCAAAGCAGGCCACCGCGCCATCGAGCACGCGCAGCGAACGTTCGACTTCGATGGTGAAGTCGACGTGCCCGGGGGTGTCGATGATGTTGATGCGATAATCGCCCCAGAAGCAGGTCGTCGCGGCCGACGTGATCGTGATGCCGCGTTCCTGTTCCTGTTCCATCCAGTCCATCGTCGCGGCGCCGTCATGGACTTCGCCGATCTTGTAGGACTTGCCGGTGTAATAGAGAATGCGCTCGGTCGTCGTGGTCTTGCCAGCGTCGATGTGCGCCATGATGCCGATATTGCGATAGCGCTCGAGCGGCGTGCTGCGGGCCATGGTAGGTTCCCTTATGGTCGAGGGGCTTGGATCTGGGGCGTGTCGCGGCTCAATACCGCAACACGCCCCTTGGTTCACTTGCGTGACCGTATTGTGACGTGATCACCCGGCACAGGCAATGGCCTGCGCGGGCGATGACACGCGCTTACCAGCGATAGTGGCTGAAGGCGCGGTTGGCGTCGGCCATACGGTGGGTATCTTCGCGCTTCTTCACCGCGTTGCCGCGGTTGTTGGCAGCATCAAGCAGTTCGGCCGACAGGCGCGCGGCCATCGTCGTTTCCGAACGGTTGCGCGCAGCCGTGATCAGCCAGCGAATGGCCAGCGCCTGCGCACGTTCCGGACGAACTTCGACCGGAACCTGATAGGTGGCACCACCGACGCGGCGCGAACGCACTTCGATCTGCGGCTTCACATTGTTCAGCGCATCGTGGAACAGCTGCAGCGGATCGGCCTTGGCGCGGGTCTGCATCGTGTCGAGTGCACCGTAGACAATACCTTCGGCCGAAGACTTTTTGCCGTCGTACATGAGGTTGTTCATGAACTTCGACAGGGTTTGATCACCGAACTTCGGATCGGGCAGGATGACCCGCTTTTCCGGACGACGACGACGTGACATAGAAACTTCCTTCTGACTGGGCCGGACCGCTGGGGGCCCTTATCGCTTCAATGCGGCGCGTGCGGGGCCTGGCCCCGGGCGCCAGCACGGATCACTTCGGACGCTTGGCGCCGTACTTCGAACGGCTCTGCTTGCGGTCCTTGACACCCTGTGTGTCGAGCACGCCGCGCAGCACGTGATAGCGCACGCCGGGAAGGTCGCGTACGCGGCCGCCACGGATCAGCACAACCGAGTGCTCCTGCAGGTTGTGGCCTTCGCCAGGGATGTACGAAATGACTTCGCGGCTGTTGGTCAGACGGATCTTGGCGACCTTGCGAAGCGCCGAGTTCGGCTTTTTCGGCGTGGTCGTGTAGACGCGGGTGCAAACGCCACGCTTTTGCGGGTTCTGCTCCATCGCAGGGACCTTGCTCTTGGCCTTCTGCGGAACGCGGCCCTTGCGGACCAGCTGGTTGATCGTAGGCATTGTTGAAGACTTCACCTTGGTTCTGGCAACGCGCGCAAAGGTGAAGCACATGCGGACGATCGCGCCGGAAAGGCCGACGCCCGCCCCCAGGGGCAGGATCGGCGTTCATGACGCGAGCCGAAAAACACTCCACCCGCGCCACGGCGCCGGGTTACTTTGACGGCGTCGTGAAGATCGGGTTACCCCGTGCTTCGTTCACCGCCAATGTTCAGCTCGATATGTTCTGGGGCAGAATCGCTCAACGCAACCCGCCCTGGACGAGCGGGCCATTACGCGCGATGATCACAAAGGTCAAGCGGACCGGCCGCTAGCGCCCGATCAGCCCCAGTGCGTGGCGGATGAAGGCATCGCGATCGATGATCCATTCGGACTGCCTGGGCAGTTTCGGATCGGAAAAGGTCCAGCCATCGCGCGAATAGGCGTGCCCCACCCGCCCGGTGGTGTGAAATGCAATCGAAACCGCGCGTTGCCAGGCGCGCGGGGCGGTATCGTTGCCGGCAATGTGGTCGGTACCGGGTTCGAACGCCGTGCCCTGGTTGCGCAGGGCAAAGACATAGGGCTCTGTTCGAAAACTGTCGATCGAGGTGTTGAGGAACACCGAAAGATAAAGTTTGTCGAGCGCCGCCAGCGGGTCGGGCGGCATACGCCAGCCCGGGCCGGCCAGCACGCTCCAGGGATAATTGGCCGCGGCGCCATAGCGGATTTCGGTGCGCAGATCGACCAGGGCATCGCGCGGCGCCTGCAACGGGGCCTGGCGCACCAGATGCAGATTGTTGGCCCAGGTAAAGCCGAAGGCGGACGCATCGATCAGCGGCATCGCCGAGGCTGGCGTGCCCACCGGCCGGTTCGACACCGTGACATTTTCATAGATGCGCAGATACGCCTTGTCCTTCAGCTGGTGACCGCTTGCCACATTCGACCAGGCATGCTGCCCCGCCCATGACGAATTGCGCAAATGCGTGACCAGCGTGCCATTGATATAGGTCGTGTGTTCCTGATCGGCATTGCCGCCGACATTGCCGGCGATGGTGCTGTCTTCGACAAACAGCATGGTCTGCCCGCCCGGCACAAACACAGCATTCTTGCCCCCATAGATGCGGCACCGGCGGATCACCGCCGTGAACAGGCCGGGGGAAGTGCCGCCGAACGCTTCAAGATGCAGCGCGCCCATCGGCTGGACCGCGCCGGGAAAATCCAGTTCGATATCGCGCATTTCGAAATGCATCCGCTGCCGGCCGATATCGAACAGCCGCAGATCGATCGTCGCCCATTCGCCGCCATTGCGAAAGATCACGCGGTGTCCCGGCACCGACGAGCGAAGGATATATTGGGTCCCCTGCAAGGGACCGGCGATCTGCGGAATCCATGGCGAAAACGGATAGACGCAGGCGTGCCCCGCACGGTCGGTGGCTTCGTAGACAAATTCGAACCCGCCGGTCGCCCGCCCATAAAGCGACGCCGCATCGGCCCCGGCATAGACCTCTTTGCCCGCGCGGCGCGAGGCTTCGCATGTGATGAACAGGCGGATTGCCGGTTTGGCCAGCGCCTTCATCGGCATGTAGAACGGATATGTCGCATCATGTGCAGCAAGCGCGGACGGTTCCGCCGATGCCACCGGCACAGACATGAACCCCGCGCCGCACAGCGCGATCAGCGCGGCAATCCAACGATGCAACTGTGTCAAGGCGTTCTCCCGCTGCAAGCCTGCGTGATCGCGCAGCCTAGTGCAGCCACCTTGACGGGGTGTGAAAATTTCCCTTGCTGGTCCGAATAATTCTGGTCATGTTACAACATCACATTGAAAAGGGTCTTAGCAGCGAGGGAGAAACGTGATGTACCAATCCCGTTCAGGCAGTGCGCGCCAGGTTGTCGGCACCGGGCTGATGGTGGGGGCGATCCAGTTGACGGTCGGCGCCGCCCTGTTGGCCTCCTTTGCCGGTGGGGCGATCCAGACGGTGATCCACCAGACGCTGAAGGACAACAACTGGGTGGCCGTCCCCCCCCTGCCCAGTCCCGCGGTGCCGCCAAAGCCGCCCACCACCCAACGCCAGGACCCGGTTGCAGCCCCCACGCCCACGATCGATGGCCTGGCGCCACCCACCACGATGACCCTGGGGCCGCTGGCACCGCTGCCCCCGGTTGGCGGCAATGACCGCGGGATCGTTTCCGACAGCCCCGAGCCCCGGCCGGGCCCGACCTTGCCCGCGATCGGCGCAAGGCCGCTGGGCGACAGCAGCCAGTGGATCACACCGCGCGATTACCCGTCGCGGGCCTTGCGCGAAGGATGGAGCGGGGTGACGCGGCTGCACCTGGTGATCGGCAGCGATGGCCACGTCAACGGCTGCACTGTCGTGGCATCAAGCGGGCATGACGCGCTGGATGCGGTGGCCTGCGAAAAGGTCAGCCAGCGCGCCCGGTTCAGCCCGGCGCGCGACGCATCGGGCGCCGACCGCGCAGGCACATACGACAGCGCCATCCACTGGCAGATCAACGAGGAGTGAAAACCGCAACACGCTTGCCCCTGGCCCCACCGACCGATATGCGCAAAACGGCATAATGCAATCGGTGGGGGTTGGTTTTGGGGGTGACGTCGCTTGCAGGATAAACCGGCCCGACCGGCCGCGTCGAAGGCGCCGGTGGCCAAAAATCGATCCTTGTGGGCGGTAATCGGCCTGGCGCTGGCCTTGCGACTGGTGCTGGCAAGCCGAATGAGCGTGTTCCACGCCGACGAGGTCTGGCAATATCTGGAACCCGCCTATGGCCTGGTCACCGGATCGTGGGTGCGGGCGTGGGAATTCCACGCGGGCATTCGCGGCTGGTTCGTGCCGCTTGTCCTGTCTGCGCCGATCGCGCTGGGCCACGCGATTGCCCCGCACAGCCAGCTGCATCTGTGGCTGGTGCGCGGCATGCTTGCCGTGCTGTCGCTCGGCGTGCCGATCGCCTGGTATGACCTGGCGCGGCGGTTCGGGCGCGACCACGCGCTGGTGGCGGCGTTTGCCGGGGCGGTGTGGTGCGAAGTGTTCTATTTCGGCGTGCGCCCTTCGGCCGAAGGGATCGGCCTGTCGCTGCTGTTCCCGGCGATGGCGCTGGCGCAGCGGCTGCGCCGGGATCCGCGCTGGCGCCCGGCCTTTGCGCTTGGCCTGCTGCTGGCGACAGGGTTTGTCGTGCGTTTTCACTACCTGCCCGCGATTGGCCTGATCGGCCTGTGGAGCCTGGGCGCAGGCTGGCGCCGCACCCTGTCGGGGCTGGTGCCGGGATTTTTCGCCGGGCTGGCGCTGGGCGCGCTGGGCGACGTGATCACCGGCCATCCCCCGCTTATGTGGATCTGGCGCAGCATCGCCTTCAATGTGGTTCAGGGTGGCAGCGATCTGTTCGGTACGCAGCCGCCCTGGTGGTTTGTTACCTATCAGCTGCGCACCTGGGGCTGGGCGTCGCTTGCGATCGTGCCGCTGGCATTGATCGGGGCGCGGCGTCAGCCGATGCTTCTGGCCATTGCGGTGTCGATCTATGCCACCCATTCGGTGATCGCGCACAAGGAATACCGCTTTGTCCTGCTGGGCACGACCACGCTGGTCCTGCTGGCTGCGATCGGCTCGGTCGATCTGTGGGCAAAGCGCCGCTTTGCCGTGCCCGGCTTGTGCGCGGCGTGGGCGCTGTTGAGCCTGGCGGTCGGCATGGCGCCGATCTTTCGCGATTACTGGAACCAGGGCGACGTGCCGTTCATGTCGCTGGTGATTGCCGGCGAACAGCCCGGCGTTTGCGGTTTTGCCCTTTATGAACAACCCGCCCACCCCGCACTGGCGATGAGCATGTTCAACCGCGATGTGCCGGTGCTGCTGTTCGACGGGCCCGAAGCCGCGGCCGAGGCACGGGCAATGGTCGCGCGGTATAACGTGGTCGAAGCCTCTCAGTTGAACGGGCCTGCGCTTCCTTCGGGATTTCACCGTGTCGCCTGCCGTGGCGAGGAATACCTGAACGTCGAGGACCGGTTGCAATGCATTTATGTCCGCCCCGGGGCATGCGCCGGCGGGGTCGGCGATTTTGCCTATCAAGCTGCGATCGAACGGCGCGGCAAATGATCGCGCGCAGCCTTTTGACGATTGGCGCGTGTACCGCGCTTGCCGGATGCGCCAAGCCCGCGGCACCGGTGCCGCCGCCCTGCGCCGCCGATATCGTGCTGTCGGCCGATGCAACCAAGCGCGGCATCCCCGTCGAAGCAACATCGGGTGGACGCTGTCTGGCGGCGCGCGCCGAAGCCGGCGACGTGGCGGCGCAATTGCGGCTGGGCGATTTCTATCACGACGCGCCCGGCACGATGCCCTTGATCGACCGGCGCGGGCACCAGGTGCACTGGTATCGCCTGGCCGCCGATCGCGGTTCGCCTGCGGGCGCCTGGGCGGCGGTGCAGCTGATCGACACCAACCGCGACATCCAGGTGCCCAACGATGCTCTGGCCTATCTGTTTGTCGCGGTAAAAGCCGGCATACCCGAAGCGGGCGACTATCTGGTCGACCAATGGCAGGATGGTCGCATCGATCCCGGCAAACTGTGGCGCCTGCGCCGCTGGCTGGCGACGCCGGGCGTGCTGCCCAACGATATGCGCACTGCGATCATCGACGGGTTGAACGCGCCACCGGATGAATTGCTCGAGGAATAGCGACACGAAAAAGGCCCCGACCGTTTCCGGCGGGGCCCTTTTCAAACCGTCGATCAGACCTGCGTCAGTTGACCAGCGTGTCGATCGTGCGGTCGATCAATGCCTGATCCGCCGCGGCGCTGTGGCGCATGGCAATCAGGTGGGCTGCGGCGTCGGCAGCCGCAGCCACCGCACGTTTGCGCAAGTCATCGACTGCGGTGTGTTCGGCGGCGGCAATCTTGTCTGCGGCCATCTTTTCGCGCCGCGCAATCACGTCGGCCGTGGCCTGCGTGGCGCGCGCCACGATCGCCTCTGCCTCGTGCCGGGCGTGGTCGATCATCGCGGCCGCATCCTTTTCGGCGCTGGCGATGCGCGCGGCGTAATCTGCACGCAGCTGTTCGGCCTCTGCCCGCAACGCGCGCGCTTCATCGAGCTGGGCGCGGATCGCGATGATCTGCTTGTCCAGCCCCGACGTGATCATCGCGGGCACTTTCTTCCACACCATGACCAGCAGCAGCACGGCCATCGATGCGCTGATGATCGCCACCGGCGGGATCGTGCCCAGCAGCAGCGGTTCGGCAACTTCCTGGAGATCAACCATGGGCAAACGGTCCCTTCACGGCGCTGCGTGCATCGTCGGTGCTGACGGCAAGGCCGGCCACGCGCTGGGTAATATCCTGCGCGATTTCGGCGGCAACGGTTTCGAATTCGCCCAACGCAGCATTGCGCGCGGCAATGATCCGCGCTTCGGCAGAGGTGACCTGCGCTTCAATCCGCGCGGTCGCCTCGGCAAGGCTGGCCTGCGTTGCCAGCGATGCCTTGTGCTTGGCCTCGGCGATCAGGGCATGGGCATTGGCACGCTGCGCGGCTTCGGCTTCGTCCCACGATTCCTGTTCGGCTTCGGCCGCGTTGCGCGCGGCTTCGGCAGCGGCCAGGTCCTGGCCGATCCGCTGGTTGCGCTCGGTCATGGTGGACACGACTTGCGGCACCATGCCCCGACCGACAATCACGAATGTCAGGCCGAAAAACACCAGCATCCAGAAAATCTGGCTGAAATAGGTGTCGGCTAGCTGGCTGATCTGAGGCATGGCTCTTGTCTACTCTGGCACGGTTGCACAAACGCGAGGCGCCGCAACATGGCGGCGCGCCCGGAACGACCGACCGGGGTCAGGTGGCGGCCCGCGACGGGCCGCCTCCATAATCACCCCGGGGTCACCCGGGCCGTTTGCTCACTTGAAGATGAGCAGGACGGCAACAACGAACGACAGCAGGCCCAAAAGTTCCGCCGCGGCGAAACCGATGAACAGGCGGCCCTGCTGGCCGTCGGCGGCGCCGGGATTGCGCAGCGCGCCTTCGAGGAACTTGGCAAAGACATTGCCCACGCCGATCGAGGCAAGACCCGCACCGATGGCAGCGAGGCCGGCACCGAGCAGCTTTGCAGCTTGTGCGTCCATTGTAAAAACTCCCTTTGCGAAAGACTGGATGGTTGAGATCAGTGAAGGTTTTCCGCGTCGTTCAGATAGACGCAGGTCAACAGGGCGAAAACATAGGCCTGGATGCCGGCAACCAGGATTTCCAGCGCGCAGATCCCGACCATCAGCAAAAAGCTGGGCAGGCCTGCCACGGCAAACAGCACCGGTCCGGCGTTGCCGCCCGTGATGACAAAGCTCGACAGCACTTCAAGCAGCACGTGCCCGGCCATCATCGCGACAAACAGTCGCAGGCCAAGCGAAAACGGCCGCACCAGGAACGAGATCACTTCAACGAAAAAGATCGGAACGATCATCGCCACCGGCGTGCCGTGCGGCACGAACAGCGAAAAGAAATGCAGCTTGTGCTTGGCAAAGCCGACCACCAGCACGATGCCGAACGACAGCAGCGACAAAACGCCGGTCGCGGTAAAATGGCTGGTGAAGGTGAACGGGTGGATGCCGACCAGGCCCAGCGGCATCAGGCCGATGAAATTGGCAAACAGGATGAACATGAACAGCGAGAAGACGTAGGGCACATACTTCTTGCCATTGGGGCCGACGTTGGTGGCCAGCATGGCATCGATAAAGCCGGTAAAGCTTTCCACCGCCATCTGCCAGCGGCCGGGGATCACCTCGCGACGCAAACCGCCGCTGACGAAAATCACCAGCGCGAGCGTCGACAGCGCCATCCACAGCGCCGAATTGGTAAAAGCGATATTGTGTCCAGCGATCGCCCAGTTGTTCGAACCGAACAACGGTTCGATGACAAACTGGTGCATTGGATCGACTTTCGCCTCGGCTGCCACGCTCAGATCCCTGCTTCTTCCGTACCGAATGATGCCCGCCTGTGGCCAGCCCGCTGGAAAGCAACCTGCTTGCGCGATTACCCCCCGGTCTGGCCCGCATGACGGACGATGTTTCTGAAAGCGACGAAAATTCCGAAGAACATCATCACCAACAGTCCCCAAGGCCGTGTCCCGGCAAACTGGTCGATCAACCAGCCGAGAAACAGCCCCCCGGCCAAGCCGCCCAACAGATCCGCCAGAACCCGGTTTCCGGCGCGATAACTCGCGTCGGCACCGTCGCTGACCCGGGCGTCAGGGTGGCTGCCGTCTTGCTGCCGCGCGGCCTTGAGCCGTGCGTCCAGCGCTTTGACACGCGCATCCCCATCGTCGGGCGAAGGATCGCCATTGGGTGCCTGGTCAGACTGGTCGTCGTTCATGCGCTGCCTCATTCCTCGAGAACGCCACGGGGGTTAACCCGCATTGTGCCCCCCGATGGATGCTGCGCACGACCGACACAAGTCCGCCGAGAGCGCCTGCCCCCTAGACGGGGGTTACAGGCGAGTCAACCCGACCCAAGTCGGCGTTCACGCATTTGCACAAAACGCCACAGGCCTGAAAAGATCGGCAGAAACCCGTTGGCGATTCGTATGCGGGGCACCCGCCCGCATCGCGCTCAGGGGCAACGCGGGTCGCGCTGCGGAGGGGTGGCGGCGCGCGTCTCCCAGGTGCCGGCCGGCGACTGGTACTTTTCCCCCGGCACGGTGTGCGTGATCAGCATGCAGCCCGTGGTCAGCGCATATTCCTCGATCGTGGCGTCGGTATCCTGGGCCTTTTGCGCATACAACGCGCGGCGCTTGATATTGATGTCTTCCACCACCTTGCGCAATTCGGGCGACGGCGGGGTGACAAATCCCAGATAGCCATTGACCTGTTCGCCCACCTGCCCCTGGGCGCGGGCGGCGGCATAGACCGGATCGCGCGTCTGCGCCGACGCGGGCCAGGACACCGCCAGCAGCAGCGCCGGAACGACGCGAAGCGCGGAACGAAGCGGGCGTGTGGTGTGGACCATCAGAAAATATCCCCATTCTTGTCGATCGTCTGGGCGGCATCGCCCGACAGACGATACAGCACTTCCTGCTTGATCGTCACGTTCAGCTCGATCACGATCGGCGTGTTCGGCGCCTTGACCGTGATGCACCCGCCCAGCCCGGGTATCAGCGCGATCGCACAGGCCAGGCGCCACCCGCGACGATCGGACCGGACGTAACATAACGATTGTGCTGCATTCATGGCATGGCCCCGCTTGCTTGATGCTGAATGATGCCGCCTGTCCCGGCGGCGGTGGGCGAGCCCACGGTTACCGCACCGTGGTGGTGCAATGGGCGTCCTTGCGCATCGATCAGGCCCTTGTCGCGCGGATCGGGGATCAGCGACGGATCATAGAGCGAGCGCAACGTATTGATCAGCTGATAGAACTGTGTGCGCACGTTGATATCGAACCGGATGGGCAACCGTGCCAGTTGCCGCGTGATCACGTTGCGTTCGGCCCCCTGGCCCTGGCTGATCCCGCCAAAACTGACTTTGGTCACGACTTCGCCCGACAGATCCCCCTCCAGACCGATCGTCATCGTGTGGTAATCGACCGAACGCAGCATCTTGAACGCGTAATTGGCCATCGGCGACAGGTCGCGATAGCTCAGCGCGCCAACATAGCTGACATTGCCGCCGGGCGCGCGGCTGACCAGTTGCCCCCCGGTAATCCGCCCGCCATTGGCGTCGAACACCAGCGGCAGGCGCCCGTCGAACATGCCGGTGGCAGACAGGTTCGACATGTTCATGTGCTGCAGGAAACGCCCCGCCTCAAGCCCTGTCACCAGCACGGCAAACCGGCGCGGCTCAACCACACCGAAATGCAACTCGGTCGGCTCGAGATCGATTGTGCCGCCTTCAAACGGCCAACGTGCGCGGTTGAGGCGCACCACCAGCCCTTCGTGCAGATCAAGGTCAATGTCGCCATTGGTGACCTCGATCCCCGGGTTGATGCTGGCCAGTTTCAGATGCTGGTGCGGGGCGGTGACCAGGTGGATCAGATCGGTGAATTCGATCGTGCCCGCCAGGCCTTCGACCGGCCCGAGGTCGCCTGCAAAATCAAGATCGTCGCTTGAAATGCGCCCACTGCCGGTCAAACCGCCACCGGGCGCGGCGGTGTTCCAGTCAAATTTCGCCGACCCGGTGATCGTGCCATTGGCCAGCGCGGCGATACCCTTGGCCAGGTCCGACAGGTCGGTTGGCTGCAGCCCCCTTGTGCCGGTTTTGGGATCGGGCGTGCGGAAGGTCAGCCCGGGTATCGTCACCTCGGCATGGCCCCGGCCGCTGCCCGGATCATGGCGCAGCGTCACGCGCGCCAGGCCATCGCCCGAATGCGGCGCGATCAGCCGCGCGCTGGCGGTGACCGCGCCATCGGCCCAGGTCATCATCGCGTCGCGCGCGCCAACCGGGGCAAACCGAGCCGGGATCGCCGTATCGCTGATCAGCAATGTCCCGCCCGATACGGTTACATGCCCGCCATCCAGTTGCCAGGCCCCGCCCGCCGCACCCAGCTTTGCCGGCAACGCGGCGGATGCCAGATTGCCGCCGGCAAAGGTGCCGCCCGCCACGCCGTTGGTCCACCCCAGCGATACGCTGTCGACATGCACATGCTGCGCATCGGCGCCCCGCCCCATCGTCACATCCAGCGCATCGACCGTGCTGGTGCCGGGCCAGGCGATCCGCGCCGCCCCGGTGCGCAGGCCGACCGGCGCATCCGCGGAGGTGCCAGCCATTGCCAGCCCGGGCATGGTGGCGGCCAGCGCTACTCCGTTGGCGCCGGCCCGGACCATGGCACCGCCGACCGGGCACAACCTGACGGCGCCATGCGCCAGATCAAGCGAACCGGTGCGCAGCCGGTCAAACCGCGGCGTTACACAATGGCGCAGCAACGCAAGCTGCCCGTTGCCGGTCAGTGCGCCGTCGACCGGCACAACCAGCCGGTCGATCCGCCCCTGCCCCAGCGGCCCGCTCAGCGCCACGGTGCCGGCAAAGCCGAATGCGCCGCCTGCGGCTGGTGTCACCACCATGTCCGGCACCGCAAGCGAGGCCGCATCGGCGGTATACGGCGCCATGGCGATCCGGAGCTGCGCGCCCGACGCGCCACCTGCCGTCATTGCGCCGGTGATGGCGGGCAAACCGCCGCCACCGGTGGTGAAATATCCGGCCAGATGCGCAAATTTGCCTGCACCTCCGGTCAGTACCAGGCGATCAAACCGCGCCAGCCTCTGCCCGCCTTGGCCGCCATGCACTTGCACCATCGGCATGACCAGCCGCCAGTCCGCCGCATCAACGTGCAGGCCCAACGATCCTGCCACGCGGCTGCCGGGCTCTTGCCGGGCCAGCGCCATGGCGGCGCGATCGAGCAACGGCGCAACCGGCGTGCCACGGGCACGGCCGCGCATCCGGTCGATCGCAGCGATCGCGACAGTGCCCCGCGCCAGACCCTTGCCATCGATATCGCCGCGCAGATCGATCCCCGCCAGGCCGCGGGCATGCAGCATCCCGTCGAACCGCGCCTGGTCCAGCCGCACCTGCGGCGCGGTCAGCCCGTGCAGGTCAAGCGTGATCCGCCCGGAAAGGTCACTTTGCCCGGCCTGCCAGCGCAGCCCCGCCTCGCCACCCAGCGCCATCAGGCTGGCGCGGTGGCCGCTGTCGATTTTTCCCAAGGCCAGACGTCCGCCGATGGACCAGCTGGACAGCGCGGTATCGCCCGCAATCGCCAGATCGATCCGCCCCCTGTCCAGCCGCGTATCGCCGCAACGGACGCCGCCGCTGCGCAAGGGCCCGTCGATGCGCGGTTTGCCGGCCTGCGTGGTGACGTGACCGAACAGCGTTGTGCGCACGGCATCGCATGCACCCGCATGCGCCTGCGGCATCACCACACCCACCGTGCCGGCGAACCCGTCCGACAGCCGCCCCTGGCCATCGGCCGAAAAGGCCAGCGGGCCAAAATCGCTGTCGATCCGCCCGCGCGCATCCGACAGCACCAGCGACCATTCGGGCAGGCGCAGCGGTTCACCCGACGACGGGGCGTAAAGCACGCGGTCGAGCGCGCCCAGATGCACCTGCCCATCGATCACCCGGCCGTGCAGGCGTGGCTTGATCAGCGCAAGGCGATCGATCTGTGGCCCGCCCAGCCCATAGCGCAGCACCACCTCGACACGGTCGACAGTCAGATCGGGATGCATCGGATCACCGACCACCACCGAACCCAGCAGTTCGCGCCCCAGCCCGATCGATACGATGCGATACTGCATCGGCAGTTGCAGGCTGGCCAGTTCGCGGTCGATCAGGTTGGCAGCGATGCGTTCACGCGCGCCCCATACCCCGCCCAGCACCAGCGCCACCGTGCCCGCACCGACCAGCGCGATGCGCCGCACACGGCCACTGCGATGCGGTTTGCGATCATCATCCGCCAAATCGGTATCGTCCGCCATCGTCCCCCTTCTTGCGCAGATGCCCGGCTTGGGCAATCACCATGACGATGAGCGATGAACCCAGCCTGTTTGCCGCATCCGGCGCCCAGCCAGCACCCGACAAAGGCCAACGCGCCGACCGCCTGCGCGAAACCGGGCATGATCCGTCGGGCCATCGTGCGCGATTGCGCCAGCGGCTGCTCGATGGCGGCGACGATGCACTGGCCGATCACGAACTGATCGAATACCTGTTGATGACCGCGATCCCGCAAAAGGACGTCAAGCCGCTGGCGCGTGTGCTGCTGCAACGGTTCGGATCGCTGGCGGGGGTGTTCAACGCCGAACCGCGCGCATTGATGCAGGTTTCGGGCATCAAGGAAACCGCCGCCGCCGCGCTGAAGATTGCCGGCATCGCCGCGCGTCGTCTGGCGCTGACGACGGTGCAGCAGGATTCGGTGCTGTCGAGCTGGCAGGCGCTGATCGATTATCTGCATATCGACATGGCGCATCTGACGCACGAACGCGTCCGCGTGCTGTATCTCAATGTGCAGAACCGCCTGTTGCTCGACCAGGTGGTCAGCGATGGCACGCTCGACGAATCGGCGATCTACACCCGCGAAATCATTGCCAAGGCCATGGCAATCGGCGCCGCCGCGCTGATCCTGGTGCACAACCACCCGTCGGGATCACCCCAGCCCAGCCGCGCCGATATCCAGGTGACTCAAAAGATCATCGAGGCGGGCCGCCATCTGGGCATCACCGTGCATGATCACGTGATCATCGGCCGCGAAGGCCATGTCTCGCTGAAGGCGAAGGGCCTGATCTGACCCTAGCCCAACGGACGACCCGACGCCTTGTTGCGGCTACGGATCATGCCAGGCAGGAAACGGGCGAAGAAACTGGCCTGCCGCGCGGTCTTGCCTACCAGCGTGTGCAGGCGTTCGCCGTGGACCGCGGCCCAGGCGGCGTCGGCCACCGTGGCCACAGGCGTGATCTCCAGCCCGGCAGTGGTCACGCGATCGCGAATCGCCTCGTTGCTTTTGCGGTTTGGCGCGATGTCGAGCAGCGGGGTTTCGATGAAGCCGGGCATCAGGTCGCGCACGATGATGCCGTCGGCGGCCCATTCCCCGTCAAGCGATTCGGTGATTGCGCGCACCCCGAACTTGGTTGCGCAATAGACCGACGCGCCAGGCACGCCATAGATCCCCGCCGCGCTGGCGGTGTTGAGCAGGCACGACCCGGGCGCGCGCTTTTTCAGCCACGGCCAGGCCGCCTGCGCACCAAACAGCACGCCCTTCAGATTGATATCCAGCGTGCGCTCGATTTCCTCGGGCGAACAGTCGACCAGCGCTCCGCCGATCGGAATGCCGGCGTTGTTGAACACGACATCGATGCCGCCTGCCACTTCGGCAAAGGCGCCCAGCGCATCGTCCCACTGCCCGCGATCGCGCACATCCAGCTGCACGCTGAAACAGCGCCCCGCAGGCAACAATGCGCGGGTGCCCGCCATGCCGTCTTCGCTGATATCGCCAAGCCCGACAAACCAGCCTTCGGCGGCGAATTTGCACGCCACGGCGCGGCCGATGCCCGATCCGCCGCCGGTGATGAAAATGGCCTTTGTGCCCGTCATGTCGCGTGTCCCGTCGGTTCCGGGCGCTGTCACAGCGCCGGGTTGTTGTAACAATGCCAGGTGAAGATCGCGACCGCGCCGCGATGCGGGCGCCAGATCTCGGCCAGATCGCGTGTGGTGCGTTCATCGGGGCGCTCGGCATGCCCCAGCAATTTGCCCAGGCCCACTTGCACCGCCAGATCGCCCGCCGGCCAGATATCGGGCCGGCCTTCGGCAAACAGCAGATAGATTTCCGCCGACCACCGCCCGATACCCTTGATTTGCGTCAGCTGCGCAATCGCTGCCTCGTCATCGTCGGGCAAGGCATCGAACCGGATCGCGCCGTCTGCCACCAGTTCGCACAACGACCGGGCATAGCCCTGTTTTTGCCGCGAAAGACCGCAGGCGCGCAGATCATCGAACGACGCGGCCAGCACATCGTGCGGGTCCATCCCCTGGCCCAGCAGGCCTTCCAGCTTGTTCCACACTGAAGCAGCGGCGGCCACGCTGACCTGCTGGCCAACGATCGTGCGCAACAACGTGTGCCAGCCGCGCACGCGGATGCGCGGTTCGGGATATCCCACGCGCTGCAACGCGGCTGCCATCGGCATGCTGTGGCGTGCGACATGGTCCAACCCGACGCGGATCTGGTCGGCGGTCAATCCCATGGCAGGTTCTCAAGCATCGCTATTCCCATTCGGCCATCCTTTTTGCCCTGCGTAAGGCGGTGTCTTGCCAAAGTCACGCGCGGTCGATACCAGCCGCGCCCGGTAATGCACACAGCACGCGCGCGGCAAAGGGCCCATCCTTGCCGAAACGCCGGGCCACACAACGGAGACTTGGGACCATGCCAAAGCTGACTGTCGTGAATCGCGCGGGCGAGGAAAAGACCATCGATGCCACGACCGGCACCACCGTGATGGAAGCCATCCGCGACAACGGCTTTGACGAACTGCTGGCGCTGTGCGGCGGCTGCTGCTCGTGCGCGACATGCCACGTGTTTGTCGATCCGGCCTTTGCCGACAAGCTGGCCCCGCTCAGCGATGATGAAAACGACCTGCTCGACAGCTCTGAGCACCGCGGTGAAACGTCGCGCCTGTCGTGCCAGCTGCCGATCACCGATGCGCTTGACGGCCTGAAAGTCACGATCGCACCCGAAGACTGATCGCGCGCGGCAACACAATCACAAAAGGCCCGCTTGCCTCTTGGCAGGCGGGCCTTTTTGTTTGATCAGCGGTCGATCAGGGAGAGATTCGCGATGCCGTTTACCCGTTTGATCGTTCGTGCCATGCTTGCGCTGGCAATGCTGTGTCCGCTGCCGGCGCTGGCCCGGCCGGTGCTGCTGATCTCGATCGACGGTTTGCGCCCGGCCGATGTGCTGCTGGCGCGCCAGCGTGGGCTGACCCTGCCCAATCTGACCGCGTTTCTGGCCAACGGCAGTTATGCCCAGGGGGTGACAGGCGTGCTGCCCACGCTGACCTATCCCAGCCACACCACGCTGATCACCGGCGTTTCGCCCGCCCGGCATGGCATTGTTGCCAACACCACCTTCGATCCGATGAACATCAACGACGGTGGCTGGTACTGGTATGCCGAAGATGACAAGGCGCAGACGCTGTGGGACGCGGCGTTTCTGGCGCGAATGACCACGGGCAATGTGCACTGGCCGGTCTCGGTCGGCGCGCGGCACATCACCTGGAACCTGCCGCAGATCTGGCGCACCGGCCATCCCGACGATCGCAAGCTGGTGCGCGCGCTGGCGACGCCGGGGCTGATCGTCGAACTCGAAGGCCAGCGCCGCGAAGGCTATGCCGACGGCAAGGATGAAACCCTGCCCGCCGACAAACTGCGCGCCGGGTTTGCCCAGTCGCTGATCCGCCACCACCAGCCCGGTTTCATGACCGTCTATCTGACCGCGCTCGATCATCAGCAGCACCTGACCGGCCCCGGATCGAACGAAGCGCACAAGACGCTCGAAGCGATCGACGCCATGGTCGGGGAAATCATCGCGATCGAACGCCAGTTCCACCCCGACGCGGTGATTGCGGTTGTCAGCGACCACGGCTTTGCCAGCGTCGACACCGCGATCAACCTGTTCCGCCCGTTCATCGATGCCGGCCTGGTCACAATCGATGCCGCTGGCAAGATCAGCGGCTGGGAAGCGATGCCCTGGGCCACCGGCGGCTCGTTTGCGATCGTGCTGGCGCGGCCCGACGATGCGGCGCTGCGGGCCAAAGTCGGCGCGTTGCTGGCACGGCTCGCGGCCGATCCGGGCGCCAAGATCGCCCAGGTCATCAGCGAACCGGCGATCGTTGCCGCCGGTGGCAATCCCCGGGCCGCGTTCTACGTCAATCTGAAAATCGGCGCGGTGGCCGCTCCGTTCCTGAGCAGCGGATTGCCGCTGGTGCTGCCGTCAAACGGCTACAAGGGCATGCACGGCTATTTCCCCGCTGCGCCGGAAATGCGCTCAACCTTTCTGATCGCGGGCCCCGGCATTGCCAAGGGCCGCGATCTGGGTGAAATCGACATGCGCGCGATCGCGCCCACGCTGGCCCGCGCCATGGGCGCAACCCTGCCCGGCGCGGAAAAACCGCCGCTGCCGGTTCTGCAACAAGCTCAGGACAAGTAGTCGCGCCGGAAATCGGCGGCAAAGGCAGCGAATGTCCGCTCGGCAATGGCCGCGCGCATGCCCGCCATAAGCTGCTGATAGAACCAGATGTTGTGTTCGGTCAGCAGCATCGCGCCCAGCATTTCGCCAGCCTTGTGCAGGTGGTGCAAATAGGCGCGGCTGTATTTTGCGCAGACCGGGCAGGCGCAGCGTGGATCGAGCGGTTCGCAATCCTCGGCGTGACGCGCGTTGCGGATGTTGACCGGGCCGTTCCAGGTAAAGCCCTGGCCATTGCGCCCCGACCGTGTCGGCAACACGCAGTCGAACATGTCGACCCCGCGTTCGACCGCACCAACCAGATCGTCGGGCTTGCCCACGCCCATCAGATAGCGCGGTGCGGTGTCGGGCAACTGGCCGGGCGCGAAATCGAGCGTGGCAAACATCGCCTCCTGCCCCTCGCCCACGGCAAGCCCGCCGATGGCATAACCGTCAAAGCCGATTGCGGCCAGCGCGCCTGCGCTTTCGGCGCGCAGTCGTTCGTCGAGCCCGCCCTGCTGAATGCCGAACAGCGCCGCGCGCGTCGCGTGTTCGCCCCCTGCATCAAACGCATCGCGGCTGCGCCTGGCCCAGCGCATCGACATGTCCATCGACCTGGCTATCACATCGCGCGGCTGGTCGATCCTGGGGCATTCGTCGAACGCCATGACGATGTCGGATCCCAGCAGACGCTGGATTTCCATCGAGCGTTCGGGGCTGAGCATGTGGCGCGAGCCGTCATGATGGCTGGCAAAGGTCACGCCCTGTTCGGTGATCTTGCGCAGGCTGGCCAGGCTCATCACCTGGTACCCGCCGCTGTCGGTCAGGATCGGCCGGTCCCAGCCGCCGAACCTGTGCAATCCGCCCAGCCGCGCCATGCGTTCGGCGCCGGGGCGCAGCATCAGGTGATACGTGTTGCCCAGGATGATGTCGGCGCCGGCTGCGCGCACATCTTCCATCTTCATCGCCTTGACCGTGGCTGCGGTGCCCACCGGCATGAAGGCGGGCGTGCGGATATCGCCGCGTTGCATGCGGATCACGCCGGTGCGCGCTTTGCCGTCGGTGGCGTGGATCTGGAACGCAAAACGGGTCATGGGATCAGGCATATCCGAACTGGGGCAGGATTCAAAAAAAGACCGGTCAGGGGATCAGCAGGCTGGCATCGCCATAGCTGTAGAACCGGTAGCGCCCGGCAATGGCATGGGCATAGGCCGCCTGCATCCGGTCGAGCCCCATCAGCGCCGAGACCAGCATGAACAGCGTCGATCTGGGCAGATGAAAATTGGTCATCAGCCCGTCGATGGCGCGAAACGTATATCCCGGCGTGATGAAGATCGACGTATCGCCGGCAAACGGCCGGATCACGCGATCATCGCCCGCAGCACTTTCCAGCAGGCGCAGACTGGTGGTGCCCACCGCAATGATCCGCCCGCCATTGGCGCGCACCGCGTTCAGGCGGGCGGCCGTATCGGGTTCGATCCGGCCCCATTCGGCATGCATCGCATGGTCGTGGGTGTCGTCGGCCTTGACCGGCAGGAACGTGCCAGCGCCGACATGCAGCGTCAGCGTTTCATGCCCGATCCCGGCCCGGGCCAGCGCATCGAGCAGATCGGGCGTGAAATGCAACGCCGCGGTCGGTGCGGCCACCGCGCCGTCGCGCGCGGCAAACATCGTCTGGTAATCGCGCGCATCGTCCGCATCGGTTGGCCGCCTGGCCGCGATATACGGCGGCAACGGCATGCGCCCGGCGCGTTCCAGCAGGACTTCGACCGGTTCGTCGCCGGCAAAGGCCAGTGTAAAACTGCCGTCATCGTGGCGCGATTCGGCACGCGCGGTAACGCCCTGCCCGAAATCGATGGTTTCGCCCACGCGCAGGCGCTTGGCATTGCGCACAAAGGCCTGCCAGCGGCGCAGATCGATCCGTTTGTGCAGCGTTGCACCGATCCGCGCGTCGCCCCGGTGGCCTTCGAGTTGCGCCTGGATCACGCGGGTGTCGTTGAACACCAACACATCGCCCGCGCGCAACAGGCGCGGCAGATCGCGCACGCCACAATCGGCCGGATCGCCAGTGCCAGGCACATGCAACAGCCGCGCAGCATCGCGCGGCCGCGCCGGACGCAACGCGATCAGATCGGTCGGCAACGCAAAATCGAACAGGTCAACACGCATGACTTATCGCCGGCAGCGATCGATCAATGCGCCGTCGAACGGTTGAGCATGTCGGCCGTGATCTTGGCAGGTGCGGTTGTTTCAACCGGGATCGCGGGCGCCGGCTTGTTGTCTGCACCGATCGAGGCCTGGATGATCCGCGTCGGGTGCGCCGGCGGTTCGCCGCGCACGATGCGGTCGACCACGTCCATGCCCGAAATCACCCGGCCGAAATTGGTGTATTTCCGGTCGAGCGCCGATTTGGGATAGAACACGATGAAGAACTGGCTGTTGGCCGAATTGGGTTCATCGGTGCGCGCCATCGACACGGTACCGCGGCCATGCGGCACATCGTTGAACTCGGCATCCAGATCGGGCAGCTTTGACCCGCTTGAACCCGTGCCGGTGGGATCACCGGTCTGGGCCATGAACCCGTCGATCACCCGGTGAAAGATCAGACCGTCGTAAAAGCCCTGCCGGGTCAGGGTCTTGATCCGTTCGACATGGTGCGGGGCCCACTGCGGCTTGAGCCGGATGGCGATGCGTCCGCCGTTTGACAGATACAGCACCAGCACGTTTTCGGGATCATGGCGTTCATCCAGATCGATGGAGTAATCGACCTTGCTGGACGAGACGACGCGATCAACCTTGTAAGGCTTGACCTCGGTCTTGGTTTCCTTTTGCTGGGCCAAGGCCGGTGCAGCAACGATCGCGGCGCCAAGCGCAAGAGAGGCAAGCAGGCGAAAGCGCATCAAGAACCATCCTGTCGAAATCTGTGCCCCTGCCGATAGGCGAGCCGGGCTGAGCCTGCAATGAACAAATTTGCCCGAACCTGGCCCTGCGGGCAGAGTCAATAATCGCCCAGCCGGCCCTGCGCCTCGACCCGCGCAACGACTTCATCGCGCACCGCCGGCGGCACGAAATGGGTGATATCGCCCCCAAACAGCGCGATTTCCTTGACCAGTTTCGAAGCAATCGGCTGCAGGCTGACATCGGCCATCAGGAACACCGTCTCGATACGGTTGTTCAGCTGCTGGTTCATCCCGGCCATCTGATATTCGTATTCGAAATCGGCCACAGCGCGCAGGCCGCGGATAATCACGCTGGCGCCTTGATGTTCGGCAAATTTCATCAGCAGCGCGTTGAACCCGGTCACCTCGACATTGGCGATGCCCTGTTGCAGCACTTCACGCTGAACCATCGCGATGCGTTCTTCGGGTGTGAACATCGGGTTTTTCGACATGTTGGTGGTCACGCCGATGATCAGCCGGTCGACCAGCTTGGCCCCCCGGCGGATGATATCGAGATGCCCCCGGGTGATCGGATCGAACGTGCCCGGATAGACCCCGACCCGTTCCCTGTTGACGGTCATGATACATCCTCTCCAATGCTGTGGCGGCGCGATGCCTGCAAAAGCTTCTAGCGGTCGCGCTCGACGATAAACCGGGCGATGGCGCGCAACAGGTCGGCCTCTTCGCCGTGCGAGGCCAGGTACTGGATCGCCTGATCGGTCAGGTGGTGCGCCTGCGCTCGCGCGCGTTCGACCCCCAGCAACGACACAAAGGTCTGCTTGCCCGCGTCGGCATCCTTGCGCAGCGCCTTGCCTGCCGCCGCCTCGTCGCCTTCGGCATCGAGCAGATCATCGACGATCTGGAAGGCCAGGCCGATATCGCGGGCATACCCGCGCAGATGGGTGCGCGCCTCGGGCGCAATCTTGCCCAGGATCGCGCCCATTTCCACCGCCGCGCCAAGCAGCGCACCGGTTTTGAGCTGCTGCAGGCGGGTCACGGTCGACAGGTCGAACGCGGTGGTTTCGGCAACGATGTCCATCATCTGCCCGCCCGCCATGCCCTGCGCGCCGCTTGCCAGTGCCAAAGTGCGCACCAGTTCGATGCGGGTAAACGGATCGCCGATCAGATTGGGGTCGGACAGGATCTCGAACGCAAGCGCCAGCAGCGAATCGCCCGCCAGCACGGCGGTGGCTTCATCAAACGCCAGGTGCGTCGTCGGCTTGCCATGGCGCAGCGCATCGTTGTCCATGCACGGCAGATCGTCGTGGATCAGCGAATAGACATGGATCGCCTCGATCGCGCTGCCCACGCGCACCGCCACATTGCGATCAACCCCGTACAGGCCCGCAACCGATGCCACCAGCAGCGGGCGCAACCGCTTGCCCCCGCCGATGGCGGCATAGCGCATCGCCTCGATCAGGCGGTCGCGCGGATCGCCCGGCACCGGCAGAACCGTATCGAAACAGGCGTCCACTTCCTGTGCGATCCGCGCCAGCGCATCGTGCAGCAGCGTGGCAGAGCGATCGTCCAGTGCCATGGCGATCAGCTCTGTTCGTCGAACGGCCGCGTGGCCACGGCCTGCCCGTCGCGATCGGCCACCACGGCCTCGATCCGGGCCTGCGCTGCATCGAGTCGCGCCTGGCAATGTGCGCGCAGCGCATCACCCCGGGCATAAAGCGCAATGGATTCATCCAGAGGCGCCTCACCGCTTTCCAGTCGCCGGACGACGTCTTCAAGGGCTTTGAGCGCATCTTCGAACGAAAGCGCGGCAATATCGGTGGGGTTGTTCATCAAGGGGACAATTGACGCCCCGTGCCGACACGGTCAAGCCCATGCACACGCACAAATTGCGCAAGGCGGAGAAGCGACGATGAAATGGGTGATCGCATATGGCGTGGCCGCGCTGGCGTTTGGCGCACTGGATGCCTGCTGGCTGTCGTTTGCCGGATCGCGGGTTTATCGCCCGGCGCTGGGCGATCTGCTCGCGGCCGATTTCCGCGGCGGCCCGGCTGCGGTGTTCTATCTGATCTATCTTTGCGGGATGGTGTGGTTTGCGGTGCGTCCGGGGATGGCCGATGGCGTGGGGACAGCGGCGCTCAACGCGGCGCTGCTGGGCGGCTTGTGCTATGCGACGTATGACCTGACCAATCAGGCCACGCTGGCCCGCTGGCCCACCTGGCTGACGCTGGTTGATATCACCTGGGGCAGTTTTGCCACGGCGGTTGCCGCCAGCGTGGCAACGGCTGTGGCACGCAGGTTCGGCGGGGCGTAAAAAACCGGGTGCAACTTTGGCGCGCTTTGCTCTAGAGCGCTCGCCCATGTCAGCACAGATCACCGCCGAAACCGTCGCCGCCCACGGCTTTACCGAAGACGAATATGCCCGCGTGCTCAACGCGCTGGGTCGCGAGCCCAATCTGGTTGAGCTTGGTATCTTTTCGGTGATGTGGTCCGAACACTGTTCGTACAAGTCGAGCCGGCTGCACCTCAAGAAGCTGCCCACGCAAGCCCCCTGGGTGATCTGCGGACCGGGTGAAAACGCCGGCGTGATCGATATCGGCGATGGCCAGGCCGCAATCTTCAAGATGGAAAGCCACAACCACCCCAGTTACATCGAGCCCTACCAGGGTGCGGCAACCGGGGTTGGCGGCATCTTGCGCGATGTGTTCACGATGGGCGCACGCCCGGTGGCCAACATGAACGCGTTGCGCTTTGGCCGCCCCGACCACCCGAAGATGAAGCACCTGGTGCAGGGCGTGGTTGCGGGTATCGGCGGCTATGGCAATTGCGTCGGCGTGCCGACGGTGGGCGGTGAAACCAATTTCCACCGGGCCTATGACGGCAATATCCTGGTCAACGCGATGACCGTGGGTGTGGCCGATACCGACAGGATTTTCTATTCGGCCGCCACCGGGCTTGGCAATTCGATCGTCTATGTCGGATCAAAGACCGGGCGCGACGGCATCCATGGGGCAACCATGGCCAGCGCCGATTTCGACGACAAGAGCGACGAAAAGCGCCCCACCGTGCAAGTGGGCGACCCCTTTACCGAAAAGCTGCTGATCGAGGCGTGCCTCGAACTGATGGCCACCGACGCCATCGTCGCGATCCAGGACATGGGCGCCGCCGGGCTGACCTCAAGCTCGGTCGAAATGGCCAGCAAGGGCGGCGCGGGCATCCGGCTGAACATGAACATGGTGCCCTGCCGCGAAACCGGCATGACGCCGTACGAAATGATGCTGTCGGAAAGCCAGGAGCGCATGCTCATGGTGCTGAAGCCCGGCAAAGAGCCGATGGCCGAAGCGATCTTCCGCAAGTGGGAACTTGATTTTGCCGTCATCGGCGAAGTGACCGACACCGGGCACATGGTGCTGGAATGGAACGGCGAAGTGGTCTGCGACATTCCGCTCGATCCCCTGGCCGACGAAGCGCCGCTGTACGATCGCCCGCACCTGTCGCTGACCGATTACAAGGCCTGGGCGGCTGTGCCGGCGTTGGGCGAAGTGCCTGCCAGCACCGATCTGGGCGCGGACCTCGTGGCGCTGATCGGCTGCCCCGATCTGGCCAGCAGAGCGTGGATCTGGCAGCAGTACGACAGCCAGGTCGGCGCCGACACCTTGCAGAAATCGGGCGGTGATGCCGCCGTCGTGCGAGTTCATGGCACCAACAAGGCGCTGGCGATGACCACCGACTGCACCCCGCGCTATTGCTATGCCGACCCGTATGAAGGCGGCAAACAGGCGGTTGCCGAAACCTGGCGCAACATCTGTGCGGTGGGCGCAACCCCGCTGGCGATTACCAATTGCCTGAATTTTGCCAATCCGCAGCGCCCCGAAATCATGGCGCAGATCGTCGAGGCGCTGAACGGCATGGGCGATGCCTGCCGGGCGCTCGATTATCCGATCGTGTCGGGCAATGTGTCGCTTTACAACGAATCCAAGGCAACCGGTGGCGGCAGCGCGATCCTGCCCACGCCTGCCATCGGCGGGGTCGGCCTGATGCTGAACCATGCAACGATGGCCACGATCCGGTTCAAGGCCGCGGGCGAAACGATCTGGCTGATTGGCGGGCCCGAACAGGGTGGTCATTTGGGCCAATCGCTGTATCTGCGCGAAATTCTGGGCCGCGAAGCGGGCAGCCCCCCGCCCGTGGATCTTGCTGTCGAACGCCGCAACGGCGAATTCGTGCGCGAACTGATTGCCGATGGCCGGGTCAGCGCGGTGCATGATGTGGCCGATGGCGGCGTGCTGGTGGCGCTGGCGGAAATGGCCATGGCCGGCGGCATCGGCTGCACCGTCGCAGGCCTGAGCGACGCGTCCAGCGCGTTTGGCGAAGACCAGAGCCGCTATCTGGTAACCGCACCGGCCGATGCCGACCTGTCAGCCGCGGGTATCGCGATACGCCGCATCGGCACGACCGGCGGCAACGCGATCGAAGGCACCGGGTTCAGCGTGGCAATCGCCACGCTGAAGGCCCGCCACGACGCGTTTTTCCGCGACTGGATGGATAGCTGATCCCTGCCCGCCAGGGGCAGGACAAGCGTCAGGCGGCCTGCGCAATATCCACGTTCGGCACCGGCGGGTTTTTGCCAAGCATGTCGTAGGGATCAATCCCCATCGCGCGCCACACCCGGTGCGCTTCGTGATACTGGCGCGGCGGGGTAATGTTCAGCCGGCGGCGCACCTCGTCGATGGGCAATGGCAGCAGTTCGGTGATCGATGTTTCGATCAGGCGCGGGCACGCCTTGCCCAGCTTTTGGCCTTCGCGCACCGCGCGCAGCACCGGTGCGCTGCTTTTGACCGTCTTTTTCATGTTCAGCCCGGCCATATAACCGATGAACAGATGCGCGGGACTGGGCTGCTGGCTATAGGTAAACGCCAGCACGCAGGCCTCGCCCAGACCATCGCGGCCATAGCCGGTCAGCACATGCAACAGATCATGCACGTCGCGGCCGCGGTTCAGATACCACAGGAACTGGTCCTGAAAGCGCGGTTTGTCATGCGCGAACTTTTCGAATTCCTCGACCAGCCCGGCGGCGCTCAGCCCTTCGCGTTCCATGAAATCGCAATAGGCGTGCGCCAGCGATCCTGCCGGCATGCGACGCAGCGCGGCATGGTCATCCAGGATGGCCGGCAGATAGGGTTCGCGCGCGCGCAGCGCCTGGCCGCGTTCGCTCGACAGGAATTTCACGCCGGCTGCGGTAAAGCCGCGCCATGGCAGCGCCTCGAAAATGCGGAACACCTCGTCGGTGCGCTCTTTGTCCTTGAGCAGTTCGCGGAAATGCTTCCACGCCTTGCGCGGACGCGTGCGCAGCACCGGGCGGCGGTGATCATAGATCGGCAGGTCGGCTTCGACCGAAAACGGGATCGCATTCATGGCCGGACTTCTTCCTTGGGGTTCCGAAGCCAATACTAACATTGATGTAAATATATCGTCAATGTGTGACCCAGGCATCACGCGAAATTCCGTAAAGGTCCAGAATCGCTGTCAAATCGCCATGATCGATGCGCCCGTCGGCGGCCTCGCGCGCCTTGGCCTTGGCGCGAAATGCAATTCCGTGGGTGGCGGCGCGAATCATCGCGATGTCGTTGGCGCCATCGCCGGTGGCCAGGCTGACCGTCCCCTCGCCCAGCCGGGCCGCTTCATCCACCAGCACCGCGCATTTGACCGCACTGTCGACGATATCGCCTGTCACGGCACCGGTCAGCAGGCCGTTGTCCACCGCCAGGCGGTTGCCCACCACGCGGTCAAACCCCAACGCGGCGGCAATCGTGTCGGCAAACTGGTGAAACCCGCCTGTAACCAGCACAGTGTGCGCGCCATGCGCCTTGAGCGTGCGCACCAGTGTTACCGCGCCGTCCATCGGCCTGATGCGCTGGTCAAGACAATCGGCAATCGCCTGTTCGGACAAGCCCGCCAGCAGCGCCACGCGCGCGTGAAGCGCTGCGGCAAAATCCAGTTCGCCCTGCATCGCGCGCTCGGTGATCGCGGCCACCTGGTCCTTCAATCCGGCAAAATCAGCCAGTTCGTCGATGCATTCCTGCCCGATCATGGTCGAATCCATATCCGACACGAACAGGCGCGGCAGTGCGATCGGGCCTTCGGCCAACAGCATGTCGGCATCGGCAAAGTGCGTATCGAGCACGCGGCGCACCGCGCCGGCATCACCATCCTCGATTTCCAGTTCGAGCACGTCGGGGTTGGTTTCGAGCATGCCCGCGCCCAGCACTTCGGCACCGGTTTCCTCGATTTCTTCCATGGCGACCGCAAGCCGGTCTCCAAGTGTCTCAGGGTCTGCTATCAGGCGGGCAATGAGCACCGAAATTTCCTTACATCGTTTGACGCATCGTGATGGACCGAAGCCGGTTGTCGCGCTCATCGCAGGGCCCACCGCCAGCGGCAAGAGCGATTGTGCCGTGCGCCTGGCGCAGAGCGTGGACAAGGCCGTCGTGATCAACGCCGACAGTGCGCAAGTCTATGCCGATCTGTCGGTGCTGAGCGCGCGCCCCACACATGCCGACATGCGCGGCGTGCCGCACCGCCTGTTCGGCGCGTGGGACGGGGCGCAGGCCTGCTCGGCCGCCGACTGGGCCGATGCCGCGCGGGCCGAGATTGCCGCCGCGCATGCCCAGGGTGCATTGCCGATCCTGGTGGGTGGCACCGGGCTATATCTTCGCACGCTGCTCGACGGAATCGCCCCGATCCCGCCGATCGATCCTGCGATTCGCGCCACCGTGCGCGCGATGCCCGTGGCCGAGGCGTGGGCGGCGCTGACGCGCGAAGATCCCGACCGCGCCAGCCGCCTTGCGCCCGCCGACGCGGCCCGCGTGGCGCGTGCGCTCGAAGTGATCCGTTCCACCGGCCGGTCACTGGCGTTTTGGCACGACGTGCGCGAAGGCGGTATTGCCGGGGCCATCGACCTGTCCGCGGTGGTGTTGATGCCCGACCGCGACTGGCTCTATGCCCGCTGCGACCGTCGCTTTGCCACGATGTGGCACCACGGCGCGCACGATGAAGTGCGCGCGTTGCTGGCGCGGCGGCTTGATCCCGAACTGCCGGTGATGCGTGCGATCGGTGTGCGCGAAGTGGCCGCGTTCCTGTCAGGCACGTGCGACGCACCCACCGCGATCGCCGACGGACAACAGGCCACGCGCAACTATGCCAAACGGCAATACACCTGGTTGCGGCACCAGATGCCGGCCGCGTGGCCGCGGCTTGCGAATGAAAATTACATTGACAACGACAATATAGCAGGATTATTTCAAATTTAGCCGCTTGACATGAATGATTGTGTCAAGTAGCAGGCCGTCAATTGCTCGAAATCCCCGTATTGGCTGGGTTTCGGGTGCCCGAGTGGGAGAGACGGCCCGGTGCGCCACAGAGTGTGCCGGGCCGCACCTTTTTCATTCGGCAGGGTATGCCATCGCGACACGCGGGACCAGCCGGCCCCGATCGTTCGCGCAATTGAGGACGAGTACTGTGAGCACCGAGCGCAGCGGCGCCGAAATCCTGGTTGAAAGCCTGGTCGCCAAGGGCGTCGAATTCGTGTTCGGCTATCCCGGCGGCGCGGTGCTGCCGATCTATGACGCACTGTTCGGCGAAGAACGCATTCGCCATATCCTGGTCCGCCACGAAGCAGGCGCCGCCCACGCCGCCGAAGGCTATGCCCGCGCCACCGGCAAGCCCGGCGTGGTGCTCGTCACCTCGGGCCCCGGTGCCACCAATGCCGTTACTGGCATTGCCGATGCCTTCATGGATTCGATCCCGATGGTGGTGATCACCGGCCAGGTGCCGACCGCGCTGATCGGTACCGACGCCTTTCAGGAAGCCGACACCGTTGGCATCACGCGCCACTGCACTAAGCACAACTATCTGGTGAAGGACGCCTCAGAACTCGCCGCGATCGTCGACGAGGCGTTTCATATCGCCACGGCCGGCCGCCCCGGCCCGGTTGTGATCGACATTCCCAAGGATGTGCAGATCGCGCTGGCGCAATGGAACGGCCGGGCGCCGCAGCGCCGCACGCGCTATGCGCCCCAGACCATGGCGCCTGCGGCCGATATCGCCAATGCCGTGGCCATGATTGCCGCGGCCGAACGCCCGATCTTCTACACCGGCGGCGGAGTGATCAATGCCGGGCCGCAGGCCAGCCGCCTGTTGCGCGAATTGCAGAAATTGACCGGCGCGCCGGTGACCTCGACGCTGATGGGGCTTGGTGCGTTTCCGGCAGGCGATCCGGCGTGGCTCGGCATGCTCGGCATGCATGGCACCTATGAAGCCAACATGGCGATGAACAAGGCCGATCTGATCATCGCGCTGGGCGCGCGGTTCGACGATCGCGTGACCGGACGGCTCGACGCCTTTTCGCCGTATTCGCGCAAGATCCACGTCGATATCGACCGCGCGTCGATCAACAAGACGGTGCGCGTCGATCTGCCCGTGATCGGCGATTGCGCGATCGTTCTGGAACAGATGATCGACGCCTGGTTGCAGGCCGGTCACAGCGCGGCCGATCTGACCGACTGGCAGGCACGCATCGATGGCTGGCGCGCGCGCAAAAGCCTGGCCTATCCCGATCGCGGCAACGAGATCATGCCGCAAAAGGCGATCGAGCGGCTGTATGACCTGACCCGCGATCGCGACCCGGTGATCAGCACCGAGGTCGGGCAGCACCAGATGTGGGCAGCGCAGTATTTCCAGTTCCACGGCCCCAACAAATGGCTGACCTCGGGCGGCCTGGGCACGATGGGCTATGGCCTGCCCGCCGCGATCGGTGCGCAGGCCGGCCTGCCCGATGCATTGGTCATCGACATTGCCGGCGATGCCTCGATCCAGATGAACATCCAGGAACTGGGCACGGCCACGCAATATCGCCTGCCGGTCAAGGTGTTTGTTTTGAACAACGAATGGATGGGCATGGTCCGCCAGTGGCAGGAACTGACCTATGAAAGCCGCTATTCCAATTCCTATTCGGACAGCCTGCCCGATTTCGTGAAGCTGGCCGAGGCCTATGGCTGGAAAGGCATCCGCATCACCTCGATGGATGAACTCGATGCCGGGATCCAGGCGATGATCGACCATCCCGGCCCGGTGTTTGTCGATTGCCTGGTGGTCAAGGAAGTCAATTGCTACCCGATGATCCCGTCGGGCGCGGCGCATACCGACATGATCCTTTACGGCGACGACGTTGCCGGCACGATGGACGATGCCGCCAAGGCACTGGTCTGAAAGAACCCCAACCCATGAACACCCAGACCGCCGAGGCGCAAGAACGCCACGTCCTGACGATCACTGTCGACAACGAAGCCGGCATCCTGGCCAAGATCGCCGGGCTGTTTACCGCGCGCGGCTACAACATCGACAGCCTGACCGTGGCCGACATCACCGACAACCACGAAGTCAGCCGGATCACCATCGTCACGCACGGGCCGCCGTCGATCATCGACCAGATCCGCGCGCAGCTCGAACGCCTGGTGCCGGTGCACAAGGTGGTCGATCTGACCGAAGTCGGCCCCTATATCGAACGCGAACTGGCGCTGATCAAAGTGGCCGGCACCGGCAATTTCCGCGTCGAGGCGCTGCGCGTGGCCGAAATCTTCCGCGCCAAAGTGGTCGATACCACGACCTCGAGCTTTGTCTTCGAGCTGACCGGATCACCCGACAAGATCGACACGTTTGTCGCACTGATGAAAGAGCTGGGCCTGGTCGAAGTGGGCCGCACCGGCGTCGTCGGCATGGTCCGCGGCAACACCGCCATCTGATTTTACGTGTATATCATAAACTTGCCTTAAGAAACGGAACCGACATGAAGGTCTATTACGACGCCGACGCCGATCTCAATCTGATCATCGACAAAAAGATCGCCATCCTCGGCTATGGCAGCCAGGGCCACGCGCATGCGCAGAACCTGCGCGATTCGGGCATCACGAACGTCGCCATCGCGCTGCGCCCCGGCTCGGCCAGCGCGGCCAAGGCGCAAGGCGCCGGCTTCAAGGTTCTGGCCAATGCCGAAGCGGCGGCCTGGGCCGATATCCTGATGATCCTTGCGCCCGACGAACACCAGGCCGCGATCTATGCCGACGACATCCATGCCAATCTGCGCCCCGGCGCGGCACTGGCGTTTGCCCACGGCCTTAACGTACACTTTGGCCTGATCGAGCCGCGCGCCGATGTCGATGTGATCATGATCGCACCAAAGGGCCCCGGCCACACCGTGCGCGGCGAATATGTCAAAGGCGGCGGCGTGCCCTGCCTGATCGCGGTGGCACAGGATGCCACCGGCAACGCGCACGACATCGCGCTGGCCTATGCCTCGGGCGTCGGTGGCGGCCGTTCGGGCGTGATCGAAACCAATTTCAAGGAAGAATGCGAAACCGACCTGTTCGGCGAACAGGCCGTGCTGTGCGGCGGCCTGACCCACCTGATCCAGGCGGGGTTCGAGACGCTGGTCGAAGCCGGCTATGCCCCCGAAATGGCCTATTTCGAATGCCTTCACGAGGTGAAGCTGATTGTCGACCTGATGTATGAAGGCGGCATCGCCAACATGCGTTATTCGATCAGCAACACCGCCGAATATGGCGACATCACCACCGGCCCGCGGATCATCACCGCCGAAACCAAGGCCGAAATGAAGCGCGTGCTTGCCGACATCCAGCAGGGCCGCTTCGTCAAGAACTTCGTGCTCGACAACCGCGCCGGCCAGCCCGAGCTCAAGGCCGCGCGCAAGGCCGCCGCCGCGCACCCGATCGAACAGACCGGCGCCGCGCTGCGCGCCATGATGCCGTGGATCGGCGCCAACAAGCTGGTCGACACCGCCAAGAACTGATTGTCGGTGCATCAAAAAAAGGGGGGGGGCGGCCGGCCGGCTGCCCCCCCCTTTTTGCTTTGGTCACGCGCCCGGCATCCGGCGGGCAGGCGCGGTTGTCCTTGCCTCGGTTCAGTTCGCCACCGGCTTTCCGTCAGCTTTGTAGACGGTGCCGCCTTTCATCACGAACCCGACGTGTTCCAGCACCGTGATGTCGTGCAAGGGGTCGCCCGATACCGCGACCAGATCGGCATACCGTCCCGCCTGGATCGATCCGATATTCGCCGTATCGCCGATCAGATCGGCCGCGTTGCGCGTTGCCGCCAGGATCGCGTCCATCGGCGTCATTCCTGCCGACACCATGATGCCGAATTCCTGCGCATTTTCGCCGTGCGCGCTCATCCCGAAGGTATCGGTGCCGAACGCCACCTTTACCCCCGCGGCATAGGCGTCGTGCAGATTGTGCTTCAGCAAGGGTCCGATCACCAGCGCCTTTTCCGCGGTGGAAGGGTTCAGATCCTCTGGATGCAGGCGCGCGTGTTGCTCAACCCGCGCACCGACCAGCATCGTCGGCACCAGGTATGTGCCATGTTGCCGCATCAGCGCGTAGGACCTGGCATCGGCAAACGATCCGTGCTCGATCGAATCCACGCCCAGTTCGATCGTGCGGTTGATCGCCCCTTCACCATGCGCGTGCGCCGCCACTTTCATGCCCAGTCCATGCGCCGTGTCGATCACCGCCTTGATCTCGTCATCGGTCATCAGCTGAACCTTGGGGTCATCGCCGATCGACATCACCCCGCCCGACGGCATGATCTTGATCAGGTCGGCCCCTTCGCGCCGCAACCGGCGCACGGCCCTGCGCGCCTCTTCCGGGCTGTCGATCACCGAATCGGTCCAATGGCTGTGCGACAGTTCGGGATCGAGCCCGTTGGCAGGATCGCCGTGGCCGCCGGTAGGTCCCAGCGCCTCGCCCGACACCCACATGCGCGGGCCCGGGATCAACCCGGCATTGACCGCGCGTTTGATGGCCACCACCACCGGCGTTACCGCCCCTACATCACGGATCGTGGTGAACCCCGCCAGCAGTTCGGCCCGCGCGTTGTTGATCCCGTCCACTTCGTCGTCATAGCTGGTGCGCGTCACCGCGTTGCGGATCGGATCGCCCTTGTGAAACGAGGCCGTGATATGGTCATGGCAATCGATCAGCCCGGGCAACACGGTCGCTTGTGAAAGATCGATCACCGTCGCACCGGCCGGCGCGGTAAACCCCCGCTCGACCGCCACAATCCGATCCCCATGGATCACGATTGTCACATTTTGCAGCGGCACGGCACCCGTGCCGTCGATCAGCCGTCCGGCATGCACCGCGATGTCACCCGCCATTGCCGGCACCGCCGCCGACACCAGCAACGCCGCCAAAGCGCCGCGCACAAAACCCTTGCCAGCCATTGCATCCCCCGTTGGTTACATCCGCAGCATAATCAGCCGCACACGCCAATCAAATCAATCTTTTGCAAGCGCCACCGACACATGCGGCGCGCGTCTTCACCCCATCAAGGCAAACGCCGTGCGCAACTCGCCCACAAACAGGTCCGGCTGTTCCCACGCGGCAAAGTGCCCGCCTTTGGGCATTTCGCCCCAATGGACCAGATTGGTGCAATGGCGTTCGACCCATTTGCGCGGCGCAGGCAGGATTTCCTTGGGAAAATTGCTGCACGCCACGGGCATCGTGATGTCGGACGGGGCAAAGCTGCCAAAGCTTTCCCAATAAAGCCGCGCCGACGACGCACCGCTGGCGGTCAGCCAATACAGCATCAGGTTGTCGATGATCGCGCCGCGGCTCAACGCGTCTTCGGGGCGGCCCTGGTTGTCGGTCCAGGCCCACATCTTTTCGTAGATCCACGCGGCCAGGCCGACGGGGCTGTCGACCAGGCTGTATCCCACGGTCTGGGGCCGCGTGCGTTGCTGGGTGGAATAGCCCGAATCCCATTGCTGATAATGCTGCAGCGCGGCCAGCGCGCGCTGTTCGGCCGGCGTCGGATTGGCCAGGTCTTCGGGCAATGGCCGCGCGACCGGCATGTTGAGGTGGATGCCCGCGCAGCCCGCCACATTCATCCGGCCGATCTGGGTGGTCACCACCGCACCCCAGTCGCCGCCTTGCGCGAACCAGCGCGCATAACCCAGCCGCGCCATCAACGTGCCCCAGGCGCGGGCAATCGCGTCGACGCCCCACCCTTTGGTCGCAGGCTTGCCCGACAGGCCATAGCCCGGCAGGCAGGGCACCACACAGTGAAACGCCGGCGAACCATCGGCGGGATCGGTCAAGGCGCCTAGCACCCCCCGGAATTCCAGGATCGATCCCGGCCAGCCGTGGGTCAGGATCAGCGGCACGGCATCGGCACGCGGCGATCGCACGTGAAGGAACCGGATCGCCACCCCGTCGATCGTGGTGGTCGACAGCCCTTGCGCGTTGATCCATGCCTCGGTCGGGCGCCAGTCGTAGCCGTGCCGCCAGGTCTCGACAAATTCGCGCAAAATCGCCAGCGGCACGCCTTGCGACCAGTCGTCCACCGTCTGGGCCTCGGGCCAGCGCGTGGCATCGATCCGGGCGTGCAGGTCGGCGATGGCGCCATCGGGCACGATGTAGCGGAAGGGTTCGATCGCGTCGGTCATCAGGCCATTCCCCGGTTTTTATGCTGCATTCATTCTGGACAAGCGTTGCGCGATTGACCATAGCCTTGGCGCTATGACGCGCACGCTGGACCTAACCCTGCGACTTATCCGCCCTTGGGCGTGAGCTGACGCGTCGTGTGCGGCGCAGACGGCGTCCAGGGGTTCCATGCGCAACGCCAGACCGGCCCGAGTGACAGGCCCCGTCGGCACAGATCCGTATCCTTCCAGTGCCAGAGCATCATCCCATGTCCATGTTGAAAGACCCTTCGGTCAAATACCGCCCCTTTCCGCAAGTGCCCTTGACCGACCGGCAATGGCCAAACCGCACGATCACCCGCGCCCCGCGCTGGCTGTCGACCGACATGCGCGATGGCAACCAGTCGCTGATCGACCCGATGGATGCCGAGAAAAAGGCGCGCTTTTTCGATCTGCTGCTCAAAGTCGGGATCAAGGAGATCGAGGTCGGTTTTCCCAGCGCCGGCGCCACCGAGTATGATTTCATCCGCGGCCTGGTCGATCAGGGCCGCATCCCCGACGATGTCATCGTGCAAGTGCTGACCCAGTCGCGCGAGGATCTGATCAAGACCTCGTTCGAAAGCCTGGCAGGCGCAAAAAAGGCTATCGTCCACGTCTATAACGCCGTCTCGCCGCTGTGGCGTGACGTGGTGTTCGGCATGACCCAGGCGCAGATCCTCGATATCGCGCGGGCCGGCGCCACGCATCTGCGCGACCAGGCCGCACGCTTTCCCCAGACCGACTGGCATTTCGAATACAGCCCCGAAACCTTTTCGACCGCCGAGCTCGATTTCAGCCTGGCCGCGTGCGAAGCGGTGATGGAGATCCTGCAGCCGACGGTCGAAAAACCGATCATCCTCAACCTGCCCGCCACGGTCGAGGCGGCCACGGCCAATATCTATGCCGACCAGATCGAATATTTCTGCAAGAACCTGCCCGGCCGCGATCGCGCGGTGATCAGCCTGCACACCCACAACGATCGCGGCACCGGCGTGGCCGCGGCGGAACTGGGCATGATGGCCGGCGCCGACCGTGTCGAAGGCTGCCTGTTCGGCAATGGCGAGCGTACCGGCAATTGCTGCCTGGTCACAGTTGCCTTGAATTTGTACACCCAAGGTGTTGATCCGGAACTGGATTTTTCCGACATCGATCATGTGATCCAGACCGTGGAATATTGCAACCAGCTGCCGGTGCACGAACGTCACCCCTATGGCGGCGATCTGGTGTTCACCGCCTTTTCGGGCAGCCACCAGGACGCGATCAAGAAGGGCTTTGCCGCGCAGGAAAAGCGCAACGATCAGCTGTGGGCGGTGCCCTATCTGCCGATTGACCCGGCCGATCTGGGCCGCAGCTATGAAGCGGTAATCCGCGTCAATTCGCAAAGCGGCAAAGGCGGCTTTGCCTGGGTGCTGGAACAGGACCAGGGGCTGAAACTGCCCAAGAAAATGCAGGGCCATTTCAGCCGCCATGTACAGGCGCTGGCCGATGAACTGGGCCGCGAATTGCATGCCGACGATATCTGGGGCGTGTTCCGCCAGGCTTATCGGCTGGACGATCCGCAGCACTTCACGCTGGTCGATTACGAAGAGGCCAAGGCCAGCGACGGCACGCGCGTTTTTGCCGGCAAGATCGCGGTCGATGGCAATGTGCAATCGGTCAGCGGGCGCGGCAACGGGCTGATCTCGTCGGTGGTGGCAACGCTTAACGACGGGTTCGGCATTGCCATCGACGTGCGCGATTATTCCGAACATGCGCTGGCCGGTGGCAGCGATGCGCGCGCAGCAGCCTATGTCGAATGCGCAACGCCAGACGGCAAAGTGGTGTGGGGCGTGGGCATCGACGAAGATGTTGCCACCGCCAGCGTGCGCGCGATCCTGTCGGCCGCCAACGCCGCGCACGGATGATGCGATGAATGGCGGCGCGCGCCGCGCCGCGCCGCCATTCAATCAGGCAGTTAAATCGGCTTGCGACGCCCGCCATTTCAGCCATAACCCCCGTGCAAGAGCCCAAGGGCCATGCCGCGGGAGTGACCATGCCTGAACCAATTCTCGAACCCGATCTGCCGATCATCGATCCGCATCATCATCTGTGGGATCTGCGGCCGCTGCTGGCGCATTTTCCCGAGCCCGATCACCCGTTCATCGCGGCGATCAAGCTGTCGCCCTATTACACCTTTGACGAACTGCATTCCGAAGTAACCACCGGGCACAACGTGATCGGCACGGTCTATATGGAATGCGGCGCGTTCTATGACGCCGATCGCGATCCCGCGTTCAAAACGGTGGGCGAGGTTGCATTCGTCAACGGCGTGGCGGCGCAGGGCGCCAGCGGGCTTTACGGCAATTACCGCCCTTGTGCCGCGATCATGGGGCATGCCGACCTGACCACCGGTGATGCCGCGCGGCCCGTGCTCGAGGCGCTGCAGGCCGCATCGCCCCGGTTTCGCGGCATTCGCCACGCAGCCGCCTGGGATGCCGATCCTGACGTGCTGGGCCCGCCCTTCCACGCGCCGCAGGGGCTTTACTGCGACGACGCCTTTCGCGCCGGGTTCCGCCATCTGGGCGCGCTTGGCCTGACGTTCGATGCCTGGCTGCTTGAGCCGCAGCTTGATGATCTGATTTCGCTCGCGCGCGCCTTTCCCGAACAGCCCATCGTACTCGATCATTGCGGTACGCCGCTGGGCATCGCCAGCTATCGCGGGCGGCTGCACGAACGGTTCGATACCTGGCGCGACAAGATCCGCATTCTGGGCACATTGCCCAATGTATCGGTCAAGCTGGGCGGCCTGGCCATGGCGTTTTGCGCGATGCCCGAACAGGGCCCCGCCGGCGGCACCGGGTCCGAGGCGCTGGCCACGCTGTGGCGGCCCTATATCGAAACCTGCATCGATGCGTTCGGCGTGGCCCGGGCGATGTACGAAAGCAATTTTCCGGTCGATCGCTGGGGCGCAGATTACGCAACATTGTGGAACGCCTTCAAACGCTTGAGCGCAGGCGCCTCGGCGGACGAGAAACATGCGCTGTTTGCGGGCACTGCCGCACGCACATATGGCATCGAAGCGATCCTGCCGGGATGAATTGACAAGCCACCTCCGTCGCGGTTATCGCCCGATTTAATCGATCAATTAAGAAAGTGCGCCGATGCCCCTGCCCCCGCTGTTTGCCAATCTGCGTCTGCCGGTGATCGCATCGCCGCTGTTCATCATTTCCGGGCCGGAAATGGTGATTGCCCAATGCAAGGCGGGGGTTGTCGGCAGCTTCCCGTCGCTCAATGCGCGCCCGATCAGCCAGCTGGACGAATGGCTGCACCAGATCACCGAGGAACTGGCCGCGCACAACCGCGCCCATCCCGATCGCCCCGCAGCACCCTTTGCGGTCAACCAGATCGTGCACAAGACCAACAACCGGCTGGAAGAAGACATCGCACTGTGCGGCAAGTGGCAGGTGCCGCTGCTGATCACCTCGCTCGGCGCGCGCGAAGATGTCTATCAGGCGGCGCACAGCTGGGGCGGGATCGTGCTGCACGATGTGATCAACAACCGCTTTGCGCGCAAGGCGATCGAAAAGGGCGCCGACGGACTGATCCCGGTGGCCGCAGGTGCCGGCGGGCATGCCGGCGCACAATCGCCATTTGCGCTGATGCAGGAAATCCGCACCTGGTTCGATGGCCTGGTCGCGCTGTCGGGCGCGATCGGCCACGGCCGGTCGATCCTGGCGGCACAGGCACTGGGCGCCGATTTTGCCTATATCGGCTCTGCCTGGATCGCCACCAACGAAGCGCGCGCGGCGGAAAGCTACAAACAGGCGATTGTCGATTCGGGCGCCGACGACATCATCTATTCCAACCTGTTCACCGGGGTGCACGGCAATTACCTGCGCTCGTCGATTGCCAATGCCGGGCTTGATCCCGACAATCTGCCGGTCAGCGATCCGTCGAAGATGAATTTCGGATCGGGCGGAAATACCGAAGCCAAGGCGTGGAAGGATATCTGGGGATCGGGTCAGGGTATCGGCACGATCACACAGGTGGAAAGCGTGGCCGACAGGGTCGATCGCTTCGAGGCGGAATATCATGCCGCGGCGGCAGCGCTTGCCGCCAATGTGGCACCGTTTCAGGGATAGGGCGCCCGCGTCTCGGTTGCCGCCCACAACGCCTCGGCCATGCGGTCGAGGTGGCTGAAATCAAGCGCGGGGTCGCGCGCGTGCAGCGGCATGCTGCGCCAATGTGCCGGATCGAGCAGGCGGCGGCGCAGCGCGCGCTGCAACAGGTCGATCCGCAGCACCGCCTCGACCAGCGCGCTGTCATCCCGGCCACCGCGCCGCCGCTTGCGCCAGCCGGCTTCGATCTGGCCCATGCGTTCGATCACCAGTTCGTTGTAGCACTGGTGTGGTCCGCGGTGCAGCGGCAGGCCCAACCGCACCGCTTCTTCATCGGTGGCAGGCAGCAACAGGCCGTTGCGGCGAAAATCGTGAAAGCCAACGCTGTCCGGCCCGACGGCGTCGATCAGTGCATGAATGCCGGGTGTATCCAGCACTTGCCGGGGCAGCACATGATGCCGCTGCAAGCCTGCGCAGTATCCTGCGCTTCCCGGCACGTTGACCGCGCGGAAAGCCAGTGCCTTGCGCGGCGCCGCTGGTCGACTGGTCATCCCTAAGTTACCCCAAGTGTCCCGGGGCCACGCTGCCGTGCAGGCGTAAACAAACCATTGCCGAAACACGCGGGGCACGGCTTGATACCAAATCGGTTCTAAAGGCGGTGCACCTGCAGGCGATCGGGACCATCGGGTGCAACGCGCACCGTGCCAAAACCGGCCAGTTCAACCTCGCACGCGGTATCGATCCGGCCATGCGCCACCAGCCAGTCGGTCAGCCGCACCGCGCCGCGCGCGTCGCTTTCCTGCAATGCCCCGCCGTGCCCCGCCCAATGGAATTCCTGGCCGGTAAAAAAGCCCAGCCCGCGACTGGCAAAACCGGTATCCACGCGATCGAGCCCGGTCAGCGCCAGTGCCGGAAACGGGCCGCCATTCAGCCATGCGCCAACCGCTTGCCCAAACCACGCCGGCGGCATCGCCAGCCGCGCCGGCAGCCACGCCACCGCACGCAAACCCGGCAACGCGCCCAGCGCGATCACCAGTCCGCCCAGGATCCGCACCACCGGCAGCAATTGCCGCGCACCGGCCAGCGCCTGGCCCGGCGCCAGCGTGATCAGATCATGCTCGGTAACCTGAAAATCATCCGGCAGGGCCAGATGGGCAAGCGCCGTCTCCATGCGCAGCGCCTGCGTCGGCGCCAGACCATGACAATCAAACCCCAGCCCGTCGCATCGCAGTTCGACCTGCCCCGCGCCTGCATCCCGATGGGCCACCGCAAAGCGGCCCCGGGCCTGCGACAGCGCAACAATCGTGTCTGCGCCTGGCCGCTGGCCCGGATCAAACAGCAACGCAACGACCGGCGCCAGCGCCGATGCGTACGCGCGTCCGTCGCGATCGTGTCTGTCTGCTGCCACCGTGTGTCGTTCCTGCCCTGCCTTCGCTTCGGGGCGCCACGCCTGGGCAATCCCTTGCTGCGAACTGTCAATCAAAAGGTCAGAAAATGCCAAGTTGCAAGCCTGTGGCGAGCGACCGTCCCAAATCCCGACAGCTTTCCAGATCGTTACCGCACACGATCTTGGGCGCGGCGATCGCTTCGGGCGTGTCGGCACCCAGGCGCACGATCAGCGAAGGCGCCACCCGGCGCAACCGCCATCCGGTCACGATCCGGTCGATCTGCGTCTCGGCCCCTTGGCCGGCATTGCCCGCGGCAATCGCCGTGGCATAGGCGCGGCCGGCGATGCGGCCCTGCACGGGATAATAGCAACGATCAAAAAACGCTTTCATTTCGCCGCTTAAACCGCCCAGGTTTTCCGGGCAGACAAACAGGTATGCGCGCGCAGCCAGAATATCGTCGGGGCCCACCGCTGTCGCCGGCATCAGTCGTGCCTTGGCGCCGGGTTCCGCGCACGCGCCGTGCCACGCGCTGTGCGCCATGGCGTGGGCCGCGCCGGTGCGGCTGTGCCATACGATCAGCACGGCCACGCGGGCCCGTCGATACTCGATCGCCACTGGTCCGGATTGTTCGCCATCGATGCCGCGGCGCCCCCTGCTGTTTGCCAGGCAGTGCTCTAGCACATGCGCCCCGCTTGTCACTATCGCCGCGTCGCATTGACAAGCCCGGGCGGTCTGCCAACGCGCCGATCTGCCGGAAAACGGGCGTCGCCAATTGTCTGCGCCGGCAACTTGGCCTAGTCGGTGGCCTTCACCCCTGACAACCGGCACCATGAACAGATCCATTACCACCATCGAACGATCGCTATCGGGTCTGGCCTGGCGTTGGCGCGGCGGGAATATGGACATGGGCGAACCCGCTGATCCCGGCGCCATCGCCCAGGCCGCAGGCGACGACATGGTCGACCAGCTGTTGCTGTCGCGCGGGATCGACCGGTCCGAACTTGATCGTCATCGCCGCCCGACCTTGCGCGATTTCCTGCCCGATCCAGCGATCTTTCGCGATATGGAAACCGCTGCGGCACGGCTGGCGCAGGCGATCATCGCGGGCGAAGCGATTGCCGTTTATGGCGATTATGACGTCGATGGCGCAACCAGTGCGGCGCTGCTGATCCGGTTTTTGCGGATGTGCGGCAGCGATGCCCGCGCCTATATTCCCGATCGCCTGCTCGAAGGCTATGGCCCCACGGGCGAGGCGCTGGTGCGGCTGGGTGCCGAAGGCGCGCAACTGGTGATCACCGTCGATTGCGGCGCCATGGCGCACGACGCGCTGGCCATGGCATCGCGCGCCAATGTCGAGGTGATCGTGGTTGATCACCACAAGTGTTCGGCGCAGCTGCCGATCACGGTTGCGCTGGTCAACCCCAACCGCCTGGATGAAAGCGACGAGGCGGCGGCACACGGCCATCTTGCCGCGGTCGGCATGGCGTTCCTGCTGGCGGTGGCAACATCGCGTGTCCTGCGCGCCGGCGGATTTTTCGGCACGGGCACCCCGCCCGACCTGATGGCCCTGCTCGATCTGGTCGCGCTGGGCACGGTTGCCGACATGGCGCAATTGCGCGGGCTGAACCGCGCACTGGTGGCCCAGGGCCTGAAAGTCATGGCGCGGCGCGAAAACACCGGGCTGGCCGCGCTGATCGATGCCAGCCGCCTGACGCGCAGCCCCACGTGCAGCGATCTGGGCTTTGCACTTGGCCCGCGTATCAATGCCGCGGGCCGCATCGGCGACAGTTCGCTCGGCGTGCAATTGCTGACCACGCTCGATCCCGACCAGGCGGCAGCGATTGCGGCGCAACTGTCGGTGCTCAACGACGAACGCCGCGCCATCGAGGCCGCGGTACAGGAAGCCGCGGAAATCGAACTGGTTGGCGCGCGCGATTGCGCGGTCAACGTCTTGGCGGGTTCGGGGTGGCATCCCGGCGTGATCGGCATCGTTGCCGGCCGCATCAAGGAAAAGACCGGAAAGCCCACACTGGTGATCGCGCTCGACGCCGACGAGGCCGGCAACGGCAAGGGTTCGGGACGATCGATCGCCGGGGTGGATCTGGGCGCGGCGGTGATTGCCGCGCGCGCCGCAGGGCTGCTGATCGCGGGTGGCGGCCATGCCATGGCCTGCGGCCTGACGATCGCATCGGGGCAGCTTGACGGCTTGCGCAGGTTTCTCGATGACCGACTGGCGCGTGACATTGCCCAGGCGCGCACTGCACAAAGCCTGCTGATCGACCTGTCGCTGGCTCCGGGGGGGCTGACACCCGATCTGGTGACCATGCTCGATGCCGCCGGACCGTTCGGGATCGGATGGCCCGGCCCGCGTGTGGCCGTCGGCCCGGTGCGGCTGGTCAAATGCGATACGGTGGGCCAGGATCATGTGCGCATGGTCGCAACCGGCAACGACGGCCGCTCGTTCAAGGCGATCGCGTTTCGCGCGGCCACCACCGATCTGGGCCAGGCGTTGCTGCACGGTCACAAGGGACGGCGGTTCTGGCTGGCCGGGCGCGCGCGCGTCGATGACTGGGCCAGCCGGCCGGCCGCCGAACTGCATGTCGAGGATGCGGCGTTCGCCGATTGACCATACCCCTCGGGGCGGCCGCGCACAGTGATGACAGTTGCTGTCAAATTGGGGTTGACGCGCCAGAACAGAGCCAATAGAGGCGCGGCCTGCCCAACGGCGCCACGCGCTTTGGCCCCTTCGTCTAGCGGTTAGGACGCGGCCCTTTCACGGCTGAAACACGGGTTCGATTCCCGTAGGGGTCACCATCTGTCTGTCCGGTTCGATGGCCGGCCCGGTCAGCGGTACCAGCATTGGCACGCCATTTTGGCCCCTTCGTCTAGCGGTTAGGACGCGGCCCTTTCACGGCTGAAACACGGGTTCGATTCCCGTAGGGGTCACCATTCGCCTTTTGAGGCCCAGCGGCACGCCACCATGGATATGCAAACCACCATCGCCGGACATCCCTTTCTGGTCATCGCGGCGATTGCCGGGCTGATCGCGATCTTTGGCATCGTGCGCGATCAGCGACAGATCCGCCGGACCGACCTCGACAAGGTTTCGCTGGTGTCGTGGGGCGTGGTTTCCAGCATCGCCCTGATCGCGGCAATTGTGTGTCTTGCCATGGGTTTGCGCGCCGGGCTTTGATTGCAATTCGGCAACGTGCCTCGATACGGTCATGAAGCACTGGTACCACGCGGGATCACCTGTAATGATCGTGATGCCATGACAATCCACGCCGCACCCCCTTCCCCCCGACTGCCCTGGACCGGCACCGCGCTGGCGGTTCTGGCCACCGCCGGCATGGCCCTGGCGGGCGCCGGACTGATCACCGCCGGCATCGTGCTGGTGCTGTGGCTGGGCACGTTGTGGCTGGCGCGGCCCGAACGCACGGTCGAGGTGCGGGTGGCCGAAGAACCGGCAATGTCGCGCCAGGCGATGATCGACCTGATCGAGCCGTTTGGCGTGCCGGTGATGATGCTGGATGGACAGCGCATTGCGGCTGCCAATGCTGCCGCGCGCGACGAGCTGGGCGGGCATATCATCGGCCAGGACGCGCGCGTCGCACTGCGCCATCCCGAGGCGATTACCCTGCTCGACACGCGCGAAGGCAGCGTGACAGTGCGCGGACTGACCGGACCACGCAGCATCTGGCAGGTGCGCCGGGTCGCGGTGGACGATCGCTTTTCGCTGATCGAGCTGGTCGATCGCACGGCAGAGGCCGATATCAGCCGCGCGCACACCGATTTTGTCGCCAATGCCAGCCATGAATTGCGCACGCCGCTGGCGTCGATCATCGGTTATATCGAAACCCTGGCCGATCCCGATGCGCGGATCGATGCGGCAACCACCGCGCGGTTTCACAACACCGTCCTGCGCGAGGCCAAGCGGTTGCAGCACCTGGTCGAGGATCTGATGTCGCTGTCGCGGATCGAGGCGGAAAAACACGACCTGCCGCGCGATCATATCGATCTGGGGCAGATGGCCGCCTCGATCGGAGGCGAAGTTGCCGCAACCTCGGGCGAAGACCGCATCCTGGTCGAGGCAGAAGATGTGCTGGTGCAGGGCGACCGGCAGCAGCTGGACCAGGTGATCCGCAATCTGGTCGACAATTCGATGAAATATTCCGATCCGGCCCGCGCGGTGGAATTGCGCGTGGTGCGCATCGGCAATGAAGCCGTGCTGAGCGTGACCGACCATGGCGAAGGCATTCATGCCGACCACATCCCGCACCTGACCCGCCGGTTCTATCGCACGGATCCGGGCCGCAGCCGCGCGGCCGGTGGCACGGGCCTGGGCCTGGCCATTGTCAAACACATCGTCGAGCGCCACCGCGGGCGGCTGGATATTTCCAGCCGCCTGGGCATCGGCACCACCGTGACCATCCGGCTTGGCATTGTCGCCGCCTCGCCGCTGCCCGGCCTGGCCGCACAACCCGACCGCGCGACGGCCTGACACCGGCTTACCAACAGATATTGCGTCAAACCGCCGTTCCACGCGCATCACAAACCGGGCGAGCCGCTTCACGAATCTGTCAAAACACCGCAACACTTTGCCAGCGACACCCGCGCAGGAGATCGACCGCCCCATGGTTGCCGAACACACCGTCAAAGCCTTCGATGAAGACATGACCCGGCTGCGCGGCCTGGTCGCCGAAATGGGCGGCCTGGCCGAACTGTCGATTGCCGAGGCGATGGAGGCGCTGGTCAATGGCGACGAGGATCTGGCCGCAGGCGTGATTGCGCGCGACCGCCGCATCGATCTTCTGGAAAGCGAGGTTGACCGCCTGTCGGTGCGCGTGCTTGCCCTGCGTGCGCCGATGGCCGACGACTTGCGCGAAGTGATTGCCGCACTCAAGATTGCAGGCGTGATCGAGCGGATCGGCGATTATGCCAAGAATATTGCCAAACGCGTTGGTCATATCGAAGGGCGCAAACGGTTCGAACCCCTGACCCTGCTGCCGATGATGAACGAACTGGCCGGCGACATGGTGCATGACGTGCTGACCGCCTATGCCGCGCGGGACCCCGTCGCTGCCGCCGAAATTGTCCAGCGCGATGCCAAGGTCGATGCCTTTTACGACAGCGTGTTTCGCAATTTTGTGTCATACATGGTCGAGAACCCGGCCACGATCAGCAGCGTTGCGCAGCTGATGTTTGTAGCGCGCAATATCGAACGGATCGGCGACCACGCCACCAACATTGCCGAAATGGTACACTTTGCCGCAACCGGGACCTATCTGCCCGAACGCGAGGACGTGCCGCCACCCGCCTGAAACCGTCGTCATGACACCGTAACATTGCTCGTGTCTGCGAAGGGCCTGCGGGGCGCGCTGCCCCGGGTTGAAGGGAACATCCGATGTCCGCGCCCAAGCTGCTTCTGGTCGAGGATGACACCGCGCTGGCGGAACTGGTCGAATACCGGTTTCGCGGTGAAGGCTATGACGTGCGCACCACCGATGATGGTGATGAAGCGCTGTTGCTGGCCGCCGAAGACACGCCCGATCTGGTTCTGCTCGACTGGATGATCGGCGGGACCAGCGGGATCGAAGTCTGCCGCCGTCTGCGCCGGCAAAAGGCAACCGCGCATGTGCCGATCATCATGCTGACCGCGCGCAGCGACGAGGATGATCGCGTGCGCGGCCTGGAAATCGGCGCCGATGATTATGTTACCAAGCCGTTTTCACCGCGCGAACTGATCGCGCGTGTCGGCGCGGTGCTGCGCCGCGTGCGGCCGGCGCTGGCGGGTGAGACGATTACCGTGGGCGATCTGTCGCTCGATCCCACCGCCCACCGGGTCAGCCGCCAGGGCGAACAGATCAAGATCGGCCCGACCGAATTCCGCCTGCTGCGCCATTTCATGGAACACCCGGGGCGGGTGTTTTCGCGGGGGCAACTGCTCGATGCCGTGTGGGGCAGCGGCAGCGATATCGAACTGCGCACGGTCGATGTGCATATCCGCCGCCTGCGCCAGGCAATCGCCATTCCCGGCGCGCCGGATCCGGTGCGCACGGTGCGTTCGGCAGGTTACGCGCTGGAAGGGGTCTAGGCGGGCTAGAGCGACAGTCCCGCCGTTTCGGGCAGCCCGCTGATCAGGTTCAGGCTTTGCACCGCGGCACCGCTGGCGCCCTTGCCCAGATTGTCGAGTTCGGCCACCAGGCGGGCCTGGCGGCCATCCTCGCTGCCGATCACGTGCAGGCGCATCCCATCCCACGGCGCCACGCCTTCGCGCAGCACGATTTCACCGCTTTCCGGCGCAGTTTGCGCCACCGTCACCACGGCTGACCCGGCATAAAATGCCGCCAGCGCTTCGCGCAGCCGCGCCGCATCGGGCGCGCCGGGGATGATCTCGATCGGCAGCGGCACTTCGACCACCATGCCGCGATAGGCCGGCACCACTGCGGGTGCAAACAGCGGCGCGATGGCCAGGTGGGCATAGGCCTGCATTTCGGGCACATGCTTGTGCCCGAAATCCAGCGCATAGCCACGCCACGCGATGCCCGGTTCGCGCGCAAACCGATCGATCAGCGCTTTGCCTCCGCCCGAATAGCCCGAAACCGCATGGCAGTTGTAGGGCCAGGCCACCGGCAGCAGCCCTGCCCGCACCAGCGGCGCGATCAGCGCGATGAACCCGGTCGGGTAACAGCCCGGATTGGCGATGCGGGTTGCCGCGGCGACAGCATCGCGGCCGACAATTTCGGGAAAACCATAAGTCCAGCCATCGGCCACGCGATGTGCGGTCGAAGCATCGATCACGCGTGTGCGATCATTGGCGATCAGTCCGACCGCCTCGCGCGCGGCATCGTCGGGCAGGCACAGGATCACCACGTCGGCATCGTTCAGCGCCTCGGCCCGGGCCATGGCATCCTTGCGCCGGTCATCGGTCAGCGTGATCAGCGCAAATTCGCTGCGCCCTTCCAGCCGCGCGGCGATTTCCAGCCCGGTCGTGCCCGCCGCCCCGTCGATGAACACCGTTGTGGTCATGTTGCCGCCAGGGTTGCCATGGGCAGATAACCGACCAGCCCGTCTTCGCCGACCTGACCCCAGGCCCAGCCACCGGCCATGTCGAGCACGTTGAACAGCGTGCCTTGCAGCAGACTGAACAGGACTTCGCCATCGGCACGGCCGGCGCGCAACAGATCGGCCGCTGCCAGCAACCGGTGCGGCATCGGCACGGCATAGTGCGGCACGAAAATACGGCCGGCACAGCGGATATGGGCAAGATCGCCGCGCACCGGTCGATGCAGCGGATCAAACGCCTCGGACGGCCGCGACAGGGCAAAGTCGCGTTCGGTCAGCGCGAGCGATGGATCATAAGGCAAAAGGTCAACGCTCAAGGGTCCGGTGTCCCGCAACGGCAAAGCGCGCCGCGTAGGGGAATTGCCGGCGCCGTTCAAGTCAAACCCCGCCATAACGTGCCAGCAACAGGCCCCATGCCGCGCGCAAGCCAAGCGCTTCACCGCCTTTGGGCCGCCCCGGCTTGGCCACCGGGCGCCAGGCAAAGGTGTCGTAATGCACCCAGTCGATGCCCGCATCGACAAACCGGTCAAGGAACAGCGCGCCGACTGTGGCCCCGGCAAAGCCGTTGGCATGGCTGTTGACCATGTCGGCCACATCCGACTTCAGATATTCGCGATACCCGTCGTGCAACGGCATGCGCCACACCGGATCGTCGCGTTCCAGCCCGGCGCTGATCAGCGCAGCAGCGGTTGCATCGTGGCGCGCAAACATCGCCGGCAGGTCGGGGCCCAGCGCAACGCGCGCAGCCCCGGTCAGCGTGGCAAAATCGATCAGCAGTGCCGGCGTCGTCTCGCAGGCACGGGTCAGCGCATCGCCCAGCACCAGCCGGCCTTCGGCATCGGTGTTGGTGATCTCGATGGACAGACCTTCACGCGACCGCAGGATGTCGCCCGGGCGCATGGCATTGCCCGCCACCGCGTTTTCCACGGCAGGCACCAGCACGTGCATCCGCACCGGCAGCGCGTGTTCCATCACCAGCCGCGCCAGCGCCAGCGCATGCGCCGCGCCGCCCATGTCCTTTTTCATCAGCGCCATGCCCGAACTGGGCTTGAGATCCAGCCCGCCGCTGTCAAAGCACACGCCTTTGCCGACAATGGCCACGCGCGGATGGCGCGGATCGCCCCATTCGATCTCGATCAGGCGCGGCGCGTGGTGGCGCGATGCCGCCCGGCCGACCGCGTGGATCATCGGATAATCGCGTTCCAGCACATCGCCGGTCACGACATGGATTTCGGCGCCGAACGTGCGCGCCATCGCGCGCGCCTCGGTTTCCAGCTGCGCCGGGCCCATGTCTTCGGCCGGCGTGTTGACCAGATCGCGCACGAGGGCGATCGCGCCGGCTTCGGCCAGGGCCGGGTTAATCGCGCGCACCTCGGTGCACAGCAGCACGCGCGGCTCGGAACCGGCGCCGTCGGTCTTGTAGCGATCGAACCGGTAATGCGCAGCGGCCCAGCCGACCAGCGCGGCGGCCAGGCGGGGTACCGCAGGCTGGCCTGCATGGGCAACGATGCGATAGGTCCCGCCGGGCAGGGTTTCGGCCAGCCGGGCCAGACACCATGTGCCCAGCGCCTCGCGCGGTTCGATCGCGGCCAGCGCGAACCAGCCCTGCCCATCGGGCACGATCGCCACCTCACCCGGTGCGGCCTCGAATTTCTGCGCGGACAATGCCGCGCGTTGTCCTTCGGCCAGCGATGCAAGCAGCGCATCAAGCCCCGCCTTGTCCACCGGATGGATCGAAATTGCCTTTTGCCCGCGGTCGGGCTGGATCACTGCGTGCCGGTCACTCATCACTGCGGTCTAACCCCATGCAACAGGAAAGTGCAATCGCCCCCTCTCGCCAGATCGCGTGACAATCGCTACATGGTCACCATGACCGACTATGTAATCGCCGACGAAACCGATATCCAGCCGCGTGACGGCACGATCAAACTGCACGGCCCGGCCGGGTTTGACGGCATGCGCAAGGCAGGGCGCCTTGCTGCCGAAATCCTTGACGCGCTGGCACCGCTGGTGGTTCCGGGCGCGGTGACCGCCGATCTGGATGCGGTGGTGCGCGACATGACCCTTGCGGCGGGCGCGATACCGGCCACGCTGGGGTATCGCGGGTACAGCCATTCGTGCTGCATCTCGATCAACCATGTGGTGTGCCACGGCATTCCCTCGGACAAGACTTTGCGCGATGGCGATATCGTCAACATCGACGTGACCCCGCTGCTCGATGGCTGGCACGGCGATAGCAGCCGGATGTTTCTGGTTGGCGATGTGCCGCTCAAGGCGCGGCGGCTGGTCGACGTGACGTATGAATGCCTGATGCTGGGGATCGAGGCGGCGCGCCCCGGCGGGCGGCTGGGCGATATCGGCGCGGCGATCCAGGCCCATGCCGAACGCCAGCGTTATGGCGTGGTGCGCGAATTTTGCGGCCATGGCGTCGGACGGCTGTTCCACGATGCCCCCGAAGTGGTGCACGCGGGCAAGGCCGGCACCGGCCCCGAACTGCGCCCCGGCATGATCTTTACAATCGAACCGATGATCAATCTGGGCAAGCCCGGGTGCAAGATCCTTGACGACGGGTGGACGGCGGTCACGCGCGATCGTTCGCTGTCGGCGCAATTCGAACATTCGATCGGCATCACCGAAACCGGTGTCGAGATCTTCACGGCCAGTCCGCTTGGCCGCCATCAGCCGCCATACGCGTGACAAGCCGGCGTGCTTAATTTATAATCAGCAACTGCACAAACAATGCGCAGTTTTGCAACATGCGCACGCAATTTGCGCAATGCCCGGCGCACAACTTGTCTTCTTTTCTTGCCCGTTAGGTGAATTTGCGGCTTTCGCGACGTTCGGTGATGGCCTAGGAACAATGACTTGAAGAAGACACGATTCTTCGCGCAGCAAAACCGCGTGCGATCTTTCGCCCGGTAAAACCGCATGCGATGATCGTGCCATGGGCAGATAACGCCAGGTCCGGATGCACCCCGCAGGCGCAATCCGGATCGGCCTTCGGGGGTCAGATCGAGTGAAGAAGATCGAAGCGATCATCAAACCCTTCAAACTGGATGAAGTGAAGGAAGCCCTGCACGAAGTGGGTGCCTCTGGCATCACCGTGACCGAGGCCAAGGGTTTCGGGCGCCAGAAAGGCCATACCGAACTGTATCGCGGCGCCGAATATGTCGTCGACTTCCTGCCCAAGGTCAAGCTTGAGGTGGTCGTGCCCGACGCGCTGGTCGACCGCGTGGTCGAGGCGATTGCCAATGCGGCACAGACCGGTCGCATCGGCGACGGCAAGATTTTCGTAATTCCCGTTGAAAGCGCACTGCGCATCCGCACCGGCGAACGCGACGACGACGCGATCTGACCGGCCCGGCATCGGGCAAGTCCAGTTTAAGACGACCATCACCACATTCATGTGACAGCCCCGACTTGTCGGGCAACTCAAGAAGGACCAGCAATGGCAGCAGCTAAGGACATTGTCGCCCAGATCAAGGACGAAGAGATCGAATGGGTCGATCTGCGGTTCACCGACCCCAAGGGCAAGTGGCAGCATCTGACCATGGTCGCATCGGTTCTGGGTGAAGATGAACTGGAAAACGGCCTGATGTTCGACGGTTCGTCGATCGAAGGCTGGAAGGCGATCAACGAATCCGACATGATCCTCAAGCCCGACCTTGATTCGGTCTATGTCGATCCGTTCTCGGCTTCGCCGATGCTGATCATCAATTGCGACATCGTCGAGCCCTCGACCGGCGAACTCTATTCGCGCGATCCGCGTTCGACCGCCAAGCGCGCCGAAGCCTATCTGAAATCGACCGGCATCGGCGACACCGTCTATGTCGGCCCCGAAGCCGAATTCTTCGTGTTCGACGACGTGAAGTTTTACGACGGCTATGACGGCAACGGTTTCCGCATCGACGACATCGAACTGCCGACCAACACCAACCGCACGTATGAAGCCGGCAACCTGGCCCACCGTCCGCGCGCCAAGGGTGGCTATTTCCCGGTTGCACCGGTCGACAGCCTGGTCGACATCCGCGCCGAAATGGTGCGCACGATGATCGACATGGGCCTGCCCTGCGACAAGCACCACCACGAAGTCGCTGCGGCGCAGCACGAACTGGGCCTGACCTTCGGCACGCTGGTGCAGACCGCCGACCGCATGCAGATCTACAAGTATGTCGTCCACCAGGTCGCCGCCGCCTATGGCAAGACCGCGACGTTCATGCCCAAGCCGATCAAGGCCGACAACGGGTCGGGCATGCACACCCACATTTCGATCTGGGACAGCGGCAAGCCGCTGTTTGCCGGCAACGGCTATGCCGGCCTGTCGGACATGTGCCTGTATTTCATCGGCGGCGTGATCAAGCATGCCAAGGCGCTGAACGCGTTCACCAACCCCACCACCAACAGCTACAAGCGGCTGGTGCCAGGGTTCGAAGCGCCGGTGCTGCTCGCCTATTCGGCGCGCAACCGTTCGGCTTCGTGCCGCATTCCCTATGGCGCGGGCGCCAAGGCCAAGCGCGTGGAATTCCGGTTCCCCGATGCGATGGCCAATCCTTACCTGGCGTATTCCGCGCTGCTGATGGCCGGCCTCGACGGGATCAAGAACAAGATCCACCCGGGCGAAGCCATGGACAAGAACCTGTACGATCTGCCGCCCGAAGAACTGTCGCTGGTGCCGACGGTTTGCGGATCGCTGCGCGAAGCGCTCGACAGTCTGGTGGCCGACCACGACTTCCTGCTGGATGGCGGGGTCTTCACCAAGGACCAGATCGAAGCCTATATCGAACTGAAATGGCCCGAAGTGTCGCGCTGGGAAACGACCCCTTCGGCGGTCGAATTCGACATGTACTATAGCGCATAAGTCTCTGGCGTCCGCACAGGCGCCGCGCGAAGGGCGTCCGAACCACCGGTTCGGGCGCCCTTTTTGATGCGACGGGCACCCGCGGCATCTGCTCATAAATTGGGCAACTGCGCAATTTTCTCGCAAACTCCTTCGGCAAATTTGTTACTTTTGGTTAATCGCATTTAAAAATTCGTTGAATTTCTGATGCAGTTCCAAAACGGCACAAAAATTGCTTAACCAAATAGGATCGGTCGCACGGCCGATTGGCTAGAAAGGGGTAGGGATGAAATACGTCATCGCCGTCATCAAGCCGTTCAAGCTCACCGAGGTCCGTGAAGCTCTTGGCGCCCTGGGCGTCGCGGGCATGACGGTTTCCGAGGTCAAGGGCTTTGGTCGGCAAAAAGGGCAAACCGAAATCTATCGCGGTGCCGAATACACCACCAACTTGCTGCCCAAGGTGAAGATCGAAATCGCCATCAGCGACGACATGGCCGCGCAAGTGGTCGAAACGATCCAGCACGCCGCGGGCAGCGGCGCGATCGGTGACGGCAAGGTGTTTGTCTTGGACCTGGCCGGCGCCACCCGCATCCGCACCGGCGAGACCGGGGACGCCGCGCTATGACCGGTGTCAGCCTTTGGAGGAAATCTGCAATGATCCGCAAATTTGGCAGCTGTATCGCTGCATCGAGCCTGGCACTCGGTTTTGCCACCTCGACTTTCGCGCAAACCGCATTGATCAAGGCGCCGGACGCTGCGCACCAGGCGCTGATGATCAACAAGGGCGATACCGCCTGGCTGCTGCTGTCGTCGGCGCTGGTGCTGATGATGAGCGTGCCTGGCCTGGCGCTGTTTTACGGCGGGCTGGTGCGCACCAAGAACATGCTCAGCGTGCTGATGCAGGTGTTCATGATCGTGTCGGTGTGCGGATTGCTGTGGGCCACGGTCGGCTATTCACTGGCGTTTACCACCGGCATGACCCCGGGCCTGACGCCTTATATCGGCGGATTTTCCAAGGCGCTGATGCGCGGGATCGACGCCAGCACCGCGGCAACCACGTTTTCGAACAACGTCTATGTGCCCGAACTGGCCTATTTCGTGTTCCAGATGACCTTTGCGATGATCACGCCCGCGCTGATCGTCGGATCGTTTGCCGAACGCGTGAAATTTTCGCCGTTGATCGTGTTCACCGTGCTGTGGTCGTTGCTGGCCTATTACCCGATCGCCCACATGGTGTGGTACTGGGGCGGGCCCGATTTCATGAAGGACAGCCCGAACGAGGCGGGCCTGTTGAACCATTGGGGCGCGCTGGATTTTGCCGGTGGCACCGTGGTGCATATCAACGCCGGGATCGCCGGCATGGTCGGCTGTCTGATGATCGGCAAGCGTCTGGGCTTTGGCAAAGAAAAC